>NZ_CP051154.1:2400000-3600000 GCF_012317045.1 Leifsonia sp. PS1209 | reverse complement strand
CGGCGCCGTGGGACCTGGCTCGGCGGCGGACCAGCGGGCGCCGGGAGGCGTGGCGCTCCCGTCCGCGGGCGGCAACGGGCTCGACGGACTGATCGCGCGGGCCCGCCCGGTCGGGGCCAGGGTGCTGGTGAGTGCCAGCCCCCACGGCGGTGTGCGCCTCACGGTGCGGAAGGCGGAAGCGTGACAGAACCCATCCGGCTGCTGCTGGCCGACGACCAGGCGCTCGTGCGGGGTGCGCTCGCCGCCCTGCTCGACCTCGAACCGGATCTCACGGTGGTCGCCCAGGTGGGACGCGGCGACGAGGTGGTGGATGCGGCGCGAGCGTCGGCGGCGCAGGTCGCGCTCCTCGACGTGGAGATGCCGGGCCTGGACGGGATCCAGGCTGCCGCGGCACTGCGGGCTCAGTATCCGGACTGCCGGTCGCTGATCGTCACGACGTTCGGGCGGCCGGGCTACCTGCGGCGCGCGATGGAGGCGGGCGCATCCGGGTTCGTGGTGAAGGACACGCCGTCCGGGCAGTTGGCCGACGCCGTGCGGCGGGTGGCTCAGGGGTTGCGGGTGGTCGATCCGACGCTGGCGGCGGAGTCGCTGGCGTCGGGAACGTCGCCGCTCACGCCGCGCGAGACGGAGGTGCTGTCCGTGGCCGCCCGGGGAGGGAGCGTCACCGATATCGCACGGGAGCTGCACCTCAGCGAGGGAACGGTGCGCAATCACCTGTCGAACGCGATCGGGAAGACGGGCGCGCGAAACCGCTCGGAAGCGGCGACGATCGCGGCCTCACAGGGGTGGTTGTGAGGTGCGGGAGCCGGCCGTGATGCACGACATCCGCCGGGGCCGTCAGGCGCGCTTCGGCGTTTCCTCGTCTTCGTAGTCGTCCTTGTAGCCCTCGGGCTCGTAGTCCGCCCACTTCTCGTACTGCTCGTCGTTGTGAGAGTGTCCCGTCAGCTCACGTTCGAGCGCGTCGTAGTTCACGTTCGGGCTGAATGACTTCAACTCGCGCGCGATCTTGGTGTGCTTTGCCTTTTGACGGCCGCGCCCCATGCGTGACCCCCTTACGGTGCCAGGCCGGGTAGGAGATGAGCCACCCGGGAATCCGAACATGAACGTGAAAACTAGCGTCTAGTTTAGCATGTAGGACCTGAGTGGCCCTTAGTTCGCGCACAGCGAGACATGATGGGATGGGCGCGTGACAACGACGAGGACCGACACTCAGGTGGCGATCATCGGCGCAGGCCAGGCAGGTCTCGCTGTCGCCTACTATCTTCGCCGGTTCGAGCTGACTCCCGGCACCGATTTCATCGTCTACGACCGCGGTCCGTCCACGGGCGGAGCGTGGCAGCACCGCTGGGATGCACTGAAGCTCGGCAGCGCTCACCACGTCAACGATCTGCCGGGGATGGCCGAGCTCGGCATCAGCTTCGAGACCGCGGACAGGTCGCTCCCGGCCAAGGACATCGTCGCCGGCTACTACCGGCGATACGAGGAGCATTTCGGGCTGGACGTCCAGCGTCCCGTCACCGTGACGAGCGTGTTCGACCGCGGGGCAGACCTGATCGTGCAGCACACCCGCGGCGAGACGGCGACACGGATGGTGGTCAACGCATCCGGCACCTGGGGCGCGCCGTTCGTGCCGTACTACCCGGGGATGAACGCGTTCGCCGGGCGGCACGTGCACACCTCGGGCTATCTGGCGGCCGAGGAGTTCGCCGGGCAGTCCGTGGTGGTGGTCGGAGGAGGGACGTCGGCGATCGGGTTCCTGCTGGAGCTCGAGAACGTGGCGGATGCGGTCGTCTGGGCCACCCGCAGGCCGGTCGAGTTCAAGGACGAGTCCGAGCTGACCATCGAGGGCGGCGTCGCGGCGGTGGCCGCACAGGATGCTGCCGCCCGCGCAGGCGGGGCGCTGCCCAGCATCGTGAGCGGCACGGGCGTCCCTCGCACCAGGCGCATCGCCTCCGGGATCTCGCGCGGGCTGCTCGTCGAGCGGCCGATGTTCGCCGCCATCGAGCGGGACGGCGTGCGCTGGGGCGACGGCTCCTTCACGCGCGCGGACGCGATCATCTGGGCCACCGGCTTCCGCCCGGAGCTGCGTCACCTGGCGCCGCTGCGGCTGCGCGAGAAGTCCGGAGGGCTGACCGTCGCATCGGGTGCGTCGTGGCAGGACCCGCGCATCTTCCTGGCCGGATACGGCCCGCAGGCGAGCACCATCGGCGCGAACCGCGCCGGGCGCGTGATCGCCAGGCAGATCATGGCGCAGCTGTAGGAGCCCCGCCGGAGGCTCCCACAGCTGCGCTCAGCTGCTCAGCGCCTCAGCTCCGCGTGACCACCCCGGCGTCGTCGACCGCGATGCTCACCGGTTCCCCGGCGAACCGGAGCCCGGAGACCTCGATGGTGCCCACGCCGGGCACTGGGGAGACCGAGAGGGTTCCGGCGCGCGCGTCGGCGCGGAGGCCGAGCCGCGCTCCGAGCACGGCGACCGCCGCCGCTGCCGACCAGGCCTGCGGACGGCACGCGGCGGGGTACGGGATGGGGGTCGCGGTCAGCGTCGCCGGGTCGCCGGAGTGCAGCTCGGGCATCCGGTAGCCGAAGCCCTCCGCGGCGGCGAGCAGGCCGCTCGCGAGCGCCTCCGCCTCGGCCGTGTGGCCCTCGCGGGCGAGTCCGGTGATGACGATGGCCGTGTCGTGCGCCCACACCGAGCCGCCGTGGTAGCTCAGCGGCCAGTATCCCCCGGACGCCGACGACATGGTGCGCAGCCCGTAGCCCGAGTTCAGCTCGGGGGAGGCCAGACGGCGGGCCACCAGTGCGGCCTGGTCCGGGGTGAGGATGCCCGTGCCGAGAAGGTGCCCGATGTTGCTGGTGACGGTGTCGACCTTGCGCTTGGCGCTGTCGAGGGCGATCGCCGGGTATGCGCCGTCGGGGTCGTCGATCCAGAAGGACGCGGCGAAGCGCTCTTTGAGCTCGGCGGCCCAGGTGCGCCACTCGTCGGCGCCGGAGCGGCCGAACGCCTCGAGCAGCTCCGCGCCGCCCACGGCCGCCTCGTAGGCGTATCCCTGCACCTCGCAGAGCGCGATGGGTCCGTCGGCGAGGGTGCCGTCCATCCACTGGATGGAGTCGCCCGAGTCCTTCCAGCCCTGGTTGGCGAGGCCGTGGCCGGTGGTGTCGACGTATTCGAGGAAGCCGTCTCCGTCGCTGTCGCCGTAGTCGCGCATCCAGGCGAGGGCGGCCTCCAGGTGCGGCAGCAGGGCTTCGACCTCGGCGGCGGGCATGCCCCAGGTCCACGCGTCGTGGAGCAGCGTGACCCAGAGGGCCGTCGCATCCACGGTGCCGTAGTAGAGCGGGGGAAGCACGACGCCCTCGCCGGGGATGGTCAGCGCGGCGGGGCGGAGCTCGTGCATGATCTTGCCCGGCTGCTCCGCAGTGGCGTTCACGGTCTCGGTGCCCTGCATCGCGGCGAGTACGCGCAGCGTGGAGGCGGCGATGTCGGTGCCGAGCGGCAGGAGCATCCTGGCCGCCCAGAGGGAGTCGCGGCCGAACAGCGTGAAGAACCAGGGGGCGCCCGCCGCGAGGAAGACGTCCTCCGGGCGGTCGGTGGTGGACATGCGCAGCGCCTGCAGATCGCCGAGCGCGCGGTGCAGCCAGGCGGCGAGGCGGGAGTCGCCCGTCGCGGCGGTGAACGATGCCCAGTCCTGCGACGGCTCCGCCCCGGCGACCACGGCCGTCGGGTCGTCGACCTCGATGCGCCAGGTGAACGTGACGGCGCTGTGCGCGGGGATCTCGGCGGTCCAGGTCAGCGTCGCGGAGACGTCGTCCGCCGCGGCGTCACCGACCGAGATGGCGGCAGCCGGCGCGACCACGGTGGCGGCGACCACTCCGGATGCGAACGTCACGCCGTCCGCCGTGGCTGTCGCGACGACGGGATGCTCGCTGCCGGTCAGTCCGGCCTTCACCACCTGCATCGGGCTGAAGTCGGCGAGCAGCGACACCCCGACGGTGGGCTGGACGGCCGTGGACAGCGCATTGCTGACGGTGATCGACTCCACCAGGGAACCGGCGTCGACCCTCCTGGTGCGGTCGATGCGCACGCGGGGGTCGGCGGTGTGGTCGTCGATGCCGCGGGCGAGGGAGGTGAACACGGCCGTCGCCGCGTCGGGGGAGCCCGTGGCGATGTGCTCCGGCGTCGCGCCGTCGATGGTGAGCCCGATTCCGCCGAGGACCCGCAGGTCCGAGTGGTAGAAGCCGTGGATGCCCCGGCCGTCGACGGTGCCGTCTGCTGTGGACCACGCCTGGCTGGGCGCGGTGAGCACCACGACACTGTCGTGCAGTAGGGGTTGGAGCGGCTGGGTCATCGTGGCGTTCACGCCTCCTCGGAGTGGGGGTTGTCTGATGGTCTGGTCGAAGTGAGTGTGCGCGGCACGATCCTGCTCTCGCGGACGCCCGGCGAGGACGGGTCGGCGCTCGCCGTGTCACGCTCGACGCGCCAGGCGAAACGTCCGGGCTGCTCGGCGATCACCTCGACGAGGCGGGTGCCCTCGTAGACGAGGCCGACCCCCTCGTCGAGCGCGTAGCCGTCCGGCAGGACCCCGGCGGCGACCGCCGCGCGGTGGGCAACCCTGCGGTTCGGGTCGGAGTCGTAGTGCACGCCGAGGGAGCCGGGCAGCAGGCCCAGCCCGTCCGGAACCGCGCCGATCTGCGGGCCGAACGACGATGTCGTCCCTCCGCTGTGCCAGCAGAGCGCACCCGCCGACCCTCCTGCGAGCACGACGCCGGCCTCCCAGGCTTCGCGGACGACCGCATCCAGTCCGTGGGCGCGCCACACGGCCAGAAGGTTGACGAGGCTGCCTCCGCTCACCCAGACCACGTCCTGAGACAGGAGGTGCGCGCGCACGTCCTCCACGTTCGGGTGGGGGAAGAGACGCAGGTGCCCGGCGTCGACGCCCGCGAGCCGCGCGGCCTCGAGTTCGGTGCCCTCGATCTGGCGCTGGTCTCCGCCCGCCGTGTTGACGTGCGTGACCCGCGGACGACGGCCGGAGACCCGGGCGAGCGACACGGCGTGCTCGATCAGCGGGCCGTAGACCGCGTCGGTCCAGGTGCCGGGGGTGAGGCCGCCGCAGGTGGCGACGATGGTGGGCGCTGCGGCGGTCACTCCTTCACCGCCCCTTCGCTGGTGTTCATGATGCGCCGCTGGAAGATGAAGAACAGCACGGCAACCGGGATGGTCATGATCGCCGCCGCCGCGAGCTTGATCGGGTACTGGCTGCCCTGGCTCAGCTGCCCGCTCGCCAGCCCGGCGACGCCCTTGGTCAGCGTGGTCAGCGACGGATCCTGGGTGGACACGATGAAGTGCGCGAGTTCGTTCCACGACCCCTGGAACGACAGGATGACGATGGTGATGAGTGCCGGCCTCGCCATCGGAAGCACGATCGACCAGAACACCCGGAAGGTGCCGGCGCCGTCGATGCGCGCCTGCTCCTCGACGCTCGCCGGGATGGACTCGAAGAAGTTCTTCATGATGAACACCCCGGCCGCATCCGTCAGCAGCGGGATGATCATGCCCGCGTACGAGTCGTAGATCCCGAGCTGGTTGATGACCAGGAACTTCGGGATGAGCAGCACGACGACCGGCACGGACATCACGGCCACGAGCCCGGCGAACACCACGCCGCGGCCCCGGAAGTGCAGGCGGGCGAGCGCGTAGCCGGCCAGCGAGTTGAAGAACACGCGCCCCGCCGTGACGAACACGGTGACGATGATCGAGTTCTTGAACCAGGTGGGGAAGTCGGAGTTGAGGAAGAGCTTCGTGTACGCGGCGGTCGTCCAGGTCTCCGGGATCAGGGACACCGGGTTGGCCGTCGCGTCCGCGTCCGTTTTGAACGAGGTGGCCAGCTGGATGAGGAACGGCGCGATGTAGATGACGGCGATGACCACGAGGATCGCGTACGTGATCGACGACGCGACGACGGAGCCGGTGGACCGCTGCCGCTGAGGGCGGAGCGGGGGCTGCGCGTTCGCGAGGGTGCCGACGGCGATGGTGTTCGCGGCATCGGAGGTGGTGGTCCCGGCGGTCATCGGCGGACTCCTCTGCTGTCTGCACTGCTGTCTGCGTTGCCGTCTGCCGACTGGGCAGGCTGTGACGACGCCGTCACGGCCGGCTGGTACAACCGCATCCGGCGCTTGGACACGGTGCGTTCGCGCAGCACCCAGCGCTGGAAGATGGTGAAGACCACGATGATGACGAACAGGATGAACGCGATGGCGGCGCCCTGGCCCCAGTCCTGGTCGACGAACGAGCTCTTGTATGAGAGGTACGCCGGCGTCAGCGTCGTCTTGCCCGGCGCGCCTCGCGTGCCGGTGTAGATGGCGTCGAAGACCTGCCAGCACCCGATCAGTCCGAGGGTGAGCACCGTGAACAGCGTCGGGCGGAGCTGCGGGAGCGTGATGCGCCAGAACCGCTGCCAGCCGTTCGCGCCGTCCATCATCGCCGCCTCCGTGATGTCGCCGCCGAGGTTCTGCAGCGCGGCGATGAACAGCAGCATGAACGTGCCGCTCGTGGTGAAGACGGCCATGATGACGAACGCGCTCATCGCGACGGACGGACCGCCGAGCCAGTCCCACCAGGAGACGCCGAGGAGGGTGTTCTGGGTGAGAGCGCTCGGCCCCTGCTTCACGCCGAACAGCCCGAGGAAGTTGTGCACGATGCCGTCTGGATCGTTGAACCAGTTGGGTCCGTTGATGCCGACCCAGGAGAGCACCTTGTTCACGGCGCCCGTCGTGCTGAACAGGAACAGCCAGAGCACCGTGATCGCGACCGAGCTGGTCACGGACGGGAAGTAGAAGGCGGTGCGGAAGAAGCCGCGTCCGCGCAGGATCGCCCGGTTGACCAGCACGGCCAGCCCGAGGGCGACGGCGGTCTGGATGGGGACCACCAGCACCACGTACCAGGCGTTGTTCTTGAGCGACATGCCGAAGTCCTGCTCGGCCAGTCCGCCTCCGGAGAGGATCGCCTGGTAGTTCTCGAAGCCCACGAAGTGGACCCCGGAGGAGAAGGGGCTGCCCCGGCCTCCCCAGTCGGAGAAGCTCACCCACAGTGCCATGAGCACGGGGACGACGAGGAAGACCCCGAGGAGGAGGATGACCGGGGCGGTGAACAACCACCCCGAGGCGGCCTCGCCGCGCCGGATTCCGGAACGGCGAGACCGACTCGTGGTTTGCGACATTGTGCTTGGCTCTCGGCTACTCGGCTACTTCAGGAGGGCTTCGAGGTTCTTCTGCGTCGCATCCAGGATCGCCTTCGGGTCACCGGTCGACAGCGATTCGAGCTTGCTGTTGAGGTCGGTGACGACGTCGGCTGCTCCCTTGGCCGTCGGAACGCCCTTGGCGTAGTCGGCGGCGTTCAGGAACGGGACGAGGTCCGGGTTCTGCGACTTCCACTCGTCGGCGGCCGACTTGATCGACGGCATCGGGCCGAACGCCTTGGAGAAGGCGAGCTGGTCGTCCTTGCTGGTCAGCTTCTCGACGAGCTTCAGCGCCGCCGCCTGGTTGGGGCTGTCGGCTGCGATGCCCCAGCAGTTGGTGAACTGCAGGGTGCCGTTGCCGGCCGGGCCCTTCGGCAGCTCGACGACCTTGTACTTGATGTTCGGGAAGTCGGACGAGAGCGCGCCGGTGATCCAGTTGCCCTCGATGGTCATCGCGGCCAGGCCCTTGCCGAACGCCTCGCCGCCCCAGCCGGCTCCGAGGTCCTTCGCGTACTTGAGGTCGCCGTCGTTGAGCAGCGTCTTGACGTAGTCGAGCGCCTTGACGTTGGCGTCGCTGTTGGCGGTGGCCTTGGTGCTGTCGTCGTTCATCAGGTTGCCGCCCGCCTGGGTCATGAACGACCCGATGCGCGCGTACTCGCCGGAGATGCCGAGGCCGACGTGGCCGGCGCCGGTGAGCTTCTTGGAGACGGCCTGCAGCTGGTCCCACGTCTTCGGGATGTCGCTGTCGGTGAGGCCCGCGGCCGACCACATGTCGGTGTTGATGATCAGCTGCAGCGTGGAGAAGTCCTTCGGTGCGCAGTAGAACTTGCCGTCGTAGGTGAACGACTTCACCAGGCTCGGGTAGAAGTCGCTCTTGTTGGAGAGCTGGTCTCCGTATGCGAGCAGCGAGCCGTTGGAGGCGTACCCGGCCAGCGCATCCGTCGACAGGTAGAAGACGTCGGCGGGCTTCTTCGCCGCGAAGCCCTGGGACAGCTGCTGGTTGAGGTCGCTCGCCGCCACGACGGACGCCTTGGTGCCGTCGCTCTTCGACCAGTCGGCGACGGCCGACTTGACCGCGGCGGTCTCCGCGTCTCCCGACGAGCCGATCATGACGGTCAGGGCCTTGTCGGACGACGTGAGCTTGCCGGACGAGTCGTCTCCGCTCCCTCCGCTGAAGCCGGAGCCGCAGGCGGTGAGGGCGAGGGCGGTCGCGACGGCGACGGCGCCGCCGGCAAGCCACCGGTGTGAAGGTCGTTGCATGTGTTCTCTCCTTGGTGTGAGTGCGCCCGTCGTCGGACGCACAGGGGGGTCAGGCGGGGAAGGGACGGGTGTGGGCGCCCGGGTGGGCGGAACTGAGCTGGCTGCCGGGGCGGCCGGGATCGGCAGGGCAGACGGGACGGGAGGGATGCGGGGCGATCGTCGCGGGCATCGGACCTCCTTGGTCTGTCGAACGGGTTTGATCGATCAAATTTTGCACTGCTAGATTGTGTTTTGAACGATCAAATCGGGGTGCTGCCAACATAACCACCGCGTTCCCGACGTGTCAAGCGGCGCCACGCTAGGGTCTTATCCAGTCGACGGAGAGGAGAGACATGGGTGCTCAACCCACGGTCAGCGACGTCGCCGACGTCGCAGGCGTCTCCCGCCAGACCGTCTCCAACGTCCTCAACTCCCCGCAACTCGTCCGCCCCGAGACCAGGGAACGCGTCCAGGCCGCCATCGCAGAACTCGGCTACCGGCCGCACGCCTCCGCCCGGCGCCTGCGCACCCAGAAGAGCTCCACCATCGGCATCCGCCTCGACCCGATCACCACGGACGGCATCTCCGGCAGCATCCTGGACAGGTTCCTGCACGCGCTCACCGAGCAGGCCGACCGGATGAACCTGCGCGTGCTGCTGTTCACCGCATCCGGGCCGGAGGGGGAGATCGAGCAGTTCCGCCGGCTCAGCGACGGCGCAGACGTGGACGCGTTCGTACTCACTTCCACCTTCCACGGCGACCCGCGCACCGAGTGGCTGATCGAGCACGGCCAGTCGTTCGTCACCTTCGGTCGGCCGTGGGGCATCGACGACATGGCGGACCCGCAACACCTCTGGGTCGACGTCGACGGCTCGTCCGGGCTGCGCGATGCCACCGCATACCTGCTCGGCACCGGGGCGCGCCGCATCGGCTTCGTCGGCTGGCCGAGCGGTTCGGGGACGGGCGACGACCGCCGCCGCGGCTGGCTCGACGCCATGCGCCCGGGGAGCGGCCTGGGCGACGACGACCTCGCCTCCCTCGAGGTCGCCGCGGAAGACGGCGTCACCTTCGGCGCGGACGCCATGCGTCGCCTCGAGCGCGCAGCAGGCACCGTGGATGCGGTGGTCTGCACGAGCGACTCCCTCGCCCTCGGCGCGCTCATGGCCACGGCGGGCCGGATTCCGGTGGTCGGCTACGACAACACGCCGGTCGCCGCATCCCTCGGCTTCTCGAGCGTCGAGCAGCCGCTCGACGAGGTGGCGGCGGGCGTCCTCGACCTGCTGACCGGCACGCACGGCGGACGCGTGCATCCCGGGTCGTCGACCGCCGACCCGATGCACAGGCTCGTCGCTCCCCACCTGGTGGTGCGAGACGGCCCGACCGTGATCACGGCCGCTCGCTGACGCCGTGCAGTATCCCGAAATACGCGTGTAACGCTCCGTCGGCGACACTGGAGATATGCCTCCACAAGAGTCTCTGCTGGATGCGCCACAAGCGCGTCGCCTCCCCGTCACCGTCTCCATCACCCGCCGCGTCGACAGCACCCGCCTGCCGGACGTGACCCGCTGGGTGCAATCCGGCGTGAACATCGCCAACACCTACGAGGGCTTCCTCGGCTCCGGCTGGGTGCGTGCCGCCCACGACTCGGACGAGTGGCACATGCTCTACCGCTTCGCCGACGATGCGGCACTGGACGCCTGGGAGGGCTCGGAGGACCGCGCCGCCTGGCTGTTCGAGGGCCGCGAACTGGTCGAGCTCTCGCGGGTGGAGCGCCGCACGGGCATCGAGGGCTGGTTCGACCAGCCGCAGCACCAGACGCAGGGCGCAGACGCTCAGGATGCGCCAGACCGCCTCGCCCCGACCTCCCCGCCGCGCTGGAAACAGGCCGTGACCATCTGGCTCGGCTTCTTCCCGCTGTCGCTGCTGTTCACGTTCCTGGTGACCACCTTCGTCCCGTTCTGGCACCAGCTCTGGCTTCCGGCCACGGTGCTGATCACCACGCTGTGCCTTACCCCGACGATGACGTACCTCCTGCTCCCGCTGGTCACGCGCATCCTGCACCCGTGGCTGCAGCGACCCCGCCGCTGACGGCTTCCGCCGGTTGTGGCCGTTGATCGCCGCCCGCCAGGCTTGTCCGTTCGGGCGGAGTTCGCGTGCGCTGATCCTCCTTTCTCCGCCCCAACGGAACTCCCGTCGGCGCGTCGCGGCGGAGTTCCGCACGAACGGAGAACGTGGATGGGCGCAGGCCGCCGAGTGTGCCGGAGGAAGTCTCGCGCGACACGCCGGGCAAGGTTCCGTTCGGGCGGAAAGATCGGGCCCGGATGTGGCTTTTCTCCGTTCGAACGCAGAATCCGGCCCCGATGGGGCGGCTTTTCCGTTTGGGCGGATAACCCGCTCCCGTTGCGGCGGGTCGACGTTCGAGCGGAGGAAGCGGGGCGAGGTCCGCGCTCAGGGGGAACCCTGACCGCACCCTGAATCCGCTCTGTTTTCGCCGCATCCACTTGCGCCGCCCGCAGACGCGATATATCGTGACCTTGTCAACAACGCGATATATCGCGAATCACCGAGGGTCCGCTCAGCGGGCACCGACCGGCGGACGGCGGCAGCGGTCCGCGAACGAAAGCACTCAGGAGCACGCAATGACACAAGACAAGTGGCTGATCCAGCCCGGCGAGAGCAAGACCATCGACGTCGAGCTCGTCCGATCCCTCAAGGCCGGCTTCATCGCAGGACAGGTCGACATCATCGGGCACGACGAGCAGGGAGCGCGGGTCGAGGTCCACTCGGTCACCGGCCGCGACCTCAAGATCACGCTCGACGGCGACCGTCTCGAAATCGATCACCCGCAGCTGCGCTGGGACAACTTCATCGAGGTGTTCAAGTCGATGCGGGACAACGCCAGGGCCGAGGTCAGCGTGCTCGTGCCGCGCGATGTCGCGCTGAAGCTCGGCGTCGTCTCCGCCACGGCGCTCGTCGCGGGCCTCGAGACCGACGCGAAGCTCAGCACCGTCTCCGGCGACATCGTCGTCGACGGCGTCACGGGCGACATCGAGCTCAACAGCGTCAGCGGAGAGCTCTCCGCCCGCGACCACTCCGGCCGCATCTTCGCGCACACCGTGTCCGGCGACGTGACGGCATCCGGTCGCATCCCGAAGTTCACGGTCGACAGCGTCTCCGGCAACGTGATGGTGGATGTGGTCGGCACGCCGGACGAGATCTCCAGCAACACGGTCTCCGGCGACCTGACCATCCGCGTCCCGGAGGCGCTCGGCGCGCGCTACCGGGTCAACACGATCTCCGGCAAGGTGCAGCTCGACAACACCTTCATCCACGGGATGCCCGGCAAGACGTACCAGGGCACCTCCGGCTCACTCGACGGCACCTGGATGGACGTCAATGCCAACTCGGTGTCCGGGAACGTCTACGTGCTGCGCAGCGCGCCGACCGGCACGGGCGCCGGCACAGACGCACCCGCCGACTCGGCTGCCGGCTCCGATCAGAACGGGGCGTCGGCGTGACCCCCGTGTTCGCGCACGGGAGTCTGCGCCTCTACCTGCTCAGCCTCCTCGCGGAGTCGCCCCGGCACGGCTACGAGCTCATCCAGGCGCTCAGCGACCGCTTCGGCGGCACGTACAGCCCGAGCGCAGGGACCATCTACCCGCGGCTCGCGAAGCTCGAGGAGGAGGGCCTGGTGACCAAGGCGGCGGAGGGCAGGAAGACCGTCTACGCGATCACCGACGCCGGCCGGGCAGAGCTCGCGGAGCGGGAGCACGAGCTCGACGCGATCGAGGACGAGGTCACCGACTCCGTCCGTCGTCTCGCCGACGAGGTGCGCGCCGGCGTCAACGAGGCGATGCGTTCGCTCCGCGCCGACCTGGCCTCGGCGGCACGGGATGCGAGCAGAGGCCCGCGCATCGACGTGCGGCAGGAGGCGCGCGACGCCGGGCGGGATGCGCGGCAAGCGGCGAACGCGGCGGCCCGGGATGCCGAGGCGGCGCTGAACGAGTTCCGTCAGCAGCTCCGCACCGACTTCCGGTCGCAGGCGGCGCGCGGCGACATCCCGGATGGGGTGGTGCCGCAGCTGAAGTCCGAGCTCGCGCGCGTGCGCGCCACGGTGCTGGAGGCCCTGGGCCGCCGCTGAGCGGACGCCGGACGCGCGTCTCGACACGCCGTCCCCTCTCTGCACACAGCCACACTCAGCGAAAGCGCGTCCGACACTCAGGTGCGGGCGCGCTTTCCGTGTTTCCGGCGTGTTTCCAGGGGTTTTGCTTTCATTTCGGGCGGCTGAAAGCGCAGACACAATCCTTTGCAGAACCGCAAGCATCGGGTGCCGCGACGCGCCGACTTGACAGCGGTTTGGCAGCGAGTAGTGTCGAGGCTCGTGACAAATGAGGGGAGATCCCCGAAGCGGTGGTTGATCGGCGACCCGCTTCCGAGCGAAAAGCTCGAAGGACAGCTACTCCCGAAGCACCTCGCCCTACCCATCTTCGCCTCCGACGCACTGTCGAGCGTGGCGTACGCTCCGCAGGAACTCCTGATGATCCTGCTCATCGGCGGACTCGCGTTCCTGAGCTTCGCCCCGTGGGTCGCCGCAGCGGTCGTCGTGCTCCTCATCACCGTCGTGCTGAGCTATCGCCAGCTGGTCAAGGCGTACCCGTCCGGCGGCGGGGACTACGAGGTCGCGCACAAGAACCTCGGTGAGAAGGCCGGCCTGGTGGTCGCCTCCGCGCTGCTCGTCGACTACGTGCTCACCGTGGCCGTGTCCGTCGCATCCGGTGTGGACAACATCATCTCGGCGCTGCCGTTCCTGTCCAACTGGCGGGTCGAGCTTGCCGTGCTCTTCGTCATCGTCATCGCTGCGGTGAACCTCCGCGGCGTGCGGGAGTCGAGCAAGGCGTTCGCCATCCCGACCTACCTCTTCATCGGCAGCATCTTCGTGATGATCGTGACCGCGCTGGTGCGCACCGCGTTCGGGGATGCGCCGGTCGCCGAGTCCGCGAACTTCGAGGTGCACGCCACCAGCCTCACCCAGGCGGCGACGGTGCTCCTGCTCCTGCGCGCCTTCTCCAGTGGATGTTCGGCCCTCACCGGTGTGGAGGCCGTCGCCAACGGCGTGCCGGCGTTCCGCACCCCGAAGATCAAGAACGCCCGCAAGACGCTCGGACTGATGGGCGGCATCGCCATCATCCTGTTCGCCGGGCTCACCACGGTCGCCCTGATCAGCGGCGTGCACTATGCCGAGAACCCCTGCGACCTGCAGGGCTGGGCGCAGTGCGCCACCGAGCCGCAGCGCAGCCTGATCGCCCAGATCGCCGCCGCGACGTTCGGCAACAACACCATCCTGTTCTTCATCGTGCAGGCCGCCACCGCCGTCGTGCTGCTGCTCGCGGCGAACACCGCGTTCAACGGCTTCCCGCTGCTCGGCTCCGTGCTCGCCCGCGACTCGTACGCGCCCAAGTCGCTGAACACCCGCGGCGACCGCCTGGTCTACTCGAACGGCATGATCCTGCTGGCCCTCGCAGCGACCGTGCTGCTGCTGGTCTACCGCGCCAACCTGACCCAGCTCATCCAGCTCTACATCATCGGCGTGTTCGTCTCGTTCACGCTCGGCCAGTCCGGGATGGTCAAGCACTGGATCACCCTGCTGCGGTCCGGGACCGTGAAGCCGCACGAACGGTCGAGCATCGTCCGCTCGCTCTGCATCAACGCGTTCGGCGCGTTCCTCACCGCCGTGGTGCTCATCGTCGTGACGATCACCAAATTCACCCACGGTGCATACCTCGTCTTCATCTTCATGCCCATCCTGTGGCTGCTCATGCTCGGCGTGAACCGCTACTACCGGGACGTGGAGAAGGAGATCGAGGTCGACCCCGTCACCACGTTCGGCAGCCGCGGAGACCACGCGATCGTGCTCGTCGGCAAGATGCAGAAGCCGGCGCTCAAGGCGCTCGACTACGCCATCGCCGCCCGGCACGACTCGATCGAGGCCGTGCACGTGGCGGTCGACGAGGAGTCGACGGAGAAGCTGCAGCAGCAGTGGATCCAGCAGAACATCCACGTGCCGCTGACCATCATCGAGTCCCCGTACCGCGAGTTCGGCCACCCGCTGATCAAGTACCTGAAGCACCGCCGCGAGGAGCACGGCTCCGAAGTGGTGACCGTCTACCTTCCGCAGTACATCGTCGGGCACTGGTGGGAGTCGCTGCTGCACAACCACCGCGCACGGCGCATCCGGCAGCAGCTGCTGCTCTGCCACGGTGTGACCGTCGCGCTCGTGCCGTGGCTGCTCGACTCGTCGTCGCTGATCTACGGCCGCCGCTCCCGCCCGCTTCCCGGTCAGGATCGCCGTGGCGAGCCGGTGCGCCCGGTCGCGCGCCGTCCGCTGGAGCCGGCGTCGAAGCAGCACGGTCATCCTCGCGGCCACGGGACGCCCGCCTCCGCCGGGCAGTCGCCTGCGCCGACGCAGGGCGCGACGGATCAGCAGCCGCAGAAGCCGGTGTCGGAGACGAAGAAGGTCCCGGCCCGCGCCAAGCGTTGATCGCCGCTTGACCTTGACGTAACGTCAACCTCTACCGTGGGCTTCGCACCCCACGAGAGAGAGGAGACGACGATGGACTGGTCCATCCAAGAGATCGCCAGGCTCGCCGGAACGACCAGCAGGACGCTGCGTCACTACGACGACATCGGGCTCCTCCCGCCCAGCAGGATCGGCAGCAATGGCTACCGGTACTACGACAGGGACTCCCTCGTGCGGTTGCAGCGCATCCTGCTGCTCCGCGACCTCGGACTCGGCCTCCCGGCCATCGCCGACGTGCTCACGAACCAGGTGGATGCGATCCCCGCCCTGCACGGCCACCTCGCGTGGCTGCGCGACGAGCGGGAACGGCTGGCGCGGCAGATCGCGTCGGTCGAGACGACCATCCAGGCGATCAGCGAAGGAGAAGACATCTTGGCGGAAGACATGCTCGACGGTTTCGACCACACCCAATACAAGGAGGAGGTGGAGGAGCGCTGGGGCAAGGACGCGTACGCCGCGTCCGACGCGTGGTGGCGCAGCAAGACGCCGGCCGAGCGCGCCGAATGGCAGCGTCTGCAGAAGCAGCTCGCCGCCGACTGGATCGCCGCCGCCGACCGCGGCATCGACCCGGAGGGCGACGAGGCGCAGGCACTCGCCCAGCGCCACGCCGACTGGCTCGGCTCTATCCCCGGCACCCCCGGCAGCGAGAACGGCCGCCCGACGGCCGCCTACCTCACCGGCCTCGGCGAGATGTACGTCGCCGACCCGCGGTTCGCCGCGAACTACGGCGGCGCCGCGGGCGCCACGTTCGTGCGCGACGCGCTGCGCGCGTACGCGGCGCGGCTGTAGGGGGCGGAGTCCGGGTCCCGATCCCGCCCCCAAGTCATCGAGCCGGGACTTATGGACGCGACACGCCGTGTCGGGGCGTGCACAAGTCCCGGCTCGATGGCTGCGGACGTGAGAAGGCTGGGACGCGACCCGCCCACGGTGAGCGCCTCAGGGACGCGCGGGGTGTCGCTGACGCGGCCACGACCATGCGGAGCGCGGGGCGGCGCGCGCGGCGTCAGATCCGGCGACTCGGGCTCAGGCGCGGCGGGGACGAGGACGCGGTCGGGAATCAGAGCCAGAGCCAGAGCCAGAGCCAGAGCCACGCTCAAGACGTTCCCTGGCCATCAGTCGATCATCGAGCCAGTACGCGGCGACCGCCTGCGCCGGGCGACGGGATGCGCCTGCCTCGCGGTCGGGCTGCACCCCGCCGATCACGTTGCTGTCGGCCGCGCGGTGGTCGCGCATCCTGGTGGCCGCGTCGGTTTCGAGCAGGATGCCGTCGCGCACGTCGAACGTGGCGGCATCCTGCTCCCCGAGGCCGGCCGATTGCTCGGCCGTTCCCTCGAGCTCGCTTTCCAGCGCCGCCGCAGTCGTTGCAGCGTCCTGCGGCAGCCGGATCGCGAAGAAGGGGAGGGTGATGCTGCAGAGCGGCCCGACCAGCAGCGCGAACGCGAGCGTTCCGATGCCGACGTTGCCGCCGAGCAGCCACCCGATGATGAGCACGGTCACCTCGATGCCGGTGCGCACGGCCCAGATCGGCCAGCCGGTGCGCGCGTGCAGCCCGGTCATCAGGCCGTCGCGCGGGCCGGGGCCCAGCTTGGGGCCGATGTAGAGGCCGGTCGCGACCGCCAGGAGCAGCAGGCCGCCGGTGAACAGCAGCACTTGCGCCCACAGTTCGGTCTGCTGCGGGATGAGCGTGAGCCCGAGCTGCGCGCTCGGGCCGACGAGCAGCACGTTGAGCACGGTGCCGAGTCCCGGGCGCTGGCGGAGCGGGATCCAGAACAGCAGCACGGCGATGCCGACGAGGTTGGTGATCAGCCCGAACAGCAGGCCGGTCTTGATCGACAGACCTTGCGCGAGCACGTCCCACGGCGACACCCCGATGCCGGCGCGCACCATCATCGCGATGGCGATTCCGTAGAGGAACAGCCCGATGAGGAGTTGCGCGAGGCGTCTGGTGAGAAGGAGTCGGCGGGTCACGCTCCTATCCAATTTGTTGATTGGCCTTTTATCAAGAGTCCAATTTGCTTAAGGTGGCCTTATGCCGGATGCACAGCTCACCGCCCGATCGCTCGAAACGCTCCTCGGGGAGTGGCGAGGAGGCGGCGCCCACTACCAGGCGCTCGCCGACCGCATCCGGTTGCTGGTGCTCGACGGACGCATCCCGATCGACACGCGCCTGCCCGCCGAGCGTGACCTCGCCGCCCGGCTGGAACTCAGCCGCACCACGGTGACCGCCGCGTACCGGGGGCTGCGCGACGCCGGATTCCTCGACAGCGTGCGCGGATCCGGCAGCGTCGCCCGGCTGCCTGGACCGGTGCTCGTCACCGCCCCGACCCCCGGCGGCGACGGGATGCTCGACTTCACCAAGGCGGCGCTGCCGGCGGCATCGTCCCTCCCCGCAGCGGCGCGCGCGGCGGCGGAGGAGCTGCCGCACTTCCTCCCGCACTCCGGATACGACGCGGTCGGGCTCCCGCATCTCCGGGAGGCCATCGCCGACCGCTACCGCGAGCGCGGCCTCCCCACCGACCCGGACCAGGTGCTCGTGACGGTCGGCGCGCAGCAGGCCATCGCCCTGATCGCACGCACCTTCGTCGGCCGCGGCGACCGCACGATGATCGAGATGCCCACCTACCCGCACGCCACGGAGTCGTTCCGGCTCGCCGGGGCGCGCCTGGTTCCGGTGACGGTCACCATCCCGCCCGCCGACGCCCCGCATCCGGTGGGTGCGGAGGAGGACGGGTGGGACATCGACGCGATCGAGCAGACGCTGCGGCGCGCCAACCCGGCCCTCGCCTATCTGATCCCGGACTTCCAGAACCCGACGGGCGCATCCATGTCGCCGGAGACCCGCGCGCGGCTGCTGGCGGCGACGGCGGCGCAGGGCACGATCGTGGTCGGCGACGAGACGACGGCCGACCTCGACATCGACAGGCTCGGCGAACACCTGCCGCTGCCGCGCTACGGCTCGCGAGGGGCGGGGGATGCGCCCGTGCTGCTGATCGGGTCGGCGAGCAAGAGCCTGTGGGGCGGCCTGCGGATCGGCTGGATCCGGGCGGAACGGCCGCACATCCAGAAGCTGATCGCGGCGAAACCGGCGACCGACCTGGGCACGCCGCTGCTGGAACAGCTGGTGGTGGCGCGGATGCTGCCGCAGATGGCGGAGATCCTGGACTCCCGGCGCTCGGAACTCGCGGCGGGGAGGGAGCGGGTGGCGCGGCTGGCGGCGCAGACGTTCCCGGACTGGGTGGTGCCCAGGATGCACGGCGGTTTGGCCGCGTGGATCGGGATCGGCGCGCCGGTCAGCTCGGCGCTGACGCTGGGTGCGCGCAACCACGGGCTGCTGATCGCGGCCGGGCCGCGGTTCGGGCTGGATGGGGCGTTCGAGCGCTTCCTCCGCATCCCGATCACGTACTCGGAGGAGGAGACGGTGCGCGCGTTCGCGGCGCTGTCGCGCGCGTGGCCGGACGCGCTGCGGGAGCCGTCGGCATTCGCCGACGCGGCCCCGCTGCCCAACGTGGTCTAGGGGCGGCCGGCGGCTGGGCGGTGAGATGCCACTATCTGTCGCGAAACGCCCGGGATGCGCGACAGATAGTGGCATCTCGCGGGCTGGCGGGGCGGCCTGTGGAGAGAATCCGACGCGTGGTGGCGGAATTGGGCATGGTAGGGGGCATGAGTCATCCCCGGTTGCGCAACCGCCCGTTCTCCCTCCGGGAGGCGCGGGCGCTCGGCGTCGAGCCCGTCCGCCTGTCGCGCAGCGAGCTGGTCACGCCGTTCCGCGGCGCTCGGGTGCCCGCCAGGCTGGCGGCCGACTTCGTCGCGCGCTGCGCCGCCCTCTGCGCCAGGGAGCCCGGCGGCGTCCTCTCCCACGCCACGGCCGCCATCCTGCTGGGGCTGCCGGATACGCGGTGGCTGCCTGGCGTGCGGCAGCAGGGTGCGCGGGCTCATCTGCCGCCTCCGGATTCGCCGAGCGCGTCTGCGCTTCACCACCATCTGCCACCCTCGGATGCGCCACCCACGCACGCACAGCCCGTCCTGCACCTGACCGTCGCCCCACCCGCGCGGCCGCCGCGCCTCACCGGGGTGCAGTCCCACTCGCGTCCGCTCTCCGCGGGCGAGACGTGTCGGGTGCGCGGGCTGCCGGTGACGTCGGCGGCGCGGACGTGGGCCGACCTGGCCGCGACGGCGAGCATCCGAGAGCTGGTGGTGCTGGGCGATGCGGTTCTCGGCGGCCGGGCGCCGCTCGCGTCCCACGATGACGTGCGGGCGGCGGTCCCTCCCGCAGGTGCTCGGGGCGCATCCCGGGCCAGAACCGCGGTCGAGTTGCTCGACGGCCGCGCGGAGTCTCCGCCCGAATCGCTGCTGCGGCTGATCCTGGCGGAGGCCGGGCTGCCTGCGCCGGATGTGAACGTCGACCTGCACACTCCGGATGGGCGGTTCCTGGCGAGGCCGGAGCTCCGGTTCGCGCCATACCGCACGATCGTCGAGTACGAGGGCGACCACCACCGCATCGAGCCGCGCCAGTGGCGCAGAGACCTGACGCGGACCACCGCTCTGCAGCAGCAGGGCGAGCTGGTGCTTCGGGTGGGGGCCGAGCACCTGCGGTCGGAGAAACGGCTGGTCGGGTTGGTCTTCCGCTCGCTCGCGTCGCGAGGATGGGATCCGTCGTGAGTGTCAGCAGCGGGCGCGAGAACCGTCCCGGGGGAGTACGTCTCCACCCCGAAGTCGTACCAGGGCATGAGGAACTTGCACAGGCTGCAATGAGATACTTTGCGGGCGGCTGTGGTGCCGCGCGTCTCGCATCCACTTTCTGTCAAGGGAAAAGACTGTGCATTTCCTCGCCGTCCTGAGTATGAAGAACCGCGCGCTGATCGCGCTCGTCACGATCGTGGCCGCGGTGTTCGGCGGCCTGGCGCTGACGAACCTCAAGCAGGAGCTCGCGCCGACCATCTCGTTCCCGCAGCTCGCGATCATCACCAGCTACCCCGGCGCATCGCCCGAGGTGGTCAACAACGACGTGAGCACGCCGGTCGAGACGGCCATCCAGGGCGTGCCCGACCTCGAGAGCACGTCGGCGGTGAGCAGCACCAACCAGTCGATCATCACGGCGAAGTTCACCTACGGCACCGACCTCGCGACCGCAGAGCAGAAGATCGATCAGGCGATCAACCGCATCAAGTCCACGCTGCCGAGCAACGTCGACCCGCAGGTGTTCTCCGGCAGCATCGACGACTTCCCCGTCATCCAGCTCGCCGTCACCAGCGACCAGGACTCGCGCGCGCTCGCCGACAAGATCACCAAGCTGGTCATCCCCGACATCAAAGACGTCTCCGGCGTCAACGACGCCCAGCTCGTCGGCGAGGTCGGCCAGCGCATCACCATCACCCCGGACAGTGCCAAGCTCGCCGCCGCCGGCGTGACCAGCCAGTCGATCAAGGATGCGCTGCAGCAGAACGGCGTCCTCATCCCGGGCGGTTCGATCACCGAGAATGGCAAGACGCTCTCCGTGCAGTCCGGGGCGAAGCTGAGCTCGATCGACGACATCGCCGGGCTTCCACTCATCCGGTCGGCGGGTGCATCCGGTGCTGGCTCATCCGGCGCAGGCGCAGGCGCAGGTGCTGGTGCAGGCGCGGGTGCCGCCGCAGGTGCGGGCGCTGGCGCTGCCGGTGCCGGGGCGACCGGCTCCACGGGCGCAGCCGACGCAGCCGCGGCCGCCGCTGCAACCGCAGCAGCCACCCCGCCCACCATCGGCGACGTCGCGACGGTGCAGAAGACCGACGACCCCACCACCTCCATCTCGCGCGTCGACGGCAAGCCGGCGCTCACCATCGCCGTCACCAAGCTGCCGTCCGCGAACACGGTCGAGGTCTCGCACGGCGTCAGCGCCCTGATCGACGACCTGCAGACGAAGCTCGGCGACGGCGCGAAGATCACCGTCGTGTTCGACCAGGCGCCGTTCATCACCCAGTCGATCAACTCGCTCACCGAGGAGGGCCTGCTCGGCCTCCTGATGGCCGTGATCGTCATCCTGATCTTCCTGCTGTCGATCCGCTCCACCCTGGTCACCGCGATCTCGATCCCGACCAGCGTGCTCATCACCTTCATCGTGATGTGGGCGACCGGCTACACGCTCAACATCATCACGCTCGGCGCGCTGACCATCGCCATCGGCCGTGTGGTCGACGACTCCATCGTGGTCATCGAGAACATCAAGAGACAGCTCGTCGCCGGCGTCGACAGAGCGGCGACCATCGTCAAGGCCGTGCGCGAGGTGGCGGGGGCGATCACCGCATCCACCATCACCACCGTCGCCGTGTTCCTGCCGCTGGCGTTCGTCGGCGACGTGACCGGCGAGCTGTTCCGGCCCTTCGCGCTCACCGTGACCATCGCGCTGCTGTCGTCGCTGCTCGTCTCGCTGACGATCGTGCCGGTGCTCGCTTACTGGTTCCTCCGCCCGCCGAAGGCGCGCAAGCACGAGGGTGGTGTCGAGGCGTCCGACGCATCGCACCTGTCGATCGAGGAGGCGATGGCCGCCGGCGAGGACGAGCTGGAGCACCCGTCGCGACTGCAGCGCGGTTACCTTCCGATCATCCACTGGACGTTGAAGCACTCGGTCGCGACCGTGCTCATCGCGGTGGTCGTGCTCGTCGGAACGCTGGCGCTCACCCCGCTGATGAAGACGAACTTCCTCGGATCCACGGGCCAGAACACGCTCACCATCACGCAGACTCTCGCGCCGGGCACCTCCCTGCAGGCGAAGGACGACGCATCCAAGGTGGTCGAGCAGAAGCTCATCGACACCAAGGGCGTCAAGACGGTGCAGGTCTCGATCGGGTCGAGCGGGGCATCCCTGCAGGCCGCGTTCACCGGCGGCGGCGGCAACACCACGTTCTCGGTGACCACCGACCCGGATGCCGACCAGGATGCGCTGAAGAGCACCATCGAGGACGAGCTCGCGGCGGTGAAGGACCAGGGCGACATCGTCGTCTCCGCGCAGAGCGGGTTCGGCGGATCGAGCGATATCGAGATCGACATCACGGCCACCAGCAACGAAGACCTGCAGAAGGCGACGGATGCGGTCGTCGCCGAGGTCAAGAAGCAGGACTCGGTCAAGCAGGTCACGGACAACCTCAGCGCGTCGCTTCCGTACGTCGCGGTGAACGTCGACCGTTCCAAGGCGGCAGCGGCCGGTCTGAGCGAGGTCGCCGTCGGCGGCATCGTGTCGCAGGCCATGCAGCCGACGCAGGCCGGTTCCGTCGCACTCGACAACACGACGCTCAACATCTACATCCAGAGCGACAACCCGCCGTCGACGGTCGCCCAGCTGGCCGACCTGCAGATTCCGACGGTCACCGGTCCGGTTGCGCTGAGCACACTGGCGTCGGTCGAGGAGACCAACGGTCCGTCCACGGTCACCACCGAGCGCGGCCTGCGCACCTCGACGGTCACGGCCACCCCGGCCACCGACAACCTCGGCACCGCGAACGCCGCGGTGACCACGGCGCTCAAGGACGCGAACCTGCCGTCCGGGGCCACGGCCAAGATCGGCGGAGTCTCCTCCAGCCAGTCGGACGCGTTCTCGCAGCTCGGGATCGCGCTGCTCGCGGCCATCCTGATCGTCTACATCGTGATGGTGGCGACGTTCCGGTCGCTGCGCCAGCCGCTGCTGCTCCTGGTCTCCGTGCCGTTCGCGGCGACAGGCGCCATCGCGCTGCAGATCATCTCGGGCATCCCGCTCGGCGTCGCGTCGCTGATCGGTGTGCTGATGCTGATCGGCATCGTGGTGACGAACGCGATCGTCCTCATCGACCTGGTCAACCAGTACAGGAGACGCGGGATGTCCGTGCCGGAGGCGGTGGCGCACGGCGCCTCCCGCCGTCTGCGCCCGATCCTGATGACGGCGCTCGCGACCATCGCGGCCCTCACCCCGATGGCGATCGGCCTCACCGGCCACGGCGGCTTCATCTCGCAGCCGCTCGCCATCGTGGTGATCGGCGGCCTGGTCTCGTCCACGCTGCTCACCCTCGTGGTGCTGCCGACGCTCTACAACCTCGTCGAGGGCGCGCGCGAGCGCCGGGCGGCGAAGCGCGCCCGGAAGGCCGCAGCGGCCGGAGGGCCGGATGCCGGCTCGGGTGACGGAGCTGGCGGGAGCGGTACCGGCGGCGGCGACGGGGGCCCCGGCGCGCCGGGTGCGCCGGGTGCGCCCGGAGGGCCGGGCGAGTCCGGTGGCCCTGGATCCGGCGGCCCGGCGGCAGCGCCGCCCGTCTGGACGGCGCCCGCAGGCGGCCAGCAGCGCTAGCGGCCACGAACGGGCCGGACTCCTCGGAGTCCGGCCCGTTCGCGCGCGCCCGGGGTCTCGTGCCCGGGGTCTCGTGCCCGGGGTCTCGCATCCGGCCGGTTCTCGCATCCACTGGCTCCCGCGCCTCCCGCGCGCGCGAGATGCCAGTAACTGTCGCGAAACGCCCGGGATGCGGCGCAGTTACTGGCATCTCGCGGAGAGGGTCGCGTCCGAGATACCAGACGCGGGGCGCCGCCCCACCGCCCGGAGGAGCGACCGGGTTGCTAGCGTCGCGGTATGAGCACGCGTCAGCTGTCCGTCGACCCCCTATGGCCCCGCGCTGGGGCGTGGCCGTCGCTTGACGGCATCCCCGGCGATGAGGCGGTCGATCTGGCGTTTCTCGGCATTCCGACCTGGCGCACGTCGCTGTCGGCGACCGGAGCGGGGGAGACGCCGGCAGCGGTTCGGGAGGCGGTGCGCTACTACGCGGCGTTCGTGCCGGGGTCTGAGGTGGAGCGGCTGGCGTTCGCCGACGCCGGCGACGTCGACGAACCCGACGGGCCGGAGGGCGAAGGGCGCGCCATCGCCGCGATGGCGGACGCGGTCAGCCGGTCGCGCGTCACCGTTGCGGTGGGGGGAGACAACGCGCTCACCGTTCCCGCCGCCCTCGGCGCCTGGGGCGACGCGCTGCCGACCGCCGGGCTGATCACGCTCGACGCGCACCACGACCTGCGCGACGGCGTCTCCAACGGGTCGCCCGTGCGCCGGCTGGTCGAGGCCGGGCTGGACGGCCGGAGAGTGGTGCAGATCGGGATCGCCGACTTCGCGAACTCGCCCGCGTACGCAGCGCGGGCGGAGGCGTACGGCATCACGGTCGTGCCCCGGGATGCGCTGCACGCGCGGCCGATCGACGACGTGATGGCCGAGGCGCTCGAGATCGCCGGCGCGGCCGGCGGGCCGGTGCACGTCGACCTGGACGTGGATGTGTGCGACCGGTCGGTCGCGCCCGGCTGCCCGGCGTCGGTGCCGGGAGGACTGGCCGCGTGGGAGCTGCGGCGTTTCGCCAGGCTGGCGGGCGCATCCCGGGCCGTGCGCTCAGCGGACGTCGCCGAGGTGGATGCGACGGCCGACGCCCCGGATGGACGCACCGTCCGGCTGGCGGCGCTGCTAGTGCTGGAGGTCGCGGCGGGGCTGGCGCTGCGCGGCTGAGGTTCACCCGAGCAGCGCGCCCGTCACCCCACCCGCACCCCGGCCCGATACGTGGCCGCCACCAGCGGCACCCCTGGCCGGTACGCCATGTGCACGTACCCGGGCGCGCGCAGCACCGCGAAGTCGGCACGGGCGCCCGGCGCGAGGTGTCCGACGTCGTCGCGGCGCAACGCGGCAGCGCCTCCTGCGGTCGCCGCCCACAGCGCCTCGGCGGGCGTCATCCCCATGTCGCGCACCGCGACGGCGATGCAGAACGGCATCGACGACGTGAACGACGAGCCGGGGTTGCAGTCGCTCGCCAGGGCCACGGTGACGCCCGCGTCGAGGAGGCGGCGCGCATCCGGGTACGGCTGGCGGGTGGAGAACTCGACGCCGGGCAGCAGCGTCGCGACCGTGCGGGAGGCGGCCAGCCGGGCGATGTCGTCGGGCGTGAGGTGGGTGCAGTGGTCGACGCTCGCCGCGTCGAGGGAGACCGCGACGGCGACGCCGAGGCCGGGGGCGAGCTGGCTGGCGTGGACGCGCACGCCGAGCCCGCGGGATGCGCCGGCCGACAGGATGCGGCGGGACTGCTCCGGCGTGAAGGCGCCCGTCTCGCAGAACACGTCGATCCAGCGTGCGTGGGGTGCGCACGCGTCGAGCATCGGGCCGACGACCAGTTCGACGTATGCCTCGGGATCGTCGGCGTACTCGGCCGGGACGACGTGGGCGCCGAGGAACGTGGTCTCCGGCGTCACGCGTTCGGCGAGGCGCAGCAGTCTGGCCTCGTCGTCGACCGTGAGGCCGTAGCCGCTCTTGATCTCGAAGGTCGTGGTGCCCTGAGCGTGCAACTCGGCCACGAAGGCGTCGAGGCGGGAGGACAGCTCGGCGTCCGTGGCGGCGCGCGTGGCAGCCACCGTGCTGCGTATGCCGCCGGCGGTATACGGCTGCCCGGACATCCTCGCCTCGAACTCGGCGGCCCTGTCACCGCCGAAGACGAGGTGCGTGTGGCTGTCGACGAAACCCGGGATGACCGCTGCCCCGCCGACGTCCAGCACCTCGGCGGTGGCGGCCAGGTCTGCGGAATCCGGGGGCAGTGCACCGGATGCGCCCGCCCACACCACGCGGCCATCGGCCACCAGGAGGGATGCAGACGGCACGAGCCCGAGCATCCCGGGCCTGGCCGGATCGTTGGTGACCAGCTCGCCGATTCCGGTCACGAGCAGGGTGGATGAACCCGCACCACCCACAGCACCACCAACGGTACGCATCCTCACCCCTCCCGCATCGGGATGCGCAGGCCGCGTTCTTCCGCGACCTCCACCGCCCGCTCGTACCCGGCATCCACGTGCCGCATCACGCCCGTGCCCGGGTCGTTGACCAGCACGCGCTCGATCTTCTCGGCGGCGAGCGGCGTGCCGTCGGCGACGATCACCTGTCCGGCGTGGATGGACCGGCCGATGCCGACGCCGCCTCCGTGGTGGATGGACACCCAGGTGGCGCCGGATGCGGTGTTCAGCAGGGCGTTGAGCAGCGGCCAGTCGGCGATCGCGTCCGAGCCGTCCGCCATCGCCTCCGTCTCGCGGTACGGGGAGGCGACGGAGCCGGAGTCGAGGTGGTCGCGGCCGATGGCGATGGGGGCGGAGAGTTCGCCGCTCGCGACCATCTCGTTGAACTTCAGGCCGGCCAGGTGGCGTTCCTTGTAGCCGAGCCAGCAGATGCGCGCGGGCAGGCCCTCGAAGTGCACCTTCTCGCTCGCCTGCGTGATCCAGCGGTGCAGGTGCTCGTCGTCGGGGAACAGCTCCAGGATGGCGCGGTCGGTCGCCGCGATATCGGCCGGGTCCCCGGAGAGCGCCGCCCAGCGGAACGGTCCCTTGCCCTCCGCGAACAGTGGCCGGATGTATGCGGGCACGAAGCCGGGGAAGTCGAACGCGCGCTCGTACCCACCGAGCCGGGCCTCCGCGCGGAGCGAGTTGCCGTAGTCGAAGACCTCGGCGCCAGCATCCTGGAATCCGACCATCGCCTCCACGTGCTTGGCCATCGACGCGCGGGATGCGGTGGTGAAGCCCTCCGGGTCGGCCGCCGCCGCGTCGTGCCACTCCTCCACCGTGTAGCCCTCCGGCAGGTAGCTGAGCGGGTCGTGCGCGCTGGTCTGGTCGGTCACCACGTCGATCGGCACGCCGCGCGCCAGCAACTCTGGGAAGACCGTCGCCGCGTTGCCCACGAGGCCCACCGACAACGGGATGCGCGCCTCCTTCGCCGCGACCACCCGCGCGACGGCGTCGTCCAGGCCGGTGGCGAGCTCGTCGAGGTAGCCGTGGTCGATGCGACGCTGCAGGCGGGTCTCGTCGACGTCCACGATGAGCACGACGCCCTCGTTCATGGTCACGGCGAGGGGCTGCGCTCCGCCCATGCCGCCCGCCCCGCCGGTGAGGGTGATCGTGCCGGCCAGGGTGCCGTCAAACCTCTTCGCCGCGACGGCGGCGAACGTCTCGTACGTGCCCTGCAGGATGCCCTGGGTGCCGATGTAGATCCACGATCCGGCCGTCATCTGGCCGTACATCGTGAGGCCCAGCGCCTCGAGGCGGCGGAACTCCGGCCAGGTGGCCCAGTCGCCGACGAGGTTCGAGTTGGCGATCAGCACGCGCGGAGCCCACTCGTGGGTGCGGAAGACGCCGACCGGCTTGCCGGACTGCACGAGCAGCGTCTCATCCGGTTCCAGGTCGCGCAGGGTGCGGACGATCGCGTCGAACGCCTCCCAGCTGCGCGCCGCGCGGCCGGTGCCCCCGTAGACGACCAGGTCGTCCGGGCGCTCGGCGACGTCCGGGTCGAGGTTGTTCATGAGCATCCGGAGCGGCGCCTCGGTCTGCCAGCTCTTCGCGCTGATGGTGGTGCCGCGCGGGGCGCGGACCTCTCGTGCTCCCTGCATTGCTGTCTCCTCGTCGGTGAGCGGAAAGTCGGTGGTGGATATGGATGGGCTCAGCCGAGCGGCCCTGTGACGCTCTCCACCGCTGCGAGCACGCGGCCGGACTGTACGAGCGCGACGACCGCCTCGATCTCCGGCGACAGGTAGCGGTCGGATCCCGGTCCCGCGACCACGTCGCGCACCTCGGCGATGACGGCCCCGGTGGCCGCACCGGGGAGGAGCGGCCGACGCAGGTCTGCGCCGCGCGCGGCCGTCATGATCTCGATCGCGAGCACCCTGCCGAGGCCGTCGACCGAGCGGCGCAGCTTGCGGGCCGCCGCCCAGCCCATCGAGACGTGGTCCTCCTGCATCGCGGACGACGGGATGGAGTCGACGGACGCCGGGGACGCCAGCCGCTTCAACTCGGAGACGATGCCCGCCGCGGTGTACTGCGCGATCATCAGCCCGGAGTCGACGCCGACCTCGTGCGCGAGGAACGGGGTGAGGCCCTGGTTGCGGGCGGGGTCGAGGAACCGGTCCGTGCGACGCTCCGACATGCTGGCAACATCGGCGGCGACGATCGCCAGGAAGTCGAGCACGTACGCGACCGGCGCCCCGTGGAAGTTGCCGTTGGACTCGACCCGGCCGTCGAGGGTGAGCACCGGGTTGTCGATCGCGGAGGCGAGTTCGCGCTCGGCGACGATGGTGGCGTGCGCGAGAGTGTCGCGCGCGCCACCGTGCACCTGCGGGGCGCAGCGTAGCGAGTACGCATCCTGCACCCTGGTGCACTCCGGACCCTTGTGGCTGGCGACCATCGGAGACCCGGTGAGCAGCGAGCGCAGGTTCGCGGCGGCGACGGACTGGCCGTGCTGCGGGCGCAACCGCTGCAGGTCCTCGGCGAAGACGGCGTCCGTGCCGAGCAGGGCCTCCACGCTCATCGCCGCGGCGATGTCTGCCGTGCGGAGCAGCGCGGTGAGGTCGTGGATCGCGAGGGCGAGCATCCCGAGCATCCCGTCGGTGCCGTTGATGAGCGCCAGGCCCTCCTTCTCGGCGAGGACGACCGGGGTGATTCCCGCAGCAGCCAGGGCTGTGGATGCGTCCAGCAGCTCTCCGTCGACCCGCACCTGGCCTTCGCCCATCGCCGCGAGGGCGCAGTGGGCCAGCGGTGCGAGGTCGCCGGAGCAGCCGAGAGAGCCGTACTCCCGCACGACCGGGGTGATGCCCGCGTTGAGCAGGGCGGCGTACGTCTCGACGGTGGTGCGCTGGGCGCCGGTGCGGCCGGTCATCAGGGTGGACAGGCGCAGCAGCATGAGCGCGCGGACGACCTCGCGCTCGACCTCGGGGCCGGAGCCGGCAGCGTGCGAACGGACCAGGCTCGCCTGCAGCTGGGCACGGCGGTCGCTCGGGATGAACGTGGTCGCGAGCGCGCCGAACCCGGTGGAGATGCCGTAGTGCGGTTCGACGTCGTCGGCGAGGGCTTCGACGATGGCGCGCGAGGCTTCGACCTGGTCGAGGGACTCCGGTTCGAGGACGATGTCCGCGCCGTGGCGGGCGACGGCGACCACATCGGCGACGCTGAGCGGATGGGCGCCGACGGTGACGGTGTGCGTGGTGTGGAGCATGATCCGATCTCACTCCCTCGCGCGGGCGCGCGTCCCGGCTGTAGAGTCATCCCCGTCCGGTATCCCAGACATACCCGCGGCGCAGAAATCGAGTCCGAAGTTGTTCACGCCCGAACCCGGCGTGTCGCGTGCATAAGTTCGGACTCGATTGTTTGAGGTGCGGGAGGACGGACAGACGGAAGGGGAGGGGCGCGTGAGTAAGGTGCCGGCGGCGGAGAACACGCTGCGGATACTGGAGTACTTGAGCGCGCAGCGCGGGCCGGTGCCGGCGGCGACGGTGGCCGCGGCGCTGGGGCTGCCACGGTCGACGGTCTACCACCTGCTGACGGTGCTGGGCGATCACGGGTTCGTGCTGCACTTCCCGGAGGCGAAGCGGTACGGGCTCGGGGTCGCCGCGTACGAGCTCAGCTCGGCGTTCTCGCGGCAGGAGCCGCTGAGCAGGCTGGGCCGTCCGATCCTGGCTTCGCTGGTCGACGGGATCGGCGAGTCGGGGCACGTGGCCGTGCTGCACGGGCGAGACGTCGTCTACATCGTCGAGGAGCGCGCGCCGCGCCGCCCGCGTCTGGTGACGGATGTGGGCGTCCGCCTGCCGAGTCACCTCACCGCGAGCGGCAGGGCGTTGCTCGCCACGCTCCCGGCCGGACAGCTGCGCGCGCTCTATCCGGATGCTGCCGCGTTCGAAGACCGCACCGGCGCGGGTCCGCACACCTACGGAGAGTTGAAGCGGGTCGTCGCCGAAGTGCGCGAGCGCGGCTACGCGACCGAAGACGGCGAGGTGACGCCCGGCTTCGCCTCGGTCGCGGTGCCCGTGCGCGACCACGCCGGGTGGCCGGCGGCGGGAATCGCCGTCACATTCCCGCGAGAGAATATAGCGCGGAACCAGTGGGATGCGCTGGCCTCCCGGGTGGCGGACGCGGCCGCGGAGCTGTCGCGGCGCATCCGGGGCAGCTGACCGCTACCCCTCCGCGAGCGTCACCGTCGTGGTGCGGCGCTCGCCCGCGCGCTCGAACTCGACCTTCACGGTGTCGCCCGGCTTGCTGGTGACCTGGATGGCGGTGAGCACGTCGATGCTGACCGCCGGCGCTCCGTCGATGGTGGTGATGATGTCGCCGGGACGGATGCCCGCGCTCGCGGCTGGGCCTCCGCGGACCACCGACTGGACGAACAATCCGTCGCTCAACCCGTAGTGCTGGGCGACCGCGTGCGGGATGGGGACCGCATCCAGCCCGGCTGTCGGGTAACTGACACTGCCGGTGTCGATGAGCTCCTTCGCGATCGGCATGGCCAGCGCCTGCGGGACGGCGAACCCGATCCCGACGCTGCCGGTGCTGCGCTGGCCGTCCTCGCCGGGAACGGTCGCGATGGCCGAGTTGACGCCGACCAGGCGGCCGTCGCAGTCGACGAGCGCGCCGCCGGAGTTGCCGGGATTGATCGACGCGTCCGTCTGGATGGCACCCACCAGGATGGCGTTGCGATCGTCGTCGCTCGGCACGGGAACGGTGCGGCCGAGCGCGCTCACGATGCCAGCGGTGACCGTGCTCGACAGGCCGAGCGGGGCGCCGAGGGCGACCACGGGCTCCCCGACCACGAGGCGGCCGGAGTCGCCGATGGCGATCACGGACAGCGACTTCTCGTCCTCCACCTTGATGACGGCGAGGTCGGTCTTCGGGTCGCGGCCGGTGAGGGTGGCGTCTGCGGTGTGGCCGTCGCTGAACCGCACGGTCAGCTTCCCGCCGGAGGCGGCGGGGGAGATGACGTGGTTGTTGGTGAGGATGTAGCCGTCGCTGCTGATGACCTGCCCGCTGCCCGTCCCCGAACCCGTCGCGCCGACGACGTTGATGGTGACGATGCTCGGCAGCACCCGGTCGGCGACCGCGGCGGCGTTGCAGCTGCCGGCCGCACCGGAGGAGAGCGCGACGGTGGTGACGGTCCCGGCGATGAAACCGCCGGCGATCAGGATGAGGGCTGCGGCGGTCACGAAGCCGGCGATCAGCCAGGCGCGGCCGGTGGCGGAGGGGGTGCCGGATGGGGTGACGGATGGGGTGTTGCTGAGACCGTCGTCACCGGGCGGCGTCGCGCCCCTCGTCTCGTCGCTCATCGCCGGCCCCTTCCCTCGATGGCGCCAGGCTAGCGCTCAGGCGTCGCCGACGCTAGAGAACACGGGCCTCCGCGAGCCGCTTGGCGTAACAGACGGAGTGCGGGTCGCCCACGTACGGCCCGAAGTTCGGGATGCGCGCGTACCCGTTGCGCTCGTACAGCGCGATCGCCGCATCCTGCAGCGGACCCGTCTCGAGCTGCAGGGTCTCGACACCGGCCGTCACCGCTGCGCCCTCCACGGCGGCGAGGAGAGAGGAGGCGAGGCCGCGGCCCCGCGCATCCGGGTGGACGAACATGCGCTTGAGCTCGGCGGAACCGTCGGGCTTCACGACGAGGGCGGCCATGCCGATCGCGCGTCCCGTCTCGTCGCGGCCGACGAGCACGGTCACACCGGGCGCCTCCAGCTCAGACACGTCGAGCAGGTAGCAGCTGTCCGCCGGGTACAGCGCGAAGGTGAACTCGTCGCCGAGGCGCAGCAGTTCCTCCACGTCGGGCGTGCGAGGTGGTTCTGCGGCGATCGCGGTGTGCATGCCCACGATCGTACCGAGCCCGCGGCGGCAGCGGATGCGCGCCGAGCAGCGCGCACGGCGGACGCGCAGCGCACCGGGTGGATGCGCGCGCCGACGCCTCAGGCCGCGGCGAACCGCCTGGCCGACCGCTCTTTCAACTTCGCGGCCTCCTCGTCCCGGTTCTTCGGCGGCGCGTTGGTGACGAGGTCGTCGAGGAGGTGCTGCGTGAGGTGGGCGATCTCGGCGACGGCGCGGTCGAAGGCCTCTGCGTTGGCTTTCGACGGCTTGGTCGTTCCGCTGATCTTGCGCACGTACTGCAGGGCGGCCGCGTGGACTTCGTCGCTCGTCGCGGCCGGTTCGAAGTTGTGGAGCGTGTGAATGTTCCGGCACATGCCGACCAGGGTACGCCGCCGCTGCGCCGAATGGTCGGGCGATTGCTCGGCTTGCAGGTGGCGAGGCGAGCGCCTATAGTCTCTGTAAACGTTCTTGTAAACGTTTACGAAACCCACCTTCGAAGATGCAGGGAGCACCATGGCTGAGAGCAGGAAGTCGACGCTCGTCCTCGTGGCGGAGCGCGCGGGAGTCTCGATCGCCTCGGTCTCCCGGGTACTCAACGGACTGCCGGCCTCTCCCCAGCTCACCGCGAAGGTGCGCGAAGCGGCGGATGCGCTCGGTTACGTCCCGGACGCCACAGCACGCTCCCTCAAGGTCGGTCGCACCGACCAGATCTCGTTCGCCGTGGCCGACGTCGGAAACCCCGTCTACGTGGCGATGATGCACGAGGTCTCCCGCGTCGTCTCCAAGGCGGGCTACCGCCTCGTGCTCTCCTCGACCGGCAACGACCCGCAGGACCAGATCGACCTGCTCAGCAGCCTCAACCGCGGGTTCGTCGACGGGCTCCTGCTCAGCCCGCTGCGCGTGACGGAGCCCCTGGTGGATGCGTTGCGCGCCAGCCGCCTCCCCATCGTCATCATCGGTTCACTCCCGGCGGGCGTCGAACTCGACAACGTGCGCGCCGACTCCGTCGCGGGCATCGGCCTGGCCGTCGAGCATCTCGTCGGCCAGGGACGCAAGCGGATCGCCTTCGTCAACGGCCCCGTCGACACCGTTCCTGGCGCCGCCCGTCTCAGCGGGTACCTGACTGCGATCGAGCGCTTCGGACTCAGCACGAGCGCCGACGTGCAGGTCGCGGCGTCCGACTTCACGTACAAGGCCGGGCGCAAAGCCGCCGCGAAGCTGCTGCGGCAGTCGACCCCGGATGCGATCGTCTGCGCCAACGACCTCCTCGCCGTCGCGACGCTGAAAGAACTGACCAGCCGCGGCGTGCGCGTTCCGGAGGACGTGGCCGTGGTCGGCATGGACGACACGGACGCCGCCGAGCTCGCCAACCCGTCCATCACCAGCGTCGACCTCGGTTCCGGCAAGCGTGCGAAGGCGGCGGCGAAGCTGCTGCTGCGTCGCCTCGCCAACCCGGATGCTGCGGTCAAGCAGGTGGTGATCGAGCCGACCCTCTCGGTGCGCGAGTCGTCCGTCGTCGGAGGCAAGAACACCGACGCCCCCGTCGCCATCGCCCCCGTCGCCCCCGCCCCCGACACAGCCACCACCGAGGAGGTGCAGGCATGACGACCTCCGCCCCCGTGATCCTCGCTCCCGGCGACGCAGCCAAGACCCCGAAGCGCCGCCGCCGCAACCGCGGCGGACCGGCGGGCGGAAGCGGCCGCGACGCCTGGCTGCTCGTCCTTCCCGCGCTCATCCCCGTCGTGCTGTTCAGCGTCTACCCGCTGGTGCAGGGCATCTTCCTCGGCTTCACCGACGCGCGCGCCGGACTGAACCTGCCCGTCAACTTCAACGGCGTCGACAACTACGTCAAGCTCGGCTCCAACCAGCTGTTCTGGAACTCGTTCGGCATCGGGCTGGTCTGGGCGTTCAGCGTCACGATCCTGCAGTTCCTCGCCTCGCTCGGCCTCGCCCTGCTGCTCAACCTCAATCTCCGGCTGCGCTGGCTGGCCCGCACGCTCGCCCTCGTGCCGTGGGCCATGCCCCCGGTGATCATCGCGATCATGTGGCGCCTGATGCTGAACCCGAGCTACGGGCCGATCAACCAGATGCTGAAGGCCGTCGGGCTGCCGAGCGACATCAACTGGCTGGGGAACGCATCCATCGCCCTGCCCGTGGTGATCATCGTGGGCGTCTGGGCCGGGATGCCGCAGACCACCATCACCCTGCTGGCCGGGTTGCAGAGCGTGCAGACCGAGCTGCTCGAAGCCGCCGCCATCGATGGCGCGGGCACGTGGAGCAGGTTCTGGCACGTCACCCTGCCTGCGCTTCGCCCGATCATCGTCGCGATCACCACGCTCGACCTGATCTGGAACTTCAACTCGTTCGCCCTCGTCTACGTGCTGACGGCGGGCGGGCCGGGAGGCACGACGATGCTGCCGATGCTGTTCGCGTACAACGAGGCGTTCCGGTACGGCAACTTCGGGTACGCCGCCGCGATGGGCAACGTGATGGTCGTGGTGATCGCGATCTTCCTGTTCGCCTACCTGCACGGCCAGATGAGGAGCCGGAACTCATGAGCGCCACGAACACCAGCATCCAGAACACAGCGGCGGAGGGCCAGCACCAGGTCCAGCGCCAGCGCCAGGGCGGCCGTAAGCCGGAGTCGTCTCAGAGCGGTTCGCTGCGCCGCGGCAGGATGATCGGCCGCCCGCTGCAGTACCTCGCGCTGTTCGCGTACATCGTCTTCCTCGGGTTCCCCCTGCTGTTCCTGCTGACGGCCGCGTTCAAGACCCCGCGCGAGCTGCAGTCGCCGAACCCCGGGTTCTTCCCGTCCACGCTCAACTGGGACAACTTCGCGCAGGCGATCGAGAAGGCCAACCTGTTCACGGCCGCGGGCAACAGCCTGATCGTCGCCGTCTGCACCACGGTGCTGGTGACGCTCATCTCACTGCCTGCCGCATACGCGCTCGCCCGGTTCCGCACCAAGCTGCGCGGGCTCGCGACCGGCTGGATCCTGCTCAGCCAGGTCTTCCCGTTCATCCTGATCATCATTCCGCTGTTCCTGGTGCTGAAGAACATCGGCCTCATCAACAGCCTGTTCGGGCTGATCCTCGTCTACACGGTGTGGTCGCTGCCGTTCGCGCTCTGGATGCTGCAGGGCTACGTGGCCGGCATCCCCGTCGAGCTCGAAGAGGCCGGAGCGATGGACGGAGCCACCCGGTTCCGCACGCTGCGATCCATCGTGCTCCCGCTGCTCGCGCCCGGGCTCGTCGCCACCAGCCTGTTCACGTTCATCTCGGCGTGGAACGAGTTCTTCTTCGCCCTGGTGCTCATCCAGGACCCCAACCTGCAGACCCTGCCGCTGGCGCTCGCCCGCTTCGTCGGTGCGGAGGGCCAGGTGCAGCTCGGGCAGCTCGCCGCCGCCTCGCTGCTCGCGACCATCCCGAGCCTGGTCTTCTTCATGCTCATCCAGAAACGCCTCACGTCCGGTCTCCTCAGCGGAGCCGTCAAGGGCTAGAACACCCGCATCACCCCCACCACATCGAGAGTCGAATCAACAGAAAGAGGTGTGCAATGCGCACAACAACCTTCGCCCGCCTGGGCGTTGCGGTTGCCGGCATCGTGGCCGCGTCGCTCGCACTGTCCGGATGCTCCACGTCTGGCAGCTCCGACGCCTCCAGCGGCGGCAAGGTCACCCTGACCTTCCAGTCGCTGGCCTACCAGGACACCACGGTCGCCGCGACGAAGGAGATCGTGGACTCCTGGAACAAGAAGAACCCAGATATCCAGGTGAAGCTCCGCCAGGGCAGCTGGGACAACGTGCACGACCAGCTGGTCACCCAGTTCCAGGGCGGAACGGCCCCGGACATCATCCACGACGAGTCGGCGGACATCATGGGCTTCGCCAACCAGGGCTACCTCGCCGACCTCAGCAAATACCTCGACGCCGACGTCAAGAAGCAGGTCTCCAAGGACGTCTGGAGCTCGGTCACCACCGGAGACGGGAAGATCGTGGCGGCGCCGACGCTGCTGCAGTCGTACGTGGTCTTCGCCAACACCGACGCGATCAAGGCGGCGGGCGCCGAGATCCCGAGCGGCAAGACGCTCAGCTGGGACGACTTCCAAGACCTGTCGAAGAAGCTCACCTCCGGCGGCAACTTCGGCACGGGATGGGGTCTGAAGCAGCCGACCGCCACCGTCATGAACCTCGCGCTCGGCTTCGACGGTACCTTCTTCACCAACAAGGACGGCAAGTCCACGATCAAGGTCGGCGACGACGAGCTGCAGGTGCCGAAGCGCATCAACGAGATGGCGTACACGGACAAGTCGCTCGACCCGACCTCGCTGACGCAGAGCGGCACGGATGTGCTTCCCGGCTTCTTCGGTGGCAAGTACGCGATGTACGTCGGCGGCAACTACGTCGCTCAGCAGATCACCGAGTCCGCGCCCGCCGGCTTCAACTGGGCCGTCCTCCCGCCCCTGGCCGGCTCGGACGGCACTGCGCAGGCGGCCAACCCGCAGACGATGTCCGTCTCCGCGCAGAGCAAGCACATCGAGCAGTCCGCGAAGTTCATCAACTACTTCATGGATGCGGCCAACCAGGCGAAGCTCGCAGAGGGCGACTGGCTGATCCCGGCATCGGCCGCCGCGCGCGACCAGGTCGCGAAGGACACCTCCGGCAAGAACGGCTGGGAGGCCATCCTGAAGTCGGGCGAGGCGCTGAAGGCCGCACCGTTCCAGGGGGCGACGAACTACCCGCAGTGGAAGGACCAGTACGCGACTCCCGCCCTGCAGAAGTACTTCGCCAACTCGATCTCGCTGGACGAGCTCAAGAAGCAGCTGACGGACGGCTGGTCGGCCGTCGGCTGACCTGGCCGGCCTGCTGACCTGCTGACCACGGCGACAGAGAACAACGGAAACAAGGAGAAGGATCGATGGACGCGCTGGTGATGAAGGCGACGGGGGCACTCGCGGGAGCGGCTGTCGGCGACGCGCTCGGAGGAGCGGCTGAGGGCAACACACCGGAAGCCATCCAGGAGCGCTACGACGGCTTCATCACCGGCATCGTCCCGCCGTTCCTGGAGGACTGGCGCAACGCCAGGCCGATCGCGCCGTACCACAAGGGCGACGGGCACGTCACGGACGACACCCTGATGACCACGGCGCTCGTCGACGTCTACGACACTGTGCGCGACCACCTGGATGCGTACGCCATCGCCGACCACCTGGTGCCGCTGCTGATCGGCGAGAAGCGCTGGATCCCGGAGTTCGAGTCGGAGGGGTTGCTGCTGCACCGCATCTTCCTCGCGGAGAAGTGGCTGGTGACGAGGCTGCACTACGGGCACATCGACCCGCGCGAGGCCGGGGTCGGCAACATCGTCAACTGCGGCGCGACCATGTACGTCGCCCCCATCGGCATTGTCAACGCCGGGGCACCGGATGCGGCGTACGCGGAGGCCATCGACGTGGCGGGCGCGCACCAGTCGAGCTACGGCCGGGAGGCGGCGGGCGTCTACGCTGCGGCCGTCGCAGAGGCGATACGTCCAGGCGCGTCGGTCGGGAGCGTCGTCGAGACGGCGCTCCGGCTGGCGAAGGACGGCACCCGGGACGCGATCGAGGCCGTCGTCGAGGCCGCGGCGACGGTGACGGACTGGCGCTCCGGCCTCGGCACGCTCCGCGCCGCGGTCGAGCCGTTCGACACGGTCGGCCCGCAGTACCGGCAGCCGGCGAAGGATGCGCGCATCCCGAGCAGGACGAAGTCGATCGAGGAACTGCCGGTGGCGCTCGGGATGCTCGTGGCGGCGCAGGGCGACTACCGCGAGGCGGTGCTCGGCTCGATCAACTACGGCAGGGACTCCGACTCGATCGCCGTGATGGCCGGCTCGATCGCCGGTGCTCTCGGCGGGGTGGACGTGGTGCCCTCCGAGTGGATCGACGGCGTGAGCGACGGCAGCCGGATGGACATCACGGCGACGGGACCGGTCATCGCGTCCGTCGCACGGGAGGTCTGGGCGGCGGACGCCGCCCGCGCCCGTGCGGTGGAGTCCGTGCGCGACGCCTTCGCCGCCGACCTCGAGGTGGCGTAGTGCTCAGGCTCAGCTGGACGCAGCCGGAGGACCTGCTGCCGCACGCGCTGGTCGCCGCCGAGCTCGACGGGCGGCCGGTGGCCGACCTTCGGGAGCGGTGGGAGGCGGCGGGCGGCGCGCCGACGGCGGCGGTCAGCGGCGCGACGGCGGAGCCTGCGCCCCCGGCGCTGGTGGCGCTGGCCAGGGAGCTGCTGGCGGAGATCGACGAGCGGGACGACCCGGCTGCGCTGCTCGCGGCGGAACCGGATGCGCTCGACGCGATCCTGGCGGCGTCGCCGATCGGCGACGCGGGTGAGGCAGACGGCGGTCGCTCGGACCGGCCCGACGACACGGGCGACCCCGCCGACCCCGGCGCCCTCGGCGACCTCGGCGACCGCATCCTGGGCGCCTGGCTGGGCCGTGCATCCGGATGCCTGCTGGGGAAGCCGGTGGAGAAGATCTCGCTGGAGGGCATCAGGGCCATCGCGCGGTCGACGGGCAACTGGCCGCTGCGGTCGTACTTCACCGAGGTCGGGCTCGACCCCGAGGTCGCAGCGCGCTACCCGTGGAACAGACGCAGCCGCCCGACCAGCCTCGTCGAGAACATCGACGGGATGCCGGAGGACGACGACCTGAACTTCCCGCTGATCGCGCTCGGCCTGCTCGAACGCTCGGGCGACGCCTTCACGACCGACGACGTCGCCCAGGCGTGGCTGGACAGCCTCCCGGGCGGCCGGGTGTTCACCGCGGAGCGGGTGGTCTACCGCAACCTGCTCGACGGCTACGAGCCGGAGCAGGCCGCCGCCGCGCGCAACCCGTTCCGGGACTGGATCGGCGCGCAGATCCGCACCGACGTGTACGGCTGGGCGCACCCGGGCGACCCGGTCGCCGCCGCACGGCTCGCCTGGACGGACGCCCGCCTGAGCCACGCGCGCAACGGCGTCTACGGCGCGATGTTCGCCGCGGCGGCCTGCTCGGCCGCGGTCGTCGCAGACGGCGTCGCCGAAACCAGAGTCACCCGAGCGATCGAGGCAGGGCTGTCTGTCGTGCCCACCGGCAGCCGGTACGCCGCTGCCATCCGTCGCGGCGTCGAACTCGGCGAGAGCGACCTCGACGACGAGGCGGCCGTGGATGCGCTGCACGCCGAGTTCGGGCACCTGCACTGGGTGCACGTGCTCGGCAACTCCGCCGTGCTGGCGTTCGCGCTCACCCGCGGCGCAGGCGACTTCGAGCGGACGATCACTCTGGCGGTCAGCGGCGGCTGGGACACGGACTCCGTCGGCGCGACCGCCGGATCCATCGCGGGAGCCGTCACCGGTGCCCGCGCGCTCCCCGCGCGCTGGATCGACCCGCTGCACGACACCCTCGCCACCAGCGTTCCCGGGTTCTCCGGCGTGCGGTTCAGCGACCTCGCCGAGCGCACCCTGCGCCTGGCGGAGGGCGGGGAGCGCACGGAGCGCACGGAGCGCACGCGATGAGCGTCGTGGTCGTCGGCAGCGCCAACCTGGATCTCGTCTACCGCGTCGAGCGCATCCCGTCGCCCGGCGAGACGGTGCTCGCGCTCGGGTCGGACTCCGCTCCGGGCGGCAAGGGCAACAACCAGGTGATCGCTGCGGCCAGGGCGGGTGCTCCGTCGGCGTTCGTCGTCGCGCTCGGCAGGGATGCTGCGGCCGAGCGGCTTATCGCGAGTCTCGCCGACGCGGGGGTCGACCTGCGCGCTCGCCGGGTGGATGCCCCGACCGGCACCGCCATCATCACCGTCGACGACGGAGCGGAGAACGCCATCGTCGTCGACTCAGGAGCCAACGGGATGCTCGACGGCCTCGACCAGGCGGAGCGCGACCTCGTCGCGGCGGCCGACGTGCTCCTGCTGCAGCTCGAGACGCCGCTCGCCACCGTGGCCGAGGCCGCAGCCGTCGCGCACGCCGCGGGGACGACCGTGGTGCTCAACGCCGCGCCCATCCGGTCGCTGCCCTCCGCTCTGCTGGGCGACGTGGACGTGCTCGTGGTGAACGAGCACGAGGCGGCGCACCTCGCCGCCGAACTGTCCGGCGAGCCCGTGCACGACGCCAGCGGCGAAGACCTCGCCGGGGTGCTCAGCAGGCTGCGCATCGCCGTCATCGTCACGCTCGGCGCCCAGGGCGCGGTCGTGCGCGTGCCGGACGAGCCGCCTGCACACGTCGCGGGGCTCCGCGTCCAGGCCGTCGACACGACAGGAGCGGGCGACACCTTCTGCGGCGCCCTCGTCGCCGAGCTCGACCGCCGCCGCGGCCCCGCCGAGCAATCCGGAGGCACAGCCGGCGCCCGCCCCGACCTTGGCACGCTCGTGCGCGCCGCCGAGTTCGCGACGGTCGCAGCCGCTCTCTCTGTACAGCGCGCAGGCGCCGTTCCGTCCATCCCCACTCTCGAGGAGATTCACGATTTCCACTCGGCCAGCTGACCAGGCTCCCGTTCCCGTCGCCGCGTTCGACCCGGACGAGGAGAACACCAACGATTTCGATCCGCTGGTGCCGCGCGCGATCGACCGGCCGACCGTGCTGCCGCGCGGCGGCGCCATCGACCCGGCGGTGGGCGACATCGCCAAGGTATTCGCGGCCCCCGACGATCCGGCGGACTGGCCGGCCTGGCGCTCCGACCTGGCCGCCTGGCGCGACGAGGCCCGGTCCCGTCTCGACTACGACGGCGCCGTGTACGAGCGCGCGGAGACAGGCTGGGCCCGCCGCGCGTACAGCGTCGCGCAGATCTGGCTCTGGGACGAACGGCTGTTCGACCACGAACGCCAGCAGTTCACGGTCGACGCCTTCCTCGCGGCGACAGCGGACCACGGCGGCTTCGACGGCGTCGTGCTCTGGCACGCGTACCCGGTCATCGGCATCGACGACCGCAACCAGTTCGACTTCTACCGGGACGTGCCTGGGCTGGATGCGGTGGTGGCGGCCTTCCACGACCGCGGCGTCCGCGTGTTCATCGACTACAACCCCTGGGACACCGGCACGCGCCGCGCCCAGCACGCCGACCCGGAGGAGCTGGCGGCGATCGTCGGGGAGCTCGGTGTCGACGGCGTCTTCCTCGACACGATGAAAGAGGGAGACGCCCGCCTCATCGACGCCCTGCTGCAGGCCACGCCCCCGCAGGTGCTGGAGGGCGAATCCCGGGTGCCGAACCAGCGCATCCAGGACCACCAGCTGAGCTGGGCGCAGTGGTTCTCCGACTCGACGGCGCCCGGCGTGATGCGGGCGCACTGGTTCGAGCGCAGGCACATGATGCACTCGACCCGCCGCTGGAACCGCGACCACAGCGACGAGCTCCAGTCTGCGTGGATGAACGGCACCGGTCTGCTGGTGTGGGACGCGGTCTTCGGGGTGTGGGTCGGCTGGAGCGAGCGCGACAAGGCCACTCTGCGGAGGATGCTCCGGGTGCAGCGGGCGTACGGCGACGTGCTGGTGGACGGCGAGTGGTCGCCGCTGCTCGGTGCGACGGAGGCCGCGCTGGCGGCCGGGGTCTACGTGTCCCGGTTCGCTGCGGACGGCGTGACGCTCTGGACGGTCGTGAACCGCGGGGACACCGACTGGACGGGCGATCCCCTCGCCGAGCCCGTGGCTGCGGGTGCGCGCAGGCACGACGTGACCGCGGGCGTGGCCGACGTGACGACGGTGCGGGTGCCCGCGCGGGGTGTGACCGGGGTGATCGAGGTCGCTGCCGGGGGCGCGCATCCGGACTCGCTGCTGCTGGCTGCCGTCGCGGACACTGCCGCGGACAACGAAGCAGACGCCGCGCGGTTCCCGGCGCGCGAGGCGGTGCGCACGGTTCCCGCGCTCGCGCCTGCCACGCGCATCCCGGTGGATGCGGTCGTCGTCGAGCAGGGGACGCGCGAGCTGACCGTGACCTTCCGCCGCCGCGAGACGGGCTTCTACCAGGGGGCGCCGTATGTGGAGGAGTGGAAGCCGCTGCCTCCCCGGCTGCACGACGACCGGAGCGAGACGCTGACCGTCACGATCCGCGGACGCGTCGCCGTCGCGGCCCGCGAGGTCACGGCGGCCGAGTTCGGCGCGTTCGTGTCGGAGACGGGATACCGGCCGCTGGTCGCCGATCGGTTTCTGGTCGGCGCCGCCTCCGGCGCTGCACCGGTGACCGGCGTCTCGCTGGCGGACGCCCGCGCATACGCGGCCTGGGCGGGCGCCAGGCTCCCCGACGAGTTCGAGTGGCAGCTCGCGGCCGAGCAGCCCGGATTCGGCAGGGCCGAACCGGCCGTGTGGAACTGGACGGAGAGCGAGCACACCGACGGCATCACCCGGTTCGTGATGCTGAAGGGCGGCAGCGACCACGTCACGACCGGCTCGGACTGGTACACCGACGGCGGACGACGTGACGCGACGTTCAGCCTCAAGTTCCTGCTTCCCGGCCTCGGCGTCGAGCGCTCCAGCAGCATCGGCTTCCGGCTGGCGTGGGACGTAGCGGGGGACCTGGAGGGCGACCGATGACCGCGCCCGCCCTCGACGGCCTCCGCGTCCTGGATGTGTCGACCCTGTTCGCCGGGCCGCTCGCCGCGACCTTCCTCGGCGACTACGGCGCCGACGTGATCAAGGTCGAGCATCCCACCCGGCCGGATGCCGCCCGCGGGCACGGCCCGGCGAAGGACGGCGTGAACCTCTGGTGGAAGACGCTCGGGCGCAACAAGCGCACGGTCACGATCGATCTCGGATCGCCGGAGGGCGCGAAGCTGCTGCTCGCGCTCGCCGCGGACGCCGACGTGCTGATCGAGAACTTCCGGCCGGGGACCCTCGAACGCTGGGGCATCGGCCCGGATGCGCTGCACGCGGCCAACCCGCGGCTCGTGATCGCGCGGGTCACCGCGTTCGGCCAGTTCGGCCCGTACTCCGGGCGGCCGGGGTTCGGCAGCCTGGCGGAGGCGATGAGCGGCTTCGCGGCGCTCACCGGCGAGCCGGACGGCCCTCCGACGCTCCCGCCGTTCGGGCTGGCAGACGGCATCGCCGCGCTGTCCACCGCGTACGCCGTGATGGTCGCGCTGCGCGCTGCGGAGCGCGACGGGCACGGGCAGGTGATCGACCTCGCCATCATCGAGCCGATCCTGATGCTGCTCGGCGGGCAGATCACCGCGTACGACCAGCTCGGCGCCGTGCAGCCGCGCACCGGAAACCGCTCGGTCAACAACGCGCCCCGCAACGTCTACCGCACGGCGGACGGCGACTGGGTGGCGGTGTCCACCAGCTCGCAGTCCATCGCGGAGCGCGTGATGCGGCTGGTCGGGCGGCCGGACGTGATCGACGAACCGTGGTTCGCGACCGGGCACAGCCGGGCGGAGCACGCCGACGAACTGGATGCGGCGGTCGCCGCCTGGATCGCGGCCCGCCCCACCGAGGAGGTCGTCCGCGAGTTCGAGGAGGCGCAGGCCGCCATCGCGCAGGTCTACGACGTGCGCGGCATCCTCTCCGACCCGCAATACCAGGCGATCGGCACCGTGCAGACGGTCGACGACGACGAACTCGGGCCGGTGAAGATGCAGAACGTGCTGTTCCGGCTCTCCGGGACGCCGGGCGCGATCCGCTGGGCGGGACGGCAGCACGGCCGGGACACCGACGACGTGCTCGCGGAGATCGGCGTGACCAGGGAACAGCTGGACGCACTGAGGGAGAAGGGGGTCGTGCGATGACGACGGACGAGCGACGGATCGTCACCGGCCTGTACGTGCCGGGCGACCGGCCGGACCGCTTCGACAAGGCGGTCGCCACGGGAGCGGACCTCGTCATCCTCGACCTGGAGGACGCGGTCGCACCGGAGGCGAAGCCGGTGGCGCTGGATGCTGTCACGGCGTGGCTGCGCGGGCGCGCATCCGGTGGTCCGCTCGTCCAGGTGCGGGTGAACGCCGGAGCAGACCACGAGCTCGCCGCGCTGCGCGACCTCGGCGTCGCCGTCGAGCTGCGGGTGCCGAAGGTGGAGAGCGCCGCGGACATCGACAGGGTGGTCGCCGTCGCGGGAGACCTGCCCGTCGCCGCCCTGGTGGAGTCCGCGCTCGGGGTCGAGAACGCCGGGGCCATCGCCGCGCATCCCCGGGTCGTGTCGCTCGCCCTCGGGGAGTCGGACCTCGCGAGCGACGTCGGCAGCAGGGACGCCACCGTGATCGACTACGCGCGGACGCGCCTGCTGTTCGCCGCCCGCGCGGCCGGGCTGCCGGCGCCGATGCTGTCCGCGTACCCGGACATCCGGGATCTCGACGGCCTCCGCGCCGACACCGAGCGCGGGGCGCGACTCGGCTGGTTCGGCCGCACGGCCGTGCACCCCAGCCAGCTGGCCGTGATCGCTGCCGTGTTCGCGCCGAGCGAGGCCGACCTGGCGTGGGCGCGCGCCGTGCTCGCCGCGGTGGACCGCGGAGGGGTGGCGACGCTGGACTCCGGAGAGATGGTCGATCCGGCCATGCTCGGCCGCGCCCGCGGCATCCTCGCCGCGCAGCCCGGCCGCTGAGGCAGAGCCGCGGAGACACAGGATCCCGGATGCTGGAACAGCGCTCGTTCGTCAGCCCCGCGATCGGGCGGCTGGAGTACACGCTGCTCATACCGGAGCGCGCGGACGGCCCAGTGCCGATCGTCTACCTGCTGCACGGCCGCGGCGACAGCGCGGAGTCGTGGGCTCCCGTCATCGACGACCTGCGCGCCCTCCCGCTGATCGCGGTGCTCCCGGATGCGCCGTGGAGCGACCGCGGCGGATACTACGTCAACTCCGCCCACCGAGACGGCAGACCGGTCGAGACCGCGTTCACCCGCGACCTGGTCGCGCACGCCGAGGCGCAGCTGCCGGACGGGCTCGCGGTGGCGGGGCGCGCATCCCGTGTGGTGGCCGGGTACTCGATGGGCGGGTTCGGCGCCCTGCGGTTCGGCCTCGCGCATCCGGAGCTGTTCGGGCGTGCGGTCGCGCTCAGCCCCGCCGCGTACGATCCGGAGCCGCCGGCCGGGTCGTCGGCGCGCGAGCACGGCGCGTTCGGGGTGGGAGACGCGCTCTACGACGCGGACCGCTACCGCGCCCTCGGACAGCGCGCCATGCTCGACGCGTTCCAGGGCCCGCCACTCGACCTAGTGCTCGCTGCGGGCGACGCCGAGCAGCCGCATCCCGGTGCTCCGGATGCGCTGGCCATCGGCCCTCAGACCGCCGCCATCGCGCGCCGCGCCCGCGCGACCCCCGCCATAACCGTCCACGCCCGCACGTACCCCGGCGCCCACGACTTCACCGTCTGGCGCCCCGCCCTCCTCGACGCCCTCCGCCCGCTCTTCCTCCGCTGAGTCGACTATTCGGCGGCGCGGCCCTTGGCGACGTATTCGAGGCGGCGGAGCGTCTCGACGTTCCGGATGTGCAGGATGAGGTCGGCGATCGGGCGCGGGATGAACCGGGCAGGACCGCCGATCGGGTACTCCTCCATGCGCACGACGCAGCCCGCGCCGCGCGGCTTCACGTCGATGATCACGCGCTCCCGGCCGAACGGCCGGGTCTTGGCCTCCAGCACCATGCGGCGCGGCGCGTCCCAGGTGTCCACCACCGTCTCGTCGTCGAGCACGAACGGCCAGACGCCGATCGAGTGGTGCAGGCGGGCGCCCTGGCGCGGGTACGTCGGGTCGGCGGCGCGCAGCCTGGACGCCCCGACCACCCAGGTCGGATAGACCCACGGGTCTTCGAGCACGGCGAAGACCTGCTCGGGGGTGCAATCGAGTGCGCGCACGGTCACAGACATGTCACTGCTCCGGGAGTCCGTCGGGCCGGAGCGACGCTTCGGCGGGGTCGATCGGGCCGGTCGGGTCGAGGCGAGGACGCGTCGACCCGTGCAGCGCATCCCGGTTCAGTTCGTCGGGCGCGAGCGACGGCATGGTGCGCATCCCGAACTCGTGTCGCAGCGCGCTGCGGGCGGCGTAGTACCCGACCAGCCCGTGCACGCCGGGTCCGGGGGCCGCGGCGGCGGAGGCGAGGTAGAGTCCGCGGCCGGGCATCCGCCACGGGTCGGGGGAGGCCACCGGCCGGGCGATCAGCTGCCGCAGGCTGGGTGCTCCCGCCGAGATGTCCCCGCCGACGTAGTTGGGGTTGTACGCGGCCATCTCTACGGCGGTCTTGTGCGCGCTGCCGAGGATCAGATCCCGGAAGCCGGGCGCGAACCGTTCGATCTGGCGCGTGATCGCCTCGGTCTGGTCGACGGACGACCCGGCCGGCACGTGGGTGTACGCCCACAGGACGTGCTTGCCCGCTGGGGCGCGGGTGCTGTCGAACAGCGACGGCTGCGACACCAGCACGTACGGGTCGTCGCTGTGCCGACCGGCGGCGACCTCGCGCTCCGAGCGGGCGACGGCGGCGCGCGTCCCGCCGAGGTGCACGGTGGCGGACTCAGTGAGCTCCGCGTTCGCCCACGGAACGGGGCCGGACAGCGCGAAGTCGACCTTCGAGACGCCGTTGCCGTTACGGAACGCGGCGATGCGGCGCAGATACGACGGGGGCAGCCGGTCCTCGCCCAGGCGGGCGGCGGCCTCCGCGCCGGTGTCGAACAGCACCACGCGGGCATCGGGCAGCTCGGCCAGGCTGGAGACCTCCGTGCCGGTGACCACCTCCCCGCCGTGCGCGAGGATGTCGGCGACCATCGCATCCGCGATCGACTGGCTCCCTCCCACGGGGATGGGCCAGCCGCGGGCGTGCGCGTACGTCGCGAGCGTCAGCCCGGCGGCCGCACCCGCGAGACTCGGCAACGGGAGGGTGGAGTGCGCGAACACCCCGGTGAGCAACGCGCCCGGCGCCTCGGTGCGGAAGAACGCATCCCACCACGGCCCGCCCTGCGCCAGCATCGTCGCGCCCAGCCGGGCGGCCACGAGTGGGTGGCGGGGCACCTGGAACAGCTGGGAGCCGGTGAACTGGGCGACGGCGTCCGCGTTCCGCACGAGCGGCCCGAGCATCCGGCGCCACGCGGGTCCGTCGACGCCGAGCGCATCCACTGTTCGCTCGAAGTCCCGGTAGGCGACGGCAGCTCTCCCGCCGTCCAGGGGATGCGCGTACGACGCGGTCGGCACGATGAACGGCACCCGCTGCTCGATCCCGAACCGCTGGAAGAACCCGGACGCGAAAGCCAATGGATGCACGGCGGAGCAGATGTCGTGCCGGAACCCGGGAAGCGTCACCTCTTCCGTTCGCGTGCCGCCGCCCGCCGTCGCGTTGCGCTCGTACACGCGCACCGCGAGGCCGGCGCGGGCGAGCGTCACGGCGGCGGCGAGGCCGTTGGGTCCGGAGCCGACGACGATCGCATCCGGTGGTGTGGAACTCATGCCTCCCTGTATACCCCTCGTTGATGGACGGGGTCAGATGTCTTTCAGTATCCAGTCCAGGACGGTCGGGTCGCCTCTGGTTCCGCCGACCGTGCAGATGGCGATGATGCTCCCCACCCCCGGCAACGGCTGCGGAGGGACGAAGGCGACGATGGCCTGGTACGTCCCATCGTCGTTCCTGGTCGGCGGGTGGTCGGGGTCGTACGGCTGCATCTCGGCGCCGGGGTTCTGAGCCGCATAGTTCTCGACGCCGACGTCGGCGCACGCCTGCCACGCGCCGAGTGCGTCGATGGGGTCGTCCGGGGACACGGTCGGGGTGACCGGTGCGGGGATGACGGTCGGGGTGTCCCTCTCCTCGGGGGTCGGTGTCGCGGTCGCGGTCGACGTTGCTGGAGCAGAGCGGTCGGACAGGATCGTGGTGCTGAGCGCGTACGCGACACCGCTGCCGGACACGACCAGCGCGGCGATCACCAGGCCGACGACGGTCCACACGTGTTTTCTGCCGCGCCCGCCCCTGGCCAGGTCGGCGCGGGCGGACTCCACGATGGCGTCTCGCCAGGCGGCGCTGCGACGGTCGTCGAACTGCGGGTCGTCGGGGTGCTGGTCGTCGTTCATCGGGTGCCTCCTTCCGTCTGGGTCAGCGGGGCCGTCTCGGCGAGCAGCCCGCCGAGTCGCGTTTTCGCCCTGGACAGCCGGGACTTCACAGTGCCGAGCGCCACGCCGAGCACGGCGGCGGCCTCAGCGGTGCTGAGCTCTTCGATCACGCACAGCGACAGCACATCCAGGTCGCGCTTCGGCAGCTGAGCGAGCGCGACGCGGAGGGCGTTCCGCTGCACGTCGGAGTCGAGCCGGTCATCCACCGCCTCGCTGTGATCGGGGGTGGTCCCCTGCGCAGGAAGGATGCTGAGCACGTGCGCGTAGCGGCGGCTCGACCTGGCGAAGTTCCTGCTGACGTTGTTCGCGGTGACCAGCAGCCAGCCGATCACCGACCCGTCCACCTCCCGCATCGCGTCGCGGCGGCGCCAGGCTTCGAGGAACACCATGCCCGTCACGTCCTCGGCGTCGTGCACCGAGCGCGTCAGCCGGAGGGCGTGCCGGAACACCCGATCGCGGTGGAGGTCGAACAACTCCCCGAACGCCTCTGGGTCGTCGCGTCGAGTCGTGGGGATCACCCCCAGCTCCTCGGTGTCATCGGTCGTCACACTCAGATAATGTCCGCATCGGCGAAACGGTTCCCGTCACGCGACCGGCCAGCCTAAACGTCTTTGGTCGTCACGTTCAGGAGGGTGGGATTGCCGAGGGTCCCGCCGATGGTGCAGATGTAGACGATGCTCTTCGCACCCTCGACCGGCTGTGGCAGGGAGAAGGACGCGATCGCCTGGAAGCTGCCATCCGGATTCTTGGTCGGCGGGACGGAGACATCGTACGGATGCAGCGCCGCCCCCGGGTTCTGCGCCACGTAGTTCTCCAGGCCGAGCACGGCGCACGCGTGCCACGCGGTGAGGGCGTCGATGGGGTCGTCTGGTGAGGGGGCGGCGGGGGTTGGTGTGGGCGTGGTGCTGGTGCTGGTGCTGGCGCCGATCGCTGACGCGCTCGGATCGTGGAATGCGGCTGGGGCCGAGCCCGCGCATCCCGAGAGTGCGCCGAGGACGGCGAGAACGACAGCGGACGCGGCGAGCGCCGCCCTGGCCGTGGATGTGTGTGTCTTCACGATGTACCCCCGATAGTCGACTGCTGCAAACGGAGCATCCGGTTCTGGATGCACAACGGTAATGTCCGCATCGGCGAAACGGTTCCCGAGGTGGCAGCAGCCGGAGGGGTACTTCCCTCAGACCTGCGAGATGCTGTCCGCCAGCGTCCCAGCGCCGTGCAGCGCAGCGCCGATGGTGTTGGCCGTGCGCTGGAACGCCGTGTCGGTCTTCGACGCGCCGATCGCGCCGCCTTTGAGGGCTCCGCCGGACATGTTGCGGTTCAGGCGGGCGACCAGCCTGCCCTGCTCGTCGACCATGAAGTCGACGGTGAAGGTGATCTGGAAGTTGTTCCCGGCGAGACCGCCGAGGAGCACCGTCGCCGTGGTGCTGCCGCGCTTGGCGAGCAGGCCGCCGGTCGGCGTCGTCGTGACGGTGAACCCTTCGCTCTGGAGTGCGGATGCGACCAGGTGCTTGCCGCTCTCGTGGTCGCCGAGGATGAAGAAGTCGTGCGCTTTGGCCATGAGGATGAGCGTATCGTGCGAGGTTAACTCGATGTGAACAGTTGTTTCATCAGACAAAAAAACGTGAACAGAGTGTTCATCAGCGCATAGGCTGCACTCGTGAACGACCGCCAGACCCCCAGCAGACCGATCCTCGTCCTCGATTTCGACGGGACGGTGTGCGTCGGCGATGCGCCGGTGTGGGAGTACGCGGAAGCCGTCATCGCGGGCATCCTCGACGCGGGATCCGCGGCCGCCGTCGACCTCGACGCCTCGCTCCGCGCCAGGCTCGGCGCGTTCCTCGACGGCGAGCCTGGCTCGCCCGCATACATCGACGGCTATGCGGCCGTCGCAGCGCTCGCGGCAGAGCACGCAGACGACGACCTGCTGCAGAGCGCGTACCAGACCAGCCGGCGGGCGCTCGCCGGGGGAACCGTCGCGGTGTCCGCGCCGGACGGGCTCGCCGGATTCCTCGGCAGCCTGGGGGAGAGCGTCGAGCGCGTGCTCGTGACGAACGCGCCGCTCGACGGGGTTCGGGAGACGCTCGCGGCCATCGGGCTGGCCGGGAGCATCGACCGGATCGTCACCGACGCGGACAAACCCGCCGGCTGGACCACGATCCTGCCGCAGCTCCTCGACGGCAGGGAGCCGTCGCAGTTGCTGTCGGTGGGCGACATCTGGGGCAACGACCTCGAGCAGCCCCTGGCAGCGGGATGCGTCACCGCCCTCATCGACCGGTTCGGCCACCGCGCCGGCCCGGCCCACCTCGTGGCGGCCGACTTCCCCGGACTGTACGACGGCATCCGCCGCTGGGCGGTGGACCCGGCAGGGTTCGCGGCCGCGCACGAGCCCGCCACAACCACCGCCTGACCGCACGACTTCTCCACACCCCGCTCGTCCATCCACAGATCGCACCACCCCACCACTCGCAGTCCTCACCTCCGCACAGAATGGGAACGTCATGAAAATCCGGAAGATCGCCGTCGCGAGCGCCTCTGGCCTCGCCATCCTCACCGCGCTCGCGCTGAGTGGATGCGGTGTGCAGCAGCAGACCGCATCCGGCGCCACCGCATCCGGCGGGGCCGCTCCTGCCGCGTGCACGGGCACCTCGGACGACGCGGCCAAGGCGCCAACGTCGCTCACCCTCGCGCTCGTCCCGTCCGGCGACGCCGCCAAGCTCGTCGAGACCGTCAAGCCGTTGGAGGAGGCCCTCACCTCGCGCCTCGGCATCCCGGTCAAGGGCGTCATCACGCAGGACTACCAGGCGGCCGTCGAGGCGATCGGCAGCAACCAGGCGCAGATCGGGATGCTCCCCAGCCTGCAGATGAGCCAGGCCTGCGACAAGTACGGCGCCGTCCCCGCGCTGCAGACCCAGCGCAACGGCAAGAGCTCGTACGCCGCGCAGTTCTTCACCAACGACCCCAAGAAGTACTGCGCAGACACCCCCGTCAAGGGCGCGAACGGCATGCTCTACTGCAACGGAACGGAGAAGGGCACCGGTCCTGCCGGGCTCGACAGCATCACCAAGATCAAGGGCGCGACGGTCTCGCTGCTGCAGGCGGCCTCCCCGGCCGGCTACATCTTCCCCGTCGCGGCCATGAAGAAGGCCGGGCTCGACGTCGACAAAGACATCAAGACCGTCCAGGTCACGGCCAACGACGCCAGCGTGCTCGCCGTCTACAACGGCGACGCCGAGGTCGGCACCAGCTACTGGGATGCTCGCTCCGTCGTGCAGAAAGACACCCCGGATGTGGGAGAGAAGGTCGTGGTCTTCGCACTGACCGACGAGATCCCGAACGACGGCGCCTCGATCAGCAGCAAGCTCAGCAAGACCTGGCAGAACAAGATCGCCGACGCGATGAAGGACTACGCGGGCACTCCGGAGGGCGTGAAGGCGCTCACCGCGATCTACCAGATCACCGGTCTGGTCGACGCGGACCCGAAGAGCCTCAAGAAGACGCAGGACGCAGCAGCGTCGATCGGCCTCGGCTGATCGCACTGACCGGAGCGGGGTGGCGGGGCGGAGACGCCATCGCCACCCCGCATCACCGCTTGACGAAAGGGACAGAGATGACGGAGACGGCAGGAGCGCGCATCCGGTTCGACCGGGTGGGCGTCACGTACCCCAACGGATTCTCCGGGTTGCGGGATGTGGACCTCACCATCGAGCCCGGCGAGATGGTGGCCGTCGTCGGACTGTCCGGCGCAGGCAAGTCGACCCTCATCCGGACCATCAACGGCCTCGTCCCGATCACTTCGGGGGAGATCACGGTCGGCGACTACCGGCTCTCCGGTCTGCGCGGCAAGCGTCTGCGCACGCTGCGCAGCGAGGTCGGGATGGTGTTCCAGAGCTTCAACCTGGCCAAGCGCACCACGGTGCTGAACAACGTGCTGATGGGCCGTCTGCACCACACCTCCGCCTGGCGCACGCTGCTCGCGGCCTGGTCGGCCGACGACGTCGAGCTCGCGATGCAAGCACTGGAACGCGTCGAGATCGTCTCCAAAGCGTACTCCACCGCCTCCGAGCTGTCCGGCGGCCAGCAGCAGCGCGTGGCCATCGCCCGCACGCTCGCTCAGCGGCCGAAGGTCATCCTGGCCGACGAGCCGGTCGCGTCCCTCGACCCTCCCACCTCCCACGTCGTGATGCGCGACCTGCAGCGCATCAACGCCGAGCTCGGCATCACCGTGGTCGTCAACCTGCACTTCCTCGACCTCGCCCGTCGCTACGGAACCCGGCTGATCGGGCTGCGCAACGGCGAGGTCGTCTACGACGGACCGGGCGCTGGAGCGGACGAGTCGGTGTTCGAGTCGATCTACGGCCGCTCGCTCACCGCGGAGGACGTGCTCGACGCCCCGGCGGTGCTGCCGTGACCAGCGCGGCAGCGGGCACGCGCCCTGTCAAGCCGCGGTCGGCGTGGAAGGTCGTGGTCACGCTGGCGATCCTCGCCGCGATCACGGTCTGGTCCGCCGTCGCGGTCCAGGTGGATGTGGGCGCCCTGTTCGCCAACGCGCAGAACGCATCCAACACCCTCGTGCAGCTGTTCCAGCCCGACTACACCTTCTTCCCCGAGACGCTGCCGTGGCTGCTCCAGACCGTGCAGATGGCCGTCATCTCCACCGCCGTGAGCGTGGTCATCGCCCTCCCGCTCTCGTTCCTCGCCTCGCGCGCCACCAACCCGAACAGCGTCGTCCTCGGCATCGTACGGTTCGTGATGAACATCGTCCGCAGCGTCCCCGACCTGCTCTACGCCTCGCTGTTCGTCACCGTCGTCGGCACGGGGGCGCTGTCCGGCATTCTCGCCCTCGTGCTGTTCAACGTCGGCATCATCGTCAAGCTCATCTCCGAGGCCCTCGACGGCCTCGACCGCGGAGGCCAGGAGGCCGCGCTCGCCGCGGGAGGCACCTGGTTCAAGGCCAATCGCGCTGCGATGGTGCCGGAGGTCGCGCCCACCTATCTGTCGCAGGCGATCTACGTGCTCGAACTGAACATCCGCGCCTCGACCGTCATCGGCCTGGTCGGCGCCGGCGGCCTCGGGATGCTCATCGACAAGGTGCGCACCTTCTACCAGTACCACTACCTCAGCATGATCATCTTCGAGATCCTCGTCCTCGTCGTGCTGCTCGAACTGCTCAGCTCGTACACGCGGCGGAGGCTGATCCGATGAGCGCATCCACTGTCGCCGACATCGCACGGCCGGCCGCGGGCATCCCGGGCGACGGGCAGCGTGGGCAGCGGCCCCGCAAGCCGCTGCGCGTGGCCCGTGCCGTGGTGTGGGCGGTCGTCACGCTCGTGGTGGTGGCCGCGTTCTGGGGCGTCGACATCTCCTGGGATGCGCTCTGGCAGCTGCCGCAGAAGCTCGCCCACTACCTCGGCCTGATGTTCCTGCCCCCGGCGTGGGAAAAGCTCCCGGATGCGTTGTCCGCGACCATGCTGTCCGTCGCGATGGCCTGGTTCGGCACCGTGATCGGCGTGATCGTCTCCTTCCCGCTCAGTCTCCTCGCCACGCGCGGGCTGACCCCCGCCGTGGTGCGCTGGCCGCTGCGTGCGGTGTTCGCCGTGCTGCGTGCCGTGCCGGAGGTGGTGATCGCCGTGCTGATGCTGTCCGTCACCGGGCTCACCGCGTACACCGGCGCGCTGGCCATCGCCATCGGCTCGATCGGAACGCTCGGCAAGTGGGGCTACGAGAGCTTCGAGTCCGTCGACAGAGGAGCCATCGAGGCGGCGACGGCGTCCGGCGGGTCCCGGGTGCAGATCATGCGCTGGGGAGTCTGGCCGAACGCGAAACCCGACGTGCTGGCGTTCTGGCTCTACCGGTTCGAGATCAACGTGCGCGCGTCCGCCATCCTGGGCCTGATCGGCGCGGGCGGCATCGGCAAGATGCTCGTCGACAACATCCAGTTCCGGGTGTGGGACGTGGTCGGGATGCTGATGATCGTGGTCATCGTCGTCACCATGATCATCGACCAGCTCTCCGGCCTGGTGCGCCACCGGATCATCTCCGGGCACTGGGAGCTGCCGGTGGTCACGGCCGTTCGCCGCCGTTCCGCGCGCAGGGCACGGGCGGAGAGCACCGAGCTGAAGGCGACGGAATAGGGTGACTTCGTGAGCTTCCCGGCTGAGCGCGGCCTGCGCATCCTGCACCTGTCAGACACGCACCTCTTCGGCGACGGCAGCCTGCACTACGGGATGGTCGACACGCTCGCCGCCCTCGATCGCGTCCTCGGCAGGGCGGCGACGCTCGGAGCCGTCGACGTCGTGGCGGTCTCCGGCGATCTGTCCGACGACGGCAGCCCGGAGTCGTACCGGCTGCTGGCCGGCCGGATCGCGCCCTGGGCGGCGGAGCACGGCGCCGTGATCGTGTACGCGATGGGCAACCACGACCTCCGCGACGCCTTCGAGAGCGTCCTCGGCGCGCGGGAGACGGTGCTCGACGTCGCCGGATTCCGCGTGGTCACGGTGGACACCTCCGTGCCCGGCGCCGGCTACGGGGCGGTGGATGCGGCGGCCCTCGACCGGCTGCGCGGCATCGTCGCCTTTCCGTCCGCGCACGGCACCGTCGTGGTGCTGCACCACCCGCCCGTGCCCGCCGCGAGCGCGCTGCTGGCGGCGCTCGAACTGCAGAACCCCGCCGACGTGCTCGACGCGTGCGCCTCCGGCGACGTGCGCCTGGTGCTCGCGGGCCACTACCACCACGCGCTGAGCACGGTCGCCTCCGGCATCCCCGTGGTCGTCGCGCCCGGCACGGCCAACTCGTCCGACCCGATCGCGGCCGCGGGAACCGAGCGCGCGACCGTCGGCTCCGGCTTCGCCGTGGTCGACCTGCCGATCGACGGGGAGCCGACCGCCGTCTTCGTCGCGGTCCCGAGCGCAGACGACGGCACCGAGATCTTCGATCTCGACGCCGCAGAGGTCGAACGCATCGCAGCGGCGGCAGGACCGAAGGAGCCCCGATGAACGACCACCGCCCCGGCGAGGTCATCGCGACCATCCGGTCCGTGCTTCCCTCCCTGCTGCCGACGGAGCAGGCCGTCGCCGCCGTGCTGCTCGAACGTTCGGCCGAGATCGTCGAACTCAGCTCGCAGCAGGTCGCCGAGTTGGCCGGAGCATCCAGGGCCACCGTGGTGCGCACCTGCCAGAGCCTCGGCTTCACCGGCTACCAGCAGCTGCGCGTGCTGCTCGCCAGAGACGCGGGCTACCGGCCGCCTGCCGCAGCGACCGCCGCGCCGGTCGGGTCGGCGGGGATCGTCACGCAGACCTTCACGCACATCGCGGGCCGCGTCGACGACATGGTCGCGCTCCTCGACGCCGACGCGGTGGAGCGGGCAGTGGATGCGCTGGTCGCCGCCCGCCGCGTCGTCGCCGTGGGCAACGGCCTGTCGGCACCGCTGGCACTGGATGCTGCCGCCCGCCTCACCAGCATCGGCCGCGCGGCGGAGGCCCCGCTCGACGTGATCGGGCAGCAGATCACCGCGCGGCTGCTGTCGCAGGACGACGTGCTGCTGGCCGTCAGCGGAAGCGGCTCGAACGCCTCCACGCTCCGCACGGTCGGCGCGGCGACGGCGGCGGGCGCCACCGTGATCGCGGTGACGGCCTTCGTGCGCAGCCCCATCGCGCAGGCGGCGCACATCGGCCTCGTGGTGACGATGCCCGACCTCACCTTCCGCGACGAGATCACCCTCGCGTCCCGTCTGCCGCAGGCCATCCTCATCGAGGGGCTCGTGGCGGCGGTCACCCAGCGCCTCGGTGACGCGGCCACCACGGCGAAGTCGCTCGCGCTCGACGCGATCAGCGACAACCTGGCCGAGTGAGGGCAGAATGACACCACATCCGGCAACCAGGGGAGGCAGCTCATGGCGGTGACAGGAATCGGCGGACTCTTCTTCCGCAGCGCAGACCCCGACGGCAGGGCCGCCTGGTATGCGGAGCACCTCGGCATCGACGCGGGGAGCAACGCCGTCTGGAATCAGGAGGCGGGCATGACGGTCTTCGCGCCGTTCCCCGCCGACACCGACTATTTCCCCGCCGACCAGGCGTTCATGCTCAACCTCCGGGTCACAGACCTGGATGCGCTGGCCGAGCGTCTGACGCAGGCGGGCATCCCGGTCGAGCGCCGCGACGAATGGGAGACGGAGTACGGGCGGTTCGCCCGCATCCACGATCCGGAGGGGCTGCCGATCGAGCTGTGGGAGGCTCCGGCCTGAACCGTGGGAGCATCCGGTCCGAGCGTTCCGGGCAGGGCGACGCGCCGTAACCGACTATTGCTCACCAGCGCGGGAAGGGCTACCGTGTGCGGCGCCGGTCTTTGCAGCCCGGCAATTTTGTGCTCGATCGACGTTCTAGGAGAACAACATGAGTGATCGCACTCCACCGGCAAGCTACCCAGCATCCTCGTCACCGGCCGGAGGCGGAGCGCCCGTCGCCCCGCCGCAGCAGGTGAACATCGCGTTCTGGCTCTACATCGTCGGCGCAGCGCTGAGCCTGATCGCGCTCATCGTCTCGCTGGCGACCATCGGGTCGCTGAAGGACGACGTACAGAAGCAGCTCGCCAACCAGGGCCAGCAGATCTCCGACGCGACGCTGAACGCGACCGTCGGCGTGTCCGTGACCTTCGCCGTCGTGTTCGGCATCCTCTACATCGCCGCGTACGTGCTGTTCGCGTTCTTCATGCGTCGCGGTGCGAACTGGGCACGCATCGTGCTGCTCATCGTCACCGTGCTGTCGCTGTTCGGCATCCTCGGCGGCTTCGGTCTCGGCGCGGCCCGCGTGGTCGTCGGTGTCATCGCCACCGTGCTCATCTTCCTCAAGCCGGCGAACGAGTACTTCGCCGCCGTGAAGGCGAGCAAGCGGGTCTGATCCGCACCTGACAGGCTCGGGATGTGGGCGGTGGCGAAAGTCACCGCCCACACTCAGGCTTGTTCCTGTATCGTAGGTAAGTCGGCTCTTGACACCGCACGTTCGTGCGGATGGGTTTGTAAGTCAGGTGGGCCGGTTTCGCTGCCGTTCGGCAGGCGAATGATCACTGTATGTGAACGGCCCCGGCCAAAGACTGCCCGGGTTCTCCTTGAAGCGTGGAAATGATCCGCGCGCTTCGTCATGCATAACGAGAACAACCCAGGAAGACATCCATGCCCGGATTCAAGAAGCACGGAAACAACAGCGCCGGCGGCGCCCGCAAGGGTGCGCCCAAGGCAGGCAGCCGCAGCCCCAACCACCGCGGATACCGCGCGGAAGAGGGCGGCCCGAAGAAGGCCCGCTGGTCCGAGGAGGACCGCGCCGCTCGCGGCCGCGCCACCTACGGCAGCCGCGATGGCGGTCGTGACGGAGCGCGTGACGGCGGCCGTGACGGTGCAGGCTCGACCGGCGCCCGCAAGGAGCGCCCCAACTGGGAGCCCCGCGGCAAGGACGCACGCCGCACCTGGCAGCCGGACGGCGACCGCTCGCGCGGCCGTGACGACCGCGCTCCCCGCCGCGACTTCGACAACGACCGTCCGCGTCGTTCGTTCGACGGTGACCGTGCCCCGCGTCGCGATTTCGACAACGACCGTCCGCGTCGTTCGTTCGACGGCGACCGTGGCCCGCGTCGTGATTTCGACAACGACCGTCCCCGTCGTTCGTTCGACAACGACCGTGCGCCGCGTCGCGACTTCGACAAGGACCGCGCGCCGCGCCGTTTCGATGGCGACCGCGCTCCCCGTCGCGACTTCGACAAGGACAGCGCCCCGCGCCGCTCGTTCGACGGCGACCGTGGCCCGCGTCGTGACTTCGACAACGACCGTCCCCGCCGCTCGTTCGATGGTGACCGCGCTCCGCGTCGCGATTTCGACAACGACCGTCCCCGTCGTTCCTTCGACGGCGACCGCGCGCCCCGTCGCGATTTCGACAAGGACAGCGCCCCGCGCCGTTCCTTCGACGGCGACCGCGCCCCGCGTCGTGACTTCGACAACGACCGTCCGCGCCGCTCCTTCGACAACGACCGTCCCCGTCGTTCGTTCGACGGCGACCGCGCCCCGCGCCGCGACTTCGACGCCGACCGCGCCCCGCGCCGTGACAGCTCGTCCTCGTTCTACCCGTCGCGCGACGAGAAGCCCGCGTTCACGTCCAACGACGACGTCGTGCTCGAGCGCCTCGAGGCCGACGCCATCCAGGCGGAGGACGTCGACGGCGTGACCTTCGCCGACCTCGGTCTCGGCGGCAACATCGTGCGCGCGCTCGCTGAGCTCGGTGCGGACCGTCCGTTCCCGATCCAGGCGGCCACCACTCCGGATGTGCTCGCCGGCAAGGACGTGCTCGGCCGCGGCCGCACGGGCTCCGGCAAGACGATCGCCTTCGGCGCCCCGATGGTCGAGCGACTGATGTCGCTCTGGGCCGAGTCCGGCAAGTCCGGCGGCAAGCGTCAGATGGGCCGCAAGCCGCGCGCCCTCATCCTGGCCCCGACCCGCGAGCTGGCGCTGCAGATCGACCGCACCGTGCAGCCGATCGCCCGCAGCGTCGGCCTGTTCACCACCCAGATCTACGGCGGCGTTCCGCAGGCCCGTCAGGTCGGTGCGCTGCAGCGCGGCGTCGACATCGTGATCGGCACCCCCGGCCGCATCGAGGACCTCATCGAGCAGGGTCGTCTCGACCTCAGCGAGGTCGTCATCACCGTCCTGGACGAGGCGGACCACATGTGCGACCTCGGCTTCCTGGAGCCGGTGCAGCGCATCCTGCGCGAGACGTCGGAGGGCGGCCAGAAGCTGCTGTTCTCGGCCACCCTCGACAAGGGTGTCGCCCAGCTCGTCGACGAGTTCCTGGTGAACCCGACCGTGCACGAGGTCGCCGGTGAAGACCAGGCCTCCTCCACGATCGACCACCGCGTGCTCGTGATCGAGCACCGCGACAAGGCCGCGATCATCGAGCAGCTCGCCGACCGCGACGGCAAGACCCTGGTCTTCGCCCGCACCCGCGCGTTCGCCGAGATGCTCGCCGACCAGCTCGACGACGCCGGCATCCCGGCCGTCAGCCTGCACGGCGACCTCAACCAGTCGCGCCGCACCCGCAACCTCGGTCAGCTGACCAGCGGCCGGGTCAACGTGCTGGTCGCCACCGACGTCGCCGCCCGCGGCATCCACGTGGACGACATCGACCTGGTCATCCAGGCCGACGCGCCCGACGAGTACAAGACGTACCTGCACCGCTCCGGCCGCACCGGCCGCGCCGGCAAGCAGGGCACCGTCGTCACGCTCATCCCGCGTCAGCGTCAGCGTCGCATGACCGAACTGCTCGGCCGTGCAGAGATCGAGGCCGACTTCGTGCCCGCGATCCCCGGCGACCAGCTCATCACCGACCTGGCCCAGGCGGCTGCGCAGGCGTAGCGCGACAGCAACACACGAACATGGCCGCACCGGATGCATCCGGTGCGGCCATCGTCGTCTCTGCGGCCATCGTCGTCCCTGCGGGGAGTAGCGTGTGCCCATGACCAACGGTTCGATCGTCTTCGCTGGTGGCGGTGTCGCGGGTATCGCGTGGGAGATCGGCGTGATCGCCGGGATCGCCGATGCTGATCCGCAGCTCGCCGAACATCTCCTCGCACCGGAGGTCACGTTCATCGGCACCTCCGCAGGCTCGGCGGTGGCGGCGCAGCTCGCCAGCGGCGCCGGGCTGGAGGAGCTCTACGCCGCGCAGCTCTCCGACGAGACGGCCGAGTTCGACCCCCGCGTCGACCTCACCGCGCTGATGGAACTGTTCACCGCGGCGGCGTCACCCGGCGCATCCCCGTCGGACACCCTGCTCGCGATCGGACGGCTCGCGCGCGACGCGCAGACGGTCACCGAGGCGGAGCGCATGGTGTCGATCGAGGGGCGGCTGCCGTCCGGCGAGTGGCCGGAGCGACGCCTGCTGATCACGGCAGTGGATGCGGAGAGCGGCGAGTTCCGCGTCTTCGACGCCGACGCGGGGGTGCCGCTCGCTGAGGCGGTCGCCGCCAGCTGTGCCGTGCCGGGTGTCTGGCCGCCGGTGACCATCGGCGACCGTCGCTACATGGACGGCGGGACGCGCTCGCTGGCGAACGCCGACCTCGCCGCCGGCTCGGACTGGGTGCTCGTCGTCGCACCGACCATCGAGGGCGCGCCCGGTCTCGGCCAGATCCCGCCCGGCGAGCTGGCGTCGCTCGACCCTGCACCCGTGTTCGTCGTCTACGCCGACGACGCCTCGGCCGCCGCCTTCGGCGTCAACCCGCTCGACCCCGCGACCCGGCCCGCCGCAGCGGCCGCCGGCCGCGCCATCGGCGTCGCCGCCGCCCCGCGCATCCGCGCAGCCCTCGACCGCACCCACTGACCCTCTGTCCCGCCCCGGGGCCGGGGCCGGGGCCGTGGCCGGGGTCAGGAGAACTGGGCGAGGGCGTGGGTGGCGATGGAGGCCATACGGGGGTTGTCGTCGGAGTTGGCGGCGAGGGCGGAGCCCATGACCACCGCCCAGCCGCGGGCGCGGCGCCAGGTGGCGTCGTCGGCCAGCGCCGGCAGGGCGGAGGGGGAGCGGCGGGTGAGCTCGTCGCGGAACACGGCCCGCGCCTCCGGATCGAACGTAAGCCAGGCGGTCGCGAGGTCGGTCGCCGGGTCGCCGGCGGTGACGTCGCCGAAGTCGACAACGGCCGCGAGGCCGGAGCGGTCCGGCGTCAGCAGCAGGTTGCCGGGGTGCAGGTCTCCGTGCAGCCAGATCGGCGGCCCGTCCCAGACAGGGGCGTCGAGCGCATCCCGCCACGCCTCGGCGAGACCGGCGACCTCCCTCCGCTCCGACAGGTGCCGCAGGCGCTCCTGCACCGCCGCATCCCTGGTCGCCAGCGGCACGCCGCGCACCGGGTTGGCCGGGATGTCGCCCGTCGCCGGCTCGTGCAGCGCCGCGACGAACGCAGCCAGCGGCAGGGCGATGGATGCGCGTTCCTCCGCCGTCACGTCCGCCCCGTCGACCCCGTCCACCCACCGCACGATGCTCCACGCGAACGGGAACAGCTCAGACGGCGTACCGACCCGCACCGGAGCGGGGATGGGCACGTCGACGCGCGCGGCGAACGCCGGCAGCACCTGCTGCTCGTGCTCGATCAGGTGCGCGGCGACCTCCCGGCGCGGGATGCGCACCGCGTACTCGCTGCCCAGCCGGTAGATCAGGTTGTCCCAGCCGTCGGACACCAGCGTGAGCGGTCCGGCGAGGTCGGGATGCTGCGTATCCACGAGCCGGGCGACTAGCTCGGCGTCGCTCGCGATGTCTGCCTCTGGGGTATGCACCGCTCGACGCTACCGCAGAGTAACCGAGATACCAGTATCTGTCGCGAAACGCCCGGGATGCGCGACAGTTACTGGCATCTCGTGCATGGCTCGTGCCTAGGGTGTGGGCGGCGTGACAGCGATGACGATGGAGGTGTCCGCCTCGGAGGCGTTCACGTAGCGGTGGGCCTGGCGGGAGTCGAAGGTGATCGACTCGCCGGCCGTGAGCGTGTACTCCGCCTCGCCGATCTCGACCCGGAGTTCGCCGGAGATGACGAAAGCGCACTCGGTGGACGGATGGGCCCATTCGCGCGCCGAGCTGGCGCGGCCGGGCGGGATGGTGGCCGTGAGCATCTCGAGGTCGCCCCGGCCGGGGGTGAGGCGCTCGTAGAAGAACTCGCTGCCCGTGGTGCCGAGCGTCGGCCGGTGGTTGGGGGAACTGACGTGCACGAGCGGCGCGTCCGGGTCGGTGAACAGCGACGAGATCGCCGCCTCGAAGACGCCCGCGAGTTTGCGCAGCGAGCCGAGGCTCGGATCGGCGGTGCCGTTCTCGATCTGGCTGAGCATTCCGACCGAGAGCCCGGATACTTCCGACAGCTGTTTCAGCGTCATTCCGCGTTCGAGCCGCAGCGCTTTGAGTCTGTCTCCGAGCACGTCGTGTGCACCCTCCGTTGTAACAAGTTCGATACAGATTAACGAATTTTAACCCAATTGAATTAGGCTTCCTGAAAATCGCCCGCTGCACCATCAGCCGAGCCGTCCAGGAACTCTATCGCTCCGGACGTTCTCCAATCACAAGGAAGTTTGGACCGAGAATGATGAACAAGCCTCAACGATTGCTCGCCGTCGTCGCGGGTCTCGCCGCGATCCCCTTGACCCTCACCGCCTGTGCTGGGACGAACTCCTCCGCATCCAGTGCGGGATCGAAGACCCTCACGGTCGACACCTCGTTCGTCCTGAAGACCCTCGACCCCGGGATGGTCTACGAGCAGACGGGAGCGACCGCCGTTCACAGCATCTACGACACGCTCGTCACGTTCGAGGGCTCCGACGTCTCCGACGTCAAGCCCGACCTCGCCTCCTCGTTCGACGCGTCCTCCGATGCGAAGACCTTCACTTTCCACTTGCGCGACGACGTGACCTTCTCCGACGGAACCAAGCTGACTGCAGACGACGTCGTCTTCAGCCTCACCCGCCTGCAGAACCTCAAGGGCAGCGCTTCGCAGACCGTCGCCGGTCTCGCCTTCAGCTCCCCGGACCCCAAGACGGTCGTGGTGACCTCCGACATCGCCAACCCGGATGTGCCGACCATCCTGGCCATGCCGAGCACGGGCATCCTGAACTCGGCCGAGGCGAAGAAGCACGGCGCGACGGACGCGGCAGACGCAGCGACCACGGACACCATCGGCACCTACCTGGACACGCACTCGATCGGGTCTGGTCCGTACACGATCGGCAGCTTCGACCCCAGCTCCAAGGTCGTGCTGAAGGCCAACGCCAAATACTGGGGCAAAGCGCCCGCGTACGGCAGGGTCGTGCTGCAGAACGTGGATGTGCAGAACCAGAAGCTCACCATCACGAAGTCGGCCGGCGACGAGATCGCACTCGACCTGTCCGGTGCGCTCTCCGAGGGCCTGCCGTCGAGCGTTCAGGTCTCCGGCGTCCCGGACACCTCGTACTTCCTGAGCCTCAACCAGGACCCGGCGGTTTCGGCGGTCACGTCGAACCCGGCGTTCGTCTCTGCGCTCCGCGCAGCCATCGACAACGCGGGCATCGCCAAGCTGTTCGGCAAGGACGCGACAGCGGCAGCCGGTCTCGTTCCTCCGGCATTCGCCGGCGCCCTCCCGCAGTCGGATGCGCCGAAGCGCGACCTCGCCAAGGCCAAGTCGCTGCTGGCGGCCGCCGGTCTCAGCAACCCGAAGGCGAAGCTGATCTACCCGGCCATCACCTACCGTGGCGTCGACCTCGGCACCGTGGTCACCAAGGTGCAGTCCGACGCGAAGGAGGCGGGCATCGACATCGAGCTGACGCCGCAGCCGATCAACGTCTTCCTCGATTCGCAGTCCGCGGGCAAGAACGAGATCGGATTCTCGCCGAACAGCCTGAACTACCCGGTGGCCGCGTCGCTGGTGAACAACATGGCTCCCGGCGCGAGCACGTCGCTGCGCACCGGCTGGACCGTCGAGCGCGCAGACCAGAAGGCCGTCGCCGCCGGTGAGGCCGTGCTGGCGGCCACGACCCAGGATGCACGCAACACCGCCATGCAGGACTGGCAGAAGGTCATGAACGCGACCTCTCCGTACATCCCGCTGGCCAACAACTCCGGCATCGTCGTCGCTGCCGGAAACCTGAAGGGCGCCGTGTACTCGCCCGCAGGCTGGACCGTCGACCTCGCCGCCGTGAGCAGCAAGTAGCCGGTTCCCCCGAACGCGGTGCCGGTGGGCCTCCTGTGCGGTCCACCGGCACCGTATCCCTCCCCTTCCCCTGCCTCCGCGCGGCGTCCGCCCCGCGCGGGAATCCCGAAAGACTGACATGCCCCCTCTCGTGAAGACGATCGCGAAGCGTGTGCTCACGACGATCGTGCTGCTCTGGGGTGTCACCGTCGTCACGTTCCTCCTGGTGAGCGTGGTGCCCGGCGACCCCGCTGCGGCGAACCTCTCGCAGCAGGCATACGACGACCCCGCGATCCGGGAGGCGTTCCGTCAGAAGTGGGGCCTCGATCAGCCGCTGATCGTGCAGTACGGCCGCTACCTGTGGAACATCCTGCACGGCGACCTCGGCACGTCCCAGCAGACGCACCGCCCCGTCGTCCAGGATCTCGGCCAGTACATCCCCGCGACGATCGAGATCGCCATCCCCGCCATGATCATCGCGATCGTGATCGCGGTCGGCCTCGGCATCCTGTCCGCGATGCGCAAGGGCAGCGCCACAGACAACGGCATCAGGGTGCTCTCCCTGACCGGCCTGTCGACGCCGCCGTTCTGGCTGGCGCTCGTCGCGCTCTACATCTTCTTCTACGTGCTCGGGTGGGTGCCGAACGGCGGCCGTCTCAGCAACAGCTTCGACCCTCCGCCCACGGTCACCGGCATGTACACCGTGGATGCGCTGTTCGCGGGCCAGTTCGACGTGTTCTGGGATGCGGTGTGGCACCTCGTGCTCCCGGTCGGCATCCTGGCCTTCCTCACGGTCTCCGGACTGCTGCGGTTCGTGCGCTCGTCGATGCTGGAAGTGCTCGACTCCGACTACATCCGCGCCGCCGTCGCCAAGGGGTTGCCGCGCCGTGTCATCACCTGGCGGCACGTCTTCCGCGCCGGGCTTCTTCCCGTGCTCACCGTGTCCGGGCTGACGATGGCGTCGCTGCTCGGCGGAGCGGTACTGGTGGAGCAGATCCTGAGCTGGCCGGGCCTCGGGCAGTACGCGTACAAGAGCGCCCTGTCGCTCGACCTCCAGGCGATCCTCGGCGTCACCCTGTTCGTCGCGCTCGTCTACACCCTGATCAACCTGCTCGTCGACGTGCTCTACAGCGTCGTCGACCCCCGGATCGGATCGAAATGACCGCAATCCCACCTCCCGCAGAGACCCTCGTGCGCGCCGGGCGCCGTTCGGCAGACGACCGGATGCTGCGCTCCCGCTTCGGGTCCGTCTGGCTTCGGCCGTGGACCATCGTCTCGATGGCCGTCATCGTCGTCTGGGCGCTCCTGGCCGTCTTCGCCCCCTGGATCGCGCCGTACGATCCACTCAAGACCGTGGGAGACAACCTTCAATCGCCGAGCGGCGCCCACTGGTTCGGCACGGACGAGCTCGGCCGGGATGTGCTCAGCAGGGTGATCACAGGAACCAGGCTCTCCCTGCCGCTCGCCGTGGTCATCGTCGCCCTCTCGCTGCTCGTCGGCGGCATCGTCGGGCTGCTCGCCGGATACCTCGGCCGCACGGTCGACACGGTCGCGATGCGGCTGGCCGACCTGGTGCTCGCCTTCCCGCAGATCATCCTGGCGATGGCCGTGACCGCGGCCTTCGGGCCGAGCACGGGGAACGCGGTGCTCGCGCTGGTGATCGTGTCCTGGCCACTCTACGCGCGCATCATCCGGAGCTCGGTGCTGAGCGTGCGGGAGCAGGAGTATGTCGTCTCCGGGCACCTCCTCGGTTCCGGGACGATCAAATCCATCGTCAAGGACGTCATCCCGAACAGTGCAGGGCCCGCTCTGGTCATGGCGACCATCGAGCTGGGCAACGCGATCCTGATGCTCGCTGCGCTGTCGTTCCTCGGGCTCGGCCCCCGGCCGCCCGCCGCAGAGTGGGGCGCCATGATCGCCCTCGGGTCGCAGAATCTCTCGAACTGGTGGATCAGCCTGTTCCCCGGTCTCGCGATCCTCACGATCGTGCTCGCCTTCAACATGCTCGGCGACAGCGTCCAGGACTATCTGGACCCGCGCAACAGGACGGGGAAGCTCCGATGACGCCACTGCTGACCGTCGACGACCTCACGGTCTCGCTGCCGACCGCATCCGGATACGTCGGCGTGGTTCGCGACGCCTCGCTGACGGTCGGGGAGGGCGAGATCGTCGGGCTCGCCGGGGAGAGCGGCTCCGGCAAGACGATGACGTCGTCCGCGATCCTCGGCATCCTGCCGAAGGGTGCGCGCACGTCGGGCACCGTGGCCTTCGAGGGTCGCAACCTGCTGACCCTGCCGGAACGAGAGCTCTCCCAGGTGCGGGGCAACCGCATCGCGATGGTCTTCCAGGACCCGTCTGCCGCCCTGCACCCCCTGCTGACGATCGGCACGCAGATCACCGAGCACATGCGGCACCACCTGGGCGTCAGCAAGAGCGTGGCCGTCGAGCGGGCTGTCGAACTGCTCGACCAGGTCAGGATCGCCGAACCGCGCAAGGCGCTTCGCTCGTACCCGCACCAGTTCTCCGGAGGGATGCGGCAGCGCGCGGCGATCGCCATTGCGCTGGCCTGCGAGCCTCGGCTGCTGATCGCCGACGAGCCCACGACGGCACTCGACGTGACCGTGCAGGCGGGCATCCTGCAGCTGTTCGACCGGCTGCGCGACGAGACAGGGGTGTCTGTGCTGTTCATCACGCACGACCTCGGCGTGCTGTCGACGATCGCCGATCGCACATACGTCTTCAAGGACGGCACGGTCGTGGAGTCCGGTGACACGGAGGACGTGCTGCTGCGGCCGACCCACGAGTACACCAGGGCGCTGATCGCCTCGCGCGCGCAGTCGCTCGCGCAGGAGCGCGTGGCCGAGGCGGCCGCGGAAGGGACGCAGCGATGAACCTGCTCGAACTCGACGATGTGCACGTGACGCATCACCGCCGCGGCAGAGACCCGGTCCGTGCTGTACGCGGGGTGAGCCTCACGGTCGCGCCCGGCCAGATCGTCGGCCTCGTCGGCGAATCGGGGTGCGGCAAGTCGTCGCTCGCCCGGGTGGCCGTCGGCCTGTCCGCGCCGACAGAGGGAGTGGTGCGCTTCGAGGGCAGGCCGCTCGAAGCGTCGCGCCTGCGGGCGAGGGCGAAGGATGCACTCGGGCTGCAGATGATCTTCCAGAACCCGTACGCCTCGCTCAGCCCCCGCCGCTCGATCGGCAGCCAGCTGCTCGACGGCGTGCGCTCACCGCTGCCCCGTCAGGAGCGCGCAGCAGAGGCCGCCAGGCTGCTGCAGCTGGTAGGGCTCGACCCGGACAGTCGCAACCGCTACCCCAACCAGTTCTCCGGAGGCCAGCGCCAGCGTCTCGCCATCGCGCGGGCGCTCGCCGCCAAGCCGTCGCTGGTGATCGCCGACGAGCCGGTGACCGCCCTCGACGCCTTCTCCTCCGCCCAGATCGTCACCCTGCTCACCGGACTCGTGCGCGAGCTCGGGATGGGCATGCTCTTCATCTCCCACGACCTCTCGCTCGTGCGCGCCATCGCCGACGAGACCGCCGTCATGTTCGCGGGTGAGATCGTTGAACGCGGGCCGTCGGAGCGGGTGTGGAACGAACCGGCGCACGAATACACGAAGACGCTGATCTCCGCCATCCCGGTGATCGGACCGAAGACCATACGCCGGAAGACCGCGGGCACCACCCCGGCCGCCGGTCGGGAAAGGAACAGCCATGTCGGTTGACACCATCGCCGGACCATCGACAGGAACAGTGCTGACAGGCATGCGGATGTTCGACGGCAGGAACGGTGACCTGCTCACCGGTCACGCCGTCGAGATCGACCGGGAGGGGACCATCGTCGCGCTCGGTCAGGAGGCCGACGTCGTGGCGGCGGCTGCTGCGGATGCGCGCCGCATCGACCTCGGAGGCCGCGTGCTCTCGCCCGGCCTCATCAACATGCACGTGCACTTCGGTCTCGCACTGCCTGGCACGGCGGGCGACCTGGTCTCCAGCGGTTCCGACGGCGACCTCCTGCTCGTCATGGCCGACTCCGCCAGGCGCACCCTGCTGGCCGGAGTGACCACTGTCCGGCTGGTCGGCGAGAGCCGCTACCTCGACTTCGCGCTGCGCCGCGGGGTGCGCGCGGGGGCCGTCGACGGCCCGCGCATCTTCACAGCAGGGCACGCCCTGTGCTGCACGGGAGGGCACGGCTGGGAGTCCGACGCGCTGGAGGGCGACGGCCCCGACGACTTCCGCAGGCTCACCCGGCTGCAGATCCGCGAGGGAGCCGACCTCATCAAGGTGTGCGTCTCCGGCGGCATCGCCGGAGAGCACGAGCAGATCGACACTCCGCAGCTGTTCGACGACGAGATGGAGGCCGTCATCCAGGTGGCGCACGACTGGGGCAGGAAGGTGACGGCGCACGTTGGACCGTCATCGACGCTCGACCGCGCCATCCGGCTCGGACTCGACTGTGTCGAGCACGGGTACGAGCTCACCAGTGAGACGACGGACCTGATGGCCGAGCACGGCGTCTGGTACGTGCCGACGATCACGGTCAGCCGGTGCGCCGAATTCTTCGACGAGCAGGGTGTGCCGGCCTGGATGAAGGAGCGCGCGCTCGGCGCGGGGCCCCGGCACTGGGAGAGCCTGCAGAACGCCATCGCCAGCGGGGTGAAGATCGCGATGGGCACGGACATGCCGCCCGCCGCGAACTTCGACGGTACGACGGCGACCGTGCGCGAGATGGAGTTCATGGTCGATGCCGGCATGTCGCCCATCGACGTGATGCGCTCGGCCACGTCCTCTGCCGCCGAGCTGATCGGCGACGAGTCGTTCGGCTCGATCCGCGTCGGCTCTCGCGCGGATTTCGTCGCGATGGCGGACGACCCGACCCTGGATGTGTCCGCACTGCGCGGCATCGACTGGGTGATGAAAGACGGCCGCGTGTACCGCGACGATCGCGAGACGTCCCGATGAGCGCCGTGCGCGAGATCGCCGACCGCTACCTGGCGGCGCTGGCTCCGCACGAGCCTGCCGCGGCCCAAGCGCTCGGCCGTCCGGCCGCCGACCGCCTGCAGGACTTCTCGCCCGAGTGGGCGGAGGCCAGGCGGGCACTCGACGCCGCGGTCGCCGACGAGCTCCGCGCCATCGACCGGACGACACTGGATGCGGCGGACCGCCCCCTGCACGCGGCGATGCTCGAACGGCTCGACAGCGACGTGTCCCTGTTCGACACGGGATTCACGCCCCGCCTGCTCGCGCCGCTCGCCACCCCGGTGCACTTCATCCGCGAGGCGTTCGATGACACGGTGGTGACTCCGGACGCCGCAGGTGACGCCGTGCTCGCCCGCCTCGCCGCGGTCCCGTCCACCCTCGACGACCTGCGCCGCCGCCTCGAATGGTCGCGCGACCAGGGCGAGCTCGGCCGTTTCAGCGGCGGCGGCGTCGCCGGTCTCACTCAGGTGACGGTGGTCGCCGATCAGATCGCATCCTGGATCGACCCGGACGGGATGGACTACTTCGGTTCACTGCGCACTCAGGGGCTGGATGCAGCGCGGGCGACGAGACTCGTGGCGCTCGCCGCGGACGCGACGGCCGCTTTCGCCGCCTTCGAGAGTTTCCTGCGCTCCGAGCTCGCGGCCTCAGCGCCGACCGAAGACGCCGTCGGCGAGGAGGTCTACCAGGCCACAGCGCGTGCGTTCCTCGGCAGCGACCTCGACCTCGACGACATCTACGCATACGGCTGGAGCGAACTGGAACGCCTCGTCGCCGAGTCCAGGCGCATCGCGTCCGAACTCACCGGGACGCCGGTGGATCCGGACGTCGTCCGTCGCGCCGTCGCCGCTCTCGAGGCGTCCGGGGATCAGTCCCTGTCCGGCCAGGACGAGATCGCGGCGTGGCTCCGCGCCCGCGTCGACCAGACCATCGCTCAGCTCGACGGCACGGCGTTCGACCTGCCCGCCGACATCGGCGAGGTGGAGTGCGTGGTCACGGAAGCAGCATCCGGAGTCGTCTACTACCTGCCGGGCGCACCGGACGGGAGCAGCAGGAGCAAGATCGTCTGGACCATTCCGCGCGGCCTGTCATCCATCGCCACCTGGCACGAGGTGACGAGTGTGCACCACGAGGGCGTCCCCGGCCACCACCTCGAGCACTCGATCAACCGGGCCAACGCATCCCTGCACCCCTGGCAGCGCTACCTCTGCGAGGTGCACGGCTACGCAGAGGGCTGGGCGCACTACTCCGAGGGGCTCGCCGACGAGTTGGGGCTGATCCGCAGCCCCGCCGAACGGCTCGGCATGGTGCTCGGCCAGATCTGGAGGTCGGTGCGCATCGTCGCCGACCTCGGCCTGCACACCGGACGCGCGATCCCCGCGACCACCATCGCCGACGCCACCGCCTGGACGCCGGAGCTCGCCGGCTCCTTCCTGCGCGACCTGGCGATGACCGACGCCCACACGGCGAAATTCGAGGTCGACAGGTACTTCGGCTGGCCGGGTCAGGCGCTCGCGTTCAAGGTCGGCGCGAAGCTGTGGCGGGATGCGCGCGAGCAGTCCCGCCAGCGCCTCGGCGCCGGCTTCGACCTGAAGAGCTTTCACCGGGATGCGCTGGGAGCCGGCCCGATGGGTCTCGGCCCGCTCCGCTCCACCCTTCTCGGCGACCGATGACCACGAAAGGCACGACAGTGCACCACGAACCCAACACCGACGCAGGCAAACTCCGCCTGTTCGTGGAAGACCTCTACGCGCACCTCGGCGACCGCGCCGCGTTCGATGCACGGCTGCATCCTGAGGTGACGGTCTGGGAGAGCGCGGACCCGCGGCTGCTGCGGGGGATCGCCGAACTGGACGAACTCCGCGGACCGGCGATCGCCCTCGAGCAGCGCACGACGCCGCTCCCGCTCGTCCAGCCCGTCGGCATCGTCGCCGACCGGTGGGGAGACACCGGCGTGCTCCGCTACCTGCTGGAGGTGCGCGCATCCACCGGCGCGCCGGTCAGTGAGCTGGTGAGGGTCACCGACGTTGTACGCCGCGACGAATCCGGCTGGCGGATCGTGCACCACCACGCCACAGACATCGAACCGGCAGCGGTGCCGGCAGAGGAGGACCACCGATGAACAGAGACAGCGTGGAGTGGCACGGCTATATCCCGGCCATCACGACGCCGTTCACCCGCGACGGCGAGCTCGACTTCCCGGCGTTCGAGCAGCAGCTGGGCTGGCTCGCCGCCGAGAGGATGCACGGTGTCGTGCTCGCGGGGACGACGGGCGAGTGGTTCAGCCTGAGCGAGCAGGAGCGCGCCGAGCTGTTCCGGCAGGGCGCATCCATCGCCGGATCGAGCATGTGGGTGCTCGGCGGCTGCAACGCGTTCACGGCGGCGGAGGCCATCCGGCACGCCAAGGCGGCTGAGCGCGCCGGGCTCGACGGCATCCTGCTCACCCCGCCGCCGTACATCGTGCCGACCAGGCGCGAGGTCGTCGCCTTCTACCAGGAGGTCTCGGATGCGACGGACATCCCGATCTGCATCTACAACTGGCCGCGCGGCTGCATCGTCGACCTCGACACCGACCTGCTCTCCGAACTCGCGGAGATCGAGAACGTCGTCGCCATCAAGAACTCCACGGGCGACACGGCCGGGTTCCTGAGCGGTCTGTACGCGCTCGGCAACACGGTGCGGTACTTCGGCATCCCGACCAGCGAGCTCGGCGCCGACCTCGTCGGTCTGGGCCGCGGCGACGGACTGATGGGCTCCGGCGCTCCGCTCGGCGCCGACCACCCCGACTTCTGGCGGGCGCTCGCCGCGGGGGACCGCGACCGTGCGCTGGCGCTCGGCGCCAAGGACCGCGTCGTGATGCAGCGCTGGTTCACCCAGGACTACGGGGCGCAGTTCGGCAACGCCCAGGCCATCATGAAGACCGCGCTCCGGCTGCGGGGCGTCCCGGCCGGATACGTCCGCCGTCCCCTGCTCGAACTCACCGAGGACGAGGTGCAGATCGTGCGTTCGACGCTGGAGGGTCTCGGCGTCGAAACCGTTCCGCTGTCGTGAGCACCATCGTCGACTCCGTCGTCGTCGGCGGCGGGCTGCTCGGATCGGCGCTGGCCTGGATGCTCGCCGGTGACGGCGCTGAGGTCGTGCTGATCGAGCGAGACCAGCTGAACCAGCACGCCTCCGGCCAGAACGCGGGCAGCCTGCATTTCCAGCTCGAATACCGGATGGTGGAGCACGGTCTGGAGGCGGCGCGGCAGGCGGCAGAGGCCATGCCACTGCACCTGGACGCCGCGGCCCACTGGGCGCGTCTCGCCGACGAGCTCGGCGAATCCGTCGGTGTGGTGCAGAACGGCGGCCTGATGCTCGCCGAGAACGCCGAGCAGGCCGCCGTCCTCGAACGCAAGGCCGAGCTGGAGCGGTCATGGGGCCTCGACGTGTCGCTCCTCGACCGGGATGAGGTGCACGCGATCGCGCCGTACCTCTCCGACTCCGTCGTGGCGGCGGCGTTCTGCCCGATCGAGGGCAAGGCGGACACCCGCAGGGCCGGGCCGGCGCTCGCGCGCGGTGCAGAGCGTCTCGGCGCGAGCATCCTGACCGGAACGGAGGTGACCGCGATCCGCCGCGACGGCTCCCGCTGGCGTGTGGAGACGTCGTCGGTGGATGCGGACGGGCGCGCCGTGCAGCGCACCTTCGTCGCCCAGACCGTGATGCTCGCCGGCGGCGTGTGGACGTCGCAGCTGGGGGCGATGCTCGACGTGCGCCTGTCGACCATTCCGCTGGCGCTGACCATGTCGGTGACCGCCAAGACCCCGTCGTTCATCCCGCATCTCGTGCAGCACGCGGGAACCCGGCTGTCGCTCAAGCAGTCGCCGGACGGGACCGTGCTGATCGGAGGGGGCTGGCCCGCCACGCTCGCCACCGGAGCCGACGGGCTGCCGGACCTGTCTGCGCGACCGCACCTGCTGCAGGAGTCCGTCGCCGGGAATGCGCTCGCCGCGCTGCGCGTGGTGCCGCGGCTCGCTCCGCTGCCCGTGCTGCGCACCTGGGTCGGGACCACCACCGTGACCCCGGACCAGCTCCCCCTCGCGGGCGCGGTGCCGGGGCGGCCGGGCGTCTTCGTCGCAACGGGCGGCTCCGCTTTCACGCTCGGCCCGAGCTTCGCGCGCATCCTGACCGATCTGGCGCAGGGGCGCAGCACCGCGATCGAGATGGCGCCGTACCAGCCGCTGCGCTTCGGAGGGATGGCCCATGTCTGAGACCAGGAGGCTCCCGCGTGAGCGCGAGGAACCGGTGACGCTGGACGTCGACGGCGCACCGGTGGCCTGCTTCGCCGGCGAGACCGTGGCCGGCGCCCTGCTCGCGGCAGGGGTCACGGTGTTCACCACGCGCGGAGGGGAGCCGCGGCAGCCGCTGTGCAACATGGGCACCTGCTTCGACTGCTCTGTCGAGATCGACGGGCGGCCGATGACCCGCGCCTGCCTGACGCCGGTGGCGGACGGCATGAGCATCCGAACCGGACAAGGAGACTGACATGTACGACCTCGCTGTGATCGGGGCAGGACCGGCAGGCGTCGCCGCCGCGCTGGCAGCCGCCGACCAGGGGATCGGCGTCGTCGTCATCGACGAGCAGCAGCGCCCGGGCGGCCAGATCTTCCGGCGTCCTCCCGTGGAGTTCGGGGCGACGGGTGCCCCGTCCCCGGCCGGATACCGGTGGGCAGGCGGTCTGCTCGCCGCTGCGGAGACGCACCAGCGCATCCAGTGGCTGGCGGGGACGACGGCCTTCGGGGTGTTCCCCGAACGGGTGGACGGCGCTTCGGCGTTCAGCATCGCGCTGGCAGCGCCGGACGGTTCGAGGCGCATCAGAGCCCGCCGCCTGCTGATCGCGACCGGAGCGTACGACCTGCCCGTCGCCTTCCCGGGATGGACGCTGCCCGGTGTGATGATGGCGGGCGCCGTGCAGGGATTCCTGAAGAGCCAGCGGCTGCTCGTGGCGAAGCGGTTCGTGCTGGCGGGATCGCACCCACTGCTGCTCGTCGTCGCCGAGCAGCTGCGGTCAGCCGGGGCCGACATCGCCGAGGTCGCATTCGCCCGCGGGCTGCCGGGGCTCGGCGAGGCCGTCCGTGCTGTGCCCGCCGTCCCGGGACACGTCGGGCTGTTCGCGGAGACGGCGGCGTCCGTCGCCAGACTCGTCGCCGCCGGGGTGCGCATCTCCACGCGCACGATCGTGACGGCGGCAGAAGGGGATGGCGCGCTCACGGCGGCGACCCTCGCTCCGGTCGACCGGGCCTGGCGGAAGCGCGGGACACCGCGCACCGTGCAGACGGACGCGCTGGTGGTCGGCTACGGATTCCAGCCGTCGACCGAGCTCGCCAGGCAACTCGACTGCACGCTGCGCTGGGACTCTCCGAAGGGCGGCTGGGTCGTCGAACACGATGAGACGATGGCGACCTCGATTCCCGGCGTGTACGTGGCGGGCGAGCCGACCGGCGTCGCCGGGGCCGAGCAATCCCGCGCGGAAGGACGGCTCGCTGGACTCGGCATCGCCGCCGACCTGGCGTCGGCCGACGGGCGCACCGGTGCCACGGCGAGCGAGCGCGCCCTCCTGGATGCGCGTCGCGGCGTCCGCGCGGCCCGTCGCTTCTCCCGCGTGGTCGAGCGCATGTTCGAGCCGAACCGCGCGGCGCTCCTCGCCCTGGCGACTCCGGCGACCACCGTGTGCCGGTGCGAGGTCGTCAGCCGACGTACGATCGAAGACGTCCTCGACAGCAACCCCCATTTCGGCACGGCGAGTGCCGTCAAACTCGAGTGCCGCAGCGGCATGGGCCCGTGCCAAGGCCGCTACTGCGAGACCGCCGTCGCCGCCATCGTCGCGGCCAGACGCCACCGCCGGGTGGATGAGGTCGGACGGTTCGCCGCGCACGTGCCGGTCAAGCCCGTGCCTCTCAGTGCGTACGCCGCGCTCGGGGAGGACCCGATGGAACCCTGACCGAAGCGCTCCCAGACTCACGATCCGCAGCACAAACACAGGAGAAACAATGCACATCAGAAAGAGCAGGGCACGGCACGCGATCACCGCTGTCGCCCTCGCCGGCGTCGCAGCCCTTGCGCTGTCCGCCTGCACCACATCCGGCAGCACGTCGGGTTCGACCGCCGCGACGGGAGGCACCGTCACGGTCGCCGTGGTCAACGACCTGACCTCGCTGAACCCGTCGACGCCGCAGGGCAACGTGGACACCAACGGCCAGGTCGGCTATCTCAACGGCGCATACGGCTCGGGGTTCCAGTACATCGACGACAACTACAAGATCGTCCACGACGACAAGTTCGGCACCTTCGAGAAGACCTCGGACGACCCGCTGACGGTCAAGTACACGCTGAACAAGGCGGACAAGTGGTCGGACGGTGAGCCGGTCACGGCCGACGACATGATCCTCGGCTGGGCGATGCAGTCCGGATACTACGACTCGGCCACGTTCGACGAGGCCACCGGCGAGGTCACCTCCGGCACCCAGTACTTCACCCCGGCCGCCGGCACGGCGGGCATCGACCAGACGGCGTACCCCGCCGTCAGCGATGACAACAGGACGATCACACTGACGTACGCCAAGCCGTTCGTGGACTGGGAGCTGTTCAACCCGATCGCGCTCCCCGCGCATGTGCTCGCCAAGAAGGCTGGTCTCTCGTTCCCCGCCGACCTGACCAAACTGCTGAAGGGCCTGCCCAAGGGCGACAAGGCCGCACCGACCGCCCCGGATGCGACGCTCAAGAAGGCCGCGGACTTCGCCAACACCGGCTACGACATCACCGCGTTCCCGACCGACAAGGATCTCCTGGTCGCCTCCGGCCCGTTCGTGGTATCCGGCTGGACGCCCGGGCAGTCGATCACGATGGTCAAGAACAAGTACTACGCCGGCGGCCTGAAGCCGAAGGTCGACAAGGTCGTGTTCCGCATCATCCCGGACTCGAACGCGCAGGTGACCGCGCTGCAGAACGGTGAGGTCGACATCATCAACCCGCAGGCCTCCGCGGACACGCTGACCGCCCTCAAGGCGACCAGTGCGACGGTGCTGGCGGGCGATCAGGTCTCGTACGACCACCTCGATCTCAACTTCGGGGCTCCCGTCTTCCAGGACCCGAAGGTGCGCGAAGCGTTCCTGAAGACCATCCCGCGTCAGCAGATCCTCGACTCCATCGTCACCCCGGTGAACCCCAAGGCCGAGGTGCTGAACTCGCAGATCTGGCTTCCCAGCCAGGACGAGTACGCCGCCAGTGTGAAGCAGAACGGTTCTGACAAGTTCGACAAGGTCGACATCGACGGCGCCAAGGCGCTCCTCGCCGGTGCCACCCCGACCGTCCGGATCCTCTACAACACGAACAACCCGAACCGCGTCGACGAGTTCCAGGCCATCTCGGCCTCGGCCTCCAAGGCTGGCTTCAAGGTCGTCGACGCCGGTTCGCCCGACTGGAGCAAGCTCCTCCCCGGTGGCAACTACGACGCATCCCTGTTCGGCTGGATCAGCCCCGGAGCGGGAACCACGATGATCCCGCAGCTCTTCGCGACCGGCGGCGGGGGAAACAACAACCGCTACAACGCGATGAACGACGTGGCGGTCAAGACGCAGACCACCGTCGACAAGGACGAGCTCATCACGCTCGAGCAGCAGATCGACAAGGCCACGTTCGCTGACGGCTACGGCCTGCCGCTCTTCCAGCTGCCCGGCATCTTCGGCGTCAGCTCGCGCGTCGACGGCGTGAAGTACATGGGCAACCAGACCGGGCCGTTCTGGAACTTCTGGGAATGGTCGGTGAAGAGCGGGAAGTAGTCGCCGCCTCCACCGATCAGGCCCAGGGTCCCACCGCGAACGGATGTTCGCGGCGGGACCCTGGGCCCGCTCAGCTTGAACGTCGCTTGAATCGCATCAGGGCGACCGTCGCGCCAATGACGACGAAGATGCCTGCACCAACAGCCGACTCACCAACGGTTGATTCGGTCGCCCAGAGGAGGAAGGCCAGCAGCAGCGCTCCACCGCCGAGCGCCCACAGAAGGTCGACCCTCAGCACTTTTCGTTGGTCACGTTCCACAGGGCCACTCCTGACGCGTAAGGGACATTGATCTGGGCGCAACGGCCCTGAGCGGCTGCCTGGCGAACCGGGTCGACCCAGGAGGCGATACGCCACGCAATCGTCATTCCGCAAGCCACGCGGGCTTGGATGATCGGCACGTAGCCGCAGAACGCAGCCACTCCGCCCGCAGCTGTGCTGATCCGGCTCGCAAGGCTCTTGGTCTCAGCCTTCGACAGCTTGGCCGCAACGCCCCACCAGAGGATGTCCATGGTGGGGTCGGCGACGACGGGAAACGCGGTGGCGGCAGTGAAGTCCACAACCTGAGTCAGTGTGTTGCCGCTGACTTCATAGTGGGTCGGAACTGCGTCGCCGTTGGCGTCCTTGGCCCAAGGGCTCGCAACGTAGGCGGTGAACGAGCCGTCCCGACCTGCTGCGACGACCGACCCGTCCTCGTTGAGGTGCAATGACTGCCCGCGCGCCAGCCGCATCGGATAGTCGTACCGTTTCGGCGCGTTCGCGTTTCCGATGACCGTTGTAATCTGCACAGTACCGCGCTCGCGAATCACGGGGACGGTGGCTGAGCCGTTGTTGTTGTCGTACACCACGACCCCGGGGAGCTGGGATGCAGAGGCATCATCTGCCATCTCCGCGAACGGGAGACCAATGGTCACCCCTTCGATCTGGATGCCGTCTGCCGCGTCTGTGGGGATCGTCGCTCTGGCACCGACTGATTCGTCGCTCACCGCCACGCCGGGATCAGTGGTCTGCGTTGTACCCTCCGGGTTGGCGACCGCCTCCGGCGCAATCTGTTGGATTGTCGCGACCGCCTTTGCCGCGTGGATCGCATCTGAGTCGAGTGGTGCGAATCCGACCAGCATCCCACTGATCAGGAATGCCGCCGCCGCGGCGCCCCACGTCTTCTCTCGAGTCGTCATCGTCTCTCCATTCCTCGTTGAATGGCCGCTGATACAGCCTGGCGCTGAACCTATCACGATATGAAATATATACATTCCACATGCCGCAAGGAGGAGCGATTCGCCGCCTTGCCGGCGGAGGATTGCCGCTTCGTGGCGGAGGCCGCGAGCACGGCCTCCGCCACCTCGCTGGGCGTCCTGCCCGTCGTGTCGACCACGGGCCCCGGGATGCGCGCGGCATCGAGCACCGCGTCCAGCTCGCCGTGGCGGTGCAGGTGCCAGGCGAGGGCGTCGTGGTCGTCGCCGTGCCTGGCGCGCAGCCTGGCATCGCCGACAGCCGGGTCGACGGTGAGCCGCACGACCGTGAACGGGAGGCCGCCGACCGCGTCGCGGTAGAGCGGAACGGCGTCCGGGTCCTCGATCACCCCGGCCAGCACCAGGATGCGCGCGACGGACGCGCGGTGGTTCGCGGCGACGGCGCGCAGGTTGGCCAGTTCCAGCGCGTTGTTGAACGGGTCGCCCTCCGGCGCCGGCCAGGCGGCGCGGAGTGCATCCAGGTCGACGATCGCGTGCGGGATGCCGCGCTGGATCAGGATGCGGCTGATGGCGTCCGCTGTGGCGGTCTTGCCGACGCCGACGGTACCGTTCAGGAAGAGGGCGTGGTCGTGCATCCGACCAGTCAACCGCACCGGGCGCGGCGAAGTATTGCGTGCAGTGCGCGGGATGCGCCCGATCGTTGCGCCGGACGGCGAACGAGTGCCGAAGCGTTGTGAGAGTCTGCTCTGGGCCCGAGAGGAAAACATGGATACACGCAAAGCCGACGACAGCCGGACCGGCACCCCGACCGCCACGCAGACCGGCACCCCGACCAGGATGCACGCCGTCTCGGACGAGACCAGGAGCCTCGTCGACCTCGTGCTCGAGTACTCGCGGCGGCGCATCCTGAGCACGGACACCCCGCTCGACAAGCCGCTGTCCGAGTTCGAGCTGAACCGGCTGGCCGGGCAGACGGTGGTGGAGGGCGGCATCGGCGCCGAGCGCGCGCTCGCGCTGTTCGAACACGTGCTCGCGCCCGCGTGCATCACCACGGACCACCCGCAGTATCTGTCGTTCATCCCGACCGCGCCCACCAAGGCAGCCACGGCCTTCGACCTCGTCGTCTCCGCCAGCGCCGTCTACGGCGGCTCGTGGCTGGAGGGGTCCGGCGCCGTCTTCGCCGAGAACCAGGTGCTCGCCTGGCTCGCCGCCGAATTCGGGCTGCCCGCGACCGCCGGCGGCGTGTTCGTGCAGGGCGGCACCCTCGGCAACCTGTCGGCACTCGTCGCCGCCCGCGAGCACGCCAAGGCCGAGCGCGGAGCCCAGCTCGGCCACGGCCGCTGGAAGATCGTCTGCAGTGCAGAGGCGCACTCCTCCATCGCGTCGGCGGCGCGGGTGATGGACGTGGAGGTCGTGCCCGTCCGCCCCGACGACTCCGGGATGCTCACCGGCGACGCCGTGCGCGAGGCGCTGGACGAGCACGGCGCGTCCGTGTTCGCGGTGGTCGCCACGGCCGGGTCGACCAACTTCGGCATCGTGGACGACCTCGCATCCATTGCGGCGCTCAAGGACGAATACGACTTCTGGCTGCACGTCGACGGCGCGTACGGGCTGGCCGGGATGCTGTCGCCGGAGGCCAAGCACCGGTTCGCCGGGGTGGAGCGCGCGGACTCCGCGATCGTCGATCCGCACAAGTGGTTGTTCGCGCCGTTCGACGCCTGCGCACTGCTGTACCGGGATCCGGAGGCCGGGCGCAGGGCGCACACGCAGCACGCGGAGTACCTCGACACGCTCACCGACACCTCGGAGTGGAGCCCGTCGGACTATGCGGCGCACCTCACCAGGCGTGCGCGGGGCCTTCCGCTGTGGTTCTCGCTCGCCACGTACGGCGCAGCGGCATACCGGGAAGCGGTGACGGTCTCCCTGCAGCTGGCGCAGCGGATCGCGCGCGAGATCGAGTCGCGCGACGGGTTCCGGCTGGTGAGGGAGCCGCAGTTGTCCGTCGTCGTGTTCGAGCGGGAGGGCTGGACTCGCGACGACTACGCGCGCTGGTCGACGAGGCTGCTGGACGAGCAGCGGGCGTTCGTCACGCCCAGCTCGCACGACGGTCGGCCGAACACGCGGTTCGCGATCGTCAACCCGACCACGACCTTCGAGCACCTCACGTCCATCCTCGACACGATGTAAACGCAGGCACGGAGACGCAGAAAAGCCGAACCCCTCCACCCGGGCGCGAGAGCTCCGGCGTGAAGGGGTTCGGACTGTGTGGTGCGTGTGGGGCGGGTCAGACGATGGGGTCGTCGCTCTCGCTGGTCCGGCGCGTGACGCGCTCGCCCGACGCAGGGTCGACAGCGCTGCGCGTGGTGGCGACAGACTGGCGACGGCGGGTGAGCAGCACGATGCCGATGATGATGCCGATCAGACCGGCGGCCATCAGGATGTACCCGACCAGGTGGAGGTCGATCCAGGCGACCTGCAGGTTCAGAGCGAACGCCAGGATGGCGCCGATGACGAACAGGACGATTCCGGTTCCGAGACTCATGGTCTTACCCGTCCTGTCAGACTCGTCGGCTTCCGGTGAGCATCCGAACAAGCCAGACGATCACCGCGATCACGAGCAGCACGATTCCGACCCAGAGCAGGAAGTTCAGGGACTGCACGAAACCGCCGGTAAGCAGAAGGATGATCGCGATGATGGCGATCACGATGAGCAGGATGTTCATGGCAGAGTTGTCCTTTCCTTGACCACACCACTGAACTACTAGTTCAGTTGCCTAGCAATCCCCTTGACATGGCGGAAAATCCTGCTTTACTCGCGCGCGTCCACGTCGGGGCTTACGACCTCGCGGCCGGCCCGGAACGCCGTGGTTTCGTCGCGATGCGGTCGACGGTCTCGCGCATCTTGGTGAGGAACCGCGTGATGGTGGCCGCTTCCTCCGGGCTCAGTTCGGCCGTGGCCGCCTCGATCTGGGTCTGCGCGGCCTCCAGCATCGGGCCGGTGTCTCCCAGCGCAGCGGCGGTCGGCACGATCTCGATGGAGCGCTTGTCCACGGTGCTCGGCCTGCGCTCGACGAAACCGCCCTTGGCGAGCCTGTCGATCAGGGCGGTGGTGGATGCGCTGGAGATGCCGAGGTAGGCGCTGACATCCTTCGAGGCGGTCACCTGCCCGAGGGCGCGGCGGTCGAGGATGTACCGGAGGGCCAGGAGGTCGCTGTCCCCGATCCCCATCGCGGCGCCCGTGCGTCTGCGCATCGCCGCCTCCGCCGCCCGGTAGACCTGCAGCGCTTCCAGAACACCCGTCTCCGGCTGGTCGGGCACTTCGGTCTCGTCGCTCACACCATTCACTCAACCCAGGTTCGGCGATCTGGCAAGGGAGTGCGGCCACACTTTCGGCTGATTCACGGACAGGATGGGGTTGCATAACGCGGGTATGCTCGGGCAGTGAACGATCGTGTGCTTCTGGAACGCTACGAACTGCGCGAGGCTCTCGGCCGCGGCGGGATGGCGACGGTGTACCGCGCCCTCGACCGTCAGCTGGGCCGGTTCGTCGCTGTCAAGCTGTTCGCGTCCGGCACGGCCGTCGACGACGCCCGCCGTCGCGCGGAGGCGACGATGCTCGCGCGCCTCAGCCACCCGAACCTGGTGACGCTGCACGACGCCCACCTCGCCGGGGTGGACGACGACACCCCCAGCTTCCTCGTGATGGAACTCATCGAGGGCACCGACCTGCGCACGCGTCTCGACGACGGTCCGCTGACCGGCGTCGAGGCGGCGGAGCTGGCTGCCGAGATCGCGGAGGGCCTCGTGGTCGTGCACGACGCGGGGATGGTGCACCGCGACCTCAAGCCGGCGAACATCCTGCTGCCCGCATCCACTGTCCCCGGCGGCCGGCTGCACGCCAAGCTCGCCGACTTCGGCATCGCCCACCTGCTCGGCGCGGAACGCCTCACCACCGACGGCACGGTCATCGGGACGGCCGCGTACCTGAGCCCGGAGCAGGTCGCCGGAGCTGAGCCGGATGCGTCCACGGACGTCTACGCGCTCGGGCTGGTGCTGCTCGAAGCGCTCACCGGCCGCCGCAGCTACCCCGGTTCGCCCGTCGAGTCGGTGAGCGCTCGCGCGGCGTACGACCCGCGCATCCCGAGCACGCTGCCGGACGACTGGCGCGGGATGCTCGCCGCCATGACGGCGCGCAGCCCGGCGCTGCGTCCCACGGCGATGGAGATCGCGGTGATGGCGCGCGAGCTGGCCCCGCAGCTGGTGGGATGGGAGGCGTCGGGTGAGCCGGACGACGAGATGCCGACCGCGGTGATGCCGTCGGCGGGCGCGGCCGGTGCGAGTGTCGCAGCCGACGCGCCCACGGCCGTCCTCGCCCCTCCCGCGAAGCGCCGGCGCGGGCTCCTGGTCGCGCTGGTCGCGGGCGCGCTCGTCGTGCTGGTCGCCGGGGCGATCGGGCTGGGCGTGCTGTTCGCGCCGTCTGGTACCAACCCGTCGAGCGTTCCGTCGACGCCGTCGCCGACGACCTCCACGCCCGCGTCGCCGAGCGTGGCGCCGACCGTCGCGCCCGTCACGACCACCGATCCTGCGCCGGCTCCAGCGCCGGCCCCTGCGCCGAGCCAGAAAGAGAAGGGAAACCCGGGCAAGGGCAAAGGTAACGGCCCAGGAAACGGCCCGGGGAAGGGCAAGGACAAAAGTCAGGAGAGGTAGCCGGCTACCGTCCCCGCACTGCACTCAGAGCGGCTGGCACACCAGGATGTTCGCCCTCCGCCGCCGGGTGAACCCGAGCGCTTCGTACACACCGAGCGCGCGCTCGTTGGTCGCCTCGACGTGCAGGAACGGCCGCTCGCCGCGGGCGACGATCCCGCGCATCACCTCGACCATCACGGTCGCCGCGAAGCCCCGCCCACGGAACTCGGGGTCTGCGCAGACCGCGCTGACCTCGCACCAGCCGTCCGGCCGCATCCGCTGTCCGGCCATCGCCGCGAGCCGGTCGCCCACTCGGATGCCGCGGTACCCGCCGAACTCGATCGTGCGCGGGAGGAACGGCCCCGGCCTGGTCCGATCGACCAGGTCGAGTGCATCCGGTACGTCGTCGTCGCCGAGCGCCACCAGCCGCGCGTCGTCGCCGAGCTGCCGCACCTCCGGCATCGTCTCGTGCTCGTAGACGAGCTGCCAGCAGTCGTACGCGCCGAGCGTCTCCCAGCCGTCCGGCCCCGTGGATGCGCCGAAGACGCCGAGCGCGGAGTCTCCGCCACCGGAGAGGCCCACCAGTTCGGTCAGGGCATCCCGAGGGCCGTCCGGGTCGGCGACGGCCGCGAACGGAGACATGTCCGGACGGTAACGCTTGGCGTCCTCCGTTCCGACGGCGAACGAGCGGTGCGCCCCGGTGAGTGCGTGCCAGGCGGGGTTGTCGAGAACGTGCATCCCCCCAGCTTTCCATGCCGCGGGGCTGCGGATGTGCCGTGCCCCGGTTACGCCGGGGGCGTCCTCCCAGTAGTGTCGCGGCGTGACCCGTGCTTTCGCCGTCGCACCCGCAAGAGGAGGACTCCGTGAAGACCGCAGCCATCGTCGTGAACCCGATCAAGGTCGACCTGTCGGCGATCAAGGAGGCCGTCGCCGCCGCGGAGGCCGAGCACGGCTGGGCGGAGACGCTCTGGCTGGAGACCACGGAAGACGACCCCGGCACCGGTCAGACGAAGCAGGCGCTCGAACGCGGCGTTGATGTGGTGATCGCGGCCGGGGGCGACGGCACCGTCCGCACCGTGGCCGAGGAGCTCCGCGGCACCGGCACCCCACTCGCTCTGCTGCCCTCCGGCACCGGCAACCTGCTCGCCCGCAACCTGAACCTCACCCTCGACGACGTCGAGAACGCGCTCCAGACGGCGTTCGGCGGCGAAGACCGGCCGATCGACGTGGGCGTGGCCGACATCCGGGATGCGGACGGCTCGGTGAGCAGGCGCGCATACCTGGTGATGGCCGGGCTCGGCATCGACGCGAAGATGCTCGCTGCCACCGACGACGACCTCAAGGCCAAGGCGGGCTGGCTGGCATACGTGAAGGCGATCGGCACCGTCCTCCGCGACAAGAACCAGCTGCGCCTCCGCTACCAGCTCGACGGCGGGCGGGTGCACTCCGTGCGCGCGCACACCGTGATGATCGGCAACTGCGGGTCGCTGCCTGCGAACATCCTGCTGCTCCCGGATGCGGCTGTCGACGACGGCGAGTTTGACATCGTGGTCCTCCGCCCGGAAGGGTTCATCGGCTGGGTGCAGATCGTCTGGAAGGTGTTCTGGGAGAACGGGGTGCTGCGTCGCACCTCCGCGGGCCGCCGCCTGATGGGCCTGTCCAGGGAGGTCAGGGCGCTCAACTACCTGAAAGGCAGCGAGTTCGTGCTGCGCCTCAGCAGCCCGGAAGACGTCGAACTCGACGGCGACCTGTTCGGCAAGGCCTCCGCGATCAAGACGTGGATCGACCCGCGGAGCCTGATCGTGAAGGTGCCGGAGGGGGCGGCGTAGGCGGGTGCTGCCTAGCTGCGGTCGCCGAGGGCGGCGACGATCTGCACGAGTGCCGTGCGCAACGCTTCAGGGTCGCTGACGGCCGGGAACACATCCCGTTCCAGGTTCTTCGCCCCCGCGAACGCCTCCCGCCCGGCCGCGGTGATGCTGAGCACGTGCCTGCGCCGGTCGCCGGGATACGGTGAGCGGGCGACCAGCCCTTCCCGTTCGAGCCGGTCGATGGTGCGCGACATCGTCTGCGCCTCCACTCTGGCCAGCCGCGCCAGCTCGGTCTGCGAGGTGATCCCCGCATCCAGGAAGTGCAGCACGATCAGCCCGGCATGAGTCAGCCCGCGCTGTTCGAGCGCCTGCGCCCAGCTCCGCTCGACCGACCGGGATGCGACACCGAGCAGCCTGCCGATCGGCCAGTTCTCCGGCCGCTGCTCGTCCGCCTCAGCGGGGTGGTCGTCCATCGGTTCATCCTCGTCATGCCCAGTGCGTGTGCCAATACTAAGCCTGCTGAGGAGGGGCGCCCGCGCCCTGGACATCGGCCGCGCGCGGAATTCAGATATGTCATCGCGTCACGCATTGATCAACCCTGCCGGAGCTGTAACCATCGTGAGATACCGCACCTCGCCGCATGCGAGCCCGACGGAGTGGAGTACACCGTGGACGACCACGACCGCGTCGACTGGCGACCGCGCCCGCCCACTCCTGGGCTCGACCACAACCCGCTCGGCTCGAGCTGGGGAGACCGCCTCCCCGATGCGCCCCGCGCCAGGCTCTGGCCAATCGCTCTCGGGATCGTGCTGCTCGCCGCGACCGCGGCTGCGCTCATCCTCGTCTCGGCGTAGCCGCGCGTAACCGCGACCGCGCCCCCTACTCCACCAGCGTCTGCGTCCCCAGCACCACCGCGAGCGCCAGCCGCTCCGCGTCTTCCGTGCCGGGTTCGGCCGTGTAGACCATGATGCGCAGGTCGTCGGTGGTGACGATCAGGGTGTCGCAGTCGAGGGTGATGCGTCCGACCAGGGGATGCTCGATCGTCTTGCGCTTCGACGGGTCTTGCCTGCGGGGGCCGAGGTCGCCGTTCTCCCACAGTTCGACGAATTGGGGGCTCGCCGCCGTGAGGGCGGCGACCAACCGGGTGACCGAGCGGTCGGCCGGGTAGCGGGAGGCGGTGAGGCGCAGGTCGGAGACCAGCCCGGCGACGAGGTCGTCGTGGTCTTCCTGCGACTGCAGGACTCGGCCTGCCGGGCCGACGATGTGGCGCCAGACCGCGTTGCGTTCGTTGCCCCGCCAGCGGCTCGTCTCGCCCATCAGCGCGTCGAACGGGGCGTTGGCCTGGATGAGCGTCATCGTGGCGTCGTAGACAGCGACCGGGGTGTTCGCCAACCGGTCGAGCATCCGCTGCACACTGGGCGGGATGCGCGTCGGCACCACGTCCAGGCCGGGGGCCGCGTGCCCGGCGAGCTGGTAGAGCAGTTCGCGTTCCGCGTCGGAGATGCGGAGGGCCCGCGCGAGCGATGCGACGATCTGCGCGGACGGCGAGGTCGCCCGCCCTTGTTCCAGCCTGGTCAGGTAGTCGGCCGAGATGCCGGCGAGAGCGGCGAGCTCCTCGCGGCGCAGCCCGACGGCGCGGCGGCGACGGCCGGGCGGCAGGCCGACGGCTTCCGGCGTCACCCTGTCCCGGATGCGGCGCACCATCCGCCCGAACTCGTTCGCTTCCACGCATCCAGTGTGCGCCACCCGGCTTCGCTTGTCCTGGCCCCCGTAGTCCCACCACAACGAGATGCCAGTAACTGCGCCGCATCCCGGGCGTTTCGCGACAGTTCGTGGCATCTCGCTGGGCGCGAGTAGCGTTGCTCCCAGTCGGCAGCGAACGGAGCACCCATGCAGTACGTCAACCTCGGCAGCACCGGACTGAAGATCTCGGCGGTCGTGCTCGGCTGTATGAGCTACGGCGTTCCGGAGCGCGGCGCGCACCCGTGGAGCCTGCCGGAGGAGCAGAGCCGGCCGTTCATCCGGAGCGCCCTGGAGTCCGGGATCACCACGTTCGACACGGCCGACGTGTACTCGGACGGCACGAGCGAGGAGATCGTCGGCAGGGCGCTCGCCGACTTCGCGACGCGCGACGAGGTGGTCATCGCCACCAAGGTGCACGGTCGGATGGGCGAGGGGCCGAACCAGGCCGGCCTGTCGCGGGCGCACATCCTGTCGGCCATCGACGACAGCCTGCGTCGTCTCGGCACCGATCACGTCGACCTGTATCAGATCCACCGCTGGGACCCGTCTACCCCGATCGAGGAGACGATGGAGGCGCTGAACGACGTCGTGCGCTCCGGCAAGGCGCGCTACATCGGTGCGTCGTCGATGTGGGCGTGGCAGTTCGCCAAGGCGCAGCACACCGCCCAGGCCAATGGATGGGCGCGGTTCGTCTCGATGCAGGACCAGTACAACCTGCTGCAGCGCGAGGAGGAGCGGGAGATGCATCCGCTGTGCGTCGATCAGGGCGTCGGCGTCATCCCGTGGTCCCCGCTCGCCCGCGGCGTGCTGACGCGCGACTGGGGTGTCAGCACCGACCGTTCGGCCGGGGATGTGTTCGGCGCGACGCTGTATCGCGGCGAGGAGGAGTCGAACCGGCGCATCGTGGCCGCTGTCGCCGAGGTGGCGGAGGCGCGCGGCGTCTCACGGGCGCAGGTGGCGCTCGCCTGGGTGCGTCAGCAGGGCGCGGTGACGGCGCCCATCGTCGGCGCGACGAAGCAGCAGCACCTGGTGGATGCCGTCGCCTCGGTGGACCTGACCCTCACGCCGGAGGAGTGCGCGGCCCTCGAAGCCCCGTACACGCCGAGGAGGGCGGAAGGCTTCTAGCCGGACTTCCCGAGGAACGCGGTGAGCGTCTCGGTGATCCTGTCGCGCGCCCGATCGTTCGTGATGCCGGCAGGGTTGTCGCCCGGCTGCGGCCCGTAGTCGCCGAACTGGGCGTGGTTCATGCCGGGGATCTCGACCATCGTGGCGTCTGCGGGCAGCAGCGGTCTGGCCGCCGCGATCTTCGCGGGGGTGCTCAGGCCGTCCGCGCCCCCGCCGATCGAGAGCACGCGCAGGTCGCTGCGGCTGAGGTCGTTCGCGCAGTAGCTGCCGAACAGGATGAGCCCGTCCACGTCCGTGTCGTCGGCGAGCTGGCAGGCGCGCACCCCGCCGAGCGAGTGGCCGCCGACGTACCACGAGGCCACCTCCGGTGCGTGGGAGGTGAACGTCGACAGCGGCCGCTGGTCGAAGAACGCCAGGTTCAGCGTCGGCTTGGTCACGACGACGGTCAGCCCGGTGTCCTCCACAGCGCCGGCGAGCTTGTAGAGGTAGGCGTACGGGTCGACCAGCGCGCCGGGCACGAACACCAGCCCCTGGCCGGATGCGTCCCCCGTCGGCGCGAGCAGCACCGAGTCTCCCTCGTCGGTGATGCTGACCGCCGGGTCGGTCCACACGTCGATCGCCCGCGCTCGGTCGCCCATCATGGGCGTGTTCGCCCAGGCGAGGAAGCCGACCACCACGAGGGCGAGCACGGCGACGACGGAGATCAGGATGCGGACGGCGGTGCGCATCCCTCGGCGGTTCGTTCGCGGCATCCTGGCTCCTCGATTCGGTCGGTCATTGCCGATTATAAGCAGGCTGACTATCTGTGTCGGCCGTGCGCGGCCATTGATCCCGGCGCGGCCAGGTGTACAACTCGAGAGTGACCAAGGATGCCCAGACCGAGGATGGCCCGACCGCCCAGCAGGCAAACCGGGCGCGCGCCGTCGTCACCGTCGACACCGGCGCCCGGCCCGCCGGCTCGGACGGACCCGACTACCTCCTCATCCACGGCATCGGCGTGAGCTCCCGCTACTTCGAGCGCATCATCCCGTTGCTCGCCCGACGCGCCAGGGTCGTGGCCGTCGACCTGCCGGGATTCGGCCGCGCTCCGAAGCCCGGCCGCGCCCTGGGCGTCGACGACTTCGCCGAGTGCGTTGCGGCGGTCGTCGACGAGCTCGGCCTGTCCGGATGCGTCGTGTTCGGTCACTCGATGGGCACGCAGGTGGCCACCAGGCTCGCCATCGACCGGCCGGAGGCGGTGGCGGCGCTCGCGCTGATGGGCCCGGTGATGGACCCGCGCGACCGGTCCCCGTTCCGCGCGGCGGCCCTCCTAGCGCTCGACTGCGCGGGGGAGCGTCCGCGCGCCAACTGGCTGGTGCTCAGCGATTACGCCCGCTGCGGCCTCCGGTGGTACCTCGCCGTTCTCCCCTCGATGCTGACCTACCGGATCGAGGACGACATCCCCCTGGTCGATTGCCCGGTGCTCGTGCTCCGCGGCGAGCGGGACCCCATCGCGCGTGCGGGGTGGGTGTCCGTCCTTGCGGCGTCGGCACGGCGCGGGGGAGCGAAGACCATCGACGGTGCCCGCCACCTCGCCATGCACACGCGACCGGAGGCGACGGACGGGCTGCTCGCCCTCCTGGCCGGTTCCGTCCGGTGACCGCGCAGCCCCTCCGGTGGGCGGGCGTCTCCCTCCGCAAGGCCGGAGTGTGGATGCTCGACTACCTGTACGCGGCACGGCACCAGCTGCGCGCCGCCGTGAGCCGCGACGACCCGGAGGTGCTCGCCGCTGGGCGGCCCGGCGCATCCACGGTCGTGCTGCTGCCCGGCATCCTGGAGACCTGGCGGTTCATGCTCCCGCTCGCCAGGCACCTGCACGACCGCGGCAACGCCGTGCACGTCATCGCCGCTCTCGGCCGGAACCGCCTGAGCATCGCGGACGGCGCCGAGCTGGTCGCCGCGCACCTGGACGAGCACGACCTGCGCGACGTGACGATCGTGGCGCACAGCAAAGGCGGCCTGATCGCCAAGCAGCTGATGTCGTCGCTGCCGGCCGGCGGGCGGGTTCGGCTGGCGGTGACCGTGTGCACGCCGTTCGCCGGATCGGTGTACGCACGCTACCTGCCGACGCGCAGCCTCCGTTCGCTCGCGCCGACCGACGCGTCGCTGCTCCGCCTCGGGCGGGAGAGCGCGGCGAACGAGCGCATCGTGTCGGTCTACGGGTGGTTCGACCCGCACATCCCGGGCGGAAGCGCGCTGGAGGGCGCGAGGAACGTCGAGCTGCCGGTGGGTGGCCACTTCCGGATCCTGGCGAGCAGGGAGCTGCTGGAGGTGGTGGACGGGTGCGTGTAGGCCGGGTGCGCGTAGGCCCGAGCTAGGCGAGGCTTCGGGCGCGCGCGACCTGGTCGGCGGTCAGCGCGTCCCCGTTGGGCAGGCTCACGATCGCCACCTCCTCGACGCCGAGTCCCGCGTAGACCGCGTGCAGACTGGCGACGACGGCGCCGACCGCCCCGGAGAAGTCGCCGAGCTCGGCCGTGGCGATGTCGGGGGAGATGCGGAGGTTCTGCTCCAGGGCGATCCGGTAGCGGTCGATGGAGGAGATGAGCGAGTTCGCGATGCCCCCTCCGAGCACGATCGTCTGCGGGTCGCAGGAGACCGTCGTGGCGGTGAGCACCACGAGGAGCGCCTGGTCGAAGTGCCCTCTGAGCGACAGCAGGCCGGGGCCCGCGTCGTCCGCGAACAGCTCGGCCGGCGCATCCAGGTGGAGTCCGGCCTCTGCCGCCCTGCGCAGGATCCCTCCACCCGTCACCATGTGTTCGAGCCGGGTGCCGAGGGGGCCGATCGGCAGCTGGCCGAACTCGCCGATCAGCCCGCGTTCGCCCTGCAGGATGCGTCCTTCGATGGCGAGACCGGCGCCCAGTCCGAAGCCGATCGTGAGCATCGCGGCGTTGGGGGCTCCGCGGGCGGCGCCGTAGTGCATCTCGCCGAGGAGGGCGTAGTTGGCGTCGTTGTCGAAGTGCATCGCCCGCCCCACCGCGCGCTGCACGGCGGCGAGGAAGGTGGGCGACTCGACCTGGAGCAGGTTGGGGGCGTTGGAGACGGTGAGGTCCCGCTGGCTCACTGCGCCGGGGAGGCCGAGGCAGACGTGCTCGACGCTGTCCCAGACATCGGCGGCCGCCTCGCGGACCGTCGCGGCGATCCACTCCACCAGTTCGGCTTCCGGCATGGTGGTCGGGGTGGGCGTCTCGGAGGCGAAGACCGGGCGGGCGAGCAGGTCGGCCACGATGATGCGGGTGTTGGATGCGCCGAGGTCGACGCCGACCACGTACGAGCGGTCGGCCACTATGTCGAGCTCGACCGCGCGGCGCCCTCTGGCCTCCGACACGATCTCCGTCGTCTCGCGCACGATGCCCTCGGCGAGGAGTTGATCGACCGAGCGGGTGACCGTTGCGGCGGAGATGCCGGTCAGCTCCGCGATCTGCTTGCGGCTGGCCGGACGCGACCCCATCAGGGCGGTGAGCACGGCGTTCCGGTTGATGGCACGGGTGTCTTGCACCGCTCCACCCCCTTTGTCTTCAGTGTGAACCCAAAACTAGCTCAGGATGCGGATCCGGCGCCACCCGCAGCCCGGATTTCGCAGGATTTACCACCCCGAAACCTGTCCGACACAAATTCACGCTTGACTTTGATTGCTTGTTGAAATCAAAATGGCTTCAGCAAGTCAACGGTGACGGGGTCACGAGATGCCCGGGGGACGCCACCGCACAGGAGTTCAACCCGGTCCCGGAAGGCAATCCACACATGAGCACAGCACATCCCACCCGGCGCCCCGGCGCCCGCGCCGCTTTGGTCGGCGCCCTCGCACTGGCCCTCGCGCTCACCGGCTGTTCGGCAGGAACAGCGGCGTCCTCCTCGTCCACCCCCGCCGAGAAGCCGAGCCTCGTGTTCGAAGGTCCCAACGGAGAGAAGCCGGGCGCGCTGTCCGAGCTGTCCCTCACCAGCGACGAGCAGAAGAAGGTCGAGGACGGCAAGTACACCGCGGCGTTCGTCTGGCACACCTCGTCCGACTTCGTCACGGCCGTCGAGAAGGGCGCCCGCGACGAGTTCAAGAAGCTCGGCATCGACGTGGTGGCGAGCACCCAGGCGAGCTTCAACGCAGCGACCCAGGCCAACAACGTCCAGACCGTGCTCGCCCTGCACCCGAGCATCATCGTCACGATCGCCGTCGACCCCACCTCGGCCGCCAAGGCGTTCAAGCCGGCCGTCGAGGCCGGGACGAAGCTCGTCATCATGACGACGCCGCCGGAGGGATACAAGGCGGGGACCGACTTCGTCTCGATCGTCACCGAAGACCTCGCAGCGGCAGGCAGGGACAACGCCGAGATCCTCGGCGACGCGCTCGGCAAGAAGGGCGAGGTCGGCTACCTGTCGTACAACGCGAACTTCTGGTTCACCAACCAGCGCGACAAGGCCTTCAAGGACTGGCTGGCCTACGAGTACCCGGATGTGAAGATCGTCGACTCCGAGGGCTTCGCCGACGAGACGGCGACGCAGACCATCGCGGCCGCGATGATCGCCAAGAACCCGAACCTCAAGGGCATCTACGTCTCCTGGGCGACAGCGGCGCAGGGCGTCGTCGCCGCCATCAAGGCATCCGGCCGCAGCGACATCAAAGTGGTCACGAACGACCTCGACACCACGCTCGGCGCCGCGATGATGTCCGGCACGAACGTCGCGGGCATGGTGGGCAACGGCTCCATCGGCATCGGCAAGGGCCTCGCACTGGCCGGCGCATACGGAGTCATCGGCAAGAAGGCCCCTGAGCTCGTCGCGTCCGTTCCGACCAAGGTCACGAAGGCCAATCTCGACGAGGCGTGGAAGGCCGACTACGGCGTGAAGCCGCCGGCGAGCGTCACCGGCTGACGCCCCCCCCAGAACGGCTGAGCGGCCGGACTCCCCCTCCGGCCGCTCGGCTTCCACCAGCAGCACACGAAACAGGCGGCACAGCGCGCGCGAGCGCCTGCCGCACGCACCATGAAGGAGAACGATGACACGGCAGGTCATGACCGTGCTCGGCCCGGTCGACCCGGCGGAACTCGGACGGGTGATGCCGCACGAGCATCTGCTGTCGCTCACGCCGGGCCCCTGGCTCACCGGGGGAACCAGCGACGACAGTGTCGACAGGGCGGTGGATGCGCTCGCCAGGCTCCGCGACCTCGGCTTCGGAACCGTGGTCGACCTCAGCCCGTACAACGTGGTCGGCCGCGATGCGAACGGCGACAACGCCGCGCAGCTCGTCGAGATCTCCCGGCGCAGCGGCCTCCACATCGTGTCAGGGACGGCCCTCTACCTCGAGGCGTACGCGCCGGGCTGGGCGCTCGACGCCGACCTCGACGCCCTCACCGCCCGCCTCATCCGCGACGCGGAGCAGGGGATCGGCGACTCCGGTGTCCGGGCCGGCGTGTTCGGCGAGCAGGCGACCAGCCTGGGCGAGATCACGCCGCACGAGGAGAAGTGCCTCCGTGCCGTTGCCAGGGCCCAGCGCGCGACGGGACTCGGCATCATGACGCACACCACGCACGGCACCCAAGCGCTGGAGCAGCTCGACATCCTCCGCTCGGAGGGCATCGACCTCGACCGCGTGGTCGTCGGGCACATCGACACCCAGCTCGGCTCCGAACTGCCGCGCCGGGTGATCGACGCCGGCGCCCGGGTGGCCGTCGACACGATCGGCAAGGAGGACTGGGAGTTCTTCCTCGGTCCGGTGCCCGACGCGCGCGACGACGGCGAGTACGCCAAGCAATCGTTCCACCGATCGGATGCTGGACGCGCCGACCTCGTCGCCGGACTCGTCGCGGACGGGCTGGCCGACCGCATCCTGCTCGCACAGGACCTGACCGGCGCGGAGGTGTGGATGAACCCCGGCACCCACGGCGCCCTCGGATACTCGTACCTCGGAACGGTCTTCGTGCCCGCGCTGCAGGAGCGTGGTGTCTCCGACGCCGCCATCGAGACGATGCTCGCGGCCAACCCCGCTGCCGTCCTGGAGGCCGTATGAGCGCCGCGCGCGCCGACGGCCGCTACGTCGTCGGCATCGACCTCGGCGGAACGAAGATCCGCGCAGGCATCGCGACCATCACGGGCGACGTCCTGCACGAGCTGACCCAGCCGACCCTCGACGGGCGCGAGATCGTCGCGCAGGTGACGGAGATCGTGTCCGCCCTCGCCGCGGCGGTCGGCGCATCCGGAGCAGCCGTCGTCGCAACGGCGGTCGGCGGAGCGGGAGTGCCGGACGCGGACGCGGGCCACTTCGACCTCGCGCCGAACCTCGGCGGCCTCGAAGGCTTCGGCGTGGTCGCCGAGCTCGAAAGGCGACTGGGGCACGCCGTCGTGATCGACAACGACGTGAACATCGCAGCGCTCGGCGAACTGCACGACGGCGTGGGAGCAGAGGTCGACAGCTTCGCCTTCGTCTCCGTCGGCACCGGCATCGGCGTCGGGCTCGTGCTCGACCGCCGCGTCTGGCAGGGCGTCCGCGGTGCCGCGGGCGAGATCGGCTACCTGCCGATCGGCGCCGACCCGCTCGACCCCGCCAACCACCGCCGCGGCCCGCTGGAGGAGGTCGTCAGCGGTGAGGCGATCGTCCAGCGCTACGAGCGCGCATCCGGCAGCACCGGTTCGACCACCGTCGACGTCTTCGAGCGCTCCGGCGACGGAGACCGGGATGCGGCGGCGTCGCTCGACGAGGAGGCGCGCTGGCTCGCCCACGCGATCGTCTCCGTCGACGCCGTCGTCGATCCTGGATTGTTCGTCCTCGGCGGCGGCATCGGCAGCCGCGAGGAGTTGCTCGCACCCGTCCTCCACTGGCTCGGCGAACTCGGCCGGCCGACGATCGAGGTGCGCATCAGCCGCCTCGGTTCCAATGCCCCCATCCTCGGCGCCGTCCGTCTCGCCATCGACGCCGCACTGCTCAGCACGGAAAGAGAAGCATCATGACTGTATCGACCACCGACGGCAGGATGACCGTCGGCGAACGGCTGCGTCACGCGGACTGGCGGCAGTACGTCGTCTACATCGGGTTCGTGGTGGTGTTCCTCTACTTCGCCATCACCCAGGGCGGCAACTTCCTCAACGGCACGACGCTGGTCAACATCATCACCCAGGCGACGCCGATCACGGTGATGGCGATCGGCACGGTGTTCGTGCTCAGCCTCGGCGAGATCGACCTCTCGATCGGCTCGACCGTCGCCCTCTCCGCCCTGGTCGCGGCCGTCACGCTGCAGAGCACGCACCAGTGGCTGATCGCGGCCATCGCCGGCCTCGCGGTCGGCGCCGTCATCGGCGCGGTCAACGGCATCTTCGTCACGCTCGTTCGGCTGCCGTCCTTCCTCGTCACGCTGGCGACGATGGGACTCATCACCGGCCTCGCCCAGCAGTCGACCAACCTGCAGTCCGTGCCGGTGACCGATGCAGCGTTCGGCTGGCTCTTCGGCGGTGGAACGCTGCTCGGCATCCCGATTCTGATCTGGTGGACGGCGGCGGTGACGGCGATCGGCTGGCACGTGCTCCGTCAGCGGGCGTTCGGCGCCCACGTGCTCGCCGTCGGCAACAAGGCGGCGGCTGCCGCGGTCAGCGGCATCAAGGTCAACCGCGTCCGGATGGCCGTGTTCATCGTCAGTGGAGTGACGGCGGCACTCGCCGGTCTGCTCTATGCGGGGCGGCTGGCCGGTGCGACGTACACGCTCGGCAGCTCGGACCTGATGAGCGTGCTCGCCGCCGTGATCGTCGGAGGAACCGCGCTCACCGGAGGAAAGGGCTCGATCATCGGCGCCCTGGTCGGCAGCCTCTTCATGAGCATGATCAACTACGGGCTGCTCCTCGGCGGGCTCACCGTCGCACAGCAGATGATCGTGCGCGGCGCGATCATCCTGGTGGCGGTCTCGCTCTCCCTCCGCGCCAAGAAGAGCAACTAGCCGGGAAGACAGTAAGGAAGACAAACGATGTTCCTCGACCTCCTCCGCCGCCGCAACCAGGCACTGCTCGACGCGGCCACCCGGTTCCACCAGAGCGGCGCCATCCCGCCCAACACCTACGTCATCGACCTGGATGCGGTCACCCGCAACGCCTCCGCCCTCGCGGCGGAGTCGGCCAGGCTCGGTCTCACGCCGTTCGCCATGACCAAGCAGATCGGCCGCAACCCGGACGCATCCCGTGCCATCGCGGCCGGAGGCATCGGTCACGCCGTCGGCGTCGACCTGGAGTGCGCGGTCGCAGCGGCGAGCGGCGGCCTGGCCATCGGCCACCTCGGCCACCTCGTGCAGATCCCCCGCCACTCGGCCGCGGACGCCGCGGCGCTCGAACCGCTCTACTGGACCGTCTTCTCGGAGCAGAAGGCGCGCGAGGCCGGTGCGGCGGCAACGGAACGCGGCAGGGTGCAGGACGTGCTGCTGCGCATCGCAGCTCCCGGCGACCGGTTCTACCGCGGCCACGAGGGCGGATTCGACGCAGCCGACATCGTCGCGGCGGCCGACAGGGTCGACGCCATCCCCGGCGTGCGGTTCGCCGGCATCACCACCTTCCCCGCGACCCTGTTCGACGCGGAGACCGGCACCGCCCGCTCCACCCACAACCTGGAGACCCTGACGACGGCGCTCCGTGCGCTCGAAGGCGCCGGCCGCACTGGCGTCCAGGTCAACGCCCCGGGAACCACGTCCGTGTCCGTCCTCGAGACCCTCGCCGCCGCAGGGGCGACGCAGGTCGAACCGGGCCACGGCCTCACAGGGACGACGCCGCTGCACGCCGCCCACGACCTCATCGAGGAGCCGGCCATCGCGTACGTCTCCGAGGTGTCGCACCTCTGGAACGGCGATGCGTACGTGTTCGGCGGCGGCCTCTACGTCGACCCCGTGCTCGGCGGGACCACGACGAGTGCCCTGATCGTCGGACAGGGAGCGGACACCGCATCCGCCCCCGAGCTGCTGGTCGACATGCCGGCTCCGGAGGCCATCGACTACTACGCCACCATCCCGCTCTCCGGCCGCACCGTTCAGCCGGGGGACACCGTGCTGTTCGGATTCCGCCCGCAGGTCTTCGTCACCCGCGGCCTCACAGCCGGCATCGCCGGGCTCAGCACCGGAAACCCCACCGTCGCAGGCATCTGGTCGGCCGACGGCTCTGCACCCATCACGACCGCGGCGGCGCTCGCCGCATCCGGGAGGACAGCATGACCCCCACCACCGCTCCGCAGGACACGACGGTGAAGCCGCTTCGGCTCGACGGCATCACCAAGCACTTCGGCGGCATCGTCGCCATCAAGCGCTTCGACCTCGAGATCGAGCCTGGCGAGATCGTCGCCCTCGTCGGCGACAACGGCGCTGGCAAGTCGACGCTGGTCAAGATCATCTCCGGCATGTACCAGCCGACCGACGGCGAGATCTGGGTCAACGGCGAGCGGGCCAGCTTCCGCGACCCGTCGGACGCCAGGAGCAGAGGAGTCGAGGTGGTCTACCAGGACCTCGCGCTCGTCGACCTGCAGCCGGTATACATGAACCTGTTCCTCGGCAGAGAGCTCAGGCGCAAGCCCTTCGGAACGCTCGACCGCAAGACGATGGCCGCGCGCACGCAGGCGCTCGTCGACGAACTGGATGTGCGCATCCCGTCGGCGCGTGCCACGCTGAGCGACCTCTCCGGCGGCCAGCGCCAGGGGATCGCGATCGCCCGGGCCACCCACTGGGCCAGCAGCCTGGTGCTGATGGACGAGCCGACCGCCGCCCTCGGCGTCGCGGAGACCGCCAAGGTGGAGGAGCTGATCCTGAAGCTGAAGGAGCGCGGGGCCGCCGTGCTGATCGTCAGCCACAACATGGAGCAGGTGTTCCGGGTCGCCGACCGCGTCTCCGTGCTGCGCCGCGGAACGCAGGTGGGCACCAAGCGCATCGACGAGACCAGCCACAACGAACTGGTCGCGATGATCACGGGGCTCAGCTCGTGAGCGGCGAAACCGTCGCCGGCCACCGGATGCGCGCGGAGATCGCCGAGCAGCCCGACCGTTGGCTCGACCTCCTCGACGCCCGCGCGTCGATCGACGCCGCGGCAGAGCTGATCACGTCGCAGCGGCCGGAACTCCTGGTCTTCGCGGCACGCGGGTCGAGCGACCACGCCGCGATGTACGCCCAGTACCTCGCCCACAACTTGCTGCGCATCCCGGCGATGCTCGCGACCCCGGCCAGTGTCACCGGCTTCGGCACCCAGCTCGCCTTCCCGCGCTCGGTCGCGCTCGCCGTCTCGCAGTCCGGCAGCTCTCCCGACCTGCTCGCGACCGTCGCCTCCATCGCGGCGGCCGACGTGCCGGTGATCGGTTTCTCCAACGATCCGGGCAGCGCGCTCGCCGGGGCCGCCGATGTTCACGTCTCGCTTGCGGCGGGCCCGGAGACGTCGGTCGCCGCCACGAAGACGTACACCGCCGAACTCCTCGCTCTCGCGCTGACCCTGCACCGCGCAGCCGGAACAGGATGGCCGGAGCTCGACGAGCGCGTGCGCGGGATCGCCGCCTCGGTCGCAGCCGACCTCGCCGCTCCCGCAGCCGTGGACGCCGCGGTCGCAGCCCTCTCCGGCGTCGACAGGGTGATCGTCGTCGGCCGCGGATACTCGATGTCGACCGCCCGCGAGGGCGCGCTGAAGCTGATGGAGACGAACGCGATCGCGGCCTCGGGCTGGAGCGCGGCCGACGCGACGCACGGCCCGCTCGGCCAGGTGGTCCCCGGCTCGGTGGTGGTCGCCCTCACCGGCAGCCCCGCCGGACGCGACTCCGTGCTGTCGTTCGCCTCCGGGGCCACGGCACTCGGCGCACGCGTGATCGAACTCGGCCCCGGTCTGGTCGACGGCGCCGCCGTGCACCTCCCGCTGGACGAGCAGGACGACGAACTGCTTCCCCTGCGCGAGATCGTGCCGCTGCAGCGCATCGCCCTGGAGCTGGCCGTCGGCCGCGGCCTCGACCCGGACAACCCCGCGGGGCTGAAGAAGGTCACGCTGACCGTGTGACGCTCCCGCGGCCGTTCCGCCGCCGCCCTTCGAGTTATATAGTTAATGCATATAAACCAACTCGAAGGACGCACTCTTTTGCCACCCACCGGCATGTTCGCCAAGGATCACCCGCACTACAAGTGGGTCGCGCTCAGTAACACCACCCTCGGGATGCTGATGGCGACGATCAACTCGTCGATCGTCATCATCTCGCTCCCCGCGATCTTCACCGGCATCAAGCTCAACCCGCTCGAACCGGGCAACGTCTCCTACCTGCTCTGGATGCTGATGGGCTACATGCTCGTCACCGCCGTGCTGGTCGTGATGTTCGGGAGGATGGGCGACCAGTTCGGGCGCGTGAAGATCTACAACGCCGGGTTCGTCATCTTCACCGTGGCCGCCATCGCGCTGTCGCTCGACCCGTTCACCGGCGGACCTGCCGCGATGTGGCTGATCGTGTGGCGGTTCGTGCAGGGCGTCGGCGGCGCGGCGCTGTTCGCGAACTCGACCGCCATCCTCACGGATGCGTTCCCCGCCAACAAGCGCGGGTTCGCCCTCGGCCTCAACCAGGTCGCGGCCATCGCGGGAAGCTTCATCGGCCTCATCGTCGGCGGGGTGCTCGCCGAGATCGACTGGCGTGCGGTGTTCTTCGTCTCCGTGCCGATCGGCATCATCGGGACCATCTGGTCGTACAAGTCGCTGCACGAGGTGGGCCAGAAGAACCCGGGCAGGATCGACTGGATCGGCAACGCCACGTTCGCGGTCGGCCTGATCGCCCTGCTCACCGGCATCACGTACGGCATCCAGCCGTACGGCGGAAGCTCGCAAGGCTGGGGCAACCCGTGGGTGCTGGGCTCGATCATCGGCGGCATCGTGCTGCTGGCGGCGTTCGTCCTGATCGAGCTGCGGGTGAAGTCGCCGATGTTCGACATGCGGCTGTTCCGCATCCGGTCGTTCTCGTCCGGCATCTTCGCCGGGTTCCTCGCCGCCATCGGGCGCGGCGGCCTGCAGTTCATGCTGATCATCTGGCTGCAGGGCATCTGGCTGCCGCTGCACGGCTACAGCTACGAGTCGACGCCGCTCTGGGCCGGCATCTACATGCTGCCGATCACGGTCGGCTTCCTGGTCGCAGGGCCGATCTCCGGCGCGCTGTCCGACCGGTACGGCTCGCGCGTCTTCGCGACGGTCGGCCTCTCGCTCGTGGCGGTCACCTTCGTGGGCCTGCTGCTCATCCCGGTGAACTTCGACTACTGGCAGTTCGCCGTGCTCACCGGCCTCAACGGCATCGGCTCCGGCCTGTTCTCGTCGCCGAACCGCACCTCCATCATGAACAGCGTGCCGGCGAACGAGCGCGGGGCAGCATCCGGAATGGCGGGCGTCGCCCTCAACGCGGGAAGCTCGCTGTCCATCGGCATCTTCTTCTCGCTGATGATCGCCGGCCTCTCCGTGGCCCTGCCGACGGCGCTCACGAACGGGCTCACCACGCACGGCGTCCCGCACGCCGTCGCGACGCAGATCGGCGCGACCCCTCCGGTCGGCAGCCTGTTCGCCGCCTTCCTCGGCTACAACCCGATCGCGAGCCTGCTCGGGCCGACGGGCGTGCTCAGCAGCCCCCACGTGGATGCGGCCACCCTCACCGGCAAGGAGTTCTTCCCCCAGCTGATCTCCGGACCGTTCCACGACGGCCTCGTCGTCGTCTTCATCGCCGCCGCCATCATGAGCATCATCGGAGCTATCGCCTCATTCGCAGGCGGCGGCAAGTATGTTCATGAGGAGAAGATCGCAGAATCCCGGGCGGTCAGCGAAGAAGGCGAGGAAGTCGGTGCGAGCCGCGCATAGCGTGAAGGAACGACCGTGGTGACCGAGAAGGGGCGGTCCGTGGACGGACGCTCCGCCCTGAACGACGACGACCTCGCCGGACGCCTGGCGCTCGCGGTCGGCCGCCTCAACCGCCGGATGCGCTCGTCGACCGGCGACCTGAGCCACGGCCAGCTCTCCGCGCTGTCCACCATCGTCCGCCGCGGGCCGCTGCGCCCCGGCGAGCTCGCCGCCATCGAGGTTGTCGCCGCCCCGACCATCACCCGCGTGGTCGCCGACCTCGAGTCGCGCGGCCTGGTGCAGCGCGAGCCGGACCCGGACGACGGCCGCTCGTCGTTCGTCAGCGGCACCGAGGCCGGCATCGAGCTGCTCCTGCGCGCCCGCTCCGACCGGGCCCGCACGGTGCAGTCGATCATCGCCGAGCTGACACCGGAGCAGGTCACGGCGCTCGCGGCGGCCCTGCCGGCGCTGGAGGCTGCCGCGCACGTCTCCTAGCGGCGCCGGCCGTCGTCGCGCTCCGTACCCGCCGGCTACGCGCGCTCGACGGGCGCCTGGAGTTCGGTGACCCAGTCGGGACCCGGCTCGTGCCCCGCCGCCTCCAGGTAGACCTCACGCGTCGGACCGGTGATGCGATAGCCGTCCGCGGAAAGCTGATCGATCAGGGCCATCCAGGAGTCGCCGATGCCGGACATGTCGCCCCGGTGCAGCCGCGTCGCCGCCAGCGGGACCGCGGGAAGCTCGACCACGTCGTAACCGTCGCCCGGTTGCGGCGGATTCTCGGCGGGATACGAGATGGAGACCGCCATCCCGCCGTCGTCGAGCGGTTCGTACCAGAACGTGGAGGGGGCGAGAAGGGGACGCCCTGCCGCGGTCAGCGCCTGGTCGAGCGCGCCGATCAGGGGTCCGACGACGGGGCCGACCTTCTCCGGACCTGTGCCGGGTGCCGTTCCGCGCACCGCATAGACGGTGACCGCATCCAGCGGCCGATACTCGATGGGTGTCGACATTCGTGCTCCTTCGCAGCGCAACGCAGTGGCAGCGTTGTTCCCCGAACATACCGGTCGGCCGCCGTCGGCGTCGCGTGCACCGGCCGCCTCGTCAGATCACGAAGACCGCGACGGTCACGGCGACGCCGACCGCCACGAACACCGTGTCGCGCGCGCGCCAGCGCGACGGGGCGCGCTCCGTGCGGGTCGGGTGTGCGCCGAACGCCCGCGACTCCATCGCCAGCGCCATACGCTCGGCGTGCCTGATCGACGACGCCAGCAGCGGCACCACCGCGGCGAACGCGCGCCGCACGGCCGCGACGGGACCCCATCCCCCTGCGACGCCGCGCACCCGCTGGGCCTGCCTGATCAGCGCCAGCTCGCTGCCGAAGCGCGGCAGGAAACGGTAGGCGGCGATGGCCGTGTATCCGATCCGGTACGGGATGCGCAGCTGCGCGACGAGTGAGCGGGCCAGGTCGGGCCCGGTGGTGGTGAGTCCGCCGACGAGCGCGAGGGACACCAGCGCGCCGAGCCGCAGCGAGGTGGCGAGGCCCACCGCGAACGCACCGACGGTGTAGTGGAACTCCCCGACGGAGAACAGGATGCGCTGGTCCGCGACCCGGGAGGCGTCGGTCCAGAGCCCGAAACTCAGCGCCATCACCAGCACGACCGCGGGCAGCACGAGCAGTAGCCCGACGACGATCGACGGACGCAGCCGGGCGCCGACCAGGATGAGCAGCACGGCGATGACGATGAAGATCAGCGGCGTCAGGATGTCGCGGGTGAACAGCAGCGCCACCCAGGCGGGGACGACGGCGGCCACCTTCGCGAGCGGGTTCAGGTGGTGCAGGAAGCGTCCGGCGGGCGCGGCGCTGGTGCCGTACGGGTCGGTGGAGAGGAAGGTCACGGCGCATCCCCTCCCGGCAGGTCGGCGAGCCGGGTGACGTGGCTCCAGCCGGGCACTCCGCCGAGCGCCCTGGCGAGCGGCGGCTGCCGCAGCCCGCTGCGTTCGAGCAGGGCGGCGTCGGCGAGGATGTCTGCGGTCGGTCCGTGGGCGGCGAGCGCGCCGTCGACGAGCACCGCCGCGTGCGTGGCGTACTCGGCGACCAGCTGGAGGTCGTGGGTGACGATGATCACCGTGGTGCCCTGCTCGTTGAGCTCGGCAAGCATGGTGAGCAGTTCGGTGGCGCGCTCGCGGTCCTGACCGAACGTCGGTTCGTCGAGCACGAGCACGGGGGCACCGGCGATCAGCGCGGTCCCGACGGACAGCCGCCTCTTCTGCCCTCCGGACAACAGGTATGGATGCGCGTGGCGGTGCCCGGCGAGGTCGAGCGTGCCGAGCATCCCGTCGACGCGGCGCGCGATCTCGTCGGCGGGGGTGCGTCGCACGCGCAGGCCGTACGCGAGCTCGTCCTCGACGGAGTCGGCCACGAACTGATGCTCGGGATTCTGGAACACGAACCCGATGGCCGCGGTCAGCTCCGCGACGCTCGCGCGGGCAGGGTCGATCCCGCCCACGGACACGGTGCCGCGCGGCGGCCGCACCACCCCGGCGATGGCCTGCACGAGCGAGGTCTTCCCCGCGCCGTTCGCGCCGAGCACCGCGACGAAGTCGCCGCGACCCACCCGCAGCCGCACGTCGCGCAGCACGGTGCGCTTGCCGCGCCGCACCTCCAGTCCGCGCACGTCGACGGCGGGCTCGGTGGGCGCCTCGGGGCGCTCGGGCCGGTGGCGCTCGCCACCCGCGAACGCAGCTCCGGCACCCGCCACCACGTCCGCCAGCTCCTCCGCCGTCACCGGCAGCCGCTCCACGTCCCACCCCGCCGCCCGCAGCCGCAGCCCGGCGAGCGTCGCCACCGGCAGCCACACGCCGAGCGCCGCCAGCTCCTCCGCCCGTTCGCGGAACACCGTCGCGACCGGTCCGTGCGCCACCTGCCTGCCCGCGGCATCCAGTACCAGCACCGTGTCCACCACCGGCATCGCCGCATCCAGATTGTGCTCCACCAGCACGACAGCCCTGGTCGAGCCCGGCCCGGTGAGCGTGGCGAGCACCGCGTAGACCTCTTCCGCTCCGGCCGGGTCGAGGTTCGCCGTCGGCTCGTCGAGCACCAGCACCGGGGCCTCCAGGGCGAGCGCGCAGGCGATGGCGAGGCGCTGTTTGCCTCCTCCGGAGAGCGTGTCCGGGTTGTCGCCCCTGCGCTCCCACAGCCCGACGGCGCGCAGCGCGGCCTCCGCGCGGGCGAGCACCACGTCGGCGGGCACCAGCTGGTTCTCCGGGCCGAAGCAGACCTCGTCCAGGACCGTCGCGGTGACGAGCTGCGCATCCGGATCCTGGAACACCGTGCCGACGTGCTCGCTCAGCTCGGCGACCCGCGCATCCACGGTGTCGACGCCCGCCACGAGCACCGAGCCGTCGAGGGTCGCGGGGACCGCGTGCGGCACCAGGCCGTTGAGGGCGAGGGCCAGCGTCGACTTGCCGCAGCCGCTCGGACCGAGCACCAGCAGCACCTCGCCGGGGTGGAGGTCGAACGTCACGCCGTCGGGCGTCCACTGGTCGGCACCGTCGTGCCGGATGCGCACCCCGCGCACCGACAGCGGCGGGGACGCGGGCTCGGGGGCCACGGCGCTCAGAGCGACAGTGTCGGCGATGGCGCGGCGAGCAGCGGCAGCGCGTCCGGGCCGGCGTCCCCTCCGCTTCCGCGGCGCGCGCGCACCACGGGCAGCTGCAGTCCGCGGCCCGCCCCCGTGCGGTCGAGCCCGGCGGCGACGGCGCGGCCAGCCCAGGTGAACAGGATCGGCGACACCACGAACAGGCCGATGTGCAGCACCTGCACCCACGGCTGGCTCTGCTCCGCGCCCTGCGCGATGTACACGCCGATGCCGAACACCAGCCCGGCCACCGTCACGGCCGCGTAGAACAGCCACGCCCTCCAGTAGCGGTAGAGCGTGACCGCGAACGGCAGTTCCTGCAGCAGCCCGATCGACCCGGCCGCCATCACCGCTGCGAAACCGATCGGCTGGAACGGCACGGAGACCAGGCCGGCGATCACCGAGGTGATCAGCGCGACACCGCCCCGGCGCAGCAGGGCCTGGGCGATCACGCCCGGCAGGAAGTACACGCCGATCACCGCGCCGTAGAACATCGGCGCAGCGGCGGCGAGCGTGCCGGAGATGTAAGCGCTGATCGAGAACACGATCCCACCGGCGACACCGATCGCGGCGCAGGTGAGGAGGAGTCGGGTGCTGGTGTTCTTCATGTCCCCACCAGCGTAGATGAGGTAAGGATTACCTTACAAGCGCGCCTCTGGGCGGGAGAAGATGTTCACGAGGTTGCCGTCGGGGTCGCGGACGATGGCGGAGCGGTTGCCCCACGGCATCGTCGTGGGTTCCATCACGACGGCGGCGTCGGCGGCGGCCGCCTCGGCGCCCCCGATGGCGTTCCGGATGCGCGCGAACTCCGCATCCACGTCCTGCACCTGGAACTCGATGACGACGGAGGCGTTGCTGCCCGGGCGCGGGGCCTGGTCGCCGAGCATGGCGACGGTCGCTGTGCTGCCGATCGCGAGCGTGGCGCTCTGCGTGCGGAACTCGGCGAACACCGGCGCAGGGCGCGCGGCGGGGGTGCCGGTGACGAGCTCGTAGAAGTGCGCGAGCCTGTCGACGTCGTCGGTGATGATCCTGATCGAGGCGAAGTCCATGAGGGTCCTTTCGAGAGAGTCCGACCGTGATCCGGCCGGTTGACTCCATCGTGGGCCGCCGAGGCGACACCGTCCTGTCGGTGTTTAGCGGGAGTTTTTCAGTCCGCATCCCGGCCGAGGCCGACAGAGCGCAGCTCGCCGTACGGGATCTCCAGGTCTTCCGCCCGCAGAGTGCGCTCCGGCGCTCGCTCGCCGGTCGGGGTCGCCCGCACGATCCGGTCGCCTTTGAACGCCCGGATGCCGTCGCGGAGGCGGCACCAGCCGATCAGATACCAGTCCGTTCCCTTGCCGACGTAGCCGAGAGGCTCCACGTCGCGCACGGTTTCCGATCCCGCGCGGTCGCGGTAGGCGATCGTGAGCACGCGGCCGGAACCGAGCGCGCCGCCGAGCATGTCGCTGAGCGCGGACGGTGCATCCCGGACGGGACCGTCGTCGAGCAGGTGGATGCGCGCCGCGAGCTCGGCGGTCCGTGCGAGCCCGCGCTCGTCCATCACCGCCGCCACCTTGCGCGCCGCGGAGGCCGCAGCGCTGCCGAACGGGCTCGCCGCGAGCATGCCGAGCCCGATGCTGACGGCGAGCGCTTCGTCCGGGGTGAAGCCCAGCGGCGCGAGGGTGTGTGCCGGGTCGATGCAGTACCCGCCCGTGCGGCCCTGCTCCGCCCAGATCGGCACGCCGGACTGCTGCAGGGCGGACAGGTCGCGCTCGATCGTGCGCGTGCTCACCTCGAAGCGCTCGGCCAGCCACCGCGCGCTCCGCGCCCGCGGCGCGACGGCCCGCAGCTCCTCCACCAGCGCATACAGCCGGTCCGTGCGGTTCATGCGTCGACGAAGACCGGGCTACGCCGGCGGGTCATCGGAGGGCGTCGACGGGGGACGGCGGCCGCCGTTCATGCCGGGCCGCGCCGCGATCACCGGATGCGCGCCGGTGTACCCCTGCCGCTCCTGCGCGATGGCCAGGATGCGCTGACGCTGCGCGAACCAGCCGATCACCAGCAACGGGATGATGATGACGAGCGACGCGACCGTGTACGTTCCCGTCGGGTAGTCGAACGCCATCAGCACGACGACGGCGACCAGGAACGCCAGCGTCAGGTACGCCGTGAACGGCGCCCCGAACAGCCGGAAGGCCGGTCGCTCGAGCTTGCCCTGCAGCGCCCACCTGCGTAGCTGCATCTGGCAGATCACGATCATGCCCCAGCTGGTGATGATGCCGAGGGACGCCACGTTCACGACGATGTTGAACGCCTCCTCGGGCACGATCAGGTTGAGGAACACGCCGAGCACACCGATGCAGGCCGTGAGCAGGATGCCGCCGTACGGCACTCCCCGCTTGTTCATGCGGCCGGTGAACCTCGGCGACGCCCCCGTCTGCGCCATCGAGTGCAGGATGCGCCCCGTCGAGTACATCCCGGCGTTCAGGCTGGACAGGGCGGCGGTGAGCACGACGAAGTTCATGATCGAGCCGACGATGGCGCCCAGCTCCGGCGATCCGAGATGGCTGAAGAACGTCACGAACGGGCTCTCGTCACCGCTGTAGACGTGGGAGGGGAGCAGCAGCGCCAGCAGCAGCACCGAGCCGCAGTAGAACACCGCGATGCGCAGCACGACGCTGTTGATCGCGCGCGGCATGATCTTCTCCGGATGCTCGGTCTCGCCCGCCGCGATACCCACCAGCTCCACGCCCGCGTACGCGAACACGACGCCCTGCACGAGCACGATCGCCATGCCGATCGTCGCGATCCCGTGCGGCAGCAGCCCGCCGTTCTCCGCGAGCATCGCGATGCCGGTCGCACCCTGGTCGGTCGGCCAGCCGAAGGCGAGCACGACGATGCCGATGATGAGGAACGCCACCAGGGCCGTCACCTTGATCAGCGCGAACCAGAACTCCATCTCGCCGAACACCTTCACCGAGATGAGGTTGAGGCTCACCACCACGATCAGCGCGATGAGCGCGAGTAGCCACTGTGGCACCGAGGAGAAGGCGCTCCAGTATTTGACGTAGAGCGCGATGGCGGTGGAGTCGACGATGGCCGTCATCGCCCAGTTGAGGAAGTACATCCACCCGGCGACGTACGCCATCGTCTCGCCGTAGAACTCGCGGGCGTACGACACGAACGAGCCGGACGACGGCCGGTGCAGCACCAGCTCGCCGAGCGCACGCAAGACGAGGAACGCGAAGAACCCGCACAGCGCGTAGACGAAGACGAGGATGGGGCCGCCCTGTTCGAGCCTGCCGCCCGCCCCGAGGAAGAGGCCGGTGCCGATCGCGCCGCCGATGGCGATCATCTGCACTTGCCGCGGCTTGAGGCTCTTGTGGTAGCCCTCCTGCTCGCTCGAGAAGTCCTGAACCGCCTGGCTCATGTCGCCGATGTGTTCGCGATCGTTCTCCAGCTCGTCGGCCGGGTCGTGCTGTGTCATGTCGAGCCCCTCCGTGTTTCAGTTGTTCACACTAGTGAACGATGCGGCGTCAGGCGACAGCGAGCATCCCGGCTGCCGCGATCGCGAGCGCCAGCCCGACCCACTGGATGGGGGCGATCCGCTCCCGCAGGACCACGGCGGCGAGCACGATGGTCCCCGCCGGATACAGCGCGATCAGCACGGAGAACGCGGCAAGATCGCCGAGCCGAAGGCCGACGAGCATCACCACGTTCGCCACGGTGTCGAGCACTCCGCAGGCGAGCGCGAACGGGAGCCCGGGCAGCCAGCCGGCGGCGATGGTGGGGCGCGCGTCGGGGGCGACCGCCGCATCCGGTGCCTGGCTGGTGGCTGCGCGCGCCCGCCTGGACCTGGCCTGCAGCGCGACCAGCCCGATCACCGCCAGCATGATCGCGCCGTTCACGCCGCGGTTCAGCACGAGGGGCACAAGCCCGGACGATTGCGGAGTCTGGTCGATGATGATCAGGAACGCACCGATCATCGTCCCGGAGCCGACCGCCATCAGGATGCCACGGACGCTCGGCCGCACCGCCCCCTTCTCCGGCACGAACCCGACGAGCACCACCGCCACGAGGGCCACGCCGAGCGCCGCGTAGCCGATCGGCGCGAACTGCTCGCCGCCGAGCAGCCCCCAGGTCATCGGGACGATCGCGGACACCAGCGCGGTGAGCGGGGACAGGATGCTCATCGGCCCGATCGCGAGGCAGGCGTACAGCAGCGAGATGGCGACGGCTCCGGTCACGCCGGAGAGGGCGCCCCAGCCGATCGCGGCGGCCGACCACTCTCCACCGAAGACCGGCAGGGCGATGAGCAGCAGCACGAGCCCGGACAGCGCGCCGATCGCCGTCACCCTGAGCGCGCTGATCCGCCGGGAGGCGATCCCGCCGAGGAAGTCGGCGGACCCGTAGACGAACGCCCCGACCAGCCCGAGGACGACGGTGAGCATCAGCTCCCGGCGAGCCGGTAGACGTGCAGCACGGCACCGCTGTCGAACCGTTCGAGCTCGGCCAGCTCGAACGACCACTTCTCCCTGTCGTCGGGGAAGATGCGCAGGCCACCGCCGACCATCACCGGGTAGGTGAGCAGGCGCAGCTCGTCCACGAGGCCCCAGACCAGCAGGGAGCGCACGAGGGTCGCGCTTCCCGCCACCAGGATCGGGCCGCCGTCGCCCTCCTTCAGGTCGGCGACGGCCGTGCGCACCTCACCCTGGATGCGCGTGGCGTTCCAGCCGAGGTCGCCCGTGCCGCTCGCGGCCACCAGCTTCGGCATGGCGTTCATCTTGTCGGCGAACTCGCCGTCGCGCCCCGGCCAGGCAGCGCTGAAGCCTTCGAACGTCTTGCGTCCGAGCAGCAGGGACTCCGCCTCCATCGTCTCGCGCAGCTTGAACGCGTACAGGGCGTCCGTGCCGTACGGCATCGTCCATCCGGCGTGCGGATGCGTCGGCTCCCCTCCCGGGGCCTCGACGACCCCGTCGAGGGTCATGAACTCGGTCACGATCAATCGGCGCATGTGGCCGATGGTACCGCTGTTGCGGTCAGCGGCACTGCCCGGCGGTCGCGATCTGCTGGTCGCTCGGCCGCCCGTACGCCTGGATGCCGGAGCCGTCGTCGTCGAAGCCCATGCTGATCGCCCACGCGGTCGCCCACATCTCGTCGTCCGAATTGAACACCGGTCCGGTGAAGAGCGTGCGGCACTCCGGGCGCACCACCTGCGAGTGGCCCACCTCGTGCGTGATGAGTGCTTTCGCATCCACGTCGCCCCGCGACCAGCCGTCGACGGTGTCGAAGTTGAGGTCGATGGTCGCCCAGCCGCCGTCCCCCTCGTGATACATGGTGGTGCCCGAATACCAGCCGGTGCCGTAGCCGCCGACAACCTGGTGCCACTGGAAGTCCAGGTTGACGCCGTGCGCGATGCTCCGCGCGTACGCCTCGATCGCCGCGTGTGCGGGGTATGCCGGGTCCTGCTTCGCCGCCTGGCCCGCCGCCTCCGACGCTGCGACGGCGTCGGAGGCACTGATGATCGCGGGCAGTCCCATCCCGGAGAAGCTGACGGAACCGGATGCTCCGGCCAGCGCGTGCGTCAGGCCGATCCTGCTCTCGTACGTGGCGTCGACGGCCGCCTTCATGGTGGCTTCAGCGCGCGCCTTGACCTGGCCGTAGACGGCCGTGCCGGCGGTGCCGACCTCCTTCTGCGCGGTCTTCATCGCCGCGAGCTCCGCCGCCCGGGATTTGAGGAGAGCGACTTCGCCGTCGGTCGATGTCCGGATGAGCAGCAGTTCCCGGATGACGGTCAGTGGCCAGAGGTCGGACGGACGGGACGGCACCGGTGTGACCTCCTCCGGCGCGTAGGTGAGGTCGTTGCTCGCGGAGTGGAGGTCGTTGTCCGCCTTCTTCAGTGCATCCAGTGCCGCGGCGCTGACGTAGCCGGTGTGGGGCTGCGCGACGAAGCTGTCGACTGCGCTGGTGGTGACCTTCGCCTTGTCGATGGCGGCGCCGCGCTGGTCGGACACGTCGGTGAGCGCGTGGGCGACCTGCACGGACTGCTGGTTCGCCACCGTGAACCGGGCCTGGGCGAACACGGACCAGCCGTACGCCGCGCCGGAGACGACACCGGCTCCGAGCAGGACGGCGGCGGTGGCGACGATCCAGGGCCGGGCGCGCCGGCGTTCGCGGGGGCTGGTGGTCGGCGCGGTCGGGTGCGCGTCCGCGTGCGCGGTCGGGTGCGCGGCGTCGTCGGTCATGGTCCCCCTTGGTTTCCCCCGTGGTCGAGCTTCCACAAGCTATCAAAACCGGGGTGTTTTCCACAGATCTGCGACGGCCAGGTTTTCGTCGGTCCCGCTCGTTACGATCAGGGGATGAGTTGGAACGCGGAACACCCCTGGGAGCCGGACGAGCGCGACGCGCCACCGGAGTATCCGGAGGAGGCGTTCCCGCCTGACGACGCGTACCTCGGCGGGGCGGTGGAGTTCGGTGGCGGTGCGGCTACGTCGACGCGCGTGGCGGCTCCTCAGCGGGAGGTCCGAGCATCCACGGCCAAGTTCGCCAGCCCGGCCGAGGCGCTGCACACGGTGTTCGGCTACGACTCGTTCCGCGGGGAGCAGGCCCAGATCATCGACCAGCTCGTCGACGGCGGCGACGCCGTGGTGCTCATGCCGACGGGTGGAGGCAAGAGCCTCTGCTACCAGATCCCGTCGCTCGTGCGCGAGGGCACCGGCGTCGTCATCTCGCCGCTGATCGCACTCATGCAAGACCAGGTGGATGCGCTGACCGCCGTCGGCGTGCGCGCCGCCTTCCTCAACTCCACCCAAGACTCCGCCGAGCGGTCCAGGGTCGAGAACGCCTACCTCTCCGGCGAGCTGGATGTGCTCTACGTCGCGCCGGAGCGGCTGTCCTCCGACGCGACCAAGCGGTTCCTCTCCGGCGGCAAGATCGCACTCTTCGCCATCGACGAGGCGCACTGTGTCTCCCAGTGGGGCCACGACTTCCGTCCGGACTACCTGGCGCTGTCCGAGCTGGGGGAGCGCTGGCCGGAGGTGCCGCGCATCGCCCTCACCGCCACGGCCACGGAGGCGACGCACCGCGAGATCACCGAGCGCCTCGGCATGCAGAAGGCGGCGCAGTTCGTCGCGGACTTCGACCGTCCGAACATCCAGTACCGCATCGTTCCCAAGGTGGAGGTGCGCAAGCAGCTGCTCGACTTCATCACCACGGAGCACCCGAACGACGCCGGCATCGTCTACGGCCTGTCGCGCAACACGGTGGAGCGCACGGCCGAGTTCCTCAGCGCGCGCGGCCTGAACGCCCTCCCGTATCACGCGGGACTGGATGCGCGAGTGCGCGCCCAGACGCAGGCCAGGTTCCTCCGCGAGGAGGGCGTGATCGTGGTCGCCACCATCGCGTTCGGCATGGGCATCGACAAACCCGACGTGCGGTTCGTCGCCCACATCGACCTGCCCAAGTCGGTCGAGGGCTACTACCAGGAGACCGGCCGCGCCGGCCGCGACGGCCTGCCGTCCACCGCCTGGCTCGCCTACGGCCTGCAAGACGTGGTGCAGCAGCGCCGCATGATCGACGACTCGCCCGGCGACCTCGCCCACCGCCGCCGCATGACGCAGCACCTGGATGCGATGCTCGCCCTCTGCGAGACCGTGCAGTGCCGCCGCGTCAACCTCCTGAACTACTTCGGTCAGCGCGCGGAGCCGTGCGGCAACTGCGACACCTGCCTCACCCCGCCGGAGAGCTGGGACGGCACGGTCCCCGCCCAGAAACTGCTGTCGACCGTGGTGCGCCTGAAGCGCGAACGCAACCAGCAGTTCGGGGCAGGCCACCTCGTCGACATCCTGCGCGGCAAGCGCACCCCGCGCGTCGAGCAGCACGGCCACGACGCGCTCGCCACCTGGAGCATCGGCGCCGACCTCAGCGAGAGCCAGTGGCGCGGGGTCGTGCGGCAGCTGATCGCACAGGAACTGCTGAAGCCGGAAGGCGAATACGGCGTGCTCGCGATCACACCGCAGAGCGCCGCGGTTCTCGCCGGGGACCGCCCCGTCGTGCTGCGCCGCGAACCGGACCGCCCGGAGCGCCCGGCCCGCGCCGCCCGCTCCGCAGCGGCTGCCGCCGACCTCGAACCGGCAGACCACCCCCTGTTCGAAGCCCTCCGCGCCTGGCGGGCAGAGGCGGCCAGATCACAGGGCGTCCCCGCATACATCGTCTTCGGCGACGCCACCCTCCGCGCCGTCGCCTCCGCGAAGCCCGCCACCCTCGGCGACCTCGACGGCATCACCGGCATCGGCGCCAAGAAGCGCGAGGCCTACGGCGAGGCCCTCCTGGAAGTGGTGGCGTCGGCGTAGGCGATGCCTTCGTAAAAGCGGACGTCCCGCGCCACCTCCGCCGCGTTCTCCGTCGGAACGGAGAACGCAGCGGCGTGTCGCGGGATATGTCCGGCCGAACGCCCGATCAGCGGGCCGGGCGGCGCATCCGGAGCAGGAGCAGGACGGTTCCGAGCAGCGCGGCGGTGAGGGCCGCGAGGAGCGGGACCGTGACCGACGAACCTGTCGCGGCGAGTCCGGCCGGAGTGTTGTCGGCCGGGGAGGTGACCGCCGGGGTCGTGCCGGGCGGGGTGGTGCCCGGGTCCGTGCCTCCCGGGGCGGCGGCTGCCGTTACCGTGATGGCCATCGAGCCCGTGACGCCCGAGGTCAGGCCTGTCACCACGATCGTGTGCGCGCCCGCTGGCGTCCCGCTGGGGATGCTCACGGTCGCCGAGATCGCGCCGGTTCCCGATGCCGTGAGCGTCGCCAGCTTCACCGGCGTCGAGTGCAGCCACACCTCGACCGTCTCGCCCGCCGTGAACCCGGAGGCCGTGAGGCTCAGCGCGCCGCCGACCGCCACCGTCCCGGACGACAGCGTCACGGTCGCGGGTGTGGTGCCCGGCTCACCGGGACCGCCCGGCTCACCGGGTCCGCCCGGCTCACCGGGTCCGCCCGGCTCCGTCACCACCGTGCACGCGATGGTGCCGGCGCGCAGCGCGTGGCCGTCGTCGTTCGTGTCGTCTGACCAGATCACCGGCTTGTGGCCGTCGACGCACTCCGCCTGCGGGGCGATCGCGAAGCCCTCGTTGTTGAAGTTGGGCATCCCGGTCGGCCGGGCGTACGTGGTGTCGACCGTGAAGTGGCCCGCGTCCGCACCCGTGGATGCGATCGTCAGCGTCTCGTGCTGCCCGTCGCAGGTGTCGTCGCAGACCGCCCACAGCTTCTGCGTCTCCTGGTCGAACTGCAGTTCCATCACGCCGGGCATCCCGCTCACGATGGTCGCGACCCTGGTGAATCCTGTGCCGGACTGGTCGAGCGCGTACGCGTAGATGGAGCCGTTCGCTTCGAGGCCGGTGAAGAACAGGCCGTCGCCGTGTCCGGGGTACGACGCAGGGTCGTAAGCCGCTCCGGTGTGATGGTCGGCGAACCCGTTGGCCGTGAGGTACGCATCCGGGATCCAGGTGACCGCCTCGAGGCCCAGGTTCGGGCCGACCGCCGGAAGGTCGGCGGTGAGGTTCCAGTCGGCCGTCGCGGTGAGGCTCGTGCCGGGCTGCGCCGGGTCGAAGCGGAGGATGGCCGGGCGGCTCACGCCGTTGTTGGCGTTGTTGCGCTCGGTTGAGACGAAGATGCCCCCATCCGGACCCGTGCCGGTGATGGTGACGCCCTCCGAGTCCGGGTCGCCCGTGCCGTCGGCGTAGTGCAGCGCCTTGCCCGCTGCCCAGCCGTTGGCCGTGTCCGGTGTCCACACCGTGCCGTTCCAGAGCAGGCGGTACAGGGTGCCCGGCCCGTTCTTCACGGCCCACAGCACGCCCGGCGCGCTGGTTCCGGACGCCTGGTAGTAGAGGCCGCTCATGTTGCCGCCGAGCACGGTGGCGTCGTCGGCGGTCGCGATCGTCGATCCGCCCGGCCACGGGGTGAGCTGCACATCGCCCTCGCACGCGTTCGGCGCGTTCTTCGTGGAAGCAGCCGTCGTGGCGAACGCGCCGGTGCCGTTGGGGCAGCGCCCGTAGGTGGTGGCGGCGTGCGCCGTCCATTCGTACGAGTCGACCAGGGTCGTGCCGTCCGGTGCGAAGAGGCGCGCGGAGTCCGCCCCTCCCAGTCCGAATGCCGCATCCACGTCGGCCGTGTAGTAGCCGCCCGCCGCGACGACGGTGCCGGCGGGGATCGGGAAGGCGTCGCTGTCCTTGTTGTCGCGCAGGATGTACCCGGACAGGTCGACTGGTGCGGAGCCGTTGTTGATAAGTTCGATCCAGTCGGTGGCGTCGCCGTTCGACTCGACCTCGTTGATGGCGACGGGGACGCTGCAGTCGTTGGCGGCGGCCTTGGTCGGCGAGGTGGTGGTGGTGAACGCGCCGGAACCGTCCGGGCAACGGCCGTAGGTGGTGGTCGCGTGCGCTGTCCAGCTGTACGAGTCGACCAGTGTGTGGGATGCGTCGTACAGACGGGCGGAGTCCGCGCCGCCGAGGCCGAAGCCGAGCAGGGATTCGTCGACGCTGAGGAATCCGCCGGCGGCGATGGTCGACCCTGCCGGAAGCGGAACGGCCGTGTGGGTGTCGTCGTTGTCGAGCAGCGACCAGCCGGTGACGTCGACGGTGGTGGTGCCCGTGTTCATCAGCTCGACCCAGTCGCCCGGCGTTCCGCCGCTCGACTCGACCTCGTTGATGACCACCGGCGATGGCGCGGGGGCTGCGGATGCGGGGGCCGCGACCGCGACCAGGGGAGCTGTGGCGAACGCTGCGGCCACCAGGGCCGCCATCGTTCCTCGCCAGTGAGTGCGCAAGCGTGTTCTCCTTCTGCGACGACGGGGGAGCGCGCATCGACGGCGACCGCGAGGCGACCGCGGCTGGCGCGGCTCACCGGATGGATGCGGCGCGCCCGGGTGCAGCTCGCGCGCCGCTCCGACGTGGATGCGAACACTCGCAGCTTCGTGACGCTGCGGGAACACGGGATGAACGGCTCGCGAACGGCGGATGACGCGCATCCATCGAGTCTGAGGTTCTTCACATCCGCGGGCTCGGGTGGCGTGGATGGAGGGGAGCCCGTCCCGCCGTCAGTACAGCGTCTCGTGGCGGGCGAGCTGGTCGACGAACGTGGCGATGCGGCGGGCGCGGGTGTCTGCGCGCTTGGCCGTGGACACGCGGAAGATGATCGCGAAGCGGTTCTGGCCGCTGATGGTCTCGAAGAACGCCGCGGCCTCCGGGTTGGCGGCGAGGGCGGCGGCGAGGTCGTCGGGCACCGTCTTGTCCGACTGGCGCTGGTAGGCCGCATCCCAGCGGCCGTCGGCCTGCGCTCGCTCGATCTCGCGCATCCCGTGCTCGGTCATCTCGCCGGATTCGATGAGCGCCGCGACGAGTTCGCGGTTGCGCTGCGACCAGATGCTGCGGCGGCCGCGCGGCGTGAAGGTCTGCAGGAAGTGGGTGTCGTCGAGGCTGTTCCTGCGGCCGTCGATCCAGCCGAAGCAGAGGGCGCCGTCGACCGCCTCCGCGTAGGTGGGGCTCGTGTGGCCGGAGTTCTTCTTCGCGATGGCGAGCCGGACTCCCGCTTCCGTGTCGTGGTTCTGCTGCAGCCAGTCCCGCCAGGCTGCCGCGTCGGGGAGGTACAGGATGCTGTGTTCGGCCATACCTGAATACTGCCCGGAAAAGTACGGGGTGGCTGTAACGAAAGCGACGGTGTACTGTCCCGGTTCTGCGGGACGATCAGGGAATCTTTCCTGGCCGTCTCGTGTTATCAGAATGTGGACTGAAGCGACGATCTCGAAGGGAGACGCGATGGCACGAATGATCGAAGAGCTCGAGGATGAGACCGGCGCCGTAATCAAGTACAAGAGGCACGTCAACGGGCGTGGCCTCGTTGCGCCCACCGCGCGTGTGGCGGAGTCGGCGTTCATCGACGCGACCGCATACGTCGAGAAGGACGCCCGCGTCGGACTCGACGCATACGTCGGCGCGGGCAGCTGGATCGACACCGGTGCGACGGTCGGCGACCGCACCTTCGTGGGCGCGAACGTCCACGTTGGAGCAGGATGCGTGATCGGCAGCGGTGTGCGCATCGGCAGCAACGCCAAGTTGGGCCAGGCCGTCATGGTCGGCAACGGAGCGCGCATCGACCGCGACGCGCAGGTGGAGGCCGGCACGGTGATCGAGCTCCGCGGCTCCGCCGCAGCCCGCGCCGCCCTGTCGGCGCCCGTGCGCCCCGCCGCACAGCACGCCCGGAGGGACGCCACCCGCCGAGCGGCGTAGCGCCCCACCCCACGAGATACCAGTAACTGTCGCGCATCCCGCGCGTTTCGCGACAGCTGCTGGTATTTCGTCTGTCTGGGGGGAGTTAGTCCCGGGATGCGGGCAGGTCGCCGGGGGCGGAGACGGCTGTGGGGGTGGTGCCGTCCTCCTCGGGGGAGGTGGGGCCACCCGCTGCGGGCGCGCCGCCTGCGGCCGGCGCGCTGGCCACGCCGAGCGCGCGCGTGCGCGAACCGGCGGCGAGCACCAGCACGCCCGCGACCGTCGCGCCGACCGCGAAGGCGGTGGTCGTGCCCGCGTGGTCGACGAGCACGCCCGCCACCGCCGCCCCCACCGCGACGCCGAAGTTCACGGCGGTGTTGGTCCAGGTGGTCGCCTCGGTGCGCACGTGTTCGGCGGTGAGCGCGTCGGCGAGCAGGTACGCCGTGATGACCGTCGGAGCGAGGAACAGCCCGAGGCCGAACAGGATGACGCCGAGCGTGATCTGGTCCGGCGCGAGGGCGGCGATGGCGCTGACCGCGACGAACGCGATGCTCAGCACGGTGAGCCGGATCGCCAGCGCAGGCTTCCAGGCGCGGTGGCCGTAGACCAGCCCGCCGACCGCGCTCCCCGCCGCCAGCAGGGCGAGCAGGATGCCGGACGCCGCCGCCATCGACCGTTCGGCGGTGAACGCGGGCACAGCCGTCTCGACGGTGCCGATCACCAGGCCGACCCCTGTCAGCGCGACCAGCACCGTCGGGAAGCCGCGCTGCCGCAGCGGGCGTTCGTGCGCGTGCGCTGTCGTCGTCGCCGCGCCCTTCGCGCGCACGTGCCTGTGCAGGCAGAACAGCGCGGTCCCCACGAACGCCACACCGGCCGTCGTGAAAAGCGCCGTCACCGGCCCGGCGACGAACACGAGCAGCCCGACCAGCAGGGGGCCGGTGGTGAACAGCAGCTCCTCCGCCACCGCATCCAGGCTGTACGCGCGGGGCAGGATGCGCGCATCCGGGGCGATGGACGCCCACATCACACGCATGGTCGACCCGAGCGGCGGCGCGAACACACCGGCGACTGCCGCGAGGACGATCAGCAGCGCGGCCGGGGCGTCGGTCAGGCAGCCGAACGCGGTGGCGACGAGGGATGCGGAGAACAGCACCCCCATCACCAGCAGCGCCCTGGTGGGCCCGAACCGGTCGACGGCCCGCGCGCGGGTGGGGGAGGCGATCACGTTGGTCACGCCGAACGCGCCGGTCGCTGCTCCGGCGGCGGCGAAGGTTCCCGTCGACGCCTGCACGCTGAGCAGCAGCGACAGCGAGACGGTCGCGAACGCGAGCCGCCCGACCAGGGCGGAGCCGAACAGCGCGGCGGCGCCCGGGATGCGGAGGACGTCGGCGTATGACTCGCGGCTCACTGCGCGTCTCCCTGCGCCAGCTCGAACAGCGCCAGCGTCGCCGCCACCCGGTGGGTTCCGGCGGTGCCACTGGGCTGGGCGGCGTCGGCCAGGACGATGCCCGCCTCCCGCACCAGCGCCTCCACCTTGCGGTACGCCGCGTCGTCGATCGAGAACTCCGCGTCGGTGAAGGTGGAGCGCGTGCCCGGCGCCTGCAGCACGGCGCGGCGGGCGAGCTCTGCGCTCATGGCGAGGAACAGTTCGGGGGCTCCGGCCATCCCGAGGCGCTCGCCGCTGGTGGGATCGTGGCGGTAACGCTTGGCCTTGCCGCCGCGGATGGCGACCTCCTCCACCACGTCGACGAGCCCGGCGTCGTGCAGCCGCCGGAGGTGGTAGCTCACGTTTGCCTGGGTGTCGCCGAGCTCGCGGGCGGCCTCCGCCGCGCTGAGGGCGGCGCCGCCGAGGAGCGAGAGCAGCCGCAGCCGCAGTGGATGCGCGAGGACGCGCAGGTCGCGCAGCTCGCGCAGCTCGCGCGGCTCGCGCGGCGCAGACAAGTGCGTCTGGGTGTTCTGGTCGGTCACCCTCCCAGTCTGGCCACTCGCGCAGCAACTGTCAAACAGTTCTTTGGGAGTCGAGTCGCGCCGCTAGCCTGTCCAGGCAGTCGCTCCACCCCTCCACGTGGTCGGCTGCCGCCTCCTCCGACGCGAAGCCGTCGTGCACGACGGTGATCGTCGTGGCACCCGCCGCGCCATCCGCCGTGCCGCCGTCGACCTCCGCCAGCGCATCCTGCGCCAGCGTCACCGCCACGCGCGTCTCCTCCGCCTCCCCGTCCCAGCGCCAGCTCAGCTCCAGCCGTTCCGGCTCCACCGCCCGCACCACCGTCCCGGATGCACCCATCGCCGTCGGCGCCGACCGGATGCTCCACGCACCGCCCTCGCGCGCATCCATCGTGGCCGTCGTGGCGAAGCGCGGCGGCCAGAACCACGAGGCCAGGGCGTCCGCGGAGGTGAACGCCTCCCAGACCAGCGGCCGCTCCGCCGCGACCGCCTTCGTCACGCGCGCGCTGTGCTCGCCCGTCGCGTCGCTCTGCGCACCCGTCGCATCGCTGTGCTCGCCCATCGCATCCCGTCGCTTTCCATGCATTGTTGTGGACAGAGGCACAATCGGCACCCCCGCGATTGGAGCATTCCGCAAACCAGTCGCGGCGCATCCGGCTGCGGTTTGTAGGCCGCGCACCGACGACTTCGCGAACGGGGATGCTCGTCGTAGCGTGACGATATCCCGCACGAGAGCGAAGAGGAACCCTGATGGTCGATACCGCCGAGCGCACGACTCCGTCCGCGAAGAAGCCGACCGCCCCGGTGGCGGACCCCCGATCGGCGACCACTCCGCCCGGCGATCCGTCCGCGCGTGTCGACGTCGCGGCGCTCGGGCGTCAGCTGCTCGGTGACTGGGCCGAGATCCGGCTGGCGTCCCGCGAGCTGTCCGGCCGTCCGGAGATGCAGAAGGTCGAGGGGCTCAGCCTCGACGACCAGCGCGCCCGCACCTTCGAGCAGCTGAAACTGCTTGTCGAGAACGGCCAGGTGCACCGCGCGTTCCCGAAGAGCGTCGGGGGCGGGGACGACAATGGCGGCAACATCGCCGGCTTCGAAGAGCTGGTGGTGGCCGACCCGTCCTTGCAGATCAAGTCCGGCGTGCAGTGGGGGCTGTTCGGCGCCGCCGTGCTGCAGCTCGGCACCGCCCAGCACCACGAGAAGTACCTGCCGGGGATCATGTCGCTGGATGTGCCTGGCGCGTTCGCGATGACGGAGACCGGGCACGGCTCCGACGTCGCCAGCGTCGCGACCACGGCCACCTACGACGAGGAGACCCAGGAGTTCGTCATCGACACCCCGTTCCGCGGGGCGTGGAAGGACTACCTGGGCAACGCGGCGAAGGACGGCATCGCGGCCGTCGTGTTCGCGCAGCTCATCACCAAGGGCGTCAACCACGGCGTCCACGCCTTCTACGTGCCGATCCGGGATGCGGACGGCGCCTTCCTGCCCGGTGTCGGCGGAGAGGACGACGGCCTCAAGGGCGGTCTGAATGGCATCGACAACGGCCGCCTGCACTTCACCGGTGTCCGCGTCCCGCGCACCGACCTGCTCAACAAGTACGGCGACGTGGCGGAGGACGGCACGTACTCGTCGCCGATCAGCAGCCCGGGCCGCCGCTTCTTCACCATGCTCGGGACGCTCGTGCAGGGTCGGGTCTCGCTCGATGGCTCCGCCGTCAACGCCGCGAAGGTCGCGCTGAAGATCGCGATCACGTACGGCAACGAGCGTCGCCAGTTCACCGCGGGAAGCGAGACGGACGAAGAGGTCATCCTCGACTACCAGCGTCACCAGCGCCGCCTGCTGCCGCTGCTCGCGACCACATACGCGGCCGGGTTCGCGCACGAGGTGTTCCTGCACAAGTTCGACGACGTGTTCAGCGGGCGCGCAGACAGCGACACCGACCGCCAGGACCTCGAGACCATCGCGGCGGCCCTCAAGCCGCTGTCCACCTGGCACGCGCTCGACACGCTGCAGGAGGCGCGTGAAGCCTGCGGAGGCTCCGGCTTCCTCACCGAGAACCGGCTCACCTCCCTGCGCCAGGACCTCGACATCTACGTGACCTTCGAGGGCGACAACAACGTGCTGCTGCAGCTCGTCGCCAAGCGGCTGCTCACCGACTTCTCGCGCAAGTTCGCCAAGGCCGACACCGGGGCGCTCGCTCGCTACGTCGTCACCCAGGCGGCGGGCAAGGCCTACCACGGCTCCGGCCTGCGGTCGGTCGCGCAGACGGTCAAGGACTTCGGCTCGACCGCCCGCGCCGTCAACTGGCTGCAGGAGCCCGCCACCCAGCGCGAACTGCTCACCGACAGGGTCGCGACGATGATCGCCGACGTCGCCGGCAAGCTGCGCCCGGCATCCAAGCTGGGCAAGAAGGCGGCGGCCGACCTGTTCAACTCGCAGCAGAACGAGCTCATCGAGGCGGCCCGCGCCCACGCGGAGCTCCTGCAATGGGAGGCGTTCACCGACGCCCTCGAGCAGGCTCCGGATGCGGGGACCCGCCAGGTCCTGACCTGGCTGCGCGACCTGTTCGGCTTCGGGCTGATCGAGAAGCACCTGGCCTGGTACCTCATCCACGGTCGTCTGTCTCCGCAGCGCGCACAGGCGGTCACGGCGTACATCGACCGGCTGCTCACCCGTCTCCGCCCGCACGCCGTCGACCTGGTGGATGCGTTCGGTTACGGGCCGGAGCACATCCGCGCGAAGATCGCGACCGGCGCTGAGGCGGAGCGCCAGGCCGAGGCCCGCGCGTACTACGCGGACCAGCGCGCCTCCGGCACGGCCCCCACCCCGGAGAAGTCGCCCAAGCGCTGACGGCCGGGAGCGAGGAGCGCGGCTGCCGGACTACAGCAGCCCGAGCGTGCGGACGGCGTCGCGCTCCTCGCGGAGCTCGGCGACCGAGGCGTCGATGCGGGCGCGGGAGAACGCGTCGATGTCGAGGTCGTCGACGATGCGCCACGCGCCGCCCTCCGAGCGGACGGGGAACGACGAGATCAGGCCGGCCTCCACACCGTAGGAGCCGTCGGAGACGACGCCGGCCGACGTCCAGCGCGAGCCTGTGCCGTCCACCCAGTCGCGCACGTGGTCGATGGCGGCGCTCGCCGCGGAGGCGGCGCTCGACGATCCGCGCACCGCGATGATCTCCGCCCCGCGCTTCGCGACCCGGGGGATGAACTCGTCTGCCAGCCAGCCCTCGTCGACCAGCTCGGTCACCGGGCGGCCGTCGACGGTGGCGTGGCTGATGTCCGGGTACTGGCTGGCCGAGTGGTTGCCCCACACGATCACGCCGTCGATCGCCGACACCGGCACGCCGAGCTTCACCGCGAGCTGGGCGACCGCGCGGTTGTGGTCGAGCCTGGTCATCGCCGTGAACCGGTTCGCCGGCACATCCGGGGCGTGGGCGCCGGCGATCAGCGCGTTCGTGTTCGCCGGGTTGCCGACCACCAGCACGCGGACGTCGGATGCTGCACCCGCGTTGATCGCGGCGCCCTGCGGACCGAAGATGGCGCCGTTGGCCTCGAGCAGGTCCGCACGTTCCATGCCCGGTCCGCGCGGGCGCGCGCCGACCAGCAGCGCGATGTTGACGCCGTCGAACGCGGCGGTGGCGTCCTCTGTGACGCTGAGGTCGTGCACGAGCGGGAAGGCGCCGTCCTGCAGTTCGAGCGCCGTGCCCTCCGCGGCGGCGCGGCCCTGCGGGATCTCCAGCAGCCGCAGGCGCACGGGCACGTCCGGCCCGAGCAGCTGCCCGGACGCGATGCGGAACAGGAGGGCGTAGCCGATCTGCCCTCCCGCCCCTGTGACGGTAACGGTGACGGGGGTGCGGCCGGTGGTGGCGTCTGCGGTGTTCTCGGGGCTCGCGGTGCTCATGCCGCCAGCCTATGACGGGCCACCAACCCGTACTACCGTGGCGGGCATGACCTTCAACCCGAACGCCGACATCAGCGGTGGAAAGACCAAGCGGCGCGGGCGCACGGCCGGGATCGCGGCCGGTGGCGTCGGACTCGGCGCCATCGCCATCCTGCTGCTCTCGCAGCTTCTCGGCGTCGACCTCACCGGGTTCGTCGACGGCGGGGCGTCCCAGGGCCAGACCCAGCAGATCGGCACAGGGGAGGAGCTCACCGACTGCACGACCGGCGCGGACGCCAACGCGCGCATCGACTGCAGGATGAAAGGCGCAGCGGCATCCATCGAGGCGTTCTGGACCACTGAGATGCCGGCGCTCGGCGGCTCGTACACCTCCCCGCAGTTCGTGCTCTTCACCGGCCAGACCGGCACGGGATGCGGCGCTGCGTCGAGCGCGACCGGCCCGTTCTACTGCCCGACCGACCAGACCGTGTACGTCGACACCGCGTTCTACGACGAGCTGCGCACCCGCTTCGGGTCGAGCGGCGGCCCGCTCGCCGAGATGTACGTGGTGGCGCACGAGTGGGGTCACCACATCCAGAACATCGGCGGGATCATGGATGTGCACCCCAGCCGTTCCAGCGGCGCGGCCTCCGACAGCGTGCGGCTGGAACTGCAGGCCGACTGCTTCGCCGGAGCGTGGGTGGGCGCGGCGTCGACCACGAAGGACGAGAACGGCGTGCCCTTCCTGCAGCCGATCACCGAGGCCCAGATCCAGGATGCGCTCAGCGCGGCCTCCGCCGTCGGCGACGACCGCATCCAGCGCGCATCCACCGGCGACATCCAGCCGGACACCTGGACGCACGGATCGTCCGAGCAGCGGCAGCGCTGGTTCTCCACGGGGTTCCAGAACGGCGCGGCGTCCTGCGACACGTTCTCGGTGCGGGCGGGCTCGCTGTAGCCTCGGGCGTATGCGCACTTTCTACCCCGAAATCGAGCCATACGACTCCGGCCTGCTCGACGTGGGCGACGGCCAGCAGCTCTACTGGGAGACGAGCGGAAACCCGGACGGCAAGCCGGTGGTGTTCCTGCACGGCGGCCCGGGCGGAGGCACGAACCCGAACCAGCGGCGCGCGTTCGACCCGGAGAAGTACCGGATCGTGCTGTTCGACCAGCGGGGTTGCGGCAAGAGCCTGCCGCACGCCAGCGAGCCGGAGGCCGACCTCAGTGCGAACACCACCTGGCATCTCGTGGCCGACATCGAGAAGCTGCGCGAGCACCTCGGCGTTGAGCGGTGGATGGTGTTCGGCGGTTCGTGGGGGAGCACGCTCGCGCTCGCGTACGCCGAGACGCACACCGACCGCGTGACCGAGTTGGTGCTGCGCGGCATCTTCACGCTGCGTCCCGCGGAGCTCGACTGGTTCTACGAGGGAGGGGCGGCCGCGCTGTTCCCCGACCTGTGGGAGGGCTTCGTGGAGCCGGTGCCCGTCGCCGAGCGCGGGAGGCTCATCCGGGCGTACAGCAGGCTGCTCAACGACCCGGACCCTGCCGTGCACATCCCGGCGGGTGTCGCGTGGTCGCGGTGGGAGTCGTCGACGATCACCCTGCTTCCCCGGCCGGATGTGGTGGCGAGCTTCACCGAGCAGCAGTACGCCGTGGCGTTCGCGCGCATCGAGAACCACTACTTCATGAACGGCGGCTGGTTCGAGGAGGAGCAGCTGATCAGGAACGCCCACCTGCTCGCGGACATCCCGGCCGTGATCGTGCAGGGCCGGTACGACGTGTGCACCCCGGCGATGACGGCGTGGGATCTGCACCGTGCGTGGCCGGAGGCCGACTTCCGCATGATCCCGGATGCGGGTCACGCCTTCGACGAGCCGGGCATCCTGGATGCGCTGATCGAGGCCACCGACCGGTTCGCCGGGTGAGTGCGATGCAGACCGTTCTGCGCAATGTGCGGCCATGGGGTGGGGAGGCGTCCGACCTCCGGATCGCCGACGGCGTGATCGTCGCGGTCGAGCGGCACGACCCGACGGCGGAGGCCGTGTCCGGCGACCCGGGCACCCGGTTCATCGAGGGCGACGGGCTGCTGGCGCTGCCCGGACTGGTGAACGCGCACGCCCACCTCGACAAGAGCTGGTGGGGCAAGCCGTGGGTGTCGTACGGCGGCGAGGCCACCACGCAGGGGCGCATCGAGCACGAGCGGGCGCACAGGGGCGAGCTGGGCATCCCGAGCGGCGAGAGCACACTGGCGCTGCTGCGCGCGCTGGTGGAGCAGGGGACGACGGCGTTCCGCTCGCACGTCGACGTTGACCTCGGGGTCGGGCTGGACGGCATCCGGGTGGTGCGGGAGGCTGTCGCGGCGCTCGGCGTGCCGGTGGCGCTGGAGATCGTGGCGTTCCCGCAGGACGGCGTGCTGCGCAGGCCGGGTGTGCTCGACCTGCTCGACCGTGCCGCTGCGGAGGGCGCGGAGCACATCGGCGGCCTCGACCCGGCATCCATCGACCGCGACCCCGTCGGTCAGCTGGACGCGCTGTTCGACATCGCAGACCGGCGCGGCGTCGGCATCGACATCCACCTGCACGACGGCGGGGAGCTCGGCGCGTTCCAGTACGAGCTGATCATCGAGCGCACGCGCGCGACCGGGCTCGCCGGGCGGGTGAACGTGGCGCACGGCTTCGCCATCGGCGAGCTGCCGGAGGCGCGGCGGCGGGGGCTCATCGACGGGATGCGCGAGACCGGCGTGTCCATCACCACGGTCGCCCCGATCAACGCGCCCCGCCTGCCGCTCGCCGAGCTGCGCGCGGCCGGCGTGCCCGTCGGGCTCGGCACCGACGGCATCCGGGATCTGTGGGGACCGTACGGGGACGGCGACCTGCTGCGGCTGGCGGCCAGGCTGGCGCAGCTGTCCGGCTTCCGCCGCGACGACGACCTGGTGGATGCGGTTCGCGTCGCCACGAGCGACGCCGCGTCGTTCGTCGGCAGGGCCACCCACGACCTCACGGTCGGCTCGGTCGCCGACGTCGTGCTTCTTGACGCGCAGAACGTTCCGGAGGCGCTCGTCGCCGCGCCGCCCCGCGCGCTCGTCCTCGTCGCGGGCCAGGAGCTCCCCGCCTGACCGCCTCCTCAAGCAATCGAGCCGGGACTTGTGTACGCGACACGCCGGGCGCAGGCGTACATAAGTCCCGGCTCGATGGCTGGGGGACGTGAGGTGCGGAGGTCAGCCGGCGAGGACCGCGAGGGCTCGGCGGAGCGTGGTGGACGACGTGGTCATCGTGTACGGGAAGTAGACGACCTCGACGCCGACGGCGGCGAACTCGCGTTCGAGGCGCAGGCCCTTCTCCGTGCCGCGCCAGTCGTCGCCCTTGAAGAACACGTCGAACTGCAGTTCGCGCCAGGTGTCGAGCTTGTCCGGCACCGTCTCGGCGACCGCCTCGTCGACGAAGCCGATGTTCCGCACGATCTCGAGCCGCTCGGCGAGCGGAATGACAGGGTCGATGCCTTTGACCTGCCGCAGCATCTCGTCGGACACGACGCCGGCGATCAGGTAGTCGCACTGGCTCTTGGCGTGCTTGAGGATGTTGAGGTGTCCGATGTGGAACAGATCGAACGCCCCTGCTGCATAGCCGACGCGTCGGGTCACGGGCTTCGCCTTCCGGGTTGAGGTTTCCTCACCTATTCTGTCGAATAAGTGAGAATTTGTCACCCCTCCCGCGAAACTCGCTCCGTCGAGCTAGTGATGCGTGCTCAGCAGCACCCGTGCGATCCTCCCGGTGAGCGGTTCGATCTGTCCGAGCGATGCCACATACGCCGACCGCCCGCGCCCGTACGGGTCGAGGATGTCCCCCTCCACATACCCGCGCCTGGTCGCCGTCCCGCGGTTCGCGACGGCGGCGCTCGGCCGGTGCGACGCCGCCCACGCCGTCAGCTCCCGCGCGGTGACCGCAGCAGGCTCGGGATGCGCGTCGGCCGCATCCGTGAACTCCGTCAGCGTGAAGGCCCTCCGCACCGTGCCCGGCGCGGCGCCCACCGCCCACTCGCGGTGTTCGCGGGTGGCCGTGAGGATGAGGTCGGCGGAGGAGAGCAGCGCGCGATCCGCCTGCCGGGAGACGAACTGGTCGCTCTCGATGCCCCGCTCGGCGAGGAGTTCGTCCATCGGGGAGGAGATGCTCCATCCGGTCATCGCGTGCGTGCCGGCTGAGCTGACGTCGAAGCGCTCGTCGCCGGCGAGGGCGTGCGCGAGGAGCAGATCGGCGGCGGGGGACCGGCAGATGTTCCCCGTGCAGAGCGTCAGGATGCGGAAGGTCGGTGCTGGCACCCGACCATTCTCGCGGACCGCCGCGATGGATGCGCTTACCACGCGACGCAGGGGCCTTCAGGCTGGCAATCCCCTGAGAGCGGTGGCCCTCTAAGTGGGTCTGTGAGAGCGCTTCACCCCTGTGTTTTCCTCAAGAAAACGTTTGTTGGCCAATCTGAATGGCGCGCTATCTCGCGGATCGCGCCACCCGAATGGGGGGTCGCTGATGGTGAGGGCAATCGTGAGACACGCGGTACGCTTATTGATTTATGTTTCGCGCGGGCGTATCCCGTCTGCTAGCGTGCTCAGCAGCATTTCAGTAGTCGTTGGTCTCACCTACTGTTCCATCCCCACAACGACGAAAGTTTGGACAGACGTATTGATGATTCGTCAGCCTGCCCACCGTAATGAAACCCCCAAAAAGAACCGCAGACTCGGATACGGAATCGCCGCCGGCGCTACCGTCGTGGCTGTTGCGGCCTTCGGGCTGCCCGCGCTCGCAGCGACCGCAGCTCCACTGAGCTACCAGGTCGGTCAGCGCATCGTCGCCGACTCCCTCGACCGCACCCAGCCGAACGGCTGGGGTGCAGCCCAGGTCGGCGGCAGCTACTCGCTCAGCAGCAGCAAGTCGTTCTCCGCCGACGGGAAGACGGGCGTCATGGCGCTCCCCCGCCCGGGTTCGTCTCTCACCGCCGCGCTTCCCGCGGTCAGCGCGAACGATGTGACGGCGTCGACTACGATCGACGTGCCGCGCATCCCGACCAGTGGCAACGGCGTGTACGCCGGTCTGCAGCTGCGCCTCGCAGCAGGGTCGTACTACCAGGCGAACGTGCGCGTCGGCGCCGGAGGGAACCTCACGCTCACGATCGTGCGCGTCAACGGTTCCACCGCCAACCAGACGACGGTCGCACCCGAGGTGCGTGTCGCGACCGGCCTGAAGCCCGGCGCCAGCGTTCAGCTCGAGTTCCAGGCGACGGGCACCAACCCGGTCGCCCTCTCGGCGCGTGCCTGGCAGAACGGCGCGGCCAAGCCCAACTGGCAGGCCACCGCATCCGACAGCAGCACTCAGCGCATCCAGCGCGCGGGCAGCCTCGCAGCCTGGTCGTACCTGTCCGGTTCCACCGCCGCCCAGAACGTCGCCTTCGACAACCTGAGCGCGAGCACCCTGGTCCCCGTCACCACGACGACCCCGGCTCCCGCCCCGACGAAGCCGCCGACCACGACGCCCGCCCCGGCGCCGACCACTCCGGCCCCGGCTCCGACCACCCCGGCGAAGCCGGTTCCCCCGACGACGCCCACGCAGCCGACCCAGCCCACGCAGCCGGCGCCGTCAGCGGACCCGTCGATCGACACCACCGGGATGCGCGTCGCGGCAGGCGCAGCGGCCATCGGAAGCACGTCGTACGCCGTGCCGGCCAACGCGGTCGTCGTCTCGCCCTCCGGCTCGGACTCCGCGGCGGGCACCGTCGCTGCCCCGTTCCGCACGGTGCAGCGCGCGCTCGACGTGGCACCGTCCGGCGCGACCATCGTGCTCCGCGGCGGCACCTATCACGAGTCGGTGAACGTCCCGTCCGGCAAGGCCATCACCGTGCAGTCGTACCCGAAGGAAGCCGCCTGGTTCGATGGCAGCTCCGTGGTCGGCGGCTGGGCGAAGTCCGGGACGACCTGGGTCGCCTCCGGCTGGAACCACGTCTTCGACGCGAGCCCCACGTACGACCGCGGAGCATCCGACGGCACGGCAGCGGGCTGGCAGTGGCTGAACCCCGCATACCCGATGGCCGCGCATCCCGACCAGCTGTTCGTCGGCGGGGTCGCGCAGACGCAGGTCTCCAGCCGCGCCGCCGTCAAGCCGGGCACGTTCTTCTACGACACGGGAGCCAAGGCACTCGTGATGGGGTCCGACCCGACCGGCAAGGAGGTCCGCGCGAGCGACCTGCAGAAGGCCATCTCGGTCGGCAGCACCGGCTTTACCCTGAAGGGTGTCGGCGTGCGCCGCTACGCCCCATCCGTCCCAGACATGGGCACGGTCACCGACTACAAGGGCGGCGCGACGTTCGAGAACGTCTCGTTCCTCGACAACGCCACCACCGGTGTGTCGGTCGGCGGTTCCGGCAACACGTTCCGGCAGGTGACGGCGGCCCGCAACGGCCTGCTCGGCATCCACGCGAACAACTCGGACAACCTCAAGCTGACCGGTGTGCTCGCAGCCAACGACAACAGCGAGCACTTCAATACATCGCCCGTCAGCGGCGGCGTGAAGATCACCCGGTCACGCGGGGTCGACGTCCGGTCGAGCGCGTTCCTCAACAACGCCAGCCACGGCCTGTGGTTCGACGAGTCGGTGTACGGGATGGCCGTCGCGGGCAACGACTCGCTCAACAACGTCGGCAACGGCATCGTCATCGAGATCTCGGCCACGGCCAACCTCGTCGACAACGTGGTGTCCGGCAATCAGAAGTCCGGCATCAAGCTGAACGACGTGAGCAACGCGCAGGTCTGGAACAACACCATCTCGAACAACGTGCGCAACCTGGACATCACCCAGGACTCGCGCCGTGGGGCGAACGCGTCCGACGCCGGTCACGACCAGCGCCAGGCCTTCCCCGACCCGACGATGACCTGGATCACCGGCCCGATCTCGATCAGCAACAACGTGATCTCCGGCGGCTCGGGCAACTGCCTGCTCTGCGTCGAGGACTACTCGCACCAGTTCTCTGCGGCCCAGATGAAGATCACGGCGGACCACAACCTGTACCGCCGCCCGTCGGCCAACGCGCCGTCGTGGGCAGTGATCTGGTCCCGTGGGGCCGGTGACCCGGCGATCTACCCGACCTTCTCCGCCTTCACCGCGGCGACCGGTCAGGATGCGCACAGTGTGCTCCAGGAGGGTGCGGCGTCCGCGGCACCCACCCAGCTCACCGGCATCGCCGCGGCGCTCAGCAGCGTGCCGACCGGTATCCCGGCCGCGCTCGCCTCCCTGGCGGGCAAGCCTGCAGGAAGCGTCCACCTCGGGGCCTGGTAGCCCGGAGCTCCACCCCGCAGCACTCGAGCCCAGGATTCTTCGCCTCACGACACCGTCGTCAGGTGGGAACCCTGGGCTCGCTGTCGTCGGGGGCGGCTCAGACCGGGGCGGGCACGTCGGCCAGCTCTGCGCGACGGCGGCGCAGATCGCGGGACACGAACCAGAGGTTCGGGATCACCTGGCACAGCAGCACGCTGACCGCGGAGCCGACGATCGGCCCTCCGGCGCCGATCACGCCGATCAGCCACCAGGAGAGGCCGAGGTTAAGCGGGATGCTCGCGAGGATCGGCCAGACCTGGAAGGTGAGGCCGCGCTGGTCGGTCATGTACATCCCGACCGGGTACTTGGCTGCCTGCAGCGCGACGAACACGACGAAGCCGCCGATCAGCCACGGGTCGAGCGTGAGCGCGTCGCCCGCGATGAACTTCGTCAGCCAGGGCGCGAGCACGGCGAGGGCCAGCCCGATGGCGAGGCCGCCCGCGAGGAACCAGATCGTCGGCTTGAGCGGGGACTCGACCCTGCGCTCCGAGCGGGCGCGCGCGTAGATCGGCCAGAGCGCGACGCCGGCCGCGGCGATCGTCTGCACGGCGAGGCCGAACAGCTGGGAGGCGAGGTTGTACTGCGCGAGTTCTGTCCCGGTGGTCAGGTGGCTGAGCAGCAGCCGGTCCGTCTGCATCGCGATCGGCAGCGCCACCATCTGCACGAGCATCGGCCAGGCGACGCCGATGGCGGGAACGCCGGGGTAGCGGCGGGGGAACGGCACCTCGCGCAGCGCGGCTCCGACCTGCGGTTTGATCATCCTGGCCGCCACCAGCAGGCAGATCAGCGACGCCAGCCCGTTGGCGATGTAGGAGAGGATCGCGATGAAGCTCCCCGCGGGCGCCGACAGCGCCACCAGCGTCGCGATGCCGAGGAACATCGCGGGCGCGACCACGGCCTGACTCGCCACCTGGGTGCTCGTCTTGCCCAGCCCGACCAGGATGCGCGAACCGACGCTCAGCGGAAGCACCAGCCCGAACGTGCCGAGGCAGAGCATCGCCGCAAGACTGCCGCCGTCCGGGAGTAGTCCCTGGCCGAGCAGCAGCGGCCACCAGCCGAGCAGCGAGATGACGATGCCGATCCCGATGATCGTGGCGCCGGACAGCAACAGGATGCGGAACGCCGTCGTCAGCGTGCGCCGCACCACGGGGTCGCTGCGCGGGTCGGAGGAGCCGGCGACCGCGTTGATCGCGACGGCGGCGATACCGAGGTCCGCGAACGGCAGCAGGGCGGGGAGCGCGGCGAGCAGCCCGTACTGGGCGTACGCGTCGGTGCCGAAGTTCTGGATGATGAGGCGGCTGTTGACGATGCCGATGATGCCGGAGACGCCCATCACGAGCACCTTCATGACGGCCGTCGATCCGACCGACTTGAGCATCCCTGTGCCTGCGGCCCTCGCGTGGCTCATCGGGCCACCGGATGCGCAGGGTCGTCGAACAGCAGGCGTCCCGCCGCGATCCGCCCGTCGACGGCGGGCAGCGTGGCGAGGATGTCGGCCTTGGCACGATCGGCGTCGACGGCGGCGGCGATCGCCCCGGCGATGCGCGCGGCGCTCGCGTCGGACGGGAGCACCCTGTGCCGCTTCTCACGCAGCCAGTCCGCGATGCCGGTCTCGTCGGTCGTCACGATCTCGCAGCCGTGCGCGAGCGCTTCGACGATGGGCAGGCCGACCTGTTCGCGCCAGCCGGGCATCCTGCGCGACGGGAGCACCAGGGCGTGCGCGGTGCGGAGGTGCGCGTGGATCTCGGAGCGGGGAGGGTCGACGTGGAGGGTGATCGTCGGGTCCGCGGCCGCTGCGGCGCGGGCGTCGTCGAGCTGGCTGCCGGTGCCGAGGAGGGTGAGTCGCGCATCCGGCCTGCTCTCCCGGACGAGCGGCCAGGCGGCGAGCACGTCGCTGAAGCCTTTGCGCGCTCCGAAGTTGCCGAGGAAGACGACGCTGTTCCTGTCGCCGTTCGCGGTGTCCGCGTCGTCGACGCAGGGGCACGGGCTCGGCAGCGCCTCGACGGTGGAGTGGCGCCGCGGCTGGGTGCGGAACGACTGCGCGTACAGCCCGTGCGCCCCTGCCGTTCCGAACACCGCGTTGTCGACCCTGCGCCAGACGTACTCGGCCAGGAGGCGTTCGATGCCGCGGCGCACGCGGGTCTTGAAGCGCGGAGGGGTGGTCGCGAACGGGTCGAGGTTCTCGATGGCGTACGTGGCGACGGTCACGCGGCGGCCGCCGACGATGCGGCGGAGGCCGATGGCGAAGAGGGTGACGGCGGTGCGGGGCAGCGCATCCAGGTAGAGCGGCTCGTTGATCTCGAGGTGGGTGATCCTGCTGGTGAGAGCGAGGCGCGCTGCGGCGATGGTGCCGGCCTGGGCGAGCTCGAGGCCGTCCGTGAGGTCTTCGTCGAAGTCGTAGCGTTTGCTGCGGAAGACGATCGCCGCAGGCTCCAGCTCGCGCGCCCGCTCCAGGTGCACGCTGCGCACTTGGTCGTAGAGCCGCACACGGGGGTGCTGCAGGCTGGTTGCGGTGGCCATCTCGTCGAACGTCCTTCGGCCGGCGAGGGTCGGTTCGCTGGCTCTGTCGAACGAGCTTAGGACGAATCCGGATCAATAACGAGCATTTCTCATCAAATGTCCCCTGCTTGTGGGGGGCGCATCCCGGTGGGCCTATTGTGGGTGGCACCATGACAGCCGCAGAGCGAATCGTCGTGCAGCAGTCGTTCCCCGACCCGCGGCCGACCACGAACCCGTACATCATCATGCTGCGCGACAGTCTGCGCTCGACCCCCGACCTGGAACTGCGCACGTTCTCCTGGAAGAAGGCGCTGCTCGGCCGGTACGACGTGTTCCACGCCCACTGGCCGGAGATCCTCGTCGCCGGCCAGAGCAAGCCGAAAGCGTTCGTCCGGCAGGCGCTGTTCGTGCTGCTGATGTGGAAGCTCGCGCTCACGAAGACGCCCATCGTCCGGACCACCCACAACCTCCACCTGCCCACCGGCATCTCCCGCCGCGAGCACGCCCTGCTGCGCTGGTTCGACGACAGGACCACCCTGCGCATCCGGCTGAACCCGACCACCGAGTTCGCGCCGGGCGTCGAGTACGCGACCATCCTGCACGGCCACTATCGAGACTGGTTCGCCGCATACGCGAAGAGCTCCCCGCAGCAGGGACGGGTCGGCTACTTCGGGCTGATCCGCCGCTACAAGGGCGTCGAAGAGCTGCTGGATGTGTTCGCCGCCGTGCCGGGGGACGACCTCCGGCTCGAGGTCGCAGGCAAGCCGTCGAGCGACGAACTCGCCACCTCCGTCCTGGAGCGCGCGGAGCGCGACCACCGCGTCGACGTCACCCTGGCATTCCTGCACGACGCCGAGATCGTCGAGCTGGTGTCGCGGGCGGCGCTGATCGCTCTGCCGTACCGCGAGATGCACAACTCCGGAGGCGCCCTCACGGCGCTGTCGCTCGACCGCCCGATCCTCGTGCCGGACAACCCGACGACGGCGGCGCTCGCCGAGGAGGTCGGCCAGGCGTGGGTGCACCGGTACACCGGGGCGCTGACTCCGGATGCGCTGGCCGCCGCCATCGCGGATGTCGCGGAGACGCCGCCGGCGGGCAGACCGGACCTGAGCGCGCGCGACTGGGCGAAGGCGGGCGAGCAGCACGCGGACGCCTACCGTCAGGCGATCGCCCTGGCGGGCAGCAGGGCGGCGAGGCGACGCTCGGTCAGTGCGTGAAGCGGGCCTCGCGCACGAGCCTGCCGCTCGCTGCGACCCCACCGAGTGACCGCAGGCTCAGCCCCTTGTCCGCGTAACCCGCGGCGACGGCCGACACCAGTCGCCCCTTGTCGAGCTCGGGCGCCGGCCCGTCGTCGACCCCGTCGACCGCGTCGGCGAACCCGTCGTGCCCGAGGATGATCGCGCCGCGCTCACCCTGCACGGCGAGCCGCAGCCGTTCCTCGGTCGATGTCGTGCGCCAGTCGGCGAGCGTCGGCCCCCACAGCACGGGGGTCATCCCGGCGGCCCTGGTCGCCCGCCAGATGCGCATGTTCTGCGCGCCGTACGGCGGGCGGAACCAGCGCACGGGGACGCCCGCCGCGTCTTCGAGCTCGGAGCGGCTGTCGCGCATCCTGGAGCGGACGCTGTCCGGCGGGAGGGTGGTGAGGCGCCGGTGGTCCGGCCCGTGGAGTGCGATCTCGTGACCGGCGGCCACCACGTCGCGCAACAGCGCGGGCGCGCGGCGGACGCGGGTGAGCAGCACGAAGAACGTGGCCGTCGCTCCGGCGTCGCCGAGCGCGGCGAGCACCTTCTGCGTGTCGCCGTCGACCGGCCCGTCGTCGAAGGTGAGCGCGACGAGCGGTGCGTCCGTCCGCACCCGCATCACGGAGCCGACCGGCGCGCCGACGCGGCGCACGGCCGTGACGGCGCCGTTGCGCAGCCTGTGCAGCGCGCTCATGCCGCGGCCTCCGTGCGCGCGTACTCCTGGTAGACGCCGCCGAACGCTCCCCAGATCATCCCGAGTCCCCGGTATGCCGCCCGCGAACCGCGGGCCTGATGCCGCAGGGAGCCCGTCACGATCCCGAGCGCGACCCTCAGCACCCCGCCGACGACCCTGGCCGCGCCGCCCGCGACCGCCCACAGGCGCGCGGCGAGCATCCCGCCGGCGCCGTCGGCGAGCCGCAGGCGCACCACGGCCGCCGAGTTGCCGTGACTCCACGCGCGCCGCAGCACCCACCGCCTGTTCTGCCGAGCGGGAGGGACGAGGTCGGTGATCACGGACTCGTTGCACCACACCATCCGGAACCCGGCGTGGTGCAGCTGGCGGCTGAACAGGGTGTCCTCTCCGCCGCTCAGACCGAGATCGACGGCGAACCGCACTCCGCTGCTGCGCACCTGATCGAGGTCGAGCAGCAGGTTGCCCGCCGCGGCGACGTCGATGTCCGTGCCGGTCGGCAGCGAACGCCGGGTGAAGAAGTCGCCGGCCTTCAGCCACGGGTCGAGCGGCCGCTCGAACGCCGCGACCACCCTCCCGGCCACCGCGGCGGCCTCCGACGCCTCCCACACCCGCACCAGCTGGACCAGCCAGCCGGGATGCGGCCGCTCGTCGTCGTCGATGAACGCCAGCAGCCGCGACCCGGACGCCTCGTCGATGGCCCGGTTGCGCACGGCGGCGATCCCGGGGTGCGGCTCGACGACGTACCGCACACCCTCCACCGCGGACGCCGCCTCCCTGCCGCTTCCCTCCGGGTCGTTGTCGACGGCGAGCACCTCGACGGTGTAATCGCTGTCGTCCTCTGCTTCGAGAGCGCGTCCGTGCGCGACGAGGGCGGGCAGCAGCTCGCGCAGGTCGTCAGGGCGGTGGTATGTGGGCACCGCGATCGTCAGGTTCGGCACAGGGACAACCTATCCACAGTCGGCCGCGTTCGTCTGCCCCGGGCCGGGCAGCACCCCCGTGATAGCATCCGCGGATGGTCGGACAGCTCGCGGTCGTCGTGGTGAACTACGGCTCGTCGTCCCTGCTGCGCGCCAACCTCGTCCCGCTCGCCGACGCCATGCCGGAGGCGCGTTTCGTCGTGGTGGACAACTTCTCCGACGCCGGCGAACGTGCCGCCGTCGTCGCTCTCGGCGCCGAGCGCGGCTGGGTGATCGTCACGCCGGAGGGCAACCTCGGTTTCGGGCTCGGGATGAACGCGGGCGTCGACGCCGCGCGCGCGGCCGGTGCGAGCGGGTTCCTGCTGCTGAACCCGGATGCGACCATCGCGCGGGATGCGGTGGAGACGCTCGCCGCCGCTGTCGCCGCCGAGCCGCTTGCCCTGCTGGCCCCGCGCATCCTGCGGCCGGACGGGTCCGTCTGGTTCGACGGGTCCGACCTGGATCTCGGTGACGGGCGGATCACCGCGACGCGCAAGCGGGCCGTCGCTGACGATCCGCGTCTCGAGCAGTGGCTGTCCGGTGCCTGCCTGATGGTGTCCGCCGAGTTGTGGGATCGCATCGGCGGGTTCGGCGACGGGTACTTCCTCTACTGGGAGGACGTGGAGCTGTCCTATCGGGCGCGCAGGGCGGGGGCGAGCGTCCGGGTGGTGGATGCTGCGGTCGCCGTGCACGCGGAGGGCGGCACCCAGGGCGACGGGCTGGAGAGCGCCGGCGCCGCGAAGTCCGAGGGGTACTACTACTTCAACATCCGCAACCGGCTGGTGTTCGCGTCGCGGAATCTGGATGCGGCGACCGTGCGGCGATGGAGGCGGGCGAGCCTGCCGATCGCGTGGGAGGTGCTGCTGCAGGGCGGGCGGCGCCAGTTCGCGCATCCGGTCGCTCCGCTCCGGGCGGCGTTTACCGGTGTCAGGGACGGGTTGCGGGCGTCCCGAAAGAAGTGAGAAACACTCGCCCCCCGAAGAAGGGGGCATTCAATGAGGATTTCTCGGATTAGACTGGCGGGGCAACAGCAGCCCGACGCTGAAGCGATCCTTTCCACCCGTGGTGTGCCCCGACTCGGTCCAGTCGGAGCGCGGACCGTGCCGACGTCGGCGAACCGACGGCCGGAGACGGCCAGACACGACGGGGAGCGGAAATCCGATGGGCGCAGGGGGAAAGCAACTCAGCATCGCACTGGTCGGGACGCGTGGCGTCCCGGCTCGGTACGGCGGGTTCGAGACGTGCGTCGAAGAGGTCGGAAGCCGGCTCGCCGACCGCGGCCACAGCGTCCGGGTCTATTGCCGTCGTGTGGAGACCGCCGACGGCGCAGAGCCGCAGGAGGAGCTGGCGAGCTACAAGGGCATGACCCTCGTGCACCAGGGCGCCATGCGGCGCAGGTCGCTCGAAACCCTCAGCCACACCGGACTCTCGGTCGGCCACCTGCTCACCCACCGGACAGACGCCGCGATCGTCTTCAACGCGGCCAACTCTCTGTACCTGCCGATGCTGCGTGCTGCGCGCATCCCGGTCGCGACCCACGTCGACGGACTGGAGTGGCAGCGCGCCAAGTGGGGTGCGATGGGCCGGCGGTATTACCGCTTCGCCGAGTCCGCCGCCGTCCGCTGGTCGGATGCGCTGATCGCCGACGCGCAGGGCATCGCCGACTACTACACCACCGAGTTCGCGGCGGGCACGAGGCTGATCGCCTACGGAGCGCCGACCGTCGCCGGAGCCACCCACCGCCTCGGCGAACTGGGCCTCGCACCGCACGGCTATCACCTGGTCGTCGCCCGCTTCGAGCCGGAGAACCACGTCGACACCATCGTGGACGGTTACCGGAGGAGCGACGCGAAGCTGCCGCTCGTCGTCGTCGGCTCCGCGCCGTACGCCGAGGAGTACACCCGCAGGGTGCGCGCCCTCGCGGACGACCGGGTGCGCTTCCTCGGCGGCGTCTGGGACCAGGAGCTGCTCGATCAGCTCTACGCGTCGGCGTACACCTACCTGCACGGCCACTCGGTCGGCGGAACGAACCCGTCGCTGCTCAGGGCCGTCGGGGCCGGCACGCCGACCATCGCATACGACGTCCCGTTCAACAGCGAGGTGCTCGGCGACGCAGGTCTCTACTTCTCCGCCGCCTCGGACCTCTCCGGCACGATCGGGTTCGCGGAGGCGGCCGTCGAGCAGCACGCCGCGCGCAGCACGGCCACCCGCGAGCGCGCGAAGCGCTACGACTGGGATGCGGTCGCCGACGAATACGAAGCACTCTGCAGCGACCTCGTGGAGCGCAGGGCGGTCAAGCCGAAGCGTCCCGTGTTCGGGCAGCGCGTGAACGGGCAGAGCAGACTGGCCTCCGTGGCCGTCCCGGCAGAGCGGACCAGCTGATGAGCGCCGGATCGGCAGAAGCGGCAGCAGCGGGCGCCGCCCGCGAGAGCTACCTCGACGTGGTGCACCGCCTGGCGGCGGCGCAGAAGCCGGCAGCCAGGAGTGCGCCGGCATACTCCCGCTACGTCAACCGCCGCATCGGCCGCTACCTCGCCGCGTGGGCGTACCGTGCAGGACTCACCCCGAACGCCGTCACGGCCATCAGCGCCGTCTGGACGTTCGCGGCCATCGCCATCCTCGTCGTCTTCCCTCCGTCCTGGTGGGCCGGGATCACCGTCGCCGTGCTGCTGCTCGTCGGCTACGCGTTCGACAGCGCTGACGGACAGGTCTCCCGGCTCACCGGACTCAGCAGTCCGGCGGGCGAATGGCTCGATCACATGGTCGACGCGACCAAGGTGGTCACCATGCCGCTGGCGCTCGCCGTCGGCTTCTGGCTGCACGGCTCCGTGCCGACCTGGTGGCTGCTCATCCCCGTGGCGTTCTCGATCGTCTCGTCCGTGCTGTTCTTCGGCATGATCCTGACCGAGCAGCTCCGCCGGCAGCGCGGGCGCGCATCCATTGCCGCCGACGCACCTGGGCGCCCGTCGTGGATGCGCGCCATCGCGGTCCTGCCGATGGACTACGGCGTGCTCTGCCTCTCGTTCGTGCTCCTCGGCGCACTGCCGCTGTTCCTGGTGGTGTACACCCTGCTCTTCGCGGCGACGACCGCGTTCCTCCTGCTGGCGGCTGCCAGCTGGTTCCGGGAGCTGCGCGCCCCGGCCACCCCCGACCAGCACCTGGCAACCGACCAACGCCAGAGCACCGAAGAAGGACGATCATGACCGACGCAACAGAGGCCACCAGAGGCCCGGACCACCACGTCCGCAACCGCATCACGCTCATCGTCGTCGGCAGTGTCGCCGTCGCAGCGGTGGCAGCCGGCCTCATCGTCGCCGGCATCCACGGTGCACAGCCGGGCGGCCCAGTGCCGAACGCCCTGCAGCCGGTGGCGACGCAGCAGGCCGCGCCGTCCGACACCCCGGCGACCGGCGGGTCGAGCGGCACAGCGACGCCCGCACCCGGCGGCACCAAGAGCGAGGCTCCCGCTGCCCGCAGCGACGAGGTCAAATACGGCCAGAAGGTCGCGGAGACGGTGAGCACCAAGCAGCAGGCGAAGACGCCGGCCGGTCTCACCGCCGCCGTCACGAAGCTGGAGGCGTACACCGCTACCGCATCCCGTGCAGGCGAGGTCAGCGGACCGTCGGTGAAGGCGACGATCACGCTCACGAACAACACGGGCGCTGCCGTGCCGCTCACCGCGGTCACGGTCAACGGATACTACGGAGACGACGCGACACCGGCGGCCAGGGTCGACAGCGACAAGGCCACGAAGCCGTTCGGCTCCGAGCTCGCGCCCGGCGCGACGGCGACGGCCACCTACGTCTTCACCGTGCCGGACGACGCGAAGACGGTCACCGTCACCCTCGCGGACGCCGCGGGCGCCAAGCTCGTGGTGTTCACCGGAGCGCGCTGAGCGTCAACCGATCACCAGCAAATTCAGGTCGGAAACGCGGACACGACTCGTCAGCCCTCGCCGGCGCTTCCGCACGTACGGAGGGCGCCAGCGACTCGCCGACCGAAAGTCCGCTCGAACGGACTTTGGGCGCCGGCCGGCCGGAATCTCCGCGCGAGCGGAGCCGCCCCGCCCTGCTACTTGTGGGTGGGCACCGACTCCGACGACTCTGCGGAGTCAGCGTCGTCCGGCGCTGCTGCTGTGCCGGCGGCGGTGGACGATGCCCTGGTCGGCAGGCCGAAGCGGCGCTGTGGCTGCTTGGCCGCCGGGTAGTACACGTCCCTGTTCTTCTGCGCGCTGACCCGGTTGAGCACGATGCCCAGCACCGTGACGCCCGACTTCTCCAGGGAGTCCATCGTCTGGGTGAGCTGCTGGCGGCGGACGTGCGTGCGGTCGACGACCACGATCGCTCCGCCCACCTGGCGGGCGAGGATCGCGGCGTCTGCCACCGCGATGAGCGGGGCCGTGTCGATCACGACCACGTCGTAGTCGGCGACCAGGCGGCCGAGCAGTTCGGTCATCGCCCGCGACGAGAGGAGCTCGCTCGGGTTCGGCGGGATCGGACCGGAGGTGAGCACGTCCAGGCTGCCCTCGCCCCAGCGCTGCACGACGTCCGAGAACTCCGCCCGGCCGGCGAGCACGGAGGTGAGTCCGGCGTCTCCGACCAGCCCCGAGTAGTTGGCGACCATCGGGCGGCGCAGGTCCGCGTCGATCAGCAGGGCGCGCTGCCCGGTCTCCGCGAGGGCGAGCGCCAGGTTCGTGGCGATCATCGACTTGCCCTCAGCGGGGATGGACGAGGTGACCACGATGCCCCGCGAGGGGGAGCCCAGCGTGACGAACTCCAGGTTCGACCGCAGCTGCCGATAGTTCTCCGCCGAGTTGGACAGCGGCTCGACGGCGAGAACGGGACGCGGATGCTTGCCCCGCTCTTTCTGGATGGAGCCGAGCAGCGGAGCCTGCGTGACGGCGGCCGCGATCTCCGCGCTGTGCACGCGCGTGTCCAGCGTGGCCCTGAGCACGAGGATCAGCACGCCGACGATCAGGCCGAGCAGCAGCCCGGTGACCACGTTGAGGCGGGTGTTCGGCGATGACGGGTCTTTCGGCTCGCTCGCGTTCTCGATCACCCGGACGGACACCGTGGTCTGCCCCTCAGCGTTCTTCGGCGCGATCTGCTCGACCGTCTTGCTGAGGCTGGCGGCGACGGCGTTCGCGATCTTCGCGGCCTGCGCGGGGTCGGGGTCCGTCACCGCGAGTTCCAGGATGACCGTGTTCTGCGGGGTGCTGACGGCGATGGCGTCCGCGAGGCCCTTGGCGGTCACATCCAGGTCGAGATCGTCGACCACCGGCTGGAGCACGACGGGCGACTCCGCCAGCTGGGCGAAGGACAGCATCTGGTTCTGGGTGTACGTCGAACCCTGGCTGAGGTCGCTGGCCGACCCGCCGAAGTTCAGCGAGAAGTAGAGACCGGAGGTGGCCGTGTACACCGGCTTCGCGATCTGTGACAGACCGAAACCGGCGAGGCCGCCGACGATGGTCGCGACCACGATCACGTACCAGAACCGCCGGAATGCGGTGAGGTACTGGTGCGTGTTCATGGACGGGCCTCCCAGGGAGTCGGATGTGATGGCAGGCGCCGCTCGCTCGCCGGGCAGCGAGCGGTGGATCGCTCGGGTGTCTGGCGGACGGCGGACGCGGTCGGGCGTCGTTGAAGGCATTCTAGGCGGCGCTCCTCACCGGAGGACGCGCGTCGGTGCGAGTGTGACGCGGGTGCTCCTCCGAGTGGCCGTCCAGCATGACTCCCGCGGAATTGAGGGGGAGCAGCTGCGTCGTCGCTGCGAGTCCGGCGACGAACCACACGAAGATCGAGTACTGGGTGATGAGGGCCACCGTCGCGAAGGCGGGGATCTGGGCGACCAGCGCGATCGTCGCCGGGCTTGCCTTGCGCCTGACCAGCAGGATGATGCCGCCGGCGAGAGCGACCAGGATGCCCAGCAGCACGATCACGCCGTTGGTGAGCCCGGTCAGGATGAGCTGGCTGTCGATCGAGCGGAAGTCCCCGAAGTAGAGGTTGCCCGCTGAGTTCTTCTCGGCGGACGACGCGACGCCGATCGGGTTCATCGTGCCGATCAGCGAGAGCAGGTCCCCCCGGTAGTTCGCGCTGTCGCTCGCCTCGGAGCCGGCGTCGTCGAACACTGCGGCGACCAGCGGGAACAGCACGGCGGAGACGGCGAGCATCACGGCGACGAGCACGATCCTCGCCTTCCTGGTGATCGCGTCGCGCATGAACAGGATGCTCAGCACGAGCCCGAGGAGCGCGCAGATCATCCCGATCCTGCTGAAGGTGAACACGGTCCCGACCAGCATCAGCAGCACCATGCCCGCGCGCACCCAGAGCCGGAACGGCGCGGCCAGCGTGAGCGGAACCGCCAGAGCCAGGCTGGACCCGAGCGCGATGGAGTGGCCGAACGCCCCCTCGGCGCGCGGGACGCCGCCGCGCTCCTGGATGCTGCCCCAGATCGTGTAGAGCGAGTTGCCGGCGTGGATCTCCACGAACGGGTTCCAGTGCGTCAGTCCCTCGATGACGGCGAGGAGGGCGACGACGGTGAAGACGATGGCGATGGCGGCGTGCAGCCAGCGCGCATCCACCTTCAGCGGAGCGAACCGGCCGACCAGATAGGCGATGACGTAGTAGGTGACGATGCTGAACAGCGCGCTGACGGCGATGGATGCGCTGCCCGTGTAGAGCGAGCACACCGCGGCGACCACCACCAGCACCACCAGCCCGTCCACCCAGCTGAGCCGCAGGCGCGGGATGGGCAGCAGAGCGGCGAGCACGAGGAGCCCGGCAGCCGTCGCGGGAGGGAGGTAGTAGTTGCCGTTGAAGCCGACGTTGACGCCCAGCCAGATCGGCACGAAGGCGAGCACGCAGATCCAGACGCAGACGGCGAGCCTGGGCGAGCGGCGGAGCACGAGGAAGCCGACGAAGGCGACCACCAGCGCGAGCGCCAGCAGGAGCGACCTGTCCACGACCGGACCGGTCAGCGCCGCCATGTGAAACATCCTCATCACCCCCTTCCGCCCATGTTAAGCCAGCGGGCGCCGCAGCGCCCGTTCGAGTTCGCGAGCGCCGGTCGTCAGCGCGTGCGAGCGTTGCCGCGCACGATCGCGGCGATCCTGCGGCGGTAGGCGCCCGGGCTGTGCCGGCGTTCGGCCGCCTCGGCGTCCGAACCGACGTTCGCCCTGGTGTCTTCCCAGTCCGCGATGGTCCCGACCAGGGCGTCTGCCAGCGAGTCGGAGCTGCCGGGGACGACCGTGGTGGCCGTCGCGTATCCCGCCGTCGCCTCGAGAAGACCGCTCGTGGCGCTCGCGATGACCGGACGGCCGCTCAGGATGGCCTCGACGGCGGTGTTGCCGAACGGCTCGTCGGCGCGCGACGGCACGAGGACGACGTCGCCGCCGTGCACGTACTCCCACACCGACGGCTGGAACCCGCGGAAGCTGACCCTGTCGCCGAGCTTCTTCTTCTCGACCTGCTCGCGCAGTGCCGTCTCGTACCATTCGTAGCCGGGGAACACCGCTCCGACGAGGTCGAGCGTCGCCGGCACGCCGCGGCGGTCGAGCTCGGCGATCGCGTCGATGGCGACGTCGACGCCCTTGCGGGGAGAGAGCCTGCCGATGTACGTCACCCGCAGGTCGCCGTCGATGCTCGCCCGCACGGGCGTGCGCTCCGGCGGGCCGGGGACGGCGTTGTACACGACCTCCGCGCGGCGCTCCAGCGACGGGAACGACCCGCCGAGCACGCCGACGCTGAATCTGCTGTTGGCCACGATGGTGTTCGCGAGCAGCAGCGGCAGCGCCAGGATGCGCCGGAGCAGAGGGGAGGCGGAGCTCTCGCCCTCGTGCACGTGACAGAGCACGGGCACGCGGGCGAGGCGTCCGAGTCCGATCCAGAGGGGCACGGTGACCGTGTTCACGTAGACGAGGGCCGGACGCTCCTGGCGGAGCATCCGCATCCCGTCGACGAGGCCGCGGACGGCCGTGCCGACGAACCGCACGAAGCCGAGGGGGCGGAGGGCGCTCTTGCGCACCACGGGTGCCGCGCACCTCCTGACCCTCGCCCCGCGGGCGACGACTTCGGGCAGCAGCGGGCCATCGTCCGGCACCGTCACCACCACATCCCAGCCATCGTCGACGAGGGCGGTGACGCTCTCGAGGAGCACCCGGTCGGAGCCGTACAGCTCCGAGCTCGGGTGCGCCACGAGAACCGTGCGCCGCGTGCGGTTCATCCGGTCGTTCACTGTGCGGGCACCACCACGAAGTCATCGAAACGGGTGGTGACCGGGATGTCGGTCGCCGTTCCGGAGACGTAGGTGCGGAGTCCGGTGAACCCGGCGGCCTGGAGGGCTGCCGTCGCATCCGTGGAGGTCAGCTGCCAGGCAGCGGGCTCCGTGGTGGATGCGGACCACACCTTGGCCCTGATCGTGGTCGGCGACGTGCCGAACACCTGCAGGTGGATCTTCAGCTTGTCACCGGCAGCAACCGTCAGGTTGGGGACGTTGAGCGCGGACAGGGTCGTCGAACCCTGCATCAGCTGGAGCTGCACGGCACCGGTCGACTTGACCCATGCCCTGGCCTCGTAGTCGTTCGTGCCGATCATCCGGCCGATCGCCGAGTAGTAGATGCCGCCACCGGTCGCCGCCTTGTCGGCGGAGACCGTGACCGTCACATCGGCACTCGTCTGGGTGACCGTCGTCAGCGTCGCCGTCTTCGTCATACCGGCAGGCGTCACCTGCTGGCCGACGCCGTTCGTGACGTTGAAGCTGGTCGCGCCGCCGGAGAGCGTCCACGCCCCACCCTTGTCCGCCGTTCCCCAGCCGTTCGTCACGGAGCGTTCGAACGCATCCTGGGCGAGGGCGTTGGGGGCCGGGTTGGTCGCGGTCACCGCGCGGGTGGTGGTGGCCGTGCCTCCCCGGTTGTCCGTCACGGTCAGGGTGATCGTGTACGGGCCGGCTGCAGCGTAGGTGTGCGTCGCGGTCGCTCCGGTACCCGTGGCTCCGTCTCCGAAGTTCCAGGCGTACGAGGCGATCGTGCCGTCCGGGTCAGCCGAGGCCGAACCGTTGACCGAGACCCCGAGGTTCGTCACCGTTGCGGTGAACGACGCGGTCGGGAGCTGGTTCGGCGGGACGGTCGTGGTGACCTGGTGCGAGACCGAGGTCGACAGACCCTGGTTGTCCGTCACCGTGAGCGTCACCGTGAACGTGTCGCCGGTGGCGTACGTGTGGGTGGCCGTCGCTCCGGTTCCCGTCGCTCCGTCTCCGAAGTCCCAGGCGTACGAGGCGATGGTGCCGTCCGGGTCGTTCGAGGTCGAGCCGTCGAACGATGCGCCGAGGTTCGTCACCGAGGAGGTGAACGCTGCCACGGGCGGCTGGTTCGGCGGTGCGGCCTGAACGGCGACACCCTTGGTGATGCTCGCGGTCGCGCCCTTGTCGTCGGTCACCGTCAGCTTCACGGGGTATGTGCCCGTGTCGGAGAAGGTGTGCGTCGCCGTCGCTCCGGTCGCCGTCGCTCCGTCACCGAAGTCCCAGGCGTACGAGGCGATGGTGCCGTCCGGGTCTGACGAACCGGATGCGTCGAAGCTCGCGTCGAGGAACGTCGCCGAGGAGGTGAACGCTGCCACCGGCGGCTGGTTCGGCGGTGCGGCCTGGACGGCCACGACCTGCGTCACGGTGCCCGTCCCACCCTGGTTGTCCGTCACGGTCAGCTTCACGGGGTAGCTGCCGCTCTGGAGGAAGGTGTGGGTGGCCGTTGCGCCCGTTGCGGTGTCACCGTCTCCGAAGTCCCAGGCGTACGAGGCGATCGTGCCGTCCGGGTCCGTGGACGCCGTGCCGTCGAAGCTCGCGTCGAGGAACGACGCGGAGGAGGTGAACGACGCGGTCGGCAGCTGGTTCGGCAGGGTGCCGGACGTTCCGAGCGAGTAGTGGTTCGCCACATCCTGAGCGCTCAGCACGCTCGGGTAGACCGCAGCCTCGTCCAGCGTGCCGCTGAAGTACGGTCCGGTGGAACCCCAGGTGTTGTCGCCGCCGATGCGCCAGTATCCGCTGTATGCCTGCGCCTGCGTCTGCGGGTTGGTGCCGACGAGCTGGCCGTCGACGTAGAGGGCCATGCCGTTCGGTCCCTGCGACGCCACCGCCTGGTGCCACTGGTTGTTGTTCAGCGGGTTGGGCGATGTGATGGTGTTGGCCTGACCGGTCCAGACGCCGAACACGATGCGGCCGTCGTCCTGCATGTAGACGTGGCGGTCGTAGTTGCTCGACAGGCCGGTCTGCCGGTCGCCGAAGCCGATCAGCTTTCCGCCCTTGGTGGTGGTCGTCTTGAACCAGATCTCCTCGGTGTACACCGAGGGGTTGGCGAACTGCTGGTTGCTCGTCACGATACCGCCGGACGATCCGGAGTTGTTCGTGTTGAACCGCACGGCCTTGTCAGCCGTGCCGGGCAGGACGCCGCTCTGGTTCTTGGTGGTCGCGGTGCCGGAGTACGTGCCGTTGTTGGTGTACGCGTCCGCGCTGTTGGCCACAGAGCCGCTGGTCTCGTCGAGGCGCCAGAAGATGTCCGGGTTGCCGTTGTAGACGGCAGCTCCGTATGCATCCGCGGGAGCGGGGGCGAGGGGGGACGGACGACCGGATGCGACGAACTGGTTCACCACGGTGCTGCGGTCGAGGACCGTCGGGTAGATCGACACCTGACCGATGTCACCGGCGAAGTAGCTGCTCGCCGGCTGGTTGGGCCATCCGCCGATGTTGTCGCCGCCGATGCGCCAGTAGCCCTGGTAGTTCTGGCCGCTGGTCACGTCCGTGCGGCTGCCGACCTGCTTGCCGTCGAGGTACAGCCGCATGCCGTTGGCGCCGAGCGACGCGACGACCTGGTGCCACTGCCCGTCGTTGTACGAGCCGGAGCTGTTCAGCGTCGCGACGCCTCCCGGGTAGACGCCGAACCAGATCTTCCCGCTGTTGTCCATGTAGACGTGACGGTCGTAGCTGCCGGACTGCCCGGTGTTCACGTTGCCGAAGCCGAGGATCTTGCCTCCGCTGGTCGACGTGGTGCGGAACCACGCGGATGCCGTGTACGTGTCGGGCGCCTGGATGGCGGTCTGCGTGACGGCCAGGCTGGTCGACCCGTTGAACGTGCTGGCGGTGGTGCCCGTGATCGGGCCGGCCGCACCCTGGGTGACGGCGGTCTCCTGCACGTCGTTGAACCCGATGTGGTCGAAGCCCGTGGTGCCGCTCGATTCGTCCAGCGGCCAGTACGAGGATGCTCCCGCCTGCGTCACCGAGTCGGAGTACGCGCCTCCGCTGTTGGTGGCCGCGACCGTGATCGCGTTGGTGTCACGCGATGTGGTGTTGCCGAACGGGTCGAACACCTTCACGTGATAGATCGGATGCGATCCCGGCGTGAGCCCGCTGTCCACGAACCCGATCATCGGCCGGGTGTAGAAGTTGGAGCGCACGGTGGTCTGGTAGACCGGCGTGGTGCCCGCATCCCGGTACACCTTGTACGTGAGGTAGCCGTTGTCCATGTCGTACGTCGCCGCGAAGCTGACGCGCACCTGACCGGCGTTGAAGGACGCGGCCGTCGGGGTGAGCGGGATGCCCTGCGGGCCGACCTTGTTCGGCGCTGCGCTCGACACGGCGAAGCGGGTCAGACCCTGCTGCGCGATGCCGTTGACCGTCGGGAACTCGCCGCCGTAGACGACGTACTTGTCGTTGCCCGCGACGCTCCAGGTGGCCTGGCTCTGTCCGGTGAAGGTGCCGACGGACCACTTGGGGAACCAGTCGAGCAGCGACGGAGACGGTGTGCCCGCCCAGTTGAAGTAGCCGTACGGGTCGGCCGTGATCGTGCCGGTCGCCGCCTTGCTGAAAGCGATCGAGTTGTAGAACGTCCAGGTCGGGCTCGTCTGCGGGAAGCCGCCGATGTTGCCGCAGTAGTGCGGGTGACCCGCGACGTACAGCGGGCCGTCGTTCTGGGCGAAGATCGAGTACGTGTCTCCGTGGCAGTCCTCGACCCAGTTGATCGCGCCGGTGTTCGGGTCGGCGGAGAAGCTGCCCTCGAGGTTGCCGCCGGCGCCGAAGACGTAGCCGGAGCCGTAGACGCGGTCTGCGGTCGTGTACAGCGACGTGATGCTCGCCTGCGTGCCCGCGTTGCGCACGGTCTGGTTGGCGGCGAACGGCAGGATCGCCGCCGTGCTCGCGTCCACGGCGCCGAGGCCGTAGTTGGCGACGCCGCCGAGGTTCTGGAAGCGTCCGCCGACGATCAGCTTGGAACCGTCCTTGGTCAGCGCCAGCGCATCCACGGGGGCGTCTGCGTTGGCCTGCCAGTTGAGGGTCGAGCCGTCCGTCGCGCTCACCGCTCCGACGTACGCGCGGGCGACGCCGTTGATGCTGGAGGCGTCACCGCCCGTGTACACCGTGGTGTTCGAGGCCGCGACAGCGCGGGTCTGGCTCTCCATGATGGGGCGGAAGGCCGTCACGATGGTGTTCGTCGCCGTCGAGAACGCCGCGAGACGGTAGTAGCCCTTGCTGTCGATGGAGGTGAAGTCGCCGACCACGTAGATGCGCGACCCGTCGGGGGATGCTGTGATTCCGAGGGCCTGCGCGTTCAGGTTCGGCGCGAAGGGGAGGAGGCTGCCTGTGGTGATGTTGTAGGCGAGCAGGTTGTTGCGGGGGGTCTCGTTCGTGCCCGCCGGCGAGCCGTACGGCCGCGCGGAGGTGAACTTGCCCGCGACGTACACCGTGTTGCCGACGACGACCTGAGCCCACACGACGCCGTTGATCTGCGGGGTCGGGAGCACGTCGTCGGTGACGGTGGCAGGGGTGGCGGGGTTCGTCGGGTCTGGTGGAGCACTGTCAGCGGAGGCCGGCGATGCGATCGCGAGTCCTCCGAAGACCAAGCCCACCGCTGTGACGATCGCGGTCAGGATGCCCAGCGAGCGAGCGCGTGGGCGGAGTTCTGTGGTCATGACAACCTCGGTGTCTGTTCGGGTCGGGTTGGGGGTTGTTGTGAGAGCAGGCCCTGACGCGTCAGTACGCGCCGACGGGATGGGTGAGCACTTTGACCGTCCGCCACATGATGACCAGGTCGCCGGTGAGCGACCAGTTCTCCACGTAGTAGAGATCGAGTCGGACGCTTTCCTCCCAGGAGAGGTCGGAGCGTCCGTTGACCTGCCACATGCCGGTGAGTCCCGGCTTGATGTACAGGCGACGGTGGACGTGGTTCTCATATCCCTCGACCTCGGAGCGCAGCGGAGGCCGCGGTCCGACAAGGCTCATGTCGCCGAGGAAGACATTCACGAGCTGGGGCAGCTCGTCGAGCGAGTACTTGCGCAGGATGCGGCCGACGCGGGTGACGCGTGGGTCGTCCTTGAGCTTGAACAGCACGCCGTTGCCGTCGCTCTTCGCCTGCAGTTCGGCGAGGCGCGCTTCTGCATCGACGCACATGGAACGGAACTTGAACATCCGGAACGTCTCGCCGTTGCGGCCGACGCGCTCCTGCGAGAACACGACGGGGCCGTTGTCGTCGAGCTTCACGAACAGCGCGACGGCGAGGAAGACGGGGGAGAGCAGCGCGAGTGCGAGGCCGGAGGCGAAGAAGTCGAACGCGCGCTTGAGCACGTGCTTGCCTCCTTCGAACTGCGGGATCTCCACGTGGATGAGCGGCAGCCCCTCGACGGGACGGAAGTGGATGCGCGGGCCGGCGACGTCGGTGAGGCGCGACGCGAGCACCAGCTCGGTGGCCGTGCCCTCGAGCTTCCAGGCCAGGGTGCGCACGAAGTCGCCGCCGGTCAGCGACTGGCCGGCGACGATCACGGTGTCGACGCCCAGGCGGGCGGCCGCGTCCGCGACGCCTTCGAGGTCGGAGACCACGGGCACCTCGCGGTCGGGGGCGGCGATGCGCTTCTTCATCGCCGCGTCCTTCTTGGCGCCCTTGCGCTTGCCCGTGTCGAGGGATGCGCCGACCACGTGGTAGGCGGCGCCCGACTTGTTGTGGATCTGCCGCACGACGTAGTCGACGTCGGAGAACCCTCCGACGACGAGTGCGCGGGAGAGGTAGTGGTCGAACATCCGCTGGCGGATCAGCCACTGCCGCCACAGCCACCGCGACGTCAGCACGCCGACGACCCCGAGCGGGAGCGCCAGCACGAAGTAGCCGCGGGCGATGTCGACCTTGGCGACCAGGAAGACGATGGCGAGCAGACCGAAGGTGAGCGCGCTGGCGTTCACGACCCTCTTGTACTCCGCGACGCCGACGCCGACCACGCGCGGGTCGCGCGAGTGGTTGACGGCGAGGGCGAACATCCAGGTCGCCGCGATGAGCATGGACAGCGTGAAGTAGTCGGTGCGGTATCCGGCGAACTGGGTGCCGGTGTCGTCGAGGCCGAAGCGCAGGAACATCGCGCAGAGCGTGGACGCCAGGATGATCGCGGTGTCGGTGATGAACAAGCGAGCGCGGTACTGCCGCGCCCAGGTGCGCTCAGAGCTGCGGCGCTGGGTCGGTGCGGCCGAACGGCCGATGGTGGTCAGGCGTGGTTTGAGTACGGTCATCGGAGCGCCCTCCCCGCGCTGCTGATGGATGCACCGACCGAAGAGCCGACGACGGCTGGGGGAAAGCCGTGGTCTCGAACGGCTTCACCGCCGCCGGCCCCGCTGATGAGGGTCGTCCCGTTGCTCCGCGCGCGCCGAGCGGCCCTCTGTTCGAGGGGGTTGAGCGAACGGGTCGCTCGACGTGGCGGATGCGGGTTCACGGGTCGTCCCTGCGTGTGTCGGGTTGGTGCTTTTTCGGGTGGCGTGAACCGGTGAGTCCCACTCGTGAGACCGACGAGCTTGTTCAGCGAACGGAAAGTGACTGTTTCTCACCTATTCACAAAAGTGAGATTACATCGTTTTTTCAGGTTCGCGTGAGCCCTCTATGGGGGTGATTATTACTCATCTTTGCGTGCGGGCGCTCTGAGGCGCGCCGGAACGGGACTCTCAGGCCCGTGTTTTCGCGTATTCCGACCCGGAACGGGTGCGTTCGACGAGCCCGAAATCCACCAGATACCGGCGCAGCAGAGCGGGGTCGTCCCCGAACCGCAGCAGCCGCTCGGACAGCTCGCGCTCGTCCACCACCTCGGAATCCCCGAGCACGGCGGAGGCGACCAGCGCCAGCAACTCCCGACGCTCCCCGGCGTTCGCCGGGAACCGGTCGATGCGTCCGTCCGCGTCGAGGAACCGCTCGACGCCGGCGCGCGGAGCCCTGCCCCGTGCATCCCGTCGCTGCGCATCCCGGAGGGTGTCAGCGAACACGGCGCCATCGACCACCAGCGCGCCGTCCCGCTCCACCACGACCCCGGATGCGGTCAGCGCCTCCAGCGCGCGCCGCCGCCGCGCGGGCGACAGCCCCGCGCCGGCCGCGCCTGCGCCGCCCAGCACCACCTCCGCGAACACCACCCGGGCGTCCGCGTTCCCCAGCGCCGCCACGATCCTCCGCCAGTCGCCCACGTTATCCACACCCTCCAGCGATCGAGATACCAGTAACTGTGCCGCATCCCGGGCGTTTTGCGACAGATAGTGGTGTCTCGCCGGGTGTCGGAGGCGGGAGGTATGGTCAGGGTATGTGCGGACGGTTCGCGATGGACAAAGAGACGGACGACATGATCCAGGAGTTCGTCGCCGAGGGCGGCGACTTCCGGGACTGGCGGCCCAGCTGGAACATCGCGCCCACCGATCCCATCCCGATCTTCCTGGAGAGCAAGAAGAACGACGAGCCGAGCGTCCGACGGCTCGAACTGGCCAGGTGGTCGCTCGTGCCCTCCTGGTCGAAAGAGCTGAAGACCAAGGTTCCCACCTTCAACGCCCGCGCGGAGACCGCGGCGGAGAAGCCTATGTTCAAGGCGTCCGTCGCCTCCCGCCGCGCGATCGTGCCGGCCATCGGATACTACGAGTGGCAGACCGATCCCGTCACCAAGAAGAAGACGCCGTACTTCATCCACCTGCCGGACGGCGAGCTGATGGGTTTCGCCGGGCTGTACGCCTGGTGGGCAGACCCGGCCAAGGAGCACAGCGATCCTGAGCGCTGGCACCTCACCGCCACGATCCTCACGGCGGATGCCGTGCACACGCTCGAGCACATCCACGACCGCAACCCGGTGCCCCTGCCGCGCGAACTGTGGGACCACTGGGTCGACCCGACCGTCGTCGGCGACCAGGCCCTGCTCGACGAGGCCGTGCGCGCGGCCGTCGGCGTCGCAGAGTCGCTCGCGTTCGACCGCGTCGGGCCGGTGACCGGAGACGGGCCGGAGCTCATCCGCCCGATCGACTGACCCGGCCTACGCAGCCGAGCCGCTGACCCGGTCGACCGACCTGGCCCACCGACCCGGTCAGCCCGCCTGCCGCGACCGCCCCGCCCCCTACAGCTCCCCGCGGCGCGCGCCCGCCCACAGGTCGACGCCCGCATCCACGGCCAGCTCGTCGATCTCGGCCAGCTCCTCATCCGTGAACGCGAGGTTGTCCAGCGCTCCGACGTTCTGCTCCAGCTGGGCGACGCTGCTCGCGCCGATGACCAGCGACGTCACGCGTTCGTCGCGCAGCGCCCAGGCGAGCGCCAGTTGCGCGAGCGACTGGCCGCGCCGTGCCGCGACCTCGTTGAGCGATCGCAGGCGCGCCACCGCGTCGTCGGTGAGCCAGTCCGCGTCGAGCGAGCTGCCAGCGGCGGCGCGCGAGCCGTCCGGGATGCCGTTCAGGTACTTGTCGGTGAGCATCCCCTGCGCCAGGGCGGTGAACCCGATGACGCCGAAGCCGGCATCGCCCGCCGCATCCAGCAGCCCCTCGTTCTCGATCCAGCGATTCAGCATCGAGTACGACGGCTGGTGGATGAGCAGGGGCGTTCCGAGTTCGCGGAGGATCTCGGCGGCCCGGCGTGCATCCTCTGCTCCGTAGGACGAGATGCCGACGTACAGCGCCTTGCCGGAGCGGACGGCGGTGTCCAGTGCCTGCATCGTCTCCTCCAGCGGAGTCGACGGGTCAGGGCGGTGCGAGTAGAAGATGTCGACGTAGTCGAGGCCGAGCCGCGACAGGGACTGGTCGAGGCTCGCGAGCATGTACTTGCGTCCGCCGCCGCCCTGGCCGTACGGACCGGGCCACATATCCCAGCCGGCCTTCGACGACACCACGATCTCGTCGCGGTACGGGCGCAGGTCGTCGCGCAGGATGCGCCCGAAGTTCACCTCTGCCGCGCCGTACGGCGGGCCGTAGTTGTTGGCGAGGTCGAAGTGCGTGATGCCGAGGTCGAACGCCCGCAGCACGATGTCCCGCTGCGTCGCGAACGGCCGGTCGTCGCCGAAGTTGTGCCAGAGACCGAGGGACAGCGCTGGAAGGTCGAGCCCGCTGCGCCCGGTGCGGCGGTACTGCATCCGGTCGTAGCGCTCGGGGAGGGGGTGGTAGGCCATGCATCCACTTTTCCGTGTGCGGGCCGTCCTGTCCAACAGGCCGCGGTGATCCGATTCAGGGATGCGGTCGCTGAATCAGCCTTTGCTGCCGCTGCGCCTCAGCCAGCCGATGATCGCCGTGATGACGAACAGGATGAGCCCGATGATCGCCAGCCACAGCAGACCCTTGATCGCGAAGCCCAGGATCGCGAGCACAGCCCAGACGACCAGAAGCACGATGATGAGAGTGACCATGCAGGCAACCTAACTCCGCGCACCTGCGCCGCGTCAAGGTCAGCGTCTGGCTTTGCGAGCCGCCCTGTTGCGCGCGAGCACCCATCCGACCACGCCGCCGACCACGAACACCGCCACCACGAGCACCCACGTCGGCATCCGCAACTGCGCCCACAGCAGGTAGATGGTGGCCTGGTCGTTCCCCACCCCGTTCTGAATGGCCACGATCAGCAGCAGCACCACCAGGACGATGGCCAGCCACTTCCGTTTCAGAAACCGAACGACGGCGTTGTCCCGGCCGCCAGCATCCTCAGCACTCATGCGCTCAGTATGCTCGCAGGCCGGTCAGCCGCGCAGCGCTTCCGAGACTTTCACGCGAGCGCCGGTCCGCAGCAGCGAGTTGGAGTACACCCGGGCGCCGAGCGCGATCACCACGGCAGTGGATGCGACGAGCAGCACGAGCGACAGGATCGGCTCCCACCACTCCGCCGTTCCGAGGAAGATGCGCACCGGCATCCCGACAGGGGCGGCGAACGGCACGTAACTCATGATCGCCATCACGGTGGGGTTGTCGTTGAAGAAGATCACCAGGAAGTACGGCACCATGATGAGGATCATCACCGGCGACGTCACCGACCCGATGTCCTCCGAGCGGGAGACGAGCGAGGCGGCCGCTGCATACAGGGCGGCCAGCAGCACGAAGCCGATCACGAAGAACACCACGAACCAGGCGACAGCCGGCCCGACGGTGCCGAGCAGCACCTGCTGGCCGGTGACCATCATCCCGAGGATCGCTGCGATGGCGATGGCGGCGATCTGGCCGAGTGCGAGGACGCTGTTCCCGACGACCTTGCCGGCGAGCAGCACGCGGGCGCTCACCGTCGACAGCAGGATCTCCACGATGCGCGTCTGCTTCTCCTCGACGACGCTCTGGGCGATCATCGTGCCGAAGGTCACGGCGGACATCATGAAGACGATCCCGAAACCGAGGGCGATGATGTAGACCAGGGCAGCAGGCTGCGCGGACGGGTCGAGCAGTTCCACCTCCGGCTGGATGCTCAGGGCGGAGAGCACGCCCTGCGGCGCGCTGTCGAGGCCGATCACGGTCACCGGCGGCGTCCCGGAGGCGGGAACCACCACGGCGGACACGTCGCCGGACCGCAGCAGCTCCTCCCCGGCCGCGCGCGACTCGACCTGCACAGCATCGAGGCCGTCCGCCCCGCCGACGACCTGCTCGGCCGACCCGACGACGGCGACCTTCGTGGAGCTGTCGCCCCCGCCGAAGATGCCGCCGAGCAGCACGGAGGCGAGCACGAGCAGCACGAGCACGGCCGCCGAGACGACGAACGACTTGCTGCGCAGCCGGGTGACGATCTCCCTGCGGGCGACGAGACCGACCCCGGATGCGAAGCCCGGGGCGGGCGGGGTGGTGCGCGTGGACGGGGTGCCGGTGGATGCTGATGCGCTCATTTGCCGATGGCCTCTCGGAAGATCTGTGCAAGGGAGGGGTTCTGGGGTCCGAAGCTGACCACGCCGCCGTCGGCCGTCGCCCGCTTGAGCACGGCCTGCGCCGTCGCGTCGTCGGACTCGAACAGCGCGTATCCGCCGTCGAAGTCGAGCACGGTGACGCCGTCGAGGCCGCGGAGCCAGCCCGCGTCCCCGGAGACGAGCAGCTCGTAGCGTCCGCCGCCGTGCTCGCGCCGCAGCTCATCCGTTCCGCCGGAGACCTTGACCTCGCCGTCCGCGATGATCACGAGCTCGTCGCAGAGCCGCTCGACGATGTCGAGCTGGTGCGAGCTGAACAGCACGGGAGCACCGGAGGCCGCGTAGTCGCGGAGCACGCCGACCACCACATCCACCGCCAGGGGGTCGAGGCCGGAGAACGGCTCGTCCAGCACCAGCACCTCGGGGTCGTGCACGAGGGCGGCGGCGATCTGCGCCCGCTGCTGGTTGCCGAGGCTGAGGCTCTCCACCAGGTCGCCGGAGCGCTCGCCGAGGCCGAGCCTGTCGAGCAGCGCGTCGGTGTTGCGGGAGGCGGCAGCGGCGCTGAGGCCGTGCAGCCGCGCCAGGTAGACGAGCTGCTCTGCGACCTTCATCTTCGGGTAGAGGCCGCGCTCCTCCGGCATGTAGCCGAAGCGGCGGCGGTCGTCCGCGGTGAGCGGCTGGCCGTCGAGCAGCACCGTGCCGCCGTCCGAGGCGAGCACGCCGAGGATGATGCGCATGGTCGTGGTCTTGCCCGCGCCGTTGCCTCCGACGAAGCCGGTCATGCGCGCTCGCGGCACCGTGAAGTTCACGTCGCGCAGCACGAGGCGGTCCCCGTAGCGCTTCTCGACGTTCTGGATCTGCAGCATTGTCGCCGTCCCTTCCGTGGTCGATTCCACGCTACGGATTCGCGGGCGAGCACCGCATCCACCTGCCGTCGTCCGCCGCTCGGCGGAGGGCAGGCGGGTCAGCGCCCGGCGCGGGTCAGCGCCCGGCGAGCCCGTTCTCGTAGGCGAAGATGACCGCCTGGATGCGGTCGCGCAGCCCCAGCTTGAGCAGCACTTTCGAGACGTGCGTCTTCACGGTGGCCTCGCCGAGGTAGAGCCGCGCGGCGATCTCCGCGTTGGACAGGCCGCCGGCGAGGAGGCCGAGTACTTCGCGCTCGCGGTCGGTGAGGTCGTCGACCGCGGTGCCGGTGGCGGTTGTCGCACCACCCGCCAGCGCTCCCGCCTGCCCATCGCTGAACCGGCTGATCACCTGGCGGGTCACATCCGGAGACAGCAGCGCATCCCCTCTGGCGAGGACGTGCACCGCGTTGACCAGCTCCTCCGGCGACGAGTTCTTCAGCAGGAACCCGCTCGCGCCCGCCTGCAGTGCGGTGAAGAGGTAGTCGTCGCGGTTGAACGTGGTGAGCACGAGCACGCTGGCGGCGAGGTCGGGCCTGGCGACGATCTGCCTGGTCGCCTCGAGCCCGTCCATGCCGGGCATCTGCACGTCCATGCAGATCACGTCCGGCTGCAGTTCCTCGCAGAGCCGCACGGCGGTCTGGCCGTCGCCCGCCTCTCCGACCACCTCGATCGCGTCGTCCGACTGCAGGATGATCCGGAATCCGGCGCGGACGAGTTCCTGGTCGTCGGCGAGCAGTACCCGGATGCTCACCTCGTCACCTCCGCAGCGAGCGGGAAGCGCGCGCGGACGAGGTATCCGCCGCGGCTGCGCGGACCGATCTCGATGCTCCCTCCGACGGACGCGACCCGTTCGCGCATCCCGAGGTGCCCCATCCCGGCCCCGGATGCGGTGGCGGAGCGTCCTGCGCCGAGCCCGGTGTCCGACGCCTCCACTTCGAGGCTGTCGTCGGTGTATCGGAGCCGCAGCTCGGCGGTCGCCCCCGCCCCGCCGTGCTTCCGGGTGTTGGTGAGCGCCTCCTGCGCGACGCGGTACACACAGAGCCCGATGGTCGCCGGCACCGCCCTGCGGCTGCCGATGACGTGCAGCCGGGTGGGCAGGCCGGCGCAGACGGCGTCGTCGACCAGTTCGCCCAGCTGGTCCACGCCGTGCGTCGTCGCCGCGTCGCCTGCGGGCGCCGCCTGGTCATCGCGCAGGGCGCCGAGCAGCAGCCGCAGCTCGTCGACGGCGGTGCGCGCACTCGACTCGACGTTCAGCAGCGAGGAGCGGGCGGCGGCGGGGTCGCGGTCGAGCACGAGCCGCGCTGCTCCCGCCTGCACCCCCATCACCGATACGTGATGCGCGACGACGTCGTGCAGCTCGCGGGCGATCCGCACCCGTTCGAGCGCGATGGCCTGCTGCTGGGTGCGCTCGCGCTCCTCCGCCAGTTCGAGTGTCAGCGTCTCCAGCTCGTGCCTCGCACGCGCCGACCGGAATGCGGCGTCGCCGAAGTAGTACGCGCCGCCGAAATAGAGCAGGTTGATGATGATCTGGATGAGACCGAACGCGACGTACGGGGAGAGTGTCCCCTCGCGCGACAGCTCCGGGACCACCGAGCTGATCCCGGCGGTGACGATCAGGTTCCAGAACAGCCAGACGAACATCGCGGCGATGATCGCGAGTCGCAGCACCGTCGCCAGGGTGCGCCTGCGACCCCACGCGCCGAGCGTGTAGACGGCGATGAACAGGGCGATGTTCGAGAACAGGTACTCGCCGACCCGGAACTCGCCTCCCCACCAGAACGCGACGGCGGAGCAGATCGCGACCGCCTCCGGCCAGCGCCGCCGCACGGCCAGCGGCGCCCCGCTCGCGACGGCCCAGACGATGCTCACCCACGCTTCCGAACTGCCGTACATCCCGGTGCGCTGGTAGAGGAACACCGAGCCGATCATCGCGGCGGTCAGGACGACGGCGAGCACGACGTCCGCTCGCCGGCCACGGGCATCCGGGGCTGGACGGTGCCACTCGCTCGCCGGCGCGGCCAGCAGTCGTGGTGATGCGCTGGTCATCCTCCAACGCTAGCGATGGATGCGCGGCGGCGGATCCGTCGTGCGGGGGAGGCGGCGCCGGTCCGGATGCCCAGCCGCAGCCCGTCGTCGGGGGTCGAAGGCAACGGCGCGAACCCGAGCCGCCGATAGAAGGCCTGCGCCCCGGTGTTGCGCTCGCCGACCCCGAGCTGCACACCGGGGACGCCCGCATCCGCCAGCTGGCGCAGAAGCGTGGCCATCAGCCTGCGCCCCCAGCCCTGTCCCTGTGCCACCGGCAGGAGGTCGATGTGCAGGTGGGCGGGGAACAGCTCGTGGTCCGGGCCGATCAGGTGCGAGGTGGAGTGGCCGACCAGCGCGAGGCTCTCGGTCGGCGTGGTCGGCGGGTCGACCAGTGGATGAGCGGCCGCGAACCGTGGGAGCCACTCGCGGCGGTACCGCTCGGCGAAGACCACGCTGTCCGGGGTCGCGACGATGTACCCCACCGCCCGGCCGCCGATGTCGAGGACGTGCGCGTGCTCCGGTTCGAGCTCGAGGTACGGCAGGAGGAAGATGTCGGCGAGCAGTCCGTCGTCGGCGTACTTCCCCGTGGCGTCACCGCCGGAGTCACCCGTCAGGAGGCAGACTCTGGACAGGGACGCCCCATCGCCCGGGGCATACGGCCGGATCACGCACGGTCACCGGAAGGGAGGTCGGCGATCACGTTCCCGAGACTCGCGCCTGGCCGGTGGGCATCGATCACCGCCCAGAACGTCCGAAGGAGGATGGCCATGGTCAGGCGGCGCCGAGGGCGGCCCTGAGACTCGGCGCTGTCGCCATCGACGCGCGCGCGGCGTCAGCACTGAGGCCGCGCAGCAGCATGAGAATGGCGATCTTCACCGAGCCGTCGCTCTGGGCCAGCGTCTCCGCCGCCTCCGCCGGGGTGCAATCGGTGACGAGCATGACAGTGCGCTCGGCGCGCGCACGCAGCTTCTCGTTGGTGGCACGGAGGTCGACCATGATGTTGCCGTACGTCTTGCCGAGCCTGATCATCGCGATGGTGGAGATCATGTTGAGCACGAGCTTCTGCGCCGTGCCCGCCTTGAGCCTCGTGGAGCCCGCGATCAGCTCGGGGCCGACGACGACCTCGATGGCGTGGTCGGCGACGCGTCCGATGGTGGAGTTGCTGTTGCAGGCGATCGCGACGGTGAGCGCGCCGATCTCCGCCGCGTACTCCAGCGCGCCGACCACATACGGGGTGCGACCGGATGCGGAGATCCCGACCACGACATCCATCTCCGTGAGTGCGATGCCGCTGAGAGCGTCCGCCCCGCCCTGCGGGTCGTCCTCGGCGTTCTCCACCGCGGTCCGGATCGCGCCGTCCCCTCCCGCAATGATCCCGACCACCAGTGAGGGGTCGACGTTGAACGTCGGGGGGCACTCGCTGGCGTCCACGATGCCGAGCCGTCCTGGGGTGCCGGCTCCGATGTAGATGAGGCGACCGCCGTCGCGCATCCGGGCGGCGATGTCGTCGATGGCCGCTGCGATGGTCGGCAGCACCACGGCGACCGCGGGAGGGACGCTCTCGTCGTGCTCGTTCATCAGCTCGACCAGCCCCGCTGTGCTGAGCATGTCGAGGTCGCGTCCGTCTTCCACGATCGCTTCTGTCGTGAGCGTGGAGAGCTCGGCGAGGAGGAGGTCGTGGGGACCTCGCGCTCTGTTGAGGATGTCAGACACGGATGGCATACCTTTCGTGGGGAAGGTCACGGCGGGCGGCGAGGATCGCCGCTCCGTCCAGCGACGATCCGGAGGGGCGGCGCGGGGACAGGTGGCGGCGGCCCAGCTCGTCGAGCAGCCTCCGCAGGAACTCGGGGTCGTCGGTGAGCCCGCCGATCACGGAGACAGGTGAACCGGCGGTGGCGACGGAGGCCGCCGCTGCGGCGAGGTGGTCGATGGCGGCATCGACGATGCCCTGCGCCACCTGGTCGCCACCTCGCGCGTTCGCAAGGACGACGGGGGCGAAGGAGGCGAGCGCTCGTGCGACATCGCCGCCGCCCATGATCGCGCGCGGAAGGCCGACGAGGTCCCCGGCGATGGAGGCTGCGTCCTCTTCGAGCGCCGTGCGCGGCCCGCGGCCGTCCGCCGCCCTGAGCGCCGCGACGAGGCCGGCCTGGCCGATCCAGCGACCGCTGCCCTCGTCGCCGAGCCACGGGCCCCAGCCGTCCGAGCGCCGCGCACTGCCGTCGTCTCCGACCTCGAAGGCCACCGCGCCCGTCCCGGCGATGAGGACCGTCCCCGCTGCTCCGTCGAACGCGCCGATGTGCGCGGTGAGCACGTCGGAGGCGATGGCGACGCCGAAGCCCCACAGTTCGCGAGCGCGCTCGGCGGCCCGGCGAGCGGCATCCCTGTCGGAGTCGGCGCCCGCTGCACCGATGGCGAGTCCGGTGACGCGAGCCAGCTGCTCCGCGCCCAGCGACGCGACGAGGGGGGCGATGGCCGCGATGGCCAGCTCGGCGCCCCCTTCGGCAGCGAGTCCGGGGAACCCGTGGCCGCGGACCTCGGTGGATGCGCGCCCGGCGTCGAGCCGCACCCGGCAATTGGTCTTGCCGAGATCGACCGCAATGTGGCTGCGTACGGCTTCTGTGCTCACGTCGTCCTTATCCATCGGTGATAGAGACAATTTACATGGATCAGCGATCCAAAGTAAATGATTGACAAACGGCCCGGCGCGTCGATAGCGTGACTCGCCAAGCGTGAAAACGAGCGGAGGGAGCCGACATGGCGAACGGTGTCATTAGTGTCGTCCCTGTGAGCATCCAGACCAACATCCAGGCGCACGTCGAATCGTTCCCGCCCACCATGCGCCGCGTCGCCGACGCGATCCTCGAGCGGCCGCAGATCGTCGTGGAGAACACGATCACCGAACTCGCCAGGGCGTGCAACACGTCCGAGGCGTCGATCGTGCGCTTCTGCCAGTCGCTCGGCCTCACCGGCTACCCGCAGCTCAAACTGCAGCTCGCGGCGGAACTGGGCAAGGAGTCCGCGGAGTTCGGCAGCACAGGCTCCGGCACATACGGCGCGGACATCAGCCCGTCCGACACGCTCGCCGAGATGGTGTCGAAGATCGCCAGCAGCGAGATCCTCGGCATCAGGGAGACGGCGGACAGCATCGACATCGCGGTGCTCGAGCGAGTGGTCCGCAAGGTCGAGCGCGCCAAGCGCGTGGTCGTCTTCGGCGTCGGGGCGAGCAACGCGGGCGCACAGGACCTCGCGCAGAAACTGCTGCGCATCGGGCACATCGCGCTTGCTTTCACCGACGCGCACGACGCACTCGTGTCCGCCGCGCTGATCGGAGCGGGGGATGTGGCGATCGGCTTCTCGCACAACGGCAAGACCAAGGAGACCAACGCCTTCCTGCGTGGCGCCCACAACGGTGGGGCGTACACCGTCGCCATCACCAACGTCCCCGATTCGCCGCTCTCCGAGCACGCGGACGACGTGCTGCGCACCGCGGTGCGCGAGACCACGTTCCGCTCCGGCGCCATGGCGAGCAGGATCGCGCAGCTCACGCTCGTCGACTACATCTTCGTCGGCGTCGCCCGCGGCCGGTACGACCGCACCGTGCAGGCGCTGAAGAGCACATACGAAATCGTCAGAGAACTCCGAGAAGAAAACTGAGCGCTGCCTCCATCCGGCGTCCCCCGTGCGTCGGTGCGATGCCGCGCGCCCACGGAAGGATAACCATGACAACCCAGCGCGCCCGCACCGGCGTCGAGATCGCCGCGGAGGATCCCGGACTGCTCGGCGGCAGGCGGATCGGCCTGCTCACCAACTTCACCGGCACGACACCCGACCTCGGCCGCACGGTCGACGCCCTGGTGGAGGCCGGTGCTCCGGTCACGGCGCTGTTCGGGCCGGAGCACGGGCTCAACGGTTCTGTGCAGGCCGGCGAGACCGAGACGAGCACACACGACGCCCGCACCGACCTGCCGATCATCGAGACGTATCTGAAGTCGGGCGAGGAACTCGATCGCCTGATCGAGGACTCCGGCGTCGACACCGTCGTGTTCGACATGCAGGACCTCGGAGTGCGCTACTACACGTACATCTGGTCGCTCTACGACTGCCTGCGGAGTGCAGCGCGCACCGGCGTGCGGTTCGTGGTCCTCGACCGCCCGAACCCGCTCGGTGGAGGCGTGCTCTCCGGACCGGGGATCGACGTCTCCGGGTTCGGCAGTTTCGTCGGGCGAAGCGACGTGCACCAGCGCCACGGGCTCACCGCCGGCGAGCTGGCGCGGCTGTTCAACACCAGGGATCTGCCCGCCGACGGTCTCTCCGCCGACCTCGACGTCATCCGGATGGAGGGCTGGGACGCATCGGCGGACTTCGACGCCACGGGGCTGCCCTGGGTGCCGCCATCTCCGAACATGCCGACGCTGGATACCGCGTACGCCTTCACGGGGACCGGCATCTTCGAGGGGACGAACGTCAGCGAGGGCAGGGGCACGACGCGGCCCTTCGAAATGCTCGGGGCGCCGTACATCGATGGCCGGCTCGCCGCGCGGTTGCGGGATGCTCGCATCCCGGGAGTGCTGTTCCGCGAGCTCTGGTATTCGCCGACGTTCCACAAGTATGCGGGGGAGACCGTGCGGGGGGTTCAGCTGCACATCGTCGATCGCAGCGCCTTCGATCCCGTGTCGACCGGCCTCGCGATCCTGGACGCCGTTGCGGAGCTCTACCCGGACGATTTCCGGTTCCTGGAGCCCGGCCAGCGGGTGGAGTCCGGCGAGCACGGGTACGCGGTCGACCGCCTCTGGGGCTCGTCCGCGCTGCGTGATGCCGTCCACGCCGGTGAGCCGGCGGCAGCCCTGAATCCGGGCGTCGTGCCCGTCCAGGACGTCTACGGCGACGATGTCCTGCTCTATTCGCGCGTTTCGTCCGTGTAACGAGCGCGTAAATGATTACCGCATCTATGGCGGTGGTTGAAAATACTTGACATGGTTCCATCAATGAAGGTAATTTCGGTCCAAGGCCAGGATGCGCCGGCACACCGAAGTGAAAAGGCACGAGGAGATTCGATGCAGCAGTCCACGTCCACCGCGACGATCCGACCCTTCCAGAGCGGCGACGGCCCCCAGATCGCCCAGGCCTGGACGGCCGCTGCGTCGGCCGACGGAATCACATACGACCGGTTCCGCGACATGTTCCTGCTCGACCGCAACTTCGACGCATCCGGCCTCCTGGTGGCCGAGGCGGACGGCGAGATCGTCGGAGCCGCATACGGGGTGCACCGCCGGATCGCCGCCGACGGAGCCGACCTCGAGCCGGACTCCGGCTGGGTGCCGTTCTTCTTCGTCACCCCGGGCCACCGCAACCAGGGACTCGGAGCCGCACTGGTCGGCGGCGTCATGGAGTGGCTGGCGAGCAAGGGCGCGAAGACCGCGTACTTCTCCTCGTACACGCCGAACTACTTCCTCCCCGGCCTCGACGCCGCCCGCTATCCGGACGCCGCCAGGCTGCTCGCCAAGCTCGGCTTCACCACCCAGTACGAGTCCGTCGCAATGGACAGGACGCTCAACGACTACGAACTCCCGGAGCGCATCCGGGAGAAGGTCGCGTCCCTCAGCGCGGACGGCTGGACGTTCGGCTCGCCGACCGGGGACGACCTCGTCGACCTGATCGACATCGCCGGCTCCCGGTTCAACCCCGACTGGTCGCGCGGCATCCGGGAGGGCGTGCTCGGCGGCCAGCCGCTCGAACGCATCATCTCCGTGCGCAACCCGGAGGGCGTGATGCTCGGCTGGGCGATGCACGGCACGTACGAGAACGTGCTCGAACGCTTCGGGCCGTTCGGCGTGCTGCCGGAGAGCCGCGGGACAGGCCTCGGCGAGATCCTCCTGCACCTGACCCTCGAACGGATGCGCGCACTCGGCGCCCACAGCGCCTGGTTCCTCTGGACAGAGGAGACCTCGGCGGCAGGGTACCTGTACGCCAAGACCGGTTTCACCGTAACTCGCACCTTCGCGATCCTGCACGCGCCGCTCGCTGCCTGAACAGCAGCGTCCACCCCACCGAGAGGAAAACCATGAGAACAGCACTGTTCGGCCGCAGAGGCCGAATCGCCAAGGCGGCACTCGTCGTCGGGGCGGCAGCGCTCGCGCTGTCCGCCTGCAGCGGTACCGGTTCGTCGGGAAGCGACGACGGCAAAGTCACGCTCACCTTCCTGAGCCACTACGGTCAGGACCCCATGAAGAGCGGCATGACCAAGATGATCGACGAGTGGAACTCGTCCCACCCGGACATCCAGGTCAAGCAGCAGACGGTCAACTTCGACGACCTCCTCACCACGCTCAACGTGCGTCAGACCGGCGGCAAGGGTGCCGACATCATGAGCTCGTACTCCCTCTGGGGTGGCCAGCTCGCCGCGAACGGTGTGCTCGACAAGCCGTCCGCCGAGGTCGCGAAGGACATCAAGGACAACTACAGCGAGGCCGCTGCGGCATCCGTCACCGGTGCGAACCAGGTGTTCGGATATCCGACGGAGTTCAACACGTACGTCCTGTATTACAACAAGAAGATCCTCGCCGACGCCGGGTACGACAAGCCGCCTGCCACCTGGGATGAGCTCAAGGAGATCGCGAACAAGACCACCAAGAAGGACGGCTCCGGCAACTATCAGGTGGTCGGGCTCTCCCTCATCCAGGACGGCGACAACCAGACCGCCCACCCGTTCCTTTCGTTGCTCGATTCGGCGGGCGGCAAATTCCTCGAGCCGAACGGCGACTCAGCGCTGAACGGCAAGGCCAAGGAGACGATGCAGCTCGAGGCCGACCTGGCCAAGTCCGGGGCGACGACCACGTCGATCATGCCGACGAAGACCTTCCCGACCAACGGCGTCGCCATGGCGATCCAGGCCGGCTGGTGGATCGGCAGCCTGAAGACGCAGATGAAGGACGAGTACTCCAACGTCGGCACCGCTCCCGTTCCCGGCCCGGAAGCAGGGGACAAGGGCTCGCTCGCGTACTCCTTCTTCACCGGGGTGAACTCGGGCAGCAAGCACAAGAAGGAGGCCTGGGAGTTCCTCACCTGGCTGAACTCCAACAAGAACAAGGAGGGCGTCACCGAAATGGGTGACTTCCTGGCGACGAACGGCCTCATCCCGCCGCGCAAGGCCGACGCCGACATCCTCGGCCCGAAGCTGCAGGCAGAGGATGCGAACCTCACGCCGATCTACGACGCGGCGAGCTACGCGATGGCCGAGTCCAACGCCGCCAACGCGTACAAGGCGAAGACCTCGCTGCACAACGCACTCAACGAGATTCTTGTGAATCACGCTCCCGTCGATCAGACCTTCAAGAACCTGACCGCCGAGATCGACCGCAAGTAGCAATCCGGTGGGCAGGGTCGCCCCCGCGGCCCTGCCCACCCCTCAGAAGCAGCCACACAGGCGGAGACGACATATGACTGGAATGTACGCGAGCGCGACGCGCGAAGCGGCGAGCCAACTGGGCGACGCGGAGCTCTCTGCGCCGTCCAGGGTGAAATCCCGGAGGTTCAGGAGGGAGGGCAGGGCCGGCTACCTGTTCCTGGCGCCGTCGCTGCTGTTCTTCCTCGTCTTCCTGATCCTGCCGTCGTTCTTCGCGATCTTCCTCTCCCTCTCGCAGTGGGGAGGGTACGACCTCACCCAGATCAAATTCATCGGGGTGGAGAACTACTCCGACATCCTCAACTTCAACAGCACGTTCCTGTCGCCGATCCTGGTCAACACGTTCGTCTTCGCCGCACTGTCCGTGATCCTCGCCGTCGCCGGTTCGCTCCTCGTCGCCCAGTGCATCGAGCGCCTCCGCTTCCAGGGTTTCTGGCGGTTCCTCTACTTCCTCCCCGTGGTCGCCACCGTGGTCGCGATCGGCAACGTGTGGAAGATGATGTACCAGCCCTCCGGCCTCATCAACGGCCTGCTGAACGCGCTGCACATCAACTCGATCGGCTTCCTCTCCGACCCGAAGATCGCACTGCCCTCCGTCGCCGTCGTGCAGGCGTGGGCGTCCATCGGCGCCGCGGTGCTCATCCTGACCGCTGGAATCAAGTCGATCGACCGCACGGTGTACGAGGCTGCCGAGATCGACGGCGCCAACAGCTGGCAGACGTTCTGGGGGATCACGCTCCCGCTGCTGCGGCCGTCGCTGGTGTTCGTCTTCATCACCCAGGTGATCGCCGGACTGCAGTCGTTCGCGCTCATCATCGTGATGACGAAGGACGGCGGGCCGGTCAACTCCACGAACGTCGCGGCGTTCGAGATGTACCAGCAGGCCTTCAAGTTCGGTGCGTGGGGCACAGCGAGCGCGATGGCGATGGTGCTGTTCGTGATCATCTTCATCATCACCCTGATCCAGCTCTGGGTCAGCCGACGTTCAGGAGACGACGACTGATGGCTCTGCGCAACAAGCGGGTACGCACGCCCTGGCTCTCGTACACCCTGGTCGCCATCGGCGGTGTGCTGATGGCGATGCCCTTCCTCGACATGCTCTTCAGCTCGTTCAAGGGCCCGGGCGAGTACGGCGTGCTGCCGTACCACTTCCTGCCGCAGGACTTCACCTGGAGCAACTACAGCGCCGCCTTCGACCAGCTGCAGCTCGGGCGCCTGTTCATGAACAGTGTGATCGTGACCCTGGTGGTCACGGCGTCCGTGCTCATCACGTCCGCGATGGCGGGCTATGCGCTCGCCAAGCTGCGCTTCCGCGGGAGGGATGTGATCTTCCGCTTCATCCTGGCGACGATGATGCTCCCGCCGTTCCTGCTGCTGATCCCCGACTTCCTCATCATGGTGAACTGGCCGCTGGTCGGCGGGAACAACATCCTGGGTCAGGGGGGAGACGGCGGTATGACGACCAATATCGTCTCGCTGATGCTCCCGTTCCTGGTGAGCGGCTTCGGCATCTTCCTGATGCGGCAGTTCATGGTCGGCGTGCCGAACGAGATGCTCGAGGCCGCGCGCATCGACGGCGCGGGCGAGTGGAGGCTGTTCTACAACATCGTGCTTCCGCAGGCCAAGCCGGTTGCGATCACGCTCGGCCTCATCACCTTCGTGGGCCAATGGAACGACTACATCTGGACGTCGCTGATCGCGTCGACCAACTCCGATCTGATGACGCTCCCTGTCGGCATCCAGCTGCTGCAGAGCTTCATCGACCCCAACCGCACGATGCCGATCGTCATGGCCGGAATCGTCATCAGCACCATCCCGGTGCTGATCATCTTCCTCTTCTTCCAGAAGTACTACGTGCGCGGCGTCATGCTCAGCGGCATGAAGTGACGCCGGCACGACGTGACCAGCGCGAACAACGAGAAACGGAGCGAAACGTGAGCAGGACAGTCCTCGCCATCGGCGGGCACATCGGAGACATGGACCTCACGGCGGGGCCGACCCTCGCCAAGATGGTGCTCGACGGAGACCGGGCGATCATCGTCGCGTGCACGTACGGAGAGCGCGGCCATCCGGCGCTGAGCCCGGACGAGTACCGCGTACAGAAGGTGCGGGAAGGCGAACAGTTCGCCGCGGACATCGGCGCCGAGTTCCGGGTGCTCGACTACTCCGACGGCTTCCTGCCCGACGACGACGAGGCGGCCGGCCAGCTGGCCGACATCATCCGGGCCGAGAAGCCGGACATCATCATCACGCACTGGACGAAGAGCATCCACCGGGATCACGAGCGTGCGGCGATCATCGCCGAGCGCGCCAGGTTCCTCGCCTCTCTTCCTCTCGACAGTCCGCTCGGGCGGCATGGTGTGAAGCAGTTCCTGCACGCGGACAACTGGGAGGACGCGGAGGGCTTCCAGCCCGACCTGTACGTGCCCATCCCGCAGGAGGCCTTCGACATCTGGCGCGCTGCCATCCAGAACCAGGCGTTCGCGCGCGGAGAGACGTACGGCTTCCGCTACATCGACTACTACACGGCGATGATGTCGGCGAAGGGCTGCCTCGTCGGCACGGAACGAGCGTGCGGGTTCACCGTCGGCGGCAGTTCGAAGTTCGAGCTCGCCGGACCGTGAGCACTGCCGCGCCTGCCGAGAGCGTGACCAGGAGGCACGCGATCGCACACGACGCGTCGCACTACCTCCTGGTCCCGTCGGCAGTGGAGACGCCCGGCACGGTGGCCGAGGTGGTCGAGCTGATGCGCCGAGTGCGCGAATCCGGTGCATCCCTCACCTTCCGTTCCGGCGGCACCAGCCTCAGCGGGCAGGGGTCGACCGCGGGCGTGCTGGCCGACACCCGGCGGCACTTCCGCGCCATCCGGGTGCTCGACGACGGGATGCGCGTCAGCGTCGGCCCCGGAGCGACCGTCAGACAGGTCAATGCCGTCCTCGCCCGCCACGGGCGCAAACTCGGGCCGGACCCGGCGAGCGAGGTGGCCTGCACCATCGGAGGCGTGCTCGCCAACAATTCGAGCGGGATGGTCTGCGGCATCACGCAGAACTCGTACCGCACGGTGGAGTCGATGGTCGTCGTTCTGGCGAGCGGCACCGTGATCGACACGGCAGCGCGGGACGCCGACGCCGAGTTGGCCCGCGCGGAACCCGATGTGCATGCCGGGCTCTCCGCGCTGCGCGACCGGGTGCTCGCCGACCCGGCGTCCGTCGCCACGATCGAGCGGCTGTTCAGCCGCAAGAACACGATGGGCTACGGGGTGAACGCGCTGCTCGACTTCGAGCGGCCTGTCGACATCCTGGCCCATCTGATGATCGGCAGCGAGGGCACCCTCGGCTTCATCTCCTCCGCGACCTTCCGCACGGTGCCGGTGCTGACGTCGGTGGCGACCGGCCTCGCCGTGTTCCGCACGCTCACGGAGGCGGCGGCGGCGACGAGCCTGCTCGCCGACGCCGGCTTCGCCACCGTGGAGCTGATGGATGCCACCTCGCTGCGCGTCGCGCAGCAGCTCCCCGACTGCCCGACCGACATCGCCGCGCTCCCCGTCGACCAGCACGCCGCACTCCTCATCGAGTTGCAGACGGAAGACGACGCGGCGCTCGCGGCCGAGCTTCGCCGCACCGAGGCCACCGTGGATGCTCTGCCGGTGGTGCATCCGGTCCTCCTGTCTCAGGAGCCCGCGAGACGCGCCTCCCTCTGGCACCTGCGCAAAGGGCTGTACACCGCGGTCGCCGGAGCGCGCCCGTCGGGAACGACGGCGCTGCTGGAGGATGTGGTGGTGCCCGTCGAACACCTGGGCGCGTTCTGCGACGGCCTCATCGAGCTGTTCGACAGGTTCGGCTACGAGGACTCCGTGATCTTCGGTCACGCCAAGGACGGAAACGTCCACTTCATGCTGACCGAGCGGTTCGACCGTGCGGAGTCGCTCGACCGTTACCGCGCCTTCACGGAGGCGATGGTGGATCTGGTTCTCCTCTTCGGCGGCTCCCTCAAAGCCGAACACGGCACGGGCAGGGTGATGGCACCGTTCGTCTCGCGGCAGTACGGCGACGAGCTCTACGCCGTGATGTGGCAGATCAAGCGACTGCTCGACCCGACAGGGATGCTGAACCCCGGCGTCCTGCTGTCGGACGATCCAGGCTCCTACCTCCGCGACCTCAAGATCACGCCCGCTGTCGAGGCCGAAGTGGACCGCTGCGTCGAGTGCGGATACTGCGAACCGGCCTGCCCGTCGCGTGACCTCACCCTCACCCCGCGCCAGCGCATCGTCCTGCGGCGCGAGATGGCCGACGCGGAGCGGGCCGGCGACACGGCTCTGCTCGAACGACTGCGCGCCGACTACGAGTATCAGGGTGTCGAGACCTGCGCCGTCGACGGGATGTGCCAGTCTGCCTGCCCGGTCGGCATCAACACCGGCGACCTGGTGCGGCGGCTCCGCGCTGAGACGGCGGCGCGGCCGGCGGCGGCCGTCTGGGGCGCCGCATCCCGTCAGTGGGGTGCCGTGACCGTCGGCGCAGCAGCCGCCCTCACGGTCGCTAAGGCGCTGCCGCCCTCCGTGGTGAAAGCCGCGACCGTGCTCGGGCGCAGCATGCTCGGCGACGAACAGGTGCCGCTCTACTCGGCCGAACTGCCCGCCGGAGGCGCGGCACGCAGGCCGCTGGCCGCCGCCGATCCTGTCGCCGTCTTCTTCCCCGCCTGTGTCGGCACCATGTTCGGCGCGCCGCGTGGTGCGCTGTCCGCCTCCGAGGCGTTCCTCGCACTGTGCGAGCGGGCGGGAGTGTCAGTGACTGTCCCGGACGGAATCGGATCGCTCTGCTGCGGGACCCCGTGGAAGTCCAAGGGCTACACGGCGGGGTACGACCGGATGTCCGACAGCGTGCGGTCTGTGCTGCTGGAGGCGACGGACGGGGGCCGCCTGCCCGTGGTCTGCGACGCGAGCAGCTGTACGGAAGGGCTGGCGCTGATGGCGGCGACGGCGGGGTTCACCGTCGTCGACAGCATCGCGTTCACCGCCGAACGCCTCCTGCCCGCGGTGTCGGTCACGGAGCCGATCGGTTCGATGGTCGTGCATCCAACGTGCTCGTCCGCCCAGCTCGGCATCGACCAGGAGCTGGCGGCGATCGCATCCAGCATCGCCGCCGAGGTCGTCACGCCGGTCAGCTGGAGCTGCTGCGGGTTCGCGGGCGACAGGGGGCTGCTGCATCCTGAGCTGACCGCCAGCGCGACAGCGGCGGAGGCCGCCGAGGTGACATCCCGAGATCACGACGCGTACGCCTCCACCAACCGCACCTGCGAGCTCGGGATGACCAGGGCCGTCGGAGCGGACTACGAACACATCCTCGTCCACCTGGAACGAGCGACCAGGCCACCCGCCTGACCGGCTTCCGCCCCGTGCGTATGGCGCGATCGCACGGGGCGGAACATTCTTCTGCCCGCTTGTCGCGCGAATGGAGTCTCCATGCAGAACCCGGACATCGGCGACGACGAGGCGCTTCTGCGCCTGGTCAACAGTGTGATCTGGCCCGGCTTCCGCGGGCGCACCCTCCCAGGATGGGCGGAGGACGCCCTGCGCGACGGGCTCGCCGGGCTGGTCTACTTCGAGCAGAACATCGGAGGGCCGGAGGAGGTCCGTGCACTCTCTGCGCGCATCCACCAGCTGAACCCGGCCGCGGTGATCGGAGTGGATGAGGAAGGCGGCATCGTCACGAGGCTCGAGGCCCGCGACGGTTCATCGACGCCCGGCAATGCGGTGCTCGGCAAGGCGGACGACGTGGCCACGACCGAGGCCGTCTCCGCCTGGACGGGCGCCATCGTGGCGGCGGCGGGCATCGACATCGACCTCGCCCCGACCGTCGACGTCAACGTGGACCCGCGCAACCCGGTCATCGGCGTCCGCTCGTTCGGCGCAGATCCGGAGCTCGTCGCCCGGCACACCGGCGCGGCCGTCCGGGGCCTGCAGTCGGCCGGTGTCGCCGCGTGCGCCAAGCACTATCCCGGCCACGGGGACACCTCCACCGATTCGCACCTGGCGCTCGCCGTGAGCAATGCCACCGACCAGCAGTTCCACGAGGTGCACCTGCGCCCGTTCGCCGAGGCCGTGTCCGCGGGAGTGAAGGCCGTGATGACCGCGCACCTCCGGGTGCCGCAGCTCGGCGACGCGCCCGCCACCCTCAACCCCCGCGCGCTGGGCCTTCTCCGCTCGCTCGGCTTCGACGGCGTCATCGTCTCCGACGCCCTCGACATGGCTGCCATCCGCCACACCGTCGGGATGGGACGGGGAGCGGTGCTCGCGCTCCTGGCCGGGGTCGACCTGCTCTGCATCGGCAACCCCGTTCAGAACCCGCAGCACCCGGACGGCCCCACCGACGAGATGGAGTATCTCGACGTGCGGGATGCGCTGGTGGGCGCAGTGCGTTCCGGCGAGCTCCCCGCCTCCCGCGTCGCAGAGGCGGCTGAGCGCGTCGCCGCGCTGTCAGTCTGGGTGCGTTCCCAGCCGCGCGCGGCAGCAGCACCCCCGGCACCCGACCTCGACGCGATCGTCACCGCCTCCATCCGGATCGTGGGGGCCGCGCGTCTCGCCCCCGGCCCGCTGACCGTCGTGGACGCGCGAACCAAGCGCAACATCGCCGTCGGCGCCCAGGTCGACCATTTCACCCGCGCCCTCAGCAGCTACCGCGAGGTCGAGCGCGTCTGGCTCACCGATGCCGGGACGGCGGAGGACGCCGCCCGTCGCGCCGCCGACGTCCTCGCCTCCGCGGCCGCACCCGTCCTGATCGTCAACCAAGTGCAGAGCAACGCGCTGGAAGCCGGGGTCGTGGATGCGGTGCTCGCCCGCCGCCCGGAGACGGTGGTGATCGTGGCAGGCTGGCCGGGGCCCGGTGAGCCCGGCGCGGCGGCGAACGCCGTGTACGCGTACGGCTCGGCGCGCGTGAACGCCGCCGCGGTGGCGAGGGTGCTGTGCGGCTGAGTGCGGCGGCGCGCCCCTCGCACGCCGCTCACCGCAGCAGCGCCTCGATCATGTCCTGCCCCAGCCGGGCGGCGACGATCGCGTCGAACGTGTACACCACGTAGCGGCCGCGTCTGCTCGACGTGATGAACCCGGCCTCCCTCAGGATGGCCAGGTGCCTGGACACCTCCGGTGCGCTCAGGTGCCACGCCTCTGCGAGGTCCGCCGTGGTGTGCGGGCCGCGGATGAGGCTTCTGGCGAGCCGGAGCCTGATCGGGTTGTCGAGGGCGTGCAGGCGTTGCTCGATCACGTCGATGGCGGTGGTGGACGCGGACGTATCGCCCGCGGTCACCGGATACTGGATGACGGGCGACCACTTCGGGGCGTGCACCACGAGCAGATGAGGGTGGCCGAGCACGCTCGGAAGGAAGGTGATCCCAGCCTCGCCCGCCGTGGTGGAGGCATCCTGCAGCTTGTCGACCACGATGCGCGTCGCCGCTTTGTCGGTGGTCACCGCGGGAGAGAGCACCTCCAGCATGCGCGGCAGGCCCGCGGTCGCCAGCAGGTCGTGCTTGACCCGCGCATCGGCGGCCAGCGCCGGCCGGAGGCGCCGCCACAGCTCGCCGAAGAACGCCGAGTCGCAGTCTTCGAGCAGCTGCCGCATCATCGCCCTGGCGCGCGGAGGGTCGGACAGCACGAAGTCGACGAACGCCAGCTGGCGCGGCCCTCTGGCGAGCGCTCGTTCGCGTGCCACCTCGCGCGCTCGCGCATCCACGAGCGGCGAGCCGAGCTCACGGTGGAGCGGGAGTGTTCCGCAACTGCTGGTCAGCAGGGCTGCGGACACCCAGAGCTCGTCGTCCAGCGCGTCGACCGCATCCAGTTCGTCGGCGAGCTCGGTGCCGGGGTGAGCGGGGAGGAACATGTCGGCGCGGGAGGTGCGCCAGAGGAAATCGGCGTCGATCAGTCGTTCGAGGAGGTGCGGTTCCGTGGATGCGGCCACCGCAGCGACCCACCCCTGCTGGGCCGGATGGTGGGCGGGCTCGACGAGAAGGTGGATCGCTGACGCCAGCTCGGCGAGCGGGGAGGGGGAGAACCGGTAGTCCTCCGTGCCGACCCTGCTGACGTCGATCGAAACGCTCATGCCGAGATTGTCCCAAGAACCACGCGCGATCCTGCGACCGATTGACGATAACGGTCAATCCAAGCGCGCTCAGGGTCGGAAACGTCGATCGTGTGAGTCATGACAACGGCACCTCTCCGACTCTCCCATCGCCTCAGCGCCCGCCTGGCCGCCCTGCTGCTGACGCTCTCACGGCTCTCCGCCGGACGGCGGACGCGGTCGTCGGATCGCGCGCGGCTCCTGGCGGAACGGCTGGACCGGGCGGACGCGCTCCGCACCAGCGCCGAGCGGAGACGGCTCTGGCTCTGACAGCCCGCCCGCCTACCGCCCCGGCGGCGCCGTGCTCCCGCGCACGATCAGCTCCGGCACCGGGAATTCCGGACGGTCCGGCGGGCTCGTGCCTTCGATCTCGGCGAGCAGGAGGTCGATCGCGACGGCGCCGAGGAGGCTGAAGTCCTGGCGGACGGTCGTGAGCGGCGGGCTGAAGTGTTTGGCCTCCGGGATGTCGTCGAAGCCGACCACGCTCAGGTCGCCGGGCACGGACAGGCCGAGGTCGGCCGCCGCGTGGATGAGGCCGAGGGCCATCTGGTCGTTGGAGGCGAACACCGCCGTGTAGTCGCGCGGGCGCAGCAGCTTGAGGCCGACGTCGTAGCCGAGGTCGGAGGTCCAGTCGCCGAGGGCAGGCGGTGGAGGCGCGATGTCCCAGGCCGACATCTCTTCGAGGAAGCCGTGCATCCTCTCCTCCGCCTCGTTCCAGTCCTGCGGACCGGCCAGGTGCAGGATGCGCGAGTGGCCCAGTTCGAGCAGGTGGCGGGTGGCGAGGCGGGCGCCCTCCCGCTGGTCGAAGGCCACCACGCGTTCGCCGGGGGCATCCCGCCACTGCAGGCTGATGAACGGCACCCGGATGGAGACGCGCTGCAGGGCTTCGTGGGCGCGCTGCTGCGGGGCGATCATCACCACACCGTCCACGCCATGGGCGAGGAACGTGTCGAGCGCCGCCGCGAGGCTCTGCTCGTCCTCGCGGGCGAGCGTGGCAGAGACGATGGCGTAGCCGCGGGCCCTGGCGGCCTGGTCGACGGCGGCCGCCGCGCTGAACGGCCCGTAGTGCGAACGCGCCGTGACCACGACGCCGATGGTCGTGAAGCGGGAGGTGGCGAGCGCGCGGGCGGCGCTGTTCGGCCGCCAGGCGAGGTCGTCGATGACTTTGCGCACCTGCGCCTCGGTGGACGGCTTGATGTAGCGCTCGCCGTTGAGCACCCGGGAGACCGTTTGCCGGGAGACGCCGGCGAGCCGCGCGATGTCGCGGATGGACAGCGGGCGCGAAGAGTCGTCGTCGACTTTGTCCGTCATGCGCGCTCCGGGTTCTGGCGGTGCGACGCGACCGTCTGCACACGCGGTGTGCTGCTGATCTTAGGGGGCGCGGATGCTGTCCTGCTGTTCGCGCGACCACACGGATCGTGAGCGAATTGCGTCGGGGTGCTTGACGCCTGGGGGAGAAGGGGCATAACGTCTTACCGTTCTGGGACCGGTCACATATTTGGGACCAACCTAGCGGATGACGAGGGAGTCGCACAGATGGACGACGGATTGCGAGGAAGCGATTTGCTCCATGACGCCGCTGAGCTTCACCTCTCCCCAACGCTGACCGCCCCGGTCCTGCTGGACACCGCGCGCGACGGGCGCCCGGGCCACCACCTTGCTCGAAGGGAATCACAGTGAGATTGAAGAGAATTGCGATCGGGGCCGTCGCCATCGGCGTCGCCGTCATGCTGGCCGCCTGCTCCGGCGGCCGGCCGGGCACCGGAGGCGACGCAGGAAGCAGCGACAACAAGGGCGCCCTGGTCGGCGTCGCCATGCCGACCAAGGTGTCCGAGCGCTGGATCGCCGACGGAAACGCGGTGAAGAGCGACCTCGAGAAGAACGGATACAAGGTCGACCTCGAGTACGCGAACAACGACATCCCGACCCAGGTGCAGCAGGTCAACACCATGATCACCAAGGGTGCGAAGGTCCTGATCATCGCATCCATCGACGGTGGTTCGCTCACCGACCAGCTGGATGCGGCAGCCAAGGCCGGCATCAAGGTGATCTCGTACGACCGCCTCCTGACCGGTGACAAGAACGTCGACTACTACGTGTCGTTCGACAACTACAAGGTCGGCGTCTACCAGGCCAACTCGCTGCTCACCGGTCTGGGCGTGCTCGACGCAGACGGCAAGAAGACCGGCGCCAAGGGCCCGTTCAACATCGAGGTGTTCGCCGGAAGCCCCGACGACAACAACGCGACGTTCTTCTACAACGGCGCGATGGACACCCTCAAGCCGTACATCGCCGACGGCACCCTGAAGGTCGGCAGCGGCCAGACCGCGTTCAACCAGGTCGCCATCCTGCGCTGGGACCCGGCGACCGCCAAGGCCAGGATGCAGGACCTCGTCGCGAAGTCGTACTCCGGTGGAGCGGCCGTGCAGGGCGTGCTGTCCCCGTACGACGGACTCTCCGACGGCATCCTGAGCGCGCTGGAAGGCGCGGGCTACGGATCGGGCGGCAAGAAGCTCCCGATCATCACCGGGCAGGACGCCGAGGTGGCGAGCGTCAAGCAGATCATCGCGGGAACCCAGTACTCGACGATCTACAAGGACACCCGCCAGCTCGCCAACGAGGCCGCGAAGATGGCGAACGACATCCTCACCGGCAAGAAGCCAGAGGTCAACGACACGAAGAGCTACGACAACAAGACCAAGGTCGTGCCGAGCTACCTCTTCCAGCCGGTCGTCGTGACCAAGGACAACTACCAGAAGGTCCTCGTCGACAGCGGTTACTACAAGGAATCCGACCTGAAGTAGCCCGCAGGGCATGAACAGGGGTGGGCGCGGCGCCACAGCCGCGCCCACCCTCTCGCGAAGAAACAAGGGAGACCATGTCCGACACGATCCTCGAGATGCGGGGCATCTCGAAAACCTTCCCGGGGGTGAAAGCCCTCCAGGATGTCTCGATCTCCATCGAGGAAGGTACCGTCCACGCGATCTGCGGTGAGAACGGCGCAGGCAAATCGACGCTGATGAAGGTGCTGTCCGGCGTGTACCCGCACGGCACCTTCGACGGGGAGATCCTCCTGAACGGAGAGCCGGTCGAGTTCAAGTCGATCAACGACTCCGAAGCGGCAGGCATCGTCATCATCCACCAGGAGCTGGCACTGTCGCCGTACCTCTCGATCGCCGAGAACATCTACCTCGGCAACGAGCGGCAGCGCGGCGGGTTCATCGACTGGAACGAGACCAACGTCGAAGCGGGCAAGCTGCTGCGACGCGTCGGCCTGCGCGACAACCCGATCACCAAGATCAAGGACATCGGGGTCGGCAAGCAGCAGCTCGTCGAGATCGCGAAGGCGCTCTCGAAGGAGGTGCGCATCCTGATCCTGGACGAGCCGACCGCCGCCCTCAACGACGACGACTCCGCCCATCTGCTCGACCTCATCCGGCAGCTGAAGGATCACGGCATCACGTCGATCATCATCAGTCACAAGCTCAACGAGATCAAAGCGATCGCGGACAAGGTGACGATCATCCGCGACGGCCAGACCATCGAGACGCTGGACATGCGCAGCGACGACCCGAGCGAGAACCGCATCATCAAGGGGATGGTCGGCCGCGACGTCGCGAGCAGGTTCCCCGACCACGTCCCGCACATCGGCGCGGAGCTGCTGCGCATCGAGGACTGGACGGTGCACCACCCGCTCGACCGCGCCAGGAAAGTCGTCGACGGCGCCAACCTGATGGTCCGCGCCGGCGAGATCGTCGGCATCGCCGGACTCATGGGCGCCGGGCGCACCGAGCTGGCGATGAGCGTGTTCGGGCGCAGCTACGGCGTCAACATCAGCGGCCAGGTCTACAAGCGCGGGGAGCCGATCTCGGTGAGCACGGTCTCGAAGGCCATCGCCAACGGGATCGCGTACTCCACCGAGGACCGCAAGCGCTACGGGCTCAACCTGATCGACAACATCCAGCGCAACATCTCGATCGCGGCGCTCGACAAGCTGGTCGACTGGCTCAAGTTCGTGAACGAGCTCAAGGAGCGCGCGGTCGCGGACGACTACCGCAAGAGCATGAACATCAAGACGCCGAGCGTGTCGACCCTGACGGGCAAGCTGTCCGGCGGCAACCAGCAGAAGGTCGTGCTCTCCAAGTGGATGTACGCCGATCCGGATGTGCTCATCCTCGACGAGCCGACCCGTGGCATCGACGTCGGAGCCAAGTACGAGATCTACACGATCATCGACCGGCTGGCCGACGCGGGCAAAGGCATCATCGTCATCTCGTCCGAGCTGCCGGAGCTTCTCGGCATCTGCGACCGGATCTACACCCTGAGCGAGGGCCGCATCACGGCGGATGTCCCCCGCGAGAAGGCAACCGCCGAATACCTCATGCAACTCATGACACAGGAACGCGAGAAGACCACAGCATGAAAGCCCTCAGCACGGCCCTCAACTATCTGACAGGTCAGCTCCGCCAGATCGGCCTGTTCATCGCCCTGATCGTGATCGTGTTGTTCTTCCAGATCACCACGGCGGGCATCACGCTCGCACCGATCAACGTCTCCAACCTCATCGTCCAGAACAGCTACATCCTGATCCTCGCGGTCGGCATGGTGATGGTCATCATCGCGGGCCACATCGACCTCTCGGTCGGCAGCGTCGTGGCGTTCATCGGCGCGATGGCCGGTGTGATGATCTCGGAGTGGCACCTTCCGTGGCCGCTCGCGGTGGTGCTCTGCCTCGTGCTCGGCGCCATCGTCGGCGCCTGGCAGGGCTACTGGATCGCCTATTTCGGCATACCGGCGTTCATCGTGACGCTGGCCGGGATGCTCGTCTTCCGCGGTGCGGCGCAGATCGCCCTCGGCAACCAGCAGATCTCGTTCTTCCCGAAAGAGTTCCGCGCGATCGGCTCCGGCTTCCTGCCCACCTTCGGCACCTCCGGGTACGAACCGCTGACGCTCATCCTGGGGCTGCTGGCCTCCATCGCGATCGTCGCGAGCGCGGTGCGTCAGCGTCTGGTGCGCCGCAAGTACGACCTCGAGGACGAGCCGATCTGGTGGTTCGTGCTCAAGGTGGTCTTCCTGGTGCTGCTGGTGCTGATCGTCACCCTGCTGCTCGCCAGCTACAACGGGACGCCGATCGTGCTGATCATCCTGGGCGCCCTCGTGGTCGGGTACACGGCCGTGATGAACCGCTCGGTGTTCGGCCGCCACATCTACGCGATCGGCGGCAACCTGGCCGCGGCCCAGCTGTCCGGTGTCAAGACCAAGCGCGTGACGTTCCTGCTGTTCGTGAACATGGGCGTGATCTCGGCGATCGCCGGTCTCGTGTTCACGGCGGGGCTCAACCTGGCGAGTCCGAGCGCGGGCACCGGCTTCGAGCTCGACGCCATCTCGGCGGTGTTCATCGGAGGCGCAGCGGTCACCGGCGGCATCGGCACCGTCCCTGGCGCGATCATCGGTGGTCTGATCATCGGTGTCCTCAACAACGGGATGTCGATCCTCGGTGTCGACAGCGACTACCAGCTGCTCATCAAGGGCCTGGTGCTGCTCGCCGCCGTCGCGTTCGACGTGTACAACAAGCGCCGCTCGGTCGGCCAGTGACCCGGTGAGGCCAGGAGCGGGAACGCTCCTGGCCTCACGGCGTCGTCCACCCGTGGTTCACACCTCGAGCGACATGTCCAGCGTGTTCCCGTGCACGGGGTCGCCCCCGCGCACCAGCACGTACCGGTGCCGCACCACCGCCTGATACGTCACCAGCGGCCCCTCCGGTTCGAGGTCGGCCGGCTCCAGCTGCTTCTGCTCCGGCAGGCGCCGGTTGAGTGCCTGCAGCGCGGCCGCGACCTGATCGGCGGCCACCGGGGACGCCTCTGCGTCGAAGTACGCCGCTTCCGCACTGCCGACGGCGACCGTGGAGTCGAACACCGTGATCGCGACCGCGGCCCTGCTTGCGATGTTGCGCGAGTGCCGCGCATCCGGCGACGACACCCAGCAGATCCGGTCGGCGTCGAGCGGAGCGTAGAACACCGGGGTGACCCACGGCGCACCGGATGCGTCCGTGCTCCCGATCACGCAGTATCGGTTGGCGGCGAGGATGCCCTCGATGGCGGAACGGTCGGTCATGGTCGTCTTCTCCTTCGCTCGGCGGCGGGGGTGAACTCAGTCTGCCTCCGGCTGCTGCTCCTGCGCAGCGGAGTATTGCCGTGTGGCGCGTTCGCTGCTTGGATCGGTGCGACGAGAGGGGCATGCCATGGCCTTCGGTGAAGTGATTCCCTACTTGTACTACGACGACGCGGATGCAGCACTCGACTGGCTCGAGCGGGTGCTCGAGTTCGGGCCGTCGACGCGTTGGCGCCTGGGCGGGCCGTCCACCAAAGAGGCCGACATCCTCGTCGGGGAGAGCCGTATCTCGGTCTCGGGCCGGCCGCCGCGTGTCGGCGAGGGCGCCGGCGCTTTGCTCATCGTGCATGTCGATGACATCGACGCCTATCGGGCACGCGTCTCAGCGGCCGACGGCAATGCTCCGATCAGCGCCGTCCAGAAACAACCGTACGGGCCGCTCACCTTCACCATCGTCGACCCGTGGGGCTACCGGTGGAACTTCTGGCAGGGTGAGTCCGACCCGCCCGCCGACGCCGCGTTCGGCGAATAGGACGACTTACGTGTCACGCTGCCGGTGACGAACGACTGAACGGCCGTCAGTCAGCCTGCTGTTCCGCGCTGGCGGGCTTCCGGACGAACAGGGCGAGTACGATCACCCCGAGCGACAGGATGGCTCCGGCGAGGAACGCGAGGTGCGATCCGGCGGCAGCCGCGGCGGGCGACGGCAGGTCGGGGTCGGCGTTCGCCGTGGAGGCGACTCCTGTGGCGTAGAGGGCGACGAAGATCGCGGTCCCCGCGGCTCCCGCGACCTGCTGCAGGGTGGCGATGGTTGCGCTGCCGTGCGAGTAGAGGCGGGGAGGGAGCGAGCCGAGGGATGCGCTGAACGCGGGGGTGAACAGGAACGCGAGCGACAGCATCAGCACGATGTGGGCGCCGAGGAGCACGACCCAGGATGAGCCTTCGCCGAGTCCGAAGGCGAGGGTCCACAGCGCGGCGGCCAGGCCGATGGAGCCGGGGATGACCAGCGGGCGCGGGCCGAAGCGGTCGTAGAGGCGGCCGACGGTCGGGCCGGCGAGGCCCATCAGGAGGCCGCCCGGGAGCAGGATCGCGCCGATCCAAAGCGGTTCGAGGCCGAGCGTGTACCTGGCGAACTGGGGGAGCACGATGAACGCGCCGAACAGGGCGACCATCGCTGCGGTCATCATCGAGACGGAGACCGCGAAGTCGCGCGAGAGGAACGTGCGCAGGTCGAGCAGGGCCGAGTCCGTGCGCTGCAGCACGAGCTGCCGCCAGCCGAAGAAGCCGAGCGTCACAAGGCCGACGGCGACCGGGATCCAGGGCTGCACCGCCGCCCCGCCGACGGCTGCCGCGCCGATCTGGCTGAGTCCGAACACCAGGGCGGAGAACGCGACGGCGGACAGGATCACCGACAGCACATCCAGGGGCACCTTCCTGGTCTCGGAGACGTTCGGCACCTTGCGAACGCCGATGGCGAGCATGACCAGCGCGATGGGCAGCATCACCCAGAACAGTCCCTGCCACGGCAGCACCTGGATGAGGGCGCCGGAGACGATGGGACCGACGGCGGGCGCCACCGACATCACGATCGAGACGCGCCCCATGATCCGTCCGCGGTCGTCGGCCGGCACGACCGTCATCACCGTGGTCATCATCAGCGGCATCATGATCGCGGTGCCGACCGCCTGGATGACGCGACCGACCACGAGCAGCTCGAAGGCGGGGGAGAGGGCGGCGACCAGTGTGCCGAGTGCGAAGCTCGACATCGCGACCGTGAAGACGGGACGGGTGTCGAGTCGCTGCATCAGCCAGCCGGTGATCGGGATGACCACGGCCATCGTGAGTGCGAACGCGGTGGTCAGCCACTGCCCCTGCGTCGCGTCGATGTGCAGGGATTCCTGGATGCGCGGAAGGGCGACACCCATCATCGTCTCGTTCAGGAACACGACGAAGACGGCGGCGAGAAGGAGGGCGAGCGCTGTGCGGTTGCGGGCGGCCAATGGAGCGGTGGCCTGTGAGGCGGCGGCCAGTGGAGCGGTGGCCGACGGTGTGGTCGCCTCCGCCCGGTCGATGGTGTCGGTCATGTCAAACTCCCTTGATTGGTGTGCTGCAAAAAATAAAGCACACTGCAATTAATGAAGTCAAGTGGTAGAGTGACATTCATGACGAACCAGCACTACGGGCAGTTCTGCGGTCTGGCGCGCGCGGCGGAGATCGTCGGCCAGCGCTGGACGCTGCTCATCCTGCGCGACCTCAGCGTCGCGGCCCGCCGATACTCCGACCTGGCGAGCGGCCTCCCGGGCATCCCGACCAACACCCTGGCCTCCCGGCTGAAAGACCTGGAGGACGAGGGGATCGTCGCCCGCGTGGCGCCGTCGGGGGCCGAGCGTTCCGTCGTCTACGAGCTCACGCCGCGCGGCGACGAGCTGCGCCCGGTGCTGGATGCCCTTTCCCGCTGGGGAGCCGCAGGGATGCGGACCCCGCGCGACGGAGAGATCGTCACCACCGCATCCATCACGGCCGCACTGCGGGTGGCGGCAGGGGACGGCGTCGTCCCGCAGGACTGGGACAGCGCGTACACGGTGCGCGTCGGCGACATCGAGGCGCACGTCGTCATGCGCGACGGCGCGATCGAAGTCGGTCAGGGCCCGGCGGAGCAGCCGGACCTCGTGATCACGGCCGGCCCGCAGATCCGGGACGTGATGGCGGGCGAACTGGACGCGCCGACGGCCGTCGCGACCGGCGTGGTGCAGCTCGAGGGCGATGCGTCGCTGTTCGAGCGGTTCGCGGCGACGCTGCGCGTGCCGTACAGCCCGAACGCAGCCTAAGCCGCCAGCAGGCGCGCCTTCAGCGAGTCGAACTCCGCCTGGCTGATGGTTCCGTTGTCGAGCAACGTCTTCGCCTTCGCGATCTCATCGGCGGGCGACGACGTGGAGGCGACCGTGCGGATGTACGCGTCGGTCTCTCCCTGCGCACTCTGGACCTCGGCCATCTTCCTGCGGGCCATGCTCGGTCCGCGCGCGATGAGGTAGACCAGCGCGGTGATGAACGGCACGAAGACCAGGAAGATGATCCAGATCGCCTTCAGCCAGCCGTTCAGCTCGTGGTCGCGGAAGATGTCGGCGATGATCGAGAAGAGCACCATCAGGTACGAGATCCAGACGAAGATCCAGAACGAATACACCACGAAATCCCAGAAGTTCATGATCATGCCTCCGTGTGCTGGCGACCGCCGTGGGTTGTCACGGCGTAGATGATGAGCACGTCCATTGCAATGACGATCGCCGACCACCACGGCTGGGCCGGGATGAGCACCAGCTGGCCGAGCGCGCTCAGCACGGCCAGGATGATGGCGACGATCCGCGCCCACGTCTGACCGGCGAACAGGCCGCCGGCGGTGAGGACGATGAGGATGCCGATGATGAGGTTCCACCATCCCCATCCGGAGATGTCGAGCATGAACAGCGCCCCATGCGAGACCACGTAATACGGGTCGGGCGCGAAGATCGCGACGATGCCCTGAAGCACGCTGAACAGGCCGGACAGCAGCACCACGACCGAGGCGAAGACGCCCCAGGAGCTGTTCATGCTCCGGTCGGCCGTCGTCATGCTGCCGCTCCTCTGGCTGCCGGGCCGTTCGTGGGCCGCTGGACGGGCGCGGCGCTCTGCAGGGCCGCCGTGATGTCGATGGAGTGCGTTGCCGGAGTGCTGACCGCTGCCGGGTCGATGTGTGACATGGATTCCTCCGATGACCGCAGTTCGAGCGAACTGATGGTGCCGAAAGTAGTGGGGCACGGTTCGGGCGGCATCACCCCCGGGGGATGAGATCGGCCGTCTACTCGTACGAGTCCTGCACCTCGTTGTCCAGCTTCTCCTCGTCGACGGCGATCTCTTTCCTGGTCACACCGGTGGCGTGGGTCAGCAGTCCGGCGACCTCGTCGACCGTGTCAGGAGCGACAACGACGACGATTCCGGCGCTTCCCGCGTTCAGCGTCTCGCTGATCGTCTTGAGGGCGTCGGCGGACGAGTTGTTGGCGATGTGCCCCGCCAGCGCGCCGATCCCCGCTCCCGCGCCGCCCGCAGCCAGCAGGGCGCCGCCCAGCGCCACGGCAGGGAAGAGCGCGACGACGACGCCGCTCGCCAGGCCGATCGCCAGACCCTTCCTCCCGCCGTGGTGCTTCGCCTTGTCATCCCGCTTCGGGATGGAGACGGAGCCGTCCTTGCCGCGCACCACGACAGCGGCGTCGAAGGCCGCGTGCTTCCCTGCGCCCTTGAAATGCTCGTGTATCCGGTCGAAATCGGCGACGGCCTCTTCCTCGCTCGCATACTGGGCGGCGATCGCCACATACGGTTGATCCGACATCACAACGCTCCTCTTCTTCTCACCCCTGGTCCACCCTGTTCACCGAGATCAGTTCCACCGTCAGGTCGGCCAGCATCGCGAGCACGCCCTGGAGCCGTGCCTGGTCGGGGACCTCCCCGAGCAGGTACGTGTTGCCGTCCTCGACACGGGTGACCGTGAATCCTTCCAGCGCTTCGATCAGCGGAAGGCTCAGTGTGCCTTTCACCACGATCTCGAAAACCTCGGTGTGCACCGCTGACCCTCCCAACGGGCGTCGGCCGGAATCGTCACGTCCCCCTCATGGTCCGCGCGTCCGGCGTTCGCGTCATCATCCTCGGAGGGTGATGCCTGCGCTGGCCGGGAGCAGCGCCGCGTGCCACACTGAGAGGATCCCCAGGAGGGCGGCGACATGCTCGCAGGCCGATACGTACCGACATACGCTGTGGACAGACCGCAGCTGCTGCATGAACTCGATGTCGCCCTCGAACACCCGCTGACTCTGCTGGTCGCCCAGGCCGGCTCGGGCAAGTCGGTGCTGGTGAGTCAGTGGGTCGAGTCGCATCCCGAGGTCTGTTTCGCCTGGATGGATGTGGTCGGGGCCGACGGGGACGCCACCGTCTTCGGCGCTCACCTCATCGACGCGCTGGTCGAGAGCAGCCCGGCGTGCGGCGACATCGCCTCCATCGTCCTGGGTGCCGGGACCCCGTTCGGCCGCGCGTTCGTCACGGCGCTCGTCCCGAAGCTCAGCGCGACGGCGCAGATCGTGATCGTCCTCGAAGACCTGCACCACCTGAGCGAGCCGGCGCTGCTGGCCGAGCTGGGCGAGGCGGTCGCGCTGCTGCCGCCCAACATCCACCTGCTGATCACCAGCCGCTCCGACTCTCCCGTGGCGTGGACGGGCGTTCGGCTGCGCTACGAGGTCCCCGAGCTGCGGCAGGCCGCGTTCGCGATGTCGTACGACGAGTCCGCGCAGCTGGTGGCCGCGATCACCGGGCGCGAACTCGACAGAGCGAGCGTCGCGACCCTGCTGGACAGGACGGAGGGGTGGGTGGCCGGCATCCAGATGGCCGCGATGACCCTGCGGCTCCGCCGGGACTCCACCCAGTTCATCGCCGAGTTCGGCGGCTCGGACCGGCTCGTCGCCGACTACCTCACGGGAGAGGTGCTCGGCGCGCTCCCTCCCGGCGACCGCGAGACGCTGTTCGAGCTGTGCGCTCTCGACTATTTCAGCGCCGAACTGCTCTCCGACCTCGGCCTGGGCGAGCGCAGCTCCGACCTCATGGGCAGGCTCGAACGCCAGTCCCTCTTCCTCGTGCCGCTGCGCGACTCCCGCGAGTGGTTCCGGTTCCACCAGCTGTTCCGCGACCTGCTCCGCTACCGGATGCGGTCGGAGGCGCCGGGCACGGAGGCCCGGATCCTGGAGGGCGCCGCCGCGTGGCACCGTGCCCACGGCGACGAGGGCATCGCGGTCGAGTACCTGCTCAGGGCGCACGACTGGGAGAGCGCGATCGACGTCATCCTCGACTCGGCGGTCGAGGCGATCGAGGCGGCGGACGTCGGCTCCCTCGCGCGCTGGCTGGGTGCGCTGCCCGCCGACGTGCTCGCCGAGCGGGTGGATGTGCAACTGCTGCTGGGCATCCTCACCGGGATGAGCGGTGACGCCGGTCTGGCGGAGAACCGCCTGCGCGCCATCGCCGACCGGCCGGAGAGCACGCTGTTCGAGCGGGCGTGCGCACAGACCTTCCTCTCCGCGCTGGTGCACTGGGGGCACCGGCCGGAGGTGGCCATCGCCTGCGCGGAGCAGGCCCTGGCATCCATCGAGCGGATCGGGGACGCGCAGAGGCCGAGCAGGCTTCCCGGCGTCGACGCCATGACCACGATCGCCATGCTCTCGCTCGGCCGCGCCCACTTTCTCGTCGGGAACTTCGCCCAGGCCCGCCACTGGCTCACCGCGGCTCTCGCGACGGACGGCGCAGGGCACTCCGTCTGGCGCATCGCGGTGCTCGGCTCGCTCGCCCTGCTGAGTGCGTGGTGCGGTCGCACCGGCATCGCCGACCGCTACGCAGAGGACGCTCTCGCCCTCGCCCGCGAGACGAACAACTGGCGGCATCCGAGCACGGCGGAGGCGCACCTCGCACTGGCGCTGACCGCGATCGAGCGTGTGGAGCCCGGCCGTGCGAGGGCCGAATACCGCGAGGGGCTCGCCCGCATCGCGGCGACCGGTCGCCGCCAGCTCTCCTGGGTCGCATACGCGGCGATCTGCGACGTGGTCGACCTGGCGGAGAACGACAGGCTCCCCGGGCCGCCGACGGGTCCGTCGCCGCCGGTCGTCGCCGACCGCCTCCTCGCCAGGCAGAGCAGGTCGCTCCGGCTGAGCGGGGCGCCGGACAGCGCGAGGAGACTCTCGGACCGCTCCCGCGTGACCACCACGTCCGTGGTGTTCGAGGAGGCGGCGGCTGAGCTCGCACTCGGGCATCCGGATGCGGCCAGGGAGTTCGTACGGCATCTCTCCGACCTGCCGGATGCTGCCGAACCGCTCGGCAAGGCCAGGGCGCTCATCCTCGAGTCGTGGTGCTCGGCGGCTGTCGGGCTGGACGACAGGGCCGACGGCCTGCTGTCTGAGGCGATGGACATCGCGGACAGGCACGGGCTCGTCCGGGTCTTCCTCCAGGCAGGCACGGTGGTCGTCCGGCGCGTGGAGCACCTGGCCGACGGGCTGTTCCACCCCACCTGCCTCGCCGTGCTCGCTGCCGCCGGCGACCATCCGGATGCGTCCGGCGAGCTCGAACCGGCCGGAGCGTTCACCGGTCGCGAGCTGGAGCTGATCGCCCTGCTGCCCACCCGGCTGACCAACACCGAGCTGGCGGCGAGGTTCGTCATCTCGGTGAACACCGTGAAGACCCACATGGCGCACATCTATCGCAAGCTGGGCGTGGCCAATCGCCGCGACGCCATTGCGAAGGCGACGCAGTACGGGTTGATCGACAGAGCGGCGACCGTGCTCGAAGCGTCGCGCTGACGTTCGCCGGTCAGCGCGCCGGCGGCGGGGGCGGCGGTGTGCTCGTCGTGCCGTCGCTGCCGCCCATGTCCATCCGCGGCTCGCTGTGGCGCGGCTCGCGGCGGTCGTCGTCGACGGCCCGGTCGGCTGCCGTTGTCCGGTCGGCCTCCACGGTCCGGTCGGCCTCCACGGTCCTCGCACCGTTCTTATCCGTGCGCACGTCGGGGTCGACCGCGTCGGCCTTCGTCAGCTTCTCGTCGACCGATGCGCGGGCGTCGCGCGCCTCGGCGGCGTGCGTCTCGGCGTCGCGGCGTCGCCGTTCGGCTTCGACCTCCGCCTGCTTCGCGTCCGCCTCGGCCTGGGACGCCTTGGCCTCCCGTTCGCGCGCGGCGAGGTCGTCGTCGCGCGCGGCGACCCGGAGCTCCTCCGCCCGGTGCCGGTCGAGTTCCTGCTTCCGTCGCCGTCCCGCTGTCGAGGCGATCACGACGATGATCGCGATCACCACCACCACGACGACGATCAGGATGATCCATCCGGTTGTGTTCATGTCGGGTCATCGTACGCGCGCGACGCCAGGGGGCTAGTCCCTGCACCCGCCGTCAGATGAGCACGAGCGTCAGGCACAGCAGTAGCACGGAGGCGCCCTGGATGACGGCGCGCACTGTGATGATCGATTCCCACTTGTCCTGCAAGAGGCGGGCGTCGATGGGCACCTCGTCGGCCAAGGCTGCGGCGCTGAGCCGGACGTTGATCGGCTTCGAGACGCGGGCGAAGAGACCCAGCCAAACGAGAAGCAGCAGCAGCGCGCAGCCCGCGAGCGCACCGGCGACGGGTGACATCGCGATGAACGCCAGCCCCGTGGTGAGCGCGGTGAAGACGACTCCGGTGACCCCGACCACGGGGAGTCTCCGATCGCCGACGTGGTGCCCGCGGCCCACGGCCTGAACGAGAGTGCGATCGTCGACGGCGGCGTAGACGGGCCGCAGAACGACAGCTGCCAGCACGTCGGCGCCATAGATCACGGCGACGCTGAGTATGGCGACGATAGCGGTGATGGAAACGATCAGGTCCACAGGTGTTCCTTTGCTTGTTCGGAGGTCGGTCGGCGGAGGTCTCGCTTGGAGGGGACGCTCATCGATACCCGAACTGCGCACGGGTCAGCGCGTCGAAGGTGCGGTCGGGAAGGATCGTCGCCAGAGCGACAGCGAGGTTCGAGCCAGGTCCGATCCGATAGCGCGTGCGCGGCCGGTCGACGAGGGCGGCCTTCGCGATGAGCGCTGCCACCGCATCCGGGGTCGAGAACTGCCTGGCGAGCCGTGGGTTGGCGAAGTATGCGCGCATCGCGGCGGCCATCGACGCATACGGGCCACGGGCCGATGCGGCCTCCAGGCGTTCCATCGCGTGGTCGTGCCAGTCTGTGGCGACGTAGCTCGGTTGCACGACGGCGACATCGATCCCGTATGGACGGACCTCACCGCGGAGGGAGTCGGAGAGCGCTTCGATGGCGAACTTCGACGCGTGATACCAGCCGCCGAGTGGAGAGGCGAACTCGCCGGCGAGTGAGGAGACGTTGACGATCCGGCCGCTGCGCGCCGCACGCATTCCGGGCAGCACGGCCTGGATGAGGCCGACCGCTCCGAGGACGTTCACCTCGAGCTGCCGGCGGGCGTCGGAGAGTGCTGTCTCTTCGACACTCCCGAACTCGCCATATCCGGCGCAATTGACGAGCACGTCGATGGTCCCGGCGTCGCGCGTCACGGTGTCGACGGCCGCGTGGATGGATCCGGCGTCGGTCAGGTCGAGGGCGACGGGAGTGACCCCGGGGATGCTCTCGATCGAGCGGGTGTTTCGCGCCGCCCCGAAGACGGACGCTCCGCCCGACGCGAGGAGCGCTGCAGTGCGCGCGCCGATGCCGGACGATGCACCGGTGATCAGAATCGTGGTCATGCGAGCCTCTTTCTGTGAATGACGTTCACAGATGCAGACGTTACAGTGAACGTCATGCACAGTCAAGAGGATCGCGCGCTCCGGCAACTCTGGGGTATCGACGTTCCGGTCGCCCGAGGCCCGAAAGCACGCTGGAGCCCGACGCAGCTGGCGGCAGCGGCGGTCGAACTTGCTGACGAGACCGGACTCGATGGGATCTCGCTCGGAAAAGTGGCGGAGCGGCTGGGGATGGCGACGACCGCCGTCTATCGCTACGTCGACTCCAAGGGCGAACTGATCGAACTGATGGTGGATGTTGCTGTGGGAGATCCGCCGCCGATCGACGGAGATGACTGGCGCGAGTGCTGCCGGCGGTGGACGACAGCGCTGGCGGACCGTTACGCCGACCATCCCTGGCTGTGCGACGTCTCGCCGAGGCGGATGCCGACGCAGCCGCGCGCATATGCCTGGATCGACGCGCTCGTCGGCTCGGTCGCGGGCGCCGTCGAGGCGGACGCGTTGCGGGTGGCGCTGCTGCTCGACAGCCTGGTGCGCACCTATGCGTCTCTCGAACGGGGAGTGCGGGGCGGCACGCCCCCGTCGTGGCTCGGGGAGGCCGTCGCGGCACGCTACCCTCGGCTGGCTTCCGCCGCAGGGCAGGACGTCTCCGACGCACGCCTGGAACTCGACTTCGCCGTCGACGCGGTGTTGCGGGGCATCGGCGAGGCGGTGTGCTGACGTGACGGGGCGGGGTGGTTGCTTAAGCAACCACCCCGCCCCGACGGCACTGCTAGGCGACGACCGCCTTCTGGTTCTCGTTCTGGTGGTCGGTGGCCGAGTCGACGCGGATCTTCCGCGGCTTGGCCCGCTCGACGACCGGGATGACGACGCTGAGCACGCCGTTGTCGTAGCTGGCGCTGATGCGCTCAGCATCGACGTCGTCGCCGATGGTGAACTGCCGCAGGTACGAGCCGAACGGCCGCTCCTGGGCCAGCCAGCGCGAGTTCTCCCGGTTGGCGGCCGAGCGCTGCGCCCTGATCGTCAGCAGGTGACCGTCGACGTCCACGTCGACCGAACCGGGGTCGACGCCGGGGAGGTCGGCGTTGAGCACGTACTGGTCACCCTCGCGGAACAGGTCGACGGGCATCAGCCGCGGCTGCCTGCTGGTGTCGAACACGCTCTGCGCGATCCTGTCCAGCTGGCTGAAAGGATCAAATGACATCGACATGGTGAGATTCTCCTTCCATCGGTGTGGCGGCACGGTGCCGCCGGGTTGTGTTCGTGGTGTCGGCATGGCCAGGCGTCCTGGCCCGGTGTCACGGTGGTGACCGGATCGATGCGCGCGGCTCCGGTGCTCGCGGTCCGCCGTGCGGATGCGACGTCGTCCGCCGATCGGGATGCGCGGCCGCGTCCCGCGACCGAGGAGCGTCGGCCGTCGTCGCCGGCGCATCCCAGAAGCCGGAGACGATCTGCTCGAACTCCGCATCCACCCACTCCTGATCGGAGCAGAGGATCTCCGCGAACTCGTCCACCGTCTGCTCGACCACGTCCGCCACTGTCACGGTTCATCACCTCCATACCTGTCGTCGCGTGCCGCCGCGAAGCCGGATGCCGAGGCCCGACTCCGCGACCCAGAGAGGATGTGGATCAGTTGATGCATATTTTCTACATCAACAGTTGACAGTTCGCAAGTGCTCCGCGCACAATTCGAAGATGAATCAGCCGCCAGGAAGCCGCCCGGTCTACAGCATGGCCGTCGCCTCCGACCTGCTCGGACTCCCGCCCGCGACCCTCCGGCTGTACGAGCGCAAGGGCCTGCTCACTCCGGCGCGAACCGACGGAGGGACCCGGCGGTACAGCGGAGACGACATCGAGCGGATGCGCAGGATCGCCGACCTCCAGGGCGACGGCCTGAACCTCGCCGGCATCGAGAGGGTGATCGGCCTGGAGGCGGAGAACGCTTCCCTCCGGCGGGAGCTCGACGAGCGGGGGTGAGTTCGGTCAGTCCGCCAGCAGCATCCCGAACCACGGCTCGACGACCGCGGCGATGTCGTCGCTGTCGAGGTCGAGCTCGGGGAGGTCGACGAAGTGCCTGGCGATCGTCATCCCGAGGATGCTCGACACCAGCACGGCCGCGCGCAGGCGGGCGTCGTCGCGGTCGCTCGTGCGTGCCAGGTTGTCGACCCGGTCTTCCAGATAGTCGCGCATCACTGTCGCCGCCTGCGGCGAGGTGAGCATGGAGCGCACGAGAGCCTTCGTGTGCGGCGGCAGCTCGCGCAGCCGGAGATCCAGGACCTCCGCCAGGTGTTGCGGCACCTGTTCGGCGCTCAGGTCGGGCGCCGGCCGGACCGCCAGGGCGAACAGCGCCTGCTTCGAGCCGTAGTGCTGCAGCACGAGCGACGGGTCGACGCCCGCGCGCTGCGCGATTCCGCGCACGGTGGCGCCGTCGGCGCCGCGCTCGCCGAACTCGGTCTGTGCGGCATCGAGGATCTTAGCGGCGGTCGCCGCCCGTCGCTCTGCCCGCGTCATCGACTCATCCACGGCATTCACTCTACAACGGTTGAGTGAAGTGGTACTGTTTCGCTCAACAACAGTTGAGTGAAATGAGAAGAACATGGACACACACACGACCAGCCCGAACAGGGCCGTGCTCGTGATCGGCGCATCCCGGGGGCTGGGGGAGGCGATCGTCGAGGAGTACGTCGCCCGCGGCTCCCGGGTCGTGGGAACCGTGCGCGGCGACGCGCCGACTCCCCTGCACGCCTTCGCCGAGCGGGCGGGCGGCGCGGTCGAGATCGAGCACGTCGACATCACCAAACGGGACGAGGTGGATGCGCTGAGCAGGCGTCTCTCCGGGCGCACCTTCGATCTGCTGTTCGTCGTCGCCGGTATCGCGCTCGTCCCCCGGAGCGCCATCGCCGCCGACATCCTGGACGACGAGTTCGAACGGATGATGTACACGAACGTGCTCAGCGTGATCCGCACCGTCGAGGCGCTCGACGACCTGGTCGCGCCGGACGGCACCATCGCCGTCATGTCGTCCGGACAGGGGAGCGTCGCCAACAACCGCACAGGCGGATTCGAGGTCTACCGCGCCAGCAAGGCGGCGCTCAACCAGCTGATGCGCAGCTACGCGGCCCGACACGACGGCGAGGATCGCGCGCTCCTGCTGACAGCCCCCGGCTGGGTGCAGACCGACATGGGCGGCTCGGGCGCGACGCTGCGCATCGAGGAGAGCATCCCGCCCCTGGTCGACACGGTGGATGCGCAGCGCGGCGCGGCCGGCCTGCAGTACCTCGACAGGAACGGGGAGACGGTGCCCTGGTGATCGGTCGCTGGGTGCTCGGACGCTTCGGGGAAGTCATTCGTTCTGTGTAGCAAGACCCGTCGAGCGACGGATGAGGGCCACGCAGCCGCCCGGATAGCGTCCGGGTATGCCCACCGTTCCCCTCCGCACCGCCGCGCTCGCCGCCCTCCCGACCGTGCCGCAGCGTGTGCTGTTCGCGTCCGCCGTCGCCCTCAGTGCGCTCGTGCTCGTGGTGCCGTTCCCCGGAAGCCTGAGCGTCGTCGCCACCAGGTGGCTCGTCGCCGTCTCGGCGGGCGTGCCCGGCGTGGGCCTCCTCTCGGAGGTCGCGCTGGTGGCGCTCGCCGCCGGAGTGACCGCAGCCATCGTCCTGAGCTGGCGACGGCAGCCGGCCGCCCGGGTCCGCGTGGTCGCCCTGGTCGTCTCGGTCGGGATCGCGTACGCGGCGAGCGAGTCGATCAAGCTGCTCGTCACGGAGCTGCGCCCCTGTCAGCGGTGGCCGCTGGCGGAGGAGTGCGCGCCGCTCGGCGACTGGTCGTTCCCGTCGAACCACGCGACGCTCGCGTTCGCGGCCGCCGCCGTCATCGCGGTGCTGTCCCGCCGCTTCGCCGTGATGGTTGCGGCCTTCGGATGCGCGGCCCTCGTCGCGTTCGACCGGGTCGCGCAGGGCGCCCACTATCTCCACGACGTCGCGGCCGGCGCGGTTCTCGGTCTCGGGATGGTCGTGGTCGCCCTGGTCTGCGCCGCACTGGTTCTGCGCCGGAGGCCGTCCGCCCGTCAGCGCGACCGGGATGCGAGCACGTAGGCCGGCACGGCGACCGCGGCCACCACGATGTGCATCGCCACCAGCGCGAGGATGGCGGTTCCCGTCGCGCCCGGCATGAACTGGAGTACCGCCAGCAGGATGTCCGGGATGAACGACAGCAGCAGCACCACAGGGACGAGGATGGTGAGCATCCGGCGCGGATCTCGCGCGTGACGTTCCACCAGGCGCCAGCCGATCCACCCCGCCAGGATGCCGAGGATCGTCATCGAGACGTACGCGGGCACGGAGAGTCCGCCGAAGTCAGCCGGGGCGCCCGCCGCTTTCGCGATGGTCGCCACGACGGCGTTGAGCGCGATCGCGATGGCGACCGCGACGACGAGGATGACCGCGACGCGCGGCTTCGAGAGTGCCGCCACCGGTGCTGCGGTGGCCGAGGTTGTTGCCATGACTCCTCCAAACGGTCGGGGGAACGAGCGCCTATTACGGATACGCCGTTCTCGTAATTGGTTACGGTACTCTTAAGTACCGTAAACCGGCAAGCGATTTACGGGAACACCCGAACCCGGAAGGTAGACTCCTCTCCCATGTCCGCCGACGCGACGCAGCCCTCCGGTCGACCCCGGGACTCCGGGCTCGAGCACCGCATCATCGAGGCGACCCAGGATCTGCTGATCGAGCGGGAGTACGTCGGCACGACGATCGCCGCTGTCGCGGCGCGTGCCCGCTGCGGCAAGTCGGCGATCTACCGCCGCTGGGAGACGAAGGTCGATCTGGTCGTCGCCGCCGTGCGCGCGACCCAGACCAGGCTCGACCCGCAGGACACCGGCTCGCTGCGCGAGGACCTCCGCCGCACCGCGATGCACTTCGCCGGCTCCGACGAACGCTCCGGCCGCATCCTGGCCAGCCTGCTCAGCGCCCTCGGCAGCGATCCGGACCTCTATCAGGCTGCCAACCGCGACGTCGGCAGTCCGCCGGCCGCTGCGCTGAGGGAGGTCATCGAACGGTGGATCGCCAGAGGGGTCGTGCCCGCCGACGTCCCCGTCGCCCTGATTGCGGGGCTCGTGCCCACCGCCGCGTTCGGCAGCGTCGTGCTGCGCAAGCAGTACCTCGACGAGGAGGCGGTGACCGAGCTCATCGACCGGGTGGTCCTGCCCGCTCTGGGGCAGCCGACCGGATCGGCGGAGCGCTCGACCCCGTGAGCCGCGGCGTCAGCGGTCGAACTGCTCCCAATGCCCCTCGCTGAAAACCTCGACACGGTCGCCGACCACGGCGATCGCGGTCTGATCGTCGATCGCATACGACCGGCCCGGGATGCGCTCGGCCCAGCGCCGCGCGGCCTCGAGCGTGTTCTCCGTCCAGCCCGGGTAGTCCAGGTGCGGGAAGATCGAGAAGTCGACCAGCCCGAGCGTCTCGTCCGGCCCCTCCGGCTGCCAATCGAGGAACTCCGCCCCCACGCGCGGAGTCAGCACCATACTCCCGGCACTCACTCCCACCCAGACGGTGTCGACGAGCTCGGGCAGCATCCCGGCCAGGCCGGACTGGAGTATCCACGTGTAGAGGAATCTCGCCTCCCCGCCGTCGACCAGCAGCACATCGGCGTCGCGCACCCACGGCATCCAGCGCTCCTCCGCAATGCTCGGCAGTGCCGTCAGTTCGAGCACGCCCACCGACTTCCAGCCGAGCCCGACGAGCCCGCCATCGCCCTCCCAGCGGTCCGCCGTCGACCTCCACACGCTCTCCGGGCTGCAGAGCGGCTGCCCCCACTGCGCAGTGGGGATGAAGAGGGCGCGGCTGTCGGCGATCGGCTTTCCGAGCATCCCGATCAGCGATGCGCGGATGCTGTCGTTGGTGACCCCGCCCGATGTGAGCAGCAGCTTCATCCTCGTCCCCCGTCCGATGCCTGGAATCCTAACTCGTGACGTGCCGCCGGAAGATCCAGTCGACGGTGCCCCGCCAGGTTTTCCGCAGCTCGCGGTTCCGGCGCCACTCGCGCCAGGTGAGCCAGATGATCACCACATCCAGGATGGTCAGGACGACCACCCCGACGGACGGCGCCGTGACGAGCTCGTACACCTGGAACACCACGAACACACCGAGCGCGGCCATCGCCCACGGGTAGACGCGCCGGGATCCGACCAGCAGCGCGACGACGATCGCCAGCTTCACCACACCATGCAGCACCAGGTAGGCCGCGATGAACATCTGACTCCCGGTGTGCAGGTGAGAGACGCCGTGCACGAGAAGGTTGGCGACGAGGTCGTGCGGATCCTCGGTGAGCTCCTTCGACGTCGCGGCATGGGCGGCGGACTTCACCTGGCCGGGCGTCACGAAAAGCAGCGCGATCCCGCCGATCGTCTCCAGGAGCCCGTCGATTCCTTTGAAGAGCACCCCGACGAGGAACACCAGGTCGAGTACTCGCTCCCTCATCGTTCCCCCGCTTCTCGGATGCGCCGTCAACAACCATTGTCGGCGATCCCCTGGGCGGAGCAGAACGCGCCGTCACACCGCCTCGAGCACGACCGCGGATCCCTGACCTCCACCGCCGCAGATGCCCGCGGCGCCGAGCGAGCCGGCTCCGAGCGCGGTCAGCCTGCGTGCCAGGTGACCGACGATCCTGGCTCCGGATGCTCCGATCGGGTGACCGAGCGCGATCGCGCCTCCGTGTGTGTTGACGATGGCGGGGTCGACGCCGAGCTCGCGTGTCGAGTGGACGGCGACGGCCGCGAAGGCCTCGTTGATCTCCACGGCGCTCAGTTCCGTCGGCGAGAGTCCCGCCGTCGTCAGGGCGGCATGGATGGCACGGGAGGGCTGGGCGTGCAGCGAGACGTCCGGGCCGGCGACGAACGCGTGCGAGCGGACGCGGGCGATGCCCGCGATGCCGCGAGCCGCCGCGGCTGCCGCGCTCATCAGCACCACGGCGGCTGCGCCGTCCGTGATCTGCGACGAGTTGCCCGCCGTGATGGTGCCGTCTGCGCCGAAGGCCGTCCGCAACCGGCCGAGGGACTCCACCGTGGTGTCGGCTCGGAGCCCGTCGTCTGCCGTGACGATGACCTGGCCCTTCCTTCCCGGAACGCCGACAGGGACGATCTCCGCGGCCTGCGCGTCGGCCGACACCGCCAGCCGCTGGTGCGACGCCGCCGCCCACGCGTCCTGCTCGGCGCGGTCGAGGCCGAGTCGCGTGTTCCCGTCCTCCGTCGAGGAGCCCATCGACCGTTTCTCGAACGCGTCGGTGAGGCCGTCCCGTTCGAGGGTGTCGACCAGCTCGATCGCACCATACCGGGAGCCCGCCCGCGATCCCGGCCAGGCATGGGGTGCGAGCGACATCGACTCCTGGCCGACGGCCACGACGATGGAGGCCTCTCCCGCGTCGATGAGCCTCGCACCGGTGACGACGGCCTCCATCCCGGACAAGCACACGGCGTTGAGTGTCATCGCCGGAACGGTGAGCGGGATCGCGGCTCCGACAGCGGTCTGGCGCGCCGGATTCTGCCCCGCCGCGGCCTGGAGCACCTGCCCGGCGAACACCGCATCCACCTCGGCTGCGGCGATCCCGGCGCGCTCCAGCGCGCCGCGGACGGCGGTGGCTCCCAGCTCGGTCGCCGGGACGGCGGCGAACTGTCCGGTGTACCGGACGAACGGGGTGCGCGCGTACCCGACGATGAGTGCGGTCACGCGGACACCACCCCGGCGGAGAAGACGGGCTGCGACTCCGGCAGCGTGAACGCCGCCGCCGTCTTCTCCCGCAGCTCGGCCTCCGTGACGCCGGGCGCCGTCGCCCGCAGCACCAGCCCGGCGGGGGTGACGTCGAAGACGGCGAGGTCGCTGATGATCCGGTCCACGACCCCTGCTCCGGTGAGTGGCAGATCGCAGGTGGTCACGATCTTCGGGGTCCCGTCCTTGGAGACGTGGTCGGTGAGCACGATGACCCTGGGCGTGCCGGCGACCAGGTCCATCGCGCCGCCCATCCCTTTCACCAGACGGCCGGGGATGGTCCAGTTGGCCAGGTCGCCGTTGGCTGCGACCTGGAGAGCGCCGAGAACGGCGGTCGATACGTGGCCGCCGCGGATCATCCCGAACGAGGTCGCCGAATCGAAGCAGCTGCCGCCGTCGAGGAGCGTGACGGTCTGCTTGCCGGCGTTGATGAGGTCGGCGTCCTCCTCGCCCTCGTAGGGGAAGGGGCCCATTCCGAGGAGGCCGTTCTCGCTCTGCAGGGTCACCCGGACGCCCGGCGGCAGGTGGTTGGCTACGAGCGTCGGGATGCCGATTCCGAGGTTGACGTACTCGCCGTCGCGCAGTTCGGAGGCCGCGATGGCCGCCATCTCGTCTCTGGTCCATGCCACGGTCTTCTCCTCCTACGCGTCCGCGGTGATCCGGGGCCGGACCGTCCGCTGTTCGATGTCCTTGACCCGTGGCCGCGCGGTCACCAGCCGCTGCACGAAGATGCCGGGGGTCACCACGGCATCGGGGTCGATCCAGTCGTCCGTCACCTGTTCGGCCTCCGCAATGGTGATCCGCCCGGCGGTCGCGACCAGCGGGTTGAAGTTGCGGGCGGTGCGGCGGTAGACGAGATTGCCCTCTCGATCCGCCAGCCAGGCGTGCACCAGCGCGACGTCCGCGACGATCCCGCGTTCCAGGATGTACGGCTCGCCGTCGAACAGCTCGACCGGCTTGCCCTCCGCCACCGGTGTGCCGACGCCCGTCTTCGTGTAGAAGCCGGCGATGCCGGCGCCACCGGCGCGCAGCCGCTCCGCGAGCGTGCCCTGCGGGGTGAACTCCACTTCCAGGACGCCGTCGAGGTACTGCTGGGCGAACAGCCGGTTCTCGCCGACGTACGAGGCGATCACCCTGGCGACCTGCCGGTTCTCCAGCAGCAGCCCGAGGCCCTTCCCGTCGACGCCCATGTTGTTGGAGACGATGGTGAGCCCGGTCGCACCCGTGTCCCGCAGGGCCTCGATGAGGTCGGTGGGGTTGCCGCTCAGCCCGAAGCCGCCGACAGCGATCACGGACCCGTCGTGCACCACCTCGTGCAGCGCCTCTGCGGCAGTGCTCCAGATCTTGGACGCGCCGGACACGTCACTCCGTCCGGCGCTCACTTGATGGCCATCGCGTTCGGCGGGGAGCCGACGCCGCCGAGCAGGTTGAGCGGTTTGCAGGTGAGGAGGAACTCGTAGACCCCGTCCGCCGCGCAGTCCGCGGCGAGCTCGTCCAGCTTCCACAGCTCGCCGAGTGCCATGCCGAGGAGCGCGATCAGCGGGCGGTGCAGCATCCCGCTGTGGTCGACCCCGCGGGGCGGTGGCTTCTCGCCGGGGGTGCGGAAGTCGCTGTCCAGGACGGGGTCGGCCTCGACCGCGAGGTTGTCGGCGGCCACGAGGGCGATCTCGTGGTCCCACAGCCAGCGCAGCACCTCCTCGCGCTGTGCGAGCCCGGGCGACTGACGCCACGGGGTCCGCAGCCGCTCCTCCGGCGTCTTCGCGAGGTATTGCTCTGCCCAGCCCGTGCGCAGGAGCAGGAGGTCGCCGCCGTGCCACGACACGTTCTGCCTGGCGGCGATGTCGTCGAGCATCGCCGCATCCACGACGATGGTCGACGCCGGATCGTACGGCTCGCCGATCGCGGTGAAGTAGCGGGGCAGGTCGAGCAGCACGCCCCGGCCCACGATGCCGGCGTCCGCCCAGGTGTGCACCCCGAGCTCGATCGAGCCGGCGGTGTTGTCCGCGGAGGAGAAGCCGTTGTAAAAGCCGTGCTCGGGATGCCCGATGTGGCGCAGGGCGTCGATCTGCGACGACGACTGCAGATAGAAGGAGTCGACGTAGTCGTCCCTGTGCCATTCGTTGTTGGAGAAGATGTGGTGCTCGAGCGGCCGGCGGGTGCCGGTGGGATACGGCTCGAACGCGGTGATCGGGTGGTCGAGTCCGAACCGGCGGCCGGTGCGGACGAGACGCGCGGCGTCTGCGACGCGGTCGGGGGTCAGGAAGTTGATGGTGCCGAGCCGGTCGTCGGCGCCGAAGACGCCCCAGCTCGAGCGGGGAGGAGTCGCGGTGGCGAGCTCGTCATAGGTCGGGATTCTCATGTGGTCGTCCGTCCGGGATGCGGCGGAGCTCGTTGGTGAGCGCCGCCGTCGTGTTCAAGAGTGCGGTGATGATGGGCGAGCCGGCCGTGAGGTCGGCTTGCGGGTCTGCGCCGAGGAGGCCGACGGTGGCGGCGATCCCGTATTCGTCGAAGACAGGGGCCGCGAGGGAGAAGACGCCGCCGGACTGCGGGGTGATGCAGTATCCGGATCGCCTGGCTGTGTATACGGCAGCTTCCAGCTCGGCCCGTTCAGCGGACGTCGCCCCCTCCGTCACCCAGCCGAAGGCGCGCTCGTCGTCCAGGTGGCCGAGGAAGACCCGCGTCTGGGCGGCCGTCGCGTCGAGCTGGGAGCCGGCCCGCACGGTGACGACGGCGGTCCTGCTCCTGTCTTCCTCGACCAGTGCGACGACCGGGCCGCGGGCTCCCCAGAGGCTGAGCACCGCCGTCATGCGGACGGCGGCGCTCAGCTCGGCGAGGTACGGCGGCGCGATCTCGGTCACCCGGCGCCGGGTGAGGGCGTGGATCCCGAGTTGGAGCATGAGCCCGCCGAGGGCGAACGATCCGCGCCTCGCCCCGCGCTCGAGGATCCCTGCCGCAGCGAGCGACGCGCAGTATCGATACGCCGTGGTGCGGTTCAGGCCGAGCCGCTCAGCCACTTCTGCTGCCGTCAGATCGGTCGTGTGCGGACCGAAGAGGGAGCAGATCTGGCCGACGCGGGCGACCGCCTGGATGTCGGATCCGGATGCTTCGCCACTGCCTTCGATGTTCGCCATGCCTGAAGCGTAGTTCAGGGTGTGGACATCGTCGGGGCGGAAAGACCCGAGCGCGGGGCGGGTGATCACCCGGCGAGCCAGGTGGTCAGCTTGGTGGAGGTCTCGTTGAAGTTCTTCGCGTACCAGTCGACGTCCTGGAGCACAGTGCCTCCCTTGTTGACTGGACCGTAGACCTGGACCTGCTTGGTGTACTGGTCGAGTTTCGGCTTCGCCTCCTTGTTCACCGGGGCGACGCCGAGCAGCTCGGAGATCTTCGCGACCTGCTCCGGCTCGACCACGCTGGAGATGAAGTCGACCGCCGCCTTCTTGTTCGGCGCTCCCTTGGGGATCGCGAAGGCGTTGAGCGCAGCGACGGTCTCGTCCCAGACGATGGTCAGCTTCATCCCGCTCTGGAGCAGGGGCACCAGCCGGGAGTCCGGCAGCAGGAACATGTCGACCTGCTTGGACTGGACCGCCTGCTGCAGCGCTCCCACGTTGGGCGCGAACGTCGTGACGTCGCGGATCTCGCTGAGCTTGTCGAGCGCGCGGTCGACGTCGAGCGGGTAGAGGTCGTCCGGCTTCACGCCGTCCGCCAGCAGCGGGTACTCCAGGATGCCGTTCTGCAGGTTGGTGACGATGCCGCGCTGCCCGGGGAACCGCTTCTTGTTGAAGAAGTCGGCGACGGTCTTCGGGCCGCCGTTGGGGAAGGCGTCCGTGCGGTACGCGATCGGTGTGGCGTTGATCCAGTTGCCGATGTAGCAGTCGCCCACGGTGCCCTTGACGAGCTGGCTCTGATCGACCTTGGACAGGTCGAGCTTCTCGAAGAGCGTGCCGCAGTTCTGTTGCGCGGCGTACGGCGCGGTCGCCACGACGTCCCACTGCACGGAGCCGCTGTCGACCTGCGCCTTCACCTGGGCGACGTCGGGCGGCGAGGTGTTCACGAACGTGATGTTCGGGTGCGCAGCGGTATACGGCTTCTGCCAGGCCTGGATCTGTGCGTCCTGGCCGGCGCCGCCGTAGCCGACGTACGTGATCGTCGCGGGCGCGTCCGCCTTCGCGCTGGTGCTGCTGGGGGCGCCGGCGCTGCCGCCTGCGCATCCGGAGAGCAGGGCGGTGACCGCGAGTGCGGCGACGCCGATGGGCAAGGTCCTGGATCTGGACACCATTGTCGTTTCCTTCTTTGTCGGGTGGTGCTGGTGGGTTCGGTGCGGGAGGGGGGTGGTGCGGTGCGCCGCGGTCAGGCGGCGACGATCCGCTGGCGTTCCGGCTTCCACCAGGCGGTCACCTCGTCGCCGAGGAGCACGGTGGAGTCGAGAGCGTCGATGCGGGCCCGGCCGAGCTGTCGCGTTCGGCCGAGCTCGAGCATGGCGGTGCGATAGGAGCCCATGTACTCCAGGTCGCGGACGGTGGCGCGCAGGGTGTTGCTGCCGGCGGGAACCTGGGCGGCATCGAGGGTGATGCGCACATCCTCCGGCCGCACGACCACTGCCGCGTGCGCGTTCACGCCGGGATGGTCGGCGACGGTCGCCGGGTCGACCGCCCAGGATTCGCCCTCCCAGCCGACGCGTGCGCCGATGGATGCGTCCGACAGGTCGAAGACGTTGGAGTCGCCGAGGAAACGGGCGGTGAACAGCGTGTCCGGCCGCCGGTAGAGCTGCTCAGGAGAGCCGACCTGCTCGATCTGCCCGCTGTTGAAGAGCGCGATCCGGTCGGAGAGGTTCATAGCCTCCTCCTGGTCGTGCGTCACGAAGACGAAAGTGGAGCCGACCTCGCGGTGGATCCGCCGGATCTCGGTCTGCAGCGCCCCGCGCAGGTTGCGGTCGAGTGCGCCGAGCGGCTCGTCGAGGAGCAGCGCAGCCGGGTTGAACACGATCGCCCTGGCGAGTGCGACGCGCTGCTGCTGTCCCCCGGAGAGCTGCGACGGATAGTCGCCGTCGCGCCCGGGAAGCTGGACGAGCTCCAGCACGGCGGCGACCCGCTGAGCGATCTCGGCCTTCGGGACCTTGCGCTCCCGGAGCGGGTACGCGATGTTCTGCGCCACCGTCAGATGTGGGAAGAGCGCGTAGTTCTGAAACAGCATCCCGAGGTTGCGCTTGTGCGGAGGCAACGATCCGACGTCGGTTCCGTTCAGTGCGATGGTGCCGGAGGTCAGCGTCTCGAATCCGGCGATGAGGTTGAGCGTCGTGGTCTTGCCGGAGCCGCTGGGGCCGAGCAGGGTCATGAACTCGCCCGGCTCGATCGTGAGCGAGATGCGGTCGACGGCCGGGGCGGCATTGCCGTACTGCTTCGTCACGTCCGCCAGCCGGATCCGGGTGCCCTGACGGGCGGTCGTTGCTGCCGCCGACCGAACGGCGGTTTCCTGGGTCGAGAGGGTCAAGGCGGTCTCCTAACGGGTCTTCTTCTTGCGGCTGCCGACGATGAGCGGCACGAGGAAGATGATGGTCACCGCGACGACGACGAGGCTCGACGAGGCGGAAATGGTGGGGTCGAGCTCGAACGTGACGCTGTTGTACATCTGCACAGGGAGCGTCTGGAACGTGGGCGAGCGCAGGAACAGGGCGATCACGACCTCGTCGAACGAGGTGACGAACGCGAAGATGGCTCCGGTGAGCACGCCTCGGCTGATCAGCGGCATGGTCACGGTGAGGAACGACCGGAACGGCGCTGCCCCGAGAGAGGCGGAGGCGCGCAGCAGATTCGCGTCGAACCCCCCGAGCGCCGTCGACACGGACACCAGCACGAACGGCACTCCGAGCGCCGCGTGGGCGAGCACGTAGCCGAGCAGGCTCCCGACCAGGTGCCACTGGAGGAAGGAGATGTACACGGCCACGGCCACGACGATCGCCGGGGTGACCATCGAGATCATCAGCAGCGTGCGCAGGAAGCCGGCGAACCTTCCAGCCAGCCGGTCGAGCCCGACCGCAGCCGCCGTGCCGACCACGGTCGCGATCAGCGCGGCCAGGATGGCCACGAGGAAGGAGTTGCCGAGCGAGGTGAGCCAGATCGGGTCGGTGAAGAACTTCTCGTACCAGCGCAGGGAGAAGTCCGTGGGCGGGAATTCGAACGCGGACGCCGAGCTGAAGCTGAGCGGGATGACCACCAGCGTCGGGAGGATGAAGTAGAGGGCGACGGCCGCACCGATGACGATCAGCCACCAGGGGATCGGGTCGGTCCCGCGGTCGCGGCGGCGCCGGGTCCGCCCTCCGCGGCGCTGCGCTGCCGCGTCGTCGTCGATGCTCGGGGCCGCGTGCTCCTGCAGTGCGGTCATCGCTGCTCCTTCGTTGGGGATGTGCTGGTGACGCCGATCGCCGAGATGGTGCCGCCGAACCTGTTGGCCCAGGCGACCAGCGCGAGCGTGATCACCAGCACGAGGATGCCGAGGGCACCTGCTCCGGCGAAGTCGAGCAACTGCGTGGTCCGCTGGGCGAGCAGTTGGGCGATCAGCGACTGCTGCGGGGACCCGAGCAGCGCGGGAGTGACGTAGAAGCCGAGGCTCAGCGTGAACACCAGGATGAGCCCGGAGACGACACCGCCGCGGGAGAGCGGCCAGTAGACCTTCCAGAACGCCACGAGTGGCGACGATCCCAGGCCGCGCGCTGCCAGCAGCAGCCGGCGGTCGATGGCGCCCAGCGAGCTGAACAGCGGAAGCACCATGAAGGGCAGCAGCACCTGGCTCATCGCGATCGTGACGCCGAGGACACTGCCCTGGAACGCGATGTCGCCCGCTCCGAAGAACTCGAAGACGCTCTGCACCGGTCCGCCGCGCTGCAGCAGCACGATCCAGGCGTAGTTGCGCGCCATCACCGACGTCCAGAACGGGATGAGCACGATCACCAGCATCACGCCGCGCAGCCGTGGTCCCACCCTGGTCATCAGGTAGGCGTACGGGTAGCCGAGCAGGAACGCGACGATGGTCACGATCACCGCTGTGACCGCCGTCCGGCCGAGGACCGTGAGGGTGACCCCGTCCGTGAACAGTTTCGCGTAGTGGTCCAGTGTGAATTGGGGCGCGCCGAAGCTGCGCACCAGGCTCTGGCCGAGGGGCACCAGGAGCACCACGGCCAGCAGGCCGAGTGCCGGCACCAGGAGCAGCCAAGCCGGGCGCGGCCGCCGTGGCCTCGTCGTCGTCGTCATCCGTGTCATCCGTTCACCATCGCGCCGAGTTGCTCGGCGGCTTCTCTGAGCATCGCCACACGCTCCGCAGACTCGCCGGAGGCGGGGAGCATCGTCGTGGTCCCCAGGACGGCCATCGCCGCCTGGATGTCGTGGTCGCCGAACACCGGCGCCGCCACGGACGCCAGTCCGACCCTGCCGAGATCGGCCCAGGCGATGCGGTCGCGGCGGATGAGGGCCAGTTCGGCGTTCTCGCGCCTGGCCTCCTCTGCATCGAGTCCCGCGTGCAGGCGAGGGACGACGGTCGGGTCGGACTGGAAGGCGAGGAGCACTCTGGTCTGGGCGGCTTTGAGTTCGAGCGCCGCACCGACCCTGACCGTGAGCACGATCGTGCCGGCGTTCGCCTCCTCGACGTGGGCGACGACCGCGCCGGAGCGGCCGAGGAAGCTGAGGACAGCGGTCAGGCCGGTGGCGTCGGAGAGCTGTCGGAGCATCGTCGGGGCCAGTGACAGGATCTGCTGTCTGCTCGACACCAGTCCGGAGAGCTGGTCGATGAGGCGGCCGGGGCCGTACGACGCGCTGAGGAAGCCGGACGCCTGAAGCGAGAGCAGGTAGCGGTGCGCGGTCGTGCGGTTGAGGCCGAGGCGCTCCGAGACGAGGGCGGGGGAGAGCGTCCGCGTGTGCTGGTCGAAGAGGTCCAGGACCATCGCGGCGCGCTCGATCGACTGGATGCCGCCCCTGTCGGAATCGGGGAGGGCGATCGCCCGGGGCTCGTCGCCGTGTGCTGCAGTCTGCTCGATCATGACTCACCTCCTCGTCGAGGGTCGAAGCGTTGTCAGCGTTCAGTAAAGCAAGTAAATGTCCATAATGCAATCCATAATTTCGGATCATGAACATTCCGGATGAGCTAGAGCGCAGCGTTTTTCGAGACTTCCAGTGGACAAGGGCCGCTTTCGTCCGTATTCTGAACCAAAAGTACGTGATCCGAACACAAGGAGGTTCTCGGATGCTCGCCACCGATGACACGCCCACCCCGTCCCCCGCGCTGCTGAAGGTTCTCGAGGGAGCCGTCGATCTGCATGTCCACTCCGGCCCGAGCCCGTTCCCGCGCCGGCTCGATCACGTGGAGGCGTCGTACGACGCCGCACGCATCGGCATGCGCGCCATCCTGATCAAGTCGCACCACCACAACACGGTGATGGACCTGCTCGCGATGGGCGACCGCCTCAGGGAGGCGCCGACCCCGGCATACGGCGGGGTCGCGCTCAACTCGGAGGTCGGCGGCATCAACCCGTCGGCCGTCGCCGTCGCCATCCAGATGGGCGGTCGCGCCGTGTGGGGGCCGACGGTCTCGGCCGGCCAGCACATCCGCGCGCACAGCCACGACGACGGGTTCCCGACCGCCGGGTCGAACCTGGAAGAGAAGGAGGAGACGGTCTGGGCCGCCGACGGGAACGTCTCGGCGGAGACCGTGCGGGTGACGCAGCTGATCGGTCAGGCAGACATCATGCTCTCCGGCGGCCACCTCGACGCCGAGTCGATGAAGGCGCTGTTCGCGACCGCGAAGGAGAACGGCGTGCGTCGCCTGCTCCTGCACCACCCGGACTTCATCGTCAACGCATCGGACAACGATGTGGAGGAGATGATCGGCCTGGGCGCCTTCGTGGAGCACGAGTTGTCGATGTACCACCCGGGCGTCCCCGCCCCCGGTTTCCCGATCTCCCAGCTCGTCGACTGGATCGAGAAGGTCGGACCCGAGCACACGGTGATCGACTCCGACCTCGGCCAGAAGGGCAACCCGCTCCCGGTCGACGGCTACCTGTATGTGGTGCAGCAGCTGCTCGACCACGGGGTGAAGGAGCAGGACATCCGGCAGATGATCTGCCGCAACACGGCGTTCCTGCTCGGCCTCGAGGCGAGCAACCGGTGAAGGCGGCAGAGAAGGTGATCATCAGCACGGCCGTCACCGGTTCGGTGAACGTGCCGTCGCAGAGCGATCACCTGCCCCTCTCCGCCGACCAGGTGGTTGCGTCGGCGCTGGAGGCGGTGGCAGCCGGGTCGGCCATCATCCACCTCCACGCCCGCCACCCGGATGGCCGCCCTGCCTGGGAGGCCGAGGTGTACGAGCAGATCGTGCCGCGCATCCTGGAGCAGACGGACGCGGTGATCAACATCACCACCGGCGGCTCGTCGGCGATGTCGATGCAGGAGCGCCTGGCCGGGGCCCTGCGATTCGCCCCGGAGCTGGCATCCCTCAACATGGGCTCGATGAACTTCGTGTACTCCGGGATCGCGGACAAGGTGACGGAGTGGAAGCACGAGTGGGAGCGGCAGTACGTGCTGAACACGTACTCCCAGCCGTTCATCAACTCCTTCGACCGCATCGAGTACACCCTGCGCGAGCTCGGTGAGAAGCTCGGGACCCGGTTCGAGTACGAGTGCTACGACATCGGGCACCTCTACACGCTGGCATACTTCGCCGACCGCGGGCTCGTGAAGCCTCCGTTCCTCATCCAGGGCGTCTTCGGCATCCTGGGCGGCATCGGCGCCGACCACGCGAACCTGACCCACATGGTGGCCATCGCCGACAAACTCTTCGGCGACGAATACGCCTTCTCGGCCTTCGCGGCCGGGCGCGCACAGCTGCAGTTCGGCACCCACAGCGCCTGGCTCGGCGGGCACGTCCGGGTGGGACTGGAGGACAGCCTGTGGATCGGCAAGGGAGAGCTCGCGACGAGCAACGCCCAGCAGGTCCGCAAGATCCGCGCCGTGGTCGAAGACCTCGGCCGGCCGATCGCGACGCCGGACGACGCCCGCCGGATGCTCGCGCTCAAGGGCGCGGACCTGGTCACGCTCTAAGCACACGGACGAGAAGGAACGAACATGACGATGTATGCCAAAGACGACATCCGCTCGCAGCTCGCCGTCGCGCAGCCGACGGCGCGCGCGATCGACCCGGCCACGCCGATCAAGCCGTCGCAGTGGATCGCGTTCCACGACCTCGAGCCGTCGTTCGTCGGGGAGGCCGGTGGCCGGACCTGGGTCGCGCGGGCCGCGAACCTGGTGATCGCGTACTCCGAGGCCAAGGCCGGCGAGGTGTTCTCGCGCACCGGGCAGCCAGACGAGTATGCGGTGCTGCTCTACTCCGACAGCGCGCCGTTGCGCATCACCGCCGGCGGCCGGACCGCTGAGGTGGTCGAGGAGGCGTTCGTCGCCGTGCCTCCCGGGGACAGCACGGTGGAGGTGCTGGCCGATGGTCCGGTCATCCGGTTGTTCTCGACGGTCGACGACGCCCTGCGCGCGACCGCCGTCAACGCCGACGCCTATGCGGAACCCGACCTCCGGGCGGCTCCTCTCGAGCCGTGGCCGGACCCGGTCGGAGGCTTCCGGCTGCGCGTCTACCTTCTCGCGGACACCCCGATCGCGGATGGCCGCTTCGGCCGGATCTTCCGCACGACGAACCTCATGGTCAACTTCCTCGCCGAAGAGCCGGGGCCCCGCGATCAGCACAAGCTCTCTCCCCACCACCACGACGACTTCGAGCAGATCTCGTTCGGCGTGAAGGGGCGATTCGTGCACCACATCCGCTATCCGTGGGGACCGGACTCCGCCCAGTGGCGGCCCGACGAGCATCGCGAGATCGGCACGCCGTCGATCTGCGTCATCCCGCCGCCAACGGTGCACACGACCCAGGGCGTCGGCGGCCATCAGCAGCTCCTCGACATCTTCTCGCCCCCGCGCGAGGACTTCTCGGCCTCCGGCTGGGTCCTCAACGCCGACGACTACCCTGCGCGGTGAGCATGCTGCCTCGATCGAGCATGTTCAAGCGGGCACTGGCCGTGTCCACCGGCCCCGCCATCGGCACCTGGGTCAAGCTGCCGGCGATGGAGAGCATGGAGCTCATCGCCCACGCCGGCTTCGACTTCGCGGTGATCGACCTGGAGCACTCGGCGATGAGCGTCGAGACCGCTTCCCGGCACATCGGGGTCGCCCTGCTCGCCGGTGTCTCGCCGATCGTGCGCATCCCGGCGCTCGACGGCGGTCTCGTGCAGCGGGTCCTCGACGCGGGAGCGGAGGGCATCATGCTCCCGCACGTCGACACGGTCGCTCAGGCGCGAGACGCCGCGGCGGCCGTGCGGTTCGCCCCCCTCGGCACCCGCGGGGTCGGAAGCACGAGCCGCGCCGGCGGCTGGGGTGCGATGCCGCGCTCGGAGTATCTGCGCTACGGCAACGAGGAGGTGGTGCTGATCGCCCAGATCGAAAGCGCCGCCGCCGCCCGCTCCGCCGAGGAGATCGCGTCGGTCGACGGGGTGGACGCCCTGCTGATCGGCGCCGCCGACCTGTCCACCGCCGAAGGCCGTACAGAGACCGACCCGGAGATCGTGGCCATCATCGAGACGGCGATCCGCGGCGGTCACGCTGCCGGTGTGCCGGTCGGCAACGCCGGGGGAGCGTCGGCCGCGTCGGTGCAGGCAGCCGTCGACGCCGGGTACCGTTTCACGATGATGAGCAACGACGCGAGTCTGCTCGGCGCTGCCGCAGCGTCCGCGCTCGCCGCGGGGAGGACGGTCACCTATGCCTGACACCCGCCGGCCCGGCTCCCTCCCGGAAGGAACTGCAATGACCGTACCCTCTCGATCGCCTCTGCTCGCCGGCAAGGTCGTCCTCGTCGTCGGCGCCAGCGCGGGCATCGGCGCCGACGCGGCCCGGGTGTTCGCCGCGCACGGAGCGTCCGTCATGCTCGTCGCCCGCACGGAGGGCCCCCTGCGCGCCGTGGCCGACGAGCTCACCGCGGCCGGGCACGATGCAGCACACGCCATCGGCGACATCAGCGTCGCCGCAGACGTCGCCAGGGTCGTCGACGCCACCGTCGAGCGCTTCGGCCGGCTCGACGGCGCGTTCAACAACGCCGGCCTGACCCAGGGCGGCCGCCTGGACGAGGTGTCCGAGGAGGACTTCGACCGCATCCTCGCCGTCAACGTCAAGGGCGTGTGGCTGTGCCTCCGCGAGGAGCTGCGCATCATGCGGCAGGCGGGGGCGGGCTCCATCGTGAACGTCAGCAGCATCGGCGGTCTGCGCGGCAGCTCCGGGATGGGCGCATATCAGGCCACCAAGCACGCCGTCATCGGTCTCACCCGCACCGCGGCGCACGACAACGGCCCGGTGGGCGTGCGCGTCAACGCGCTCGCGCCCGGCCCGACGGAGACGCCCATGCTCGACCAGACCCGCGCCGCCATCCCCGGCGGGGTCGAGGCGCGTATCGCCGCGACCCCGCTGCGCAAGGTCGGCAGCGGGGCAGAGGTCGGCGAGGCAGCAGCCTGGCTGTTGAGCGACCTCGCGAGCCACATCAGCGGCGTCGTGCTGCCCGTCGACGGGGGTTTCAGTGCCTGACCCCGCATCGCACCAGAGAAGAGGAACCACCATGCCAGCCTCCGGCACCCTTCGGCTGCCCCCGCGCATCCACTTCGGTTTCGGCGTGCGCGCCCAGTTGCCGCGGGTGATCGCCGAGCACGGGATCCGCGTGTTCGCCGTCGTCGACCCGATGCTCGCATCGTCGCCCGAGTTCCTCGCCGTCCTGGACGGGCTCGACCGGTCCGGCCTCACGGTCGAGGTCCACACCGACGTGCTGCCCGAGCTGCCCGTCGACTCGCTCACCGAATCCGGAGCAGCAGCCGCCGCGTTCGCCCCTGACGTGGTCCTCGGCTACGGCGGCGGCAGCGCACTCGATGCAGCGAAGCTGGTGGCACTGCTCGTGGCCCACAGCGGTGTTCTGAGCGACTACTACGGCGAGAACCGGGTGCCGGGTCCGGTGCTGCCGATCGTCGCCGTGCCCACCACCGCCGGAACGGGATCCGAGGTGACGCCTGTCGCGGTCGTCTCCGACCCGGCGCAGACGATGAAGATCGGCATCTCCAGCCCGTATCTCGTGCCAGCGGCAGCCCTGGTGGATCCCGAGCTCACGCTCGGAGCACCGCCGTCCGTCACCGCGTTCTCCGGCATCGACGCCCTCGTGCACGGGCTCGAATCGTTCACGGCGGCCGACCTGCCGCTGGACTGGTCGGGGGACCTCCCCGTCTTCACCGGGCACAACCTGTTCGCCGACCGTCTCGCCCTCGACGCGATCCGCGCCATCGCCCCCAACCTCGCTGGCGCTGTCGCAGACGGCGGTGACCGGGATGCCCGTGAGCAGATCGCGCTGGGCAGCCTGCTTGCCGGGATGTCGTTCGGCCCGAGCGGAACCCATCTCTCGCACGCGCTGCAGTACCCGATCGGAGCGTTGACCAAGACCCCCCACGGACTCGGCACCGGACTCATGATCCCGTACGTGCTTCAGGCGTGCGTGCCCGTCATCCCCGAGAAGCTGGCCGCGATCGACGCGGCCATGGGCGGAACGGAGACGGACACCCGGATCGCCGCGCAGGATGCGGTGGACCGAGTAGCCGACCTCTGCCGCACCATCGGCATCCCCGGCAGTCTCGCCGAGCTCGGCATCGAGCGCGACCAGCTGCCGCACATCGCCGAGCTGGCGCTGCGCTCGAAACGTCTCGTCGACATCTCGCCGATCGGCTCCGACCCCGCACTGCTGCTCGCCATCCTCGAGGCGGCCTACGCGGGCGACCGCGCCATGCTCGCCGCCCCCGTCCGCTGACCACCACCCTCCCTGGAGAACGCCCATGACCAGCACCCTCCCCGCGCCGACCACGGCCTCCCTTCCGCTCGTCTCCGACCTCTTCATCGACGGCGAATGGCGGCAGGGATCGGCCCGGACGACGTTCCCCGTCGTCGACCCGTCCGACGGCAGCACCATCGCCGACTTCGCCATCGCCACCCGCGAGGACTGCCTCGCCGCCGTCGAGGCCGCCTCTGCGGCGCAGGCGGCCTGGGCGGACACCCCGCCCCGGCAGCGCAGCGAACTGTTGCGCGCCGCATACGAGGTGCTCACCGACGAGGTGGAGCTGTTCGCCGAAATCATGATCCGCGAGAACGGCAAGTCGTACGCAGACGCGATCGGCGAGGCGAACTACGCCAAGGAGTTCTTCCGGTGGTTCGCCGAGGAGGCCGTGCGCATCCCGGGCGAGTACCGGCTCTCCCCGGCCGGAGACAAGCGCATCGTGGTCGACCGCCAGCCGATCGGGGTCTCCCTGCTGATCACCCCCTGGAACTTCCCGGCCGCAATGGCGACGCGCAAGCTCGCGCCGGCGCTCGCCGCCGGCTGTACGGTCATCCTGAAGCCGGCCAGGGAGACGCCGCTGACCGCCGCGTACGTGGTCGACGTGCTGCGCAGGGTCGGCTTCCCGGCAGGTGTGGTGAACCTGGTCACCCCGGTGCCGACCGGGCCGATCGTCGCCGAGATGCTCGCGCATCCTGCTGTCAGGAAGCTCTCCTTCACCGGTTCGACCGAGGTCGGCCGCGAACTGCTGCACGCCTGCGCTGACACGGTGGTGAGCGCGTCGATGGAGCTGGGCGGTAACGCCCCGGTGGTCGTCCTCCCCGGCGCCGACCTCGACGTGACGGTGCGGGAGTCCCTACTGGCCAAGATGCGCAACGGCGGCTCGGCGTGCACTGCGGCGAACCGCTTCTACGTGCACTCCAGCATCCACGACGAGTTCGTCGCACGCCTGGCCGGCGAACTCGGAGCGCTGAAGGTCGGCCCCGGCCTCGACCGGTCCAACCAGCTCGGCGCCCTGGTCTCCGTCAAAGAGCGCGACAAGGTGGCTGCTCTCGTGGACTCGGCGGTGCGCGACGGTGCGACCGTCGTGCAGGGTGGCCGCAGCTCGGCGGTGGGTGCGTTCTACGACGCGACCCTGGTCACGGATGTCCGCCACGGCTCCGAGATCAACGCGAACGAGATCTTCGGACCGGTCACCGCCGTGGTGCGATACGACGACGTGGACGAGGCGGTGCGGATGGCGAACGACACCATCTTCGGCCTGATGGCCTACGTCTTCGGCGAGGAGCGGGAAGCCATCGCGGTCGCACGCCGCCTGGAGGCCGGCATGATCGCCATCAACCGCGGCGTGGTGAGCGACCCCGCCGCCCCCTTCGGCGGCGTCAAGCAGAGCGGGCTCGGCCGCGAAGGCTCCAGCGAGGGCATTCTGGAGTTCCTGGAGGAGAAGTATCTGGCCCTGACGGCGTGATGCGGGCACGTCACCGGAGCAGGTCGGCGAGGGCCGCCACCCCAGCGCGGATCGACTCCTCCGACGTGTTGCCGAACCCGAACACCAGCTGCGGCGGATGCGGGCTGTTCGTCGAGCGGTACGTGCTCATCCCGTAGAGCGCGACCCCGCGCGTGCGGGCCTCGTCGACGATCTGCTGCTCGTCCGCATCCGGTGCCAGGTGGGCGACCGCGTGGAACCCCGCCGCCAGGCCGGTCAGTCTCACCGTCGGCGCGTGCGCCAGCAGAGCAGAGGCGAGCGCGTCGCGGCGGGCGGCGTAGAGGGTGCGCATCCGGCGGAGGTGCCGGTCGTAGCGTCCGGACTCGATGAGACGGGCGAGGGCGAGCTGGTCGAGCGTCGGTGCGCCGCGGTCGGCGGACTCCTTCGCGGCCGCCACTTCGTCTGCGAGCCAGGCCGGCGTCACCGTCCAGCCCAGGCGCAGGGCGGGCGCGAGTGACTTGCTCACGGTTCCGAGCGTGACCACCCGGTCCGGCGCCAGCCCCTGCAACGATCCGATCGGTTCGCGGTCGTAGCGGAACTCGGCGTCGTAGTCGTCCTCCACGATGATGCCGTCGCGGCGCACGGCCCAGGCGAGCAGCTCGCGGCGCCGCTCGGGGGCGAGAACGACGCCGGTCGGCCACTGGTGCGCGGGGGTCAGCACCACCGCGCGTGCTCCACTCGCGTCGAGCGCCGCCACGTCGATGCCGAGCTCGTCCACCGGCACGGGCACGGCCGAGCCGCCGACCGCCTCCGCCGCGCGCGTGACCGTGCCGATCGAGCCGGGATCCTCCACCGCCATCGTGGCGATGCCGCGCCGGGCGAGTGCGCGGAACGTGAGCGCGACGCCCTGGGCGAATCCCGCGCACACGACGATCTGGGCAGACCGAGCGTTCATCCCCCTGACGCGCCGGAGGTACGCGGCGACCACCTCCCGCAGGCTCGGGTCTCCGCGCGGGTCGCCGTAGTCGAAGGCGGCGTTCGGGGCGCTCCTCGTCGCTTCGCGGATCGCCCACGTCCAGTCGTCGCGCGGGATCGTGCCGAGGTCGGGGACTCCCGACGCGAAGTCGGCGACCCGGGCGGGTAGGTCGTGCTGCACCCCGGCGGTCGGCGCCTCTCCGACTCCCTCGACCGGCTCGACCTGCACCGCGGCGACGCGCGTCGCCGACCCGGTCTGCGCGACGAGGTAGCCCTCCGACCGCAACTGCTCGTAGCAGTCCTGGACCGTTCCGCGCGCCACGCCGAGGCTCGCCGCGAAATCGCGCGAGGAGGGGAGCCGTTCGCCCGTCGCGAGCCGCCCATCCTGGATCGCGGCCCGCACTTGCGACTGCAGCTGGGCGCGCAGGGGAACGCCGGAGTCGCGGTCCAGCCGGACCAGCAGCTCGGGACTCGAATTGGACCACTCCACCGCCATGCGAATGGATCTTACCGCCATGCCACCCCGAATTTAGGGTCGTTTCCATGACCACCATGAGCCTCGGCATCACCGCCCTTCCGCAGCGTTCCCCGCTGGTGACGCGTCCGCTCCTGCTGCGCTTCGTCTCGATCGTCGCCTGCTCCGTGGGCTTCTTTCTCCCGCTCGCCGCCGTGCCGCTGCTTGCGGACGCGACCTCGCCGGTCGGCGGCGGCGTCGCCAACGGCGCGCTGCTCGCGGCGACCGTCGCCGGCGAGCTCGCCTCGCCGTGGTTGATGCAGCGGGTCGGCGTCCGGGTGGTCCTCGCGGCGGGGCTCGTGCTGCTCGGAGCGTCGACGTTCGTCCTGCTGTTCTCGGTGTCCCTTCCCGTTCTGGTGTCCACGGGCGTGCTGCGGGGCCTGGGCTTCGCGCTGGCGATCGTCGCGGGAGGCGCGGTGACCGCTGCGATCGTCCCGCCCGATCGCCGCGGCGAGGGCCTCGCGCTCGCCGGGCTGGTGAGCGCCGTTCCGTCGCTGCTCGCGCTGCCGCTCGGGGTGACACTCAGCGCCGTGGCTGGTCCCGGATGGGTGTTCGCGATCGCCGGGGCGGTGCCTCTGCTCGCGGTGGCCTCGGTCGGCGGGCTGCCCGGGCGGGCAGCAGGGGCGCAGACGGCGCGGGTCTCCTCGCGAACCTCCGGACGGTCGGGAGCCAGCATCCTCGCGGGTCTGCGCTCCCCGGAACTGCTGCGGCCGGCGCTCGTGTTCGCGGCCTCCGCTGCCGTCGCCGGGGTGGTCGTCACCTGTGTCCCCGGTGCGCTGACCGGCTCCGCCTCCGCTCTCGCTCCCGCCCTGCTGCTGGTGCAGCCGGCCGCGGCGGGGCTGGGACGCTGGCTCGCCGGCCGGTACGGCGACCGTCTCGGGCACCGCCGCCTGTTCCTCCCCGGCATCGCCCTCTCCGCCGCCGGTATGGCCGCGATGGCGGCGGCTGCCAGCGCTCCACTCGTGCTCGCCGGCGGTGTGGTCTTCGGCCTCGGCTTCGGCGCCCTGCAGAACAGCACCATCTCCGCCATGTACGAGCGCGCCGACGAACGCCAGTTCGCCACCGTCAGTGCCCTCTGGAACGCGGGCTACGACGGCGGGATGGCGGCGGGCGCGTTCGCGGTCAGCGCCCTCGCCGCCCTGGTCGGGCCGGCCGTCGCTTTCCTCGCCCTCGCCGTGGCACTGCCGTTCGTCCTCACGCTCGTGCGGCGCAGCGCATCCACCACTGCATCCACCACCCGTCCCACCCGATAACGCGCCACCGACAGAAGGACAACGACAATGGGAACACTCACCGTCGCGATGTTCATGACCATCGACGGATTCACCGAGCGGGCGGACGGCAGTCTGATTTCGCCGGACTGGTCCGACGAGATGCAGCAGTACTGGTCGGGCGCGAACGCGCACGACGGCCAGCTGCTCGTGTACGGACGCACCGCCTTCGAGTTCAACGCGGCGTACTGGCCGACAGCGGACACCGCCGAGAACGGCGACGAGTACCGCGCGTTCGCCCGCACCATGAACCGCCTGCCGAAGGTGGTCATCTCGGACACTCTCGAGCAGCCGGGATGGAACGCCACCGTCGAGCGCGGCCCGCTGGACGAGGCGGTCACCCGCATCAAGCAGCGCCACGACGGTGAAATCGTCGCCGTCGGCGGCATCTCCCTCGTCGCGGCCCTGGCGACAACCGGCCTCGTCGACCACTACCGCCTGCTGCTGATGCCGCGCCTGGCCGGCTCCGGACGCTCCATCTTCGCCGACGGAATCCCCGCCACCGACCTGACGCTGGTCGGCTCCCGCCGGCTCGACACCGGCGCACTGCTGCTCGACTACGACGCTGGGCGGGAAGCACGGGAGGGCAACTGAGGCGACGGGCGCCGCCACGACTCCGGAGAGAGGTGACGGCGCCCGCGTTCGACCAGAGAGGTCAGAGGCTCGCGAGGAGCTTCTTCATCTCGGCGATCTCGGCGGTCTGCGCTGTGACGATCTTCTTCGCCAGCGCGACGGCGTCGGTCGCCTGTCCCTTTTCGGTCTCGGCCGTCGCCATGGTGACGGCGCCCTCGTGGTGCTGGATCATCTGGGTAAGGAACAGCCGGGATGCCTCGGTGCCGGACGCCGCGGTGAGCGCGTCCATGTCCTGCTGCGACATCATGCCGCTGCCGTCCATGTCCATACCGCCCATGCCGGTCTCCTGCCCCCAGGTCCGGAGCCACCCGTTCATGGTGTCGATCTCCGGCTGTTGAGCAGCCTTGATCTTCTGCGCGAGCCCGGTCACCTGCGCGTCGACACCCTGCTTGGCCAGCAGGGTGTCGGACATCTCGATGGCCTGCTGATGGTGGGCTACCATCTCCATCGCGAACGTGACGTCTGCGTGGTTGTGGTCGGAGGTCGCGGCGTCCGTGCTGGAGCTGTGGTCCATCCCCGGCATGTTCCCCATCCCGGAGCCGTCCCCGGAGGGGCCGGGGGTGCATCCGGCCAGTGCCGTTGCGGTCAGGAGGGCGCCGGAGGCGAGCGCGATCAGTCTGATGTTCATGTGGATTGTCTCTTTCGTCGTGTGGATGTGCAGATGTTGGGCAGGCTGAAGCACCACCGCGCGGGGTGCAGCGTGCGTCATCTGCGGTCGACGGAGAGAGCAAGAAAAGACGGCGGCGACCATCCGATGGTCCTGGCGGCCGTCCGGATCAGGGTGGAGGGTGCGGCGCGAGTGCCGGCACCGAGCAGAGCCCTGGCCAGAGCGGGAGCCAGCAGCAGGATGGTCGCGGCGAGCAGCGCGAGCGTGCACACCATGACGGTCATGTCGTGCATCGGGTCGCAACCGCCGGCGGCGCAGGCGCTGGTCGTTCCCGTGGCTGACATCGCCGCAGGGAGAGCCCAGGGGTCCGCGGCGGTTCCGTGAGACGGAGCCTGGTCCGCGACACCGGCCGCCACGTGGGACGCGGCGAATTCGTGCGATTGGCTCACCGGTGTGCTGACCACGTGCATGGCCAGGAGGCCCGTGACGATGCCCGCGACCGCGATCAGGAGGATGAACAGGCGGCGCCACGTGCGGGTGTTCATCGAGATGCCGTCGGCGAGCATGCGTTCTCCTTCCGCTGCCACGCTAGCGGCACAGTCTGGATGCGCGGCCGGGGCGTCGTCGGGCCAACAAAAAACCCCCGGCGAACCGGGGGTTTTCTCTGGTGGCTCCGACCGGCATCGATCCGGTGACCTTTCGATTTTCAGTCGAACGCAGGGCGTGACATGGGCCCCGTACAGTGACAGATCCTTGATTTTCCGCGGAAGTAGATGCTCTGAGATCACGTTAGATCACATTGAATCTCGGAGGTTTGTAGTCAAAATGTAGTCACGCCCACGAACCATGGACCGCCTCTTTCGCTGTCAGCGGGGCATCCGATCATTCGTTTGAAGTTACGTCGCCGTCGATCTCTCCGAGCAGCGACTGCTGTGCCTCGGGCGTCAGAATCGTCGACCATAAAATTCCGCCAGGTTCGGGCTGAATCTTCAGATGTGGGCCAGGCTCAGGGAGCCAGTCGTCCACGGTGAGGCCGTCAAATGCTGAGAGCAGGAGCGCGAAAAAGTCGGGGTCGGTTGCTCCGACCGAGCTGATTGCCAAGTAGACCTGACCGTCGTTGAGCATCCGGATCCGGACCCGGACGTCGGTAGGACCGTAGGTGAATCCGCGGATATCGCCTTCTTGCATCGAGAGTGAGGCCGCGCGTCTCACTAACGGCGGAACCGCCTCTACGAGCGCGAGAGCCAGCTCCGCTTCGAGTCGTTTTACATCCCATGCTTGCGGCAGGAGGAAATCCGTCGAGCAGCTATTCGGGCCGGCAGCATGTGCCTCGGAATCCAGCCGCGAATAGAAGTCGTGTTGAGGCGAGTCGTTTTGTCGCGCACCGCCGGCGGTCAGCCACCACCAAGCCTCTCCGGTTTCGAGCGCTGCGCGGGGGCTGTCATCGACTGCACCGCGCACGTTTCCCGCGGCGCCCCGCCATGCACCCGTCTTCACTTTGAGCCAGACGCGGTCCGTTAGCGAAAGAATTCGTTCAGCCGAGTTGGCGGCCACCATGTGCGGAACTGCTTGGGCGCGAACGATAAGAGGATGCTCGAGTTCGCTGAGCGGAACATCGAGCTTTGGCACATCGATACGCAGATCCGAGAGTGCCCTCCTGGTGGGGCGAACGGGCGAAGTGTCGGCCACGGGCTACTCGGTGGGGAGTCCGCCAAGCTCCTCGAGCTCGGCTGCGCTCATGCCGGTCAATACAGACACTGCGGCATACTTCGATCCGTCGAAGCGCGACAACGACTCCTTGATCGCCGCGTTGAGTTCGTCGCGGTGCACCTCAACGTATTCGCGGACAGCGTCGCTGACGATGTCCTTCTTCGTTCGACCGAGGAAGTGTGCAGCGTCGCTGATAAGCCGGTCGGTGGTCGCATCGACCTTTACGGGACTCTGGGTGGCGGACATTGTTCCAGTCTCTCGTTTGGAGTGGTACCAAAGTACCCTAGTAGCCAAGCCTAGACAATGGCTGGTAGCACCTTCCTCCGCCGTCTGGTCGCGCCATTACTCGGTTTGCTTGTCGCCGACGCGCGTGGGCCGAGTCGCGTGATTGAGTACCCAGATTTATCAAGCAACCTGGTTTACACGAGGCCGCCGTCATTCCGGGCGTCGAGGAGTGGTCCACCTAAAGTGCCTGCGTGCATTCGCTCTTCTCTTTGGCTTTGGTTTCTTTCTCCCTGGTGTTTGGTGTTCCCTGTCTTCGGTCACTTAGCATCGGCCTTATTGGTTCGGGAGGTTGGTCCTTATGGCTAGACGTTTCCTCGGGAGTTCCGTGTTCGTGCGATCGAGTTAGTCCGGATCCGCGACCGACCGTTGTTGCAGGTCGCTGGCGAGCTCGGCATCTCGAACTCCGCGTTGTAGCGGTGGGTGGCCGAGGACGACTTCGCCAAAGCGGAGGCTGAGAAGGCCGCCGGTGTTCCGCCCATGGGCAGTGTCGGTGACTGCTGCGACAACGCGGGAAATGACCTCCTCACCAACCAAGTGCGGCAAACAGTCGGCATGCCAGCGTGAGAGGCATCAGCTGCACCTACTTCGCCCACGGACGGGATGCAGCAGAAGGCGGCGCCAGGTTGGCGGACTACAACGCCAAGGGCTCGGGACGTTCCAGCCAGACGTGCATCAACTCTGGTTCGTCCGTGACCGGGGACCCGTCAGCGACGATTTCGTACGCGTAGTCCTCAACGTAGATCACGGGCAGCTCTTTCTCGATCGCCGCGAGAAGCGCACCGAGCGCCATCACCTTGCTGCCGATCGGTGAGAGCACCACGCGGGAACCTCCGACCCCTTCAAACACCTCTTGTCGAAGCTCGTGCAAACGAAGAATAGTTCGATACAGGTCGAGTGGGTCGCTCTCGTCGGCGTAAACGAGGTCTCGGGGGTCAGGCTGCCAGATAACATCATCGGAACTGAGGAGTTCCACAAGAAGCTCGTCACCGGCTCGCGGATCGACCGACGGAAAAGGGATGATCGGGCAGACTTCGTCAGGCTGGACCTTTTCATGGATTCGCTGCAACGTGCTTGCGCGACCGGTCGCGAGCTGCGGAAGCCAAAGAGTTGCCACCCGCTGGGTACCCGCGGTGAGCGCGAACTTGTTCGCGAACCCGTGAACGGTAGTCGCTTCCTCGCTCGGGATGGGGCGGATTCGGCTGTCGAGCTCCGGCTGGTGAGCGACGAAGACATGGAGATTGTAATCAGCCTCTTTGCTCTGAAGAACGTGCCGGAGCGTCGCGATTGTCGGGAAGCTGATTCCGACCGACAACGCGCTGATGTCGATGACGATGTCTGTGTATGCCGCAAAGTCCAGTGCGTAGAGCTGGCTGGCGAGCCGACGGCCCCCGACGACCGAACCGTGAGGGTCGAAGATGTCGATGTCGATGATTACGTGGTCAGGGATCGACTCCAGGATCTCCGCGGTATTCGCTTCAGCATTCACTTTGAGCTCTGGGTCGGATTCTTGGCGGACCTCCTGAATGAGCGCAATTCTCACGCTGCCGCGAATTGCCTTGGCAAGTGTTGTCGCGACCAAGGGCGAGCGTGGGTCGAAGCCGGCGCCCCCGATGATGAGAGTGTGCTTGTCCGGGTCGGCGAAGTAGTCATTGACGAACGCGTTGAGTGCATCGCCCTTGTGAGTGATCGCGGTGTCCCAGTACCCGATCTCAGGCATGTTCGCCGCCGATCATCTCACTGAGGTCATCCAGGGTCGTCGGCACCCACCCGCCTCGGTTGAGCGTCAACCCGTAGTGAAGGCGGACGGTTCCTGTCAGCTCCAGCAGGCACCACTTCTGCGATTTCGTGTTCTGTTCAGGAACCATGTTCAGCGCGTTGTATGCGATCGCGAACTGCAGGACCTGAGCCAGCTTCGGGTGCGTCGTGGTGATGTGTTCCCATTCGTCAAGATCCACTCCGACTCCGCCGGCGCCATGACCCAGCGGCGCGGTCACCTCCAAGCTGCGCGCCACGCAGATCGTCGCGATCGCCTCCGTGAGCTTTCGAATCGCTTTTGAGTGCGGAAAGTCCCAGGCCTGGATCAGGCCGCCAGCTCGTTCCCGGAGAATCCGGTCTTGGTCTCGGGAGGTGAGCACAACCTCTTTGCCGCGGATGAGTTTGGTCTCCAGCTGGTCCACCACGGCCGCGGCGAGATGCAAGAACTGCTCAGCATTCTCCGACCCGGCGTCGCACAGGTCGTCGATGCCCTGGTAGTAGGGGCGCTGGTACTCGTGAAGCAGAAAGATCTTCGCGCCATCGCGGACGCCAGCGTCGACCTTCAACGGCCGAGACGGGTCAAGGTCGGCGAGGTCTTCGTCATCGACTCCGTCGAACAGGCTGATCTGGCTGTTCTTCGTCCGGTCGGAGTAGCGGTGAAGGAGGATGTTGATCGTAGCCAGACGCACGTCCTCGGGAAGAACTTCGGACGCACCGGGCTTGCTATCGACGAGCGCTTCGATCTCGAGTCGCCGAGCGTCGGTAATACCGAGCCGGATCTGGGCGGTGTCCACTTGGCCGCGTAGCTTGGCGAGCTTGCCAGGCGGAAGCGTCTCGGGTTTGGTCTCCAACATGGCCCCGAGTTCAATCAACCCGCGACGGTCAAAGGTAGGCATACGTCGTAAGTAACGCCCGCTCATGTCCTTGGCCATCCGCCGGAAGCTGTTGCGCTCCTGGGTGCGAGCCTTCCCACCCTGCATCTGAATGATGGTGAACTCGCGGGTCGGCGACAGACCTGGTTCATCGAGCAAGACCTGCGAGGGGGTGAGCGCATCCAAGCGGGTGATGATCCAGCGGGCGACTTTTAACTCGCGACGGGCCAACCACCGGCGGAACCGCTCGAGTTGACTTGGCTGCAGGGTGTGGGCGTCGTCAAGGATGATCAGCGGGCGTAGCGATTGCTTCTCTCCGTCCTTACCGACGACTTCGAACAGGTCGATGACGTCGAATGGGCGATATGCGGTCGAGGCGTCCTCAGCGATCTCCTGTACTGGAGGCGGAACGAGTGCTGCCGAGATGTTGTAGATCGCGTACTCGACCTCGGTAGCCCTTTTAAGGATCGCGTCGGCTCTCTCCCCGCCGATGAACGCGAGCGCCGCAGTGGAATTGCTTTGCGGGACGATACTGATCTGTTCCAGCTCGAAGCCCGCTGCTTGAAGGTTCTGAATCCAGGCGATGACCGCACGAGCCTGGATAAGCGCCGTCATCAAACCCAGTTTGAGTTCTTCGTCGTACGGAAACTCCCAGAACTCTCGGTATTCCGACTCCAGCGGCAGGCGAGCGCCGAGAACGGATGGCTGGCCGGCGACGACCGCTCCGATGTCGCTGAGGTTGCCGAGAAGCGGTCGGTACGTGTCCAGGCTCTGGTTTCGAAGCAGTAACCGCAGAGTCGGGTACTGAAAGAGGCGGGCCATCGTCGTCTTCCCACTGCCGGGGGTTCCGATGATCATCACCAGCCGATCAAACAGCTTCCCAGCGTCAGCGGCTTCGCGGAAGAGGTTCGCGATCGGCTCCGGAGAGACGATCGAAAGGAACGCCTCGTCGTCCCTGAGGTATTCGGTGGCTCGCTTTTCGAACGGATTTGCCATGTTTCCTCGCTACAGGTGCCGCTGCCGTCGCCGGAATAGGGGCGTCATCGATGGCTTGGGGTCTTTGTGCTCTGCCCACAACAAAGCGATCGAGTTGTTCGGAGTGTTGTGCTCGAGGACCACGGGAAGCGCGCATGCCCCATAACCCAGGCCAAGGTGTTTGACACCGCCGACCCTTGAATGTCGGGTTTCAATTGCTTCGTTGTAGTGCGTTTTCGTGAGCTCGATGAATGCTCCGTCACCGCGCTCGACTGAAACTGGAAGGTTCTCCGGGAATACGTAACCGTAGGTAAAACGCACCTCTGTCCACGTCGCGTTGGCGAGCGAATCGGCTGCCTGTTCGAAGTTCTTCTCGAGAACCTGCGATGCACGCGTCGATGCCATGTAGTGGTGAACGTGGACCTTCCAACCGTCTGCGAACAAGGCGTCCTGGATGCTCTCACCGTCTGCGTTGTCGATCTTCATCGAGATCGACTCCATAAACTTGTGAAGCTTCCCCTTCCACTTTTTCTTGTCTTCGTCATACCGCAGGAAAGAAGTCCCGGTGGCTGTGAAATCGTCGATGAGGAATACCATCTCGAACTTAGCTTCGGGGTCCTTCGTATCCTCGCGAAGCTCGGAGAGCAGGTTTCGCCACTTTTCCTGGTCCACTTGAGTGGTTCCCACGACTTGTTCATTGCTGAGTCGACCAGGGTTACTGTGACGGAGAACATCAATGCGTGCGCCGTCGCTCAGGCCGAGGAAAAGAGAGCGGCGACGGAGGCGCTCGACGTCAGCCTCCCAGTCCTGGGACGTAAGAATCTTGTACGGGAGGACTTCGCGTCTTCCGGCAAGCTCCTCGATGAAGCGCGCGTGGGCTACCGCCGGGTAGAACTGCTCTACGAGGTGCTGTGTCTCGCTGAGGCCGATGAACACCAGGCGCTCTCGGACGAAGTCGTAAGCGATTGCTCGCTCGACTTCGGCGAACTGCTGGAGCCACCGGGCGAGGCTTTCGATGAACCGCATACCCGCTTGAAAGTCGCGGTAGGCGTCGTATTTCATCTCCGCCATCAGCTTCAACCATCGGTACTCCGAGCGGGCCCGGTCATCGTCCCAGCCCATGATGTCGCCGAGAACGCGCAGGTATAGGTCGCGCGCGTCGCTTGTGTTGTTCGGCATGTAATGGGCCCCCGAGTGCCGGTGGTAGCAGCTGTGACTAAACGCTACTGGACTGTCTGCGCTCAGGATTCGCGATCCTGTGACCAGAACGGGTGATACTCGACCCAACCGGCGGCCAACGGCCCGCATCGAGCAACGTTAAAAACCCTAACGGTGGAGAAACGGTTGGATGAGCAGGGTGAGGCCTGGATCAGAAACTCTCTCACCGCAAGGTTGTGGCGGAGTGCGGTGATTACTACACCCAGTCTGCCTATGTGCAACGGCCTGGGTAGGACTTGGAGGTCGAGGACGAGAGTCCGCACTTCACTGTCTTCGGGCTGGATGGCAAGTCGGCGACCTGGGGAGTCAGGACGTTGGCAACTCGACCGCCCTAACTGTCGAGCCCTCAAACGGTCAGTAGCTGACCTTCCCGAATCACTCGTGGGCAGACGAAAGCTTCGATGTCGCACGCTGGCAACTCCGTCATCGACTCGGGGCGTACCCCTTGCCAGCTACAGGCGTCCGCTCCGAACCGTTGGCCCGACTGGACGGCATCGCGGATGGTCGTCGGCCGTTCGAGTGCGTCGGCGATATCCCCATTGCGGCCAAGGCGCTGCAGCAGCCCAGCCGTCGTCCAATCGCCCGCGCCCGCGCTGTCCACCATCTGATCGACTGCGAATGCGGGAAGCACATCGGAAAAGGTGCTGGCATCGCTCAGGCGGTAGCGGGCGCCGGCGGAACCGAGCGTTTCGACGAGAACAGCGTCAACGTCGTTCAGTTGGGAAGCGAATGCGGGGCCGCGCTCCTCCGAGTACTTGATCAAGCTGGCGGCCTCGGCAGCACGCCGGAAAAGGAAGGGGCGGCCGAGTCCAGCGGGTTCGAAGACAACCGTTGTGCCCTGGGCTCCCCAGATCTCTGCCAGGCGGATGCCGAACAACGTTGCCCTGTCGAAGAAGTAAACGTCAGGGGCGGGAATGGCGAGGGCGATGCTCTCAGCGATGGCGGCAGGGCCGGGACGGTGCTTGGCGAACCGCGCACCGCAGACCGGGCAGCTGAACCGCCACTCGTGGTCCCCTCGAACCCGTTTCTGCACTACGACGGGCGTAGTCCAGGCGGGGTGTCTCGTTAGGTGGTCTACGTACACACCTCGGTCGGCGAGGTAGTCGTGTAGGTAGTCGCCTGCCGGATCGTCCCCGATGGTTCCAGCGAACCCCGTCGACCAGCCAAGCGATTCCATCGCAAGTGTGACGTTGACCGCGGTCCCGCCAGCGGTGACCGCCAACGGATCGCCGAGAACAACATCGACGGTTGCGAATCCGGATGCGAAGAGTGTGGGCGACATTACGTGGTCACGGCCTCGCGTTGGAGCGCGGGTGGAAGGAAGCGAACCCGCCCCCGACGGGTCTGCAGGAGGCTGAGTGCGTATGCAAGCGCGGCCGGGCCAATGCGATCTGCCGCGGCGACGTTCCAGCACCGCGTAGGGTCGGCCGAGCATCGGTCAACGGAGACCGACAACGGCGCGGCCGCGAGCATGGCGAAATCATTTCCCCCAAGATTACCTTGGTCTCCGACCACGAGAACCTCCCCACCCCAGTGCTCTCGCAGCCAGATCAGGTACGTGTCCTTGCCGCCATCCGCCGGAATGATATCGACGCTGTGGGCGCTTGCCTGGACGCGAATCGGCAGCAGCGGTGCGTGGGCAGCAACTGTGGAGGCCAGGGCGCTCAGCGCGGCGACCGAGAGCGTGTCCGAGCCGAGGGTCATCTGGTCGCCGCTGATCTCTACTGAGATCGTCGTCGCGATCTCGAATGGAGCCAAGCGTTCTCTCAGAGATTGAAGGTTCGGGTTCTCCGGCTGAGTCTGCGGCATTTCCTGGTCGAGTGTGAGACGGAGCGTCCCGTTATGTAGTCCCAACCAGACTCGGCTCCAATGCTCAGCGGGAACCCATGCTCTTAGGTCTCGGTGGAGGCTCTTGCCACGCCCGGATGCGAAACCAACACCGATCCCGAGCTCGAGTACGTGAAGGAGCGCGTTTTGGATCTCCTGAGTTGGCAGTTCCCACCGGTGCCGTGTTTCAACACAGGTGCCGTCGTAGTCGAGGAGGACACCGGAGACGTCCGCTACCATCGACTGCTTACGCCATTGCGCGTACGCGTCGCGATAGATCGACCGTTCCGTTGAGTCCAGCGGGAGTCCGGCCGCTCGAAGCTTTCTCGCGACCGGATCAAGCGGCTTGCTGGGGAAGAGTCGTTTGAACGGAAGATGGTAGAGGTCGCGGCCGAACGCGGGCACTTTCGGCCGATGTGGTTGAACGCCCTGCGCTGCTGCTAGAGACTCCGGGACGTGCATAGCCCTAATCAGGAGTTCCAAGCTTCCCGCAAGCCCACCGATATCCGTGGACAGTTCCACGACGTTCACCTGCTCTGGAAGCGTGGCACGGGTGCGATCTGCCAGAGCACGCGACGAAGGAGACACCAGAAAGACGACAGTGGTGTCCTCGCGTCGCGCCAAGCCAACATGACGGCCGTGAGCAAGATTCCGGTAGTCGGTGACTTGAACATCTGCCAGGCCGAGCTCATGGAGTCTGACTTCAATGTCTGTAGCGGCAGCGGCTTCACTGTCGCCAGCCACGACGAGCAACCGTCTGGTCAGCGGGGGAGTCTCCACCTTCGCGTTCAACGGAACCGAACTCACATCCTGGTTGTAGATCCGTGCAACGATCACCGACATGATCAGGACGCTCTGCGTTGCCAGGAACCCGTCAGACCCGTTTGGCGCGGGAATGGTGACCACTGTGACCAGAGCTGACTTGTACAGCGGATCGAGGTCATTGATAGACCGTTGAGTGATCAGTACGACGCGGAATCCGGAGTTCAAGGCGACCCGGGCTGCGAAGGTAGTGTCCGGGTGTTTTGCGCGGGCCGAGAGGATGAGCACGGTGCCCGTGTCCAGGCGAGGGGCCTTTTGGACGAAGTTCAGCGGTGAGACCGCATCGGCCGGAGCGGAACGGAACCGGCTGTGAAGGTCGGCGGCAAGGCGTGCCGCAGGCGCTGCGCCGCCGGAGGCGACCGCGTAGACCGGTCCGCCAGCAAGGAACTCTCGCGCGGCGCGGAGCTGGTCATCAGCGGGCTCGTTCAATGCGGCACGGAAGGCGCTTGGCAACCCGGATAGCTCGTCTTCGTAGGTTGTCATCACCGGATTCTTTCATGGGCGGACGACATCCGCAGGTAGGGTGCTCCACCCGTTTCGCCGCCGACAACACGCGACGGATGGGGACTGGCGCGGACGATGTTGCCGCGGGTCTCCGTTGCCGATTCTCGAGCGGTGCTGACGTACTTCCTCGGGGCCGTCAGGGGACACTTGCGAACGCCTCCTTCTCGCGCAGGGCGTCGTGCTCGTTGCATCCGATCCTCGAAAGCGCGGCGCTCGGCAGACTGGCGTGACAATGCAATGGTGGAGTCCCCGTAAAGGGACCGAGGGTGCAAATCCTTACGAAGCAGCGCCTCACCGGCACTGCAAAGGGCAGCCGATCTTGCAGAAGATAGGCCGGTCCGGGGCGTCGGAGGTCGACTACGAGGCCCACCGTGCGTCCATGCTTCGGAAGATGCAATGAGACGCCTGCGGCGGCGCTGTACCTGCTGACTTGTTTGTCTTTCGCCGGCCGATCGTAGCTTGCTCCCGGTTCTCGTGCCGGGCTTTCGCGGCATATCCTCGCTCCGTTGGGCTCTGTTCTCGTATGCCACGGTCCCGGCACTGCGCCCCTCCCACTCGCTCTCGATCTCTCCGCCGGAAGGCAAACAAGAACGAGAGGACAAGGGAGTGAATTGACGCGCGTCTCCATCATCGACACCAAATACATGGGTCCGAAACTGTAGGGCGGGCTGATCAGAGTGGTCGTCCCGCTCAACGCGACTGCTGAAGAGAAGACCGAATGTGTAGAGGCCGTCAGCCGGTACGTAGCCGACGGATGGGCGATCGCCGCCGACCCATTCACGCCTTGGGCGGCTGGCAGCCCTGACCGCTGAAGCGGCATGCGTGCCCTTCTTGAATTTCAGGAAACTGAGGGATCTACGAGAGCTGTACATCTGTGGTCCGGCGGACAATCGTCTCATCGACTCAGGGGGTGTCGGACATGGGATCGATTGAGTCCTACGAGACCGCAGCAGGCAAGCGATATCGGGTCCAGTACCGGACGCCTGACCATCGCAACACGATGAAGCGCGGCTTCACCACGAAACGCGCAGCCGAGCTCTTTCTCTCATCGGTCAATGTCTCGCAAGCCAAGGGAGAGTGGGTCGACCCGACCAAGGCGAGAACCCCGGTCTCGCACGTGGCCGAAGAGTGGTTTCGTGCCCAGGTCCAGGTGAAACCGACGACTCGCTCGGGATACCGATTCCACCTCGACAAGTATGTGCTTCCTCGCTGGGGCGCCACTCGACTGGTGGACGTGCGGCACGGCGACGTTCAAGCATGGGTAGGGGAGCTCTCGACCTCCCTCGGCCCCTCGATGGTGCGGCAGATACATCTCGTCCTGGCGGGGGTGCTGAAGTACGCGATCCGTGATGGGCGCATCACCCTTAACCCGTCCGACGGGATTCAACTGCCGAGGCTGGCGTCACGGGAGCACGGCTACTTGACGCACACGCAAGTGCGGGCGCTGGCGGCGGAATGCGGTGATCAGGGTGACGTCGTCCTCTTCCTTGCGTATACGGGTCTTCGATGGGGCGAGATGGCCGGCCTCCAAATCAATCGAATCGACTTCACTCGCCGACGGCTCGACGTAGCACGAGCGGTCTCAGAACCGCGGGGAGTGATCGTGTGGGGAACGCCGAAGAATCACGAGCGGCGGTCCGTTCCCTTTCCCGAGCTACTTGCAGTTCCGCTCGAGGCGCGGTGCGCCGGTCGCGACCCCGAGGAGCCGGTATTCGTCGGCGCCGACGGCGGTGTGCTGCGGGCAGGTAATTTCCGCAACCGTGTCTTCAACGCGGCCGTCGCCCGGTGCATGGAGAACGACGAAACCTTCCCACGACTGACTCCCCATGACCTCAGACACACGGCCGCATCGCTCGCCGTCTCGGCCGGCGCGAACGTCAAATCCGTGCAACGGATGCTCGGACACGCGTCCGCCGCGATGACCCTCGACGTCTACGCCGACCTCTTCGACGATGACCTTGACGACGTTGCGAACGCACTCGATGCCCAAGCCGCGAAATCGGTTGTAGTCAAAATGTAGTCAAACGCTACTTCGACGGCCTCGGCCAACAATCGAAAAACCCCCGGATTCCGCATGAGTCCGGGGGTTATTCTCTGGTGGCTCCGACCGGCATCGATCCGGTGACCTTTCGATTTTCAGTCGAACGCTCTACCAACTGAGCTACAGAGCCTCTCGAGACGACCGATGCCGCCTCTAGACGGAAGCCCTTCCCAAGGGAAGGGCTTCTCGTCGTGGCGACCCTGACGGGACTTGAACCCGCGACCTCCGCCGTGACAGGGCGGCACGCTAACCAACTGCGCTACAGGGCCTCAATGTGAAGCTATTCAATTATATAGGACGCCGTTACCTTCAACGGACAGTGACCCCAACGGGATTCGAACCCGTGCTGCCGCCGTGAAAGGGCGGTGTCCTAGGCCGCTAAACGATGGGGCCGGAACGTCACGGATCGCTTTCACTTTCCGATGACCACCGACGAACAAGCATACGGAAACCCCCGGGCAAAAGCGAATCCTGCGTGCATCCCGGGCGGGTCCGGCTGTTCGGGATGCACGGGGCCGGCCCGCGCGCGCACCAAGCGGCCCGCATTCCGCCCGTTCCCGCCATCCCGCGACCATCCCGCGACCAGCCAGCGAATGGTCACGGTTTCCTCTCGATCGCGGGTTAGATTCGCTCTCGACGGCCGCCCGGGCTGTCCGTGCAGTCGCGCGCCGCCCCCGTCGATCTCCGTGTCTTCGAGCATCCACAGCCCACCGACCCTGGGCTCCCGGAGTGCTTGTTGCTAAAGTTGCACACGTTGACAGCGGGACCCGTGTGACTCATGTGACTCAAACGAGCACGAGCGAACGGGTTCGAGGAAACGATGAAGCGCACTGAACCGGTCTCACCCAGCCCCCGACGAGCCCCCGCCGCCGGGCGCGTCGGCCTGCTCGGCCGCCCAGGCTCCATCCGGCACCGGATGCGCGCCCTCGTCGCCGCCATCGGCGTCGCGACCGTCTTCGCGGTCGGCGCCGTCGCGGCCCCCGCGTACGCGGACCAGTACCCGAGCTGGCAGGACGTCCAGAACGCCAAGGCCAACGCCGGGGCGGCCTCCGCTCAGGTCGACAGGATCAACGGGCTCATCAGCCAGCTCAAGGGCGAGGTGGCCGCCACGCAAGCCGAGGCCGTCAAGCGCGGTGAGGAACTGCAGGCGGCGGAGGCCGCGTTCGACGACGCCAACATCAAGGCAGACCTCATCCAGAAGCAGGCGGACGAGAGCCAGAAGAAGGCGGACGACGCAAGCGTTCAGGCCGGCAAGCTCGCTGCCCAGCTGTACCGCACCGGCGGTCGCAACCTCACAGCCAACCTCTTCCTGAGCGGCAACGGCGCCTCGAGCGCCAGCCCGGACAAGCTGCTCTCCGACCTCGGCAGCATGTCGAAGCTGGTCGAGCAGTCCAACAGGGTCTACACCGACGCCAAGGCCGCTCAGAACACCGCGAAAGCGCTCGCCGCGCAGGCCGTCGTGGCCAAGGCGGAGCGCGAGAAGCTGCGGATCGCCGCGGAGGCAGCGCTGAAGGCAGCGGCGGAGGCCGCGAAGGCCGCGCAGGACAAGCTCGCGGAGCAGCAGAAGCAGATCGTCGTGATGCAGGCGCAGCTCGCCGCTCTGCGCGACACCGTCAGCAAGACCGTCGCCGGCTACGAGGCCGGTGTCGCGGCGGCAGCAGCAGCCGCGGCCGCGCAGGGCTCCGGCGGACTGCCGGGCGGCTACGTCGGCCCGCAGGGCTGGGCCGTCCCCGCCGCCGGCCCGATCACCGACGGCTTCGGCTCCCGCCCGTCGCCGGGCGGCGTCGGCAGCACATACCACCAGGGCATCGACATCGGCGCGGGATGCAACTCGCCGATCTACGCCGCATATCCGGGCGTCGTCGAGTACGCGGGCCCCAACGGCTCGTACGGCAACTTCGTCCTGATCAACCACGGAAGCGGTGTGCAGACCGGTTATGCGCACATCCGCAACGGAGGGATCCTCGTCGGCATCGGCCAGTCGGTCAGTGCCGGCCAGCCGATCGCACGCGTCGGCACGACCGGCGCATCCACGGGGTGCCACCTGCACTTCGAGGTGCGCCTCGGCGGCGTGAAGATCGACGGGATTCCGTTCATGAGGGAAAGGCAGGCACCACTTGGCTAGCCAGAACGACAGGCCGCGGGTTCGCCCCGGCGTCATGATCGGCGCGGGCGTCATGGGTGTGGTCACCGCATCCGTCGGCGTCATCGCCGCGCCCGCATTCGCAGACGACTACCCGTCGTGGAACGACGTGCAGCAGGCGAAGGCGAACGTCCAGAACCAGCAGGCGATGATCGACAACATCACCCAGTTGATCTCCGGGCTGCAGTCCTCGGTGGATGCGGCCCGCGTCGCCTCCGAGAAGGCGGCGGAGGCGTACTTCCAGGCGAAGGACGCTCTGACGGCGGCCACCAAGAAGGAAGCCGACCTGCAGAAGCAGGCGTCTGCCGCGGCGGAGAAGGCCAAGACCTCGCAGATGCGCGCCGGTCTGCTCGCCTCCCACCTGGCGAAGTCGAGCGGCGGCGGCGACCTCTCCGTCGATCTGATGCTGAAGGGCGGCGGTTCCGGTTCCGCCGCCGACAAGCTGCTCTACCAGCTGGGCACGATGAGCAAGCTCACCGCCCAGTCGAAGGACGTCTACGAGCAGGCCACCAAAGACAAGAACAACGCGGAGTCGCTGACCGCGCAGGCGAAGGTCGCCAAGACCGAGCGCCAGTCGCTGGCCGCGAAGGCCGACGACGCGCTCAAGGCCGCTCAGGATGCGCAGGCGCAGGCCCAGGCGGCGCTCGCCACCCAGCAGAGCAAGTCCACCGAGCTGGTCGCCCAGCTCGCAACGTTGAAGAACACGTCGACCCAGACCGAGGCCGCGTATCTGCAGGGTGAGCAGGTCAGGGCCGCACAGGCGGCTGCTGCCGCGGCGGCTGCGGAGGCAGAGCGCCAGCGGCAGGAGCAGGCGCAGAACTCCGGCGGCGGCGGAGGTGGCGGCAACGGCGGAGGCGGCGGTGGTGGCGGCGGTACGGCCCCCAGCGGCGGAGGAGGCGGCGGCCCGGTCGCGCCGCCGAACGGCAACGTCGTCGACACGGCGATCGCCTACGCGCGCGCCCAGCTCGGCAAGCCGTACATCTTCGGCGGAGAGGGCCCTGGCGGCTACGACTGCTCCGGCCTCACCATGAAGGCCTACGGGTATGCCGGCGTCTACATCGGCAGCCACTCGGTCAACAACCAGTACTACACCGCTGCCAACCGCGGCCAGCTGGTCTCGTACAGCGACAAGCAGGCGGGTGACCTCATCTTCTGGGGCGACGCTCCCGGCGATTTCTACCACGTGGGCATCTACATCGGCGGCGGCATGATGATCGCGGCCCCCACCGAGGGCGACGTCGTCAAGATCCAGTCCGTCTGGGGCTCCCCCTGGTACCAGGTCGCCCGCCCCAGCGCCTGACCACGGTCCTTAAATAATCGAGTCCGGACTTATGCACGCGACACGCCGCGGCGGGCGTGCATAAGTCCGGACTCGATTGCGTGGGGGCTAGTGGCCCTCTTCGGCGAGCTTGGCGATGCCCGCCTCGATGATGGCGTTCGCCTCTGCGGCGTCGCCCCAGCCGTCGACCTTGACCCACTTGCCGGCCTCGAGGTCCTTGTAGTGCTCGAAGAAGTGCTGGATCTCGGCGCGGGTGCCCTCCGGGATGTCATCGACGTCCTGGATGTGCGCCCAGCGCGGGTCCTTGTACTGCACGGCGATCACCTTGGCGTCGCTGCCGGCCTCGTCGCTCATGTTGAGCACGCCGACCGGGCGCACCTTGATGCCCACGCCGGGGAACACCGGGTACTCGAGCAGCACGAGCACGTCGACGGGGTCGCCGTCGAGGCCCAGCGTGTTCTCGAAGAACCCGTAGTCGGTCGGGTAGACGAACCCGGTGTAGAGCACGCGGTCGAGGTACACCCGGCCGGTCTCGTGGTCCACTTCGTACTTGTTGCGGCTCCCCTTGGGGATTTCGATGATCGCATCGTATTCGGCCATGGTGTTCTCTCCTTGTGTCGAAAAGTCTGCAATAACGTTACTGGATGCACCTCAACGGTTCTTCAGGCGCCGAACCGCCCCGCGCCGAACGCCGCCCCCGTCTCACCCCGCCGATCGCGGACGCGCGGCGTGCGGTGCGCACCGCACTGGCAGCGGCGGCGGCGCTCGAAGCCCCGGATGCGCACGACGACCACGGGCCGGAGCGACCGCATCCACTGTCCGCCGGCGCGCTGGTGCTCGTCGGCCTGAGCGGGGGAGCGGACTCGCTCGCCCTCGCGGCAGCGACCGCCTTCGAGGCGCCGCGCGCCGGATACCGGGCGGGCGCCGTGATCGTCGACCACGGTCTGCAGCCTGGCTCTGCCGACGTCGCCGCCGCAGCAGCCACCACCGCCCGCGGTCTGGGCCTCGACCCCGTGATCGTCGAGACGGTGACAGTGGATGCGGACAGCTCCGGTCCCGAGGCCGCCGCCCGTGCCGCCCGCCACGCCGCGTTCTCCCGGGCACGCGCATCCACGGGCGCTGAGCGCATCCTGCTGGCGCACACGCTCGACGACCAGGCGGAGACGGTCCTGCTCGGGCTCGCACGCGGCTCTGGCCCGGGCAGCCTGCAGGGCATGGCGGCGGACACCGGCACACTGCTGCGCCCGTTCCTCGCGCTGCGCAGGGAGACCACGCACGCCTTCTGCGCTGACAGCGGGCTGACCCCGTGGGAGGACCCGCACAACGCCGACCCGTCGTACGCGAGGGTGCGGGTGCGCTCGACCGTGCTCCCCGTGCTCGAACGGGAGCTGGGTCCCGGCATCGCCGAGGCGCTCGCCCGCACGGCGGAGCAGCTGCGCGAGGACGACGACGCGCTCGACGGCCTCGCCCTCGAATGGGCGCTCGAACTGGTGACCCAGACCGACGACGGAGCGGTCGCCCTCGACGTGCGCGGGCTCGCGGCCGACCCTGCCGCCCTGCGCCAGAGGATCATCCGGCTGGTCGTCTCCGCCGAGTTCGGGGTGTCGCTCAGCCGCGCGCACACGCTCGCGGTCGCCGAGCTGATCACCGACTGGCACGGCCAGGGTCCGCTCAGCCTCCCAGGCGTTAGAGTTGTCAGGCAGAACGGGCTGCTCATGTTTTCCCCCAACTCTTAAGGACAGCACCTCCCTCATGGAACTCACGGACGTTCACGACGACCTGACCGAGATTCTCATCACCGAGGAGCAGATCCGCTCCCGTATCGCCGAGCTCTGCCGCGAGATCGAACGCGACTACGCCGGTAAAGACGTCCTCCTGATCGGCGTGCTCAAGGGCGCTGTCATGGTCATGGCCGACCTGGCGCGCGAGCTGAAGATCCCGGTCACGATGGACTGGATGGCCGTGAGCTCGTACGGCTCCGGCACGGCGTCGAGCGGGGTCGTGCGCATCCTGAAAGACCTGGACACCGACCTGGACGGCAAGACCGTTCTGATCGTCGAGGACATCATCGACTCCGGCCTCACCCTGTCGTGGCTGCTGGCCAACCTGCGCTCGCGCGGCCCGGAGTCCATCGAGATCTGCACCCTGCTGCGCAAGCCGGAGGCCGCCAGGGTCGAGATCGACGTGAAGTACGTCGGGTTCGAGATCCCGAACCAGTTCGTGGTCGGCTATGGCCTCGACTACGCGGAGAAGTACCGCAATCTGCGGGGCGTCGGCATTCTCGCGCCCTCCGTGTACAGCTGATCCCGACCGGGCGATCACGGGCGTTCTGAACGCCCGGCGCGCCCAGAGCGAACACGCAGGCGGCGCACAGTCCCGTGGCGGTACTCTGGCTGCACCATGAACGTCAAGAAGATCTTCCGCGGGCCGATTCTCTACATCGTGCTGGCCATCGTCGCAGTGTGGATCGGCTCGAGCCTGATCACCATGTCGGGCTTCAAGGCAGTGTCGACGCAGAAGGGCCTCGAGCTCCTGCAAGACGACAAGGTCTCGAGCGCGAAGATCGTGGACGGTGAGAACCGCGTCGACCTGAATCTGAAGACGGCCGACAAGACGCTCGGCAGCCAGGTGCAGTTCTACTACGTCACGCCGCGCGGCGCCGACGTGGTCAAGGCCGTCGACGACGCCAACCTGCCGAAGGGCTACGACGACGAGGTCCCGCAGCCCAACTGGCTGCTCTCCGCGCTCGGCTTCCTCATCCCCGTGCTGCTGATCGGCGTGTTCTTCTGGATCATGCTGTCCGGGATGCAGGGCGGCGGCAACAAGGTCATGCAGTTCGGCAAGTCCAGGGCCAAGCTCGTCACGAAGGAGAGCCCCAAGGTCACCTTCGAAGACGTGGCAGGCTCCGACGAGGCCATCGAAGAGCTCGAAGAGATCAAGGACTTCCTCAAGGAGCCGGCGAAGTTCCAGGCGGTCGGCGCCCGCATCCCGAAGGGCGTGCTGCTGTACGGCCCTCCAGGAACGGGTAAGACCCTTCTCGCCCGCGCCGTCGCCGGTGAGGCCGGCGTGCCGTTCTACTCGATCTCCGGTTCGGACTTCGTCGAGATGTTCGTCGGTGTCGGCGCGAGCCGTGTGCGCGACCTGTTCCAGCAGGCCAAGGAGAACGCTCCGGCCATCATCTTCGTCGACGAGATCGACGCGGTGGGTCGCCACCGTGGCGCCGGGCTCGGCGGCGGGCACGACGAGCGCGAGCAGACGCTGAACCAGCTGCTCGTGGAGATGGACGGCTTCGACCCGAAGACCAACGTCATCCTGATCGCGGCCACCAACCGTCCGGACATCCTCGACCCTGCGCTGCTGCGCCCCGGTCGCTTCGACCGCCAGATCGGCGTCGACGCCCCCGACATGGTCGGCCGCAAGAAGATCCTCGAGGTGCACGGACGAGGCAAGCCGCTCGCCGCCTCCGTCGACCTCGAAGTGCTGGCGCGCAAGACGCCGGGCTTCACCGGTGCAGACCTGGCCAACGTGCTCAACGAGGCCGCCCTGCTGACCGCCCGCTCCAACGCGCAGCTGATCGACAACCGTGCGCTGGATGAGGCCGTCGACCGTGTGATCGCCGGTCCCCAGAAGCGCACCCGCGTGATGAAGGACCAGGAGAAGCTGATCACGGCGTACCACGAGGGCGGCCACGCTCTCGCCGCCGCCGCGATGCGTCACACCGACCCCGTCACCAAGATCACGATCCTCCCGCGTGGCCGTGCCCTCGGATACACGATGGTCATGCCGCTGGAAGACAAGTACTCGGTCACCCGCAACGAACTGCTCGACCAGCTCGCATACGCGATGGGCGGCCGTGTCGCGGAGGAGATCGTGTTCCACGACCCCACCACCGGCGCATCCAACGACATCGAGAAGGCCACCTCCATCGCCCGCAAGATGGTCACCGAATACGGCATGAGCGCCGACATCGGCTCCGTCAAGCTCGGCCAGGCCAACGGCGAGATGTTCCTCGGCCGCGACATGGGTCACCAGCGCGACTACTCGGAGCGCATCGCCGAGCAGGTGGACGCCGAGGTGCGCACCCTGATCGAGAAGGCGCACGACGAGGCCTGGCAGGTCATCAACGAAAACCGCGCCGTGCTCGACCGGCTCGCTGCCGCCCTCCTTGAGCAGGAGACGCTCGACCACAACCAGATCGCCGAGATCTTCGAAGACGTGGTGAAGCTGCCGGAGCGCCCGCAGTGGCTGTCCAGCGACAAGCGCCCGATCTCCGACCTCCCCCCGATCGACTACCCGAAGGCCAAGGCGCCGATCGACGCCGGCGCCGTGGACGGTGGCGTCGACTCCGAGCCGCCGTCGAAGCCCAAGCGCGCACCCGTTCGCAAGCCGCGCCCGGCCACCGCGTAGAGCCGGCGCGCGCATGACCGGTTTCGATCGTCCGCGCATCGAGGCAGCTGTCGCAGAGATCCTCGCCGCCATCGGCGAGGATTCTGCGCGTCCGGGACTGGCGGCGACCCCGTCGCGGGTCGCCGACGCGTACGCCGAGTTCTTCTCCGGCCTCGGCAAGGATGCTGCCGCCGAGCTGGGCGACGCCGTGCCGTTGGAGACGGACAAGGCCGAGACGATCCTGGTGCGCGACATCGCGTTCCGTTCCGTCTGCGAGCACCACCTGCTCCCGTTCCTCGGCATGGCGCACGTCGCATACCTGCCGGGGGAGAAGGTGGTCGGCCTGGGGCGCATCCCGAAGGTGGTCGACACCCTCGCCGCCCGGCCGCAGCTGCAGGAGCGGCTCACCGAGCAGATCGCGGACACCATCGAACGCGGCACGGAGGCGCGCGGCGTCTTCGTGGTCCTCGATGCGGCGCACACCTGCGTGACAACGCGCGGCGCCCGGCAGACCGCGAGCACGACGGTCACGATGGCCGCCCGCGGCGCGTTCACAGACCCGGCCGCGCGCGCGGAGCTCGTGGCCCTGATCGGGCGTGGCATCGCGTGACGCTCATCATGGGTGTCCTCAACGTGACACCGGACTCCTTCAGCGACGGCGGCCTCTGGCTCGAACCGGACGCCGCCATCGCGCATGCCATCGACCTGGTGGAGCAGGGCGCGGACATGATCGACGTCGGCGGCGAGTCCACCAGGCCTGGCGCCCTCCGGGTCGACCCCGCAGAGGAGCAGGCACGCGTCGTTCCCGTCGTGCGCGAGCTCGCCTCCCGCGGCATCACCGTGAGCGTCGACACGATGAACGCGGAGACGGCCAGGGCGACGGCGGATGTCGGCGCTGCGATCATCAACGACGTCTCCGGCGGCCTCGCGGACCCCGGCATGCCGCAGGCCCTGCTCGACACCGGCCTGCAGTACGTGGTGATGCACTGGCGTGGCCAGAGCGACTCGATGGACTCCCTCGCCCGCTACACGGACACGGTCGGCGAGGTGCGCGCGGAACTGTCTGCGCGCGTCACCGCGCTGCTCGACGTCGGCATCGACCCGAGCAGGCTCATCCTCGACCCCGGCCTCGGCTTCTCCAAGACGGGCGAGCACAACTGGCAGGTGCTCGCCGGGCTCCGCGCGTTCGAGACGCTGGGGTACCCGATCCTGATCGGCGCCTCGCGCAAGCGGTTCCTGAGCGCGCTGCTGCCCGACGGAGCTCCCGCCACCGACCGGGATGCGCCCACCGCCGTCATCAGCGCGCTCGCCGCCCGCGACGGGGCGTGGGCCGTGCGCGTGCACGATGTCGCGTCCACCAGGATCGCCCTCGATGTCGTGCGGGCGTGGCAAGCTGGAAGCGATGACTAGGCCAGCTGCGACCCGACCGTCCGACGCGATCGTCCTCACCGGCCTGCGCGTGCGTGCGCACCACGGCGTCTACGACTTCGAACGGCAGAACGGGCAGGACTTCGTGGTCGACGTGACCGCCTGGCTCGATTTGGCAGCACCGGCGGCGTCCGACGACGTGGCGCAGACGGTCCACTACGGCGAGCTGGCCGAGGAGATCGCGGACGCCGTGCGCCGTGACCCCGTCGACCTGATCGAGACGGTGGCCGAGCGCGTCGCCGCCGTCGTGCTCGCGCATCCCCCGGTCGACGCGGTCGAGGTGACGGTGCACAAGCCGGACGCCCCGATCAGCGTGCCGTTCGGCGACGTGGCCGTGCGCATCCTGCGGGAGCGATCGTGACAGCGGGAGGCGTGACGCCCCGGCCGCAGCGGATGCGCGTCGGCCACCCGGCCGTGCTCGCCTTCGGCGGCAACCTCGGCGACAGGGAGGCGACCATCCGCGCCGCCGTCGCCGCTCTCGAGGCGACGCCGGGCATCCGGGTGGATGCGGTCTCCCCGCTCTACGAGACGCCCGCCCTCAAACTCGACGGCATCGACCACGACGCCCCCGCCTACCTGAACGCGGTCGCCCTGGTCGACACGATCCTCGACCCTCTCGCCCTCCTCGACGCCGTCAACGCCGTCGAAGACCGGCTCGGCCGCGTGCGCGATGAACGCTGGGGCGACCGCACCATCGACATCGACATCGTCGACTACGACGGCATCGTCTCCGACGACGAGCGCGTCACGCTGCCGCATCCCCGGGCCGCCGAGCGCGCGTTCGTGCTGGTGCCCTGGCTCGACATCGCACCGGATGCGCAGCTCACCGGCCATGGACCGGTCGCCGCTCTCGCCGCCCGCGCCACCGACCCTGTCCGCACGTACGAGGGGAGCGCATCGTGAAACGCACCACTCCCGTCCCGCTGATCGTCCTCGGCGTCGTCGCCGCGGTCGCCGGCTTCCTCATCGAACTGGCGCTGGCCGGGTCGGGGCTCGCGGTGTTCGTGCCTCCGCTCACCCTGCCGATCACGCTGGTGGCCGTCTCGATCATCGTCGTCGCGTTCGCCGTGCCGATCCGCCGGGCCGTCCGCGGCAGGAACGCCCGGCCCATCGACCCGTTCCAGGCGATGCGGATCGTGGTGCTCGCGAAGGCGTGCAGCCTGTCCGGCGCCCTGCTCACCGGCCTCGGCGCCGGCCTCCTGGTCTACCTGCTGAGCCGCGCTGTCATCCCGGCCGGCGGCACGATCTGGCTGACCGTCTCCACGACCGTCGGCGCCATCGTGCTGCTGATCGCCGGTCTGATCGCCGAATACCTCTGCACCATCCCACCCGACGACAAGAACGGCGATCCGGAGAATGTCCATGTCGAATCGTCTTGACCTGAGCGTCGGGGAGTGGCAGCGCGTCTCCCCGAAATACGTGGTCGTCGTGATCGTGAGCGCCGTCGTCAGCGGCGTGGTGCTTGCGGCGGCGGCGACCTTCCTGTGGCTGGTCGCCCAGTGGAGTTGGGGCTGGCTGCTGCTGGCGGCGGTGGTGGTCATCACGATCGTGAGCCTCATCATCGCGCCCCGCCGCGCCCGCTCCATCGGCTACCGGATGCGCGAGGACGACCTGCTCTTCCGCCGCGGCATCATGTACCAGCGCTTCGTGTCCGTGCCGTACGGCCGGATGCAGCTGATCGACATCAACCGCGGCCCGGTCGGACGCATCCTCGGCCTGGCCGACCTCAAGTTCGTGACGGCGGCCGCATCCACCGGCGTGGTCATCCCCGGACTCCCCGAACCGGTCGCCGCCGACCTGCGCGACCGTCTCGTCGAACTCGCTGAGAGCAGGCGGGCAGGACTGTGAGCGCCCCGCTCAGCGCAGCGGAACGCGCCGCCGAACGGTTCACGGACGGCGAATGGCACCGCCTGCATCCGGCCACGCCTCTGCTGCGCGGTGGCATCGTCTTCGTGGCGATCCTCGGCTTCGTGCTCTCCAACCTGCGCGAACGCATCGTCGGCATCTTCATCGGAACGCCGGACTACGGCGGAGACCCGATCGATCAGATCTACGACCACGGCTGGGAAGGCTGGGCCCTCCTCGCGATCGTGGTGGTGCTGCTGCTCTGCCTGGGAGCGTTCTACCTGTCGTGGCGGATGCACAGCTTCCGCATCACGGGCGACGCGGTGGAGGTGCGCAGCGGCATCCTCTTCCGCACGCAGCGCAAAGCCCGGCTGGACCGCATCCAGGGCATCAACATCGTGCGCCCGGTGCTCGCGCGGATCTTCGGCGCGGCGAAGCTGGACATCAGCGTGGCAGGACACGACGCGAACGTGCAGCTGGCGTACCTCGGCTCGTCGCTGGCCGACGGGCTGCGCGGCGACGTGTTGCGGCTGGCGTCGGGGGTGCGTGCGAGCGAGGCGGAGAGCCGTCCGCCAGAGGTGACTGAGTCGTTCGGTGAGCCCGGGCCTCAGGGAGGCATGGCCGGTCCGGATGGTTCGCCGGCCGGCGTGCAAGGTGCCGCCGCGGCCGGAGGCGCCGTGTCCGGACTGGTGACCCGTCGCGTCAACGAGTTCATCGCGCCGGAACTCGACCCCACCGTCGCTCCGCCGCAGTCGGTCGTGAAGATTCCGCCGCTGCGCCTGCTCGGCTCGCTGGTGCTCAGCGGCTTCACCATCTTCCTGCTGGTGGTGGTCGCGTTGCTGGTGATCGGCGTATCCACGGGCCGGGTGTGGCTGCTTTTCGTGGTGCTGCCCGGCCTGCTCGGGTCGGCGAGCTTCTACATCAACCGCTTCACGAAGTCACTGCGCTATTCGATCGCGGGAACGCCGGACGGTGTGCGCGTCGGCTTCGGCCTGCTCAGCCTGAGCAACGAGACGCTGCCGCCCGGCCGCATCCACGCGGTCGAGGTGCTGCAGCCGCTGCTGTGGCGTCCGTTCGGCTGGTGGCAGATCCGGATCGATACGGCCGGCCACTCGAAGGAGAAGGGCGCGGCTGGGCAGCCGAACACCACGATGCTCCCGGTCGGCGACGCGGCCGACGTCGCACGGGTGCTCGGCCTCGTGCTCCCCGATTTCGCGACGGACGCCCACCGCGAACTGATCGTCGCAGGGATGACATCGCGCGGACGGGACTCCTACATCGGCAGCCCGCGCCGCGCGGCCTGGGTGCGGCCGCTCTCTTGGAGGCGCAACGGGTACAGCATCGTCGACGGGGTGATCCTGCTGCGCCGCGGCGCGGTGTGGCGCAGTCTGGCGATGGTCCCGCTCGCGCGCCTGCAGAGCCTCGAAATCCAGCAGGGCCCGATCGACAGGATGCTCGGCCTCGCCGGCGCCCGCCTGCACACGGTCTCGGGCCCGGTGCGGCCCAGGCTGGCAGCGCTGGACGCACCCCAGAGCGTCCACCTCTTCGACGACGTCGCCGCCGGCGCCATCGCCTCCGCGCAGTCCGACCGCAGCCACCGCTGGGCGGAGCTCCCGTTCGACCAGGCCGCCCCGCTGGATGCGCCGACGCCGCCCTCAACCCCCACCACAACCCGCGAGGAGCACCCGTGATGCAGCGTTCCGGACGACTCGGTCTCGGCATCATCGGCGCTGGGCGCGTCGGGCCGGTGATCGGCGCTGCGCTCGCGGGGGCTGGACATGCCATCGTCGGGGTTTCCGCGGTATCCGAGGCGAGCAGGGAGCGGGCGGGGGCGATGCTGCCGAACGCGCCCATCCTGGACGTGCCCGTCCTGGTGGAGCGGAGCGAGTTGGTGGTCATCGCGGTGCCGGACGCCGAACTGCCCGGTCTGGTCGCCGGGCTCGCCGCCACCGGCAGCTGGCAGCCCGGCCAGATCGTCATGCACACCGCACCCGGGTTCGGCGTGTCTGTGCTCCAGCCGGCCGCTGCGGCGGGCGTGATCCCGATCGCCGTGCATCCCGCCGTCGAGTTCACCGGCACCAGCCTCGACCTCGCCAGGCTGGCCGAGAGCTACTTCGCCGTCACCGCGCCCGCTCCCGTGCTGCCGATCGCTCAGGCGCTGGTGGTCGAGATGGGCGGGGAGCCCGTGGTCATCGCCGAGAAGGACCGCGAGGCGTACGCGGAGGCCGTCGCGACCGCCACGTCGTTCTCCCGGGCGATCGTCGAGCAGTCCACCGGCATCCTGCGGGACATCGGGGTCGACAACCCTGGACCCTTCCTCAGCTCGCTGCTGCGCTCCGCCGTCGACAACGCCATCACGACGGCCTCGGCACCGGCAGCCATCGACCTGTCCGAGGTCTTCGACGAGCAGCAGGGGGACGATCGCGGCTGGTTCCTCCGCGGCGAGTAGCCTGGATGACTGGCCGTTCAACTCCGCGCCCGCCAGGCGCACCGGCCGTTAGGGGAGCAGATGCCTGACGTCGTGACCACCATTCCCGAACTGCGCGCGCGGATCGCCGCGGGCCGCAGGGACGCCGCCCTCGAAGGCAGCGCTGACGCGCCATCCGGTCGCGTCGTGCTCGTGCCGACGATGGGCGCCCTCCACGACGGGCACCTCCGGCTGGTCTCGCACGCCAAAGACCTCGGCGGGATCGTCGTCGTCTCGATCTTCGTCAACCCGCTGCAGTTCGGGCCGGGCGAGGACCTCGACCGCTACCCCCGCACCCTCGACGCCGACGTCGCCAAGCTGAGCGGCCTCGCCGACATCGTCTTCGCGCCGAGCCCGGCGGAGATGTACCCGAACGGCGCGACAGAGACCCGCGTCACCGCCGGCGCGATCGGCTCCCTGTACGAGGGCGCATCCCGGCCAGGTCACTTCGATGGCATGCTCACGGTCGTCGCCAAGCTCTTCAACATCGTCGGCCCAGACGTGGCCGTGTTCGGCCAGAAGGACGCGCAGCAGGTGCACCTCGTCGGCCGGATGGTCGACGAGCTGAACCTGCCGGTCACGATCGCCGTGGTCGACACGGTCCGCGAATCCGACGGGCTCGCCCTGTCGAGCCGCAACAGCTACCTCGACCCGGCGGGACGCGCCGCCGCCGTCGCACTCTCCCAGGCGCTCGCCGCCGCGAAGGCCGCGGCCTCAACGGGAGCAGCAGGCGGAGTGGATGCTGTGCTCGCCGCCGCCCGCGCGCGTCTCGACACCGAACCAGCCGTTAAGCTTGACTATCTCGTGGTCGTCGACCCGGACTCGTTCCTCGCCGTCGCCGAAGGCCACCACGGCCCAGCCGTGGTGCTCGTGGCAGCCCGTGTCGGAACGACCAGGCTGATCGACAACGAGCGCATCAGCATCAGCTGAGCGGCCTCCTCCGCACGAACGAAAGACACTGATGACCGACGAGCAGACCCCCGAGCCTGAACTCTCCGCTGACGAGATCAGCGAGCAGAAGGCCGTCCGCCTCGGCAAGCGCGAGCGCCTGATCGCCGAGGCGAAGACTCCCGCGGGCGGCGCGTACCCGGTCGCTGTGCCCATCACCACGACCATTCCCGCCGTGCGCGCGAAGTGGGGCCACCTGCAGGCCGACGAGGTCTCCGGAGAGACGGTCGGCGTCGCAGGACGCGTCGTGCACCTCCGGAACACCGGCAAGCTGTGCTTCGCGGTGCTTCAGTCCGGCGACGGGACGCGCATCCAGGTGATGGTGTCGCTCGCGGCCGTCGGCGAGGAGTCGCTGGCCGAGTGGAAGGAACTCGTCGACCTCGGCGACCACCTCTTCGTCTCCGGCGAAGTGATCTCGAGCCGCCGCGGCGAGCTGTCGATCATGGTGGAGAGCTGGACCATCGCATCCAAGGCCCTGCTTCCGCTGCCGAACCTGCACAACGAGCTCAACGAGGAGACGCGCGTCCGCAGCCGTTACCTCGACCTGATCGCGCGCGACCAGGCCCGCAAGAACGTCATCGACCGCGCCAAGACCGTCGCCAGCCTCCGCAAGACGTTCTCTGAGCGTGACTTCATCGAGGTGGAGACCCCGATGCTGCAGGTCATGCATGGCGGGGCGTCCGCGCGCCCGTTCGTCACCCACTCGAACGCGTTCGACACCGAGCTCTACCTGCGCATCGCACCCGAGCTGTACCTGAAGCGCGCCGTGGTCGGCGGCATCGACCACGTGTTCGAGATCAACCGCAACTTCCGCAACGAGGGCGCAGACTCCACGCACTCGCCCGAGTTCGCCATGCTCGAAGCGTACGAGGCGTACGGCGACTACAACTCGATCGCCGACCTCACTCAGACCCTCATCCAGAACGCCGCGCAGGCGATCTCCGGTTCGCATGTCGTGACCTGGGCCGATGGCACCGAGTACGACCTCGGTGGGGAGTGGGATCGAATTCGCATGTACGACAGCCTGTCCGAGGCGGTCGGCGAAGAGATCACTCCCGCGACATCTGTGGAGAGACTGCGCGAGATCGCGGCTGTGGAGGGGATCGAGATCCAGCATCCCCTGCCGGGAAAGTACGTCGAGGAGCTGTGGGAGCACTTCGTCAAGGACACGCTGGTGCGACCGACGTTCGTGATGGACTTCCCCGTCGACACCAGCCCGCTGGTGCGCGCGCACCGTTCGCGCGAGGGCGTCGTGGAGAAGTGGGACCTCTACACCCGCGGCTTCGAGCTCGCGACCGGATACTCGGAGCTGGTCGACCCCGTCGTGCAGCGCGAGCGGTTCGTCGAGCAGGCGAAGCTGGCCGCGGAGGGCGATGTCGAGGCGATGCGTCTCGACGAGGAGTTCCTGCGTGCTCTCGAGTTCGGCATGCCGCCGTCGGGCGGAATGGGCATGGGCATCGACCGCCTGCTGATGGCGCTCACCGGCCTCGGTATCCGCGAGACGATCCTCTTCCCGCTCGTCAAGTAGCGGCTTCCGCCCCACCCCTCACGGCCGCTGGCGCAGGTGGTCGCGGGTGAGCGCATCCAGCTCGTCGTCGCTGAGTGCGTCGATCCGGTTGGCCTCTCGGCGGTCGAGGCGCATCCAGCGCACGAACAGGATGATGAGCACGGGCACGTCCGCGATTTCTGCGATGAACCACAGGAAGTCGCCGGACAGATGCTGGTCGTGGAGCGCATTCGGGAACCAGAACGGCAGCGGACCCAGCACAGCGGGCGCGTGATCCAGGATCCCGTCGTTGAGCCGCAGGAGCAGCCCGGGCGCCGCATCCAGCAGCATCTCGACGAACGCGAGCAGGAACTCCACCGTCACGAAGAAGCTGGTGCGGATGATCGAGTGGGCGGCGATCGGCAGCACCATGAGCATCCCGGCCAGCGGCACGACGACCGTGATCGACCACTCCGACCAGGGGTTGTCGCGCAGCACGGCGGCGAGCGGCGTCAGGAAGACGAGGAACACCGCACAAGCGAACAGCGGCGCGAACATCGCGTTCCCGAACAGGCGGATCGCGCGCGAGCGCAGGGTCGCCTCCAGCCTGCTCGCCCGGCGTCCGCTGAGGGCCAGGCGGGCCAGGGCGACGGGGCGGCCCAGGCTCATCAGTGCGGGCACGGCGAACAGCAGCAGGGCGATGCGGGTCGTGAACGCCCAGCGCAGCTCGGAGCTGTACGCGCCAAGGAACCCGAACGACACCCACGCGTACGAGCCGAGGCCGAGCGCGAAGAACCACACGGTGGGCGCCATCGGCCAGCGATGACCGCGGCGGCGGAGGGCCAGGATGCCGGCGATGTACAGTCCGGCAGCGGTCACGAGAGCGACGGCGGCGACCGGGTCGAAGCGCCAGGTGGCGAGGAAGACGGTGACGGGTGGCGTGATGGTCTCCGTTCTCAGGTGCAGGAGCTACCATTATCAAGTTATGAATGATGTCGTAGCTGGGATCGTGTGGTCACTCGCACCGACCGTCCTCGTCGGTCTGCTCTTCTGGCTGATCATGCGCGCCATCGTTCGCGCCGACCGCACGGAGCGCAAGGCGTACTCGCGCATGGAAGCCGAAGAGCGCGCACGCCGCGGCCTCGCGCCCAAGGCGTAGCTCCGCCGCGTCGCGAGTACCCTCGCGGCCTTCCCTTCGATACGGTAAGCGATAGGGCCTGCACGTCAGCGCGCCCACACAATCGGTAGAGGGGATGCGCGCCGATGGACGCAGGGTTCCTCACCACCGCGATCGTCGTGCTGCTGCTGCTCGTCGACTTCATCATCCGTGTGATCGCCGTGATCGTCGTGCCGCGCAACCGCAAGCCGACGTCGGCGACCGCCTGGCTGCTCGCCATCTTCTTCATCCCGTACATCGGCGTGCTGTTCTTCCTGCTGATCGGCTCGTACAAGCTGCCGAAGAGCCGCCGGGACAAGCAGGCGGAGATCAACCAGTTCATCATCGAGAGCACGGAGGGCATCGAGCGGGTCAGCCGCGACCATCCGTGGCCGCCGTGGCTGGAGTCCGTCGTCGCCCTCAACCGCAACCTCGGGGCGATGCCGCTCGTCGGCGGCAACACGGCCAGCCTCAACGGCGACTACCAGGCGTCACTGGATGCGATGACGGAGGAGATCCGGGCGGCTCGCCGCTATGTGCACGTCGAGTTCTACATCCTGAGCTGCGACCAGACCACCAAGCCGTTCTTCGACGCGCTCGAGGATGCCGTGAAGCGCGGCGTCTCGGTGCGCGTGCTGCTCGACCACATCGCGTCGTACCGCACCAGGGACTACAAGCAGACGACCAAGCGCCTCACCGACATGGGCGCATCCTGGCACCTGATGCTGCCGGTGCAGCCGTTCCGCGGCAAGTACCAGCGGCCCGACCTGCGCAACCACCGCAAGCTGCTGATCGTGGATGGCCGGGTCGGCTTCATGGGTTCTCAGAATGTGATCGACCGCAGCTACAACAAGAAGTCGAACATCCGGCGCGGTTTGAAGTGGAAAGAGCTGATCGTGCGCCTGGAGGGACCGATCGTCGCCGGTCTCAACGCGATCTTCATCACCGACTGGTACAGCGAGACCGACGAACTGCTCCGGCGCGAGACGGAGCCGATCACCGACGACCTCACCGCGAACGCGCTGGATGCCCAGGTGGTGCCGTCCGGGCCTGGGTTCCCCGGCGAGAACAACCTGCGCCTGTTCCTCGCGCTGCTCTACTACGCGCAGGAACGCATCGTGATCACGTCGCCATACTTCGTGCCGGACGACGCCATGCTGATGGCAATCACGACCGCGACGCAGCGCGGGATCGCGGTAGACCTGTTCGTGTCGGAGGTCGGCGACCAGGCGCTCGTCTACCACGCGCAGCGGTCGTACTACGAGGCGCTGCTGCGCGCCGGCGTGCGGATCTGGATGTACAAGAAGCCGTACATCCTGCACGCCAAGCACTTCACGATCGACGACGACGTGGCCGTGATCGGGTCGAGCAACATGGACATGCGCTCGTTCCAGCTGAACATGGAGGTGTCGCTGATGGTGCGCGGCCGCTCGTTCGTGGACGAGATGCGGGCCGTCGAAGACGGCTACCGCCGAGACAGCCGCGAACTCACGCTCGACGAGTGGATGAAGCAGCCGCTGCGGTCCACGGTGCTGGACAACCTCGCGCGGCTGACCTCGGCGCTGCAGTAGCCGCATCCGGGCCGGCGAGATGCCACTATCTGCGCCGCATCCCGGGCGTTTCGCGACAGTTGCTGGTATCTCGCGCTAGCCGCGCGGCTTGAGGCGCACGGTGGGGAGGTCGGGAGCGGGGAGCGCCCGGCCGTCGTAGCCCGCGACGGTGCCGAACCGGCCGTGGGCGTCCTCGTCGTCGATGACGTCGCCCATCCACTCGGAGCGGAACTGCACGACCTCGTCGTGCCCGCGCCCGATGAAGTTCCACCACATCACGATCTGCTCGTTGAGCGGCTCACCGCCGAGCAGCACCAGCCGTGCCCCGCCGTCGCCGACGGTCACGGTCACCGCGTCGCGTCCGGGCGCGAGGTAGGCGAGGTGTGCGCGCGGCACAGGCACGCCCGCCACGGAGACGTCCCCGGCGTCCACCAGGATGCCGTGCTCGAACGACGCGTCGAGCGGCACCACGATCTCCCCGGCGCTCCGGACCAGCAGCTCGGCGCCGAGCAGCGGGCTGAACACGGTGGCGTCCGTCCCGCTCCCCGCGAGCTGTCCGACGAACGTGCGCACCTCCGCGGCGCCGAGCTGCCCGGCGACCGGCACGTGGTGCTCGAAGAACGGCTCCGTCGCGCGCGACCGGTCCGGTAGCGCGACCCACAGCTGCACGCCGTGCAGGCGGGTCGTCTCCGGCGTCGACACCTCGGAGTGGCTGATCCCGCGTCCGGCGGTCATCAGGTTGAGCTCGCCCGGCCGCACCATCGCGTGGCTGCCGACGCTGTCCCTGTGCTCGATCTCGCCCTCGAACAGCCAGCTGACAGTCTGCAGGCCGGTGTGCGGATGGGGAGGGACGCGCATCCCGCCGGTCGCCGAGACGTCGTCCGGACCGTAGTGGTCGATGAAGCACCAGCCGCCGATCAGCGAGCGGCGGCGCTGGGGGAGCGTGCGGCGCACGTTCATCGCGCGCGGGCCGCCGAGCGGCACATCCCGCGGTTCGAGGATCTCGACGGCATCATCTCCGATGCGCGGCTCGTCGTCGACGAGCACCTCCGCCGGGTCGCGTTCCAGGTTGCTCACACGTGCATCCTAGAACGCGCACAGCCACGAACCACCTCCGGCTTCCTAGAATGAGAGCGTGCATCGAACTCTCGCGGCGAGCCGCGCAACCGTGGCCGTCGTCGGCGTGCTCCTGGCCGGCCTGGCACTGACCGGATGCACGGCAGCGTCCTCGAAACCCGTGGAGGACTACGCGGGCGAGCCGAAGGGCGTCGAGGCCCCCGCGAGCAGCGCGGGCGGTGCCGCGTGGGCCGTCTGGATGAAGGACGGCGACCGCTTCGCGATCGTGCTCTACGGCAGCTCGACCTGCCCGCCCACCGTCGCATCGGTGTCCGTCACCGCCAGCAATCAGCTGAAGGCGATGCTCGAGCCCGCCCCCGGCGGCGTCTGCACGCGCGACTACGTGCCGCACACCACGATCTTCGAGACGCCGTCCGGCGTGACCACCACCTCCGACGTGACCATCACTCTGCCGGACACGACGCTCACCCTGCCCGGCCTGCGGGGCTGAGGCTGCGCATCCCGGACAGTCGGGGGAAACACTGTCACGCCCACGGCGAACAGGGGCTATAACGGCGCCCTCCGGTGGTTACTCTCTTTGTATCGACGCCAACCCTGCAACGGCGTCTGAGGAGTAGACATGTTCGAGAGATTTACCGACAGAGCCCGCCGCGTCGTCGTCTTGGCCCAAGAAGAAGCCAAGATGCTCAACCACAATTACATCGGGACGGAGCACATCCTGCTCGGCCTGATCCACGAGGGTGAGGGTGTCGCCGCCAAGGCGCTCGAGTCGCTCGGCATCTCGCTGGATGCCGTTCGCGAGCAGGTCCAGGACATCATCGGCCAGGGCCAGCAGCAGCCGACAGGGCACATCCCGTTCACCCCGCGTGCCAAGAAGGTGCTGGAGCTGTCCCTGCGCGAGGCGCTGCAGCTCGGCCACAACTACATCGGCACCGAGCACATCCTGCTCGGCCTCATCCGTGAGGGAGAGGGCGTCGCCGCCCAGGTGCTCGTGAAGCTGGGCGCCGACCTCAACCGCGTGCGCCAGCAGGTCATCCAGCTGCTCAGCGGATACCAGGGCAAGGAGCAGGTCCAGGTCGGAGGCAACGATCAGGCCACCGCGCAGGCAGGCAGCCAGATCCTCGACCAGTTCGGCCGCAACCTCACCCAGGCTGCGCGCGACAACAAGCTCGACCCGGTGATCGGACGCGAGAAGGAGATCGAGCGCGTCATGCAGATCCTGTCGCGCCGCTCCAAGAACAACCCCGTGCTGATCGGTGAGCCCGGCGTCGGAAAGACCGCAGTCGTCGAAGGGCTCGCCCAGGCGATCGTCCGCGGCGACGTGCCGGAGACGCTGAAAGACAAGCAGCTGTACACGCTCGACCTCGGCTCGCTCATCGCAGGCTCCCGCTACCGCGGTGACTTCGAGGAGCGCCTGAAGAAGGTCACCAAGGAGATCCGCACCCGCGGCGACATCATCACCTTCATCGACGAGATCCACACCCTCGTCGGCGCAGGCGCTGCCGAGGGCGCGATCGACGCGGCCTCCATCCTGAAGCCGCTGCTCGCCCGCGGTGAGCTGCAGACCATCGGCGCCACCACGCTCGACGAGTACCGCAAGCACTTCGAGAAGGACGCGGCCCTCGAGCGCCGCTTCCAGCCCATCCAGGTGGCTGAGCCGTCGCTGCCTCACGCGATCAACATCCTCAAGGGGCTGCGCGACCGCTACGAGGCGCACCACAAGGTGTCCATCACCGACGGCGCGATCGTCGCGGCGGCGAACCTCGCCGACCGCTACATCCAGGACCGCTTCCTGCCGGACAAGGCCATCGACCTGATCGACGAGGCCGGAGCACGTCTGCGGCTGTCGATCCTGTCGGCTCCGCCGGAGCTGCGCGAGTTCGACGACAAGATCGCCGCGGTGCGCTCCCAGAAGGAAGCCGCCATCGAAGACCAGGACTTCGAGAAGGCCGCGTCGCTGCGCGACGAGGAGAAGAACCTCCTCGGCGAGCGTCTGCGCCTCGAGAAGCAGTGGCGCTCCGGCGACGTGAAGACCACGGCAGAGGTGGATGAGGGACTCATCGCCGAAGTTCTGGCCCAGGCAACGGGCATCCCGGTGTTCAAGCTCACCGAGGAGGAGTCCGCACGCCTCGTCTTCATGGAGAAGGCGCTGCACCAGCGGGTCATCGGTCAGGAGGAGGCCATCGCGGCACTCTCCAAGACCATCCGCCGCACCCGCGCCGGTCTGAAGGACCCGAAGCGTCCGTCCGGTTCGTTCATCTTCGCCGGCCCCACCGGTGTCGGAAAGACCGAGCTGGCCAAGGCGCTCGCCGAGTTCCTGTTCGACGACGAGTCGGCCATGATCTCCCTCGACATGTCGGAGTACGGCGAGAAGCACACGGTCTCGCGACTGTTCGGTGCTCCTCCCGGATTCGTCGGCTTCGAAGAGGGCGGGCAGCTCACCGAGAAGGTCCGCCGCAAGCCGTTCAGCGTGGTGCTGTTCGACGAGATCGAGAAGGCACACCCCGACATCTTCAACTCGCTGCTCCAGATCCTGGAGGAGGGACGTCTGACAGACGGTCAGGGCCGCGTGGTCGACTTCAAGAACACGGTCATCATCATGACGACCAACCTCGGCACGAAGGACATCTCCGGCGGCCCTGTCGGCTTCCAGATCGAGGGCGACCCGACCACCGGATACGACCGGATGCGCGGCAAGGTCTACGAGGAGCTGAAGAAGAACTTCAAGCCCGAGTTCCTGAACCGCGTCGACGAGATCATCGTGTTCCCGCAGCTGTCCAAGCCGGAACTGCTGCAGATCGTGGACCTGTTCATCAAGCGCCTCTCCGACAGGCTGCTCGACCGTGACATGACGATCACGCTGGAGCAGGCCGCCAAGGAGCGCCTGATCGAGGTCGGCTTCGACCCCACCCTCGGAGCCCGTCCGCTGCGCCGCGCTGTGCAGCACGAGATCGAGGACCGTCTCAGCGAGCGCATCCTGCACGGAGAGCTCAACGCAGGCGACCACGTGCACGTCGACTTCAAGGACGGCGAGTTCGTGTTCACCACGGAGGCCCGCAAGGAGCCGATCGGCGCCGGCGTCAACGCCGCGGCCGCCATCGGCACGGGGCCGGCGACGCCGGACCTGGCCGCATCCTCCGAGTGAGGTAGCCGAACCTGTTGTATCCCGGGAGCGGGGTCGCCTGAATGGCGGCCCCGCTTTCGTGTGTGCGTGTGTTCGCGTGTGCGTGTGTTCATGTGTGCGCATCCGGATGCGGTGGGTCGCTAGGCTTGGGCGAGTGAGTGGTTCAGACAGCGCCGGGTTCGTCATCCGCCGGGCGCGTGCCAGTGACGTGGTGCGCATCCAGGAGCTCGTGGAGCCGCTGGTGCAGCGACGAATCCTGCTCGGCAAGGATGCGGTGGTGTTCTACGAGTCGCTGCAGGAGTTCCGGGTCGCTGAGACGCCGGACGGTGAGCTGATCGGCTGCGGGGCGCTGCACGTGATGTGGCGCGACCTCGCCGAGGTACGCACCCTGGCCGTCTCCGAGGACTGGCTGGGCAGGGGCATCGGCCACGCGCTGCTGCGGCGGCTGGAGGACGACGCCAGGGAGCTGGGCCTCAGCCGCCTGTTCTGCCTGACCTTCGAGGTCGCGTTCTTCGAGCGCAACGGGTTCGAGGACATGGGCGGTGAGACGGTCGACCCCGAGGTGTACGCGGAGCTGGTCCGCTCGCACGACGAAGGTGTCGCGGAGTTCCTCGACCTGGCTCGGGTGAAGCCCAATACCTTGGGAAATACTCGTATGTTAAAGCGGCTCTAGCGCGTTGCCGCGGCATTCGCCGTGGCCGCAGCTATCCTGCAGGCATGTCGACGTTCAAGCATCCTGTCGGCCCGCAGCCGAGCACCGTCTATTGGCGACGCCGGCTCATCCTCGCCCTCGGCGTGATCGCCGTGATCGTCGTCGTCGTGCTGATCGTCGTGCGGCCCGGCTCGTCCCAGGGCACGCCGACGCCGGCAGCGACGAACTCGAAGCCGGCGACCCCTGGCGCGGACGGCACGAACATCCCAACCGAGAACACGACGGCGAGCGGCCAGCCCTGCAAACCGGCGAACGTGAAGGTGACGGCGAACACCGACGCGAGCACGTACGCCGCCGGCGAGCTGCCGAAACTGACGGTGTCGATCACGAACACGGGCACGGTGTCCTGCAAGATCGACGCCGGAACGGCGCAGCAGGTGTTCACGATCACCAGCGGCACCGAGACGTACTGGAAGTCGACAGACTGCCAGTCGGACAAGGTGGATGCGGAAGTGCTGCTGCAACCGGGCAAGACGGTGTCGTCGCAGACGCCGATCGAGTGGGACAGGACGCGCTCCGACCCGGCCACGTGCCAGCAGACGCGCGAGCAGGTTCCGGCCGGCGGGGCGTCGTACCACTTGACCACGTCGGTGTCCGGCATCGAGTCGGCGGAGTCGAAGCAGTTCATCCTGGACTGAGGCCGCGCCGGTTGCGGCGGCGGTTGCGGCTGGGGTCGCGGTTGCGGCCGCGAGATGCCAGTAACTGTCGCGCATCCCGGGCGTTTTGCGACAGTTACTGGCATCTCGCGAGCTTGGCGCGCCACCCCGGGTCAGGATGCGGCGTCGAGCGCCCGCTCGCGTTCGCGAGATGCCACCAACTGTGGCGGATCCCGGGCGTTTCGCTGCAGTTACTGGCATCTCGCCGAAACTGCGCGCGCCCCCGCGGGTCAGCGAAACTGCGCGCGACCCCGCGGGTCAGAACGCGGCGTCGAGCTCCCGCTCGCGGTCGGAGATCGCGGCGGTGAACGCCACGCGGAGGGCTTCGCGGATGCTCTCGCTGCGCGCATCCACCCGGGTGGTGAAGCCGAGGCGGGTGGCCTCCGCCGCCCGCTGCTTGCCGCTGGCGACGGGACGGATCTCGCCCGCCAGGCTGATCTCGCCGAACGCCGCGAGCGTGTGCGGGATGGCCTTCTCGTTGGCGGCGGACGCGATGGCGAGGGCGATGGCCAGGTCGGCGCCCGGCTCGGTGAGGCGCACGCCGCCGACCGTGGAGACGTAGACGTCTTTGTCGCCGAGGCGGATGCCGGCGCGGCGTTCGAGGACGGCGAGCAGCATGGCGACCCTGGAGGAGTCGACGCCGTTCGTGACGCGGCGCGGGTTGGGGGCCGTGGTGGCCACGACGAGCGCCTGCACCTCGACCGGGAGCGGGCGGCGCCCCTCCATCGCGACCGTGACGCAGGTGCCGGAGACCGGCGTGGTGGTGCGGCTGAGGAACAGCCCGCTCGGGTCGGCGACCTCCACGATGCCGTCGCCCGACATCTCGAAGCAGCCGACCTCGTCGGTGGGGCCGAAGCGGTTCTTGAGCGCCCGGACGAAGCGGAGCGCGGTCTGGCGGTCTCCCTCGAACTGGCAGACCACATCCACCAGGTGTTCGAGCAGGCGCGGCCCGGCGATGGAGCCGTCTTTGGTGACGTGGCCGACGAGCAGCACGGGCAGGTTGCGGTCTTTCGCCACCCGGATGAGCGTGCTCGCGACCTCTCTGACTTGGCTCGGTCCGCCCGCGAGACCCTCGCCGTTGCTGCTGGACACCGTTTGCACCGAGTCGACGATGACGAGTTGCGGGTCGACGGCGTCGATCTGGCCGACGATGGTGGCGAGGTCGGTCTCCGAGGCGAGGAAGAGGTGGTCGTGCATCGCCCCCGTGCGCTCTGCGCGCATCCTGACCTGGCTCACCGACTCCTCCGCGCTCACGTAGAGCACGCGCGACCGGGCGCGGGCCGCGCGGGAGGCGACCTCGAGCAGGAGGGTGGACTTGCCGACGCCGGGCTCTCCGCTCAGCAGGATGGCGGCGCCCGGCACGATGCCGCCGCCCAGAACGCGGTCGAACTCGGCGATGCCGCTCGGCCAGTGACTGACCGTGGCCGTGTCGATGTCGGTGATGGAGCGGGCGGCGCGGTCCGCCCCGATCGAGACGGGCTTGAGCGCGCGCAGGACTCCCGTCGGCGCCGTGGCCTCCGTGACGGTGCCCCACTCCTGGCACTCGCCGCAGCGGCCGGCCCACTTGGCCGTCGTCCAGCCGCACTCCGTGCAGCGATAGTTGAGCTGAGCCTTCGCCACGCAACCTCCTCGATCCGGTTTCACACTACGGGGGACCACCGTCATCGGGCGGAGGATCGCGCGGACTGTGGACAACTGCTGGCCAGTGTCGGTTGTGAGGGGTTCAATGGGCGGCATGGCGAATCTGACCTTCACACTGGCGTCCGGCCGCAAGCTCGGCGTGACCGCGCTCGGCGATTCGATGGCGGAGCGCATCGTGGTGTTCTGCCACCCGGCCCCCGGGTCGTCCGTCTTCGACCCGGATCCGGATGCGTCGAGCACCAGGAACGTGCACATCCTGTCATTCGACCGCCCGGGCTACGGTTCGAGCGACCCGCTCCCGGCCGGCACCTGGCCGAGCATCACGCAGGCGGCGGACGACATCGCCGAATACCTGCGGTCGATGAACAGGGACGAGTCGGGCATGGGCGTCAACCGCCCGAAGACCATCGGCATCGCCGGCTGGTCGGCCGGCGGTCGCATCGCCCTCGCGTTCGCGGCCAGGCACCCCGACATCGCCGACCGCGTCGCCATCATCGGCACGCCTGCTCCGAACGACGCGGTCGAGTGGATCGACCCGCAGTTGCAGGCCATGTCCGACCACCTGGCGACGCTCGAACCGGATGCCGCGCTCGCTCAGCTGAGCGGAATGCTGCAGCCGCAGGCCGACGCGGTGAACGCCGCGGACCAGGAAGCCGACGTGCCTCTCGACCTGCTCGGCGCATCCCCGGTCGACGACGCAGCGCTCGCCAGGCCGGGAGCCCGCGACCGCCTCGGCCGGATGCTCAAAGACGCCTTCCGGCAGGGTCCTGGCGGTGTCGCGGCCGACATCCTCAGCTACACCGCGCGCCCCTGGGGCTTCGACCTCGCCGATATCGCGGCGAAGACGCTCATCGTCAACGGCCAGGCCGACCCGCTCGCTGGCAACGCCCACGCCAGCTGGTACCAGAAGGCGATCCCGGATGCACGGGTCGAGATGATGCCGGGCGCCGGTCACCTCGTGGTGATCCCCGCGTGGGAGCGGGTGCTGTCGCACCTGGCGCCGGGCACGTCGAAGGGGTGATGGCTCCGGGGCGGGAAGGCGTCGTGCTGCGCCGCCCCGGGCATCCACTGCCGGTCAGCTGCCGGTCAGCTGGCCTGCGCCCCCGGTAGCTGCTGCGCTTGCTGGGTCGCCGCGGTGACGGGGCGGCGCGGGAACCGGCGGACCACGTGGGCGGTGACGGCCGGCAGGAACGCGGACGCCCACACCCGGTAGCCGCGGTCGTTCGGATGGAACAGGTCTTCGGCGAACTGGGTGACTATGCCGCGCAGCCCCTGCCGCTTCATGGTGTCGTGCAGCGGGACGACGGTGAGCCCGCGCTCGGCGGCGACGCGGCGCAGGATGGCGTTGCCGACGGCGACCTTCTTCTCGTTCCACGGCAGGTAGAAGCAGGGCAGGTCGGCCACGATCGCATCCTGGGGGACGGCGTCGAACACCTTCCGGATGCCCTGCTCGAACAGGTCGGGGTCGAACGCGGCGATGTCGTTGGCGCCGATGGCGACGGTGACGATATCCGGTTTCAGCTCGGCGAACCGCGGTAGCTGATCGGCCACCGCGAGGGCGACGGTGGCGCCGGACACGCTGAGGTTGACCATCCGGACCGAGCGACCGGTCGCGGCCTTGATGTGGTCGGCGATCACACCGACGTAACTGTTGCGCGGGGCGGAGGCGCCGATGCCCTGCGCTGCACTGTCGCCGATGGCCACGTACAACAGCTCGCCGTCCACCTTGGCCGCGTCCCGCCACCACTTGGAGTGCACGGGCAGCGTCTCATTGAGCCGGACCCGATTCGCCTCCAGCGCGTCCTGAGCCTTCCTGACCCGCGCCCACGCGAGAAGCCCGACCGCGACCGTGGAAACACCGGCACCGACAGCGACACGACTCTTCGTCCCCATTCCCAGCACTGTACTCGCGCGCATCCTGACGCGCGCTGGTGGTGCGCTGACCGTTCGCTGTCGATTGGCGGTCGGCGGGGCGTTCGCGTACGATAGTCCGCGGTACCGTGTCCGAGCGGCCGAAGGTGCAACTCTCGAAAAGTTGTGTGGGTGAAAGCCCACCGTGGGTTCAAATCCCACCGGTACCGCCACGAAAACGCCCCGCGATCCCTTATAAACATTGGGATCCGGGGCGTTTTGCATGTTAGCGCTGGCACGTTTGACTACATTTTGACTACATCTGGAATTGACCCTCTGGTACCGGCGGGACCTGCGCAACACTGTGTTGCGCAATTCATCCGAAAGCCCTGAATGAAGCGGGTCATCGACCCGCGGACATGATGGCCCGGTCACGAGCAGCGTCAAGCGCGACCGCGACGGAGTCCAGGTCGTCGTCGAAAAGATCGGCGTACGTGTCGAGCGTCATTGCGGCGGAAGAGTGGCCCAACATTCGTTGTACGGCCTTCACGTTCGCACCAGCGCTGATCGCCAGGCTTGCGGCCGTGTGCCTGAGGTCGTGAATCGTGACTCGCGGGAACTCTGGGTCCGCCGCTTGTGATCTGGCGATCGCCGAGACATACCAGCCGCGACGGCGATCGGGTTGGTGCAGGTAGCTGATGCCATCTCCGAATAGCAGCTGTGAAGGCGTCTTGGTTTCCGACAATGCTTCGAGCAGCGGCACCAGGAACGGAGGAAAGGGGACACTCCGTGACTCGCCTGTTTTCGGCGTGCCGACATGAATGGTGCCAGACACCTCGACAGCGTTTTCATGAACATCCACGCGTCGCCGAGAGAGGTCGATGTCCCGAACCCGAAGTGCGGTCGCCTCGCCCCAACGCAGCCCGGTGTAGGCGAGAAAGAGAACTAAAGGCTTGTGCTTCTTCGCCTTATTGGCCAGGAGATCCACCTGCGAATGGGTGAGGTACTTATGCTTGCCTTTCAGCTTGCGAGGGAGGTTGACGCCGCGAGCAGGGTTTGAAGGGATCCGACGGTCCATTACGGCGGTGTCTAGGATTCCCGCAAGAACACCGTAGGCACGAAGGACGGTTGTCGCTGAGCGCGGTCTGTCTTCGCCCTTGGTGAAAGCCGTAACCCAGTTCTGAACTTCCGAATGACGGATCTCGCCAACGTGGCGGTTTCCCCATTTGGGCTCCACGTGCAAACGCCAGGCGATCTCAACCGGCCGGAGTGACGATGGCTTCAGATGATGCTGGTTGGCCAGCCACTCGGTACCGAGCGTACTGATCGTAGATCGTGACGCCCGAGCGTCGACGAACTCGCCTCGCGCCTTCGCGACTTCAACGGAGGCCAAGAAGAGTTCAGCGTCTCGCTTTGTTCGAAAGCCGCGCTTCCCGGTCAGGTCGCGCTCGGGTGTTCTGTACTGGACCCGGTAGCGCTTGCCGCCGGCTGTCTCGTATGGATGTACGCTCCCCATCCTCAGCTCCAATCGCCGATCGTGGCTTTGCGCCGCGATGAAGTGAGCGGCGCCAGGCTACGTGCGAGCGCTGACATTTCGTCTTCCGGAGAGGCATCGCGGGTAACAAGGACAGCAGTCTCGGGCAGACTGGTTCCGTGGAACGGCAGCCTCCAGAGCCGAAGCCTCGGGGCGCTTCGGACAATGAAGCAATCGAACTGTGCCGCGAGTGGATGATCTACCTCGGCGCTGCAGACACGGTCGTGGCCGCCGGAGCTGCGGTTCAGGCGTGCGAGCTCTACAGTGCGGGTTACCTTGCGTGGGTCGACAATCAGCGTGGCAACCTCGACATGGCTCAGGTGACGAGAGCGGCATCGGTTTCGGCGGCCGACGGACGCCGGGGCCTGATCTTCGTTCGCCATGGCGTGCTGCCGCAGGCTGTCGATAGGGCGGACGAACTCGGCATCGCCATCTTCCGGTTCGATCCTCACGGTGGAACTCTGGACGGAGGGAATCTGCTCGGTCGAGAGCTGTGTGCGACTGGTCTTGCCAGGTAGGGCGAACAGCCGGATCATTTGAGGCCAGCCGACGTAAGTTGCTGATCCGGCGCCGCGATTGTCGGTCCACCGACCGACTGAGCAGAGCGTCGGAATTCGGTCTGCGCCGCTGCGCGCGACTTTTCCAGCGTCTCTTCTACGGTCTCGTGTTGCAACATCTCGACCAACTTGGACTTTGCGGCGCTCTCGGTAGGAGCCACAAGCACCGCGGCGTTGTGCTGCTTCCCGCGAGTTAGACCGACGTACAAGCCAGCTGCATCGACTCCGGGTCCGACCAGGGACCGGTCGGTTGTCTCGCCTTGGACTCCGTAAACGGTCGTCGCGTACGCGAGGTGGATGTGCGATCCGGCGTAACCGAGGGTGACTTTCCGCAGGTCAGTTGAGTCGGCGCTCGCCGCAAGGATCACGTGGGATATGCCGATCGCCTTCACGATCCAGTTCTGACGGTTCTGGACGTCAGCAGCAGAGTCGTTGCGCCGGGTCTGAACCACATCACCTATGAATATGGTTTGGCCTGACTGCCCAGAGAACGCCGACTCGGTGGACACAATTCCGGCCTCGATTCGGCGGCTTTGGATAGCTTCGCTTATCTCCTGCGCCTCAGCGTGGGTAGCGGTCACCAACGAGATCGTCTCGCGACGCCGCATCGCGTCAAACCATGCGTCGACCATCGCCTCACGCGCCGCGACGTCGCTATTGGTCATCACGACATGGTCTGTGCCGATCAGGTCATCAGCTACGCCACGCATTTCGTCTTCGCTCCGCGGCTCGCGAAGTCGCATCGCAAGGTCAGCCCACTCGGGATCGTTGAATCGGTGAGTAGTCGTGAGCTCCACGAGCCGAAGCGAACGGCGAGAGAAGAGCGCCATCGCGCCCGAGTGTCCGATTGGCAACGCCTGTCGCTGGTCCCCGACCAAAGCGACACCTGCGCCAGTGCCCTGCACGACATCCAGAAGGGCTGACGCGGCCTCGAGGTCCAGCATGCCGGCCTCGTCCACGACGATGCGATCCCCGGGGTAGATGCTGATGCGTGGGCCGCGATAGATGCCACCAGACGTCGAGTCCGTCTCACCGATTGATAGTCGGTTCCAGATCGTTGCGCCGGCTGCGTCGGACGTCCAGCGCCATCCGAACTCATGCAGAAGCTGGTGAAGCGACGACGAGGAACTCATCGTCTCGCGTCCCGCTACCGCTGAAGCCTTTTTGGTCGGCGCGACGATGATCATCTTGTGCCCGCGTCGGCGGAGCGCAGCGCCCGCGACCTTGAGCATGGTGGTCTTTCCCGTGCCGGCCGGGCCGGAGACGACGACGTTGCGCGATGTGCCGCCAATCGCGGCCGCACCAGCGAGCTGGCCCTCATCGAGCGTCCGCTCGGGCTCAATGGCGCGACCGATTGCGGCGACTTCTTCCGTGTCGAGGATCTGTCCGGGCGCGGAGAAGCCGTCGACCTTTTGGGCGAGGGTGGCCTTCAGTGTGGCGGTGGACACTGCCATGAGGTGCTTGATGTGCTGCGGGGCGTTCGATTCGGAGATCAGTGTGACCGTGTGCGAGTGCGCAACGACTTCCTCAGCGAGCTCTGTGAGCCTCTCTCGATCTGCGACGACGCCGGTTGCTGCGAGTGCCCGAAGCGTGCCGGCCCGGACGTCCATCATGCTGAACCGGCCTCCGGTGCGGGATGATCGTGCGTCAGCGTCGACGACGGCTTTGGCCGCTAACAGTTCGATGTCGAGGTCCTCGATTGAAAGAGTAGGAACCGCCCCAAGGGGCCGCCGGTGAGGAAGCGTGGGATCGGCGGCGAAGAGCTCGTTGCGGACCAGCGCAGCCCAATCCTCCTCGTCCAGGCTGCTGGGCTTGTTCGGCCGACCGGCCGCCCACGCCCACTGATCGATCTGCGTCAGCACTGTCGGAGACGGTTCCTGGCCCGCGTGTTCGTCTCTCCAGGTGCGGAGGTGACTTGCCTTGTTGGCCTCGATCTGAGCTGACCGCTTCGAGAGTGGCCGCACAAGATGTTGCAGCTGCGCGATCTCCCCATCGGCGTTCAGCGTGAAGCCCTTCGCTGCCAGCGCCGCGACCCATGCTGGATCGGTGCGCGAGGCGAGGTCCCCTTCGGCGTTGATGACGTTCTGGAATCGCAACGCGACCCGGGTGTCGACGTTCGACCACTTTCCGTCGACGCCCTGGACCTTGACGTTAAGCCACAGGTGGCGGTGCTTGTGCGGGTCCAACGAACGCGAACGTTCGTGTCGCAACTCGACGACCTCGATCCGGGCGAGGTCCTCCCGGATGACGCCCTGCTTTCCGCGGCGGGCGTTGAGTTCGGCCTGCCACAGCTTGATGATCCGATCCCGCAGTCGGTCCTGCAGATCCTCGTATGCGGCAGCCAACTCCGGGTCAAGCATCGCAGCGATTGAGAACGACTTCGGGGCGTTGATCGTCGCGTCCAGAACCAGGTCCGCGACTGGCGACTCGAGGTCTCGTCCTTTCCGCTGACCGGTCAGCGGGTCGACACCGTCGACCCAATCCTTTAATTGTGAACGGGTGAGTAGGTCGTCGCGGATCGCACCGTTCTCGACGATGTACCGGGTCATCACCGCGTCCGCGTACCCGGCCGCCGCGAGGGCACCGTCGGCGGTCTTGGCTGTCAGTGTCGCGTCGCAGACGCCGCCGAACGCGTAGCGCACCGCCTGCTTGACCCCTTGGGCCGCCTGCCCGCGCTTCCAGCGCGCCACTCCACCTCTCACACTTAGAACTTCCGGGCGCGCGCTCATTTCGGCGCGCACCGCGCGCGCACATCTCGAAGAGTGCCTACGTGCATTCGCTCTTTTTCGTCGTTTCTCGTCTTGCTCCGTCGGTTCTAGCCTTGGCAGTTGTATTTGTAGTTCTCTGTTGTGGTTCTCTCGATCTGCGTCCTTCTCTTCTTGTCCTCGCTTCTTCGCTTGGCGTCATTCTCACCACGTCTCGCCCGATCTGTTCTTCGAGCCGCTTCAACGCGGTTCCGTTCCCCGACAGCGAAGAGCCCCGGTCCGAGCGGATCGGGGCTCTTCGCGTTGCGACTGACGGCCTAGTGAGGCTTTTCGATGACTGCCGCAATCGTGTGCGCTGCCTTTAGTACTCGCGCGGCCGTGTCTCGAACGAGGGCCGTGTCCTCGCCGGACCAACCCGTGATGTAGCCGATGCTGTACGCGCTGGTATCGAACCCGGACAGGCCGGCGACGATGTAGGCGACCGATTCGGCTTCCACCTCCATCTGCCCCCGGTGGGCGTGGTACTCGTCGAGATCCTCGACGTGGCGCAGCTTGATATGCGCGGTTTCGTGAATGAGTGTTTTGGCCGCGTGCTCGATTGCCAGGTTTTCCGCCAGGGTCACCCGGTGCAGTCCGGGATCCGTGTACCCGCTCGCGTTCATGAGCGGTGCGCGTTGGACACTCCAGCCGTTGGCTTGGAGGTGCGTGGTCAGCGGAGCGATGACGCCGTGGTCGTCGTGGCCGGTTAGGCGGCGGGTTGGGTTCTGGGGGAGAGGTTCGGCTCCTTCGATTGGGTCGGTCTGTGCAATGTCGAACACGGAAAGGGTGGGGAAGTAGCGCACCACTTGTTGTTCGCCTTCGGTCTCGTCTTTGTCGTCGTCGCGGCTGGCCTTCCTCTCGCGGTAGCCGAAGATCTTGATTGCCTTCTCGCCTTTGCGAACTTGTCGTCCCCTGGTCTGCCACTGTCGGAAGCCGGCGACGACGGTCGCGTTGGGGTTCTGGGAGAGGATCAGGAGGAGGTTGTTCAGGCTGTAGTTGTGGAAGGAGCGGGCGAACTCAAGGAACGCCCGCCACTGGCCGCTTTCGGCGAGTTGTTGGACCTGCTCTGCGATCGACGCGTGGAGTGCCTCCGTGTCTGCCTGTCGCTCCTTCGCGCTCCGGATGGTGACTTTGCCGCTCATGATCTTGAACTCCCTCATCGTTCTTCTGGCCGTTCCGGCACAAAGATCGATAGCGGGTGGAGGCAGCGGAATGCCCGGAGGCGGCGGTTGCTAAGCGGAGTGAGCGCAACGAGTGGAGTCTGCAAATAGCGACGACCGGGGCCTGGAGTTGCCGGAGCTTGCTATGGTCGGCTGCCGGATCGGAGAGAAGAGTAAGGAAGTCAGAACGCCGAAGGCGTCCGATCCAGCCCTGTCCAATCTGGATGGTGAGCGCGTTGATCAGGCCGCTGACTCCTCTTCGGATGAGGTCATGGTCGGCGTACGGTGTCGATGTCCTGGCCGGAGGGGTTCTTCGACTTCAACGTTCTCTTATCGCTGGCCGGGGAAGATTGGGCGGCTGTGCGTGCAGCGCAGCCCATTGTGCTCACGATGTCGGATTCGCAGAGCCGCGCGGTCTCCCGCTCTGGTCCGGGTCGGTGCGCGTCGCCCTAGTGCGAGATCAGGCGCGTTCCCCACCGAATGGAGAGCGCGGCGAGAACAAGCGCGACTGGCCCAACGGGGAAGATCCATCCCCAGGCGTACTCGACGGTGAGGATGATCGCGATGACAGCGATTCCAGCGCCCACAACGCAGATAACAAGCCCCAGCAGGGCGCGGAATGGACCCGCTGTCGTGCTCTCCATCGGACGTACCTTACAAGATAACCCGAGGGGCACGCCCGCCGCCATCACGGCCGTAGGTAGGCCCAGCCTTCGCGTTGACGGATCACGAGGTGAGCGATGCCGGAAGGAACGATGACGGTATCGGCCACAAGTTGCTCGGCGTCGATGTGTTCGCTTCGGAGAGTGTTCCGGCAGGCGTCGACGGTGAGTCCGCGGTGTTGGAGCGTGCGGACGGTTTCGTAGTGCGGGCTGTCGAGCAGAAGGATGCTGATCCCTGGCCCGTGGACGACTAGCTCGATGTCTGTTCCCTGTTCGAGGGCGTCGATGAGGTTGCTGACGTTCCTGAGGACGGCGGCGTGCTTGGCGGAGTCGGCCTCATCGAGGTGAACAACCACACCGGACGTTACGGCGTCGGTCATCTCCTTCACGCGAGAGTCATGAAGAGCTTCTGGAGCTCTTCGACCGTCATCGGGTCGGAGTCGTCGTCGGGGTCGGTGATGCATTTCTGCATGGCGGTGGAGATGATCTGGAAGCCGGCCTTGTCGAGCGCACTTGAGACTGCGGCGAGCTGGATGACGACGTCGCGGCATTTGCCGCCGTTCTCGACGGCGGCGATGACGGCGTTGAGCTGGCCCTGCGCGCGGCGGAGCCGGTTGAGGACGGGCTTGATGTCGGCGGCGGTAGTTGCCACGGCGTGTTCTTCTTTCTCGATGGCGCCGATGGCGCCGAGTGGGCGGGGTGGGCTCGACGCGTCGCGGTACCCGCCAGGGTATCTCTTCGGCTCAGGTGCGGGCCTTGGCGGCGGTGAGTTCAGCCGGATCGATGGCGCGGATCTGGCCGATCAGGTCTTCGAGGTCCCTGGCGGGGAGCGCTCCTGGCTGTGAGAACACGAGGACCCCGTCGCGGAAAGCCATGAGGGTGGGGATCGAGGTGATCCCGGCGGCCGCGGCGAGTTCCTGCTCGGTCTCGGAGTCGACTTTGCCGAAGACGATGTCCGGGTGCTGCGCGGATGCGGTCTCGAAAACGGGGGCGAACATGCGGCAGGGGCCGCACCAGGCCGCCCAGAAGTCGATCAGGACGATGTCGTTCTGCTCGATCTGACCCTTCAGTGTGCCGGCGGTGAGGGTGACGGTGCTCACGGTCAGCCGCGTCCGAAGAGCCGGCCGAAGAACCCGCCACCGGAGGCGGCAGCCTTCTCGGCGTCGGTGTGGTTGCCATTGCACCACTGGTTTGCGGGCACGCGCCGGCGAACGTCGGCGACGTGCTGACCGCAGCCGCTCCAGGTCGTCTTGCCGCAGACTTTGCAGGTGGCGGGGTAGCACATGGGTCTGGAACTCTCTTTCTCGGGTCCGGTAGAGGGCTGGTTCTGTATACCCCCCTCCGTATAGTACGATACCGGGGAGGGTATCACCAAACCGCCCTCGGGAGGTGCACAGGATGAAGACCGTGATCGTTGGCGGAGTCGCCGGAGGAATGTCGGCCGCGACGCGATTGCGCCGGCTCGACGAGACTGCGGAGATCGTGGTGTTCGAGCGCGGCCCGTACGTCTCGTATGCGAACTGCGGGCTGCCCTATTACGTCGGCGGAGTGATCACCGATCGGTCATCGCTCCTGCTGCAGACCCCGCAGTCGTTGGCGGCCCGGTTCCGGCTCGATGTGCGCACCGGCCACGAGGTCCTCGCGATCGACCCGGTCGCGCGCACTGTCTCTGTGTTCGACCTCGCCGCGGGCGAGACCATGACCGAGAGCTATGACGAGCTGATCCTCGCCGTCGGAGCATCTGCACGGGAGGCCGCGGGGCATCCCGGCATCCCGACGCACACCCTCCGCACGGTGGAGGATGTCGACGCGATCGGCGTGCTGGTGGACGCGGCAGCGGACAACCCTTCCGCCTTGGTCGTCGGCGCCGGCTTCATCGGCCTCGAGGCCGTCGAGAACCTGGTGCGCCGCGGCATCCACGTGACGCTGATCCAGCGCGGCCCACACATCCTGAGCCCGTTGGATGTAGAGATGGTTGCGCCTGTTGAGGCGCAGCTGCGCAGTCACGGCGTCGACGTGCGCACCTCCGTCACTGTCGACACGGTCGAGGCGGGCGCGGTGCTGCTCAGCGACGGCGCGACGGTTCGGCCGGACTTCATCATCGACGCGTCGGGTGTCGTGCCGAGCGTGGATCTGGCGCGCTCGGCCGGGCTCCGGGTGGGGCCGACCGGCGGGATCGCGGTCGATGCTCGCAACCGCACCAGTGACCCGCACATCTTCGCTGTCGGTGATGGCGTCGAGAAGGTGGATGCGCTCAGCGGGACAGAGGCGCTCGTCACCATGGCCGGGCTCGCCAACAGGCACGGCCGCTCCGTCGCCGACGTCATCGCCGGCCGGGAGGAGCAGAACACGCCCGCCCTCGGCACCGCGATCGTGAAGGTCTTCGACGCCGTCGCGGCGAAGGTGGGCTGGGGGGAGCGGCAGCTCACCGCTGCCGGGCGGGCGCACCGGGTCATCCACACGCATCCTGCCTCGCACGCCACCTACTACCCGGGTGCCCAGTCCATGTCGATGAAGTTGCTCGTGGACCCGGCGACGGATGCGATCCTGGGCGCGCAGATCGTCGGCGGCGAGGGTGTCGACAAGCGTATCGACGTGATCGCGGTCGCCATGGCGGGCGGGATCACCGCCTCCGGTCTGATGCGTCTCGAGTTGGCGTATGCACCTCAGTTCGGGTCGGCGAAGGACCCGATCAACCAGCTCGGTTACGTCGCCGACAACCTCCGCAGCGGTGCCACCCGCTCCCTGCAGTGGCACGAGCTCGGCGCCGCGCTGGACGCCGGCGCCACCCTGGTCGATGTGCGCACGGCCGGTGAGCACGCGGCCGGCTCGATCCCCGGCGCTGTGAACATCCCGGTCGACGAGCTGCGCGATCGGCTCGCCGAGCTGCCGGCCGGCCTGATCGTGGTGCACTGCCAGGTGGGCCAGCGCGGTCACACCGCCGCGCGCATCCTCGACCAGCACGGTTTCGACGTCGTCAACCTCGACGGGGGCTACCGCACCTGGGTGGCCGGCACGTCGCTGGCGGTGCAGGTACCGGTCAGATCGGCTTGATGGTGTGGCGTCACAAGCGTTGCTTGTGACGCCACAACCGGCTTGATCTAGCCGGATTCGGGCAGATCCGTCACGGTCGAAGCATGGAATTCTCTCCCGTCCGGACTCTGCCGAGAAGGATCGCTGCCCGGGGAGTCGAGGTCGCGCCCGGTGCCGGTCTGACCGTTCTGATCGCGCTGGCCGCTACTGGTGTCTCGCGCGTGGTGCCGGCGGTCGGCAGCGCCCTCCCGGCCCTCATCATCGGAATCGTGGGGAGCATGATTCGCCGGCCGGGCGGCCGATTCGCACCGGGCATCGGCTTTTCCGGAAAGTTCGTGCTTCAACTCGCGGTCGTCCTGCTCGGTGTCCAGCTCTCGTTGTCGAGCGCGCTCGTCGTGGGTGTGCAGTCCCTTCCCGTGATGCTCTCCACGCTGGCGGTGTGCCTCCTCGCCGCCTGGGGCGCCGGCCGGGCTCTACGCATTCCGCGCCGGGAACGCACCCTGATCGGTGTCGGGACCGGGATCTGCGGCGCGTCGGCGATCGCGGCGATCTCCCCCATCATCGGCGCCGCGAGTTCCGAGATTGCCTACGCGGTCTCGACGATCTTCCTGTTCAATGCGGTCGCCGTGCTGGTGTTCCCTCTCATCGGGCATGCGCTGGGGATGAGCACCCACGCATTCGGTCTGTTCGCGGGCACTGCGGTGAACGACACGAGCTCGGTGGTCGCCGCCGCGAGTCTGTTCGCGACCTCGGCGCTCGGATTCGCCGTCGTCGTCAAGCTCGTGCGCACGCTCATGATCGTCCCGATCAGCATCACGCTCGCCTTGGTCGAGCACCGGCGGACGAACGCCGGCGCTCCGCTGACCGCGCGGCGGTTGATCGGTCTCATCCCCTGGTTCCTCGTAGGATTCCTCGTCGTCGCCACAGCCAATACGCTCATCGCGGTTCCCGCCGACGTGCACGAAGGGCTCGTGACGGCGAGCGTGTTCCTGGTAGCGGTGGCGCTCGGGGGGATCGGCCTGTCCACCGATGTGGGGGCGATCCGTCGCGCCGGCTGGCGGCCGCTGGTGCTGGGCGCCGTGCTGTCGACGCTCGTCACCGTCACCAGCTTGGGAGTGCTCGCCATCACCGGGCAGCTCTGACCGCCGTCACGAGATCGCGTGCACGACCTCCAGCAGCGGACGTGCGCTCGCGGGCACGCCCGACCCGCTGCGTCGCCACACCGCGGTCAGCGGCCGGGTGATGCGCAACTGCCGGATCGGGACTTTGACGAGGGTCCCGGCGGCGATCTGCTCGCGCACAGCGAGGATGCTCAGCACGGCAGGGTGGTCGCCTGCCGCAGCGGTCGCGCGGATCGCACTGGTGGAGGAGAGCTCCAGCGCCGGCCGAACCGGCGGATGACCGGCGCCCGTCAGGGCGCGCTCCAATGCGAGACGGGTGCCCGAGCCGCGTTCGCGGGAGACCAGGGGAGCGCCGGCGAGCTCCTCCGCTGAGATGCCGCGGGGCCGCCGCGCCCACGGATGGGTGCGTCCGACGACCACGACCAGCTCATCCGACGCGAACTCCATAGTCGCCAGATCGGTGGGCACATCCGGCGTCTCGATGAACCCGATCGTCGCCGCCGAGCTGCGGACGGCCAGGAGGACCGCTTCGCTGTTCGCGGCCGTCAGCTCGATGCGCGGCCCCCGCCCGCCGGTACTCAGCGCCGTGAGCCAGCGCGGCGCGAGATGCTCCGCGATCGTCATGCTGGCGGCGATACGCAGCGTGTCGTCCGTCGCCTGGCGCAGGGAGGCGACGGAGGCGTCGAACCGTTCCGTGGCGTCCAGGAGGTCGGCGGCCCACTCCACGATGAGGGCGCCGGTCTCGGTCGGATGCGCGCCCCGAGTGCTGCGAACGAGCAGAGCAGCACCCAGATCCAGTTCCAGCGCCGCGAGCCGCATCGACGCCGCCTGTTGCGTGACGCCTGCTTCGCGGGCTGCAGAGGAGATGCTACCCGTCCGGGCGACCGCCACCAACAGCCTCAGGCCTGCAATGTCCACGAACGCCTCAGTCTTCGCACCCGCCCACGCTATCCCTCCTCGGCGCAGCGGTCCCTCGGCCGGGCGGCCACCGGTCAGCCCCGCGAACCTTCGATGGCCGCCTGTTCGGCCGCCTGGAGTCTTCCATGCCAGTCAGTCGTCGATCCAGCGCAGGCCGAGGCGTCGGAACGCCTCGATTAGCTCATCGGTCTCCCGCGTGACGCGGTGTGGGTCGCTGTGGGGGTCGATGTGGCTGCTGCGCTGCTCATCGTCAGAGCGCTCGAACATCGCCCACATGCGGATCTCGTCGCCGTGGCGGGATCGGAACTCGATGCCGTCAACGAGTTCGGTGCGGTCCTCGCCGCGCAGGTCGTAGACCCAGTGCGCGATCGACCGGGTCAGTACCCGGTCTCGGGCGTCCTTCAGGAGCGCGCTGTCGACGTCAACGAGTGCGATGTCGTGCCGGTCGAACCGGTAATGGGCTTTGAGTGTGGCGAGGCTATCGGAGTGCGTGATGAAGCAGTACCGGCCGGTCTGTTCGGCGTCCCCGTACATTCGGCCGTTCAGCCAGGAATGGCCTACCTCGCCACTCCCGCCCTCAGGGTGATGGGCGATACTTCCGTCGTCCTCGAAGTCGTCCAGTTCTGCCTCGAGAGCGGTTGATGGCTGCAGCTTTGCAAGCATCTCCAGAAAACATCCGAGCAGGGTGTCGGAGGTGTAGAGCGTGCGGAATTGCCCGAGCTGATCGTCCCACCGCCCGTTGAACAGGCCGTCGTCTGTCGCATACCGCCACGGCGTCCACGCCCATATGTCCGGCTCGAACCCGACACGCCAAACCCGTCCCGGGTCGCCCGAGACGTTCAGCTCGACCGGGCTCATCCGATGTAGGCGAACGACTTCGCCGCGGCGAGCACCTCGCGCGCGACCTCCAGCGGCTCGCCCTCGCGCAGCACCTGTGCCGGGGCTTGGTCGCCAAGCGAGGGGTTCATGCCTTTGAACCAGGACTGAACGGTGATGGCGTCGTAGCGCTCCCGCAGTAGTGCGGCCGCGTGGTACGCGTGGCGCAGGCGCTCCTGGTCTTTCTCGCCGGGCGAGCCTTGGCCGTCGGCCCAGCTGGAGACCGAGCGGGCCGACTTCACGCCACCGATGTAGCCGACCAGACGTACGCCGAGGACGTCGCGCAGCCGAGTCACCAGATCATTGAACGGGAGACCGATCGACTCCTCATGAGCACGGAGACCTGGCCGCTGATCCGAGACCGTTGGGAGCTTGACCATATGGCTAGTGTAGCTGCCGGCACACTTAAAATGCACCTAAAAATGCGCCCGCTTTCGCGGGCGAAAACATTACGGTCAAGGAAGTCTCTTGCCGGCATCAGGAAGGTGAGAGGGAGCGCTTGGTGTAGGGAAGCGCTCCCTCTCGGCTCGCGTCAGGCGTGGACTCCTGAGAGTCGCGAGCGGCTTAGGGGGAGACCGTTTCGGTCGCCGGGGTGGGGATAGGCAGCAGGCCGTACGGAATCCGCGGGGCCATGGCTTCGATTTCCGTGAGGCGGTTGTATTTCGCGACCCGTTCGCCGCGGGCGGGCGCACCGGATTTGATCTGGCCGACGCCGGTGCCGACGACGAGGTCGGCGATGAAGGTGTCGAGGGTTTCACCGGAGCGGTGTGACACCATCGCCTGCATGCCGAGATGTTTGGCCGTCTCGATGGCGTCCAGTGTGCCGGTGACAGTGCCGATCTGGTTCGGCTTGATGAGGGCTGCGTTGGAGTACCGGTTCTTCGCCCCGTCTGCGATGCGGCGCATGTCGGTGACGTAGAGATCATCGCCGACGAGCTGTGTTCGGTCGCCGACCGCGTCGAAGAGAAGTTTCCAGCTTTGGTGGTCGTCTTCGGCGAAGCCATCTTCGATGCTGCGCAGGGGGAACTCGTCGAGCAGGCGCAGGTAGTAGTCGACAAGCTGGTCACGGGAGAGCAGGTTGCCGGCGATCTTGTATTGGCCATCACGTTCGTAGAAGCCGTTCGCGGCCGGGTCGATGGCGATCGCCACATCATCCAGGCCCGGTGTGTAGCCGGCGTCTTGGATGGCAGCGACAAGGAGAGTCATCGCTTCTTCGGGGCTGGCGATGTCGGGGGCGAATCCGCCCTCGTCGCCGAGGCCGGCGGTGTGGAACTTCGCTTTCACGCGGGCGGCAAGGGCGTGATAGATCTCGGCGCCGGCTTCGACGGCGGCTTCCTCGTGAGCGGCGCCCACGGGAGCGATCATGAACTCTTGGAACTCGAGCGGGTTGGCGGCGTGTGCGCCACCGTTCAGGACGTTGAAGTGGGGGACGGGCATCCGTTCGGTGCTGTCGGTGACTCGTGCGATCCAGACATGCAGCGGAACTTCCGCGGCGTGCGCGAACGCCCGCGCAGTAGCGATAGAAACCGCGACCACGGCGTTCGCGCCGAGGCGTGCCAGGTTCTCTGTTCCGTCAAGCGCCCCGATCGCGTCGTCGACCTCGCGGATGTTGGACCAGCGGCTGCGGGAGAGCAGCGGAGAGATTTCCTCGGTGACCGAACTTACGGCACGGTGGACGCTGCGACCGGAGTAGGACGGCCCGTCATCGCGCAGCTCGGCGGCTTCGAAAGCTCCGGTGGATGCGCCCGCGGGAGCTGACGCGGTAACCACGGCTCCGTCGCCAAGGTGCATTGTCACGGCGACTGTGGGGTATCCCCGGGAGTCCAGAATCTGCCGGGCGTCCACTCGTTCGATGTGGATCGGGTGGACGTCGGGGTGGCTGACGTAGTGGCCCTGATGGGTGGGATCGATGTGTCCGGTGTAGCCGTGGTCGACCATGGGGTCTCCTATCTCTGAGCATGGGGGATCGCTTGAGATAGGGACTGTTGTCGGCATCGAGGTTGGTGTCGGCGAGCCCCACCGCCGAGACGCCGAAGCGTCACGCGTCAGCATGCCAGAGAACCACGCCGGGTGGAAGGGCGAGTTTGTTCTCTCTCAGAAAAGGCCGCCCAGCCAGAGGCCGAGGCCCGCGGCCAGGAGCGCCCCGGCGAGCATTCCGAACCCGTTGATCGCGGACGCGGCGTAGCGGCCGTCTTGGGCCAGGCGTACGGTTTCGAAGCTGGCGGTGCTGAACGTGGTGTATCCGCCGAGGAACCCGGTGCCGAGAATCAGCCGCCACTCGGTGGGGAGGAAATGCGACAGCGTGAGCCCGGTGACCAGGCCGAGCAGGAAAGACCCGGTGATATTGATGACGGTGGTGCCCAGTGGGTAGGCGATGCGAACGCGGGCTTTGACCAGGCCGTCGGTGATCAGGCGGAGGGCCGCTCCGGCACCACCAGCTGCGGAGAGGGCGAGCACAACCCAGGCGATCACCGTGCACCCGCCTTCATCCGTGCAGCACGGTGCACGGCGGCGCCGATGATGATGCCGGCCAGAGACGCGGCAGCGCCCATGAGGACAGTGGCCACACCGTAGAGGATGCTGTTGCCGATTTGGGCGGAGGCGATGAGCCCGTCGGTGTCGACGGCGAAGGAACTGTAAGTGGTGTAACCGCCGAGGACCCCGGTTCCCACGAACAGGCGCACCGCCCGGCGCAGGCCTTGGTCGGGGCCGCCACGGGAGAGTGTTTCCAGCAGCCAGCCGAGCGCAAACGCGCCGGTCACATTGATGGTGAAGGTCGCGATCGGCAGCCCCTGCCAGGCGGGGATCGCGGTGGAAAGCAGGTAACGGATGCAGGTTCCGATGGCCCCGCCGACGAAGACCAGACCGATGTACTTCCAGTGCAAATGGATCGGCCGCGGCGCGCGACGTTGTGGCTCTTCGACCTCCAGGTCGGGGTCGATGGGCAGGTCGTCGGCACGGTCGGGTTCGCGCTTGTTCAGGCGTTCGTAGGTCATGCGTTCCGGTTCGATTCGGGGGATTCGGGGCAGGGAGGGCTGGCGCTAGGTTCCGCCTTGGCGGGCGAGCAGAGTGGCAGCTTCGACGGCAGCGGCGGGGTCCAGATACGTGGCCGAAAGCAGTTCGGGCGTTCTGGGGGAGAGGTCGAAACGATACCTCAACGGGTGGCCGGTCGGAAGGTTCAGCTGCTCAACGGCGGGGATGCTGAGGTTTTGGATGAGCATCGCCAGGGCTCGCAACGAGTTCCCGTGCCCGACAACCAGGGTGCGGGCACTGAGGATGAGGCCGGGGCTGAGCTGCTCCTGCCAGAAAGGGGTGACCCGCTTGACCACGTCACCCAATGATTCGGTGCTGGTCAGGGCTTCTGGGGGGAGGGATCGGAAGGGTTCGGTGCGTGCGAACTCGTCCAGCCGGGCCACGTCCATTGGCGGGGGTGCGGTGGCGTAGGAGCGCCGCCAGGTGAGGAATTGCTGGCGACCGTACGTCGTGGCGACGGCGGCTTTCGAGAGGCCGGTCAGCGCTCCATAGTTGCGTTCGTTCAGCCGCCAGTCCGCGATCACCGGGGGAGTTTTCGGGAGGAAGAGGGGCAGCATCCCGGCCACAGTTTCGGCTGTCCGCGACAGGCTGGATATCCAGATCCGATCAGGGACGGCCCCGGATTGGACCAGGAGCTGTGCGGCGTGTTCGGCTTCGGTGACGCCGGCGGCGGTCAGATGCACGTCGGTGATGCCGGTGAACAGCCCGTCCGCGTTCGCGGTGCTCTCCCCATGCCGGAGAAGGTGGAGCTCAGCGAGTCTCACTCCCACGGCAGCGCTCCGCCGTCGGTCACCGGGGAGAGCGGAATGACCAGGACCGGCCGGTTCTGGCGGTGGGCGAGATGTACAGCGACCGAGCTGCGGAAGAATTCGCGCATCCCACGTCGGAGGCTCGCTTCGTGGGTGCCGACGATGATCATCCGCGCGTTCAGTGTGTTCGCGAGGTGGGCGAGCGCCCGGGCGGGTTCACCGGCGAGGGCCCGCACGCTCCAGCTCACCCCGGTGGGCGCCAGCACGCGTTCGATCTGAGCCGCCAGTTTCGGGTCGAAGCTGTCCTCGTCCAGTTCGGGAAGGTCGGGGTCCAGAGGGAGTGAGTGCACGGAACCGTCGGGGTTTTCTTCGACGGTGTAACGCCCGAGGTCGACGTGTGCGCACACCAGTTCACAGCCGAGGTCGCGCGCCAGTTCCCCGGCCTGCTGGAGAACCGTGTCGGGGCGGCTGCCTTCAACGCCGACCAGGATTACTCGGCGGGGATCGGTTGGGGTGTGTTCGGTCATGACCGGCTCCTATCTCGTTTCGGCGCGCCCGAAAGTTGAGATAGGGACCGTTGTCGGCTGCGCCGAGGTTGTTCGCGGTGAGCCCCACCACCGCAGCGCTGTGCGCTGCGCCTAGTCTGCCAGATCCTTCACAGCGGTCAACATCTTGTGGCGTGCACCGTCCGGGTGCACACTGGTCAGTGGCGATGAAGCTCGCCAGCAACCGCGGACCGTCCGCTAATGGCTTCTACCTGCACCACCGCGCTGCACGGCGTCCAGGTAGAGGAGAACCCATTGGCAGAGAACACTGCACCTTCGGCCAGCATCCTCTTCGTATCCTCCCCAAACGAGCCCGCCATCGAGCTGGTGGAGGTCGAGTCGGATGCGTTCGGCGACTTGAATCTTGACCAACTGGTCGCTGATGTGACTGCCGGCCGTGACCAGTACGAGTTGAGGCCGTACTTCTTCACACCGCTAACTAGTGCTGCCGCGGTGCAGTTCCGGCACGCTGTCATCCAGGACCTCGCCCAACCGCGGGTGAGGAAGAGCATCCACGGTTTCGCGGAGGGAATGCGCGCCATGCGGACCCTGCTGGCAGAGGCCGACTCCCTGCGCTACCGGCAACAGAAGCAGCGGGTCGCTTTGGAGGCGGTGACCTGCTATCTGCGAGCCGTTGGCGGCCTGGCCTCCGGGTTCATGGACGCCGACCTGGCCTCCTCGGGCATGCTGCGATTCCGCGACCAGTTGGATCAATACGTGGCCTCCGAGGCGTTCTCGACGCTCGCGGAGGATGCCGACCAGACCACTGACCGGCTCGAGCAGATCCGGTATGAGTTCCTGATCGAGGGCGGCAGAATCAGCGTGTTCCCGCTGACCGAGGAAGCCGACTACAGCGCCGACGTCGCCGCTACGTTCTCGAAGTTTCGGCAGAGCGAGGTCGCGTCCAAGCTGCAGAGCCGGCAGGATCCGGTTGCGATGAACCACGTCGAGGCTGGGATCCTCGGCCTGGTCGGTGAGGTGTTCCCCGATCAGTTCGATGCTCTTGCCCGGTTCGTGCAGAAGCACGCCGTGTTCCAATCCGCGATGATCGCACGCTTCGACCGGGAGGTGCAGTTCTACCTCGCCTACCTGGAGTATCTGGAACGGATACCCGACCTGGCCACGTGTCTTCCGACGGTGACCAGAGAGCCCACGAGTTCGGTGCGCGACGCCGTCGACCTGGTGCTGGCCGCGAAGCTCGCCGGAGGAGCACACCCGGTTGTCGGCAACGACTTCTCGCTCACCGGTGAGGAGCGCGTTCTTGTCGTCACCGGCGCGAACCAGGGCGGCAAGACCACGTTTGCCCGCGCCTTCGGGCAGCTGCATTATCTGGCAGCGCTGGGTCTGCCGGTTGCGGCGTCCTCTGCGACGCTGCACCTGTTCGACCGCGTCTTCACCCACTTCGAACGGCAGGAGAACCTACAGAACCTCACCGGCAAGCTCGAGGACGACCTGCTGCGTGTTCACGCGATCCTTCAGCAGGCGAGCGGGGAGAGCATCGTGATCCTGAATGAGATCTTCACCTCGACCACCGTGAGCGACGCCCTCTTCCTCGGCACACAGATCCTCGACCGGATCATCACCCTGGGGGCACTCGGGGTGTATGTCACGTTCGTCGACGAGCTCTCAGCGCTCGGGCCGGGTACGGTCAGCATGGTCGCTGAGGTCGACCCGGCTGAGGTCACCACGCGCACCTTCCGCATCCGTCGTCGGCCGGCGGACGGGCTCGCGCACGCCACGGCGATGGCGGCCCGATACGGGCTGACGGCGACACGGTTGCGGGAAAGGATCCACGCATGAAAGCCCACCTGCTTTTCAAGGACATCGACTTCGATACTTCGATCCGCCCCACCAGGCTGCAGCTCCAGCTCGGTGCCGACCTGGAACTGAACGCGATCGTGACCGTGATGGCAAACGACGACGCGTTCCTCCGCAACGTCGCCGAGGCCGCGTTGCTGCAACCGCTGACCGACCCGGAGCGCATCACCTACCGGCAACAGGCGCTGACCGACGCACTGAACCGTCCGGAGGTGCTCCGGAGCCTGTATGCCGTGTGCGTGCAAACGTTGGTCGAAGAAAAGAAGATCTACGGCTGGGGGCTGGGCTCGCCCACCTCGAGCCTGCATCGCTCGGTCGAGGCCTTGGAAATGTTCATCCTCCACCTGCGCCAACTCCGGCTGATCGCCGATGAGCACGCCGCCGGCTTCCACTCGCCAGCCTTCACCGAGCTCTGCCGGATGCTGAGCGCCGAACTCTCCGACGACTACTTCGCCGAAATCGACGACCATCTGCGCCGGCTGCGGTTCCGACACGGCGTGCTGATCAGGGCCCGTCTCGGACACGCAAACAAGGGCACCGAACTGGTGCTGCGGCGACCGCTGCAGCAGAAAGTGACCCTCTTCGAACGGCTCGGTTTCGCCCACCCTGCCCACTCGATGACCATCGCGGACCGGGACGAGGCCGGATTCAACGCTCTCGCGGATCTGCGCAACCACGGCCTGAGCCTGGTGGCCAACGCTCTTGCCCAGTCCACCGAGCACATCAAGAATTTCTTCACCATGCTGCGCACCGAACTCGGCTTCTACCTCGCAGCGATCAACCTCCAGGACGCGCTGACAGGCACCGGCGCCGGCACCTGCATTCCCCTACTCACCAGCGACGCCGGCTTCCGGTCAACGAATCTCTACGATGCGGCGCTCGCGCTGATCAGCCAGAGCACGGTGATCGGGAACGATGTGGATGCCTCCGGCTGTTCGACCCTGATCATCACCGGCGCGAACCGTGGTGGGAAGTCCACGTTCTTGCGCAGCTTGGGACTAGCGCAACTCCTGGCCCAATGCGGCTTTTTCGTCCCCGCCGACCGCTTCGAAACCGGGGTGCGCGCCGGGATCTTCACCCATTTCAAACGGGAAGAAGATCCCTTGATGCAAAGCGGCAAGCTTGATGAAGAACTCGCCCGCATGAGCAGCATCGTCGACCAGCTCACCCCCGGCAGCCTGTTGCTGCTCAACGAATCGTTCGCATCCACGAACGAACGGGAGGGCTCCGAAATCCTCCGCCACATCGTTGGGGCGCTCACCGCAGCAGGAATCCGAGTTGCCGTCGTCACTCACCTCTATGACTTCGCGCACCGCCAATTTGACCAGGGCGACGCAGATGCGCTGTTCCTGCGAGCCAACAGGGACCAGAGTGGGAACCGCGATTTCCGGCTTGTCGTCGGGCCACCGCTTCCCACCAGTTTCGGGGAAGACATCTATCACCGGATTTTCGACGCAAAAGACTCGGCGCCGCTGACCCAGCCGGTGCCCTGAGAGGAGAACACATGTCGCAGCAGGAGAATGGGCAGCAACTCTATCTGGTGCGGCACGGGCAGACCGCGTTCAACGCCGAGGGTCGGCTGCGCGGGTTGGCGAATCCGCCGCTTGACGAGACCGGGCGGGCAGAGGCCGCCGCGCTCGGACAGTACTTGCAGAACAAGGGCGTGGTCGCCGCGTTTTCCAGCCCCCTCACCCGAGCTGTGACCACTGCTCAGGCCATCGCTGATGCTGCCGGCGTTGACTCGTACGCGGATGACCGCTTCAACGACCGTGACTACGGCCCGTGGACCGGACACATCAAGGCCGACGTGATCGCAGAATTCGGCAGTGTCGACGCCGCCCCCGGCGTTGAACCCGTCAGCCAGGTGATGGCTCGCGCGCGCCCGGCGCTTGATGCTGTGCTGGACCAGTACCCGGAGGGGGCCGTCGTCGTGGTCACCCATGACGCGGTGATCCGACCGCTACTGACCGAACTCGATCCGGAAGTGGGTCCGGTTGCGGCACCCACCGGATCGGTTAACGAGCTGCTGCGCCTCGACGGGGCTTGGAGGATCCAAGTGGTGGATCTCGTTCCCTCTACGATGACCGGGTGAGCGTCAGCGGGAAGTCCCAACCGTTGAACCAGCTCACCGCTTGAACCCACGACGCGTTCACCAATTCCGTCGTCGGCCGCCCCGATTGCGTCATCGAGTCCGTCAGCGCCCGCACCCGCCCCGCCAACTCCATCAGCGTTGTGCGGGTCAGCTCCACAGACGCGTCACTGATCGCCAGACCGGACAGCAGATGCGCACGGCATGGGAGCGTCCCGGGCTGTGCGGCCACCGAGTGTGCTTCCGCGCAGTCGGGGCAGACGGTCGCCGCCCACATCGGCCGGGTTTCGGTCAACCAGTCTGCGGTGAAGCGCATCTCGTTCGCTTCGCTGGTGAGCTGCTGCAGGTCCATGCCGGCGTGCGTGACCAGGATTCCGGCTAGTGCGCCGCCGCGCACGTCGGCACAGATCACGCACTGCCCGTGCCGCTCGAGCGCCTTGACCTGGCCCCGACGCCGGCCGGTGCGGAGCCGGCCGGCCATCGTCTGCAGAAGATCGGTGTAGAGGACCGTGAGGTCAAAGGGTTGGTGGCCGCCGCGTGCACCGGCGCCGGCCTCCCACAGTTCGATCTCCACGACCGCGTAGGCCCAGGAGTGCCGGGGACACATGCCCCAGTACTCCTTCAGCCGCTGCCGGGTCGGGCCGCTCATGATGTCGCCGTGGACAAAGTCCCACAACACCCGCACCTCCTCCGAGCTCAACAGCGCACCAGAGTCTCGGCCCAACGGTCGGTCGAACCGCTCATCGCCCTCCACCGGGTCAGGCACGCCGGCTCCCGCCCGGGACCCGAAGCACGATCGACCCGGTAAAGGAGAGCAGCATCCACGCCGCCGCGTAGAGGAAACCGGCGGTCGGTGAGACGGTCGTGTACAAGATGCCGGCGACGACGGTCCCAACGATGTTTCCGATCGCTTGGACGCCGCCGATGACGCCGAAGCCGCTGCCGCGCAGATGATCGGGAAGGATCTGAGCCACCAGCGCAGACTCTGCTGTCTCAGCGAATCCGATGCCCGCGCCGGCAAGCGCGAAGGCCAGCAGAATCGCCCACCACGGTGTCGGCCCAAACGCGAATACCGCGTAACCCAGCACGTAGACCAGCGCTCCTGCCGCGAACACCCGCCGTGGCCCGGTTTGATCAATCCATCGCCCGCCCAGGATCGACACTCCGGCCGCCACCGCATTGTGTGCCGCATAGATCAGGATGGCGGTGGACACCGCACTGGGGGCGGACATTCCCTGCCCTTGGAACAATTGCGTCGCCCGCAGGATCAGCAGCGTGCTCGCCAAGTTTCCACACTCGAACAGCACGATCGGCAACAACGGCCGGCCTAGACCTGCGCCGCGTAGGCCGGCCAGGTCGAACCGGATCCGCTGTCGGACACCGTTCCCGTGCCGGCGCGCCTCGCGTGCGGCGAATCCGATCGCGATCGCGGCAAGAACGCCGGGGATCAACGCGAACCAGATCGCCGGCCGAATGCCCAGCCAGGCGACAAGCCCGGCGGCCCCGAGGGGTCCCACCACCGCGCCCAAATTGTCCCCTGCACGTTCCAGCCCGAACGCGCGCCCGTAGGCGCGCTGCGGCGCCAGCGAGGAAAGCATCGCGTCCCGAGCCGGTGAACGGACGCCTCGCGACGCCCACGCCAGAGCGCGAAGGATGGCGACCTGCCACACAGCAGTGGCGAGGCCGATCGCCGCAGTTGCAAGAGCGGTCACCAAGTAGCCGCCAGTAGCCATCACACGCCTGCGGGGCGGATCGTTCGCCAGCGGACCGCCGATCAACTTCGCCACGCCGGTCAGCGCATCGCTGACCCCTTCGATCACGCCCAATGACGCCGCTGACCCGTGAAGAACACTGGTGAGAAAACTCGGAAGCACAGAGGTTGCGATCTCATGGCCGGAATCCGAGAAGAAGCTTGCCGCAGCCACACTCCCAACGCCCGGCGTCAACCAGTGCTGGTCTGCTTCTGTATCAGCCGCTTCGTGCACCGGCTCGGGCGAGTCCGACTCTGTGGTCACGATGAAGCCCTAGCAATGGCGGGCGCGATCATGTTCACAGTTCCCCTATCTCCAGACAGCACAAATCCTTGAGATAGGGACTCTTGTCGGCGATGATGCCGAAGTTACCTACGGTGAGCCCCACCGCCGCCGCGAGAACGCGCAAGTCACAGCATGCCAGACCGTTCCGGTGTGGCCAACGAACTCGCCAGATCTGCGAAGACGGTTGCCGCAATTCTCTTGTGAAAGATGCCTTTACGACCGTCCTCTGAACTGGCAGGAGCGGGAGTTACTCAGGAGGGAGTTGAGCGGCAAGCAGCGATAGCGTCCCCGACCTCGATGTGGAGTTCATCCAGATTTCGCAGGTGTTCCCGCGCATTGGTACGTGCTGCGCCAACGATGTGCTGTGCATCGTTTAGGCTCTCCGCATCCACGCCGAGTTGCGCACTACCGTGCAACCGGTGCCCGACCCAGCGCAGCTGTACGCGCGGGACAGCAGTGACGCCGGGCGTCTCTTCAAGAGCATGCTCTAGACGGTCCACCAGCTCGGGCTCGATGCCGTCGAGCAGGCGCCGTCCGATGCTGCGGACGGTGCCCCCGAGCAGGACGATGATCGCGGCCGAGATCAGCAGACCCACGATCGGGTCGGCCAATGGGAAGCCGAGCATGACGCCGAGAGCGCCGAGGACGACGGCGAGCGAGGTGAACCCGTCGATGCGCGCGTGCACGCCGTCGGCGACGAGGGCGGCGGAGCCGATCCGCTGGCCGACTCGGATGCGGTAGATCGCGACTGCTTCGTTGCCGGCGAAGCCGATGAGGCCGGCGGCGATCACCCAGCCGAGGTTTTCGAGCGGGTGGGGATGGAAGAGCCTGTCGATCGACTGCCACGCGGCGACGACCGCAGAGAGAGCGACGACGGCGATGATGAATAGCCCGGCGAGATCCTCGGCGCGCCCGTAGCCGTAGGTGTAGCGGCGGGAGGCGACCCGACGCCCGAGCACGAACGCAACCCAGAGTGGCACGGCCGTGAGCGCGTCCGAGAAGTTGTGGATGGTGTCGGCAAGAAGGGCGACAGACCCGCTGAAGGCGACAATGATCGCCTGCAGCACGGTGGTGCCCAGCAGTACGAACAGGCTGATCTTCAGTGCACGGACACCCTCGGTGCTCGCCTCCAGCGCGTCGTCGATGGAGTCGGCGGCGTCATGCGAGTGCGGGACGAACAGCCCGTACAGGAATCCTTTGAAACCGGTCGGGTGCTGGTGGCCGTGCTCATGATCATGGCCGTGGCCGTGGCCGTGGCCGTGGCCGTGGCCGTGGCCGTGGCCGTGTTCGTGCGTGTGGCCGTGTTCGTCGTGCTCGTGGGCGTGTGTCCCGCTCACGCGCTCGTCTCCGCGCCGAGCTTGGCCTCGGCGTGATGGTGCCGCGGCGTGCCGCCGAGCGAGTGCTCGGCCTGGAAGATCGCGTCCGTCACGAGTCTGCTCGTGTGTTCGTTCTCGAGCCGGTAGAACACTCGCTGACCGTCCTGGCGGGTCGAGACAATGCGAGCCAGGCGCAGCTTCGCGAGGTGCTGGGAGACCGCGGCAGGCTGCTTGTCGAGGATGTCCGCCAGGTGGTTCACCGAGAGCTCGCCCGCGTCCTTCAGCGCTAGCACAATCCGCACCCGCGTTGCGTCGGCCAGCATGCCGAACACCTCCACTGCGAGCTCGACGTACTGGCTGTCAGGCAGTCTTCCACATATCGCTTTATCTGCATCCATACGCAGATTAAAGATCAACACGGTGTGCGATGCAAATTGCGCGACCCGACCGGCACACGCCTTCACTGCAAAAGTCAGTCGCCGTCGAAGTCGACTGCTTTCCCACGTAGTGCCGAGATCGCCTTCACGATCAGCTGGATCGCCGCGATGGCGATCAGGACCGAGACCGCCAGCGCCAAAACCGGGTCCAGCCAGTAGAGCCCGTTCGTGACCAAAATAATGACGCCGGCCACGGCGATCGCCGCTGCTGCCGCAGCATCCGCAAGCGCGTCGATCAGGACCGACCGCATATGCAGGTCCTCGCCGGCGGCCGAGCGGCCGAGGACTAGTGCACCGGTGAGCATCACGACAACAGTGACCAGGCTGACGATCACCATCGGCAAGCCCTCAACGGGCGGTGAACCTTCACGCAACCGCGAGATCGCCTCGATCGTCACGGTTACTGTCACCGCGAGCAGGAGGGTGGCATTCACGAGCGCCGCGATGGCGATCGGTCGTTGTGCGTGCGGATGGTCCGGGTCATGGTCCCGAAGCGCGATCGCAACGAGGCCGAGCATCAGAGCAAAGCAGTCGGCGACGGTGTCGCCAGCGGCGGCGAGAACGCTCACGGAATGAGCGAATATCCCCGCGACAACAAGCCCGACGATCAGCACCAGGTTGAGACCGAGCACGATCAGGATCCGACGACGCTGACTCCACCTCGGCACCTTCACGGTCACGTGGTTGGACTCGGGCGGATTCGGAGCACCGGACACCTGACCATTGTTTCATCCCCTCAGAAGGCGGCATCGAGTACGGTCGTCGAGTGACCGACCCCGCGATGAAACTCCGCCGATCCGGCATCGCGCTGGAGATCGTCACCCTCGGTTGGAACGTGGTCGGCGTCGTGTTGCTGGCGATCCTCGCCTACCAGTCGGCGTCCGTCGCTCTGCTCGGCTTCGGGCTCGACAGTTTGATCGAGATCGGCGCGAGCACCGTCGTCATCTGGGAGCTCACCGACACCAGCCCGTCCCGGCAACGCGTGGCCCTACGTCTCATCGGCTGGGCGTTCATCCTCCTGGCCCTCTACCTCCTAGTGCAAGCGGTAATGGCGCTGGTGCTGGGGCACCACGCCACCCCCCTGATCGGTGGAATCACCTGGACCGGGGCGACCGCGCTCGCCATGTTCACCCTCGCCTGGGGCAAGTGGGTCGTCGGCAAGCGCCTGGACAACCCCGCGCTTCTCACCGAGGGACGGGTCACCCTCATCGACGGAATCCTCGCGACCAGCGTGCTGCTCGGGATCCTGCTGAACTACACCTTCGGCTGGTGGTGGGCCGACCCGGTAGCCGGGCTCATCATCGTCTTCTACGCCGCACGCGAGGCAATCCACATCTTCCGCGCGTAGTTGCGATGCCAGGACGGGTCGACCACGACCGAATGTTCGATTCAACTTGTTCGGGCCGATAGCTGCAAACAGTAGCGTCGGGCCGCCTCGTTCCGTGGAAACCTGCATTAGATGCAGGAATCCACACGGTCAGCGGCATCCCTGGCCGAGCGTGCGCCGGGATCACAGGACCGCCAGCGGAACTAAACGCCTGCCATCAGCAAATCTGCAGTCGCGACGGATTGGCGGGAGGTTTTGCATCAAATGCAACTCACGTGAATTAATCACTGATGAACCTGATTATGACAGTCTGGGTGTGGACTGTACGTCTTCTGCCTGCTTGGAGAACACACTTCGGCGTGATTCTAGGAGGTCAATGAACTCGTCGGCCATTGCGATCTGCTCGCGCAGCTTCTCGCGTCGCTCGATGGCTTGCGCGACGAATTGATCGAGCGCCTGGCTGGCGTCGGTGGCCGATTCTCCGTCGTCGACGACCGACAGGAGGTCGGCCATTTCCTCCAGCGAGAACCCGAGGGGCTTCATTCTCCGGATTAGCATGAGCCGTTCGTAGTCGGTCTCGGTGTATACGCGGAAGCCGCCGTCAGTTCGGCCTGACGCCTTGACCAGGCCGACCTCGTCGTAGTGGCGCAGCGTACGCAATGACAGTCCCGTGCGTTCGGCGAGCTCGCCGATGTGCATGCTGCGCGGTTCCCTAGTCATGACCCTCATTTCAACTCAACCCTCACGTTAGGGTAGAGTTATGCAGGTTCGCTGATCGAGCGAACACATTTCCCACCATTCTTCCCGCTGCGGCGGCAGGTGCGCGCGCGACGAGGCGCCGGATCACAGCCATTGCCCATCCGGTCCTCGCGCTGAGGGCCTCGACCTGTTGGAGCATCTCCATGTCTTCCGCCATCACGGCAGCCTCCTACCGGGCGCATCCCACCGTCCTGGAAGCGCTGCGCAACCCCCGCCTGCTGACCCGTGAGGTCCTCGCCGGGCTCGTGGTCGCGATGGCACTCATTCCGGAGGCGATCTCTTTTTCGATCATCGCCGGTGTTGACCCACGGGTCGGACTGTTCTCCTCGTTCGTGATGGCCGTTTCCATCGCGTTCCTCGGCGGCCGGCCCGCGATGATCTCCGCTGCGACCGGCGCCGTCGCGCTTGTCGTCGCCCCCGTGGTGAAGAACTATGGCGTCGAGTACCTGTTCGCGACCGTCATCCTGGCGGGCATCTTCCAAGTCGCTCTCGGGCTGCTCGGCGTCGCCAAACTCATGCGGTTCATCCCGCGAAGCGTGATGGTCGGCTTCGTCAACGCCCTCGCAATCCTGATCTTCATCGCCCAGTTGCCGCACTTGATCGGCGTCCCCTGGCTGGTGTACCCGCTTGTCGCGGCCGGCATCCTGATCATGGTGTTCATGCCGCGCCTGACCAAGGTCGTTCCCGCACCGCTGGTCGCGATCATCCTGATCACCGTCGCTGTCGTCGTCACGGGCCTGAACGTACCCACCGTCGGCGACGAGGGCGAACTGCCACACAGCTTGCCGCAGTTCCTCTTCCCCGCCGTGCCCCTGACCTTCGAAACGCTGGGACGCATCGCGCCCTACGCGCTGGCGATGGCGCTGGTCGGTCTGCTCGAATCACTGATGACAGCCAAGCTCGTGGATGACATCACCGACACCCACTCCCGGAAGACCCGCGAATCCCTCGGTCAAGGCGTCTCCAACGTGCTCTCCGGCCTGTTCGGCGGCATGGGCGGCTGCGCCATGATCGGTCAAACCATGATCAACGTCAAAGCCTCCGGCGCCCGCACCCGCATCTCCACCTTCCTCGCCGGCGTGTTCCTCCTCATCCTCGTCGTAGCCCTCGGCGACATCGTCGCGATCATTCCCATGGCAGCCCTCGTCGCGGTGATGATCATGGTCTCCGTCGGCACATTCGACTGGCACAGCATCCGACCCGTAACCCTCAAGCGGATGCCGCTCGGCGAAACCATCGTCATGGTGCTGACCGTGATCGTCGTCGTCCTGACCAACAACCTCGCCATCGGAGTCGTCGTCGGCGTCATCGCCGCAATGGTCATCTTCGCCAAGCGAGTCGCCCACTTCGCCACCGTGCAGCGCACGATCCGGTCGGACGGTGACGAGGCGGTCGCCTATTACACCGTGACTGGGGAGCTGTTCTTCGCCTCCAGCAACGACCTCACCACCCAGTTCGACTACGCCGAAGACCCCGACCGGGTTGTCATCGACATGGCCGGCTCGCACATCTGGGACGCCTCCACCGTCGCCGCCCTCGACGGCATCACCACCAAATACGGGAACCACGGCAAGACGGTCACCATCGAAGGCCTGAACGACGCCAGCACCCGGATGCACGAGCGGCTCGCCGGGAACCTCGGCGCCGGACACTAGCGCCGGGCGGCGTAGCGGCGTGGAACTGCCTAGCGGCTGATGCCGGAGCGAATTCCAGCGGCAGCGCCTTGATGGTGGCTGACGTAATGGCCCTGACACAGTTGGTGGCCTCATGAGCCGGCCAATCGGTAAGCCAACGTCCAGTATTTCCGTGATACGGCTGGTGATGGCGAACGCACCCATGTCTCGGAGAATTTCGCAGTCCCTCAGCGGTCGCGGCCTACACTGGCACCGTGACGCACCATCGCAGTAGTTCGCGGCCGTCTCCGGATGAGGAGATCGTTGCGACGGTTCTCGGAACGTTTGCTCGAGAGCGATACGCCCTCGCCGCTGTGACCGGAGCCATAGTTCTGGTCGCCTCTGCAGCTATCGTGAACTCTGCACGCCCCCTCTTCGGGCACTCCGGATTCGGGCTTGCGATCAGTCTGACATCCTGCCTGGCCGGGATACTCTTGTCCGCCGTGACTCTGGTCTGGAGTGTTATCAACCGGTCGTCAGACAGACATGTGTCTGAACATCTGCGCGGCACGCACGTCGTCGCGTGGGCACTTACATTCGTTATCAGCGGCGCAGCCATCCTCGATCTCGTCGCCTTTGCTGTGATCCTGCGTCGCTGACGGTCAGTCAACGCCGGTGAGGCGGCGGCGCCCGAGCACGTAGCCGACCATCACGCTCCCGGCGATGGCGAGCATCATCGGGACCAGCATCGAGGGGCCTTCATTGGTGAACTCGATGACAAGCACCAACGCCGTCAACGGTGCCCTCATCGACGAAGCGAGGAACGCCGCAGCCCCGATCAACGCGAACGCGGGCGGAGGAACACCGGGCCACAGAGCACTCCACGCCCAGCCGGCGAGAGCACCCGCAGCGGCACCGATGGCCAATGACGGCGTCAGCGTTCCACCGGCGGCGCCGCTGCCGATCGTGCCGACCGTCGCAACCACTTTGAAGACGAGCAACGCTGCCAGCAATCCGACCGGGATGGCCACATCGAACGCGATCTGACCCAGAGCGCGACCGTTTCCGAGAATCGCCGGGAATGCAAGCGACAACACACCCACGGCAGCGAACGTGAGGGGCATGACGATGAGAATGCCCCATGATGCCGGCCGGTGCGCCTGCGCGAACTGGGCAAGCCGCACGAACCCGATGGCCGCGAACCCCATGATCGGCCCCACGATGATGGACCAGACCACCATCGACGGCGAAAGCGTGAACTGCGGCAACGAGTACAGCGGGGTCGCCGGCACGACCAGGTGCCCGATCAGGGTCGCGATCGCCGACGTCGCCAAGGCCGGAAGCACCGTCGCGAAGCTCACCTCCGCCAAGAGAATCTCCACAGTGAAGATCGCGCCCCCGAGTGGCACGCTGTAGACGGCGGCGAGTCCGGCGCCGGCACCGCATGCAACGAGAATCCGACGCTCACGTGCGGTGAGGCCGGCCTTCTCGCTCAACCATCCCGACACCAGCGCGCCCAGCTCTCGCGGCGCAACTTCTCGGCCGATCGAAGCGCCGAGACCGACGATCACCACCTGCAAGCCGGCATTGATCACAGTGACGAAGGGGGGCATCCGCCGACCGCCGACGCTCTGCTCGACAGAGACGAACGGCGGCCCCCATCGGCGCAACGCCCACCAACCGACCGCGCCGATGACGCCCGCGAGCGTCAGTGCGACGACGCGCGTGACAGGTGGGGCGTGAAGCAGACCATCGAGGAAGGTGCCCTCCGTGTATCCGTACGCGACATGCTGGATCAAGTGCAAGCAGATGGCAACCAGCAACCCACCCACGCCGGCTCCCACACCGACAAGGAGCGTGACGACCGCCAGGCGCAGCAACCAGCTCGGGGATGCGGGCAGGGTCGGGCCTCTCACAGGTCGATGCTAGCTGCAGACCAGGCGGCTACGTCCCCACATCGCAGCACCGACACGGGCACCCGGCTGACGACCGGCGCGCGCATCAGGCAGCCAGAAGTTTCGTCCCCGCGCGAATCAGCAGTACCGCAACCAGAATTGAAACCGGTCCGACGAGAAAGATCCATCCCCACGCCTGCTGGATCGTCACAACCATGAGGGCGATAGCGCCCAAACCCCCGACACCGCAAAGGAGAATGCCGAGTACCACACGAAACGTACGAGCCAGCAATACTCCCATCCTTTCAGGCTATCTCACGTCGATTCGGCGCGATCGGTGGGCGTGAGCGTCGGGCTCGGCACCTCGATGGCTAGCCAGTTCGTCGTCCGTGTCCGGCGCCATATCGGTGGAAGTCGATAGCACGTATGGCGAAGGTTCGGCGCCGGGGTGTCGACGGGTCTGTATGACGAACAGGGTGATTCCGATGGCGACGGCGGCGAAGGAGGCCCACACGTTTGCGGGGATTCCCAGCCATCCGTCGCTGGTGGGGTCGATGCGGATCGCTTCGAGCCAGCTGCGGCCGAGTCCGTACCAGATGAGGTAGAGCGCGAGCACCCGGCCCCATTGCAGGCGGAAGCGTCGTTCGAGCAGAAGGATGACGGCGACGCCGGTGAGGTTCCAGATGATCTCGTAGAGGAAGAGCGGGTGGAAGAGTGTTCCGGGTGGCATCCCTGCCGGGAATTTGGCGTTGGTGGCCTCGATCTGCAGGCCCCACGGCAGGGTCGTCGGCAGGCCGAAGAGTTCGTGGTTGAAGTAGTTGCCGAACCGGCCGAGTGACTGGGCTACGAGGAGGGCCGGGGCGAGTGCGTCGGCGAAGGCCCAGAACCGGAGGCCGGCGCGTCGGGAGGCGATGTAGACGCCGAGTGCGCCGCCGAGGAGGGAGCCGTAAAGGGCGTTGCCGCCGTCCCAGATAGCGAAGACGTTCCAGAGGTTCGCGCCGGGGTAGAAGTAATCGCCGACGTGGGTGAACACGTGGTAGAGGCGGGCGCAGACGATGCCGAGCGGCACGGCCCAGAGGACGACATCGAGCACGATTCCGCGGTCGACGCCGCGGTGGCCGAGCCGGTGCGCGGTGATGAGGGAGGCTGCGATGATGCCGCTGAGGATGCACAGCGCGTAGGTGTGCACGGTGAGCGGTCCGAGCTGGAATTGCGCCCATTGTGGGGGCGGGCTGGGGATGCTGAGCGCGTGCACGGGGATCTCCTTGTAGTCATCAGGACGAACTCGGTCAATGCGAACGAGCGGCGGGACAAAGCAGTGAGCGCTCCGCGTTCAAGTGCTTTCGGCTTCCCGTCCGTTTGCAGCTGTGCGTCGTCCCCACTGACGTTCCCGACCCTAGGGGACGGGTCCTGACCAGCGCCCGGCAAGCGGTGCTGCGAGGGTGCCGGGGTCTGCGAGAGTTCACACGGTCGGCGCGTTGGGGAGAGCCGGTGCTCCTGGTCTTCGAGGTTTCTGGGGACCACGAGGGTTCACTGGGCCTTAATGCCATCCGCCTGAGAGAGGACACCATGATCCATACCGGTCTCATCGACCCGCAGACCATCATCCAAGCGGCCGGCCCGTGGGCGCTCGTCGGTGTGTGCGTGCTGGTGTTCATCGAGACGGGTCTGCTCGTGGGCTTCTTCCTGCCGGGGGATACGCTCCTCTTCCTCACGGGGGTGCTCAGCCTGACGGGCCACTTTGTCGAACCGCTGTGGGTGATCATCCTGGCCGTTGTGGTGGCGGCAGCGCTAGGAGATCAAGTCGGTTACGCGATCGGCCGGCGCTCGGGACCTGCCGTGTTCGAACGGCGGAACTCCGGCTTCTTCAGTCGAGCAAGCGTCGAGCGTACGGCGCAGTTCTTCGACCGGTTCGGCGGTTCGGCAGTCATGGTCGCACGCTTCGTCGCCGTGGTGCGCACGATCGCACCGGTCGCGGCAGGGGTGGGCCGGATGCGCTGGTCGGTGTTCACGATCTTCAACATCGTTGGGGCTGCCGTCTGGGCCAGTGCAGTCATCCTCGGCGGGTACGGCCTCGGGCACATTCCCGGGGTCGCGGATTTCGTGGCGAAGTACCTCGACCTCGTGCTGATCGGCATCGTCGTGCTCTCGGTGGTGCCGCTGGTGATTCGCCTCGTCACCGTCCGTCGGAGTTCCCGAGCAGGTTCGTAATCTCGCGGCCGAGCGTTTTAGCCGGCCGGGAGCCTCAGCTCGATAGCTGTTCCAGTCGGGCCGGTGCGGGTCACCGCGACATCGCCGCCGTGCCGTGTCGCGACGTCGCGAACAAGCGCCAGCCCGATCCCGAATCCCGCACGTGTTCTCCCCGGTGCAGCAGGGTGCGCCCGCGCGAACCGGTCGAAGATCCGTGTTGGGTTGATGCCGACGATTCCGGCGCCATCATCGGTGACCGTGAGGACGGCCTGGTCGCCCTGAAGTCGGACGTCGACGGTGATGCTCGAGCCGGCCGGTGAGTGCACCAGCGCGTTGTCGATCAGGGCGGTGGCGCAGCGCGTTAGTGTCGTGGCCGGAACCGTGGTCCGCACGTCGTCGCGGCTGCCGAGGACCAGTTCGACGCCGGCGTCGCGGGCCAGCACTTCGAGTGAGTGCAGTGATCGGGTGACCGCGTCGCGCAGTGACACGGGTTCGGCGGGTTCGGTGCGTTCGGGGTCTGCAGCGAGAAGCAGATCGTCGACGACGTCGATCAGGATGCGCGTATCGGTGCGAAGGTCGGCGACCGCGGGTTTCGACGGATCGTCCGGTGCAAGGCCGCGTTGGAGCACCTGCAGCCGGGCGTCGAGGACCGCCAGCGGTGTGCGGAGCTCGTGGCTGGCGTCGGCGACGAAGTCGCGTTGGATCTGCAGCGCACGTGCGAGCGGGCGCACGGCTCGCCGGGTCGCGATCACGCTGAGCACGCCCGCGATCGCGACGGCGAGCACGCCGACCATTGCGAAAGCGATCAGGGCCTCGGGGGCGTCGAGGTAGATCTTCTGCTCGCCGGGCCGGGGCGGCTCGCTCACTTCCGAAGGGCGCAGCTGGTTCAGCACAAAGACAAAGGCGGCGCCGATGGCAGCGACCACGAGGGCGCCGGAGGCGATGGCGAGCTGGAGGCCGACCATCCGGGATGCCCGCCGCACTTCCCGTACAGCGGGGTCGGTCGGCGTCTTCTTCATAGTCGTCCCAGCCGGTAGCCGTGTCCGCGGACCGTGGAGATCAGTTCCGGATCCGCCTTGCGGCGCAGGTAGTGGACGTACGTGTCCACGGTGCCCGGCTGCTCGTCGGGGGCGAACACGGCTTCCAGAATCTGGCCGCGGGAGAAGGTACGCAGTGGATTCTCCGCCAATAGTCGTAGCAGGTCGTTCTCGCGCTCGGTGAGCAGGATGCGTCCGTCGTACGGGGAGTACAGCGCCCGGCTTTCCGGGTAGAACGTCCATTCGCCGATCGCGACTTCCCGGCCCTCCCCGGTGAAGGTGCGTGTCAGCGCCCGAAGGCGGGCGAGGAGCTCGTCGAACTCGAAGGGTTTGACGAGGTAGTCGTCGGCTCCCGCATCCAATCCCTGCACGCGGTCGCGCAACGCGCCGAGAGCGGTGAGCATCAGGATCGGGGAGACGACGCCCCGTTCGCGGAGGGCGGTCACGAGCTGCGCGCCGTCCACCCCGGGCAGTCTCCGGTCCACGACCATCGCATCGAAGTCGTGTGTGGTCCCCTCGACCAGTGCACGTTCGCCATCGGTCACCCTGAGGACGTCGTAGACCTCGGCGAGGACCTGTTCGATGAGCGGTCCCAGTTGTGGGTCGTCCTCCACCAGGAGTACGCGCATCCTGTCGCTCATCCGCACCTCCGGGTCCCGTCGCGTCTCTTCAGCATGGTGGTGGCAGGCCCAGAATTCGCCTAGGAACCATCTCAGAGGATTCTGGGAGGGGCACGCTGAAGCTGTCCGGATGCTCCCTACACACCATCCCACGCCCCCTGTGGACGATTCGGGCGATCCTCGAATTCGGCTGGCCATCATGCCTCAGCCGCGGCACTGGTTGCTGATGAGCCTGATGGGTGTCCTTGCCGTTTTGATACTGGGATTTAGCGCCAAGCTTGTCCCCGGAGTCCTACCCGCTGAGCTCGCGCTGGATGAGGCGCTCACCGACCATCAAGGTCCGGCGTTGAACGTGGTCGCTGTCGCCGTCTCCACCGTCTTCTCCCCACCTGGGATCATCGTCGTTCTGGTCGCATCGTTTCTGTTCTTGCTGGTCGTGCGACGTTCACCGGTCAATGCGTTCGCCTTCACCGGTCTCGCCACCTTCGGTTGGCTGTGTTCGGAGGTCTTCAAACTCGCGGTCGCTGAGCCGCGCCCGCCCGCGGGGTTGCTGGATCACCCGCTGCTGGCGGAGATCGGGTACAGCAGCTTCCCGAGCGGCCATACGACCTACGTCGCGGCGTACGCGATCGCCTGCTACGTGCTCGCGCGGCGTACCCGGTTCGAGATCCCGGTCGCCGTTCTCGGTATCGTTGCAATTGTCGGCATGGGCGCTGTCCGTCTCTATGTCAGTGCCCACTACCTCACCGACGTTGTCGGATCGGTGCTTGTAGCCAGCACAGCGGCAGTCTTCTTCAGCGGAGTCTGGAACCGGATCGGACTTGCTGTCCTCAACCGGATCCCCTGGATCGATAGGATCGGCCCCGTCCCGAATCCGATAGCTGGGGCGACGACTATCGGGCAGCGATGAGGTCGGGGACCTCCGGCTCGCCTGTGCTCAGTGGCGACTGCCAAAGGATCTAGCATCTGGCGCAGTTCTTGCCGGTTTGTGTGACTTCGCGCTGCCGGCTCGTAGCTCCTTCCCGGGCTTTCGCGGCATATTCTCGCTCGCGGTTGAGCTGTGATCCTCCGTCCCGCGACCATTTCTCGAGGCGGCTGGCCGAAGGCAAGAGCAAGCGTGAGGTCAGTCGCAGCCTGGAGCGCGATATCGCCCGGCAGCTATTCCGCCACCTGGGCTCGGGTATGGCGTGACCGCGGCGCTCACATCCAAGGCGGGATGAGGCCCGACTGTTCGAGGCGGGCATTGCTGGGAAAGCGTCTGCGGATGAACTGTTCGATCAGTTGCTCGGATGTCGTGTTGAGCGTGGCAGCCAATCTCAGAATCTCGATGCGCTCCCGTGGGGAGAAGTGCAGCGTCAACAGCGACGCCCCGCTGTCGTCAGTTCTGGCCAAGAAGATGTTGTCGGCTGTCCCACTCATGCCGACAGGATGATCCACCGTGCCCTGTTGCCACTAGACAGCTGTATGCGTTCTCATCGCGTGGCGAGTGAGCCGGACACCGCTGGCGCTGTGTCCAATGCGGCCAGGGACGTGGAGCCGCACGGAGGCGGCGCTGTCATGTCGGATGGAACGCCTCCGGCGTGCTGTCTTCCTCAGTTTTCTTTCCGATCCGGCAGCCGATCATAGCGAGTTCCGCCAGCTCCGTGCCCTCCGGTTGCTTTTTGCAGACTCCACTCGCTGCGCTCCCTGCGCTTAGCAACCACTCCCTCCGGGCACTGCGCTGCCTCCGCCCGCTCTCGATCTTTGTGCCGGAACGGCAAGAAAAACGATCAGAGGCAGGACAAGCCGCTCCAGCAAACCAATTTGACACGGCAAATAAAAGGGTCGATCAACCAGGGGAGTGATCAGGATGCGCGTATTCGCCATCGATACGAGAAACATGGGTCCGGAACTGCAGGGCGGATTGATTGGGGTGGTCGGGTCGACGAGCCCGACTGCGGAGGAGAAGCGGGAGTGCGTCGAAACGGTGAGCCAGTATGCCGTTGACGGGTGGGCGATAGCCGCTGATCCGCGCACACCGATCGGCCGGCTGGCCGCGCTGACGGCCGAGACGGCGTGTGTGCCGTTCGTCGCCTTCAACCGGGTAGCCGAGCGAGGAGGTCCGGTCGTCGGGCCATCGATGGTCGGCGCCACGACTCGCGGCGTCGCCTGACCGCGCAAACGAGAAGCGGGCCCGGTGCGCGGGCCCGCTTCCGTTCTGCGTGATCAGTCGCCTTCGCCAGGCGCCGCACTGACCTGAGCAGCGTCTGTTTCCTCCGGGGCTGCCGTGTCGGCGGTCACGATCTGCTCGACGTCGCTGAGGCTGTATCCCCACCTAGCGAGCAGGGCGAAGTAGTCGGTGTCGGTGGAAGACGGGTACCGCCAGGTCTGCTTGCTGGTGACGGATTCGCACGCTCCGAGCACGATCGCGAGAGCGACGTGCTGCGCCTTGGCCGGAGCCTGCTCAATCAGAGCGGTCAGCTTGTCGTTCTCGAAGTAGCCGGACGGCTCCATCCCGAGCAGCTGGTGGGCGAGTTCGTTCCCCTCGCGGGTGGCGGTGCTGATCGCCTGCCGGTGGACGGTGAGTCCCTTGGCGATCACGACCGCTGCGTCCTTGGGGAGGGTCTTGCGGGAGAGGAGGGTGGTGAGCCATTCGCGGCGGACGATCTCGGCGGACGCCCACGCCTTGTTGTTGGCGATCAGGGTGCGCCGCTCAGCCTTCTCCTCGTCCGTCATCGGGCCGGACTTGGACTGGGTGCCGCCGTAGGTGTGGAATCCGGCCGCTTTCGCGTCCGGGAGGAAGTAGCTGATGTTGGCGTCACCCTCCGCGTAGACGCGCACGTGGGCGGCTCGTCCGTCCTGGTCCTCGATCTGCTCGACGGTGACGCGCTGGTCGTCGGTGGTCTGGAGTTCGCTGATCCTGGTGTACTCGGTGTCGTAGTAGCCGGGATCGCTGTCCAGGATCACATAGCCGCGTCCCGAGAGCTCCGCTTCCGTGTCTGCCTTGGTCTTTGCCCGCGCTTTCTCGTCGCGTGCCCGCTGGGCCGTATGTGCGAACTGCGCCGGGTCCGTGGTCGCGACTTGGATCAGTTCGGCGCGGATCTCGTCATCGCCATCGAACTCGATCAACGCGGCCGCCTGGTCCAGGGTCAGCTGATGCTCCTGGATCGCGCTCGCCGCCGACTCGTTCTCTGTGACCGCGAGCGCGGTCTTGACCTCTTTTGCTTTGGAGCCGGTGCGCCGGGCGATCGCGGTCACGCTGAGACCTTCGAACGCGAGCTGCTGAAACGCGGCGGCGCGGTCGCCGTCGGTGAGGGCTTCGCGCTGGTCGTTCTCAACCATCTGCTGCACGATCCGTTCCGCTGTCACGTCTTCGGCGTGCACGAGGTAGACGGGGATGGTGGTCAGTCCTGCCTCGCGGGCGGCGAAGACCCGACGCTGTCCCGCCCGGACTGTGACGGCACCGTCGTCGCTGCGGTGTCCGAGGACAGGGGTGAGGACCCCGTTCTCCTTGATGCTCTGTACGAAGGCGGGGGTGATGGGGGCCGTGGGTCGCACGTTGGTTTCGATGATGAGGGTTTGGGGGTCAAGGTGTTCGATGGTGTCGACCACAGTGGTGGTGTCGCTCATTTCTGCTTCTCCGATCAACTGTTTTTGTTCGCCTGTCTGGCAAGGGGATCGAGGGTGAGCGGAAGCGGAGCGCAGTGCCGGGACGTGGAATACCACAGGGAGCGCAGCGAGTGAGGATATGCCGCGAAAGCCCGGAACGGAGCCTGCGGGAGCGAACTACGATCGACGGCCAGGCAGACGGACAACCCGGCAAGCAGAGCGCGGCTCGCGGCTCAACTCAGATCCTTCCCTTCCATAACCGCGACCGACGGCTCGATGGTGACCCGGCTGAGCAAAAGACTGCGATGGGAGGAGGGTAGACATCCGCGCACCGGACGACCTGCAACCAAAAGACATCTTGCTTCCAGCTGACGTGAGGTGTCGCTACGGCCGTTGACATTGAAGCTGGAGGGAAGCGTTTTTGGCTCTGAACTCAGTACCAGCCGATCTTCCACTTGATCGCGTTCCAGAGCATGTGCATCAAACCTCCGAAGGCCCGGCCAATGCCGACCAGAATGCCGAGAAGAATCTTCTTCATTAGCCACGCTGCCGCCGTCGTCACCCCGGCAGCGAGAACGGTGGGCAGATACGCCTCGATGGTCCGAAGCAGAGAGCTCATTTTGCCCTTCCCCCTCGAGTCAAGCGACGCCACCATTTCGTCTGCGGAGTCGAGACCTGTGGAGATGGGGTGTCGATGCCAAGGGCGATGCGGTCGAAATCGCGAGCAGCTTGGATCTGTGTGTCGGTATAGCGCCGACTCCAAACAATCCGTCCGCGACTGACCAGGTAGTGGGATTTGCACGGCAATGCCCAGTTGCCAACCGACGGTGACAGCGTGACGTCTTGCCCGTCGAATGTGATCGCCCACTGATTCGAGTCCAGTGGGGTAATCACTTCGGCACCGCACCCGCAGGCACAAAGATGTCCGCAAGTGCGATACGCGGTAGACACGTAGAGCACCCCGGGTTGCAAGGAGCTGGGGAAGGAGCTGACGAACTCGGGCCGTAGGCGGTCGATGGGCGCGTTCACTCGAACCCCTCGGTCGCAATGTCGCCTACGAAGATCGAGTAGGTAGATGAGCCTTCAACCGTGGCATCCGCGTAGAAGCCGAGATGCCGCTTCCATCGGATGACGGCAAGAGCCGCGTTCAGGGCATTGAGGTCGGCGATCTGGATGTTGCGTCCGTAGTCGTCCTCGTGGGCGGCGGCATTCGGGATGAGATTGCGGCGGTGCACGTGGTCTCGCTGCCCAGGAAGACTCGTTACGACTCGGAGAAGCCCGCTGAGCTTGCCGTCCAGCTCGTCGACTCCCATGCCGACGTCGATGAATGGCACATCGTTGTCCTCCAGCCAGGCGATCGCCGCTGTCTTGCTGGTTGGGTCGTCGGATGCGAGGAAAACGAAGGTGGCGCCATCGAGAAGATGGAGGTTTGTTTCGTCCAGGAATTCGCCGTGCGTGATGACATTACGATGCATGTTCGAGTAGACCGCTCCGAAGTAGTCCACCTTCTTGGGTCGATGGCGAAGTATGTCAAGAGGTACGGCGCCGGGTGCTCGAAATGCGTTGTGGTTCTCCAGGGGATCGCCGTCGATGAGGGTGATCGAGGCAACGGGTGTCTTCGCGACAAAGTCGAGGATGTAGCTTCCCGTTCCTCCAACGCCGACGATGACGACCTTCTCGTTCCTGAACGCGTTCGACAGGGCTGCGAGGCCGGCCCTGGTTGTCGCGGTATCCCGAAACACGAAGGGGCTGTCCTCCTCGACCTCGGTCCAGGAGGCGCCAGGCGTGGCCGTGGCTAAAGGGTCAACCGCGTAGGCCGGGTGAGCGAGCATGTCGGAGTACGCGGTGACCTTGGAGTACTCATCGGCGTACCCCTCCGGACCAGGCTTGCTCGAGAGCATGAAGGAAGCCTGGATTGACTCGGTCACAGGATGCAGCTCCGGGGTCGCGAAGCCCAAGGGCTTTCCGGTTGCAGCGTGCGGCAGGGTGCCGCCGAACCAGATGCGGTGATCCGTGCCGGACACGATCGTGTCACCGGAGACCGTAACGGGGTACGTAAGGAATCCGTACTCGACGTCTCCGGTGGCGGTCACGTAAGGGATGTGGCGGACCACGAGGTGGCCACCCGCGATGGCCACCTCGTATCCGTCGTCAAGCAGGCGGGAAAGATCCGCGCTACGAACGAGTGGTGCGGTGGACATCGAACACCATCCCTTTCTTGACGGCGACTTCCTGGCCGGACGTGAGAGTACCGGCCCCGTGGCCGTCGTTGCCGCGGCTGTAACGGGCAGTGAAGGTGTCCTGCTCGGTAGTCGGCTGTCCCGGATAGGCAAGGGCGACCACCTCCTCGAACGAGATCTTCTTCCTCGCCCAGGCTTGCGGCCGGGTGTTGACGATGATGGTGATCGGCTCGTGAGCGATGTCGGAGTCGTGCTCCTGACCGTTCCCGTTTGCTGTGGTGTCCATGGCGAAACCCTTCTGGCGCTTTTTCGCTGCCGATTCGATACGCGCCGGATATCGCTCGGTGCTCGAAATATCGAGCAGTAGTAGACTAACACGATAATGCTCGACATTTCGAGCAGTGAGAGAAACAAGAAGGCGAGCACATGGACGAGGCTCCGACCGTTGACGTCAAAGCGCTACACTCCGCACTGGACGCTGCGCGTACGGCAAAGGATCTATCCTGGCGTCAACTGGCGAAAGAACTAGGCGTCAGCGCATCGACGATCTCCCGTATGGCTAATGGATTTAGACCCGACGTAACTGCGTTCGCGGCAATGACGCTCTGGCTAAAAATGCCGGCAGAGGCGTTCTATCGGCAACGCGCCTCCGACCATGACCAGACCACGGAACCGGAGCTTGTCGCGAGTTTGGTCCCGCTTCTGCGGGCCCGCAAGGATCTCGACGATAAGGACATCGACTATCTCCAGGAGATCATCGGGGCTGCGGCGAAGCGCTTCGAAGCGGAGCGTGAAGCGCGGAGCTGGACCCAGTGAGGTGGACGCAGAAGCTGATGCGAGAGATCGCGGTGGAGGAAAGAACCGAGCTTGGTCTCAGCCCTCGCGATCCCTTTGACCCCTATCAGCTCTGCGACCAGCACGGTATCTCGGTCTACTCGTTGGCGGAGCTCCATGAGATGTGCCCCGAGGCGGTCGATCATTTCACCCAAGTGCGAGCTTCAGCGTGGTCCGCAGCGCTCATCCCGCTCGGATCGGTTCGCCTAATCGTCGAAAACCATGCTCACGCGATCGTCCGCAGGCGATCGAGTATCGCTCACGAGCTTGGACACCATCTTTTGGAACACCGCTTCAGTGGCGTCATCCTCGGAGACAACCACAGCCTTGTTTTCAGCGCCGAGCAAGAAAAGCAAGCGGACTTCCTTGCGGGTGAACTCCTGATTCCGTTGAAGGCTGCCGAGCGGATGGCCTTCGACGGATGGGACAACAATCGGGTCGCTAGCGCTTACAACGTGAGCACTCAGTTTGCCCAGAATCAGATGAAGGGTCAACGTGTCCGCGCAGCTCGTGCCTCCCAGAAGTTTCGCCACTGAATTCGTGCCAGGAGTTGCTCAGCCTGTGCGCTTATCCCGCCCCGTTTGGGTGCTGCGAGCGTCGCCGCGGTGTCCGCTAGATTATGGTCATTCCTTTCCAGAGGAGCATCTTTGACGACGGAAATCGCGATTCTGAATCGTAGTGCCGTGGCGCTTGCAGCGGACAGCGCCGTGAGCATCTCAACGCCGACTGGGCTTAAGGTCTACGACGGGGTCAACAAGCTGTTTGAGCTCATCAAGGGCCGTCCCGTCGGAGTGATGATCTATAACGCAGCGGAGCTCTCGTTCCGCCCCTGGGAATCGATCATCAAGGCGTACCGCGAGGAGCGCTGCGACGTCTCTATGCCAACGCTCGACGACTACGTAGAAGACTTCAAGGCGTTCATACGCGACCATGCTGAACTGTTCTCCCGGCGCCAGCAAGACGAGGCGTTCACTCAGACAATCATTGGCGATTTGATAAGCATTCGGACCAGCATCGTCGTGAGCGTTCAGGGCGAAATCGCAAGCGGCAAGGAAATAACCGAGCGGAGGGGTGCGAGGCTGGTTGCGCAGCATATCCGCGACTATTGGGGCTTTGCGCGAAAGAATTACGCCCTTGATGCCTGGCCAGAGCCGTTACCAAGCCTCCGGACACTGGGGACCCGACACCGCCAACTCCTGGATTCCTTGATCGACCAAGTGTTTGAGAACTTGCCTCTGGTTGACGCGCTTCGGGCGAATTTGAGAGTGGGACTCTTGCTTCGCGCTTTCGGGCGCAACGACGCCGACGGGGTCTATTCCGGAGTCGTCCTTGCCGGCTTCGGTGATGACGAGTACTACCCGCGTCTCCGCGAGTTCCGCACTAAAGCCATGTATGACGATCGCCTCCTCGCGTTCGATGTCTCGGAGTCGAGAACCGATATCGCTGTGACGGTACCGGGCGACATCAAGTCTTTCGCCCAAGGCGACATGATTCGATCCTTTACCGATGGGATCCAGGATCAGGTTCGCGGAGAGATGATCAAATTCTGGACAGACTGGGCGAGCGGACAAGGGAGCGGCGCAGTAAGTGCAGATGCGCGGCTCGCGGGGCTTTCGCCGGCCGATCGGGCCGGCGTGGTCGAAGCGGTTAACGACTTGTCCACTGCCGCCGTCGGGGACTTCCTCAGCCACATGGCTGAGTATGAACAGGCAAGCGTGAAGGGTCCTCTTCTTCAAAGTGTCGCGTTCTTGCCGAAGGACGAGTTGGGCGCGATGGCCGAAAGCCTTGTAAATCTCACGACGTTGAAACGACGGGTCTCGATTAACGAGGCCCAAACTGTTGGTGGTGCGGTTGACGTCGCAGTGGTGTCACGGGGGGATGGTTTTGTATGGTTGAAACGAAAGCACTACTTCGACCAAGAACTGAATCCGTCATGGTCCAGCACACACTCCGCTGTACCGGCTCGAGGGAGGCGCATCAATGAGTGATGAGAAGGTCAGGGTGCAAGAGCTCCAGGAATTCGTCAGCCAGTATTTTCCGCGCGACGCTGTCCAGGTCCTAGAGGACGTGCGTGCCGCGCAGAGGCAAATTACTGAAATAACAGACTCGGACACCGAAACGCTCCTAGCGTCGCTCGGCGCCCGGGCTCACTGACTCCCTTTGATTGCCGCGGCGCGCAGCTGATCTGCAGTGCGCTGCCGCGCCTGGCTCAGGTGTGCATACTCGGTCGTCTAATGCGAGCCCGATAGCACTTCAGCGGTGCGCACGCATTTCCACCCTGCATGCCTTTTACTAACGCCCGGTGTCCCGTCGGGCGGTCGGCGTGACAACACTTTGACAACACTTGGGCGAAACCAGAGAGTGTCGAGCGAGGTCAAGGAGCGTCAAGGACCAGCCAGATTCTGCGGTTTTGCTCGTGGCCCCCGACGTCACAAGACCCTTGGCTAGAGTTCAGAACCCACGCGCGCAACGCACGTCGTGTCGAGGCATTTGTCCAACTACGCGCCGGCAAAGCCGATCCTCACGAAAGCGCCGTTTGACTACATTTTGACTACAAACGTGTGAGTTCCTATGAGGTCCTACGAGATCACAGAAGGTCAAATTCGTTGAATTTCCGCGGGAGTTCGACCACATCGCACGAGTCGCCAAGGCCCAAACTAGAGTTCAAATCCCACCGGTACCGCCACGAAAACCCCTGGTTAGCCAGGGGTTTTCTGCTTTCTGTATGGGTGTGGGCGCAGCCGTGGCCGGTGTGAGTGGCTGATGTGTGGCGGGGCAGAGTATGTCAGCGTCTCTGGCGCGGGCCCGTGGTGCCGCGCCAGAACAGCCAGCTGCCCAGCGAGGTGAATGGCACGATCGAGAGCGCCGCCCAGTTCGGGTACGGGGTGAAGAAGAGAATGCAAGCGCCGACTGCGATCCCGACGGCATACGATGCGACGCCGGCGAGACGCCAGCGCTGGAGCGCTCTCGGTTTACGCGAATGCTTCTCGGGCATGGCTATCTGAAACCGATACGGCGACCATCGCCGGGCGAGTGTTGCTCATGTTCGGAGCATAACGGCCGGTGAGTTTCTCGGTGGGGGCGGCCAAGGATCTGTCTGGCGGGCTGGTGGCGTAACAGGACGGAGGTTGCGACTCCTCGCCGTCACTCGGCGCGCCTCCGGAGGAACAGCGCGATCACGACCGCGGCCACGATGCACAGGCCGCCGTTCACCCAGATGGCGGTCGAGACACCGCGGAGGACCGTTTCGGCGAGCGGCGCGGTGCTGCCGACGACGACGGCGGTGAAGACGGCGCTCATGATCGGCGTTCCGAGGGTGATGCCGACCTGCTGGCTCATCGTGGTGAGTCCGGTGGCGAGCCCTTGCTCATCCGGGGCGAGTCCTGACGTGGCGGTGACCATGAACCCGACGATCACGACCAGGTTGGCGACGCCGCCGACGAACGTGGCGCCGAGGAGGAGCCAAATGGATGCTGCTGACGACGACAGCAGGACGAGGGCCAGTGTCGCCGCCCCCTGGACGAGGAAGCCGCCGACGATCGCGGTCTTGTTGCCGAACCGGGCGATCAGCGCTGGTCCGGCCAGACCGCCGATCACCGTGCCGGCGCCCAGCACGGCGAAGGAGAGCCCGGCCGCGAGAGGTGTGAAGCCGAGCACCTGCTGCAGGTAGAGCGTCAGCAGGAACACGAGGGACGTCTCCGTCGCGAACGCTACGAGCCCCGTCATGTTGCCCCAGGACACGTTCGAACGAGCGAGGATGGCGAGCGGCAGCAGTGGATGCGCGGCCTTCCGCTCGATCAGGACGAACCGGATCAGGAACGCCAGCGCGGCGGCGAGTGAGACCACGGTGGTCGGATTCGCCCACGAGCTCGCGGCCGCGGTGGTGAGCCCGAACACGAGCGCGAGCAGTCCAGCGGTCACCGTGATCGCGCCGGGAACGTCGAGCTTCATCCGCGCGACCGCCCTGCTCTCTGTGAGCACCAGAGGCGCGACGATCAGTACCCCGACCGCGATGGGCACGTTGATGAGGAACGCCCAGCGCCAGGAGAGAAGGTCGGTGAGCAGGCCGCCCAGGATCGCGCCGGTCGTGAACCCGGCGGCCATGAGCGAACCGTTCAGGCCCAGGGCCTTCTCACGGGCGCGCCCCTCCGGGAAGGCGCTGAGGAGCAGGGCGAGGGCCGCGGGGACCACGATCGCGGTGGCGAGGCCCTGTGCGACGCGGGCGATCACGAGCAGTGCGGGGGTCGTGGCGAGGCCGCCGGCGAGCGAGCCGGCGCCGAGCAGCGCTATCCCGATCAGGAACATCCTGCGGCGCCCCGCGAGGTCGGCCACGCGACCCATCAGCAGGGTGAAACCGGCCGAGCAGAGAGCGAACGCAGTGGCGATCCACTGCAGGTTCTGGATCGCGAAGCCCACATCGGCGCCGATGCTCGGCAGCGCGACGTTCAGGATGGAGAAGTCGACAGCGAGTGTGAAGCTCGCGGTCAGCAGCACCGTGAGGGCAACCCGCTGCCGGCCGGACATCGCGGCCGCCTTCCCTGTCGGCCCGGTGCCGGTGGTGTGAGCCGGCGTTGCGTTGGTGGTCATGGTGAGCCTTTCTCGTGTGCTGACTCCGCCAACGATGCCGTCGTGCGGGAACGGCAACCACACCCGGCCGTGCCTAGCACTGGCAGTGACAGGCACGAGCGGCGGCGAGAGAGCAGAATGAGACCATGACGAATCCGAGCGAGCTGGGCGAATTTCTCCGCCTCCGTCGCGGTGCACTCCAGCCCGAGGACGTGGGAGTCGTCGGATACGGCGCACGCCGGGTTCCCGGGCTGCGCCGTGAGGAACTCGCGATGCTCGCCGGGGTGAGCGCGACGTATTACACACGCCTCGAGCAGGGGCTGAGCGTGAACGCATCGGAGTCCGTCATCGACTCCATCGCGCGCGCCCTGAACCTGACTCCGGATGAACGGGCCCACCTGTTCGACCTGGCACGACCCCAGCGTCCCGTCCGGCGCACCGGCGCCGCGAAGCCGGACTACGCGCGACCGGGCACCCTTCGCCTCATCCACTCGCTCACGAACACCCCCGCCGTCATCCTGGGCAAGCGCAGCGAGGTGCTCGGCTGGAACACCCTCGGTCACCGGCTCGTCGCCGGCCACCTCCACGTCGACAGCCCGGAACGTCCCCGCGACAGGCCGAACACGACCAGGATGCTCTTCCTCGACGGGCACACCCGGGAGCTCTACGGGCGCTGGGAGGAGGAGGCGGAGCGCGCGGTCGCGTCGCTGCGCGTCCTCGCGGCGCGGAACCCCGACGATCCCGAACTGACCGCGCTGGTCGGTGAGCTGAGCCTCAAGAGCCCGGAATTCGGCAGGCTGTGGGCGCGGCACCCCGTCGCGCTGTGCGTGTCAGGCGTCAAGCAGTTCCACCATCCCGAGGTCGGCGACGTCGAACTCGCGTTCGAGGTGCTCACCCCTGCCGACGAGTCCATGCACCGCCTGTTGATGTTCACCCCGGAGAGCGGTTCGCCCGCCGAGGAAGCGATCGAACTCCTGGGGCGCGACGTCGACGAGCCGCACGCCGGCCGGGAGGCGGCGCGGCAGCTCTGACGCTCACCGCTGCGCGAGCACCGCGGCGAGCTGTGTTGCGATCTCGCGCACGACGTCGTCGACGGAGGTCTCCGGATCCGGGGCCGACGCCATGGAGAGGAGCATGATCGCGGAGATGACGTGGGCGAGCACGGGCGCGTCCGCCGGAGTACTCGCTTCGTGTCTCAGCAAGGTCTCGCTCAGGAGCTCCTCGGTCCGCGCGACGATGTCGAGCGCGGCGCGGTGGTGGGGCTCGTCGGCATCGCCGAAGGCCATCTCTTTCAGGTAAGTGCGTCCGTTGTCGATCTGGACCCGGTTGCAGGCGACGATCGGGCGGGCGACGGCGAGCAGCGCTTCGAGCGCATCCGGTGCTGTTGCGGCCGCGGCCCGCCCTTCCTCGAGCGCCTCGGCGTAGTGGGCGTTCTGGACGAGCAGGAGGAGTTCGCCCTTGGATTTCGCATAGAGGAACACGGTGCCGGTGCCGACATCGGCGAGCTCTGCGATCTGCTGCGTGGTGACGTCGTCGACCCCGTGCACGGCGAACAGCTCGGAGGCTGCCGCGGTGATGCGGTCCAGTTTGGCGCGCTTGTTCCGTTCGCGCCGCCCCAGTTCGGCGGTGACGTCGCTCATTTCGGGTTCCTTCGACGTGGTCGGTCGGCTCGGAGACGAGTTTAGTTGCCGCCCGCAGTCCTCAACTCCGGGTAGAGGACCTCGATGGGCGCGGCGAGGCCGGACTTGATGCGGGCGCTGATGTCGTCGGCGACGACCTCGTACGCGCCGGCCTCGACGGCGTCGTACACCGCGGCGACAAGGTCGCCGGGCAGCATCTTCGGGCCGTCCGCGTGCGCGGCCATCCGGGTGTCGACGTATCCGACGTGCACTCCCGTGACGAGCACGCCGAGTGGGTCGAGTTCCAGCCGCAGCGAGTTGGTCGCGGACCAGAGTGCGGCCTTCGACGCGCTGTACGTCCCGCCGAAGGCGTACCAGCTGGCGACAGAGTGGATGTTCACCAGTGCAGCGCCGTCGGCCGCGATCAGGGTGGGGGCGAACGCGCGTGACACGCGCACCGGGGCGAAGAAGTTGAGCTCCAGGTTGGCTCGAAGGTCGGCTTCGGAGATGTCGAGCATGCTCGCCGTCGGCGGGACCCCTCCCGCGTTGTTGATCACCACGGTGACATCGCCCGCCGCGCTGACGGCCGCTTCGATGGAGTCGGCGTCCGTCACATCGAGGGGGAGCGGGACGATGCGATCGTCCGTCCACGTCTGTGGGTTGCGCGCGGTCGCATAGACCTTGGATGCACCGCGGTCGAGGGCGGCACGGACGAATTCGGTGCCGATTCCTCCGTTCGCGCCTGTAACGAGGACGACGGCATTGCTGAGCGATGGCATGAGGGTTCCTTGACTGTTCGGGGTAGCGGTGCGGGTGAGGGGTGCGGCCTCGGCTAGGCGCCGAGGAAGTCGACGGCGACCGGCGCGAATTGCTCGTGGTACTGGAAGATCGCACCGTGGCCGGAGTCCGGGTAGATGACGAGCTCGGAGCCGGCGATGCGCCGGTGGAGGTCCTCCGAGAGGACGGAGGGCACCATCCGGTCGTTGTCGCCGTTGGCGATGAGCGTGGGCTGCGTGATCCGTGACAGGTCGGACGGTGCCGATCTGCCGAACCTCTGGATGGCTTTCAGCTGGGTGTGGAACGAGGAGAGCGAGAGGTCCTTGTCGCGGTCGGTCACGCGTTCCGTGAGCCGCCCGATGAAGGCCTTTCCGGCCTCTTTGCCCGTCGCGTTGCGGTTGAAGAAGAGGAACTCCTTGGGGTCGGACCGGGTGAGCGCGGCGCGGAGGATGTCCCAGTACGTGGTCCAAAGCACTTTGTCCATGTCCTTGCCGCCGCGCGGGCCGGTTCCCGTGAGGACGAGCCTGCGGACCAGGCCGGGGTGCTTCAGGATGAGGTCTTGCGCGATCATCCCGCCCATGGAGAAGGAGAAGACGTCGATCAGGTCGTATCCCAGCGCCGTGATGAACGCGTATGCGTCGTCCGCTGCGGCCTCGAGGGTCGTGGGAACCTTCCCGGAGGAACCGCCGACCCCGCGCTGATCGAAGGCGATGACGTGCCGGTGCTTCGCGATCGGGTCGACGATCCGTGGATCCCAGTTGTCGAGCGTTCCGGCCAGGTGCACGAAGAAGACGACCGGGATGCCGCCTGCCGGTCCCAGCTCCCGGTAGGCGACGGTCGTGTCGCCGACGCGGATGGTGCGTGTGGGGGCGTCACGGTATGCGGTGACGACGGGTTCCGTGCTCATGGTGGGCTCCTTCGGTGGTGGGTGACGATCAGCGGTCGGCGCGCGGCGACGGGCCGGAGATGGCGGCGACGGACTTGCCTCGAACGCCGCGAGCGAGCGAACCGAGTTCGGCTGGGATCTGCTCGAACGGGACGACACGGCCGACGACCGGCCGGAGCACCTGCTCGTCGACCAGCGCGGCGATCTGCTCGAGCTGCGTGCCGTCCGCGCGCATGAAGAGGAACTCGTACGTCACGCCCAGGCGCTTCGCCTGTGCGCGGATCTTCCGGCTCAGCCCGGCGACCGCCGTCCGCAGAAGCGGATTCATCCCGATCCGTCGAGCGAACGCTGGGTCAGGGGGACCGGCGATGCCGATCGCGGTGCCACCGGGCTTGAGGATGCGCAGCGACTTCTCGAGGTTCTCACCTCCGAGGCTGTCGAGCACGAGGTCGTAACCGCTGAGAAGGGTTTCGAAGTCTTCTGTGCGGTAGTCGATCACCACATCCGCCCCGAGCCCGCGAACGAAGTCGCGGTCGGCCGCGCTGACGGTGGTGGCAACGGTTGCGCCGAGATGCTTCGCCAACTGAATGGCGATCGTGCCCACCCCTCCCGCACCCGCGTGGATGAGGACCTTCTGACCCGCCTGCAGGTGGCCTCGCTCGACGAACGCCTGCCAGGCGGTCAGCGCGACGAGGGGGAGGGATGCCGCTTCGATCATGTCGACGGAGGCAGGCTTGCGCGCGACATCGTCCTCGGAGACGGCGATGCGTTCGGCGAACGTGCCGATGCGACCATCCCGCGGCCGGGCGAAGACCTCGTCGCCCGGGGTGAATCTCCGGACGGCGGAACCGACTTCGATGACCGTGCCCGCAAGGTCGAGCCCGAGCGTGTGCGGAAGCTGCAGGGGCACGATCTGCGTGAACTGCCCCTGCCGGATCCCTTCGTCCAGCCGGTTGAGCCCGGCCGCCTGCACCGCGACGAGCACGTCGTCCGGGCCGACGGTCGGCTCGGGAACCTCCGAGCGCTGGAGCGGCTCCTTATATGCGGTCAGGGAGAGTGCGTGCACGAGTGTGCCCTTCTTGACAGGATTAGTGATTGCACTCAATTATGAGTGCAGTCAGAAATTGTGTCAAGTGGGGCCGGATGGAGAGGGCTCGGGATGCCGCAGGTGATGTGGGCGTCCTGGCCCACCCGTCAGGCGGGGCAGCGCTCGGAAGGGATGGAATTGACTCTTTTCTGACCGATCGGCAGGACAGCTTCGTTGGCGATCTGGATGTCGGTGACCGCGCCGTTCATCACGGCGAAGACGATCCAGCCGCCCTGGTTGTCCGTCAGGCCGTAGTAGGTGACGAGGTCGTTGTACGTGCCCGTCTGCTGGATGTTCGGATACGCGGCGAGCAGTTCCTCGGCCGTGGAACTGATACCGATGCCCTCAGGCGTCTTCGGGGTATTCGCGTGGTCGTCGGCGCCGGTTCCGAAATTGCCGAACTCGATGGCCGCGGTCTGGTCGGAGCCGTCGGCTGCGCCCACGAACCTGAAGCGGAGGCCGTTGGGGGCGAGCAAGAACGCCAGTTCTGGGACACAGATCGGGTCGGTGGCGTCGGAGAACGCGGGGATGATCTGGTGCTGCGCCGCGAAAGGCGTCCCGAGACTGACCGGACCGACACCATCGAAACGGATGGTCCAGGTGGACGGATCTGCCGGATCGTCGACGGGCGCCACCGTGGTGGGTGTGGACGTCGGGGTCGGTGTCTCGGTCGGCGTCGGCGTCGGAGTGGGTGTCGGTGTCGGCGTCGCGGTCGCCACCGGGGCCGGGTCGAGAAGTCCGGTGCCGAGGGCGTATGCCACCGTGCCGCCGGAGATGCTGACGGCGAGCAGCACCAGGGCCACGATCAGCGCTGTGCGTTTGCGGGCGGTGCCTGGTTGCGTTGCGGCCGCGTGCGTGACGACCAGGTCGCGGATCGCGGCCTTGCGGCGCGGGTCGAAGGTGGGCTCGGTGCTCATCGCTCTCCTCCGTTCGTCGTAGTGGGGTTCGTCGTAGTGGGGTTCGTCGTGGTGGGTTCCGTCGCGGCGGGACTCGTGGCAGGTTCCGCCGCGGTGGGGTCCTGCTGCAGCAGTTCGGTGAGCCGGGTCTTCGCCCGGGAGAGGCGCGATTTGACCGTGCCCGGCGCAATGCCGAGCGCCGCGGCGGCGTCGGCCGTGCTCAGCTCCTCCAGCACGCACAGCGTCAGGATGTCCTGGTCGCGTCGCGGCAGCGTGGCCAGCGCACGGCGCAGTGCCGCACGGCGGGAGTCGCGGTCGATGCGCTCGTCCACGGCGTCCGCGTGATCCGGCGCGTGCTCGGGCGGTGGCAGCTGCTCCAGCCCGGTGCGGTAGCGGCGGGATGCGCGCGCATAGTTGCGGAACACGAAGTTCGTCATCACCAGCAGCCAGCCGATGACCGAATCGTTCACCTCGCGCATCGCATCCCTGCGGCGCCAGGCCTCCAGGAACACCACGGCCGTCACGTCCTCAGCGTCGTGGATGGACGCCGTCAGTCGCATGGCCTGGCGGAAGACACGATCGTGGTGCAGGTCGAACAGCTCCCCGAACGCGTCGGCGTCACCGCCCCGCACGCGTTCGAGCACAGTCGGCTCGTCCAGTCGAATACCCCTCATATCTAAGTAGTGTCCGCGACGAACGCCGTGGTTCCCGACGCGCGCGGTCCGTCGACCAGTGCTGCCAGGTCTTCGACGTGGCGGAGCGAGGCGGCCGTCTCGCGGCTCGGGGTGTACTCCATGCCCCAGCGGCCCGAGTAGCCGAGGTCGCGGAGGAGACGGAACTGCGCCTGCCAGTCGATCGTCCCTGTGCCCGGTTCGTGCCGGCCGGGGGCATCGGCCACCTGCACGTGGCCGACCAGGGCGATGTCGTCGCCGACCACGGCCGCGAGATCCTCGCCCATGACGAGCGCGTGGTAGGCGTCGAGCAGGAGGCGCACCTGCGGGGAGCCGACCTCGCGCACGATGTCGAGTCCCTCCCTCGTCGACCAGAGGTACGTCCCGACGTGGTCGACACGCGAGTTCAACGGCTCGAGGAGCAGCGTGACCCCGCTGCCCGCGACGATCGCCGCCGCGCGCGAGAGCACGGAGGCGACCGCATCGTGCTGGTCCTGCCGGGGCACCCCATCCCGCTCCTGGCCGGCCACCACCACGAGGTTGGGGGCGCCGAGCGCGATCGCGACCTCCAGCGAATCGCGCACCCCGTCGAGATACGGCTCGTGCGTGGACGGGTCGGTGAGCTGCAGCTGTGGGTCCACGATGAGCGACAGCAGCGTGACGCCGGTCTCGTCGAGCGCCGCCCGGATGGCCTCAACATCCTTGTCGCGCCATCCCCAGATCTCGACGGCGTCGAGACCGTGGGCCGCTGCTGCCCGGATGCGGTCGGCGGTCCAGTCGGCCGTTTCGGTGAACAGCCACTCCAGATTGGCGGCGATGGTGGTCACGGCGGTCTCCTGTCGGTGGGCGCGGCTCAGCGCGGTCGCTTCATCATTCCACCCGCTGGCGGAGGAACAGCGCTGCCCGGTCGAGCGCTTCCGCCGCCTCGTCCAGCACGCCGACGTATGCCTGGAACACGTGGGGCACGTCGGCGGTGACATCCAGGATGACGTCGACGCCGGCGTCGCGAGCGCGCTCGGCCAGGCGGACGGAGTCGTCCAGCAGGAGCTCGTTCGTCCCCACCTGCAGCAGCATCGGCGGCAGGCCGTGAAGGTCGGCGTGCACCGCGGGGGCGAGCAGTGGCTGGGCCGGGTCCTGGCCGGCGAGGTAGAGCTCGCCGGTGCGTCGCATCGCCTCGGCGGTGAAGAAGGGGTCCACGCCGTCCTTGGCGACCATGCTGCTCCCTGACCGGGTGTGGTCCAGGCCGGGGGAGAATGCGACGATCGCCGCCGGGAGCGGCAGGCCCGCATCCCGGGCGGCCAGGCAGGTGGTGACCGACAGCCCGCCGCCCGCCGAGTCGCCCACGAAGGCGATGGACGACGGCGGCGTGCCCTGGGAGAGGAGTTCCCGGTATGCGGCGACGCCGTCGTCGATGGCGGACGGGAAGGGATGCTCGGGCGCCAGGCGGTAGTCCAGCGAGAGCGCCCGCATCCCGGATCGGAGCACTAGCTGCGCCGTGATGCTCAGGGCGGTCGTCGGCGAACCGAGGATGAAGGAGCCGCCGTGGAAGTAGAGCAGAGTGCCCGGGCGCTGGTCCGCCTCCGGCTCGACCAGCACGGCGTCACGGTCCGCGAGGCGGGTGGGGGTGGTGCGGATGCCGCCCGGCACGGGGAAGGAGCCCATGAGGGCGGCGAACCCGGCCCGCATCTCGTCGATCGTCGTCGGATGCTGTGCTGGGGCGAGCCGCAGCTGCTCGGCGAGGGTTCTCCGTTGTTCCGTGGTCATGGTCTCTCCGATCGCGTGGATATATGCCGAGGCATGCAGTTATTAGACTATATGCCATGGCATACAAAAGCGCGAGCGACGACCTGGCCGCCTTCTTCGACGACCTCGTCCGCTCCGAGACGCGGTTGTACAACGCGGTCGACGACGCACTGCGCGCCGAGCACGGGATCGCTGCATCCCAGTTCGAGATGCTCCGCTACCTCGCGGCCAAGCCGGGCGCGCGGGTGATCGACATCGCGGAGAACTTCGTCGCCGGGGTCGGGGCCATCAGCAAGGGGGTGGACCGCCTGGTGCAGCGCGGCCTGGCCCGGCGCCACCCGAACCCGTCGGACGGGAGGTCGTCCCTGGTCAGCCTCACCGAGGAGGGGGAGCGCCTGGTCGACGAGGCGGAGGCGGTGTTCCTTGCGCAGCTGGATGCCCTCATCCCGATCCCGCGGGAGCGGCGGGAGGCCGTCGCGGCGGTCCTGTCCGAGCTGCGCGCTTCGCTGGAGGCAGCGAAGGCCGGCATCCCGGTGGGGTGAGGTTCCGCGCCGGCCGCAGCCGTCGTCGTCGTCGTCGCTCAGGCGTACTCCGGCCGCCCTCCCACTCCGTACGTGAGGGCGACGATACCGGTGCCGAACACCCGGGAGTCGAGCAGGTCCAGGGCGAAGTCGAGACCGCGCTCAGGGAATAGGCGCTCGCCCTCGCCGACGATCACCGGGAACTGGATGAGGTTCAGCTCGTCGACCAGCTCGTTCTCGAGGAGCCAGCGGGCGAGGGCGACGCTCCCGACCACGAGCAGCTCGCCGCCCGGCTGCGCCTTCAGCTCGCGCACGCGCTCGGCGACGTCGCCGGAGATCACGGTGGTCTTCTGCCAGGTGGGGTCGGACACCGTGCTGGAGACCAGGTACTTCGGCTTCGAGCTGATTGCGGCACCGAAGCCGTCGTCGTCGCTGCGCGCGCCCCAGTATGTCTCGAACAGGCCGTAGGTCTTCCGGCCGAGGAGGAACGCATCCGGGCGTCGCCAGGTGTCGAGGATGTACTGCACCGCCTCGTCGTCGCCCAGCGGCAGCGCCCAGCCGCCGCGGGTGAAACCGGGGTCCATCTCCTCGTTGTTGCCGCCGTTCGCCTGGGCGACGCCGTCCAGAGTGACCTGCAGGCTGATCGTGAGTCTCATGTCGTGTTCCCTTCTCTCAGCTGGGGATGCGGTGGTCCCCACGGTAGTCTGCGATCGTGAGCGAGCTACCGCCTTCTCTGTTCGACGTGGACGACGCATCCCGTCCGCTCGCCGATCGGCTGCGCCCGCACACCCTGGCGGACGTGGTCGGCCAGGACCACCTGCTCGCCCAGGATGCGCCGATCGGGCGGATGGTCGCTGCGCAGCGGCTCGTGTCGATGATCCTGTGGGGACCGCCCGGCTGCGGGAAGACCACCATCGCGCGCCTCCTCGCCGAGCAGACGAACCTGGCGTTCGAACCGCTCTCCGCCACGTTCTCCGGCGTCGCCGACCTCCGCAAGGTGTTCCAGGCCGCGCAGCGGCGGCGCGAGATCGGGCAGGGCACGCTGCTGTTCGTCGACGAGATCCACCGGTTCAACCGGGCGCAGCAAGACTCGTTCCTGCCGTACGTCGAAGACGGCACGATCGTGCTCGTCGGAGCGACCACCGAGAATCCCAGCTTCGAACTCAACGGCGCCCTCCTGTCCCGCTGCCAGGTGTTCGTGCTCAAACGCCTCGACGACGCGGCCCTTGGCATCCTCATCACACGTGCGGAGGAACTGCTCGGCGCATCGCTGCCGCTCGACGACGACGCCCGGCAGGCCCTCATCGCGATGGCGGACGGCGACGGCCGGTACCTGCTGAACATGATCGAGCAGGTGCAGTCGCTACCAGCACCCGTGGATTCGGCGGCGCTCGCCGCGGCCGTGCAGAAGCGCGCCCCGCTGTACGACAAGTCGCAGGAGGGGCACTACAACCTCATCTCCGCCCTCCACAAGTCGATGCGCGGCTCCGATCCGGACGCCGCTCTGTACTGGCTGGCCCGGATGCTCGCCGGCGGAGAGGACCCGCTGTTCATCGCCCGCCGAATCACCCGGTTCGCCACGGAAGACATCGGGATGGCCGACCCGAACGCGGTGCAGCAGGCGCTCGCCGCGTGGGACGTCTACGAACGCCTCGGATCGCCGGAGGGCGAGCTCGCGATCGCCCAGGCCGTGCTCTACCTGGCGACGGCGCCGAAGTCGATCGGCGTATACCGCGGGTTCAGTAGGGCGAACGCCGCGGCGAAGCGCACGGGATCGCTGATGCCGCCCGCGCACATCCTGAACGCCCCCACCCGGATGATGAAAGACCTCGGCTACGGCAAGGGATACCAGTACGACCCGGACACCGAGACCGGATTCTCCGGCGCGAACTACTTCCCGGACGATATGGCCCGCGAGACGTTCTACGAACCGACCGAGAACGGGTACGAACGCAACGTCGCGGAACGCCTCCGGCAGTGGGCGAAGCTCCGCGATCAGGGCGCAGGGGACGGGAAGGCCGCCGCCGACGACTGACCGGATGCGGGAGAGGAAGATCGCGCACCGCTAGCCTTCATGCGTGGGCTTCTCTCTGCTGGGTCTGATCATGGCGCTCGCCGTGCTCGCTCCCAACCTGCTGCTGGTGTGGTTCCCGCCGCTCTCCCCGATGCCGGAGGCGCGTGTGCCCCGGCTGCTCGGGTGGCTGGAACGCGCGGGGCAGGCGCTTTGCCTGGTCGTCCCGCCGATCACCGAGCCCGGCGAGCTGGTCGGCTGGTGGGCGGTTCCGGCGCTCGCCGCGCTGGCGGGCTACTACGCCCTGTGGGCGCGGTACCTCGCAACGGGGCGAGCGGGAGAGACGCTCTACCGGCGCTGGTGGGTGATCCCGGTCCCGATGGCCGTACTGCCCGTCGTGGTGTTCCTGAGCACGGCGGCCTGGCTCGGCAACCTCTGGATCGCCGCGGCGGCGCTGGTCCTCGCGGCCGGGCACATCCCGGCGTCGTTGATCATCGCCCGGCGAGTGCAGCCCGCCACAGGTCGTACAGTTCCTCGCTGACCTCCGGTGCGGCGACCAGCACGCCGCCGGTCGCGGGGAACACGGCTGGTTGCCCGTCCTCGCCGAGCACGACCGCCCCGGCCTCCGCCGCGATGAGGCAGGCGGCCAGGTGGTCGATCGGGCTGAACCGGTGGATGACCGCGCCGACCCCGCGCGCCGCCGCCGGCCCGAGCAGGGTGAGCGTGCCCGAACCCATCACTCGGAGGGTGCAGAACCGATCGGTGAGCGCCTGCGCGAGCTCGCGCATCCCCGTCCAGGCCTGATGCCCGGCCAGCTCGCTGCCGACCACGCCTCCCGAGAGGGATCCGCCGGGCGCGACCGCGATGGCTGCGCCGTCGCGACGAGCGCCCTCACCGGCGATGGCGTCGAACAGCGCGTTCTGCCACGGGTCGGCGACCACGCCGACGAGGGGCACGTCGTCCAGGGCGAGCGCGAGGGAGAACGCCGTCCACGGCACGCCGTTGGCGAGGTTGGTGGTGCCGTCGACCGGGTCGAGGTACCAGGTCGGGCGGCCGGGCGCAGACTCGCCGCCGTACTCCTCGCCGACGAACGCGTGATCCGGGTACCAGGCGGAGATCCGCTCGCGCACGTGCCGCTCGATCGACTGGTCGAGCTCGGTGACGAGGTCGGCCGGGTTCGCCTTGGTGGAGACCTCGGTGATCCTGCTCGTGCGGATCTGCTCGGCGGCCCAGGCCCCGAGCTCGCGGGCGCGGTCGCGGGCGTCGACGAGTTCGGCCGGGGTCATCGCGCCACCTCCGCACGGGAGGAGACGGGCTGCGACCGCATCGCCTGGAGCCGGTCGAGCTGGTTCGTGGTGACGGTGTCGACGCCGAGGGCGACGGCCGCCGCGAGGTCGGCCGGGTCGTCGATAGTCCACGCGGTGACGGTGAGGCCGAGGTCGTGGACCGCTCGGACGAAGGCGTCGTCGGCGATGGCGAAGGGGATGTTGATCGTCACGGGAGCGAGGCTCGCGATGTCGTCGGCGGTCGGTGCGATGGGCGCGGCCCAGGGGTACCAGATGCGCGCATCCCGGTCGAGGGAGCGGATGGTGCGCATCCCGTCGAGGTCGCCGCACCAGTCCACGGTGATCCCGGATGCCGCGACGACGGCGAGCGCGGGGGCGGCGAAACGCGCCTCCTCCAGGTCGATCACCAGCCTGCTCTCCGCGTCGGCGAAGAGCGGCAGCAGCTCGGCGAGCAGGGGAGGCCGGTCGTCGGCCGCTCCGAAGGACGCGAGGTCGGCCGTCGGCACGTCGTCGATCGCGCGGTGATCGTTCCAGAGCCGTTCGAGCGTCGGATCGTGCAGCACGACCACGTCGCCGTCGGCGGTGAGCCGCACGTCGATCTCGACCACCTCTGCACGTTTGTCGAAAGCCGACCGCACGGCCCGGATGGTGTTCTCGCGGAAGACCGACGAGTCGCCGCGGTGGGCGCAGGCGCGCGGGGTCATGCGACCACCGCCTCTGCGCGCTCGACCAGACGGCCGTCGTGGTACAGGAGGGCGGACTCGACGGTGGCGAAGCCGACACTCCCCAGCTGCGGCGGCTGGCCGGTGACGTACGCGTTCAGCGTGATGTCGTCGCGGCGCAGCCGCAGCTCGTGGAAGTGACCGTGCGGCACCACCCGCTCGACCACGGCGCGCACCCCGCCGGGCACGGGCGCCTGCGTGAACACCACGTCCTCCGGCCGGATGCCGACGACGCCGGGACCGTCCACGACGCGTGAGCCGTCGAACGAGCCGTCGAAGCGGTTGAGGGAGCCGATGAAGGTCGCGACGAACTCGGTCGCCGGGCGGGCGTAGAGCTCCGTCGGTGTCGAGAACTGCTCGATCCTGCCCGCGTTCATCACCGCCACCCTGTCCGAGATGGAGAGTGCCTCCTCCTGGTCGTGCGTGACGATGACCGTGGTGATCCCGAGCCGCTGCTGCAGGTCCCGGATGTCCTCGCGCACCTTCACGCGCAGCTTCGCGTCCAGGTTGCTGAGCGGCTCGTCGAGCAGCAGCACGTCCGGCTCCTGCACGAGAGCGCGCGCGAGGGCGACGCGCTGCTGCTCGCCGCCGGAGATGCGCGGAGGGCGCGAGTCCCGGTGGTGCAGGAGATTGACCAGGGTCAGGATCGCATCCACCCGTTCCGCGATCTGCGCGCGCGACAGCGTGCGCAGCTTCAGCGGGTACGCCACGTTCTTCGCCACGGTCAGGTGCGGCCAGAGCGCGTAGTTCTGGAACACCATCGCGCTCGGCCGCTTGTCCGGCCCGAGCCGCGTGACGTCGCGGCCTGCCATCGTGATGCTGCCGGCGTCCGGAGCGAGGAACCCGGCGATCATCCGGAGCGTGGTGGTCTTGCCGCAGCCGGACGGACCGAGCAGGGAGACCAGTTCGCCGCTCTGCACGGTGAGGTCGAGGTCGTCGATGATGGTGCGGCCGCCCAGCGTCTTGCTGAGCCCGGAGAGACGCAGGCCGCCTGCACCGGAGCCGCCGGTCGCGGCGGAGAGGGAGGTCACGGAGTGCTCCTTGTTCGTGAGTCGGACGGTCATTTGAGTTGGAAGCCTTCGGCGAGCTGGCCGCCCATCACGTGCTTGCGCACGGTGAGCAGCAGCACGACGGAGGGGATGGCGAGGAGGATCGAGAAGACGGCGGCGACCTGCTTGGGGAAGTTGAGGACGAGGCTGTACATCTCGGTCGGCATGGTGAGGATGTCCGGTGCGCCGACCAGGTACGTGCCCTGCGCCTCGTCGAACGCCGCGAGGAACGCCATCACGGCGCCGACCAGGATGCCGGGGAGCGCCAGTCGCAGCGTGACGGTGAAGAACACGCGCGCCCGGGATGCTCCCGCGTCGCGCGCGGCCTCCTCCAGCGAGCGGGGGACGGCGGAGAACGCGGCGGCCGGGATCCAGGTCATGAACACGATGGTCCCGAGGAGCTGCACCACCACGACACCCGCGATCGTGTTCATCAGGCCGAGCGCGTAGTAGAGGGAGGCGAGGGTCGCGAACAGCCCCATCCGCGGGAACGCGTTCGTGGCGAACAGGCCGATCAGGAAGAGCCGGCGACCGGGGAACTCGAACCGCGCGAAGGCGTATGCGGCGGGCAGACAGACCACGGCGGAGACGAGCACGACCACAGGCGTGATGAGCAGCGAGTTCTGGATGGACGAGCCGAGCGCCGGATCGCTGAACACCGTCGACCACCAGCGCAGCGTCCACGAGTCTGGAAGCAGGTGCGGGTACGTCCAGGTGTCCGCGAACGCGTGGGCGCCCAGCCAGAGCAGCGGGCCGAGCACGAACACCAGCAGCACGATCGCGAACAGCGTGGCACCGGATGCGCGGAGCACGGCGGAGACGGCGCCCGGCATCAGATCCTCCCCTCGCGGCGGGCGCTGCGGAAGTTCGCCCAGACGTACAGCGCGCCGATGCCCGCCGCGGCGAGGAAGACCACGAAGGCCATCACGAGCGACTGTTGCGGCTGGTTGTACGAGGTGAAGTAGCTGGCGAGAGCGACGCCGAGCATGGTCGGAGCGTTCGGACCGGTGAAGTACGGGACCGTGTACGAGCCGATCACGCCGATGGCGGTGAAGGTGACGGCGATCACGATCGGGACGGCACTCATCGGCAGCAGGATGGTGCGCACGATCCGCACGGTGCCCGCTCCCGCATCCCTGGCCGCCTCGATCAGAGCGTCGGGAACGGACTGCAGCCCGGACACGATCATCAGCACGGCGAACGGAAGGGACGTCCACGCGGAGCCGATGACGATGGCGGTCGCCGTGTACGCCCACACCGGGCCGTCGACGCCGATCTGCGCGAGCAGGCTCCGGAGGAAGCCGTCGGCGGAGTAGAAGGTGAGAATCGCCCAGGAGGCGATGACCACGGGGATGAACAGCGGCACGATGGCGATGGCGGACAGGAACCGGGCGAGCCAGCCGCCGCGCAGCCGCAGATACAGGCCGATGCCGCCCGCGAGGACGACGACGATCGCGGTGCTCGCGACGGTCACCCCGAGCGTCAGCCCGAGGTCCTGCCAGAACGCCTCGGTGGCGAACACGTCGCCGTATGCGGCGAAGGTCGGCAGGGCGCCGTCCGCGTGGTGCACGTTCTGACCGACGGCCGCGATCACGGAGTTCAGGCCGCCCGTGAAGCCGACGCTGAACGCGAGGGCGAGCACCACGGGCACCCCGACGAACAGGGCGATCACCACCACGGGAGGCAGCGCGAGCAGGAAGCCGGTCACCGCGGACCGCCGCGCCGTGCTGGCGCTGCGGACCGCGGTGGTCGCCGCCGGGGCGGCGGTGACGGTGGCCATTACTTGCCGGGGACCTTCTGCGCCCACGCCTTGTTCATGTCGGCGGCGGTGGTGGCGAAGTATGCCGGGCGGAGGTTGGCGATGTCGGCGTTCTTGAACTGGTCCTGAACCGAGGACGGCAGCTTGTCGAGCGCGATCACCGGGTATCCGGAGATGCTGTCTGCGACGAGCGCCTGAGCATCCGGGGTGAGCAGCCAGGACACCAGCTTCTCGGCTCCCGCCTTGCGCGGGGTGGCGGAGGGGATGCCGAGGTAGCTGGCGCCGCCGGTCAGCGACGGGTCGGAGATCTGGGTGTACGCGATGTTCGCGGGGATCTGGCCGTTCTTGTGGCCGGTGACGAACTGGTCGCTCCACACCGGGGCGATCGAGATCTGGCCGCTGGAGAGGAGATCGAGCACCTGGTTGTTCCCGTTCGGGTACACGCCCTTCTGGTACACGTACGGGTTGAGGCTCGCGAGCGTCGCGAATCCCTTGTCCCAGTCGCCCTCGACCTCGGGCGCCGAGCCGGTGACCAGCTTGGTGCGGTCGGCGGCGGAGACGTTCTGGTCGAGCACGGTCGTGACGAACGACTGGCCGCTGCCTCCCGTGTCCGGGGAGTTGTACGTGAACTTGCCGGGGTTGGCCTTGATCCAGGCGAGCAGGTCGTCGAGCGTCTTCGGCGGGGTGGCGACGGTCTTGGTGTCGTACGCGAGCACGACACTGGAGCCGCGGTAGGGGATGCCGCCGTTGCCGCCGGCCGTGACGAGGTCCTTCGGAACGTCCTTCAGGCCGGGGACGTCGGTGCCGGAGACCTTCTCGAGCAGCCCGGATGCGGCGACCTGCGAGACGAAACCGGCGTCGACGAGGTCGTAGCCGGGGTCCTTCTTCTGGATGGTCGCCGCGGTGAGCTTGGCGACGGTCTGCTGGTCGTGCAGCCCGTGCAGGTCGAAGTCGACGGACACGCTGTATCCCGGATTGGCCTTCACGAACGCGGGGATGAGCGTCTTCTGCCAGAGATCCTGGATGTTGGTGTCTGCGCTGAGGAAGACGGTGAGCTTCTTGTCTGCGCCGTCGGTGGACGACGCGGCCGAGCTGCTCTGCGCGCAGCCGGCGAGGGCGAGCCCGATGGCAGCGACGGCTGCCACGGAGGCGATCAGGCGAGGGGTTTTCACGGAGCACTCCTGAGAGGGAAGGGGGTGGAGGGGCGTTCGTCCTGGTCGTCGGGGCGAACACTCGTCACGCTAATCGGGGGTGCACGTTCTTGGCGATAGTTGCGCAGCACCTTTCAAATGAGCGCCAGATACTGTTCATTCGGCGTTCATATGAGCGAAAATGAGCACGGCGAGACTGAGGTTCGCCCGCCACGAGAGAAGAAAACATGCTCACCCACCAGCGCGAAGCTGCCATCGTCGACCGCGTCCGCAGAGCAGGGAGCGCGACGGTGGACGAACTGTCGCAGCTCCTCGCGGTCAGCGGAACCACGATCCGCCGCGACCTCGAACGACTCGAGATCGCCGGCAGCCTGCGCAGGGTGCACGGGGGAGCGAAGCCGGCGGAGACGCCGGACGACGAGTATCCGGATCTCGACCCGGACGCCGGAGAGAAACTGGTCGTCGCCGCTGCGACGGCCGACCTGATCGGCGACGGCCAGGTGGTGCTCCTCGACATCGGCCACACCACGCTCGCCATCGCGCGGCAGCTGAAGGACCGTCCCGTCACCATCGTCACGAACAACCTGTGGATCCTGCGCGCGCTCGGTGACGATCCGACGTGCACGCTCATCCTGCTCGGCGGCGCGGTCGGCTCGAAGCCCGGTACCGTCTCCGGCCCGCTCACCGAGCAGATGCTGGCGTTGATCCACGCCGACGTCGCCGTCATCAGCAGCGGGGGCATCCGCCCGGACGGCTCGGTCGTCACCGACCTGAATCAGGAGGCGGGCGTCAAAGACAGGATGCGCCGTGCGGCCGACCGCAGCATCCTGGTCGCCACGTCGCTCAAGTTCCCCGGGGAGGGTGTCTACCGCATCGCGTCCATCCGGGACTTCGAGTCGGTCGTCACCACGCCGGGGTCAGGCACGGCGACGCTGGAGGCGGCCGCCGAGCACGGCACGCGGATCGTGCTGGCCGAGTAGGCGGCGCCCGCGAACGGGCTCAGCCCTCGCGCAGGTAGGTGCCGAGCTCCGGTCCGGGGTTGAGTGCGCTGTTGACGATCCCCTGGATGGCGAACTCGCTCGCGCCGGCGAGGTCGACGGCTGTCGGGTCGAGGAGCCACTGCAGCTGGAGGCCGTCCATCACGGCCAGGATGGAGGCGGCAGCCTTGTCGATCGTCTCCGGCTCCGTCAGATTCTCCTGGGCGCAGAGGGCGCGGAAGGCAGCGTCGACTTCCTCTCTGAGCACGCGGTAGCGGTCCTGGAAGAACGCCTTCGCGGGGTGGTCGTCGGTGACGGACTCGGCGGAGAGCACGGTGTACACCTGCACGATGCCGGGCCGGAGGGCGTTGCGCTGCGCGGTCGCGACGAGGTGCGCGAACAGGGCGGGACCACGAGGGACGTGGCGGTCCGGCAGCTGGGCGACGTCGTCCTTGTCGCGGAACTCGAGCACTTCGAGGAGCAGGTTCTGCTTGGAGCCGAAGTGGTGCAGGACGCCCGCGTGGGTGATGCCGACCTGCTCGGCGATGTCGGCGAGGGTGCCGTTCGTCGAACCCTTGGTTCCGAAGGTCTCGATCGCCGCGCGCAGGATCTCCTTGCGCTTGCGTTCCGTTTCCGGGCGTGGACTGGCACTGCCGCCGCTTGTTGCCATTCCTATCGCTTCCTTCTCGTGCTGGTTGCGAGCGAGCTTACCACTCAGTAACCTTGCCCCAACTTGCTTTCTGTCCAGTAAGCAAGTTATCGTCAGCGACATTCCACGCACCACAGGACACAACGGATGTGTCCGCCACGAAGGAGAAGCAATGAGGCTTAAGAAGTACTTGATCACGGCAACCGCGATCGCCGCGTTCAGCGCGATCGCGCTCACCGGCTGCTCATCCAGCGGCTCGTCCACCGCGAACGGCGGGAGCGGCGGCTCCCTCACGATCGCGAAGCCGGACGGCTCCGCAGTGCTCGCCACGCAGATCAACAACCCGTTCATCAGCACAGGCTCCGGCCAGTCCCTCGGATACAACCGGATGATCTTCGAGCCCCTGGCGATGGTCAACCCGGTCGGCAAGAACGAGACCACCCCGTGGCTCGCCTCGAAGGTCGAGTGGAACGCGGACTACACGCAGCTGACCGTCACGCCCCGCGCGGACGTGAAGTGGAGCGACGGCAAGCCGTTCACCGCGGACGACATCGTCTACACCTTCAACCTCATCAAGAGCACGCCGGCCCTCGACCTGGCCGGCCTGAAGCTCGCAGACGTCAAGAAGGACGGCGGCAACGTCGTGCTCAGCTTCACCGAGTCGAAGTTCGTCAAGCAGGGCGACGTGCTGCAAACCGCCATCGTTCCCGAGCACATCTGGAAGGGCATCGCAGACCCGACCAAGGATGCGGTCAAGGACGCCGTCGGCACCGGCCCGTACACGATCAAGACCTTCTCGTCGCAGGGCGTCGTGCTGAAGGCCCGCACCGACTACTGGGGCGGCAAGGTCCCCGTCGCCGAGCTGAAGTACCTCGAGTACAACGACAACACCGGCCTCCTCCGCGCACTGCAGAACGGCGAGACCGACTGGGCGCAGATCTTCATCACCGACTACCAGAAGAACTACGTCGACAAGGACAAGAAGCACAACGTGTTCTGGGGTGCGAACATCCTGAGCCCGGACATGATCGTGGTCAACACGACGAAGGCTCCGTTCGACAACGTGGCGTTCCGCAAGGCGGTCAACATGGTCGTCGACCGCACCGCGCACGCCGAGAAGGCGCGCAGCAACGCGGGTCCCGAGCTGAAGAGCGTGACCGGCATCCCGCAGCCGACGGGTGACCAGTACATCGCCCCCGAGTACAAGGACCAGAACTTCAAGATCGACGTCGACGGCGCCAAGAAGGTCCTCACCGACGCCGGTTACACCTGGAAGAGCGGCGCGCTGATCGACCCGTCCGGAAACCCGGTCTCCTTCACCCTGCAGGACCCGCAGGGCTGGAACGACTACGTCACGGGCATCCAGCTGGTGGCGACGCAGGTGAAGAACACGCTCGGTGCTGATGCCAAGGTGGCCACCCCGGACGCGGACACCTGGACCACCAACGTGGCGACGGGCAACTTCGACGCCGTGCTGCACTGGACGGGATCGGGATCGAACCCGTGGCACATCTACGACGACGTGATGAACGGCGCATACCTGGAGCAGGCAGCGGGCGGCAAGGTCGCTGACAACTTCGGCCGTTACAACAACCCGGAGGCGACCGCGCTGCTCAAGGAGTACGCGCAGGCCTCGGACGACGCATCGCGCACCGCAGCCCTCAACAAGATCCAGAAGATCTTCGTCGAGGACGTGCCGGCCATCGCCATCGGAACGCACCCGCAGCTCGGCGAGTACAACACCCGCAAGTTCACCGGGTGGCCGAGCGAGTCCGACCAGTACGCGACGGCAGACCCCACGCAGCCCTGGGCTGTGCAGGTGGTCATGAAGCTGAAGCCGGCTGCCAAGTAGTCCCCAGCGCATCCGGGGCGGACGACGGACTCACCTCCCGAGTCCGCCCCGGATGCTTCGCGGCCAGCAAGAAAGCGACAAGCACATGACAGACAGCCTTCTTTCCGTGCGCGACTTTTCGGTCGTGTACGACGTCGATCCCCCTGTGCGGGCGGTCAAGAACGTCACCATCGACATCAAACGGGGCGAGATCGTCGGCCTCGCCGGGGAGAGCGGGTGCGGGAAGACCACGCTCGCATACGGCGTGCAGCGACTCCTCCGTCCGCCGGCGGTCATCACCGACGGAAGCGTCGTGTTCCACGACAAGAGCGGCGACGACATCGACATCAACGCCCTCGAGGTCGAGGAGATGCGCCGGTTCCGCTGGGACAAGATCTCGATGGTCTTCCAGGGGGCGATGAACGCCCTCAACCCGGTGGCGACCATCGGCGCCCAGCTCGAGGACGTGTTCATCGTGCACCGGCCGGAACTGAGCCGCGCCGAACGCAAGAAGGCCGTCGTCGAACTGCTGGAGATCGTCAAGGTGGGCGGTCAGCGGATGCGCTCGTACCCGCACGAGCTGTCCGGCGGTATGCGCCAGCGCGTGATGATCGCGATGGCGCTCGCCCTCCGGCCGCAGCTGATGGTGATGGACGAGCCGACGACCGCTCTGGATGTGCTCGTCCAGCGCGAGATCCTGCGGCAGATCTCCCAGCTCAGGCACGAGTTCGGTTTCTCCGTCGTCTTCATCACCCACGACCTCCCCCTCCTGCTGGAGATCAGCGACAGGATCGCGATCATGCGCGAGGGCGAGATCGTCGAGCTCGCGACCGCGGAGCGGATCTGGAACGACCCGCAGCACGAGTACACGAAGAACCTCCTGGCGTCGTTCCCGCGCCTGACCGGCGAGAGAGGAGTGGTCGCGCGATGACGACCCTCGAATTCAGGAACGTCACCAAGGTCTACAACGTCCGCGGTTCCGGACAGCTCCGAGCGCTCGACGACGTGAGCTTCACGCTGTCGTCGCACCAGACCATCGGCCTGGTCGGCCAGTCGGGGAGCGGCAAGTCCACGATCGCCAAGATCCTGACCCAGCTGGAGACCCCGACGAGCGGCGATGTACTGCTCGACGGCGTCCCGATCCCGCGGAGCGGACGGCGGCTGCGGAGCTACCGCCAGCAGCTGCGGATGGTGTTCCAGGACCCGTTCGCCTCGCTGAACCCGTCCCACTCGATCCGCCACCACATCGAGCGCCCGCTGCGACTCGACAACGTCGTCCCGCGCTCCGAGGTGGATGCGGAGGTGCGGAGGTTGCTGCTCCGCGTGCGCCTGGATGCTGACGCCGTGATCGACCGCCGCCCGCACGAGCTCTCCGGCGGTCAGCGGCAGCGCGTCGCCATCGCCAGGGCGCTGGCATCCCGCCCCGCCCTCCTGGTGGCGGACGAGCCGGTCTCGATGCTCGACGTGTCGATCCGCCTCGGCGTGCTCAACCTCCTCTCCGACCTGCAGAGGGAGGAAGGGCTCGGCGTCCTCTACATCACCCACGACCTGGCCACCGCTCGCCACTTCAGCGACGAGATCATGGTGCTCAACCAGGGCAGGGTCGTCGAACGCGGGACGGCCGACGACGTCATCCTCCGTCCGAGCGACCCGTACACGCGCGAGTTGCGCGCCGCTTCGCCGGACCCGGAGAAGTTCTTCCGGGAACTGTCCGCCCAGAACTCGGGAGGTGCGCGATGAGCGCAGAGACCCAGACCCCCGTCGACAAGACCCCGGTCGACCCGACCCTCGTCGGCACGACCGCCGCCCGCACGGAGCGCAGCGGTCCGCGCATCCCGTGGCGGTTCATCGGCGGCCGGGTGGCGTTCTACCTGTTCACGCTGTGGGCCGCCATCACCGTCAACTTCTTCCTGCCGCGCATGATGAAGGGCGACGCGGTGTCGTCGTTCATGGCGCGCAGCCAGGGGCAGCTGACCCCGGAGGCGGAGAAAGCGCTGCGTGCGATGTTCGGCCTGGACACCTCCGTGCCGCTCTGGCAGCAGTACCTCGACTACTGGAACATGCTGCTGCACGGCAACCTGGGCGTCTCGATCTCCACGGGCATGGCGCCGGTGGGGGATGCGATCGCGTCCGCCCTGCCGTGGACCCTCGGACTGGTGGGCGTCGCCACGATCATCTCGTTCGTGATCGGCACCAGCCTCGGCGCGGTCATCGGCTGGAAGCGCGGCAGCGGCCTGGATGCGTTCGTGCCTGTCACGACGTTCCTCGGCACCATCCCGTACTTCTGGCTCGGCCTGATCTTCATCGCGATCTTCTCGACGACGCTCGGCTGGTTCCCCGCCGGGCACGCGTACGAGGTCGGTGTCGAACCCGGCTGGAACGCCGAGTTCATCTCGGAGGTGGTCTCGCACGCCGTGCTGCCGGTGGCGACCATCGTGGTCGTCTCGCTCGGCGGCTGGGTGCTCGGGATGCGCAACATGATGCTCACCGTGCTCGACGAGGACTACATCACGGTCGCGCAGGCCAAGGGCATGCCGAACCGCCGCGTGCTCTGGCGCTACGCCGCCCGGAACGCCGTGCTGCCGCAGATCCAGAGCTTCGCGCTCGCGCTCGGCTTCATCGTGGGCGGCACGCTCGTGATGGAGATGGTGTTCTCGTATCCCGGCATCGGGCTGCTGCTGCTCAACGCGACGAACGCCAAGGACTACGCGCTGATGCAGGGCATCTTCCTCGTCCTGGTGCTGGCGGTGCTGGTCGCGAACATCATCGCGGACATCGCATACGCCATCCTCGACCCGCGCACACGTCAGACGGAGGCCTGATCATGACCACCCCCGCAGAGAGAACATCCACGCTCGCGCAGCCGGTCGGCGTCGGAGCCCCGGAGACGGCGGCCGTCCTGGCCGGTCGTCCGCAGCAGGGCAGCGAGAGTCCGGAGAAGAAGACCTTCTGGTCGCAGCTCAAGCTGTCGCTGGCGATGTTCAGCAACCCGAAGTCCGCCACCGGGCTCATCATCCTCGGTGTGTTCGTGCTGGTCGCGATCTTCGCCCCGTTGATCGCCCCGTACGACCCCCAGGCGCAGAACCTGAGCGCGACACTTCAGCCGCCGTCGTTCCAGCACCTCCTCGGCACGACCCACATCGGCCAGGATGTGTTCAGCCAGCTCGTCTACGGCACCCGCGGCGTGCTCGTCGTCGGGTTCCTGGCCACGATCATGGCCACGATCGTCGCGATCGCGGTCGGCGTGACCGCCGGGTACCTGCGCGGCTGGAAGAGCGAGGCGCTGTCCGCGCTGTCGAACGTGTTCCTCGTCATCCCCGGGCTCCCGCTGATGATCATCATCGCGTCGCAGTTCCAGGATCCGCCGCTCGTCGTCATCGCCGCGGTGCTCGGTCTCACCGGATGGGCGTGGGGAGCGCGCGTGCTGCGTGCGCAGACCATGTCGCTGAGGAACCGCGACTTCATCCAGGCGGCGCGGGCGAACGGCGAACCGCTGCACCGCATCATCCTGGTGGAGATGCTGCCGAACCTGCTGGCGCTCATCGCGTCCAGCTTCGTCGGCACGATGACCGCGGCGGTCCTCGGCCTGACGACGCTCGCGTTCATCGGCGTCATCCCGGTGTCGAACCTCAACTGGGGCACCATCCTGTTCTGGGCGCAGCAGAACAACGCCTTCCCCGACTACTGGTGGTGGTACGTCCCCGCCGGACTGTGCATCGCCATCCTCGGGGTGGCCCTCTCTCTCGTCAACTTCGGCATCGACGAGTACGTCAACCCCCGGCTGCGCTCGGCCGGTGAGCGCGCTCGCGCCATGAAGCGGAAAGGTCTGAACATCAACGCCACCGTCACGGAGGTCCGCACCTCGCGGGGAACCACCTCGCCAGGAACCACCTCGGAAGGCGCTGCCGAATGACATCGACCCTGCCGGCAACAGAGGCACGGCCCTCCGGTTTCGTCCCGTACCGGGATCCATCGTTCACGACGGCGGAGCGGGTCGACGACCTGCTCAGCCGGATGACGGTGGAGGAGAAGATCGGGCAGATGCTGCAACTGGATGCGCGCGACGACCTGCAGGACCACATCCTGCGCCGCCGCGCCGGCTCCATCCTGCACACCTCGCCGGAACGCATCCTGGAGGCGAACAGGCTGACGGCGGAGACGCGGCTGCAGATCCCGCTCCTGGTCGGGGAGGACTGCATCCACGGCCACTCGTTCTGGCCGGGCGCGACGATCTACCCGACCCAGCTCGGCATGGCAGCGTCGTGGGACGCCGACCTGATCGAGCGCGTGGCCAGGGCCACGGCCGAAGAGGTGGCGGCGACCGGTGTGCACTGGACCTTCTCTCCCGTGCTCTGCATCGCCCGCGACCTGCGCTGGGGGCGGATCAGCGAGACGTTCGGCGAGGACCCGTACCTGATCGGCGAGCTGGCGAGCGCGATGGTCCGCGGCTACCAGGGCGACGGCCTCGACGACCCGACGGCGATCCTCGCGACGGCGAAGCACTTCGCCGGGTACTCCGAGACGCAGGGCGGCCGCGACGCGAGCGAAGCGGACATCTCGCGGCGCAAGCTGCGCAGCTGGTTCCTTCCCCCGTTCGAGCGCGTGGCCCGCGAGGGCTGCCGCACCTTCATGCTCGGCTACCAGAGCACAGACGGCGTGCCGATCACGGTGAACGACTGGCTGCTCAGCGAGGTGCTCCGCGGCGAGTGGGGCTACACCGGAACGCTCATCACCGACTGGGACAACGTCGGCCGCATGGTCTGGGAGCAGAAGGTGCAGCCCGACTACGCGCACGCGGCGGCCGCCGCGGTGAAGGCCGGCAACGACATGATCATGACGACGCCGCTGTTCTACGAGGGCGCCCTCGAAGCCGTGGCGGCGGGGCTGCTCGCCGAGGACGACTTCGACGACGCCGTCGCGCGCATCCTGACCATCAAGTTCGATCTCGGACTCTTCGAGAACCCGCGCCTGCCGCAGGCCGAGCTCGACGCGGTGGTCGGCAGCGCAGAACACGCCGACCTCAACCTCGAGATCGCTCGCCGCTCCATCGTGCTGCTGGAGAACGACGGCACCCTTCCGCTGGCGTCGTCTGCGTCGTCTCCGCTCCGCGTCGCGCTCGTCGGACCGCTCGCCGACGATGCCCAGACGCAGCTCGGCGACTGGGCGGGAGGCTCCGGCCAGGCCGGGTGGCTCGACGGCCAGCCGCGCGAGATGATCACCACCGTGCTCGACGGGCTGAGCGCGATCGACGGCTGGACCGTCGAGCATGCTCGCGGGGCGGACATCCTGACCCTCGCGCCCGACCCGCTCGGCGCGACGTTCCCGGACGGGCAGCCCAGGCCGCCGCTGGTCGTGCCGTCGCAGCCGGACCAGCGGATGCTCGACGAAGCGGTCGCCGCCGCCGAGGCATCCGACGTGGTCGTCGCGGTCGTCGGCGACCGCATCGAACTCGTCGGCGAGGGCCGCTCGACGGCGACCCTCGAGCTGATCGGCGGCCAGAACGCGCTGCTCGACGCCATGATCGCGACGGGGAAGCCGGTGGTCGTGGTGCTCCTCGCCTCCAAGCCGCTCGTGCTTCCTCCGTCGGTCGCGCAGGCCGCGGCCGTGCTGTGGGCGGCCAACCCGGGGATGCTGGGCGGCCAGGCCATCGCCGAGGTCATCGCAGGACAGGTGGAGCCGTCGGGGCGCCTCCCGATCTCCTTCGCCAGGCACGTCGGCCAGCAGCCCACGTACTACAACCAGCTCCGCGGCCAGCACGGCGACCGCTACGCCGACCTCACGCAGGCGCCGGCCTGGGTGTTCGGCGAAGGCCGCTCGTACACGACGGTCGAGTACGCGGACCTCACGGTCGCGCGCACGGAGGTCGGCCTCCAGGACGACATCGTCGCGGAGGTGACGGTGAGCAACACCGGGGAACGCCCCGTCCGCGAGACCGTGCAGCTGTACGTGCGCGACCTCGTCACGAGCGTGAGCTGGGCGGACAAGGAGCTGAAGGCATACCGGCACGTCGACCTCGCGCCGGGCGAGTCCGCGCGGGTGGGCATCCGGCTGCCCGTCGCCGAGTGCACGATCGTGGATGCTGCGGGGCTGCGCCGCGTGGAGCCCGGCGCGTTCGAGGTGCTGGTCGGCCCGTCGTCGCGGAACTCGGACCTGCTGTCCGCGGGGTTCGAGGTGCGCTGATCACGAGGTCATCGGACGTCGGCGGCATTCGTTTCCGCCGGCGTCCGGGGAACCCGCTTGGCGTACCCTCGGGGAGATGAGGGGTGCGACTCGGGCTCACGGTGTGCGGCGCATCCTGATCGCGTGCGGCGCGTCGGTGCTCGCCGTCGCCGCGGTGGTCGTCGCCCCCGCGGGCGGCCAGCAGTCGAGTTCGCTGGTCCTGCACCAGCTGGCCTCGCTCGAGGGCAGCGCGGTGGACGCCGTCATCTCCGAGCATCCCGACCAGATCCTCGAGCTGCTGAACTCCTTGCCCCGGCAGGCGGCACGGGAGTGGCCTGCGTTGCCGGCGGCAGCGCGCAGCCGGCTGGAGCGCGACCTGCCCAGTCTGGTCGGAAACCTGGACGGCGTCTCGTACACGGTTCGCGACCGGGCCAACCGGCGTGCGCTGACCGAGCAGCTGGCCGCGGCCAGGGCTGCCGTCAGGACGCACCCGTCGGGACAGGCGGGGCTGCTGAGCCTGGCGGCGTACACGGCGATCTCCGCTGCGCTGCACGCGAAGACCCACCCGTCGCGGCATCTGATCGAATTCGTTCCCGGCGTGCGCCCGACCGCGGCCATCGCGGTGGGGAACCCGGAGACGGCGTCGATGGTCACCTGGGCCGTTCCCGGCATGGGCACGTACGCCACCGACATGCAGCTGTGGGCGCTGGCCGCGCAGAACCTGTGGGGTTCGCAACGGGATGCTGCTGCTCCGGCCGATCACGCGGTCATCGCCTGGATGGGGTACGTCGTGCCGCCGGTCGGCATCGACGCAGCACTGGGCGAATACGCGACGCGAGGGGCTCCGGAGCTCACCGAGGCGATCCAGGGTCTGGCCGCCTCCCGTTCCCACGATGCGCCCACCCTGAACGTGGTGGCGCACTCCTACGGCACGACGATGGCAGCGGACGCCCTGGCAGACACACCGCTCGGAGTGAGCACCTTCGTGATGCTCGGATCCGCCGGGGTCGAGGAGCGCATCCCCACCGCAGCCGCCCTGCACGCGGGAGCGGTGTTCGCCGGAGAGGCGGCAGCAGACGCGGAGGCCGGGCTCGGCAGGGCGAGCCGCTCCGACCCTCGCTCGCCGGGGTTCGGCGCCCACGTGCTCCCCGTCGACGGCGACCGGGCGGCCGGGCTGGCTGCCGTCACCGGCCATGCGCCGATCCTGCACTCCGCGTACAACGACGACATCCGGTCCGCCGTGTGGACGGCGATCCCCGCCCCGCAGGACAGGCAGAAGGCCTTCCTGGCGCACCTGGCCGAGCACGGCTACCTCGACGTGGGAACGCAGTCCCTCCGCGAGGTCGGCCTGGTCACCGCGGTCGCCCGTGCGCCGGTCCCTGCCCCCGGCGGTACTCTCGCAGGGTGGGAAGGACCACCATGACGTTCACCGCACTGCACGATCAGGACATTCCGCTGCTGCTGCCGAACGCGTGGGACGTCGGCTCCGCGCTCGCCTTCGTCGCTGCGGGCTTCCCCGCGGTGGGCACGACGAGTTTCGGGGTCAACGCATCCACTGGCCGGCCGGACGCCGGGGGCGCGAGCAGGGATGCGACCGTCGCGCTGGTCGGGATGCTCACCGCCCTGCCCGTGCACATCTCCGCGGACATCGAGGACGGCTACAGCGACGACCCGGCCGAGGTGGCCGACTTCGTGGCGGGGCTCGGCGTCGCCGGCGTGAACCTCGAGGACTCGGCGGACGGGCGGCTCGTCGACCCCGGCATCCCCGCGGCGAAGATCGCGGCGATCCGGCGCGCGGCCCCCGACGTGTTCGTCAACGCCAGGATCGACTCGTACTGGTTCCACGAGGACGACACGGTCGCCGCCGTCGTCGAGCGGGCGAAGACGTACGCCGACGCGGGTGCCAACGGGATCTTCGTGCCGGGCGCCTCCGACCCGGCGACCATCGAACAGCTGGCCGCCGCCATCCCGCTCCCGCTCAACGTGCTCGTCACGCCGGGCCTGTCGCTGGCCAGACTCGGGGAGCTCGGCGTGCGGAGGGTGAGCACAGGGTCGCTGCCGTACCGCGTGGCGATCGACGCGGCGGTGGAGGTCGCTGCGGCCGTCCGGGACGGGCGTGCGGTGCCGTCGGCGACGTCGTACGCAGAGTCGCAGCAGCGGCTGCTGGACTTCGCGGCGCTGCGGAGAGGGTGAACGGGAGCTTCCTTCTTGGCCCGGTGGACTACCCGCGGGCGGCGGGCACCAGCCTCCCGTTCTCCCGGCGCGGGAGGTGCAGTGGGTTCGCGTCGTGGAGTTCGGCCGGCAGCACGCTCTCCGGGGCGTTCTGGTAGGCGACCGGGGTGAGGAAGCGGCGGAGCGAACTGGCGCCGACCGAGCTGTGCAGCGAGCCCGTCGTGGCCGGCCACGCTCCGCCGTGGTGCTGGGCCCATCCCGTCGCGACACCGGTTGGCCAGCCGTCGAAGACCAGCCTTCCGCACCGGGGCGACAGGATCGCGGCGAGCCAGGTCACGTCCTCGTCCGGCGCCGAGCGGATGGTCGCCGTCAGCGAGGCGGGCAGGTGGCCGAGCGCGGGGAGCAGGTCGTCGCCGGCGGTGTACTCGACCACGACGGTCAGGGGGCCGAAGCACTCGGCGAGCAGCGCATCCGGGTCGGCGAGGAACGCCGCGATGTCCGCCGTCACCACGGCGGGGCGCGCGTCCGCGTCTCCTGGGCCGCGCGAGACCGCGAGGTCGTCGCGCCGGGAGAGCGCGGACACCCGCTGCTCGAACGCGCTCGTCATGCCGTCGGTGAGCAGTGGATGCGCGGGAGCCGACGCGAGTTCGCTCGCCACCGCTGCGGCGAAGCCGTGCCCGGCCGGGACGAACACCAGGCCAGGCTTGGTGCAGAACTGCCCGGCGTCCCTGGTCACCACCTCCACCAGCCCGGCGGCGAGGGAGGCGGCGTCGGCGCTCGCCGCGGCGGCGGTGATGACGACCGGGTTGATGCTGCCCAGTTCGCCGTAGAACGGGATGGGCTGCTGACGCGACGCCGCCACCTCGAAGAGGGCTCTGCCCCCGCGCTCGGAACCCGTGAACGCCACCGCGGTGACGAGCGGGTGACGGACGAGTTCGACTCCGGCCTCCATGCCCTCCACGAGGGTGATGGCATCGGGGTGGATGCCCGCGGCGGCCAGCGCCTCCCTTGCCAGCTCCGCGGTGCGGCGGGAGAGCAGCGGATGCCCTGGATGCGCCTTGACCACCACGGGACACCCCGCCGCGATGGCGGACGCGGTGTCGTTGCCGAGCACCGAGAACGCGAACGGGAAGTTGGAGGCGGTGAACACGGCCACGACGCCGAGCGGGCGCAGCATGCGCCGCAGGTCGGGGCGCGGAGGAACTGTGGACGGGTCGGCGCGGTCGACCGCCGCTTCGAGATAGCCGCCCTCCTCGATCACCTCGGCGAAGAAGCGCAGCTGGTTCGCCGTGCGCGTGACCTCGCCGGAGAGGCGGCCGGGCGTCAGGTGCGTCTCGGCCGCGGCGATGGCGACGAGTTCGGCGCTCGCTCGCTCCAGCGCCGCGGCCAATGCGACGAGGGCGGCGGCGCGCTCCGAGCGGGTGGTGGCGGTGAAGCCGGACGAGGCCGCGGCGGTGACCGCTGCCTCCACGGGGGCCGGTCCTGCCATCAGAACGCCGAGAGGCCGGTGAGCGAGCGGCCGATGACGAGCGTGTGGATGTCGTCCGTGCCCTCGTAGGTCCTCACCGACTCCAGGTTGGCCATGTGCCGCATCACCGGGAACGCGCTCGTGACACCGTCACCGCCGAGGATCGTCCGGGCGCTGTGCGCGATGGTCAGCGCCTCGCGCACGTTGTTCAGTTTGCCGACGCTGATCTGCACGGGTGTGATGGCTCCCCGCTCCTCCAGGCGACCCAGGTGCAGGGCGAGCAGCATGCCCTTCTCGTACTCGACCAGCATGTCGGCGAGGCGCTGCTGGATGAGCTGTTTCGAGCCGATCGGTGAGCCGAACACCTCGCGAGACGTCGCTCGCTCGACAGCGACCTCGATGCAGCTGCGGGCGGCGCCCATCGCGCCCCAGACGATCCCGAACCGCGCCTCGTTGAGGCACGTGAACGGTGCGGACAGTCCGACCGCATCCGGCAGCTGCGCCGAGGCGGGGACACGGCACGCGTCGAGGTCGATCTCGTACTGCACGGAGGTGCGCATGGAGAGCTTGTCGTCGATGATCGTGGCGGTGAAGCCGGGGGAGGCGGTGTCGACGACGAAGCCCCGGATGCCGTCGTCGGTGCGCGCCCACACCACGGCGACGTCCGCGACGCCCGCCAGGCCGATCCAGCGTTTGCGCCCGCTGATCAGCCAGTCGTCGCCGTCCCTCGTGGCTGTGGTGGTCATCGCGGCGGGGTCGCTTCCGCCCTGCGGCTCGGTCAGCGCGAAGCAGCCGATCAGCTCGCCGCGGGCCATCGCGGGGAGGAGGGCCTTCTGATCGGACGCGCCGAACCGCGAGATGGCGGTCATGGCGAGCGAACCCTGCACGGACACGAACGTGCGCCACCCGCTGTCGACGGCCTCCAGCTCGTGGCAGACCAGGCCGTAGCTGACGGCTCCGGCCCCGGCGCAGCCATCGTCGGGGAGGTGCATGCCGAGGAACCCGGCGGCGCCGAACTCGGCGATGAGTTCGCGGCGGAAGTGCCGGTTCTCGAAGTCCTCGTCGACCACCGGGAGCAGGCGCTCGCGGGCGAACGTGCGCGCCCGCTCCTGCCAGCCCAGCTCCTCGGCGGTGAGCAGCGGTGCGAGGTCGAAGGTGTCGGAGAGTGCTGTCATCGGGGTTCCTGTCGGTGGGTGCCGGGGTCGTCGTCGGGTGTGGAGTGGCGGAGGGTCGGGGCGGCGGCGGGGAGCCAGTCGGCGTCGGCGTGCTGGCCGAGGCCGGGCGCGGTGCGGCCGGGCCGAGGAGGCGAACCGGCCAGGTGGATGGGGTTGGCCGGCTGGCGGCCGGCGACCTCGCCCCGGTCGTCGACCAGCTCCTGCACCGGATGCGCGCCGAGGCTCTCCGCGAGCGCCACGGCCTCGGTGATCGTGTTGACCAGCCCGGCGGGTACGTCCCTGGCGTCGAGGCGCTGTTTCCAGTGCGCGGCCGGAGCGGTGCGGAGGACGGACTCGAGTTCGCGGCGGAGAGCATCCCGGTGGCCGACGCGCTGCGCGTTGCTGCGGAAACGCTCGTTGGCGGCGAGGTCGGGGCGGCCCAGCTCGTCGGCGAGGGCGGCGAACTGGCGGTCGTTGCCGACCGCGATGACGAGCTCGCGGTCCTGGCAGGCGAACAGCTCGTACGGGGCGATGCTCGGGTGCGCGTTGCCGAGACGCCCTGGGTCGATGCCGGTGGCGAGCGCGCTCGACGCCTGGTTGGTGAGGGCGGCGAGCAGGGTGCTGAGGAGGTCGACGTCGAGATGGTCGCCCAGTCCGGTCGTCTCGCGGGCGCGGAGGGCGAGCAGGATGCCCGAGAAGGCGTTGAGCCCGGTGAGCACGTCGACGAGGGCCACGCCCGCTTTGGTCGGAGGTCCGTCTGCCGCGCCGGTCACGCTCATCAGACCGCCGACCGCCTGCACGAGCAGGTCGTAGCCGGGGAGGTCGCTTCCCGGTCCGAACCCGGTGATCGAGCAGTAGACGACCCCGGGGTTAGCCGCGCGGACGGCGGCGTCGCCGAGGCCGAACCGCTCCATCGTCCGCGGGAGGAAGTTCTCGATCACCACATCGGCGGTGTGCGCGAGGCGGCGGGCGGTGGCGAGTCCCTGCGGGGTGCGCAGGTCGCAGACGACGGAGCGCTTGGAGCGGTTCACGCCGGAGAAGTACGTGGAGTCGCCGTGCTCGTCGGTGGGCGGAACCCAGCGGCGGGTGTCGTCGCCGAGCGGGCTCTCGATCTTGACGACGTCCGCGCCGAAGTCGGCCAGCATCATGGTCGCGTACGGGCCGGCCAGGATGCGCGTGAAGTCGGCGACCCGGATGCCCGCGAGCGGTGCCCCGGGGAGTGGCACCCCGGCGAGTGGCATCGGCGGCTCGTGGTGCGTCATGCGTGCATCCAATCAGACATCCTTGTCTTGTTGCAACGTGGAAATATTTGTGGAGCCGCTCAGCCGACCGCGGTGGACTCCCTGCGCACGAGGCTGTACGGCGCGTGGTCGGTGCGCGGCTCGGCCTCCGGCTCGTCGAGGCGCCGCAACATGGCGACGATCGCCAGCCGGGCGATCTCGTGCAGGTCGGGGGAGATGGTGGTCAGCGACGGGGCGGAGAACGCGGCCTCCGCGGTGTTGTCCCAGCCGACCACCGCGATGTCGCCCGGCACGGAGATGCCCGCCTCGCGGAACGCCCGCAACGCGCCGATGGCGAGAAGGTCGTTGGCGCACACCAGCCCGTCCAGGCCGCCGAGGGGGTTGGATGCGCCACCCGCGCCACCCGCGCCACCCGCGCCACCAGCACCCAGCCGCTCGATCAACTCCTTCGTGCGCTCGTAGCCTTCCTCGCGCGAGTAGTCGCCGTCCGGGCTCGACTGGTCCCAGCGCGACACGGTGACGATGTGTGCCGGGTCTGCGGTGAGTCCCGCTTCGTCGAGGGCTTTCTGGAAGCCCCGGATGCGGAGGTCGGCCGGGGCCGCGCCGATCGTTCCGACTTTCACGTTTCCGAGGAAGCCGAGGGCGCGCCTGCCGCTTTCGATGAGGCACATCGTCGCGTCGTAGCTGGAGCGGACGTTGTCGACGACGACGCTGTCGATCCTCTCGCTGCGGAAGCGCTCGCCGAGGAGGACCAGCGGGGTCGAGCCGCGCTCCGCCTCGAAGCGTTCGAGGTCGATCGAGAGCGGGCTGAACAGGATCCCGTCGGTGAGGATCGTGCGGAATCCGGCCGCCACGCGCAGCTCCCGCTCGAGCAGGCCCCTGGTCTCGTCGATCACCACGTCGTAGCCGAACCGTTCCGCCTCGGTGACGACGGCGTGGGCGAGCTGGGCGAAGTACGGGTGGGAGACGAACGGCACGGACAGGGTGAGCAGGTTGCTCCGTCCGCTGCGCAGTTGCCTGGCCGCCAGCTGCGGGCGGTAGCCGATCTCGGCGATCGCCGCTTCGACCTTCGTGCGGGTCGCCTCGCTGATGTACTTGTGCCCGTTGACGACGTTCGAGACCGTGCGGTACGAGACGCCGGCGAGCGCGGCCACGTCTTTGATCGTGGGTGCTCCCGATCGTCGGCCCGGTGTCTGCTCGTCCATACTGGTCACGGTCACATCGTAGGGGAGCAGATTGTTGCAACGTTGACACATTTGCATGTTTCCACGTTGCAATATTTTGGAATGTCTGCTTGAGTGTCTCTGCAGAGCAGCTCGCCACACCCCCGGCGCCAGCTCTCCGGCATTCACATTCCGGCCGGAGCACCGTTTCGCACACCACATCGAGGCACCCCCTCCTCGAAGCGCCCAGCGGCCACCGACCACGAACATCCATTCAACGACGAGGAGATGATCTGTATGACAGCAGGCACCCAACGGCGGCCGAAACGGCTGCTGGCAGTCGCAGGAGCTGCGGCACTCAGCCTGATCGCACTCACCGCGTGCACCGGGACCAGCGAAGCGCCCGCCGCGGACGGCGGAGGCATCGGAACGGCCAAGAAGCACGTCAAGATCACGATGATGTCGAACGACGCGTTCGCACAGCAGTGGCAGGACCAGCTGGTCCCCGAGTTCAACAAAGAGTTCCCGTACATCGACGTCACCATCGACGCCGTGCCGTACACCGAACTGCTCGCGAAGGGCCTGCTCAACGGCACGGATCCCGAGCCCCAGTACGACCTCATCACGCTCGACGACCCGTGGACGCCGCAGCTGGCGAACGCCGGGGTGCTGCTCGACCTCAAGAACGACGCGAAGCAGTGGACGGACAAGGCGTACGACTGGGCCGACTTCAACGCGGCGCCCCTCGCATCCAGTGAGTGGGACGGCAAGCAGTACGGCGTCCCGCTGCGCTCCAACATGCTGCTGATGTTCTACAACAAGGCGCTGTACGCGAAGGCCGGTCTCGCAGAGCCCACCCCCGAGCTCACCTGGGACCAGTACCTGAAGGAGGCTCCGTCACTGGTGCAGGACACCGACGGAGACGGCAAGGTCGACTCGTGGGCCGTCGGGCTCACCTGGATGCGCGGAGTGCTCTCCCCGCCGGTCTGGCAGGCCGTCCTCAACTCCAACGGAGGCGCTCTGTTCGACAAGAACATGAAGCCGACGTTCGACACTAAGGAAGGCGCTGCCGCGCTGCAAACGCAGGTCGACCTGCTCAAGTACGCGCCTCCCGGAGCGACGAACTACAACTACACCGAGCCTCTGGATGCGTTCCGCCAGGGCAAGGTCGCCTCCATCTTCACCTGGGGCAGCGCGTACAAGAGCGCCGCCGTCGACCCGGCCGTCACGAAGCTGACGCCGGACCAGGTGGGCATCCAGACGATGCCGGCCGGTTCGGACGGGCCGAGCACGCACCGCGGCATCTGGAGCGGTTCGGTCTTCAAGAACTCCACGCACCCGGAGGCGGCCTGGACGTTCCTGCAGTGGATGACGTCGAAGAAGGGCGAGGTCTGGACGACCAACACCCTCGGGTCGTTCCCCGCCCGCAAGTCGACGCTCGCGACCACTCCCGAGCAGGCGTGGCTCTCCCCGGTCTTCACGACCATCCAGAGCGCGTACGACGTGGCGGAGAAGGGCCAGATGTGGCGGCCCCGCAGCCCGGAGTCGAACGCGATCCAGGAGGTCCTCGCCGACCAGACGAGTGCAGCCGTCCAAGGCCAGGCGTCGTCGGAGGACGCGCTGAAGAAGGCCACGGATCAGATCAACAAACTCCTGAAGAAGTAGGAACATGACGGTCGAACTCACGAGACAGCGTGTGGACCGCGCTCGTCGCGTCTCGCGGATGCGGGACATCTTCAGCAGATGGACGTTCATGCTGCCGGCAACGGTGCTCCTCGCCGCTGTCCTCGCATATCCATTGCTCTACACGCTGCAGATCAGCTTCTCGAAGTTCGACCTCGCAACGTTCTCACCGACCGAATGGGTCGGTCTCGAGAACTACACGGCCGCACTGCAGAACGAGACGTTCCAGAACTCCCTGGTCGTCACCGGCATCTACCTGGTGCTCGCTCTTCCGCTGCAGATCGTGCTCGGTTTCGGGATCGCCTATCTGATGAACGCCGAGTGGAGAGGGCGTGGCATCGTCCGCGCCCTCTTCCTCATCCCGATGGTCGTGGCCCCCGTCGTCTCCGGCGGGATCTGGAAGATGATCCTCGACCCGCTCTGGGGTGTGGTCGGCTGGTTCCTCGGCCTGTTCGGGATCCCGCCGATCGACTGGTTCGGCAACGCGACCATGTCGATGATCAGCGTGGTTCTCATCGACACCTGGCGCTCCGTGCCGTTCGTCGCCCTGATCGCCGCCGCCGCGCTGCTCGCGCTGCCGAAGGACGTGTTCGAGGCGGCCAAGGTGGACGGGGCCAACTGGTGGCAGACGCTCAAATCGGTCAGCCTCCCCATGCTGGGCCCGATCATCGCCGCGACCTTCGTGGTGCGCTGGCTGGGTGCGGTGAAGATGTTCGACATCATCCTCGCGACCACGAACGGCGGCCCGGGGGAGGCGACGAACGTCGTCAACCTCTTCATCTATCAACAGGCGTTCCGATTGCTCAAGTTCAGCGAGTCGTCGGCGATGGCGGTGATCGTGCTCGTCATCACGATGATCCTCACGTTCGTGTTCCTGCTGGGCAGCAAGAAACTGGAGGACAGACTGTGACCACGATCACCAGGGACAGGGAGAGTCTCAGGGAGCAGACGAAGCAGCCCAAGACCTCCGCCATCGTCCGGCGACGCCGCAGCGAGCGGGCCCGCATCTGGTCGGGCGTCATCATCTGCGCGCTCTTCCTGCTGCCGCTGCTTTGGATGCTCCTCACCTCGTTCAAGCAGCAGAGGGACATCTTCACCACCCCGCCGACGATCTTCTTCGATCCGACGCTCAACCAGTACGTGCAGGCGTTCGTGCAGGGCGGCCTCGGCCCGAAGATGATCAACACGATCATCGTGGCGGGCGGTGCGGGCATCCTGTCGCTGGTCGCCGGAGCGATGGCCGGCTACGCGCTGTCCCGCCTGAAGATCAAGGGCGCAGCCACGATCGGCGTGCTGATCCTCGCCTCCCGCGGTGTTCCGCCGATCGCCCTGGCCGTGCCGATGTTCCTCGTGGCCCGCACGCTCGGGATCACGGACACGCACATCACGCTCATCCTCGCGTACTGCTCGTTCGTCATCCCGTACGTGATGTGGCTGATGCGCGGGTTCTTCCTCGCGCTGCCGAAGGAGCTGGAGGAGTCGGCCATGATCGACGGCTGCTCCCGGATGGGCGCCTTCTTCCGGATCATCGTGCCGATCTCCGCACCCGGACTCATCTCCACCTTCATCTTCAGCATCATCCTGGCCTGGGAGGAGCTCCTCTTCGCCCTGGTGCTGACCAATCGCAAGGCCACGACGCTCCCCGTCGCCATCGCCGGGATGGCGGGCGACACCGAGCACGGCGCCAACTGGGGAGCGCTGTCCGCAGCAGGCATGCTCACGGTCGTGCCCGTCGTGATCCTCGCCCTCCTCGTCCAGAAGTGGCTGATCCGCGGCCTCGCCGACGGCGCCACGAAGGGCTGATCCCATGAACGACGACAGACAGAAAGGCCGGAACGAGTGAGGCTACCTCTCAAACAGGTGGAGCCCGGTGGCGAGAGCGTCATCGAGCGCGAGATCACCGAGACGACGGAGCTGTGCCTCCCATCGGGCAAGCTGAACCCGGCGGCGGTCGGCTGGACGCGCAGGGCGCTGCACAGGACGGGGTTGCCGGGCTGGGGGCGCAACAAGCGCTTCGAGTACTGGGCCATCGTCACGCCGACGTCGATCGTCACGATGAACATCTCGCACCACGACTACCGCGCGAACGTCTCCGTCACCCACCTCGATCGCGCCACGTACACCGAGATCCGGCAGGGCGGGAACACCTGGTTCCCCGGAGCAGGCGGGATGCGCGACGAGACCAACCGCGAGCCGATGGAGGCAAGCCGCAACGACGTGCTGGTCAGGATGACGCCGCGCGGGGTGAACACCGTGCTGCACGCCGAGTCTGCGCGCATCTCGGTCGACCTGCGCATCATCGGCGAACCGGATCACGAGTCGATGGGCGTCGTCGTCCCGTGGAGCGACCGCGTCTTCCAGTACACGAAGAAGGACAACTGCCTGCGCGCGCAGGGCGTGATCGTCGTGGACGGCGTCACCCACCACATCGAGCCGGACGAGTCGTACGCCGTGCACGACCGCGGTCGTGGCCGCTGGCCGTACTTCACCTTCTGGAACTGGGGAGCAGGCAACGGCCTGAGCGCGGACGGGCGGGAGCTCGGCCTGCAGTTCGGCGGCAAGTGGACGGACGGAACGCCGTCGACCGAGAACTGGATCCGCGTCGACGGCCGCCTGCACAAGATCAGCTCGCACCTCGACTGGCGCTACGACCCGACGGCGTGGCTGCGGCCCTGGACCCTCACCGGTCCCGGCGTGGAGGTCACCTTCACCCCGGAGCACCACTCCCGGCACGTGTTCGACCGCTGGATCGTGATGAGCAGGGCGGACAGCTGTTTCGGCCACTACTCCGGGCGGATCACGCTCGAGACCGGCGAGGTCGTCCAGTTCGCGGATGTCTTCGGCCACGTCGAGGAGGTCGAACGCCGCTGGTGACGCACCTCACCCGGGCCTCCGGGCCCGTACAGACCGCTCCGGACGCCACTGCGTAGGTCCACTACCGCAGCCGGAGCCGAGCGGGGCGCTGTACCGATATGCGGCGCCCCGCTCACCACAGCACCACCTTCACAGCACCACCACCCGCACCGATCGGAGACCGCACCATGTCAGTGAAGACCACGCGCCAGACTCCCGCCGTGCTCCGCGTCAGCGACGCAGCGCTCGCCATCGCCTCTCCCCGCTCCGGCGACGACCAGGGCGGATGCTCGGCCTGGCTGAGCGGGCCGGCCGGTTCCGGCACCGCCCGCATCCTGCGCCTGGAGGGCGACGCCCCGCATCCGGACATGATCGTGGTCGACTACGCGTCGTCCGGCGGCCTGCACAGCAGGACCTGGGTGCTGCACAGCGTGATCGGCGAGCTCGGCGTCTTCACGCTGCTCGCCGAGTCTCCGACGTCGTTCCCGGCCAGGGCGCACGCGCTCATCGGCTGAGCGTCACCAGCGGTTGCGCACGTCTTCCGCCCAGCCGAGCAGCCCGTCGATCCGGATGCGCCCCTCCGCGGTGTCGGCCCACCCGGAGTAGTGGCCGAAGCACTGGTGGCCGCGGCTGCCGAAGACGCCCAATTCCGTCGAGCTGGTGTGGTCCCAGAACGGCACGAAGGTCACGTCGACGCTGCTGCCGTGGATGCGCCACGGCGCCAGCCAGTCCCGTTCGTCGTATGCCCAGTCGAGCTCTTCGCTGATCTTGTGCAGCACGCCGTCGACGAGCACGCCGTTCTCCGTGGAGCCCGTCCCGTCCGTCCACCTCCCGCCGAGCTGCAGGCCGATCGTCCTCCCGTCGACCACACCGGATGCCGCGCCCCAGTTCCACCGCATCCGGTACGGCCAGCGCCCTCTGCCGTGGTCGAGCACGGCCCAGCTCTCGCCGGACGGCAGCTCCACGCGCGTGCCGTCGATGTCCAGCCAGCCGGTGGCGGGGCGCGCGACGTCTTTGACCGTGTACTGGAAGCGCTTGTGCGACCAGGGGACGACGACGGCGAGCACCTCGTGTCCGTCCGGACGCTCGGCGGTGATGTCGAAGGCGACGCCGGGTGCTGTTCCCCGCAGGCGCGTGCCGCCCGGCAGCTCGTCGATGTCGATGGAGAGCGAGCGGGTGCGCGCCCTGGCCGACGACGCGCCCAGCCGGGGAGGGAGGGTCGCGCTCCCGGCGAGGGGGGAGACGGCTCCGCGTTCGACGGTCGCGCCCGACCGGATGTCGTGGACCATGATCCCGTGCACCGCCGCGTAGTCGAGCGACGAGACGGTGAGAGACACGATGTGCGTCGGCGTCGTGACGGCCCAGTACTCCCAGCGCTTGTTGCGGCCCCAGACGGTGCGGCCGTCGATGCCGGACGTGTCGTGCAGCGGTGTGCGCGACCAGCCGACCGAGCGGCGGTCGAGCCGCCCATCCGCGAGGCAGAGCGACACGGGCTCCGTCAGCTCACGCTCGACGATTCTGCGACCCATCATGGACTCCTTCGTGTGCCGGCGGATTCGGTGGGGCGACGAGCGCGAACCGCGCGGCCAGCTCCCGGATGATCGTGCGGACGGTGTCCGCGTCGGCCTTCAGCACGGTCCGGTCGGCGGTGAGGAGGCCGTTCAGCTCGTCCTCGACATCGGCGAGCTGCGTGTACACGATCCCGGACAGCCCCTCCGCGATGGCGGGAAGCACCTCGTTCCTGTGCAGTGCGGCGAACGCATCCGTGAACGCGGAGACGGACGGGAGTCTGCGATAGCCGAACTCGCGGTCGCTGAACGCGTGCCCCGCGAGGCGGAGGCTGTACCCGCCGTACTCGGACACGACGACGGCGCGCCCGTCGCGGCCCCAGCTCCTGGACGGCCGGATGCGGCGGAAGTAGACGTGCAGGCTGCGCAGGTCGCCGCCGCCCTGGTCGTGCCAGCCGCTCGCGTGGTCGATGACCCTGTCCTGGTCGAGCGACCGGATGCGCTCCACGGCGTCGAGGGCGTCGAACTGCCCCCAGCCCTCGTTGAACGGCACCCAGGCCACCACGCTCGGCACGCTCTTCAGCAGCGTGACGGTCTCGGCGAGCTCGCGCTGGAACTCCTCGCGCCCCGCGGCATCCTGCCTGCCGAAGACGCGATGCCGCCGGTCGTCGATGCGCACGGGCAGCAGAACCGGTGCGGTGATGACCGCCGGGTTGTACCGGCGGCCGCCGTTCACCATGTCCTGCCACACGAGCATCCCGAGCCTGTCGCAGTGGTGGTACCAGCGCAGCGACTCGACCTTGATGTGCTTGCGCAGCATCGTGAAGCCGAGCTCCTTCATGCTCTGGATGTCGTGGATGAGCGCGTCGTCGGAGGGTGCGGTGAGCAGGCCGTCCGGCCAGTAGCCCTGGTCGAGGACGCCGGCGTGGAAGTACGGGCGGCCGTTGAGGAGCAGTCGGGGCATGCCGTTCCCGTCGCGCTCGACGCCGACGGAGCGCATCCCGACGTAGCTGGTGACGCTGTCGCTGCCGAGTCGCACCTCGAGGTCGTAGAGGTACGGATCCTCCGGGCTCCACGCACGCACGTCGTCGACGGGGAGGGTGATCGGCTCGCCCGGCCTGCCGCTGCCGCTCGACACCACCGCGCCATCGGCGGTCAGGACGACCGTGGCCTCGGTGGTCGTCGAGGCGGCGCTGCCGATCACGGTCACCTCGACCGTGGCGTCCGCGAGCAGCGGCCGGATGTCGAGCCGCTGCACGTGCACCGCCGGCACGGACTCCAGCCAGACCGTCTGCCAGATCCCGGACTGCGCGGTGTACCAGATGCCCCCGCGGCGCAGCGCCTGCTTGCCGCGGGAACGGTGGCTCGTGTCGCTGACGTCGACCACGTCGACGGTCAGCACGTGCTCGGCCTCGTCGGACAGAGCGGAACCGAGGTCGATGCAGAACGGCAGGAACCCGCCGGAGTGCCCGCCCACCCGAACGCCGTCGAGGTACACGACGCAGTCCTGGTCGACGGCCCCGAAGTGCAGCAGCACCCTGTCCTCCGCGAACCCGCTCGGGATGCGCACCGTGCGCCGGTACCAGAGGTGCCGTCCAGGAAGCAGCTGCCGCCCGACGCCGGAGAGCTCCGCCTCCGGGGAGAACGGCACGAGGATGTCGCCGTCCCAGTCCACCGGATGCTCTGCGCTGTCGGTGATCGCGTACTCCCACCGGCCGTTGAGGTTGAGGTAGCTGTCGCGCACGAGCTGCGGGCGCGGGTACTCCTGCAGCACGGCATCCCGGTCGAGGGAGTCGGCCCACGGCGTCCTCAGACTCACGAGCGGCCCCACTTCGCGCGCACGGCGACGAGCACGGGAACGAGCACGAGCACCACGGCCGCCGTCGCGAAGATCTCCGGACCGGGCACCGGCTGCACGACGCCGAGCGAGGTGTACGTGTTCGCCGCACCGGAGATGACAGCGGCGCCGAGGAACGGACCGGCGATCATCGGGATCATCACCGCGAGGATCATCCGGATGCCCTGCACGGCGCCCGCACGGTCGGCCGGGGTGTGGTCGCGGGTCATCGCGGAGACCGTCGCCAGTGACGCCATCATGCCCGCCATCATCACCGTGGCCGCCGCGATGACCAGCGGCAGGTCGCGCGCGAAGGTCATGGCGATCAGGCCGACAGCGAAGACGCCGACGGCGGGGAGCAGGAATCTGGCCTTGCCCACCCTGTCCATCACGCGGCCGGCGACGATGCTCAGCGCGGACGCCAGGATCAGGACGATCCCGAGGGCGAGCGCGTACGACTCGATGCGGAGGTAGCGCTGCAGGTAGATGATGACGAAGGGCAGGAACACCTGAGTGCTCGTCCCGATGACGGCCCAGATCGCCAGCGTGAGATAGAGGGCCGGCTGTCGCCTGACCGTGCTCGGGCGCAGACCGTGCACCACTGCGCTCAGGATGTGCTCCCGCCTGGCCGGAACGCCGCGATCCCGGATGAGGAACCACGACAGCGCGCCCGTCGCGATGGTGACGATGCCGACCACGCCGAAGAACAGCTTCCAGTCTCCGGCGCGGGTGAGGCCGTCGAGCAGCCCGAACACCAGCAGCATGGCGATCAGCGGGAGCACGGCGAGCACGCCGTCGACCCTGCCCCGGTTGGCCGGAGCGGTGGAGTCTGTCACCCACGCGCTGAACGCGGCGTCGTTGGCGCCGGAGCCGAACGCGCTCATCACGCAGTCGAGCAGCACGATCGCGACGATGGCGCCGATGAGGGCGGCCCCGGTGGGAGCTTCAGCACCGGACGGGGCTCCGACGAATCCGAACGCGGCCGTGCAGATGCCCCAGGCGACGTAGCCGACGGCGATGAGCGCGCGGCGGCGACCCATCCGGTCGGACCAGGCTCCGACGAGCAGTGTGGCGACGGTCGCGGCGACCGCGCTCGACCCGACCAGGATGGCGATGACGTTGGGGTCGGGCGAGATGGTGTCGTACACGTACACGTTGAGGTACATGTTCTCGACGGTCCAGGCCAGCTGGCCGACCAGGCCGACGACGACGAGCGCCAGCCAGGTCCTGCCGCCGAGGACGGGACGGGTCGCGCGGGTTGCTGCGGGGGCTGCGGGTTCGGTTCGTGGACCCATCACATCCTCATCATCGAGAGTTGCAACGTGGAAATAACTATCCAGACCATAGCAACAAAAGCGGCCGCGAGCGGACATCCCTCCGCTCGCGGCCGTCCGGATCAGCTCACCAGGTGCTGTCACCGCGCACGGTGACTTCGTAGCCGCCGTCGACGAAGATCACCTGTCCGCACAGGTGCGAGTTCTGCTCGCCGGCGAGCCAGACCAGCAGCTCGGCGGCGACCTCGGGGCCGAACGGCCCGTTGAGGGGCATCGGCACCTGCTCGTTCAGACGGGCGCGGCCCTCCGGTGTGGCGACCAGCTCCGCGGTCATCGGGGTGAGAACGACGCCGGGGGCGATGGCGTTGAGCGGGATGCTCGCGCCCGCCCACTTCGGTGTCGCGGCGTTCCGGCGCAGCCAGCGGGCGAGCGCGCGCTTGCTGGACGAGTAGATCTGGTGCGCGGTGGCCGGGGACTCGGCGAGCACGGTGGCGCGGGCGAGCGCATCCTCCTCGGTGCCGTCGAGCAGCAGGTCGACCAGCGTTTCGTCGTGGCTCTGCAGCGAGGCCATCGACGCCACGGCCACGGCGCGGGGAGCGCTGGAGGCGGCGAGCAGCGGGCGCAGCCCGTCGAGCGTCCCGATGGCGCCGTAGTAGTTGACGGCTGCGGTGACGGGGATGCCGGCGCTCAGCCCGGCGACGGCGAGCACGCCGTCGAGCACTCCGCCGGAGAGCTCAGTCGCCTTCTCGACGAGCGTCGCGCGTCCCTCCGCGGTGGAGAGGTCGGCGGAGATGTCGGTGCCGGCGAGGTCGGCGCCGATCACGCGATGTCCGCCGGAGCGCAGGAGTTCGGCTGTCGACTTACCGATGCCGCTCGCGGCTCCGGTGACGAGGTAGGTGCGGGTCATTTCTCTTCTTTCTCGGGTGATGCGGGTGTGTCGGTCTGAGGCGGTCGTGCTGTGGTGGCTGCGGGGTCGGAGACGCCCGCAGCGTATGCGACGGCCTCGTCTCTGAAGCGCTGCAGGAGGCGGCGGAAGTCGTCGCGGTCGCGGTCCGGCCAGGTCTGAAGGAGGTCGGCCATCATGGCGTCGCCCGCGTCGACCAGGGCGTTCGCCGCAGCGGTGCCGTCCTCCGTCAGCCGGAGCAGTGTCGCGCGGGAGTCCTCCGGATCGTCGCGCTTCTCGACGAGGCCGTGCGCGCCGAGCCTGGCGCTCAGCTTCGAGATCGCCGATGCTCCGACGTGCAGTCGGGAGGCGAGGGTGGATGCGCGCTGCTCGCCGTCCCTGGCCAGCAGGGTGATGGCGACGATCGCCGTGGTGTCCAGCTCGACGCCGACCCGGCCGGCGAGACCCCGGATGAACGCGCCGGACGACCAGAGCGCGAAGACTTCGAGCAGCGCGGCGAGCTGGCCGGAGCGATAGGGCAGGCCGGGGGCCGTGCCGGGAACCTCATCCACTGCCATTGCCGCCGCCTCTCGAAATGCTGTCTTGAGGACAGTATATCCCTCTTTCCCGTTGGCGGGCCCGGGAGGCAACGGCCTAGACCAGTGTCTCCACCCGGATCAGCTCGGTGCGGGCCACGGCCTCGCGGTGCACGTGGGCCAGCGCCACCCGTCTCGGATCGGTCAGGTACGCCTGCAGCGCTGCGTCGTCCGGCAGCTGGATGACCTGCACCTCGAGCGGGGCGTCGCCGTCGCCGATGCGGCGCACCCGGCTGACCACCCGGCCTCCGTGCTCCGGCACGAGTGCGAGGACGGTGTCCTCGTAGCGGGAGAGGGCGTCGTCGTTGCCGTCGGATGCCCAGAGCAGGACGCACAGTTCAAGGGTCATCGGCACAGGATAGCCGCGCTCTGCGTCGGCGCGCTTGACACCTTCAGACCGCATCCCTAGCCTGAGAGCGCGACGAAACAAGTCGTAGATTTAACGAAAGTTTTCGCGAAAACGAGGTCAGAGCGGACGGGATCAGGGGCCCTCGGCTCCTGCGTCGGCGGATGGCCGAACGTGGAAAACTTTCGTAATCGGCACGCCGTAGGGCACATCAATCGAAGGAGATTCACTCGATGGTCCGATCACAGGGCTGGTACGGCGGCGACGGCCGCGACCCGTACATCCACCGGGCGTGGATGCGCAGAGGCGTGCCGGATCACGCGTTCGACGGGAGGCCGCAGATCGCCATCGCGAACACGGCGAGCGACCTGACGCCGTGCAACATGCACCTCAACGAGGTGGCCGAATACGTCAAGCAGGGAGTGTGGGAGGCGGGCGGCGTCCCGGTCAACGTGCCGATGGTGTCACTGGGGGAGACGCTGGTCAAGCCGACGGCGATGCTCTGGCGCAACCTGGCCGCGATGGCCACCGAGGAGATGCTGCGCGCCAACCCGATCGACGCCGCCGTGCTGCTCGGCGGCTGCGACAAGACGATCCCCGCTCTGCTGATGGGAGCGGCGTCGGTGGACATCCCCGCCGTCGTGCTGCCGGGTGGCCCGATGCTGAACGGCTACTTCCGCGGGGAGCGGATGGGGTGCGGCACCGGTGTCTGGCAGCTCTCAGAGGAGGTCAGGGCCGGCACCCTCAGCGAGGCGGAGTTCGAGGCGACGGACAAGAAGATGATCCGCAGCAAGGGGCACTGCAACACGATGGGCACCGCATCCACGATGGGGCTGATGGCCGAGGCGCTCGGCATGACCATCCCCGGCGTCGCGGGCACTCCGGCCGCGGACAGCCGCCTGCTCGAAGCCGCTCACGCGTCCGGCAGGCTCGCGGTGGAGCTCGCGCTGGAGGACCGCCGCATCTCGCAGGTCATCACGAAGGAGTCCTTCCACAACGCGATCGTCGCGCTCGCCGGGATCGGGGGATCCACCAACGCCGTCGTGCACCTGCTGGCGATCGCCGGGCGGCTGGGCATCGATCTCACCCTGGAGGACTTCGACAGGATCGGCGGCCAGGTGCCACTGCTCGTCAACCTGCAGCCGGCGGGCGCATACCTGATGGAGGACCTGTTCCGCGCCGGAGGCTTCCTCGCCGTGCTCGACCAGCTCACCGACCTGCTGGACCCCGCGGCGCAGACCGTCACCGGGCGTCCGCTCACCGACTACCTCGGCGGCAACCAGGTGTGGGACAGCGGCGTGATCACGCTCCGCGACGACCCGCTGCAGGACGACGCGGGCATCGCTGTCCTGCACGGCAATCTCGCCCCACGCGGCGCGATCATCAAGCCGGCCGCCGCGACCCCCGAGCTGCTGGTGCACACCGGGAAGGCCGTCGTCTTCGACTCCATCGAGGACGCCCACGCGCGCCTCGACGACCCGGACCTCGACGTCGATGCGGACTCCGTGCTCGTCCTCCGCGGCTGCGGGCCGAAGGGCTACCCCGGCATGCCGGAGGTGGGCAACATGCCCATCCCGCAGAAGCTGCTGAAGCAGGGCGTGCGCGACATGGTCAGGATCAGCGACGGACGTATGTCCGGAACGGCATACGGCACCGTCGTGCTGCACGTCGCCCCCGAGGCGGCCGCCGGCGGACCGCTCTCGCTCGTGCAGGACGGCGACCTGATCTCGCTCGACGTGCCGAACCGCCGCCTCGAACTCCTGGTCGACGAGGCGGAGCTGGCGGGCAGAACCGCCGCCCAGCGCGAGGTCGACGGTTTCGCGAGGGCAGACCGCGGCTGGCAGAAGCTGTACATCGAACACGTCCAAGGAGCAGACACCGGCGCCGACCTCGACTTCCTCGTCGGGTCGAGTGGCTCGGTGGTCACGAGGGAGTCCCATTGAGCACCGAGAACACCGCCACAGCCCGGGCGCACACGGCCATCGCCAGGGTGGAGGCCGGCAGCGAGATCGTCTGGGCGGTCCGCCACGGTGACGAGTACTCGCCGCTCGGCCTCACCCTGACCGAGCTGCTCCGGCTGCCTGCTCCGGATGCGCGCAGCGCCGTCGAGCGCGCATCCGGTGGCGGCATCGTGCCCACCAGGGTGCTCGCGCCTGTCGATCCGCAGCAGGAGGTCTGGGCCGCCGGTGTGACCTACCTGCGCAGCCGGGACGGCCGCATCGAGGAGGCGAGCGACGGGACACCGTACGACAAGGTCTACGCCGCCGAGCGCCCCGAACTGTTCTTCAAGGCGACGGGCGCGCGGGTGATCGGGACGGGAGGGAACGTCGGCGTCCGCGCGGATTCGCCCTGGAACGTGCCGGAGCCGGAGCTCGGCCTCGTGCTCGACGCCCACGGCGGGCTGTTCGGCTACGTGCCGGGTGACGACGCGTCGAGCCGGTCGATCGAGGGGGAGAACCTGCTCTACCTTCCGCAGGCCAAGGTGTACACCGCCGCCTGCGGGCTGGGTCCGGAGATCGTCCCGGCCTGGGAGGTGGCGGCGCCGTTCGCGATCGGTCTCGAGATCAGCCGGGGCGGCGAGACGGTCTTCAGCGGCTCTGCGTCGACCGATCAGATGGCGCGCACGCTCGACGACCTCGCCGACTGGCTGTTCCGGGGGCTGGACTTCCCCGACGGTGTGATCCTGCTGACCGGCACCGGCGTGGTGCCGGATGCGGACTTCACGCTGCTGCCCGGCGACGAGGTCGCCGTCGACATCACCGGGGTCGGGCGCCTGGTCAACGGGGTGTCGCTCGTCGGCACCCAGAAGGAGGGAACGCGATGACAGCATCGGACACGATCACCGTGGACGTCGAGACCGCCATGACGGACGCGGCAGCCGCCGCCCCGCAGCTGGCCCTCTCGGCGCCCGCCGCGCGGTCCGCCTGGCTGCGCGCCATCGCCGACCGGCTGGATGCCGACGCGGACGCCCTGGTCGACCTCGCCGGGCGCGAGAGCCACCTCACCACCCAGCGCCTCACCGGCGAACTGGTGCGCACCACCTTCCAGCTGCGCCTGTTCGCGCAGACGGTCGAGGACGGCCGCTACCTCGACGCGACCATCGACCACGCCGATCCGGACTGGCCGATGGGCGCCCGCCCCGACCTGCGCAGGGTGCTCCGCCCGATCGGGCCGGCTGCCGTCTACGCGGCGAGCAACTTCCCATTCGCCTTCTCCGTTGCCGGTGGAGACACCGCGGCGGCCATCGCGGCGGGAGCGCCGGTGGTCCTGAAGGCGCACCCCGCGCATCCGGAGCTCAGCCGGGCGGTCGCGGGGCACATTCTGGCTGCGCTGGACGAGGCGGGGGCACCCGGCGGAACGTTCGCGATCGTCGAGGGCAGGGAGGAGGGGCGCACGCTCGTGCTCGACCCGCGGCTCGCCGTCGCGACCTTCACCGGGTCGCTCTCCGGCGGGCGCGCGCTGTTCGACCTGGCAGCATCCCGGCCGGAGCCGATCCCGTTCTACGGCGAGCTCGGCAGCGTCAACCCTGTCTTCGTGACGCGGGCGGCCGCTGCGGCCCGGCCGGAGCGGATCGCCGACGGCTTCGCGGCGTCGATGACGCTCGGCGTCGGCCAGTTCTGCACGAAGCCGGGCGTCCTGTTCGTGCCGGAGTCGTCTGCGCTCCAGCAACTGGTGGTGGATGCGGTGCGCGCGAGCAACGGAGGCCCGATGCTCTCCGACACGATCCGCGACGGCTTCTACGGCAGCCTCGACCCGCTCGCCGGTCGCGACGGCGTCGACCTCCTCGCCGGGTCGGCCGAGCGCGGAGACCAGCCGACGCCGACGGTGTACGGCACAGACGTCGCGACCTTCCTCGCGCATCCGGAGGAGCTGCTGGAGGAGCACTTCGGGCCTGCCGCCCTGCTCGTCCGCTACGGCTCGGACGACGAGCTGCTCGCCGCCGCGCGCAGCCTGAACGGCCAGCTCACCGCGACGGTGCACGGCGAGGACGACGACAGCGTCGGCGACCTGATCGAGCTGCTCGCCGCGAAGGCGGGCCGCGTGCTCTGGAACGGCTGGCCGACCGGCGTGTCCGTGACGTACGCGCAGCAGCACGGCGGGCCGTACCCGGCGACGACGGCGCCGCACTTCACTTCGGTGGGCACCGCATCCATCGGGCGGTTCCTGCGGCCGGTCGCCTACCAGGACACTCCGGATGCTGCGCTGCCGCCCGCCCTGAAGGAGGCGAACCCGCTGGGCATCCCGCGCCTGGTGGACGGCACGATCCAGCTGCCCTGATTCAGCCGGCGTAGTCGGGGAGTGCGACGCCGCGCACCCCCGGCTGCGCGGCGAACACGGCCCCCGCCTGCGGCTCGGCGTCGTCCGGAAGGTGCTGCCTGGACGACGTGATGTAGAGGGTGTCCAGGTCGTGCCCACCGAAGGCGGCGGCGCTGGTGTTCGTGACGCCTGGCACGTCGAGCACCGCCGTCAGAGCTCCCGTCTGGTCGTAGCGTCGCACGGCGCCTCCTCCCCAGAAGGCCACCCAGAGTCCGCCGTCCGCGTCGATGGTCATGCCGTCCGGCGAGCCCGCGACGTCGTCGCCGATCGTCACGAGCGGGCGGCGATCGTGGAACGAGCCGTCGGCGCCGTCGTAGTCGAACACATCCACCCGCCTGGTGTCCGTGTCGACGTAGTAAGCGAGCGACCCGTCTGCGCTCCACTGCAGGCCGTTCGAGATGGTGGCACCGGTCAGGGCGACGGACGTCTTTCCGTCCGGTTCGAGCCGGTAGATGGCGGCGGCTCCGGGAGTCGCGTCGTAGGCCATCGAGCCGCAGAAGAACCGGCCGAACGGATCGCAGCCTCCCTCGTTGAGCCGGATGCCGGGGTCGGTCAGCACGTCGGGCAGGCGCCGGTCGAGGGAGAACTCCTCATCGAACAGCGAGAAGCCGTGCTCTGTCGCCACGATTAAACCGCCGGAGGCCCTGCGCCGGATCACCGCGGCGACAGGGCTGCCGACGTCGTAGCGCCGCGGGCGGTCGAACGACGCCAGGTCGACGACGGCGCCGGCGAGCATGTCGACCACGAGCAGGCGCTGCCCCACCCGGTCCCACGACGGCCCTTCCCCGTGCCAGGTGACCGGTGCCGTGACCTGTTCAGCCTTCACTGCCAGCCTCCATCCATGACCCACGTCTGCGCGGTGGCCGGCCGGGAGTCGTCGGCCGCCGGCCACAGCATCAGTCTGGCGACATCGGCGGAGTGGGGCTCAGCGACCCGCCAGCGACCCGCCGATGCCTCCGACGCTGAAGTAGCGGTTCAGGAAGGCGAAGATCAGGATGGGCGGCACCATCATCACGACCGCCACCGTCATCACCGGCCCCCAGTCCGTCGCGTTCTGCTGGAAGAAGGTCTGCAGGCCGATCGGCAGTGTGTAGTTCTGTTCGGAGCGGAGGAAGATCACCGCGACGAGGTAGTCGTTCCAGGAGAGCAGGAACGAGAAGATCGCCGTCGACAGGATGCCGGGGAGCGAGTTGCGGAGGACGATCCGGAGGAACCCGGTGAAAACCGAACAGCCGTCCATCCAGGCCGCCTCCTCGAGCGCCATCGGGATGGAGTCGAAGTACGCCGCCATCATCCAGGTCGCCACCGCCAGGGTGCCGCCCACGTACAGGATGATGATGCCGCCGAGGCTGTCCACCAGCCCCAGGTTCGCGAACAGGATGAACAGCGGGATGATCGAGGTGATCACCGGCAGCGACTGGATCACGAACAGGCCGAGCGAGTATCCGGAGACCAGGCGCCCGCGTCCGCGAGACAGGACGTATCCGGCAGGGGCGGCGACCACGATCGCGACGACGACGGTGATGAGAGCGACCAGGACGCTGTTGCCCAGCCAGGCGGCGACCCCGGTTTCCGAGAACACCGTCGCGTAGTTGTCGAGGGTGAGTCCCTGCGTGCTGCTGCCGAAGGCCGGCTGCAGGGAGAGGAAGATCACGGCGGCGAGCGGAACGAGCACGAGAGCGGCGATCAGGAGCAGGGCGGAGAACCGCAGCCACTGGATGCGCCCTCCTGTCGTCTCGGCGGTGGTGGTGCTCACGAGATGTCGACCTTTCGAATCCGTCGGTAGAGGAACACGGAGATCACGACGAGCACGAGCGTCATCAGGAAGGCGATGGCCACCCCCGGCCCGGTCTGGAAGTTCTGGAAGACCGTCGAATACGCGAGCACGACGAGCGTCTGCGTCGACTGCAGCGGGCCGCCCCCGGTGAGGAGGAAGACCGTGGGGAAGTCGTTGACGCAGAAGATGGTCATCAGGATCCAGCTGATGAAGGTGGAGCGCGAGATCATCGGCAGCGTGATGTGGCGGAACGTCTGCCAGGGCCCTGCGCCATCCACCCGGGACGCCTCATAGACGTTGGCGTCCACCGACGCGAGCGCCGAGCTCATCATCATCATCATGAACGGGAAGCTGATCCACACCTTGAAGATGCACACGGTGATCTGCGCGAGCGTCGGGTCGGCGAGGAACAGGGTGTCGCCGAGACCGAGCGCTTTGGTCAGCATCGGCAGGGGGCTCTGCGGCGTCGCGACGAGCCAGTTCCAGGACATCGCGGAGACGACGATCGGCACGACCCAGGGGAGCAGGAGCAGCACCTTGAAGATGCCGCCGCCCGGGGTGCGCGGCCGGAGCAGCAGGGCGAGCGCGAGTCCGATCGCCCAGCTGCCGAAGACGCCGACGATCGTGAAGACCACCGTGAACTGCGCCGCCCGCCAGAACTCGGGCGACTGCAGCACCGTGACGTAGTTGGCCAGGCCGACGAACTCGCCCGCGTCGATGAGGTCGCCGTTCCGCAGAGACTGCAGGGCGGCGTAGACCACGGGATAGGCGTTCAGCAGGACGAGCAGGATGAGCGAGGGGAGCGCGAACAGCAGCAGCGTCCAGGAGACGCTGAAGCGGCGGCGGGGACGTCCGGCGCCTGGCGGGCGGCCACGGCCGGACGAGCCGACCCCGCTGCGCGCCCTGTCGACGGATCGCCGCAGAGTTTCGGTGGACATCGCCACTCACTTCATCCCGGCGGTGATGGCCTTCTGCAGGGTGCTGAGCGCATCCTTCGGAGTGACCTTGAGCGAGAGGATGCTCTGCGCGAACGTCGACATGGCCGGGGTGCTGTCCACGAGGGCGACGTTGGGGAAGAGCGCGTCGTTCCCCGGGGCGGCCCACGTCTTGCAGACGGGCTGCCAGACATCGACCATCTTGGCCGCGTTCGCATCCGCGCGGAACTCCGGGGTCTCGGCGATCGAGCGCAGCACGGGGAGGCCGGCTCCGGTGCTCGTCGTCCAGAGCTGCTTCATGTTCTGGTAGTAGTAGGTCAGGAACGCCTCGGAGCCCTTCTGGCTGGGGGTGTTCTTGTACATCATGATGTTGTTCGGGAAGTAGAGCGCGCCCTTGGTGCCGTTCGCGCTGACCAGCGGGTCGCCGACTCTCATGTCGTCCTGGACCGTCCCGCCGAGGATCTGGGCGAGGGACGGCGCCTCGAACCCCATCGCGAACTTGTCGTTCTTCCACTGCGCCTGCGCGTTGCTGCTGGAGTAGCTCACGCTGCCGGGGTCCATGTAGCCCTTCTTCACCATTTCGACGATGAACTCGAGCGCCTGGATGTTCTGCGGCGTCACGCAGTTCGGCTTCTGGTCGTGGTCGAAGAGCCCTCCGCCGTTGTTGATCATCAGCCCGACGATGCCCTGCGCGCCGTTGCCCTGTGCGCCGGCCGCGATCCCGTAGCCGAAGATGCCGATCTTCTTGAGCGCCTCGCAGACGTCCAGGTACGACTGCCAGTCGGTGGGCGGCTCGACGCCGGCCTTCTCGAGCAGCGACTTGCGGTACCAGAGGGCGCGCATGTCGAGGTTGTACGGGAGGGCGACGTACCCGCGCGACGTCTTCATCGTGTCGAGGAGGCCGGGGAGGAAGTCGTCGTACATGCCGTTCGACTTCCACGACTCGAGCAGGTGGTCCGCGTACGCGATCCGGTTCTGCTGCGAGAACTGGAACGCCTGCGTTCCGCTTCCGCTGCTGACCGCCGGGCCCGTGTTGGATGCGACCGCCGAGGCGAACGTGGTGGTGAAGTTCGCCCACTGCACGGCCTGGTAGCTTGCGGAGGGGAGCCCGCTCTTCGGCTTGTATCCGAGGGTGATCTTCTTGTCGAGCGGAGTGAACTGGGTGTTCCCCCACGGCATGTTCCAGAACTTGATCGCTCCCGAACCACCTCCGCCTCCACCGGCCGGTGCGCACGCCGCGAGCGCGGCGAGAACGGCGACTCCTCCGGCGCCGGCGAGCAGTCCGCGGCGGGAGACCGTCAGGGGGGTGTCGAACCCGGGCATCGTCTTCTCCATTCCCGGCAGCTTTGCCGGTGGTCATCGTTGAGTGATGGAGTGCCGACCCGCCGGCCCCTGGAGTGCAAGAAATTGCGCAAAAGAAGCATTCAGGGCGAAGCGACGGTGCGATCCTCGCACAGTCAATACAACGGATGCAACCGATTCAGATCGCGAAAACTTGCGCAAGTTGATTGTATGTATATGCTCTGATCATGTCCCCAGAGAAGAAACGGGAGCGGCAGCCGACCCTGTCGGACGTCGCCACCGTTGCCGGCACGAGCGTGCCGACGGTCTCGAAAGTCCTGCGGGGCGGAACGGACATCTCTCCGGCCACGCGAGACAGGGTGATGTCCGCGATCCGCGAGGTCGGATACGCGAAAGGCGCCCCGCGCCCACGGGCCAGGCCGGTCTCCTCCGAGGCTCCACCGCTCATCGACCTGGTCGTCAACCACGTCGACGGCAGCTGGGCCAACCGGGTGCTGGTCGGCGTGGAACGGGCAGCCGCCGCCGCCAACGTCGACGTGGTCATCACCATCGCCCGCGGGGACGGCGACTGGGTCTCCCGCCTGCTCCGGCGGCCGTCGCAGGGCGCCGTCATCGTGCTCGTCGATCCGACGGATGCGCAGCTCGCCGCCCTGTCGGCCGGCGGCGTCCCCGTCGTCCTCGTCACGCCGATGAGCAGGCCGGCCGCGCCGGTGCCGAGCGTCGGCGTCACCAACTGGGAGGGAGGCCGCACCGCGGCAGAGCACCTGCTGGAGCTCGGCCACACCAGCTTCGGCGTCATCGGCGGCGGACGAGACCACCTCTACAACACGGCCAGGATCGACGGCTTCCGCTCCGCCCTCCGCGAAGCGGGAGTGGCAGAGCCGGCCGTCGCGTTCGCCGACTGGAGCAGGCCACTGGCCGCCGAGCGTGCCGTCGAGCTGCTCTCGGCCGACGACCGGCCCACTGCCGTCTTCGCCTGCTCCGACCTGATGGCGCTCGGCGTGTACGACGCAGCGCGCTCGCTCGGCCTGAGCATCCCGGGCGACCTCAGCGTCGTCGGCTTCGACGACGGCCCGGAGGCCGAGTGGGCGACGCCCGCGATCACCACGGTGCACCAGCCGGTCGCCGAGATGGGAGCCGGCGCCGTCGGCCTCCTTTTCCAAACCCGCCAGACCCACCCAGACGACGAGCCCTCCCGTCCACCCCGCATCGAACTCTCGACCACCCTCATCCCGCGCGACTCCACCGCGAGACGCCACTAACTGTCGCGAAACGCCCGGAATGCGCCGCAGTTACCGGTATCTCGCTAGGCCGTCTCGTATTCCCGGGAGAGCATCCGGTACGAGCGGGTGAGGAACGCCCCTGCCCCGAGCAGCACCATCACGAGACCGGAGACCAGGAAGACGAACGCGATGCCCCGGGTGTCGCCCTCTCCGAGCAGCCAGCCCCACGTCGCCTGCCCGTCGTCGCCGGCCATGTACGGGATGATGACGAACTGCGCGATCGGCGCGATCAGGAACGCCGTGATCGGCGCGGCGGCGGACTCCATCGCCTGCGCGAACCCGAACACGCGCCCCTGGCGCCGGAACGTCACCACCTTCTGGATCACCGTCTGCTCCGCCGCCTCGACCACGGGGATCAGCGTCATGTACAGCCAGATGCCGAGCGCGTACAGCCACCACCACTCCCGGATGGTGAACAGCGCGCCCAGGACCCCCATCGCGATCACCACGAGCAGCATCGTGCGGATCGGGTTCGCGCCCAGCCCGAACTTCGCGACCAGCAGGCCGCCGATGATGAACCCCGTCGCCGTGACGGCGAGGACGATGCCCCACGCCTCCACCCGGAACAGTTCGAGCCCGTACGGGTCCATCAGCGCCAGATAGACGCCGCCGATCAGGTTGTTGAACGTGGAGAACACGATCAGCGCGAACAGGCCGGGCGCGCTGCGGATCGCCGCGATGCTGCCGCGGAGGTCGATGCCGGGCGGCTTCTCCCCGTCCGCGTGCGGTGCGTCCTCCGGGATGCGCAGGAACAGCAGGTGCAGCAGCGCCAGCCCGGTGACCGCGATGGCGATGACGAGCGTCCAGCCCATCCCGAGCATCCCGATGGCCAGACCGCTGAACACGCTGGTGACGATGAAGGCGAGCCCCTGCACCGTGCCGACCAGTCCGTTGGCGTTGGCGTGGCGCTCCACCGGGATGAGCAGGGTCACCGTGGTCGACAGCGCGATGTTGCGCATGTTCTCGATCACCGACCCGAACAGGATGATGCCGGCGAACACCCAGAACATCGGCCCGCCGAGGTCGAGCAGCGTCGACTCGGGGTAGAGCAGGTAGAAGACCCCGGCGATGCAGAACGACACCAGCGTGACGGCGCTCGCCACCACCATCACGGCGTGCTTGCGGTAGCGGTCGACGATCGAGCCGAACAGGATGGAGAACACGGCGACCAGCAGCATGTACGCACCGCCGACGATGCCGGTCGCGAGCACGGAGCGCGTCTCCAGGTACACCCAGAACGTGAGTGCGAACCAGAGGAAGCTCGTCGTGACGTTGGCGATCATCGTGTTGACGAGCACCTGCATGAACGTGCGGGTGCCGCCCGCCGGTGGGGAGGCGGACGTGACTGACGCGGCTGCTGACGGCTCCGTCATGCTGTCGAGGCTACGGGACGCGGCCGGTCCTGTCACCGGGTCGCGGCGCATCCGGCGGCGGAAGCGGATGACGGACGCGGGCGACAGAGGGACGTCAGGGACGCTGCTGGCCGACCTCAGGGCGCGTATGGAGCGGGGCCGTCGAGCAGGCCGAGTCGGGCCGCCTTGCGCACGGCGTCGATGCGGGAGGTGGCGCCGAGCTTGAGGTACATGTTCGTGGTGTGGCGCTTCACGGTGCCCTCCGCGATGTGCAGCTGCAGGCTGATGTCGCGGTTCGTGTACGCCTGCGCGATCATCCGGAGCACCTCGAGTTCGCGGCTGGTCAGGATGGCGTTGCCGCCCGCATCCACGTCGTCTCCCGCCGGATGCGGGGTGGCTGGCGCGGGTCGCGCGCCGGAGACGATCATCGAGAGGTCCTCCCCGCTGATCTTCTTGGTGACGTAGTGACTCGCCCCCGCGCGCAGCAGTTGCCGTTCCAGGGCGACGTCGTTGTGCATGGTGAGCACGACCACCGCCACCTGGGGGTGGTCCCTCCGGATGCGCGTGATGGTCTGCTCGGCGGGGATGCCGGGCAGCTCGACGTCGAGCAGGAGCACGTCGGGCGCGCTGTCTGCGACGAGCCGGAGAGCGTCGTAGCTCGTTCCGCCCTCTCCGACGATGTCGAACGCGCTCTCCAGCAGCGCCCGGATGCCCTGCCGGAACAGGCTGTGGTCGTCGATGATCACGATGCTGCGACGTTCCGCCGTCATAGGCCGGCCTCCTGAACGGGGATGGTGAGCTCGACCCTCGTGCCGACGCCGGGGCCGGGGTCGATGGTGAGGTCGGCTCCGATGAGCTCCGCGCGCTCCTGCGCGGCGACCAGCCCGAGCGCGCCCGAGCGGATCCTGTCGTGCTCGAAGCCGTGACCGTCGTCGCGCACCGACAGCAGCACGCTCTCCGGCCGCCAGGTGGAACGCACGACGATACTGTCGGCGTCGGAGTGGCGGCGGGCGTTGTGGATGGCCTCGCGCACGATGATGAACGCCTCCTCCTGCGTTCCGGTGCCGAGCCGGAACGGCTGCCCGTCGAGCTCGACGATCACCGGAGGCCCGGCCTCGTCGAGGTCGGCGACGTAGTCGTCGAGCGCTTCGTCGAGCCGCTTGTCTCCCACGAAGTGCCGCAGATCCCTGGCGATGGCCCTCGTCTCGTCGAGCGCGCCGTCGAACAGGGCCATGCCCTCCGCCAGCCTGGCCTGGGCGGCGCTGCCCTCCGGGTCGGAGAGGCCGCTGAGGTCGACGCGCTGCATCCCGGCCGCGATGCTGTGTGCGACCCTGTCGTGCAGCTCGCGGGAGATGCCGAGCCGCTCCTCGCTGTGCGCGACGGCGAGCCGTTCCAGCAGCACGTTCACGTATGCGACGGAGGCGGGGATGACGTTGCCCATGATGGATGCGTTGAGCGCCCTGGCGATCTCGTCGTTCCCCACCAGGTGGCCCACCGCATGCACCAGCACGCTGAGCGCCTCGTCGAACAGCAGCGTCGCCGCCTTGAGGCTGTCCACCGGATGCACGTTCTGGCGGGCCCGCTGCTCGCCCACCTCCGCGCCGCGCGACGCCTGCCGCGGCTCGGAGGGCAGTAGCAGCCCGAGCCGCGAGAAGGTCTGCGCGAGGATGCGCTGCACCTGCGCCACGAACTCGGCCTCGATGTACGAGTCGGAGACGAGCACGCTGTCCGCCGAACGCAGAGCGCTGGTCACGCGCTCCACGACGGCGGCGCGCGCCCCGGCGAGGTCGGCGTCGATCGGTCTCGTAGTCATCCTGTGCTTTCTATCACGGCGTGGCCGCCAGGCCCACGGCGAGCAGGTTGACCGTGTACTGAGACACCATGAATGCGCGATACGGCCGCCGCTGCGCGCGCCGGTCCTGTCCGCGTCCGGCGATCGACAGGCCGCTGACGGCGACGGCGCACGGGCCGAGCGCGGCCAGCGACAGCAGAGCGGGATTGAGCGCGGCGGCCAGCACGCCCAGCCCGCCGATCGCCGCCGACCCGGTGGCGACGGCCAGCCGCGCGGCCCGCTCGCCCAGCACGATCGGCAGCGTCCGCCGCCCGGCGATCCTGTCCCCGACGGCGTCGCCGAAGTCTTTCGCGTGCCCGACCACCGCGATCCACAGCGCCATCACCACCGCGAACACCGGCACGGCCGATGGGATGGTGCCGTGGAACGCCTCCGCTCCGGCCAGGTAGGTGAGCAGGCCACCGGATGCGGCCACCGCCAGGGCGGGTACCGCCCACTTCTTCGCGGCGTGAGCACCGAGCGAGTACGCGAGGCCGAGGGTCAGCATCAGGACGACGAGCAGCACGAACACCAGCGTGACGTGCACGGCGATCGTCAGCGACGCGACGGCGAGCACCACGCACCACGAGCCGGCCGCGTTCGTCGTGAGCGCTCCGGACGCGAGTGGCCGATGCGATCCGTTCGCCCGGTCTCCCGCGATGTCGCTGATGCCGTTCACGAGGTAGACCACCCACACGGCCAGGAACCACGACGCGCCCCCGACCACTGCTTTGAGGACCGGGATATCCCCGCCGAACGCCAGCATCCCGCCCACCAGGAACCGCAGGTTGAACACCCACAGCACGATGGGCCGTGCTTCGGTGTACGACCAGCAGAGGGTACGCAGGACGGAGAGGGGCCCGCTCGCCTCTGCGCGGACCCCGATGGTTCGGGTCACCCGCTCATCATGCGTATGCCGCGGCCCGCAGCACGATGCCGGAGCGTACGACCAAAGTCACATCTTTGCCGACCGCGCCGCCGGATATGCGACCAAAGTGGCATTTCGCTCGCCGTGGAGAGTTCGTACGTTAAGGGGGAGTGGCTTATTCGGCTTCGCCACTCTGGCACCGATGGCGCTACGTCTCGGGTGGCGCATGCGCGTCGCGCCGTGTTGGGGGGAGCGGTCAGACACTGGGTGAATACACCCGGTGTCTGACCGGGGGCCCCGGGCGGCGCGCTGAGAGGCCGAATCGAGCGATCCTTGACGTCGTGACGGCAACGTGTGCGAAGCTAGCAACGTTGTAAATCCGTCGAGGGAGGCGCCAGGTGGTCGCGACGCTGAAGGATGTCGCCGGGGCGGCCGGTGTCTCCGTGAAGACCGTGTCCAACGTCGTCAACGGGTACGAGTTCGTCAAGGCGTCGACGAGGGAGCGCGTCCTCTCCGCCATCGAGGAGCTCGGCTATCAGCCGAATCTGGCCGCACGGAATCTGCGGGCGGGCCGCACCGGCGTGATCGGTCTGGCCGTCCCGTCCCTCAGCTTCAGCTACTTCGCCGAGCTGGCGGATGCCGTGCTCGAGGCGTCACGCAAGCTCGGCTTCGTCACCCTGATCGAGCAGACGGGCGGCGACCGGGATGCGGAACTCGAGCTGCTGCGCGGGTCGCGGCTGTCCATGCTCGACGGCCTGCTGTTCTCCCCGCTCGGCATGTCGACCGACGACGCGGACTCCCTGAACGTCGACTACCCGCTGGTGCTGCTCGGCGAGCGCATCTTCGGTGGCCCGACCGATCACGTCGTCATGCAGAACGTCAATGGCGGGTATGCGGCCACCGCGCACCTCATCGACTCCGGCCGGCGGCGCATCGCCGTGCTCGGCGCGCACGTCGCCGAGCGGGTCGGCTCCGCGTCCCTGCGGCTGGAGGGGTACCGTCGGGCGCTCGCGGACGCCGGCATCGACACCGGAGACGAGCTGGTCGTGTTCCGCGAGGGCTGGCACCGCACGGACGGCGCGGCAGCGACGCGCGAGCTGCTGGACTCCGGCACACCGTTCGACGCGATCTTCGCACTCAACGACGAGCTGGCCCTCGGAGCGCTGCGCGTGCTGCACCAGGACAACGTGCGGGTGCCGGACGACGTCGCGGTGATCGGGTTCGACAACCTCATCGAAGGTCAGTTCGCGATGCCGAGCCTGAGCACCATCGACCCCGGCCGCGCCGACATCGCCGAGCGCGCCGTCGCAGCACTCATCGAGCGCATCGGCGACCGTGACGGGCACATCGGGGCGCCCAGGATGATCGAGGTGCCGTTCACCACGGTCGCCAGGGAGTCCACCCTGTCGATGTCGGCCGTCACCACGGCCCACAGCAGCTGACGGACGGGGTCAGTGCGGGTCGACGGCCTGGTCGGCGACGTGCGCGCCGTAGAAATCGGATTGCTTCCGCATGATCGTCCGCATCCCCGCATCCGGCCCCACACCGTAGACCGTTCCGGTGAAGTCCAGTTCGCGCTGGATCGCCCAGATCTCGTCGTGACGATCCGGAGGGAGGATGACCGCCGGGTCTCCGACGGCGACCCAGCCGATCGGGACGACGGCGCCGGGCTGCAGCGTCGTGTTGACCTGCACGACGCCGTGGATGCGGACCTCGGCTCCTGCGCCGACGCTGCTGCCGGGGAAGAGCGCCGCGCCGGTCGCGATGAACGCCTCGTCGCCCACCGTGCTCCCGTTGATGTGCGCGTGCGGCCCGACCATCACGGCGGCGCCGACCAGCGCGGGATGCTCGGCCCTGCCCCGGATGACGGCGTGCTCCATGACGACGGCGTCCTCGCCGATGACGACCTCGCCGTCTTCTGCGCTGATCACCGCGCCGTGCAGGATGCGGGCTCCCGCCGCGATCCGGACGTTCCCCACGATGACGGCCGTCGACGCCACGAAGGCGGCGGGGTCGATCGAGGGTTCGGCATCGCGGTGTCTGACGAGCATTCGGCGACTCCATTCGTCGGTCGCGCCATCGAGGGCGTGAGACGCTAACGATACCGAACGTTGACATCCGGAAATGGTTCTTTCTATAATCCGATACAACGTTGAAAATTCAACGTTGTAAAAACCCGTGGATCGACGCCGTCGTCGGTCACTCTGAGAGGCATTCAATGAAGAAACTCATCGCGGCCGTCGCGCTCGCGGCGGGGGCGGCCGTCGCGCTGGCGGGCTGCTCAGGCTCCGGCACCGGCTCATCGTCCTCCTCCCACGTCGATCTGACCTTCTGGCACGGATACACCGAGGCAGACGGCAAGGTCCTCGATCAGATCGTCGACGACTTCAATAAGTCGCAGAAGAACATCACGATCAAGACCACCACCAAGACCTGGGCCGTCATCGGCGACACCCTCCTCCCGGCGCTCAGCGCGAAGAAGGGCCCGGACATCGTCGCCCTCCCCGCAGAGAACCTCCCCGTCTACGCCAGCAAGGGCGCGTTCGCGAAGCTCGACGACTTCTACGCGTCCGACAGCATCAAGAGCGCCAACCTCAATCCGCGCGCCGTCGAGATGGAGAAGGTCGACGGGTCGTACTTCGGCGTGCCGACCGGCTTCGTCCCGCTCTCCGTCATCTACAACAAGGGCCTGTTCGAGAAAGCCGGCATCACCACCTTCCCGACCACCTGGGACGAGTGGGTCGCCGATGCCAAGAAGCTGACCGTCGACGAGAACGGCGACGGCACGCCGGAGCAGTACGGCCTCGCGCTGCCCGACCACGCCACCGTCGGCAACGGCGTCTGGGCCAGCCTGTTCTACGGCAACGGCGGAGACATCGTGAAGAGCGGCAAGTCCGTCGTCGACTCCGCCGCCAACGTGGAGACCCTGAAGTTCTGGTCGAACGCGGTCACCACCGGGCACATCTCGCCCACCGGACTCGACGGCGTCGCGTCCGACAAGCTGTTCAGCTCCGGCAAGGCCGCGATGGAGATCGGCGGCCCGTGGATGGCAGGGGTCGCAGCAGACGCGAAGATCGACTGGGGTATCGCGGGCATCCCCGCCGGCCCGAAGGAGCAGGCGGCGTCGGCGATCGGCATCAGTGCGGCCGTGACCGCGCAGGCCGACTCGACCAAGCAGGCTGCGGCCAAGAAGTTCTTCGACTACTTCTTCACCAAAGAGGTCGCGACCAAGTGGTCCCTCGGCTCCGGCTGGCCGCCCCTGCGCACCGACATCCCCGCCTCCGACGTGTCGTCGAACCCGGTGGTCGCGGCGCTGACGGCCATCTCGGGAACCGCCCGTCCGCTGCTGCCCGGCGTCGCCAACAGCGTGGATGTGCTCTCGGCGGTCGACGAGGCGACGCAGAAGTCGCTCGCGGGGGGAGACCCCAGCGACCTGCTGAGCGCGGCGTCCACCAAGGTCACCCAAGCGCTGAGCAAATAGGCGCTGAGCACCTAACAGAGCAGTTCCGACAACCCGGTAGCCGCCGCCCGTCCGGCGCGGCGGCTACCGCTGTGGAGACACCATGACAACGACCGTCAGACCACCCAAACGGGCCTACCGGCCTCCGGCGCCCCTCGGGGGTCGCGGACCGATCAGGACGCGCAAGGGATCGGCCCGCATCGCGCTGATCTTCCTGCTGCCGGCACTGATCATCCTCACCGCCTTCGTCGCCTGGCCGATGCTCTCGGCGCTCCGCACGTCGTTCACCGACAGCAGCGGGTTCGGGCCGGAGCAGTGGGTGGGCTTCGGCAACTACGTCGAGATCTTCACGAACCCGAGCATCCTGGGCACGCTGTCGACCACCGCGCTCTACGCGGTGCTGTTCACGCCGACCGCGCTGATCGGGGCGCTCGCCCTCGCGCTGCTGCTCAACAACCCCCGGCTGGCCGGGCGCGGGTTCTTCCGCACGGCGCTGTTCGTGCCGTTCATCGTCTCGCTCGCGGTCGCCGCCTTCGCCTGGTCGTACCTGCTCGACCCGCAGGTCGGGCTCCTCAACTTCTGGTTGCGGTCGGTCGGCATCCAGCTCGGCAACGTCCTGCAGGATCCCGTGCTCGCCATGCCGACGGTCGTGCTGGTGGCCGTGTGGAAGAGCTTCGGCTTCTACATGGTGATCTTCATCGCCGGACTGCAGGAGATCCCGGTGAGCCTGTACGAGGCGGCCCGCATCGACGGTGCGGGCGCCTGGAAGCGGTTCACCAACATCACGCTGCCGCAGCTGAGCAACACGCTCGCCTTCGTCGTGATCTTCGCCATGATCGCCGCGCTGCAGGCGTTCGACCAGATCTACGTGATGACGGGAGGCGGCCCGTACCGCAGCACCCAGACCGTCGTCATGGAGATCTACCAGGAGGGCTTCAAGAAGCTCGACCTCGGCCTCGCGTCCGCCCTGTCGTACGTGCTGCTGCTGGCGACGCTGATCCTCAGCCTGGTGCAGTTCCGCTTCTTCGGCCGTCGTGAAAAGGACCTCAGCTGATGACCACTTCGACCATCCAGAACCGACGGGGGACGCTCACGCGGCCCGGCCTGCGCGTCGGCAAGCGCGCATCCAGGTGGCTGCTGTTCGCGGCAGTGCTCGCGCTGACGCTGATCGTGCTGCTGCCCGTGATCGTCATCGTCTTCACGGCGTTCAAGCCGTCCTCCGAGATCAACGCGTACCCTCCGACGCTCGCGCCGGGCGCCTGGACGCTCGACAACTTCACGCGCATCTTCGCCGACCTGCCGTTCGCGAGGCTGTTCCTGAACAGCTTCGTGTTCGCGGGAGGGGTGACGCTGTTCGCCCTCGTCTTCGACTCGCTGGCGGCGTACGCCCTGGCGCGGCTGGACTTCCGCGGGAACAGGGTGCTCCTGATCGTGATCGTCGCGAGCCTGATGATCCCGTTCCAGGCGACGCTCATCCCGATCTACCAGCTGGTCGGCAACCTCGGGCTGGTGAACACGTTCGCCGGGCTCATCCTGCCGCGCGCAGCGGACGCGTTCGGGATCTTCTTCCTCCGCCAGTTCTTCATCGCCCTCCCGCGCGACCTCGACAACGCGGCGCGCATCGACGGCGCGAGCGAGTTCCGGGTGTTCCGCAGCGTCGTGCTGCCGAACGCGCTTCCCGCCCTGCTCACGCTCGGCATCTTCACCTTCGTGAACAACTGGAACGACCTGCTCTGGCCGCTGGTCTTCACGACGACGCCGGAGATGGGAACCGTCACCTCGGGGCTCACGCTGCTGACCGGGCCGAGCGGGATCATCCCGTACGGCACGATGATGGCCGGCTCGCTGATCGCGGTGCTGCCCCTCGCCATCCTGTTCCTGATCGTCCAGCGCCGGTTCATCGAATCGGTCGCGACAACCGGATTGAAGTGACCGGCATGACCCGACAGACCCCTCGCTGGTTCGAGGACGGCCGCCTGCGTTTCGCGCTCGGCATCGAGGACACCTTCGTGCCGCAGACGCGGCCGGGCGAGCGCGCCATCGACGAATACGAGCTGACAGAGCACTACGAACGGTTCGACGACGACTTCCGGCTCGCGGCCGGGGTCGGTGCTGAGCTGCTGCGCTGGGGCGTGCCCTGGTACCGCGTCGCACCGGAGCCAGGACGCTGGGACTGGTCGTGGACCGACCGTGCGCTGGCGAGCATGGCGGACGCCGGGCTGCGCCCGATCGTCGACCTGCTGCACTACGGCACGCCGACCTGGCTGGACGACCAGTTCGCGCATCCGGACTATCCGCAGCACGTCGCCGAGTACGCCGTCCGGTTCGCCGAGCGCTACGCCGACGTCGCACAGGACTACACGCCGGTGAACGAGCCGGTGATCCATGCGCTGTTCGCCGGCGAGTACGCGTACTGGCCTCCGTACCTCTCCGGTGCGCGCGGCTTCACCACCATCGCGGCCAACCTCGCGCGCGGCTTCGTGCACACGCAGCGCGGCATCGCAGAGGTGCTGCCCGGCGCATCCTTCGTCCACGTGGATGCCGCGATGACGTTCGTCGGCGCGGACACGGCCCCCGAGCACGCGGAGGAGGCTGCGCGGCTCTCGGAGCAGGTGCACCTGGTGGAGGACCTCGTCACGGGCCGGGTGGACGACGGCCATCCGCTGGCCGCCGGCCTCCGCGCCAACGGGCTGAGCGACGACGACCTCGCCTGGTTCGCTGAGCACACCGTGCAGCCGGATGTGATGGGCGTCAACTACTACCCGCGCCACTCCACCGAGCTGTTCGAGGCGGGCGTGCACCACGCGGGCGGCTTCGCCGACCCCCGGCCATCGGTCGACAGGGGCGCCGCCGGGCTCCGGGATGCGCTGCAGTCGTACGCCGACCGGTACGGAGCGCCCGTCATGGTCACCGAGACCTGCGTCACCGGCAGCGTCGAGGAACGCATCGCCTGGCTCGACGACTCCGTCGCGCTCGTGCACCGGATGCGCGCGGAGGGGACGGACATCGTCGGATACACCTGGTGGCCTCTCTTCGACATGTACGAGTGGACCTGGCGGCACAGTGAGAACCCGCGCGCCGACCACCTGCTCACGATGGGCCTCTACGACCTCGTCGAGACCGGCGACGGTCTCCTCCGCTCCCGGAACCCGGTCGCCGACCGCTATCGGCACCACGCCACGTCCGCCCTGTCCGCCCTGTCCGACCTGCCCGCCAGCCGCCTCACGCCGAACCCGTAACGGAACACATCCATGCACATCGCACACCTCACCATCAACACGTCGGCCAGGATCGGCGCCATCAACCCTCGGCTGTTCGGCTCGTTCGTCGAGCACCTCGGCCGCTCGGTCTACGACGGCATCTACGAGCCGGGCCACCCGCTGGCCGACGGCGACGGCTTCCGCACCGACGTCATCGACCTCGTCAAGGAGCTCGGCGTCACCGCCATCCGGTACCCGGGAGGCAACTTCGTCTCCGGCTTCAACTGGGAGGACAGTGTCGGCCCGCGGGAGGAACGGCCGACCAGGCTCGACCTGGCCTGGCACACCACCGAGACGAACGAGGTGGGCCTGCACGAGTTCCAGCGCTGGCTGGACGCCGTGGGCAGCGAGCTCATGCTCGCCGTGAACCTCGGCACCCGGGGAACGCCGGAGGCGCTGGAACTGCTCGAGTACGCCAACCTCGCGCAGGGCACGGCGCGCGCGGACCGGAGGGCGGCGAACGGACGCGCGGAGCCGTTCGACGTGCGCATCTGGTGCCTCGGCAACGAGATGGACGGCCCGTGGCAGCTCGGACACCGCTCCGCCGACGACTACGGCAAGGTCGCCGCCCAGACGGCACGCGCGATGAAGGCGTTCGACCCCGACCTGGAGCTGGTGATCTGCGGCTCGTCGAGTTCGTCGATGCCGACGTTCGCCGAGTGGGAGCGCGTCGTGCTCACCCACGCGTACGACGCGGTCGACTACATCTCCTGCCACGCGTACTACGAGAACACCGGCGACCTGGCGAGCTTCCTCGCATCCGGGATCGACATGGACCACTTCATCCGCAGCGTCACCGCCACCGCCGACCACGTCAAGGCGGTGCGCGGCAGCGACAAGACGATCAACATCTCGTTCGACGAGTGGAACATCTGGTACAACAGCCGCTACGAGAACGTCGACAAGATCACCGGCGTCGACAACTGGCCGATTGCGCCCCGCCTGCTCGAGGACGAGTACACGGTGGCGGATGCTGTGGTGTTCGGCAGCCTGCTCATCACCCTGCTGAAGCACGCCGACCGGGTGACCAGCGCCTCCCTCGCCCAGCTCGTCAACGTGATCGCGCCGATCATGACGGAGCCGGGTGGCGCATCCTGGCGCCAGACCACCTTCTTCCCGTTCGCGGCGACGGCGGCCAACGCCACCGGCATCGCCCTCGACGTGACCCCGGTGAGCGACAGCTACCCGACCGAGCGTTTCGGAGACGTGCCGCTCGTCGACGCCGTCGCGAGCCTCGACGAGAGCACGGGCAGCATCGCGGTCTACGTCGTCAACCGGGCCGTGGATGCCGGGACCTCCCTCGAGATCGACCTCCCGTCCCGCGCGCACCCCGGCACATACGCGGTCACCGCACGCACGCTGAGCGACGCGGACATCACAGCCTCCAACAACCGCGAGAACCCGGAACGCGTCGCCCTCGCCGACAACACCACCGTCAGCACGGACGGGGGCGTCCTGCGGATCGACCTGCCCGCCGTCTCCTGGACGGAGATCCTGCTCACCCCACAGAACCCGGTCACCGCTTAGACCCTTCCCACCCGTAGAACCTCCCCACCGGTAGAACCTCCCACCCCCAGCACGCTTACCCCCTCAGGCGTGACGGCGCGGACCGCGTCGGCACTGCGCCACGGATTCCCGCGACGCGAACTCTCAGATCGGAGACACACGATGATCGGATCCACCGGGGGAGCGGCCCAGCCGCGAACCTTCCGCCGCCGGATGCTGGCGGCAGCTCTCACCGCGGCAGCAGTCGCCGTGTTCGCCCAGGCGGCGATCGCCCCTCCCGCCGAGGCCGTCACGACAGGCAACGGCGCGCTGGTGTACTCGCCCGCGGCCGGGACGTCCTTCAATCCGGAGGGCGGACGCGCGGCGGGAACCACCTACGCCAAGAACATCGTCCTGAAGAACAGCGGAACATCCAACGGCACCCAGCTCGTCACCTACGACCAGCTGGTGCTCGTCGGCGGCAAGCAGGTGTACCCGATCTACCGGAGCACCGATAACGGGACGACGTGGACGCACCTCACCGACGTCGTCCCGAACAACGACTTCCCGACGCTCGCGCGCACGTCGCAGCCGTTCCTCTACGAGCTGCCCCAGCAGGTCGGCAACCTCCCGGCCGGCACGATCCTGCTCTCCGGCATGATCATGCCCACGGACCGGTCGAGCAGCAGGCTCGTCGTCTACAAGAGCGCTGACCACGGAGCCACCTGGTCGTATCTCAGCACCATCGACACCGGCGGCCCCGCGACGTACGACCCGTCTCCCACCTCCACCACCACGACGGTGTGGGAGCCGTCGCTGATCGTCGACGGAAACGGCAAGCTCGCCGCGTACTTCTCGGACGAGCGGCAGAAGGCGAACGGCGTGCTGCAGGCGGTCTCGTACCGTGAGTCCAGCGACGGCGGCCTCACCTGGGGTGCGCTCGGCAACGTGTCCGCGCCGACCAACCAGAGCGACCGCCCGGGCATGATCACGGTGACGAAGCTGCCGGACGGCCGCTACCTCGCCACGTTCGAGGTCGTCAACCGGCCGAGCCAGACCAACAACACGGCGCCGGTGTACTTCAAGATCTCTCCGGATGGGGTCACCTGGTCGCCCAGCACGAGCATCGGCACGCAGATCGCCCTCGCCAACGGGCGCGGGATCGGCTCGTCCCCGTACGTGAAGTGGGTGCCGACCGGCGGCCCGAAGGGGATGGTGGTCGTCGCATCCAAGTGGGGTCTCGACGCCTCGGGGAACATCAGCGGCGGCCAGGACTTCTACGTCAACTACAACCTGGGTGCCGGACCGTGGGAGCGGCTGCCGATGGCGGTCACCTACGACTCGACCGACACGGCGGGCGGCACATTCTCCGGGTTCGCGCAGAGCTTCGACACCAGCGTCGACGGGCGCACGCTCTACCAGGCGACGAACGTGGAGAACGCGGCGACCACGTACAACGACATCCGCGTGGGTTCGATCCCGCTGGATGCGCAGCAGTACGAGGCGGAGAAGGCGGCACGCACGTCCGACACCTCGCTGGTGACCGATGTGAACGCCGCCAACGGGAGCAAGGTCGGCAACATCAACAACAGCACGAGTGCCGTCACGTTCACGGTGCGCGTTCCGAGCGCGGGCTCGTACACGCTCAACGTGCGGTACGACAACGGCACAGGTGCGGCGAGCACGCACAACGTCTCGGTGAACGGTGGGACGGCGTCGAGCATCAGCTATCCGGCGACGGTCGACTGGGGCCGCTTCGGCTGGGCGCAGAAGACGGTGACGCTGAATGCGGGCGCCAACACGATCGCGTTCAGCAAGGGGACGTCGTACGCGGAACTCGACCAGCTGCAGGTCTACCAGCCGAGCACGCAGCTCGACTCGCAGTTCCGGATCGTGAACCGCAACAGCGGCAAGTTGCTGGAGATCGCCTCGGCGCTCACCACTGACGGCGCGCTGGCCGGCCAGTGGGCGGACACCGCGAACCCCACCCAGATCTGGAACGTCCACCCGGTGACGGGAAGCACGCAGCTGTTCAACGACAACAGCGGCAAGCTGCTGGAGATCCCGGGTGCGCAGACGGGCAACGCGGTGCAGGCCGGGCAGTGGGGTCCGACCGGGAACGCCACCCAGAACTGGAACCTCACGACCAGCGGCGGCTACTGGACGCTGACCAACGCGAACAGCGGCAAGCCCCTGGAGATCGCCGGCTCGTCCACGGCGAACGGCGCCGCCGCCCAGCAGAACGCGGCGACGGGCGCCACGAACCAGCAGTGGCAGTTCGTGCGCGAGGGCATTCAGTAGGGAGTGTGGAGGAGGGAGCGGCCGCTCGTACGCGAGTGGCCGCTTCTCTACGCCCCCACGTATGCCGCCAGGTGCTGCCCGGTGAGCGTCGATTTGGCTGCCACCAGCTCCGCCGGTGTGCCCTCGAACACCACCAGCCCGCCGTCGTGGCCGGCGCCGGGGCCGAGGTCGATGATCCAGTCCGCGTGCGCCATCACGGCCTGGTGGTGCTCCACCACGATCACCGACTTGCCGGAGTCGACCAGGCGGTCGAGGAGTCCGAGCAGCTGCTCCACGTCGGCCAGGTGGAGGCCGGTGGTCGGTTCGTCGAGCACGTACACGCCGCCCTGCTCGGAGAGGTGGGTCGCCAGTTTGAGGCGCTGACGCTCCCCGCCGGAGAGGGTCGTGAGCGGCTGGCCCAGACTCAGGTAGCCGAGTCCCACATCCACGAGCCTGCTCAGGATGCTGTGGGCGGCGGGCGTGCGCGCCTCGCCGCTGCCGAAGAACTCGTCGGCGGTGGTGACGGACATCGCCAGCACTTCGCTGATGTCCTTGCCGCCGAGCTTGTACTCGAGCACAGAGGCCTGGAACCGCTTGCCTTCGCAGACCTCGCAGACCGTGGAGACCCCGGCCATGATGCCGAGATCGGTGTAGATCACGCCAGCGCCGTTGCAGTTGGGGCAGGCGCCCTCGGAATTGGAGCTGAACAGCGCGGGCTTCACGCCGTTGGCCTTCGCGAAGGCCTTGCGGATGGGGTCGAGCAGGCCGGTGTACGTGGCGGGGTTGCTGCGGCGGGAGCCGCGGATCGCCGCCTGGTCGATGGAGATCACGCCTTCGCTGGCCGGGATCGACCCGTGCACGAGCGAGCTCTTGCCCGAGCCGGCGACGCCGGTGACGACCACGAGCATCCCGAGCGGGATGTCCACATCCACGTCGCGCAGGTTGTGGGAACTCGCGCCGCGGATGGCGAGTGTGCCGGTGGGGGTGCGCACCGTGTCTTTGAGGGTGGCGCGGTCGTCGAGGTGGTGGCCGGTGAGGGTGTCGCTCGCGCGGAGGCCGTCGAGGCTGCCGGTGTATGTGATCGTCCCGCCCGCGGTGCCCGCGCGCGGCCCGAGGTCGACGACGTGGTCGGCGATGGCGATCATCTCCGGCTTGTGCTCGACCACGAGCACGGTGTTCCCCTTGTCGCGCAGGCGGAGCAGCAGCTCGTTCATGCGCTGGATGTCGTGCGGGTGCAGCCCGATCGTCGGCTCGTCGAACACGTAGGTCACGTCGGTGAGCGACGAGCCGAGGTGCCGGATGATCTTCGTGCGCTGCGCTTCTCCGCCGGACAGCGTGCCCGCCGGCCGGTCGAGGGACAGGTAGCCGAGGCCGATCTCCACGAACGATTCGAGGGTCTGCCGCAGCGCGCTCAGCAGGGGAGCGACGGACGGCTCGTCGAGCCCGTTCACCCACTCGGCGAGGTCGCTGATCTGCATGGCGCACGCGTCGGCGATGCTGATGCCGCCGATCTTCGACGAGCGGGCGGCCTCGCTCAGCCGGGTGCCGCCGCAGTCCGGGCAGGTGGTGAACGTGACGGCGCGGTCGACGAACGCGCGGATGTGCGGCTGCATCGCCTCGCGGTCCTTCGACAGCATCGACTTCTGCAGCTTGGGCACCAGACCCTCGTAGGTGAGGTTGATGTCGCCGATCTTCACCTTGACCGGGTCGCGGTAGAGGAAGTCGTGCAGCTCTTTCTTCGTGTAGTCCTTGATCGGCTTGTCGGCGTCGAGGAATCCGGAGCCCGTGAAGATGCGCACGCTCCAGCCGTCCGCTGTGTACCCCGGGATGGTCAGTGCACCCTCCGCCAGCGACTTCGTCTCGTCGAACAGCTGGGTGAGGTCGATGTCGTTGACGCTGCCCATGCCCTCGCAGCGTGGGCACATCCCCCCGGTGACCGTGAAGCTGCGCCGCTCCTTCGTGGTGGCCTCTCCGCGCTCGATGGTGATGGCGCCGGAGCCGGACACCGACGCGACGTTGAACGAGAACGCCTGCGGCGACCCGATGTACGGCTGACCGAGCCTGCTGAACAGGATGCGCAGCATCGCGTTCACGTCGGTGGCCGTGCCGACCGTCGACCGGGCGTTCGCCCCCATCCGCTCCTGGTCGACGATGATCGCCGTGGTCAGGCCGTCGAGCACATCCACGTCGGGCCGGGCGAGCGTCGGCATGAAGCCCTGCACGAACGCGCTGTACGTCTCGTTGATCATCCGCTGCGACTCGGCCGCGATGGTGCCGAACACCAACGAGCTCTTGCCGGAGCCGGAGACGCCGGTGAAGACCGTCAGCCGCCGTTTCGGAATCTCGACGCTCACGTCTTTGAGGTTGTTGACGCGCGCCCCTTGCACGCGGATCAGGTCGTGACTATCGGCGCGGTGTGCGGCGGTCGGCGCGTCGGTGCTCATGGTGCGATCTCCATCTGTCTGGCTGTGCGCCTCATCCTAGATGCCACAGAATTGCACGTATTCAGCGGGTTTACGAGATGCCAGAAACTGTCGCAACACGCCCGGGATCGGCGACAGAAACTGGTATCTCGCGGGTGCTGGCGCTGTGCCGTCTCGCGGAGTAAGCCAGGGGTATGCCGAACCTGAACGCCGAACACATCGGCTCCGTCATCCGCGAGCACCTCCCCGAGTTCGCCGTCCCCGGTGCCCTCAGCGTGCGACCGGGCTACCTGCTGGCCGACGGGTGGATCACGGACACCCCGGCCATCGTGGTGACGATCGCACGGGATGCGTCGCTCCCCACCCTGCGCGCCGCCCTGCCGGCCGAGGTGGATGGCCTCCCCGTGGATGTGCGCGTTGCGTCGGCGGCCAAGGAGCGCATGCTGACCGAGCCCGCCGCTTTCGCGCGCACGGCGGGGCCAGCGCCCGATCGCGGCGCGGTGCCGGAGTTCGCCGACGAGTACGACCTGACGGGCGCGGTCGGCGGCGCCGCATCCGGCGCCCGGCGCATCCATCGTCCCCCGCGTCGACTTCGCCGCCGCCGCCAAAACCCAGCTCCCGTACGCGCCCCCGCCCGGCGCCGCCCTCGCCCCGGTCTCCGGTACCATGCGCGTGACGCTGAGCGCGAGTCCGGACTCCGGCTGGCCGACGCTCGGCGCGTTCCTCTCCGGGGTGCGCGAGACCCTCACCGTCGGCCTCTACGACTTCACCTCGCGGCACATCCTGCAGACCGTCGAAACCGTCCTCGCGGGCCGAACCGTGCGGCTCGTCCTCGACCATCCCGCCAAGAATCCCACCGCCGACCAGACCGACGAGCAGACCGTCGCAGCCCTCGCCACCGCCTTCGGCGACCACCTCACGCAGGCGTGGGCGCTCTCCAGGATGGACCCGCTCGCCGCCGCCTGGATCTTCCCGTCGGCGTACCACATCAAGGTCGCCGTGCGGGATTCGTCCGCCGTCTGGCTGTCCAGCGGCAACTGGAACAACTCGAACCAGCCGGACATCGACCCGGTCACCACGCCGGCCGACGCCGAGGCCGCCCGCTCCGGCGACCGCGACTGGCACGTCGTCATCGAGAACGAGCAACTCGCGCGAACCTTCGAGGCCTTCCTGCTCAACGACCTCGCTGTCGCCGCGCAGCACCAGGCCACCACTCCGGCCGCCGGGCCTGTCCCGGCCCTGCTCGCCCCGCTCGCGACCACGCCGCCGTACCAGCGCTTCTTCGCTGCAGACACCGCCGAGCGGCAGCTGACGGTGACGCCGCTGCTCACCCCGGATGCTGGCAGCTACGCCCCGCACATCCTGGACCTCATCCGGAGCGCCACGACATCGCTGCTGATGCAGTTCCAGTACATCGAACTGCCGAAGACGGTCGCGGACGCCCCCGCCGAGTTCCTCGCGTTGATCCACGCGGTGATCGACCGTCAGCAGGCCGGAGTCGACGTGCGCATCATCATGAGCCAGTTCGAGACGGCCGGCTACCTCGAGAAACTGCAGGCCGAAGGCCTCGACGTCGTGAACAGGGTGAAGCTGCAGAACAACGTGCACAACAAGGGCATCGTCGTCGACGGCCGGGCCGCGCTCGTCAGCAGCCAGAACTGGTCGCCGGCCGGGACGCTGACCAACCGGGATGCGGGCGTGATCCTCGAAAACGCCGAGATCGCCGCATACTTCACCCAGCTCTTCGAGCACGACTGGGCCGTGCTGGCGTCGCGTTCCGTCGCGCCGGATTGACGCGCGGCGGTCACTCCGTCCGGAACGTCAGCACAGTCTCCGTCGCGGCGGTGTCCGCTGGCTCCCCGTACACCCGGATGTGGTGCACCTGCTCGGCGAGCGTGCCGTCGCGGAGGGTGCCGTGGTCTGTCGCCTGCACGAAGACCTCGCACCGCCCGCCCCTGAGGCGCGCGGCTTCCTGCTCCGCCCAGGCGATGACCTCTGTCACGGCGGTGGCGGTGACCTCCCAGTCGTCGAGGTTCCAGCCGGTGTACGGCTCCGGCGGTCGAGCCCAGAGGCGCACGCGGTACACCGTCTGCCCTCCGCGATCCCAGGTCGGTTCCTCCGGGGACCGCAGCCATGTCGCATCCATGCGGCAGAGCCTAGCGGCGCATCCGGGGTGCGGTACCGTGGTCGGGCTGCGAGGGAGGCACGATGACGGCTGGCAGGGTCGAGCTGATCCGCACGGAGAGACTGTCCGGGATCGCCGAGTACGCGTATGCGGCGACGGCCCCGGCGGGCAGCCGGTACATCTTCCTGGCCGGGGCGTGTCCGCTCGCGTTCGACGGGTCGACAGTGGGCGTCGGCGACTACGCTGCGCAGGCCGAGGCGGCGGTCGCGAACCTGGTGACGGCCCTGGATGCGGCCGGCGCGTCGCTCGGCGATGTGATCAGCACGCGGGTGCTCGTTGCGTCGGCCCGTCGCGAGGACCTCGGCACGGCGTGGGCCGTCGTCCGGGCGGCGTTCGGCGACCACGACGTGCCGAGCACGCTGCTCGGCGTCACCGTTCTCGGCTACCCCGACCAGCTCGTCGAAGTCGAGGCCGTCGCCGCCGTCGCGCCCTAACGCGGCGGCGAGATGCCAGTAACTGTCGCGAAACGCCCGGGATGTGGCGCAGTTACTGGTGTCTCGTGCTGCGGCGCGGCGTGATGCCGTGGGGGCGGAGGAGGTCGAGGAAGAGCGGGGCGAAGAGGGTCGGGCGCCGGCGCGGCAGGGTCGCCGGGCGCGTGAGGGAGGTGAGGATGCGCATCCACGCGCCCTGCGCCGCCGTCGCGGCCTGCGCCGCCGTCGCGTCCTGCGCCGCCGCGTCCCGCGCCATTGCAGCCGCCGCATCCCGCGCCGCCGCACGCGCCGCCGCCGCCGACCGGCGGGGCAGCGGCGCCCGCCTGCCCGTCGACAGGTCGTGCAGGTTGTTGCGACGGGTGCCGTCCCAGTTCACGTAGAGATACGGCCCGACCGGCGACGAGATGGGGCTGACGACGGCGCGCACGTAGCTGTCCGGCCCTGTCACGTAGGTGGCCGTGCCGTTCGCGATCTCGGCAGCGGCCGTCGCGGCGTCGACGGCGCCGTGCGACGTGAACAGGGTGACGATGGAGCCGAGCTCGTCGCGAGAGACCAGCTCGATGCGGAACTCGGTGATGGCGACTCCTCGAAGATCGTTCGGCGGTGGTGGGGTGGCCGAGCGACGGTGGTCTGCCTTCTCCGATCGTACGCAGCGCCATTCATCGAATCCAACAGCGCGCGTTTCTGCGATTCAGCGACGCGACGAATGAGTGCGGGTGCCGCCCGCCGCATCCACCAGCCCCAGGACGGCGCGTTCCAGTCCGGCCAGCCCCGTGGATGCGCGGATCGCGTCCCCGATGGCCGCGCTGCGTTCGGAGTATCCCGGCTCCGCGAGCACCGTCCGCACCGCCCCGGCCACCGCCGCGTCGGTCGGGCGGTTCGTCGCGAGGTTCACGCCGACGCCCGACCACGCCACGCGCGCAGACACCTCCACCTTGTCCTCCGTCGTCCCCGCGATCACGACGGGGACGCCGTGCTCCATCGCGTAGTGCACGCCGCCGTACCCGCCGTTCGTCACGTACGCCGAGGTGCGCGGGAGCAGCGCGTCGTACGGCAGGTAGGCGGCGACGCGCGCGTTCGGCGGCAGGTCCGCATCCAGTTCGGCGACCGGCCGCCCTCCCGTGCTGGCGACCACCCACACGTCGTCGCCCGCCAGGCCCCGGATGGTCGGCAGCAGCAGGTCGCCGAAGTCGCGGTTGGCGACGGTCCCCTGGGTGACGTGGACGATCGGGCGCCCGTCCGCGAGGTCGTCCCACCAGGCCGGGAGCGGCGTATCCGACGGCCGGGTGCGGGAGACGGGCCCGACGAAGTGGACCGTCGACGGCAGGTCGGAGCGCGGGTACTCGAACTCCGGAACCGTGAACTGCACCACGGCGTCCGCGTGCGCCGGCCAGTTGAGGATGAACCCGTCGAGGGATGCGCCGGTCGCCTCGTGCGCGATCCTGCTCGCCGCCTTCTGCACCGGCGCGAAGATGATCTTCTCCGCGACGGCGGTGAGGGCGGCGTTCCGCAGGCGCCCGCCGATCCCGGGCTTCGGCTGGACCCCGAGCCCGAGCGGAGCCACGTCCTTGCTCTTCAGCCCGAGCGGCACGATGCCGAGGTTGACCACAGCGGGCCGGGATGCGCGGGGCCGCGTGGAGAGCAGGGCGGCGCCGAGGAACAGGCTCTCCGCCAGCACGACGTCCACCCCGTGCTCGGCGACGATCGCGTCGACGGCGGCGAGCTGCGCGCTGGCCGGGCGCAGGAAGATCGTGGTCATGTCGTACCGGATGCCCGCCGGGCCGGTGAGTCCGACGCGGCCGGGGAAGGCCGCATCCATGTCGGTGTCGTCGTAGTCGGCTTCGGTGGGGAGCGGGAGGAAGGTGGCGCCGGTGGCGATGACGCGCGCGGCGTAGCGGCCGCCGGTGAGGAAGAGGACGCGGTGGCCGCGGTCGACGAGGTGCCTGGCGACGGCGAGCAGCGGGATCACGTGGCCGTGGACCGGTGTGCTGCAGAGGAGGAGGGTGGTCATGGGATGCTCGCATTCGGGTTTAGAGTTTGATGAACGCTGATAGTATTCACTACACACGAAGGGTAGTCAATGGCTGATTCGGAGAACGTCGCCCCGCGGCAGTACCGCTCGACGCTCCGCGAGGAGCAGGCGCGGCAGACCAGGCAGCGCATCCTCGCCTCCGCATTCGAGGTGTTCTCGGCCAAGGGATACACCGGCGCCTCCCTCGCCGACATCGCCGCAGGCGCCGGGGTCTCGGTCGAAAGTGTGAAGGTGCACGGCCCGAAACGCGCCCTGCTGCTCGGCGCGTTCGAGCTCGCGTTCGCCGGGAGCGCCGGCGAGGAGTCGCTGAGCGAGCGGCCGGAGGTCGCCGCGATCATGGGCATCGAAGACACCGGCGAATTCCTCACGGCGATGGTCGGCATGATCGCCGAGGCGAACGCCAGGACCAGCGGCCTCTGGGCGGCCTTCCTCGCCGCCGCGGCAGGGGACGCCCACGTCGGAGAGGTCCTCGCCTCGCTGCTCGACCGCCGCCACGCCGACTACCGCCGCCTGGTCGGCCTCCTCGCCTCCCGCGGGGCAGTGGATGCGCGGGCCGCGTCCGACGACGACCTCCAGGCGCTCGCCGACGTGCTCTCCTTCCTCATGTCGCCCGAGGGCCACCAGCAGCTCGTGCAGCAGAGCGGGTGGACGTACGAGCGCTACCGGGACTGGCTGATCGCCACGGTGACGTCGACCGTCGCGTCTCCTATCCCCGCAACGCGATCGCCTGACTCCGCCACAACGCCAGCAGCGACCACGGATCGGTGACACCCGCGCTCACGGCGGCGAGGTGCGCATCCAGGTCATCGGTGCGCTCGAACCACTCGGTGCGCGGGATGCGGTGGGCGGCGAACTGCGCGTGCCTGCGCTGTTCGAGCGCCCGGTCGCCGCGCTCGAACGCGAGCACCTCGTCGTGCGGCAGGCTCGAGAACCGCACGCGCGGATTGGCAGTGGTGCCGATCTTCACCCTGTCCCTGAATCGCAGGTAGTAGACCACGTCCACCCGCGGCGGCGGCAGCTCGCCGGACACGGTCTCGCCCACCCGCCATTCGCACACCGCGCACAGCCAGCCGGACGGGTAGCGCACCCCCAGCCGCGAGCCGCAGAGCGCGCACGGCGACGGCAGCGCATCCATCTGGCCGTACTCGTCGGCCACCCAGTCGGCCGCGACGAGCAGGTGCTGCAGGCAGAGCGGCAGCGGCGCCCCGGGATGCGCGGGGTTCGTGCACGCGACGCCACCGGCGACGACGGCGCACGGGGTGGTGCCAGTCATGCGGGAAGCGTAACCGCGGCGACCGACACCGGCGCGAGCAGCGTTGTCGCAGCCCGCCCTACCGCTGGGCGCCCTGCCGCCGCCCGTCCAGCCCCAGCTCCTCGCGCACGAACCGTGCGAACTGCGACGCGGCGGCCGATTCGCTGCGCGCCAGGTTCCTGGCGAGCCCGATCACGCGCACCGCCTCTTCCGCCAGCGGCACCAGCGTCACGCCCGGCTCGGTCGAGGAGTCCGGCAGCAGCGCGATCCCGACCCCGTCGCGCACCAGTGCCTGCAGCGTCACCAGTTCGGTGACCTCCAGCACGATGTTCGGCACGATCCCGCGCCGGGCGAAGTATGCGTCGGCGATGTGCCGCAGCCCGGATCCGGTGCGCAGCGCGACGAACTCGAACGGTTCGAGGTCGTCCACGTCGATCACCGCGCGTCCGGCCAGTGGATGCGCATCCGGCACCCCGACCGCCAGTCGTTCGGAGGTCAGTGGTCGCCACTCGATCTCGCGGTCCCGGGGGTCCGGGCTGGTGAAGGCGAGGTCGGCCGCTCCCTCGCGCAGCGCATCCAGCACCGTGTCCGCCGTCCCTCCGCGCAGCACGAACCGGATGTCAGGGAACAGTGCGCGGTACTCGCTCACCACGCGCGGGATCAGCCAGTGGCCGAACGACGACACGTACGCGACGGACACCGTGCCCGCCGACGGGTCGCGCAGTGCGTCGATGCGCGCGCGGGCCTCCTCCAGCTCGGTCTGCGCCCGGATGCCGTGGGCGAGCAGGATCTCGCCGTACTGGTTCAGCTCAAGGTGGTTCTTCTTGCGGTCGAAGAGCTCGACGCCCATCTCCGCCTCGAGCTTGGCGATGGTCCTGGTCAGCGTGGACTGGGAGACGCCGAGAGTGTCCGCTGTGTCGGCCAGATGTCCGTCTGCCGCCAGCGCTCTGAACTGGGCGATCTCTTCGATCCGCATGGTGCCATCATGCCGGACCATCGCCCCTTCGTGTGTCGGTGGCCCGTGATTCAATGTCACATGTGAGTAGATCAGCCGGAACCCGTGCTCGAATGAGCACCCTCGAACAGGGGGTGTTGTCTGTACGTTCACTCAGGAGTCACGGTCCGGTTCACTGCGCTCCATACGGTGTGCCAGGACCCAGCCGTCCGACCAGTCCCGACCGAGGAGAAGCATGTTGAGAAGATTCGGCAGAGCGTGGCAGATCGCCACCGCAGCCGCTGTGGGGGTCGGGCTCGCTGCCGCACCTCTCACTGCGGTGCCGGCCACCGCCAGCGTCGACGCCACGAGCGTCGTCATCAACGAGGTGTACCTGTCAGGGGGAAGCGCGGGCGCCGCGTACTCCAACAAGTTCGTCGAGCTCTACAACCCGTCGAGCCAGCCCGTCACTGTCGACGGCTGGTCGGTGCAGTACCGCCCGGCCACGGGCACGGCGGCGGCCACCGGCCTCACCGCTCTCACCGGCAGCATCGCCGCGTACGGCTACTACCTCGTGCAGGGCAGCTCGAACGGGGCGAACGGCGCGGCTCTTCCGACTCCGGATGCGACGGGCACGCTCAACCCGTCCGGCTCCGGCGGTACCGTCATCCTCTCGAACACCGCCACCGCGGTGACGCCGCCCGTCGGCGACGCGAGGAACGCATCCGGGATCGTCGACCTCGTCGGCTACGGCACGTCGAACACGTTCGAGACGAAGGCCGCCGCAGCGCCGGCGGGCAACACCGACGTGAAGTCGCTCACCCGCACCGGGTTCTGGGACAGCGACGACAACAGCGCTGACCTCACCCTCACGGCCACCATCACGCCGCAGAACGCCGCGACGCCCGCGGGCGGCCCGGCCACGGAGCCTGCGCCCGGAGGCACCGACCCCGGCACGGGAGGCGACCCGAGCCCACCGGCCGGTGACAGCATCCCGATCGCCGAGGTGCAGGGCACCACCGATGTCAGCCCGAAGGCGGGCACGACGGTCACCACCAGCGGATTCGTGACGGCCGCGTACGCGACCGGCGGTTTCAACGGCTTCTACATCCAGACCCCTGGCACGGGCGGCGCGATCGACCTCGCGATGCACCAGGCCTCCGACGCGGTCTACGTCTACGGCTCCGCGGCCACCGCAGCGGTCACCGTCGGCCAGTACGTGCAGGTCACCGGCGCCGTCAGCGAGTTCGCCGGCCTCACCGAGATCACCCCGGCATCTGCTGCCGGTGTCGTCGCGCTCGACCCCGCAGGACTCACCGCCCCTGCTCCCGCGACTGTCGGCCTCCCGGCGACCGCAGCGCAGCGCGAGTCCCTCGAGGGCATGCTGCTCGCACCGCAGGGCGCGTTCACCGTCACCGACGTGTACTCCACGAACCAGTACGGCGAGATCGGCCTCGCGGCCGGAGAGACGCCGCTGGTCCAGCCAACGGAGACCGCACGCCCCGGCACGCCGGAGTACGCGGCGGCGGTGGCGGACAACGCCGCCCGCGCCGTCACGCTCGACGACGGAGCGTCCACCAACTTCCTCAGCGCGGCCAACAAGGCCAAGCCGCTGCCGTACCTGTCGGTCACCGCGCCCGTGCGCGTCGGCGCGCCGGTCACCTTCACGAAGCCGGTCGTCCTCGACTTCCGCAACAACGTGTGGAAGTTCCAGCCCACCTCCGAGCTGACGCCGGCCACCGCATCCACGGTGCAGCCGGTCACCTTCGGCAACACCCGCGCCGCCGCCCCGGCCGCCGTGGGCGGCGACCTGAAGCTGGGCACCTTCAACGTGCTGAACTACTTCACCACCACCGGCGACCAGCTCACCGGCTGCACGTTCTACACCGACCGCGACGGCAACAACATCACGGTGAACAGTGGATGCGACGCGCGAGGAGCAGCGGACGCCGCCAACCTCAAGCGCCAGCAGGACAAGATCGTCGCGGCCATCAACGGGCTCTCCGCCGACGTCGTCTCCCTCGAAGAGATTGAGAACTCCGCGCGCTTCGGCAAGAACCGCGACGACGCCCTCTCGAAGCTGGTCACCGCGCTCAACACCGCGGCGGGCAGCCAGGTCTGGGCGTTCGTGCCGTCTCCGGCAGCCGTGCCGTCCAGCGAGGACGTCATCCGCACCGCGTTCATCTACAAGAAGGCGCACGCTGTGCCGGTGGGCGAGTCGCGCATCCTGATGGATGCGGCGTTCGCCAATGCGCGCCAGCCGCTGGCCCAGGCGTTCAAGAAGGTCGGCACGCCGGACTCCTCGGCGTTCATCGCGGTCGTGAACCACTTCAAGTCGAAGGGGTCGGGAACGGGAGCCGACGCCGACCAGGGTGACGGGCAGGGTGCGTCGAACGCCTCCAGAGTCGCCCAGGCGACGGCGCTCGTCGGGTTCGCGAACACGCTGAAGTCCACGCTCGGCTCCGACAAGGTGCTGCTGATCGGCGACTTCAACGCCTACCTCAACGAAGACCCGATCAAGGTCATCACCGACGCCGGGTACATCGACCAGGTGCACACCCGCACCACCAAGGCGACGTACTCGTTCGGTGGCACGGTCGGCTCGCTCGACCACGTCCTCGCCTCTCCTGCCGCCAATGCGGTCATCACCGGCGCGGACGTCTGGAACATCAACTCCGGTGAGTCCATCGCGCTCGAGTACAGCCGGTACAACTACAACGCGACCAACTTCTACGTCGCAGACCAGTACCGGTCGAGCGACCACGACCCGATCGTCATCGGGATGGGGCTCGGCGCCGGCGCGAAGACCGTCAACCTGCTGAACATCAACGACTTCCACGGTCGGATCGACAGCAACACGGTCAAGTTCGCCGGAACCATCGAGAAGCTGCGTGCGGCAGCGGGGGAGCAGAACACACTCTTCCTCTCCGCCGGCGACAACATCGGGGCGTCGCTGTTCGCCTCGGCGTCCGCCGGTGACCTCCCGACGATCGAGGTGCTCAACACGCTCGGCCTGAAGGCGAGCGCCGTGGGCAACCACGAGTTCGACAAGGGCTTCTCCGACCTCACCGGCCGGGTCACCTCCGCCGCCGACTTCAGCTACCTCGGTGCGAACGTCTACACGAAGGGCACGACCACGCCGGCGCTGCCGGAGTACGCGACCTTCACCGTGGACGGGCTGAAGGTGGCCGTGGTCGGAGCCGTGACGCAGGAGACCCCGACGCTCGTGTCGCCGGGCGGCGTCGCATCGCTGGACTTCGGCGACCCCGTCGCCGCCGTCAACCGCGTCGCCGCGAAGCTGACGGACGGCAACACGTCCAACGGCGAGGCCGACGTGATCGTCGCCGAATACCACGAGGGCGCAGGCTTCGGCACGCCGGACGGTGCGACGCTCGACAAGGAGGTCGCGGCCGGCGGAGCGTTCGCCGACATCGTGACCAAGACCTCGGCGAAGGTGTCCGCGATCTTCACCGGTCACACGCACAAGCAGTACGCGTGGGATGCGCCGATCCCCGGCGTCTCGGGTGCCACCAGGCCGATCGTCCAGACCGGGAGCTACGGAGAGAACATCGGCCAGATCACCCTCTCGGTCGACGGCGACACCAAAAAGGTCACCGGATACACCGCGGCCAACGTGGCGCGCACGACCGACGCCGACAGCGACCTCGTCGCCGCGTACCCCCGGGTCGCTGCGGTGAAGACCATCGTCGACAAGGCGCTCGCCGACGCGGCGGTGATCGGCAACCAGAAGATCGGTTCCGTGACCGCCGACATCACCACGGCGTACATCGGCGCGGCCCGCGACGACCGGATGTCCGAGTCGACGCTCGGCAACCTCGTCGCAGACTCGCTGGTGTCGACGCTCTCCGCCCCCGACCTCGGCGGCGCGGAGATCGGCGTGGTCAACCCGGGCGGACTGCGGGCCGAACTGCTGAAGGGCACCGACGGCTCCGTCACGTACGCACAGGCCAACGCGGTGCTCCCGTTCGTGAACAACCTGTGGACCACGAGCCTCACCGGCGCGCAGTTCAAGCAGGCGCTCGAACAGCAGTGGCAGACGAACGCGGACGGGTCCGTCCCGAGCCGTCCGTTCCTCAACCTCGGCCTGTCGAAGAACGTGAGCTACACCTACGACGCAGCCCGCGCCGCCGGTGACCGCATCACGAGCATCCTGGTCAACGGAGCCCCGATCGACCCGGCGAAGTCCTACCGGATCGGATCGTTCAGCTTCCTGCTGCAGGGCGGAGACAACTTCCGTGCCTTCGCGCAGGGTGCGAACACGAAGGACTCCGGCCTGATCGACCGCGACGCCTGGATCGCGTACATCACCGCGAACAGCCCGCTCTCGCCCAGCTTCGAGCGCCGCGGCGTCGCCGTCTCCGGCGTGCCGACCGGCACCCTCGACCGTGGCCAGCAGGTCACCTTCCAGGTGTCGAAGCTCAACCTGACCTCCCTGGGCAGCCCGGCGAACACCTCGCTGGACCTCACCTGGCAGGGCAGCGCAGCCACGCTCCCGTCCATCCCGGTGGATGCGGACGGAGCGGCGACCGTGAGCTTCACGGTCCCGGCGGATGCGGCGGGAGCGAGCGTGCTCGTGCTGCGCGCGCCCGACTCGGGCACGACGGTGCGTGTGCCGTTGCTGGTCGCGGACGCGACCGGACCCGGCACGCACCCGAAGCCGCCGACGAACCCCATCGCGGCCGCCATCGAGGACCTGATCCAGGCGCTCAAGGACCTGATCCAGGCGCTCGGCAGCGACCACGGGGTGTTCCACCCCGGCGGCACGGTGACGATCAACGTCGGCTCGGCCTTCTCCGGCAGCTGGGTCTCCGCGTGGGTGCACTCCACCCCGCAGAAGCTCGGCGGCGGGTGGATGCAGGTCCCGGCCAGCGGTCAGCTCACGGTGACCCTGCCCGCCGACCTGCCCGCCGGTGAGCACCGGATCGCGGTGCAGGACGCCAACGGCGACGTGATCGGCTGGACCGCCATCACGGTGGCGGCGGCGACCGGCCCCGGCGACCCCGGCACGCCTGGCGACCCCGGCACGCCGGGCGACCCCGCCACCGGCACCGGCAACGGCAACGGCGCGGCGGGCTCGGGTGGCGGTAACGGCGTCATCCAGTCCGGTCTCGCGAACACGGGCGCCGACCTGGCGCCGGCGTTCGGTGCTGCACTGCTCGGCATCCTCGGCGGATTCGTCGTGCTGCTGATCGTCGCGCGCAGGCGCGGCTCGCAGGCGTAGCCAACCGAGTGGCCCCGGACCTCCGCGCACGGCGGACGTCCGGGGCCACTCGCTTTCCATCACGTGTCAAGAATCATTGACATGGAGTGGAGTTTGCTTTACTTTGATCATGTCAGGTTTGTTTGACATGGGAGCTGAGATGACGTACGACGAGAAGAACGCGTGGGCGTTCCTGGTGATCGCGATCGCCGGGTACACCACCTACCTGGCTGTGCTGTTCGGCACCGCGGCCGGCGCTCCGCTCACCGACGTGGACTACGCGCCCATCCTGCTCTGGACGGTGGGCGGCGCGATCGTGGCCGGCATCGTCGCCGGCATCGTGATCGGCCTGGCATCGCCGAGGGGCGCAGACCGGCGTGACCAGCGCGACCGCGAGGTCAAGGCGTTCGGCGACAGGGTCGGTCAGGCGTTCGTCATCATCGGCGCCGTCGCCGCCCTCCTGCTCGCCCTGGTCCGCGCCGACTGGTTCTGGATCGCCAACGTCGTCTACCTGATGTTCGTGCTCTCCGCGGTCGTCGGCTCCATCGCCACGCTGGTCGCCTACCGCAAGGGGCTGCCGGCATGGTGAAGCCCACCAGGGTGACCAACAGCATCCGGTCGTTACGGTTCGCGGCGGACGAGATGACGCAGGCCGAGCTGGCCGAGCGGGTCGGAGTGACCAGGCAGACGGTCATCGCCATCGAGCAGGGCCGGTACTCGCCATCGCTCGAAATGGCGTTCCAGATCGCGCGCGTATTCGGGGTGCCGCTCGACGACGTGTTCCAGTACCCCGAAGGCTGAGCGCGCCCGCGCCCCTCCACCGAATCGAGGACCCCATGAGCGACACCGCAACAGCGACGACGATGTCCGCCGTCGTGCAGCACGCGTACGGAACCAGCGATGCCCTCCGCGTCGAGACCGTCCCCGTCCCCGTTGCAGGCCCCACCGATGTCGTCGTCGCCGTGCGCGCCGCCGGAGTGGATGCGGGCACCTGGCACCTGATGACCGGCCGCCCGTACCTGATGCGGCTGATCGGCTTCGGTGTCCGCGGCCCCAAGGCGCGGGTGCGCGGCCTCGCGTTCGCCGGCCGCGTCTCGGCGGTCGGCGCCGAGGTGACCGATCTGCGGCCCGGCGACGACGTGTTCGGCTCGGCCGACGGTGCGTTCGCCGAGTTCGTGCGCGCGCCGCGGTCCGCGCTCGTGCGGCTGCCCGCATCCATCGGCTACGAGCAGGCGGCCGCGGTCCCCGTCTCGGCGGTGACCGCGTTGCAGGCGCTGCGCGCCGCGGCCGTCCCCGCGGGAGGGAGCGTGCTGGTGCTCGGAGCATCCGGCGGCGTCGGCCACTACGCCGTGCAGCTCGCCGTCGCCGCGGGCGCGACGGTCACCGGAGTGTGCAGCACGGCCAAGGCCGAGTTCGTGCGCGGTCTCGGCGCGGCGGAGGTCATCGACTACCGCGCCGCCGACGTCACGGCGACCGGCCGCCGCTGGGACGCGATCATCGACACGGCGGGCGACCGGCGACTGTCCAGCCTGCGCAGCATCCTGGCGCCGTCGGGCAGCCTGGTCATCGTCGGAGGGATGGGCGGCCCGGTCCTCGGCGGCATGGAGCGAGTGCTCGCCGCTGCCGTCGCCAACCGGTTCGTCCGCCAGCGGCTGATCGGCCTGGTCTCGAAAGAGAACGCGTCCGACCTCGCCGACCTGGCCGACCTCGTCGACGCCGGAGCCTTCACGCCGATGGTGGATGCGGTGCTCCCCCTCGACCGCGCCGGCGAGGCCATCGACCTGGTCGCGTCAGGGGCGGTGCGCGGGAAGGTGGTCGTGGTTCCGTGAAGGGTTGACCCCGACCACCCGTCGCGTCAGACCTCGAAGTACAGCTCGGTGTGCAGTTTGCACCCCGGGTTGAACGCCGCGCCGCACGCCGGGCAGGCATCCACCCCGAGGTACTCGGCGACGGTCAGCTCGTGCTCGCACACCCCGCACAGCACCGCGGGTTCGTCGCGCCGGTCGAGCGGCCACTGCTCCGCCGGGTGGTCGGCCGCCTCCGCGTGGCACAGATGACACGGGTAGTACTCGCCGCAGCACGCGAACCGGATGGCGATCACGTCGAGTTCCGTCCGGTAGTGGATGCACCGGGTCTGGTCGTCGACGGTCGGACCGAGCACGCGCATCCCGGTCATCGGACGCCTCGCGCCGTGAGGGCATCACCGAGGTCGTCGGCGTGTTTGAGCGAGACGACGAGGAACGGGATCACGAAGCCGACGATACCCGGCCTGGCTCCGCGGGCGCGCTGTGCCTCCCGCACCCCGGCCGCGAGCCGGGACAGCACCGGCACCGTGTTGATGGTGACTGCGAGCATCAGGGCGACGCGCTGTGCGTCCACCCCGAGACGCTCGAACGGTCGCAGCCCACGCTCGAACGCGTCGAGGAGCGCGGCGACGCGGGTGGTGAGGACGAGCATCCCGGCGAGCAGGATCGCGGTGACGACGCGCGCCGTGTTCGCAACGGCCGCCTCCGCGTCGAGGAAGATCAGCTGACCGACCAGCGTGATGAGCACCACCCAGCGGACCGCGACCACCTGCCGGCCGAGCTCCCGCATCCCGAGCCCGCAGACGAGGTAGCCGACCACGGCGATCGCCGCGGCGACCCCGGCCGCCCACCAGGTGGACGGCAGGAAGGAGACGGCGAGCACGACCGCGAGCAGCACGGCGGCCTTCGGTCCGGCCGGGGCGCGGTGCATCCAGCCGGTGCCGGGGCGGTAGAGGGTCACCATCGCAGGCTCGCCTCGTACTCGGCGATCACGTCCGCCGGAGCGCCCACCGCCGCGATGCGCCCTGCGTCGAATAGCACGGCCACCTCGCACCGCTCCGCCAATCGCAGGTCGTGGGTGAGCAGCACCAGCTGGTGCCCGGCGTCCTCGAACAGGTGCTCGGCCACGCGGCGGGCGTTGCGCGCATCCAGGTAGGCCGTCGGCTCGTCGGCGATCACCAGCTGCGGCCGCCGGATGAACGCCCCGCACAGCGCGAGCAGCTGCTTCTGCCCGCCGGACAGGTCGTGGGCGGCGCGGTCGGCGAGCCCGGTCAGCCCGAACCGGTCGAGGGCGTCGGCCACCCGAGCGGCGGACTCGGCGGCCGGCAGACGCTCGCTGCGGAGGGAGAACGCGGCGTCCTCCGCCACCGTCGGCATGATGATCTGCGCATCCGGGTTGCTGAACACCACACTCACCAGCCGCCGCAACGCGGGAGCCTGCCTGCCCGGGTCGAGCCCGTGCACCCGGATGCTCCCGGAGCTGGGCGCCACGAGTCCGGCCAGCACGCGCGCGAACGTGGACTTGCCCGACCCGTTGGCGCCGACCACGGCGATCCTGGATGCGTCGAGCGCGACACTCACATCGTCGAGCGCGACGGTCTCGCCGAGCCGCACGGTGAGGTGGTCGAGGGCGATGGCGCTCATCGCACCACCTCGAACACGGCCGCGACGCCCATCCCGCCGCCGACGGACGCCGCCGCGACGCCGAGCGTCCCAGGGGGAGCCCCACCGCGCACCAGCCTGCTGAACAGCCGCACCACGGCGACCGCCCCGCTCGCACCCCACGGATGCCCGAGCGCCAGCGCACCGCCGTCGGCGCAGACGCGGACGTCGTCGTCGGCCACCCCGATCCGGTCGAGCACGGCGATGGTCTGCGACGCGAATGCCTCCACGATCTCGAACGCCGCCACGTCGGCCACGGTGCGGCCCGCGCCACCCACGCGCCCGAGCGCTTCGAGGATGGCCGCCGCCGCCCCCACACCGGGCAGCGCCGGATCGCAGCCGACCACCGCGTGCGCCCGCAGTGCCAGCCCCGGAACACCCGCCCCGCGCAACGCCGCCGGCACGAGCAGCACCGCAGCCGCCCCGTCGCTCACTCTGCACGAGTTCCCGCCGGTCACGCTGCCGCCCTCGAACAGCGGCGCGAACCGGGCCAGCACCCGCTCGTCCGCGCCGGGTGCGCCGAGCTCGTCGCCCGACACCCCCTCCACCGGAACCAGCTCGCCCGCATACCGCCCGTCGGCCACCGCCGCGAGCGCACGGCGACGGCCGCGCGCAGCGTACGCATCCTGACGCGACCGCGGGATGCGGTCTTCCGCCGCCAACCGCTCCGCGGCCTCCGTCATGCCGGGGTCGGGGAATCCGGTCGGCGCGAACGGCGCCCTGTCGTACGGGACGCCGTCGACCGACCGCACGGGCGCCGTCGACGCACTCTCCACCCCGCCCGCGATCCTGGGCCGCTCGTCGCCCCCGCGAATCGCGTTCGCCGCCTCGATGACCGCGGCCAGCCCGCTCCCGCACTGCCGGTCCACCGTCACGCCGGGCACCCCGACCCCGAGCCCCGCGAGCAGCGCCGCCACCCTGGCCGGGTTGCCGCCCGGGCCCATGCAGTTGCCGAGAACGACGTCCGCGACGGTAGGGATGGGACGCGGGGGAGTGGATGCGGCGGCCCAGTCATCGACCACCGCGCGCAGCACGGGCGCGGCGAGCCGGTCCACCGTGACCTCCGCGAGCCCCCGGCCGCGCGTGGCGATCGGGGTGCGGCGTGCCGCCACCACGACGGGATCGCCGCTCACAGTCCGCTCACTTCACCCGCGAGGACGCTGCGCAGCAGCTCCGCCCGCGCGGGCTTCCCCGACGCGGTGCGGGGCAGCGCGTCCACAACGAACCACCGCCGAGGGACGTGCGTCGGCGCGAGCACCGCACGCGCCTGCGCGCGCACCTCATCGGCGAGCACCCCATCCTCCGCACCACCTCGCGCTAGCTCCACCACCGCAGCCACCAGTGCCCCGACCCCGTCGTTCGGCAGCCCGAACACCACGGCATCCGTCACGCCACGCAACCCGAGCAGCGCCGCCTCGACCTCCGCGGGCACGACGGTCGCCGCCGCCGTGAGAATCGCGTCGTCCGCCCTCCCCGACAACCGGATGCGCCCATCCACGATCTCCGCCCGGTCGCCCACCGTGCACCAGGTGCCGTCTCGCCGCAGCGGGCCGTCGCCGCCCAGATAGCCCGAAGCCGCATACGGCGACCGCACCCACAGTTCGCCGTCGCGGACCTCCACCTCCACCCCCGGGAACGGTCGCAGTCCGTCGCCGTGGTCGACCGCGACGAACGACAGCTCGGCCGCTCCGTAGTACGCCACCACCCGGATGCCGCGCTCCTCCGCGCGGGCGCGCGTTCCCGCATCCAGGTCGGCGCCACCGACGAGCGCCGCCCGCAGCAGCGGTGTCGCGGCCGGGCCGGCGTCGAGGATCGTGCGGAGCGCGCGCGGCGTCCCGTGGAACAGGGTGGCGTCGGCGAAGTCGCTCGCGACCACCGCGTGGCCTCCCGGCATCAGCAGCTCGGGTCCGCCCTCCGCCGCCCGGGCGATCGAGAACAGCGACAGCGACGATGCCGCGGGCGCGGGGAGCGCCAGCACGTCCCCGTCCTGCACGCCGAGCAGCGCATCCACTGCGGCGAACGACGCGGACCACGACTCCGCGGTGCGCACCACGATCCGCGGCGCGCCGGTGCTCCCCGAGGTGAGCGTCGCCCACCCGATCCCCGGCAGCGGCCCCGCCGTCTCCGCGGTCGCGCGCACCTGCCGCCACTGCTCCTGCGGCCACCGGTCGTCGCCGACCAGCGGCACATCGCCCGCAGCCCGCACCGAGTGGATGCGGTCGATCAGCTCGCGCGCCGCACCCGCGGTCACCGAACCCGCCCCCACCAGCGGCACGATCACCCCGGTCACGACACCCCGGCCTCGTCGCGCACCGGCTCGCGCTCCTCGTCCGCCCGCACGCGCCCGCGCGTCCGGAACGCCCGTGGGTATGCCCGCGCCAGCGTCATCGTGATGGCCACCGCCAGCGCCGCCTTGATGAGGTCGCCGGGCAGGAACACCGTGCTCTGCAGCGCCGTCTCCGCGAGGGGGAGGCGGGTCACGAGTGCCTGGATCGGGATGCCGAACGCGTAGATCGTGATGATGCCGCCGGTGACGATGCCGACGATCGTCCTCGTCCAGGTGGGGGTGCGGCCGCCCGCGTGCACGATCAGGCCGATCACGAACGCGCCGACCACCCAGCCGAACAGGTAGCCGGCCGACGGGCCGACGAAGACGCCGATGCCGCCGCGGCCTCCGGAGAGCAGGGGGAGGCCGACCGCCACCAGGGCGAGCAGTACCAGCATCGAGATGGCGCCGCGCCACGGTCCGAGGATCGCTCCGGCGAGCATCACACCCAGCGTCTGCGCCGTGATCGGGACGGCGCCGAACACCGAGAAGCCGCCGGGGAGGCCGAGGACGGCCACGATGGCGGCGAAGACCGCGATCCTGGCGATGTCTGTCGCGTCGATGCGCGTGCTGGCGGGTCGGGACATGGGTGCTTCCTCACGGTCGGGGTGCGGGTGCTGCTCCGGAACGCCGTTCATCGGAAGGCTCGCACCTGAACACTGTTCACCTGAACAGCGTTCACTATACTGATCGGGTGACGGAAACGGAAAGCACCGGCAGGCGGCACACCCGCGACGACGTGGCGCGCACGGCCCTGCGCATCCTGGACGACCACGGCCTCCCCGATCTCACCATGCGCCGTCTGGCCGCGGCCCTCGACGTGCAGCCGAGCGCCCTCTACTGGCACTTCCCGAACAAGCAGACGCTGCTGGCCGAGCTCGCCGACCGCATCGTCTCCCACGGCCGCCCCGCCGCAATGGCCCCCGCATCCACCGCCCCCGCATCCACCGCCACCGCATCCACCGCCACCGCGCCCACCGACTGGATGCACGCCGTCCGCTCCGAGGCCGCCGCGCTCCGGGATGCGCTGCTCGCCTACCGCGACGGCGCCGAGGTGGTCTCCAGCACGTTCGCTCTCGGCCTCGGGTCCACCGCCGCCGTCGACCGGCTCGCCTCCGCCGTCGCGCTCGGCGGGTTCGACGACCACACCAGCGGCCGTGCGGCGACCGCGTTGCTGCATTTCATCCTCGGGCACGTCTCGCACGAGCAGCAGCGGATGCAGTACGACAGCTTCGGCGTGGTCGCCGACGGTGTGACCGCATCCAGCATCGACGAGGACGACCCCGCTGCGGCGTTCCGGTTCGGCGTCGACCTGCTGGTGGGCGGGCTGGAGTTCAGTCGCTCCCGAAGGTGAGCTTCCAGCCGCCGACGACGCGGGTGGCCAGGTTGAACAGGGCGGCGAAGATCGCGCCGAGCGCTGACACCACGATCAGTTCGAGCAGTGCGACCACCAGCGTGAACGTGAGCATGTTCGAGAACGTCAGGTCGGAGACCAGCGCAGAGCCCTGCGTCCCCGCGATGCTCTCGAGGAAATCGCGGAGGGAGCCGATCGCGCCGAGCTTGTCGAGCACGCTCCACACCAGAAGGGCGATCACCACGGTGAGCACGGCCAGCACGACCGCCACCAGGAACGACAGCTTGAGTGCCGACCAGAAATCGATGTAGACCATGCGCATCACTGCGCGTTTGCTTTTGGCCTTCCGTGCTGCGCTCATATCGGCCCCTCCCGGTGTCGCTGTTCGCCACCATGATTCAGAGGCGATCCCCGCTGTCAGTGTAACGGCGGGCGCGACGTTCAGCCCTCAGGGACGAGCAGGGGGAGCGTCGACAGCGCCTCGTACCTCTCCGGCGGCACGATGCCGGGCAGGAGCACGATCCACAGCTCCCTGACCCGCTGCAGCAGGTCGGCGCGGTCGGAGAGCGTCTCCGAGACCAGCTGCACACCGGTGAACGCCGGGATCAGGAAGTGCGCGAACATCGACGGGTCCACCGTCGCGACGATGTCGCCCTCCGCGATGCCGCGGACGGTGAGTTCCTCGACGGCGCGCAGCCAGTCGTCGTACGGGCCGTCGACGGGCTGCTCGAACCCCGACCTGTCCGTGGTCAGCCGGATGCCGGCCTTGACCACCGGGTCGGTGAGCAGTTGCTGGGCGAGTCCGGCGCAGAGCAGCACCATCGTCTGCAGGGCCGGCAGCTTCTTCGCCATGATCTCGGAGCCGGAGGCGAACGCTCGCTCGTGCTGCTCGTCGATCACCGCCCTGGCGATGTCGTCCTTCGACTGGAAGTGGAAGTACAGCGCGCCCTTCGTGACGGAGGATGCTGTGGCGATGTCGGCGATCGAGGAGAGGCCGTAACCCGAGCGCTCGAACGTCTCGGCTGCGCCGAGGATGATGGCGTCTCTGGTGGCTTGGGCGCGCGCCTGTTTGACCATGAGGTGGGTTCTCCTATGGGGACGACGACGAGTGTCGTGTGGGAGAGTAACGGGGGTAAGCACACCGTAATCGAGACTTGTGTGCATTGTCCGAATCTCCGCGCGGACCGCATCGTCTAGCGAAACGACCTGTCTGTCGGCTCACGCCCCCTCTCAGTCGGTGTTGTTGGGGCGCCAGACCGCGAACCGGTTCCCCGTCGGGTCGAGCAGGTGCGCGAACTGGATCGACCCGTTGTCCACCAGCGGCAGCGCGACGGTCGCCCCGAGCGCCGTCGCCCGCTCGACCGCCGCGGCGACGTCGTCGACGTGCACATAGAACACGGCCCACGACCCGCCCCCGACGCCGTTCGTGTCCCACAACCCGCCCTTGTCCCCGCCGACCATGCTGTAGCCGGCAGGGGACGGCGGCCCGATCTCCCACCCGAACATCCCGGAGTAGAACGCCGTGCTCGCCTCCGGGTCCGGCGACCCGATCTCGAAGTAGTCCACCTCATTGCTCATGCAGTGATTGTGCGCGCATGTTCGGCCGTGGGCAATGGATGCGGTGGTGCGGTCTGCGCGCGGGTCTTGCCCTGCCGCATCCACAGGCTTAGCGTTGCGTCGAGCGGGAGGACACCGGATGCCCAGATACGTCATCGACGCCCCCGCCGCGCTGCGCCTCGCTGCCGATGCGACGGTGGTGGACGCAGCGGACAGCCTCGTCGCGCCCGCCCTGCTCAAATCGCAGGTGCTGTCCCAGCTGTACCAGGCGGTGGCGCGCGGCGACCTTGCCAGGGAGGACGCGTCCCGCAGGCTCGATTACCTGCGCGGGCTGCGCATCCGGTACCTGAGCGACCGCGTCTCCCAGGCGACGGCCTGGAAACTGGCGGACGCGCTCGGCCTCCCGGACACGCTCCCGGCGGAGTACATCGCTGTGACGCAGTTGCAGGCGGATGCGCTGATCGCCCTCGATCCAGCGCTCGCCGAGGCTGCGAGCGGCACCGTGCGGGTGGCGACGCTCGCCGACCTGCGCTGAGGGCGACCCCAGCCACGCTCCGCGCACCCGCACCCTGCACATCGTCCCAGCGCCTCTCCCGCTGGCCCCCTTCCTCGGCGTACGTTGGACGCATCCGCCGATTCGAGGGAGTGCACTATGCCGACCGTCGCCGACACCATCGTCGAGATCATCGAGGACGCGGGGGTGAAACGCGTCTACGGGTTGCCGGGCGATTCGCTCAACGGGTTCACCGATGCGCTGCGCAGGAACGGATCGGTCGCCTGGCAGCACGTGCGGCACGAGGAGGCCGCGGCGTTCGCGGCTGCGGCAGAGGCCGCCCTGACCGGAGAGCTGGCCGTCTGCGCCGGAAGCTGCGGGCCGGGCAACCTGCACCTCATCAACGGGCTGTTCGACGCGAACAGGAGCAGGGTTCCCGTGCTCGCCATCGCCGCGCAGATCCCCGGTCCGGAGATCGGCAGCACCTACTTCCAGGAGACGCACCCGCAGGACCTGTTCCGCGAGGCCGCCGTCTACACCGAGCTGGTCAGCGTGCCGGAGCAGCTGCCGCGGGTGCTCGAGATCGCGATGCGCACCGCCATCGAGCGTCGCGGCGTCGCCGTGGTCGTCATCCCGGGCGAGATCTTCCTGAAGGACAGCACCGGCCGCCGCAAGTCGGCGCCGATCGCGTTCTCGCCGCGCGTCACCCGGCCCGCCGACGCCGAGCTGCACGCGGCAGCCGACCTGCTCAACTCGGCCAAGAAGGTCACCATCCTGGGCGGAGCGGGCGTAGAGGGTGCTCACCCGCAGCTGGTCGCCATCGCGGACAAGCTCAAGGCGCCGGTCGTCCATGCGCTTCGCGGCAAGGAGTTCATCGAGTACGACAACCCGTACGACGTCGGCATGACCGGCCTGCTCGGGTTCGCCTCCGGCTACCGGGCGATGGAGAGCTGCGACGTGCTGCTGATGCTCGGCACCGACTTCCCGTATCAGCAGTTCTACCCGTCGAAGGCCAAGATCATCCAGGTCGACATCCGCGGCGAGAACCTGGGCAGGCGCACCCCGGTCGACCTCGGCCTGGTGGGCAGCGTCCGGGACACGGTGGATGCGCTGCTCCCGCTGCTCAAGGACCGCACCGACACCAAACACCTCGACTCGTCCACCGCGCACTACCGCAAGTCCCGCAAGGGGCTCGACGACCTCGCGACGAACGACCGCAACCGCACGCCCATCCACCCGCAGTACGTCGCGAAGCTGATCAGCGACCTCTCGACCGACGACGCCGTGTTCATCCCGGATGTCGGCTCGCCCGTCGTGTGGGCATCCCGCTACCTGGAGATGAACGGGCGGCGCCGCCTGATCGGCTCGTTCTCGCACGGCACGATGGCGAACGCCCTGCCGCACGCCATCGGCGCGCAGTCGGCGTTCCCCGACCGGCAGGTGGTAGCGCTCGCCGGAGACGGCGGGCTGGCGATGCTGCTCGGCGAACTGCTCACCCTGCGGCAGAACAAGCTGCCGGTGAAGATCGTCGTGTTCAACAACTCGTCGCTGAACTTCGTCGAGGTGGAGATGAAGGCGGCCGGTTTCGTCAACTTCGGCACCGGGCTGGACAACCCGAACTTCGCCGACGTCGCCAACGCCATGGGCATCCACGGTCAGCGGGTCGAGAAGCCGGACGACTTGCAGGCCGCCCTCCGCGCCGCCTTCGACCACGACGGACCGGCCCTGGTGGATGTGGTCACCGCCCGCCAGGAGCTGTCCATCCCGCCGGCGATCACGGCCGAGCAGGTCAAGGGTTTCACGCTCTACGCCCTGCGCACGATCATGTCCGGCCGCGGCGACGAGCTCGTCGACCTGGCGGACACGAACGTGTTCCGGAGGCTCTTCGACTAGCGGGCGGGTCGTCGATCCCGGCTAGTTGATGCAGACCGTGTCGCTGTAGTTCTTCGCGGGCGACGACGGGGTCGGCGCGGGTGCTCCGCCGGAGGCGGGCGCCCCGCCGGCTGCCGGGGCCGCCGGCATCAGGCCGTCGTCGCCGAGGACCACCGTGACGCCGGACACCGACGACGTCTCCTGCACGGACGCGCCGGGCAGGTACGCCGCGACCGCCTTGGCCTGCGCCTCCTGCCCGCTCGGGTATTTGATCACCGTGGTCGGCTGCGTGTCGGCATCCCCGGCCGTGCCCGTCTTGAAGCCGGCGGCGGCGAACGTCGCGGTCGCGGTTCCTGCCGCGCCGTTCGTTTCGCCGCCGTTCAGCACGGTGACGGTCGTGTCTGCCGGCTTTGCAGCTGTCGCCTTCTCGAACGCGCTCGGCGTGCCCATCAGGCTCTGGATGAACGCGGGCATCGCGGCCGTGTCCACCTCCACGATCGACAGGTCCTCGCCGTCGACGGTGATGGTCGGGGTGCCGGAGATCGGGATGGTCGCCGACTGGATCTTGCCGCCGGTGAGCCCCTGCAGCTGCGCGGCGAGGGAGAGGAAGTTGAGGCCGGGGTCGGTCTCGAGCGATCCGCTCACCGCATCCAGGACCTTCGACAGCTTGCCGGGGTTCAGCAGCGTGCCCGCGGAGAGGAACTTGTGCGCCTCCACCGACAGGAAGTACTGCTGGCGCACGACGCGGTCGAGGTCGCCCTGCGGCAGACCGTGGCGCTGGCGGACGAACGCGAGCGCCTGGTGCGCATCCAGTGTCGACACGCCTGCGGGGAAGTTGGCCTGCGAGTACGGGTCGTCGACGGCGTTGTTCAGGCACACCTGGATCGGGCCGAGCGCCTGGGCGATGTCGTAGAACCCGAGCAGGGAGATGCGCACGTAGTGGTCGATCGTCAGACCGGTGAGGTTCTGCACGGTCTGGATGAGGAGCTTCGCGCCGCTGGTCGCATCGGTCGCGCCGCCGCCGAGGGAGAAGGCGGAGTTGAGCTTGTTCATGCCGTGGCCGGGCACATCCACCCAGGAGTCGCGGGGGAGGGAGATGAGGGTGGCGGACTTCCCGTCCGCCGGGATGTGCAGCACCATCATCGTGTCCGTATTGGTGCCGCCCCCGTCGTCGGTGGTGCCGAGCTGGTCGAGTTCGGCCTGGGATGCGCCGTCCGGCCGGTGGTCGTCACCGACGAGCAGGATGTTCTGGTCGGAGCCGTCGACGTCGGTCTTCGGCTTGTGCTGCTCGGAGATCACATCCACGTGCTTGACGTTGTTGACGAAGCGGAAGTAGCTGTACGCGGCGTACCCGCCGACGACCACGAGGATCACGGCGAGGCCGAAGGCCGTCCAGCCGATGATGCGCTTGGTGCGGGAGCGCCGCGTGCGGGGAGTGCGGCCTCTGCGGCCGCCGGGGGTGGGGGAGTCTGGACCGTCGCCGGTGCCGTCGCCGCCGTCGTGGCCGTGGCCGCCGCCGCCGCCGTTGCGCCCGCCGCCGTCGCGCCCGGAGCCTCCGCCTGCGCCGCCGAACAGCGCGTCGACGCCACCACCGGATGCGGCTCCCGCTGCACCGGCAGCTCGGCTTCCCCCGTACCTGCCGTCGGCGGGCCGCGTGGCGCGGACCGGGCGGCGCGGGTCAGGCTGGGGCACCCGGCCGAACACCTCGGTGGCCGGTTCGGGGTCGCCGGAGTGCTGCCGAGGGTCTCTGGGTTCCTCGGGGCTGGGGAAGGTCGGGCGTCGCACAGGGAAACGCTAGGGGTGCAACCCTGCGAGAGCCCTGGCGATCCATGCGTTTCTCGACGAATCGTCAGGCTTTCCGGGCCGTGCTCCCAGATCGGCGCCGCTCAGGAGGTGACGTCGCTGCGAACCCGTTCATCGGCGGGCTCGGACTCCGCCGCGTCCTCCCGCTCGCAGACGGCGGTCTCCGCTTCGTTCGCGGCGATCATGTTCTTCGCGATCTCCAGGAACTCCGCCTGCTGATCGTCCGAGAGCACGTCGAACAGCACCCGCCTGATCGTCGCCGTGTGCTCCGGCAGCGCCCGGACCAGCACCCTCCGCCCATCCCCGGTGAGGTGGATGTAGCTGGCGCGCCTGTCCTCCGCGCACTCCTGCCGTTCGACGAATCCGCGCGCGGCCATCCTGGTCACCTGGTGCGAGACCCTGCTCTTCTCCCAGCCGGTGACGTCGACCAGCTCGCGCACCCGCAGGCGCCGACCCGGTGCGCGCACGAGCGCCATCAGCACCTCCAGTTCGGAGATGGAGATGCCGTGATCCCGCTGCAGTTGCGCGTCGAGCGTGCGGTCGAACCCGCGGCGCATCACATAGAACGCGTTGAAGAGTTCGATCTCCTCGTCGCTCAGCTTCCTCGGGTCTGGCCGCTGGCGGATAGGGGACATGGCAGTCATCCTCCCACGGGTTCGGCCCTCCACGGGGTTCCGTCCCCACGGGTTCAGTGCGCCAGCTGCTCCAGCGTCACCACGGCCACTCCGAGCGCGACGATCGCCGCCAGCACCAGGATGCGCTTGCCCGTGCCGAGGTTGGTGCGCTTCACGGCGATCTGCGCGATCACCGCCAGCGAGACGATCAGCGCGACGACGGCGGTCGTCATCGCCGCCTTCACGCTCACACCGCCCGCCGCGGCGATGAGCAGCATCACGGCGGGGACGAACAGCACCGTCAGCGCACGGGATGCGACAGCCACCATGTGCCGGAACTCGAGCGCGCTCGGCAGCGTGTTGTGCACGATCATGTGCGACACCAGGTCGGACGCGAGCCCGGCGAGCAGCACACCGCCGACCGAGATGAGGAGCGTGAGCAGCACGTTCAGCGGATCGAGCGTCTCCCCGTGGCTGCTGAGCGCCATCAGGATGGCGAGGGCGGTGAAGGTGGCGTAGATCCGCTCGCGCAGCCGGTCGCCCGCCTGCCTGCGCTCATCCGGGGTGGCGTCGTCGGGGAGTCGCGTGTCGCTCGGTTCGTCTCGCCTGGCCATTCCGTCCTCGTCTCCCGCGCTCGCCGCGGCCGTTGGCACCGCGCCGCAGCACCGCTCATCGCGCGGATCGAGCCTACCCGGGAGGCACGCGGCGAGGTCGCAGCACGGACACAGCGCTCGCTCAGCCGCTCGCGGAACACTTCTCTGTACGGATTCACACACTGTCGCCGACGCGCGAGCGTCGCCTCGAACGGAGAACACCATGGGATTCCTCGACCGCCTCTTCGGACGCGACGAGCAGCAGGCGCCAGCGCAGCAGGTTCCTGCACAGGTTCCCGCGCAGCAGGTTCCTGCACAGCGGCAGCCCGTCAACGCCTCCGCGGGCGCGCCCGCCGGTGGCCAGGTGGCAGCCGAGCAGCGCTCCGAGGACGAGATCGCCGTCGAGCGCTACCGCTACCTGCTGCGCACCGCGCCGCCAGAGACCATCGAGCAGGTGCACGAGGAGGCGTTCGCGAAGCTGACGCCCGAACAGCGCTCGCTCCTGTTCAAGCAGCTCTCCGCCAACGCGCCCGCCGGTGAGCAGCCGCGCGGCGACGACGCCCATTCGCTCGCGCAGTCCGCCACTCGCGCAGAACTCCGGCAGCCGGGCACCCTCGAGCGGTCCCTCGGCGGCAACGGCGGCGGCAACGGCATGGGCGGTGGGCGCGGCGGTGTCGGCTTCGGCGGGATGTTCGCCAGCTCGCTGCTCGGAAGCGTCGCCGGCTACGTCATCGGCTCCGCGCTCGTCAGTGCGTTCCTGCCGTCTCCCGTCGACCAGCAGGCCGGGGATGCGGGCTCCACCGATGGCGACAACGGTTCGGGCGACGACGGTTCCGCCGACAACGGCTCGGGTGACAGCGGCGCCGGTTCCTCCGACGCGGGCGGCTGGGGCGGCGACGCGGGCACGGTCTCCGCGGACGGCGGCGGCTGGGACAACGGCGGCGGCTTCGGTGGCGACGGCGGCTTCGGCGGAGGGGACTTCGGCGGGGGCGACTTCGGTGGAGGCGACTTCTTCTAGGCCGCTTCCGGCCCGCTTCCAGGCCGCCGACCGCGCCGGGAATGTTCCGCGCGCATCCCGGGTTCGCGTTAGGTGACACGTCACCAACACGAAAGGCCTGACATGACGAAGATCGCCATCATCATCGGAAGCACCCGCCCCGGACGCAACGGAGAAGCCGTGGCGCGCTGGGTCTACGACCACGCCGCCACCCGCGACGGAGTCGAGTACGAGCTCGTCGACCTGATGGACTGGAACCTCCCCCACCTCGACGAGGCCATGCCCGCCGCGATGGGCCAGTACGCGAACGACCACACCAAGGCCTGGGCCGCCAAGATCGACGAGTTCGACGGATACATCTTCGTGACCCCCGAGTACAACCACAGCACCTCCGGCGCGCTCAAGAACGCGATCGACTTCGTCGGCGCCGAGTGGAACAACAAGGCGGCCGGGTTCGTCAGCTACGGCGTCTTCGGTGGCGCCCGCGCCGTCGAGCACCTGCGTCTGGTGCTGTCGCAGCTGCAGGTCGCGACCGTCAGCGCCCACGTGGGCCTCAGCCTCGCCCACGACTTCGAGAACTGGTCGCTCAACCCCACCGCCCAGCAGGAGGCGGCGCTCACCCCGCTCTTCGACCAGGTCGAGTCCTGGTCGGAGGCCCTCGCCTCCGTCCGCACCCAGGCCGACTCCCTCGCCGCCTGACCCGTTTCCCGGACTCACACACAATCGAGTCCGAAGTTGTTCACGCGACACGCCGCGCGCAGCGTGAACAACTTCGGACTCGATGATCGGGGAGCGGGCGGGGGAGCGGGCGCGTGCGTCAGGTCTGGCAAGACGGGCAGTAGTACGTGACCCGCTCCTCCAGGTCGGTGCGCCCGAGCGCCGACCGGTGGATGCGCGTGCCGCAGCGACGGCACGGCTCGCCCCTCCGCCCGTACACCCAGCTGGTGCGCCCGCGTCGGGTGTCACCTGTCGTCACGCGGTTCGGCCGGTCCCGGTTGGCGAGGATGAGCCGCCGCGCGAGCGACACGGCGGCGGGCAGGTCGGCCTCCGCGACGGGACGGGTGGGCAGCATCCCGCGCAGGAAGCACAACTCGTTGACGTACTCGTTGCCGAGTCCGGCGAGGTTGCGCTGGTCGAGCAGGGCGACCGCGATCGGCTGGTCAGGGTGCGCCGCCAGCCGTCGCAGCGCCTCGTCGGCGTCCCAGTCCGGGCCGAGCAGGTCGGGGCCGAGGTAGCCGACCACGTCATCCTCCCTGTCGCGCGGGATCACCTCGAGGATGCCCAGCAGGAAGCCCACCGCGGTCACGTCCTCCGTGCGCAGCACGGCCCGCGCCTCGAACGCCGGGTGCCGCCAGCGCGCACCAGGCGCGTACAGCTCCCACGACCCCTCCATCTTGAGGTGGCTGTGGATGGTCGCGTCGCCCACCCGCATCAGCAGGTGTTTTCCCCTGCTCACCACGGCATCCACCTGTCGCCCGGACAGGCCGACCGTCGCGTATGCGGGCACCCGGAAGTCTGTCTCGGTGAGCACCTTCCCGGCGAGGGCGGCGTTCAGCCGCTTCGCCGCACGCCAGACGGTGTCGCCCTCAGGCACCGGGATGCTCGCTCACGATCGCAGCCGCAGCCCGCGCGGGGTGGGGAGGAACCCGGCCTCGCCGAGGGCGTCGCCGAGCGGGGTGCCGAGCACGAACGCCCCGTTCACCGTCTCGATGGCGAGCTTGTCGACGCGACCCCGGGTGATGAGCGCGGCGAGGGCCCGGGATGCGGCGAGCAGCGCCGGGCGCGCATCCGGTTGCTCCTGGTCGGCGAAGCAGAGGAGGCTCTTGCCTCCGCGCTCGACGTAGATCGTGAGCGCGCCGTCGACCAGGACCACCAGCGCCCCCGCCTTCCTGCCCGGCCGGTGTCCGGTGCCCGCGTCGCCGGGGACGCCCGGCCAGGGGAGCGCTGCTCCGTAGCCGTTCGCGGGGTCGGTGGCCGCCAGCGCGACGGACTCGAGCGGCGCATCCTGGGTGTGGTCCCTGGCGAACGACCGCAGCCGGTCGACGGTGGCGCCGGTGGCGAACTGCGCGGCGCCGAGGGTCTCGACGAAGTAGCCGCGGCGGGCGCGCCCGGTCTCCTCGAACCCGCTCAGCACCTTGTACGCCAAAGCGAAGCCGCCGGGGGAGCCCTCGTTCATCACCGAGCCGCGGGTGACGACGCCGTAGCGGTCGAGCAGCGTCTCGGCCTGCCCGTGCGCGCGCACGGTCGACTCCAGGTCGCGTTCGGGCAGCAGCGACCAGCGACCGGCGACCGTCGGAGGGCCCATCCTGGTCACCATCGCGGAGCGCGTCGCCGCCCTGCCGCGGTAGAGCCGCGAGCGCGGCGCCTGCTTCGGGCGCTTGTGGGCTCCGGATGCTCCGGTCATCGTGCGCAGCGGGGCGAGGGTGTCGTTCGTCACCCTGCCGTCCCAGACCAGGTCCCACAGGGCGGTCACGAGCGCGGTGTCGTCCACCGGAGCGCCCGCCGCTGTGCCGAGCACGTCGGACAGCTGGCGGAAGAAGTACCCTCCTCCGCGGCCGAGCGCCTCCAGGACGGAGCGCTGCAGCTCGTCGGTCTCGTGGTCGCCGGGAGGAGCGAGGGTGAGCGGCGCCGAGTCGGCCAGGTGCAGGCTGATCCAGCCGTCGCTGCCCGGCAGTGCACCGTCTCCGGCCCAGATCACCTCGCCGGTCGCCGTCAGCTCGTCGAGCATCGCCGGGCTGTAGTCGCTCACCCTGCTGGGCAGGATCAGCGACTCCCACGCCGACGCCGGGATGCGCGCCCCGGCCAGCTGCTCGATCACCGAGGCGACCGCATCCACGCCCCGGAGGGTTCCGCCGATGTGCTGCCAGTCGGGGAGGAACCGCGCGAAGGTGGCGGTGTCGACCGGCTCGACCTCGTGGCGGAGCGCGGCGAGCGACATCCTCCGCAGACGGCGCAAGACCTCGGCGTCGCACCACTCCGAGCCGTGGGCGTGCGGGCGGAACTCGCCGTCGACCACGCGCCGGTCGTGCGCGAGACGACGGAGCGCGTCGTGGACGATGGCGGCGCCGAGCCCGAAACGCTCCGCGACGTCGGAGGTGACGAACGGACCGTGCGTGCGGGCGAACCGGCTGACCAGGTCGCCGAGTGGATCGTCGACCGGCTCGATGAACGCGACGGGCACGCCGATCGGCAGCGGGACGCCAAGTGCGTCGCGCAACCGGCTCGCGTCCTCGATGGTGGCGTAGCGCTGCACGCCGGCGATGTGGACGGCGAGAGCACGCTTGGTGTCGACCAGCGCCGCAAGGTGTGCGGCAGCGGTGGCGACGTCGGCGGCGAGCGGGAGGAGCGGGTCGGGGGTGGATTCGGGGTCCGAGGTGGACTCGGGATCGGCGGTTTCGGGGCTCGCGCCCTGCGCAGCAGCCGTCGCGACCACGTCGCCCTGCAGCCGCTCCGCGACCTCCTCCGCCGACAGCGGGCCGAGCATCCTGAGCAGGTCGGCGACGCCCTCGATCCCGCGCACCCGTCGTTCGGGGGCGAGTCGCTGGAGTTCCCGCTCCACGCGCTCGATCACCGCGGGGTCGAGCAGTTCGCGGAGTTCCGCGCGCCCGAGCAGTTCGGCCAGCAGCCCGGCGTCGAGCGAGAGCGCCGCCGCCCTGCGTTCGGCCAGTGGGCTGTCGCCCTCGTACATGAAGGCCGCGACGTAGCCGAACAGCAGCGACCGCGCGAACGGCGACGCCACCTCGGTGCTCGCCTCCACCAGCCGGATGCGCCGCTGAGCGATCTGCTGCGTCACCTCGTCGAGCGCCGGCAGGTCGTAGACGTCTTGCAGGCACTCGCGCACCGTCTCGAGGATGATCGGGAAGCTCGGGTACTTGCGCGCGACATCCAGCAGCTGCGACGCCTTCTGCCGCTGCTGCCAGAGCGGCGACCGCTTGCCGGGGTTGTACTTCGGCAGCAGCAGGGCGCGGGCGGCGCACTCGCGGAATCGCGCGGCGAACAGCGCGGAGCCGCCGACCTCCTCGGTGACCAGCGCATCCAGTTCCTGCGGCTCGAACACGAAGAGCTCCGCGCCGGGCGGCTGGGATTCCGTGTCGGGAATACGAACGATGATCCCGTCGTCCGCCGCCATCGCGCCGCCGTCGATGCCGTAGCGGTCGCGCACCCGCGACTGCACGGCCAGTGCCCACGGCGAGTGCACCTGCATGCCGTACGGGGAATGCAGCACGACGCGCCAGTCGCCCAGCTCGTCCCTGAACCGCTCGACCACGAGGGTGCGATCGGTCGGGACATGTCCCGTCGCCGTCTTCTGCTCGCTCAGGAAGGCGAGCAGGTTGCCGGTGGCCCAGGTGTCGAGCCCGGCCTCCACGCAGCGCAGCTCGGCGTCCGTTTCGGATGCGCTGCTCACCTCGCGCATGAATTCCCCGACCGCGCGACCCAGCTCGGCCGGGCGGCCGAGACCGTCGCCCTTCCAGAACGGCAGTCGTCCCGGCTCGCCGAACGCCGGGGTGACGAGCACCCTGTCGTGGGTGATCTCCTGGATGCGCCAGCTGGTCGAGCCGAGCGCGAACACATCGCCGACGCGCGACTCGTAGACCATCTCCTCGTCCAGCTCGCCGACCCTGCTGGCCTTCTCGCCCACCATGTGGACGCCGAAAAGGCCGCGGTCGGGGATGGTGCCGCCGCTGGTCACGGCCAGGCGCTGCGCTCCTGGACGCCCGGTGAGCGTGCCGGCATCCCTGTCCCAGACGATGCGCGGGCGCAGCTCGGCGAACTCGTCGGACGGGTATCGTCCGGCCAGCAGGTCGAGGGTGGCGTCGTATGCGCTGCGTGGCAGGGTCGCGAACGGCGCGCTGCGGCGCACCGTGTCGAACCACTCGTCCGCGTCGATCGACTCCAGCGCGGTGGCGGCGACGGTCTGCTGCGCGAGGATGTCGAGCGGGTTCGCCGGGACCCGGAGCGTCTCGATCAGCCCCGAGGTCATCCGCTCGCTGGCCACCGCGGAGTGGATGAGGTCGGCCCTGTGCTTGGGGAACACCACGCCGCGCGACACCTCGCCCACCTGGTGGCCCGCTCGTCCCACCCGCTGCAGCCCGCTCGCGACGGAGGGAGGGGACTCGACCTGCACGACGAGGTCGACCGCGCCCATGTCGATGCCGAGTTCGAGGCTCGAGGTCGCGACGACGCAGCGCAGCCGCCCGGCCTTGAGGTCGTCCTCGATGATGGCGCGCTGCTCCTTGCTCACCGAGCCGTGGTGGGCGCGCGCGAGCACGAGCGACCCTGGGTCGTCGGCGAGGGCGCCCTGCGCGCCGGGCGCAGCGCCCGCCGCCGCATCCGACCCTCGCGCCGCATCCGATCCGCGCGCCGCATCCGACCCGCGCGTTTGGCCCGACCCTCCCGCCAGCTCCGCCGGGGGACGCGAGCCACGCGGGCCACGCGGCTGCGGCACGAACCCGTCGGACGGACCGTTCTCCCCGCCACCCAGGATGCGCTCTTCGTAGATCTCGTTGAGTCGCGCCGTCAGGCGCTCGGCGAGGCGGCGGGAGTTCGCGAAGACGATCGACGACCGGTGATCGAGCACGCGGTCGACGATCGCCTCCTCGACATGGGGCCAGATGGAGCCGGACTGCGGCGCGGAGCCGTCGTCGTTGTCGCTCGCGAAGGTGGAGGTGCCCAGCTCGCTCATGTCCTCGACCGGGACGACGACCCGCAGATCGAACCGCTTGCCGGACGGCGGCGCGACTACCTCGACGGGTGCGCGCCCGCCGAGGAACCGGGCGACCTCTTCCGGCGGGCGGACCGTGGCGGAGAGCCCGATGCGCTGCGCCGGGGTGGCGAGCATCGCATCCAGTCGTTCGAGCGACAGCGCCAGGTGGGCTCCGCGCTTGGTCGCAGCGACCGCGTGCACCTCGTCGATGATGATGGTCTCGACCGAGGTCAGCGTCTCCCGCGCCGCCGAGGTCAGCATGAGGAAGAGCGACTCCGGCGTGGTGATCAGGATGTCTGGCGGTGTCGACACGAGCGCCCGCCGGTCGGCGGAGGTGGTGTCTCCAGACCGGACGCCGACGGTGACGTGCGGCGGCTCAGCCCCGAGCCGCTTGGCGGTCTGCGTGACGCCGACGAGCGGAGCGCGCAGATTGCGCTCCACATCGACGCCGAGCGCTTTCAGCGGCGAGATGTAGAGCACGCGGGTGCCGCGCTTGGCCGCCGGTGCTGCCTTGGCGCGGGTGGCCGGTGCGGTGGACGGGCTCTCGGCCCCACGCTCCGCAGCGCGGTCGGCGGCCGCCAGCCGGTCGATCGCCCACAGGAATGCGGCGAGCGTCTTGCCCGACCCCGTCGGCGCGATGACGAGCGCGTGCCTGCCGCGCGAGATCGCATCCCACGCTCCGATCTGGGCGGGCGTCGGCGCGTCGAAAGCCCCGCTGAACCACTCACGGGTGGCGGGGGAGAATCGTTCGAGCACGTCGCTCATCCCTCCATCCAACACCCCACCACCGACATCGTGGTCGGCTCCTTCGGCCGGATCGTCCGCGGCCCCACTCAGCGACGCAGGCCGCTCCGGATGAACGCGGAGACGTCGGCGAGCTCGGCCGAGGAGATGTTGTGCCCCATGCCCTCGTAGATGCGCGCATCCAGGGCCGAATGGTCGGGCAGCCAGGCCGTCGTGCGGTCCACGGCGTCGGACGAGATCACCTCGTCGAGCGTCCCGCGGCCCCAGAACACCGGGATCTTGGATGCGGCCAGGTGCGCGTCCCCGTCCTGCTCACCGTGCACGACGAATCCGGACAGCTGCACCGCGTAGTCGAAGCGCTCCGGCGCCCTGCGCAGCAGCTGCAGTGCCATCGCGCCGCCCTGGGAGAAGCCGAGCAGGCCTGTCGGGGTCTGCGGCTGCTCGTCGAGCCAGTCGAGCACGGCTGCCGCCGCTGCGTCGGCGTTGGCGGCGAGCGGGTCGCCCGGCATGTTGGTGTACCGGGAGAACCAGGCGAACCCCTGGCCCTCGGGGATGGGCGCGCGCACCGAGGCGATCACCGGCTCCAGCGGGAGATAGGCGGAGATGCCGAAGAGGTCGGCCTCGTCGGAGGCGTAGCCGTGCAGGAGGACGAGAAGCGGCCGGCCGGCTCTGTCGCGTTCCGACGCGGACCAGAGCACGGCGTCCCTGTCGATGCGGAGGTCGGGTGTCGGGAAGGGCATGCCTCATTCTGGCGCGGGGATGCGGGTGGTTTCTGCACAGGGCGGTAATCTCGTGTCTTTTCCACAGCATCCGGTGGAAGGGTGCCCGAGCATCCGGCGTTTCCGTAGGATCGGTGCATGAGCGTACGCACTCCGGACCCGACCCCAGACCCGCTGCCCGACGACGGTCGCCAGCAGGGCCCGGCGTGGCTGAGCGATATCGAGCTCGAGCAGGTGCGCAGGCGCCTCCCGCTGCTGTACGTGGAGGCGGTGCCCGTGCGGGTGGACGGGCTTGGGCAGGTGACCGAGCTCGGCGTGCTGCTGCGCGCCAACGCGGTGGGGGAGATGACGCGCACCCTCGTGTCCGGCCGGGTGATGTACGGGGAGACACTGCGCGAGGCGCTGTTCCGGCACCTGGAGAAAGACCTCGGCCCGATGGCGTTCCCGCAACTGCCGGCGAGTCCCATCCCGTTCCAGGTGGCGGAGTACTTCCCCATGCCGGGCGTCACGCCGTTCACCGACGACAGGCAGCACGCCGTCTCGCTGGCCTACGTTGTGCCGGTCACCGGCACCTGCGAACCGCGGCAGGATGCGCTCGAACTCACCTGGATGACCCCGGAGGAAGCGGTGTCCCCCTCGGTCTGCGAAGAGATGGAGGGCGGCAGGGGCATCCTGCTCAAGGCCGCTCTGGCGTCCGTGGGGCGCATCGTCTGACCCGGTCTGACGCATCTGACACAACGGAGGGCTGCTGCATGAGCGACACGACGGGCGCGGGAGACACCGGAATCCACCAGGACGTCCCGCCATCCGGCACGGGATGCGTGGAGTGCGACCGCGACGGCAGCTGGTGGGTGCACCTCCGCCGCTGCGCGACCTGCGGGCACATCGGCTGCTGCGACGACTCGATCAACCGGCACGCCACCGCGCACGCCGAGCAGACCGGTCATCGGTACATCCAGAGCTTCGAGCCCGGCGAGGACTGGTTCTGGGACTACAGCGCGCAGGAGTTCGCCGACGGGCCGCGGCTCGCGCCGCCGACCAGCAGGCCGGACTCGCAGCCGGTCCCCGGCCCAGCTGGGCGTGTGCCGGGGAACTGGCTGGAGATCGTCGAGGCGCAGGAGGGCCCCCACACCTGAGGGCGGGCGGTCAGCCGGCGATGAACGCCAGAATGTCCTTGTCCAGAGCCTCCTGGTACGCGCCGTAGATGCCGTGCGGGGCGCCCGGATACACCTTCAGCGTGCCGTGGGAGACGAGGTCGATCGACTTGTGCGCCGCGTCGGCGATCGGGACGATCTGGTCGTCGTCGCCCTGGGCGATGAGGATGGGCACATCCAGCGCCTTCAGGTCGTCGGTGAAGTCGGTCTCCGAGAACGCCTTGATGCAGTCGTACGCGGCGGTCAGGCCGACGAGCATCCCTTGGCGCCAGAAGTCGTATTTCGCACCGTCCGACACCTCCGCCCCGTCGCGGTTCGCACCGTAGAACGGGACGGCGAGGTCGAGGTAGTACTGCGAGCGGTCCTTGAGCACGCCGGCGCGGATCTCGTCGAAGACCTCGATCGGGGTGCCGTCCGGGTTGCTGTCCGACTTGACCATGATCGGCGGGACGGCGCCAGCGGTGATGACCTTCGTCACGCGGCCGACACCGTGCTGCGCGGCGTAGCGCACCACCTCGCCTCCGCCGGTGGAGTGGCCGATCACGACGAGGTCGTGCAGGTCGAGCTGCTCGACCAGCTCGGCGAGGTCGCGAGCATAGGTGTCCATGTCGTTGCCGGTGTACGGCTGCGACGAGCGCCCGTGACCGCGGCGGTCGTGCGCGATGGCGCGGTAGCCGTTGTCGGCGAGGAGTTTGAGCTCGACCTGCCAGGCGTCGGAGCTGAGCGGCCAGCCGTGGCTCAGGACGACCGGCCGGCCTTCGCCCTGGTCGGTGTAGTAGATCTGTGTTCCGTCGGACGTGGTGATGTACGGCATGTGCGATCTCCTTGGGTTCGGTGCTGTGCGAACTCGCTGCAGGACGACGGCGACGGTGCTGCCACGTCCGACGATACGGCCCTGTATGCGCGCACCGGAAGGGCGGGGGCGAGAATTCCGCGGGCGTTCGCCGAGCCGTCAGCCGGCCGTCCCATCCGGCAGCTGCGCCGGGCACACCCCGTCACTGTCGGCCGTCAGCTCGAAATGCCACGCCTCGTTCGCGTAGACCTGGCACAGCCCGTACTCCCCGCCGAAGCGGGTGAGCCAGTCCATCGCGTCTGCCGTCGCGATGTCGACCGCCTCGCCGCGCACGTGCTTCGACTCGTCTCCCCGCTTCACCCACTTGCTCGCCTCCTCCTCGCTGCCGTACTTCTGCACGGCATCGTCGAAGAGGGACTGCTGGTAGCGCTCGCTGCGCCAGCCGTCGGTGAGGGTGAAGGTCACGTCGCGGTCGGCGGCCGCCGTCGCGGCCCTGTCCAGCGCCTCCAGCAGCCGGTGGTCGAGCCGGGTCACGGCGGGGACGTCGTCGGTGAGCGCGACGGTCTCGCCGGTGGGGATGTACCCGTCGTCCTGGCCGAGCTGCGCCGAGCCCGAGCCTGCGCCCGACCCAGACCCCGCGGACGGCAGCTGAGGCGCCGCCCCGAGCGAGCCGGCGCCCGAGTGGATGCCCGGGGAGGAGCATCCGGTGATGGCGACGACGATGGTCGCGGCCGTCACGGCGACGAGGAGGTTTCTGAGACGCACGGTGCGGTCCTTTCGGTTCCCCACCAGCCTCGCGTTCGCACCGGCCCCTCCGAGTCCGGCCGCGGATGCAACCGTGTCCATCGGAGGGATGACGCCAGCGCGGCTTGTCACGCCGGACAAACGTCCTTGGGCGTCCGCTGGGCGGGGTGGACAATGAAGCGCGGAACTTCTCGACGGGTGAGGGAGAGTGCCATGAACGATCGCGGCCACGGTCACGGGCCCGTGTTGGTGGGCATCGACGGTTCCACCGGCGCGCTGGCCGCGCTCAGGGAGGCGGTCATCCTGGCGGAGGCCTTCAGGCGGCCGCTCGAGGCCGTCGCCGTCTGGCAGCCGTCGACCTCGATGTACGACGCGTACTACCCCGACGCCGAGTCGTCGCCGCGCAGCGTGGCCCTGCGGAACGCGCGGGAGGCGTCGACCGCGGCGTTCGGCGCGAAGCCTCCGGACTGGTTCAGCACGCGGGCGCAGCAGGGGAACCCGGGCGCCGTGTTCGTCGAGGCGAGCCGCACGGCGTCGTATCTGGTGCTCGGCAGCCGGGGGAGGGGCGGGCTGACCACGGCGCTGCTCGGCTCGGTGAGCGTGCACTGCGCGTCGCACGCGCGCTGCCCCGTGCTCATCGTCGGGCCGGATGTGGCGGAGACGATGTGATGTTCGCCACGATTTGCTCAGTCGTCCCGGGTGCGCCCAGGGCTGCAACCGCGTAAATCGTGGGGATTACTCCAGTTCTCTCCGCTGATCCAGGTGCACTCTGCGCTCAGGAACCGATGCCGGCGAGTCCCGTCCCGATGGCCTGCAATCCCACGGTCGCGCCGGCCACGGCGAGGAAAGCGAGCGACAGCATGCCCCCGTTCGCCGCCAGATTATATGAGAATTACTCAAATAAGCAATAGGGTTGCATTGTCTAGCTAATGGTATTAGCTTTACGGCTATGAACACTTCCATCGCTCGTGAGGTCCACTTCCTCCAGCGCCCCGAGGGACGCGTGAGCTACACCGTCGAGGGCTCCGGCCCGCTCGTCGTCGCCGTGCCCGGCATGGGCGACCTCCGCTCCAGCTACCGCGAGCTCGTCGGCCCGCTCGTCCACGCCGGATACCGCGTGGCCGTCACCGACCTGCGGGCGCACGGCGACAGCGACACCACCTTCCGCGAGTTCGGCGACATCGCCACCGGCCGCGACATCATCGCCCTCATCGACGAACTCGGCGGCCCGGCCGTCATCCTCGGCAACTCGATGGGAGCGGCCGCCGCGGCGTGGGCGGCGGCCGAGCGACCGGATGCGGTCGCCGGGCTCGCCCTGTACGGCCCGCTCCTCCGCGACCCGGCCATGAGCGCCTTCGCCGTCGCGTCGATCCACGGGATGTACCGCGTGCTGTTCGCGGCGCCGTGGGGTGCATCCATGTGGTCCGGCTACTACCGCTCGACGCTCAACAAGGGCCGCCAGGCCCCGTGGCTGGGCGAGCACGTCGCCGCCATCAAGACGAACATGAAGGAGCCGGGCCGCCTGTCGTCGTTCCGTCGCCTCACCCTGCAACTCACCCACTCGGTGGTCGAACCCCGGCTGCCGGAGGTGCACGCCCCGATCCTCGCGTTCGTCGGCGAACTCGACCCCGACTACAAGGACCCGGTGGCCGAGGCCGCGTGGATCGCATCCATCGGCGCCACCACTGTGCTGGTGGGCGAATCGGGACACTACCCGCACGCAGCGCGGCCGGACATCACCGTGCCGCAGACCGTCGACTTCCTCGCCCGCCTCCGCGACGGGTCCGAGCAGGGCGCGAACGCGGTCACCGCTGCCTGGGCCGCCCGTGCCTAGGGCCGGACTCTCGCGGGCGGCGGTCACCGCCGTCGCCCTCGACCTGGTGGATGCGGGCGGGGCGGCCGGGTTCGACCGCCTCACCCTGGCGGCCGTCGCGAGCAGCGCGGGCGTGGCGGTGCCGAGCCTCTACAAGCACGTCGCGTCGCTCGACGACCTCCGGCGCCTGGTCGCCACCGAGTCCGTCGCCGAGCTGACCAGGATGCTCGCGGCGGCGACCATCGGACGCTCCGGCGGCGACGCCCTGCACGCGGCGGCGGACGCGATGCGCGCCTTCGCGCACGCGCATCCCGGGCGGTACGCGGCCACGCAGGTGGCGCCGCGGCTCGGCGACGACGCGGACGCCGAACTCGCGCAGCGGGCTGCGGAAGCGCTCGCCGTCCTGACGGCGGCCCTCCGCGCGTTCGACCTGCCGGAGGACAGCACGGTCGACGCCCTCCGGATGCTCCGCAGCGCCATCCACGGTTTCGTCACCCTGGAACTCGGCGGCGGCTTCGGCCTCCCCGATGACCTCGACCGCAGCTTCAGGTTCCTGATGGACGGCGTGCTCCGCGGCATCGAGTCGCTGACGCCCGCCTGACCGGCGCCGAACGCAGTCGAGCCCAGGGATCTTCGCCTCCGTGAGGCGAGAACCCTGGGCTCGAGTGATGAGGGGTTGGTGGGACTAGCCGCGGACTAGCCGCGCGCGCGGCGCGGGCCGTTGCCGCGCTGGGTGCTGCCGCCGACGAGGCTGCCGACGCGCAGGCCGCCGCCGTTGCCGGAGCGCTGGCCGCCGTTGCCGGAACCACCGGAGCGCTGGCCGCCGTTGCCGGAGCCGCCGCTGCGCTGGCCGCCGGCCGAGGCGGAGCCGGAACCGTGCGACGTGGTCGCTGCGGCTCCGCGGCCTGCGCCGGCCGGGCGTCCGGAGCGGTCGCGGCGCGGACGCCCGGCCTCACCGGATGCGCGCCCGTCGCGAGCCTGTCCGTCGCGAGCCTGGCTGTCGCGGCCCTGGCCGCCGTCGCGTCCGCGTCCGCCGTCGCCGCGCGAAGCGTCGCCGCCGCGTCCGCCACCACCACGACCGCCGCCACGACCGCCGCGCTCGCCGTCAGCTCCCGAGCCGTCGCGCTGGGCGCGCTTGCGCTGCGCGTTCGCACCCTGCGACTGGCCGCCGCCGCGCTGCTGCTGCACGGCTTCCTTCGGAGCGGGCTTCACGTACGCGGCCGTCTCGCCGACGAGCGTGACCACAGCGGCCGAGGTCGCGGTGACCACCTGGGGCGCCGCGTCGATCGCTGCCTTGCGGAGCAGCGTCTTCACGTCGGACTTCTGCGACGACAGCATGACCGTCACCACGTCGCCCGAGCTGCCGGCACGGGCCGTGCGGCCGGAGCGGTGCAGGTACGCCTTGTGCTCCATCGGCGGGTCGACGTGCACGACCAGCTCGACGTTGTCGACGTGCACACCGCGGGCCGCGACGTCCGTCGCGACGAGCACGCGCACATCCCCTGCGCCGAACGCGGCGAGGTTGCGGTCGCGGGCCACCTGCGACAGGTTGCCGTGCAGGTCGACCGCCGGGATCCCGGAGGCGGTGAGCTGCTTGGCCAGCTTCTTGGCGTGGTGCTTGGTCCTGGTGAACAGGATGCGGCGGCTGGCGCCGGACGCGAGCTTCTCGACCAGGTCTTTTTTGGCTTCGAGGGAGTCGACCTCGAAGACGTGGTGGGTCATCGCATCCACGTGGCTGTTCGCGTCGTCGACCGAGTGCAGCACCTCGTTGCTGAGGAACTTCTTGACGATCTTGTCCACGCCGTTGTCGAGCGTCGCCGAGAACAGCAGGCGCTGGCCGCCGGTGGGCGTCTTGTCCAGGATGCGCGTGACGACCGGCAGGAAGCCGAGGTCGGCCATGTGGTCGGCCTCGTCGAGCACGGTGATCTCGACGGCGTCGAGGGAGACGAAGCCCTGCTTCATCAGGTCTTCGAGGCGGCCGGGGCAGGCGACGACGATGTCGACGCCGTCCTTCAGGGCTGCGACCTGGCGCTGCTGGGAGACGCCGCCGAAGATCGTGGTGGTCTTCAGGCCGTACGCGTCGGCGAGCGGCTGCATCGTGGCGGAGATCTGGGTGGCGAGCTCGCGGGTGGGGGCGAGGACGAGGCCGAGGGGACGGCCGGCGCGACGCTTGCCGCCGGCGAGCTTGGTGCCGAGGCGCGCGGCCATCGGCAGGGCGAAGGCGATGGTCTTGCCGGACCCGGTCTTGCCGCGGCCGAGCACGTCGCGGCCGGCCAGGGTGTCCGGCAGGGTGTCTGCCTGGATCGGGAACGGCTCGGTCTTGCCGTCGGCTGCGAGCACGGCGACGAGAGGGGCGGGCACGCCGAGACCGGCGAAAGTGTTCTGAGACAAAGGTGGTGCCTTTCGGGCATCAGGACCCCGCGCATCCTGTCGATGCGGGTTCGGGGCAGTAGTGGCGAAGGTGCCGAGCGGCACGATCGTTCGCCGTAGAAAGTGACGCAGGCGGGGCTGATGCCCGGCGCTGTGCGTGGTGCGTTCTGCGACGCAGGGAGTCCGACACGGACTCGCAAGTACTGAAAGCCTACCCGATCAGGCTGGGAACTCGGCACAGGCGACTTCCCGGCCGGAGGAAGTAGACTATCGGCCCGAATCGAGAGGGTGGTCTGCGTGCAGGAAACGGAACTCGAACGTGAGCGCGCCGTGGTCTCCGGACTGTATGAGCGACTGGATGCGCTCCGAGCGGAAACCGAGGATCGGCTCACCCGTGTGCGGCGTGAGAGCGTCGGGAGCAACCACCAGGCGCGGAGCGAACGGGATGCGTTCGCCCGCCTCTACGAAGACCAGCTGACCCAGCTGCGCGAGGTCGACTCCCGCCTGGTCTTCGGCAGGCTGCTGCTCGAACAGCCGGTCGACGGCACCGCCCACCGCTACATCGGCCGCATCGGGCTGCGCGACGACGAGCAGCGGTCGCTGCTCGTGGACTGGCGCGCCCAGCAGGCCAGCGCCTTCTACCAGGCGACGGCGAACGAACGGATGGGCGTCCGCGCCAGACGGCACCTGACGATGACGGGCCGCGAGGTGGTCCGCGTCGACGACGAGGTGTTCGACGAGGCGCTGCTCGACGGGGAGGACGCGGACAGCGGGCAGGTGCAGGGGGAGGGCGCGCTGCTCGCTGCGCTCACCGCCCAGCGCACCGGCCGGATGCACGACATCGTCGCGACCATCCAGGCGGAGCAGGACCGCATCATCCGGTCGGACCTGCGCGGGGCCCTCGTGGTGCAGGGCGGCCCTGGCACGGGCAAGACGGCCGTGGCTCTGCACCGGGCCGCGTTCCTGCTGTACGCGAACCGGCAGCGGCTGAGCGCATCCGGTGTGCTCGTCGTCGGTCCGTCTCCCGCGTTCCTGCGCTACATCGAGGCGGTGCTCCCGTCGCTCGGTGAGACCGGCGTCGTGCTGCGCACGCTGGGAGACATGTTCCCCGGCGTGGAGGCGAGCGGCGACGACGAGCCCGAGGCGGCGAAGCTGAAGGGTTCCCTGCAGATGGTGCGGCTGCTGTCGCGTGCTGTGCGCTCCCGGCAGAAGGCGCCGGACGCCGAGCAGGTGGTGGTGGTCGACAACGAGCGGCTGACCGTGCAGCCCGAGCTGATCCAGCGCGCGATCTCCCGGGCCCAGCGCACGGGCAAGCCGCACAACGTGGCGAGGGTCACGTTCGTGAAGCACGCGCTCGGCGAGCTGGTCGACCTGCTGGCCGCACAGCTGAGGGCGGGCGGCTCGACCATCGACGAGGCCGACCTCAAGGTGCTTCGGGAAGACCTGCGCACCTCGTACGACGTGCGGGTGCTGCTCAACACCGCCTGGCTGCCGCTCACTCCGCAGAAGTTCCTGCAAGACCTGTACTCGCGTCCTGCGTGGCTCGCCGAGCTGACGCCGCGCTGGTCAGACGCGCAGCGGGCGTCCTTGTTCCGCGAGCGCACCGGCCGGTTCACGGTGTCCGACGTCCCGCTGCTCGACGAGGCGGCCGACCTGCTTGGCGACTTCCCCGGGCGCCCGGATGCCGGGGCGCGCGAGCGGGAGCGGCAGAGGAAGCGGGACGTGGAGAACGCGAAGGCGGCCATCCGGAACATGGGGGTGCAGGGCCTCGTGAACGCGGAGCAGCTGGCCGACGGTTTCGCCGAGCGCGAGGACACGGGCACGACGGCCGAGCGCGCGGAGGCCGACCGGCTGTGGACGTACGGCCACGTGGTGGTGGACGAGGCGCAGGAGCTGTCGCCGATGCAGTGGAGGATGCTGGTGCGCCGCTGCCCGATGAAGTCTTTCACGATCGTCGGGGACATCGCCCAGGTCGCGTCGGCCGCCGGTGCGACGAGCTGGGACGAAGCGCTGCGCCCGTCGTTCAAGGACGCCTGGCGTCTGGAGGAGCTGACCGTCAACTACCGCACCCCCGCGCAGATCACTCGGGAGGCGGAGGAGCTGGCGACGCAGGCCGGTCTGCCGATCACGCCGACGCGCGCTGTGCGCGAGGGCGACTGGCCCATCCGCAGGGTGGCCGCAGCGGCCGACGCGCTCCCGGATGCTGTCGCGGACGCGGTCGGGCACGACCGCGGCATCGACGCCTCCGGAACAGTGGCGGTGATCGCGACGTCGGCGACAGTGGATGCGGTGGCGGAGGCGGTCACGCTCCGCTTCGGCGACGAGGCGGCGCGCGGGGCGGCAGGACTGTCGAAGCCGATCGCCGTGCTCACCGGCTACGAGGCGAAGGGCCTCGAGTTCGACGCGGTGGTGCTGGCCGACCCGGATGCGCTGGCCGGCGAGACCCCGCGCGGCGCCGCGTCGCTGTACGTGGCGATGACGCGCCCGACGCAACGGCTCACCCTGGTGACGCGGGCGTAGCCGGGGTCGGGCGCCGCTCAGTGCTCGCCGTTGTACCGTTCGCCGACCGGGATCTCGACCGCGAGGGTGTTCCCCGCCTGCGCGAGCGGGCACGCCCACGCGGGGTCGTAGGCGCAGGACGGGTTGTACGCGAAGTTGAAGTCGAGCACCAGGGTGGCCTCGTCGTCGGCGTCGATCCCCAGGTCGGCGCCCTTGACGGTGTCGATCAGGTAGCGGCCCCCGCCGTACGTGCCTCCCGGCTTTCCGGCGAGCGCGTCTTTCACCGGGACGAAGATCCCTCCGCCGTACGACGACAGCCGCCACACGTCGAGCGACCCGGCGAACGGAACGTGCACGGCGCCGAGCAGCTCGAACGGCACGATCCCGTCCGTGCCGGTCTCCACATCCATCCTCCGCGGCTCCGCGGCGGGGATGATCGGCAACTCGAACCGCCATTCCGGGTCGTACGGGACGACGGGGAGCCCGGTGAACGTGTCCCTGTCCTCCGGCAGCAGGGGAGTGGCCGGATGCGAGGAGAACAGGTCGTTGCGGCAGGAGATCCAGTGCGCGTGGGCCGTGGCGGGGTCGGTCGCCGCCATCCTGCGCACGGACGCGTACATCCCGAACACGCGCCGCCGCCAGTCGGCCGTCTGCACGGCGGTGACGGCTTTCGCCGCCTGCGGTGTCTCGATCGTCATGCCTGTTCCTCCCGCTCTGCCGCCGGACCTTCCGACGCCTCATCTTCTCGCGCCGGCGGGTCGTACGCCCACGTCGGCGCGAGTTGTCGCAGCCGCATCCCTCTCCACTGCCAGAACGCCCACATCGTGTACCAGGCCAGCGGGGTGAGCACCCCGGCCTTCACGATCAGCTGATCCCGGTAGAGCGTCTTCAGCCGACCGTCCGCGTCCGGCCCTGCCGGGTCGGGGGCGATGGCCATCCGGTGGTCGAGGTGCGGCATGGCGGAGAGCAGGCCGCCCGTGCCTCCGCCGGTGTCCCTCAGGATGCGCACCGGCTGAGCCGGCTCACCCACTTCGCTGGTGCTGAGCCGGATCGCCTGGGTGCCGACGGTGAACGCTCCGAAGGCCCGCACGGCCACGCGGTGCTCGCCGTTCCCCCACACGGTGGGGAACCCGGCAGGCTCGTCCGACCGGAAGTCGACCCACGGCAGGGCGACCTCGCGGAACGCCGTCGGACTCTGCAGCGCGCGCCAGGCCGCATCCGGATCGCAGTCAAGGAGGAACTTCAGCAGAACCCTCATCTCCCCAGTGTCGCGCATCCCGCCCGCGTCTCACCCCTCGGCTCTCACCCTTTGCCGCGTCGGCACTCCTCCGCCCGCGCCAGCAGCAGCGTCCGCTCGCGCTCGTTCCCGGTGAGCGCCGCCGCCCGCTCGAACTCCCGCTCGGCCTCCGCGAGCCGCCCGAGGCGGAAGAGCAGGTCGGCCCGCACCGTCGGCAGGAGGTGGTAGCTGCTGAGCGCCCCGTCGATCACCAGCCGGTCGACCACGTCCAGGCCTGCCTCCGGTCCATACGCCATCGACAGCGCCACCGCCCTGTTCAGCTCGACAACCGCATTCGGCTGCAGTTCGGCGAGCGCGCCGTAGATCGCGACGATCTCCTCCCAGTCGGTCGCCTCCGCTGTCGGCGCCGTGGCGTGACAGGCGGCGATGGCGGCCTGCAGGGCGTACGGGCCGCGGCCGCGGTCCAGGCGCTCGGAGCGACGCAGCGCCTCGACGCCTCTGGTGATCAGGATGCGATCCCACTTCGACCTGTCCTGGTCCTGCAGCAGCACGGGCTCGCCGGCGGGGGTGGTGCGGGCGCCGAGCCGGGACGCCTGGAACTCCATCAGCGCCACCAGCCCGTGCACCTCGGGCTCGCGCGGGGTGAGCTCGGCGAGGACGCGGCCGAGCCGGAGGGCTTCCTGGCAGAGACTGGGGCGCATCCAGTCGTCTCCCGCTGTCGCCGCGTAGCCCTCGTTGAAGATCAGGTAGATCACTTCGAGGACGGAACCGAGCCTGGCCGCGAACTCGGACCTGTCCGGCACCTCGAACGGAACCCGCGCGGCGCTGAGGGTGCGTTTGGCGCGGACGATCCTCTGCGCGATGGTGGGCGACGGCACGAGGTAGGCGCGGGCGATCTCGTCGGTGGACAGCCCGCCGAGCAGCTTGAGGGTGAGCGCCACCCTCGACGGCTTGGTGAGGACGGGGTGGCAGGAGATGAAGACGAGCCGGAGCAGGTCGTCGTCGATGGTCTCCTCGGCGAGCAGGGCCGGATCGTCTGCCCCGCGCTCCGCCTCGAGGTCGTGGGCGAGCTGCGCGTACCTGTCGCCCAGGCGCTCCTGCCTGCGCCAGCCGTCGATCGCCCTGCGCTTGGCGACGGCGGTCAGCCAGGCTCCGGCGTTGCGGGGCACGCCGGACTGCGGCCACTGCTCCAGGGCGGCGACCAGCGCATCCTGGGCCAGCTCCTCGGCCAAGCCGACGTCGCCGACCAGCCGGGTGAGCACGGCTACCAGCTTGCTCGACTCGATCCGCCACACCGCCTCGACGGTGCGCGCCGCCTCGCCGCCCGCATCCCCCATCCCGTTACGCCGTCCTGGGCTCTCCGCCGGCCTCGCGCCAGGCCTTCTCCTTCTGCACGTAGACGTTGTCCTGGTCGAACTCGGCAACGTCGAACACCTTGCGCACCTGCACGCTGCCCGTCGTGAGCGGGATGCGGCGCGCCCATTCGAGCGCCTCTTCTCTGCTCGCCGTCTGGATGATCCAGAACCCGGCGATGAGCTCCTTACTCTCGGTGAACGGTCCGTCGACGACCGTGCGCTCGTCGCCCGCGTACTCGACGCGCGCGCCTTCCGAACTGGGGTGCAGTCCCTCGCCAGCGAGCAGCACGCCCGCCTTGACCAGCTCGTCGTTGTATGCGCCCATCGCGTTGAGGTCGTCCTCGCTGGGGGTGCCGCCCGCTTCCGTCGTCTCGTCTGCGGTGAGGATGAGCATGTACTTCATGGCTGTCTCTTTCTCTGACCGGCGATTCCCCGCCGTGTGCCGTGGGCGATTGCGCCCCTCACCTCCACGTCGAACGACCGGGCCCGGAATCGACATCGGCGGAGGTTTTCTTCCGTGCCAGTCTCGCGGGAGCGCCTCCCGCCCGTCGAGCGAGGCACGGAATCTGTGGATAAGTCGCCGGTGTGGGCGGCTGTGCGCGGCTGATCGCGGCTCTGACGGAGGTGTGCGCTACAACTGGAGCATGGCGATCCGGTACTGGCTGGGAGTGGTGCAGCAGGACCATGTGCTCCGCGGGGTCGCCGCAGGCATCGCGCAGGTCAACCACGGGGCCAAGGCGCCGCTCGAACGCATGAGCGCGGCGGACGGCTTCGTCTACTACTCGCCCAAGACCACGTTCCCGGACGGCGAGCCGCTCAAGCAGTTCACCGCGATCGGCCGCATCGCGGACGACGACGTCTACCAGACCACCCAGGGTCCGTCGATGCGCGGTCCCGCCGGCGATTTCAAGCCGTGGCGCCGTCGCGTCGACTGGGAGCACGAGGCGGAGGCGACGCCCATCCGGCCCCTGCTGCCCGTGCTCGACCTCACCAGGGACAAGCCGGATTGGGGCTACCAGCTGCGCCGTGGGCTGATCGAGATCACCCGCCACGACTTCGAGCTGATCCGCCGTCAGATGCGCCGTCCGTCACCGGACGACCCACACGCGAAACCGCTCGCGCGCCGGGCTACGATGTCCCGGTGACCGAGCACGCCACCGCATCCACAGCCACCAGCACCGCCGCCACCGCCGCATCTCCCGCCCACGCGCAGGCCAAGTACCAGCTCCGCTTCGACTGGGCGCACGACGGCCTCGCCACGGTCGCCTCCGACGCCGACATCGTGGTCTGGGTCGACGTGCTCCCTCCGGTGGGCGCCGACCAGCACGCGACAGCACGGGATGCGCTGCCCCACATCCCCGAGTCCGCCGCGGTCGTCGCCGGCGGCCTGACCACCGCTTCGGCCGTCGCCGCGTGGATCATCGCCGAGCAGGTGCGGCTCGGCCGCCGCGCGATGGTCGCGATCGTCGCAGCGGGAGGGACCACCGCATCCGGCGGCGTGCGGTTCGCGGTCGAGGACCAGCTCGCGGCTGGGGCGATCGTGGATGCGCTCGCCGCCGTCGGCATCGACTACAGCTCCCCGGAGGCCGCGGCGGCGTGTGCCGCGTTCACCGGTCTGCGCGGCGCCGTCGCGCACCTGCTCACCGCGTCGGCGTCCGGTCAGGAGCACGTGGCAGCGGGCAGGACTCCCGCGGAGATCGCCCCGGCCGGCCGGGTGGACACCGTGAACGACGTGACGATCCTGCGAGGCCCGTCAGACGCGGAATGATCCGTCCCCGCGCCGCGTTCGCCCCAGCAGGAGGTTTCAACCCATGAAAGCTGTTCTGAACGACACCGTGATCGCCGAGGCTCCCGAGTCGGAGCTCGTCCGCATCGAAGGCAACTGGTATTTCCCGCCGGCGAGCGTCAACGCCGACCTGCTGGAGAAGAGCGACACCCCGTACACCTGTCCCTGGAAGGGCGAGTGCCAGTACTTCTCCGTGAAGGACGGCGACACGCTCCTGCAAGACCGCGCGTGGAGCTACCCGAACCCGTACCCGAGTTCGTTCGACCGCGTCGGCTCCGACTACAGCAACTACGTCGCGTTCTGGAAGGACGTGAAGGTGGTCGACTGACCGACCGCTCAGATCAGAGGACACCGTCAGGGCTATGCCCCGGCGGTGTCCTCATTTTTGGGGACTGTAACCATAAGGTGGGGTACAAAGGTGCTTCCACCCACCCTGCCTGAGTGGATATACATGAAGGGCGGAAGAAACTCCCGGAACCCGAACCGGGGGTCGCGCCGCGTGAGCTGACCCGATCGTGCTCACCGCGTGCTTACCCGGCTTCCGCGTACTCAGAAACCCGATTCTGTGATTCGTCGCGTCTTCCGCCATGCCCGCATACCGTTCAGCACCACAGCAAAGCACCGAGACAGCAGCGCTCTCGCCCTCAGCAGGCTGAAGCGCCTCGGTGCCGTCTCCGTCGCACTCGTCGTCGCCCTCGTGGGCGGGAGTGTGCTGGCGGGGCCGGCGTTCGCCGCGACCGCCTCCCTGTCCGTCGACAAGTCCGTCGACGGCAAGGCGGCGGTCGCGGTGACGAACGGGTCCGAGTTCACGTACACCGTGATGGTGGGCTGCGACGACAACGACTGCCTCGACGCCAAGCTGGTGGATGCGCTCCCCGCCGAGTTCGCCGGGTTCAGCATCCTGGACACGAGCGTCTCGCCGAGCTCGAAGCCGTTCACCAAGTCGCTGACAGGATGCACGAACACGGTCACCTCCTCGTGCGTGCTCACCGTGCTCTTCACCGAGCAGGTCGCCGGCGGCGTCGGCATCCCCGCTGGAGGGACGTACCGTGTGACGGTGACGCTGAAGGCGCCGCAGAACCTCGCGCCGGATTGGGCGTACAACGGCGTGAAGGTCACCAACACCGCGCTCGGCACGTCGAGCACCGCCCCCGACGACAGCGGCTCGGCCGACGTGACCGTGAGCATCCCGGTGTCGGTGGACGAGAAGGTCGGGAAGACCTGGGCCCCGGCGAACCAGCAGTTCGCGCCCGGCGCGACCTCGACCGTGACGCTGACCAGCCAAAACACCTCCAACGTCCCCGCCGCGACGCTGTCCGTGCAGGACCCGACGGTCGCGCAGGACGGCGCGGCCTCCCTCGACGCGGCCAACCCGTTCGCGATCGTCGACTTCGCGGGCTTCGGCGCCGTCACCCTGCCCGCGGGCGCCGACCTCGTGCAGGTCGACGCGTATGTGTACGACAGCGGTTCCCACGCGTGGAAGTGGCAGACGGGTCCGCCCACCGCGGTGGCCGACATCCAGCTCCCCTCCGGCGTCGCAGCAGCGAACGTGGGCGGTCTCCGTTTCACGTACTCGAGCAGCACGGGCACCACGCTCGCGGCCAACGGGGCAGCGGGCAGCGTCGCCGTCTCCGTCGCACAGCGCGCGGTCAACCGCAGCACCGCCGCCTCGCTCGTCGGCGGCGCGACGGTCACCAACAAGGTCACGGGCATCGTCACCGTGCCCGGCAAGCCGCCGGTCTCCAAGACCGCGCAGGCTCCGTTCACCGTCGGCGGCCTCACGGTGCTCGTCAGCGCGGGCAAGACCATCGCGCCGAGCCGCATCCCGGCGGGCACGACCGCGACCGCCACGATCACCGGCAAGAACGACTCGAACGGCCCGCTGAGCACGCTGACGCTCGGCGACCGCGACTTCTTCACCGCGTCGCTCGGCTTCGGCGGTTTCGCCGCCCCGCTGTCATACCCGTCCGGCGCGACCGGCGCCTCCGTCGTCTGGATCTTCTCGGACGGCAGCAGTGTGTCCGCACCGTTCGCCGACGGCGCCACCCCTGTCGCGCCCGCCGCACCGACCGGCGCCCACCTCACCGGCTTCGAGCTGGCGTACACGGGGGCCGTCGCTGTCGGCGCCATCGGCAGCGCGCAGTTCCTGATCGCTCCCGCCGCCGACTACGTCGCGCAGAACGACAGCCCCGCCGACGTGACGAACACCGTCACGGTCACCGGCATCAACCCCGCCGGGACGGCGAACAGGACGGCGACAGCGCCGCTCAAGGTCTTCTTCCCGGAGATCTCGCTGAAGCTGTCGAAGTCGATCGCGCCCTCCGGTGCGGTCTCGCCCGGCTCGACGGTCGTGGCCAAGCTGCCGGCGACGACGTCCACCGACTCCGCGTACGTGCGTCCGAACACCATCGTGGTCGAGGACACCTGGCGCTCCGGCCGTGCAGACGACTTCTTCAACGCGTTCAACCCGATCGCCATCGCACCGACGCAGGTGCCGCTCGGCTCGACGCTGACGGTCGAGTACTCGACCGATGGGGGCGCCACCTACTCGGTGTTCACCGTGGTCGATGCCACCACCGCGGCGACGAACTACAGCGCCGCTCTCCCCGCCGGGCTCGTCGGCAGCATCACCGGGCTGCGCTTCACCTTCGCCAACCCGGCCGGATTCGGGCAGGGCACGACGGTGAGCCCGAACATCACCGCGCAGGCGCGCGCCGCCCTCCGCGACGGTAGCGGCTCCACTTCGGTCGCCAACGGACCGAAGAGCACCTATCAGAACCTCGCGAGCTCGCACGCCTCCGGCGTCATCGCCGGAGCGCCGCCCGTCGTCAGCCCGGTGCTGACCGCGACGGCCACCGCCGCGATCCAGAGTCAGAGCGGCTCCGGTTCGCTCGGCACCGCCAAGAAGTGGACGAAGCCCGACCTCACCGGTGACCTCACCGAACTGCCGTCGCAGTCCGGCCAGCAGGCGGGCACGGTGCTCTCCTGGGGCGTCACGGACACCGGATACAGCTCGGTGACCATCTCCGACCCCGCGTCGAACGAGGCCGACCCGGCGCAGACCGTGTTCCAGGCGTTCGACCTCGTCAGCATCGCAGCGGTCAGCTTCGCGTCGCAGCCCCTGCTGAAATGGGATGCGGTCAGCGAGATCCGCCTCTACCACGACGGCGCATGGAACCTCGTCCCTGCGCCCGGCGGAACCTGGATGAACGGCACCGGCTTCAAGGGATACGCGCTCACCCCCGCGGAGCTCAGCGGCACCACCGGCGTGCGCATCACCGTGATCCCGAACGACCCTGCCAGAGCGACGGCGACCGACCCGGCCGCACCACCGGCCGGCTCGGGCATCGCCACGGTCGCCTTCGGCCAGTCCCGCAGCTTCGGCCTGGTCTGGCAGCTGCGTAACCTGCTCCGCGACCCTGCCGCCGCGAATGACCCGTTCGCCTCCGCGGACACGCTCTTCAACGACTCGACGGCCGGCACGATCTGGAACCGCAGCTCGGCGTCCGGTGTCCACAACGGAACCCCGGTCGGCCCCGTCGACGCCGCTGACAACCTCGCGCTGATCGACCAGCCGCCGCTCGTCGACGTCGCGAAGACGAGCCAGCGCTCCACGATGGTCGTGCCCAAGGCCGGCGACGTCGACCCGTCCGCATACCCGACCAACGACTTCACCATCACGGCGAAGAACGCCGCCGCCGCCCGCGCCTCGTACATCAGGGTGACGGACCCGTCGCCGTGCGACAGCGCATCCATGGGCGCCTGCCTCTCCGCGGCGAACGCCTGGTCGGCCGATCCGTTCGCCGGCGCCAGCTACAGCACAGCCAACCCGTTCGAGCGGCTCACCCTCACCAGGATCCGCTTCACGGCGCCCTCCGCCCAGGTCGATCCCGTCGCCTCGCAGGTGACGCTGTGGCACCGCGCGTCCGACGGCACGCTCGGCACCACGAGGGTGTCGATGACCCAGGCGGCTGGGCTCCAGCCCGCCGACCTGCTGGATGTGGTCGGCGTCAGCGTCGTCTACCAGGGCACGAATCCCGTGACAGGAGGCGGCACGATCGTCAGCGGTCAGAACCTCGTGATGACGCTGAGCACGCAGGTCAGGGTGACCCAGCGCAGCGACGCGTCGGCAGAGGTGAAGGCCTTCCGGGTCGACAACGCCGCCTTCGCGCAGGGCTACGACCCCGTGCTCTACCCGAGCGGTCAGGGCTCGCAGCCGAACGACAGTGACACCACGAGCCTGACACTCACGACCGCGACGCTCGACGTGACGGCCGCCAAGAGCTTCTCCACGCCGTCCGTGCTGGAGAAGGACAGGCACACGCCGGTCGCGGTCACCCTCACCGCCACGCAGGGCCAGGCGACGGCCGCCACCCATCAGGTGACGCTGACCGACACCGACTCCGGGTTCTGGAACCGCTTCGCGCTCACCGGCCTTTCCGCGGGCGACGTGACGCTGCCGGCGGGCGCCGACCGCGTGCGCGTCGACGTGCAGACCGGCGGCACCTCCACCTGGATCGCGGGCACGACCGCCGCGACCGCGTCCCTGCCGACCACCGCGCTCGACCAGATCACGGGCATCCGGTTCGTGTTCAGCAGGGCGGACGGCGACCTGTTCAGCCGCACCGCCGTGCCGGCGAACTTCACCGCGACGGCCATCCTGCACGTGCAGCTGCGGGATGCGTCCGTCGACGGTTCGCCGACCGTGTTCCCGAGCACCGTGGACGACACCGTGACGGCTCTCACGCACCGGACGGACAACCCGGCCGTGTACGCCGACAGGACGGCGGACGCCACCGCGAGCATCGCGCTCCTGACCGGCACGCACAGCCTGGACGTGTCGAAGACGCCGGAGAACGGCATCCACACCGTGAGCGTCGGCGACCCGGGCGGCTGGACGCTGACCTTCGCCAACACCGGCACCGGGTTCGTCGACGTGACGAAACTCGTCGACACCCTCCCGGCCTCCCTGGCCTGGGACGGCGAGGCGCCGACCTTCGCCACGACGCCGGGAGGCACGCTCTCCGTGACGCCGGCGACCGGCTTCGACACCGCGACGCGAGAGCTCACGCTCTCCTGGCCGGCCGGCGGGGCGCGGATGTCGCCCGGCGAGCGGTTCACCGTGCAGCTGAACCTCGTGCTGCAGCCGGGCCTCACCGGCTCGCAGCAGGCGGTCAACAGCTTCTCGGTCACGACGGCACAGACTCTGGATGCGTGCACCAACACGTCCGGCAACGGGCAGGGCACGCTCTCCGGTCTCGCCGCGAACGCCTGCGGCACGAGCAATTACGTCCAGCCGATCTCCGGCCCGTCGCTGTACACCAGCAAGGGCGTGAAGGGCGACGTGGTCGGCGGCATCGTCTCCGGCGCGGTCAACCCGTCCAGCCCGTCCGCCACCTGCACCCCGGACGCCGACGGATACTTCGTCTCGCCGTGCGCGGCGAACACCGTCGTCGGCGGAACCGACCAGTGGCGCCTCCGCGCGATCAACAGCGGCACCGTCACTTACGACGCCCTCGTGTTCGTCGAGCCGCTGCCGACCCCGGGCGACAGGATGCTCGCGACGGGCGCCGCCCGCGGCTCCACGTACCGTCCGGTGTTCGACCAGGACTACGGCCTCGTCGCGGACGCACCGGCAGGCACGACCATGACGTGGGAGGTCACCACCGCTCCCGACGTCTGCGTCGGCGCCGGGGCGACCGCCTGGCCGAGCGACCCCACCTGTTCCACGAACCCGGTGGCCTCCGAGTGGGTGCCGTCCACCGCGTTCACGGGTGACTGGTCGGCCGTCACCGGCCTCCGCGTGACGCTCGACTTCACCACGACGGCGGCGGGCACCCTCGCCCCCGGCGCGACCGTCGGTGCGACATACCGCACGGTGAACCGCCCGGCGACCGTGGCAGCACCGGATGGGGCGCCCGTCTCGATGGCGTCCGCCCCCTCCTTCGCGTGGAACCAGTTCGGCGCGACCGCGGCGCTGACCGGCGGAGGCACGGTGCGCCGCGCTCCCGTCAAGGCGGGCGTGACCATCGTCACCGGTCCGCTGCAGGTCGACAAGATCGTCACGGGCTCCGCGGCATCGTCCGCCCCCGCACAGTTCCTCGCCGATGTCGCCTGCACGGTGGCGGGTGCGCCCGTCGACCTCGGGGCGGCGGCGCAGCTCACGCTCGCGACGGCCACCGGCCTCACCGCACGGATCGACGGCATCCCGCTCGGAGCGGACTGCACGGTTGCCGAGCAAGGGGCTGCAGGCAGCTACGGTGAGGCGGACCGCTCGATCGCGGGAGGCACCGTCCACGTGCTCTCCGCCGAGCAGGCGGGCGCCGTTCCTGCCGCCCAGACCGCGACGATCACGAACACCTACGAGTTCGGGGCGCTGTCGATCGCCAAGACCGCCAAGGCGCTGAGCGTCATGGAGAAGGACGCGGTCGAGTACACCATCACGGTCACCAACCAGGGAGCGCTCGACGCGACCGCCTTCACCGTCACCGACACGCTGCCGAAGGGGTCGACGTTCGTCTCCGCCGACCACGGCGGCACGGAGGGCAACGGCGTGGTGAGCTGGGCGATCCCGCTGCTGGCGAAGGGCGCATCCATCGATGTCCACGTCACGCTCACCTTCGCCGCCGCGGGGACGTACGCGAACATCGCGACCGTCAGCACCCCGCCGGTGGGGCCGTGGAAGCCGCCGACGACGGGAGGCACCTGCTCCGGTCTGCCGGACGCCGCCTGCTCCCAGGTGGTCGTGAACAAGCCCGTCGACCCGGCGGGCCCCAGCGAGCCGACCGGTCCCGTCGTCACGCCGACGCCCACGCCGAAGCCGACGACGACGCCTGAGCCGATGTTCACGTCGGTGCCCGCTCCGGCCCCCAGCACCACCGCCGGTGGACTGGCGGCGACCGGATCGGCCGGTGACTACCTCCTCGTCGCCGGATGGGGCGCGCTCCTCCTGCTGATCGGCGCGGCCTTCGTGAGCCGCCGCAGGCGCGGGCAGGCGTAGCGCTCCGATCGACCGCCAGGACCGTGGGGTTACCATGACCCAACGGCCCTGGCGGTCCGCGCGTTCGGGAGGGAGGCGGAGCGATGAACAGACTCACCGTGACGCTGCTCGCAGCCGGGCTGGCCGTCACGACGGCGCTCACCGGCTGCACCGCCCCTGCCCCCGTTCCTCCGCCGTCCACCACCCGGACACCTGAGCCTCGCCCGTCGCCGACGCGGAGCATCCCGGCGGTCGCCGCGATCCCGTGGGAGCCGTCCGGACAGACGGTTGACCTCGAGAAGGGGCTGGTCGCTCCGTGGTCCGTCGTCCCGCTGCGCAGCGGCTCGGCGCTGATCAGCGAACGCGACAGCGGCACCGTGCTCGAACGCCTGCCGCAGGGCGGGACGCGCACGATCGGCACCGTCGCCGGAGTCGTGCACTCCGGAGAGGGCGGACTGCTCGGCCTGGCCGTGCAGGACGAGGAGGCGCCGACGTTCCTCTACGCATACGAGACGACGGCCGACGACAACCGCGTCGTGCGGATGCCTGTCACCGGCGTGCCGGGAAGCTACGCGCTCGGCACGCAGGAGAACGTCGTCACAGGCATCCCGAAGGCGTCCAACCACGACGGCGGGCGGATCGCGTTCGGACCGGACGGGATGCTCTACATCACCGCCGGCGACGCCTCGAACCCCGCGAACGCGCAGAACGTCGCCTCCCTCGGCGGCAAGATCCTGCGGGTCACGCCGGAGGGCGGGGTGCCGGGCGACAACCCGTTCCCCGGTTCGCCGGTCTGGTCGTACGGGCACCGCAACCCGCAGGGCATCGCCTGGGATTCGCGGGGGACGATGTGGGCGAGCGAGTTCGGGCAGAACACCTGGGACGAGCTGAACATCATCACGCCGGGGTCGAACTACGGCTGGCCGAACGTCGAGGGCATCGGCGGAGATCCGAAGTACACGGATCCCGTCTTCCAATGGCCGACCGACGTGGCGAGTCCCAGCGGTCTGGCCGTCGTGGGCGACACCCTCTTCCTGGCCGGGCTCGGCGGGCAGCGCCTCTGGACCATCTGGACGACCGACGGCCACGCTCCCGTCACCGTGAAGCCGTTCTTCGACGGCACCTTCGGGAGGCTGCGGGATGCGGTGGCGCACGGCGACACGCTGTGGCTGCTGACGAACAACACCGACGGCAGGGGAGACCCGCGTCCCGGCGACGACAGGCTCGTGCAGGTCACCCTCATCCCTGCGCAATCGGTGAAGCACCCCGGCTGATCCGCCTCTCGGGTTAGTCTGGGATGGTTACACGACCTGGAGCAGAACCCTGAGCATCATCCTCGGCTACGACCCGACCACTTTGCGCGAGCGCGTCGACCTGCGCGCGGCCGGCCTGAGGCTCGACGAACTCGGCGGCCTGCGCAGTCTCAGCGCGCTCAACGAGAAGACCGTGCTGCTCCGTCTGCTCGGCAGGCTGGACGAGGCCATGCAGGTCGGAAACGAGGCCGTGCGCCAGGCCAGGTTCACCGGCGACAGGGAGCAGCTGCTCGGCGCCAGGGTGCGCAGGGCGCAGGTGCTGCAGTTCCAGGGCAAGCTCGACGAGGCGATCACCGAACTGACCGGATGCGTCGACGAGGCCCACGCGCACGAGTGGACGGCCCTCGAAGCTTTCGCAACGCAGAACCGCGGCAAGGCCTACTTCGACGCCGAGGAGTACGACAACGCGCTCGCCGACGTGACCGCCGCGGTGTTCCTGCGGGAGAAGCTGGGGGCGTCTCCGGCCGACATCGAGAGCTCGCTGATCGCGGTCGCCGTGGTCAAGTCGTTCGCCGACGCCAACCGCGGTGCGCGCGACGAGGCGGCCGCCGCGGCCTCCGAGCGCCGGGGCCCGGATGCGGCCAACCGCGCGCCCGAGCCGCCGGAGTCGTCCGCTCCGTCGTCCGACCGGGCACGCTGACGCCGCCCTGGAACGACCGCGGGGAACGCGCGTAGGATTCTGATATGAGTTGTCCGGCTGTCGTGCGCATCCCCCTCTCGGTGGGCGCTGATGGCTGATCTCGAGCGGGTCAGGCGCTGGGCGAACGCGCTGATCGCTCTGCATCTCGACCCCGCCGTGTGGACGTTCGACTTCGACAACGCGAAGACCAGGGCCGGGCTCTGCAACTACACGGCCAAGCGCATCACGGTCTCCCGCTATCTGGCGGCGCGGTACGACGACGACGAGATCCACCAGATCCTCCTGCACGAGGTCGCGCACGCCCTCGCCGGCTCCCGCGCCGGTCACGGCCCGCGCTGGCGCTCCACCGCGATCGACCTCGGCTACGAGGGCAAACGCCTGCACGGCGGCGCCATCGCCGACGACCTCGCGCCGTGGGTCGGCACCTGCCCGCGCGGCCACACGCACTACCGATACCGCAAGCCGGCCAGAGCGCTCGCCTGCGGAGCGTGCTCGCGCCGCTTCGACGCGGCGAACCTCATCTCGTGGCAGCACAGAGAGGTCTCCCCTGCACAGCGCAGGATGGCGGCGTCGGCCGCGAGCGAGCAGGGGATGAGCAGCGAGCTGCCCGGGCGCGCTTAGCGGTCTGTGCCGGTGCCGGTAGCTGTGCCCGTGCCTGCGCCCGCTCCCGCGAGCCGCGCATCCAGTCCGGCCCGCACCTCCGGCCATTCCTCGCGCAGGATCGAGAACACGGCGGTGTCCCGCCAGGTCCCGTCCGCGCGACGCTGCATGTGGCGCAGGATCCCCTCCGGCTTCGCGCCGAGGCGTGCGATCGCCGCCCGCGAGCGCGTGTTGAGCACGTCGGCCTGCAGTTTGACCCGCTCGAAGCCGTTGTCGAAGGCGGCGCCGAGCAGGAGACGCTTGGTCTCGGCGTTGACGAGGGTGCCCCAGACCTCCGGGGCGTACGCGGTCCAGCCGATGTGCGCCGATTCGTTCACGAGGTCGAAGTCGCCGAGCGTGGTTGTCCCGACCACCCGGTCGCCGTCCTGGCGCAGGCAGACGACGGTCACGTTGCCTGCGCCCCACTGCAGGTAGTTCGAGATGAACTCGTGCCACTCCTCGTAGGTGTCCCGGTATGCGGCAGGGCCGCCTCCCCAGCCTCCGGCGAACACCTCTGGATGCCCGATGGCGTCGAAGAGGTCCGGCAGGTCTTCGCGCGTCAGCGGGCGGAGGCGCACGATGCTGCCGTCGATGGTGTGCGTGGGGTCGGGGCGGGTGGCGGCCATCCGCTCAGTATCGCATCCGGGGTACAGTAACCGACTATATTGGTTACATGGCGATCGAAGCGATACTCACCGGCGGCACGGGGCAGTGGATGGATTCCTCCGACGGCCAGCACTTCTGGTTCGACTCCGGATCGCTCGCGCTCGACTTCTCGTACACCGGCGGACTCGACCGGGACGGCGGCGAATGGCAGACAGTCCATGATGCCAAAGAACTGAACGACTGGCTGACCACCCGCTTCCCCGAGGTCGCTCCGACCGCGGGCGACCGGGAGTTCCGGGATGCGTCGGCGCTCGGCTCGGCGATCGGCCGCCTCGCCCGACAGCAGAGCGGCGGGGCGACGCTCGGCCCCGACGACGTCGACGTGGTCAACCTGTTCGCGGCGACCCCGGACATCCCTCCCGTGCTGGCGGGCGGCGGCCGTCAGGCGGGCAGGACCAACGCGCGGCCGCACCAGGCGCTCAGCACCATCGCCCGCGATGCGGTCCGGCTGTTCTCCGCGGAGGCGGACGGCCGCATCCGGGAGTGCTCCGCCGACGACTGCGACCTCGTCTACCTCGACACCTCGCGCTCCGGCAACCGCCGCTGGTGCTCGATGCAGCGCTGCGGCAACCGCGCCAAGGTCCGCGCCCACCGCGCCCGCGCCGCCGCCTCCGCCCCGCCCGCCTCCGCCTGACCTCGATGGCTGCGCGAGCGACCACCCGGCACAATGGAGGGGTGGAACGTTCGATCGACCTCAACAGCGACCTCGGCGAGTCGTTCGGCGCCTGGCGGATGGGCGACGACGCCGCCATGCTGCGACTGGTGTCGAGCGCCAACGTGGCATGCGGGTTCCACGCGGGTGACGCATCCACGATGCTGGCCATTTGCCGCCTCGCCGCCGAGCAGGGCGTCGCCGTCGGCGCGCACGTCTCCTACCGGGACCTCGCCGGGTTCGGCCGCCGCAGCATGGAGGTGGAACCCGGCACTCTGCATGACGAGACGCTGTACCAGCTCGCCGCGCTGAGCGGCATCGCCCGTGTCGCCGGAACGCGCGTCTCGTACGTGAAGCCGCACGGCGCCCTCTACAATCGCATCGTCACCGACCGGGAGCAGGCGCGCGCCGTCGCGAGCGCGGTCGCCGCTTTCGACCCGTCCCTCCCGATCCTCGGTCTCGCCGGCTCCGCCATCGCGGAGGCGGCACAGGATGCCGGACTCCGTTTCGTCAACGAGGCCTTCGTCGACCGCGGCTACCGCGCGGACGGCACCCTGGTGCCGCGCACCGAGCCGGGCGCCGTCCTCTCCGGAGACGCCGCCATCGCGGAGCGCGCCGTGCGCCTCGCGCTCGACGGCCGGGTCATCGCCGCCGACGGCACGGACATCGAGGTGCGCGTCGACTCGCTCTGCGTCCACGGCGATACCCCGGGCGCCGTCGCGATGGCCGCCGCCGTCCGGGCCGCACTCACCGACGCCGGCGTGCGCGTGGAGGCGTGGCGATGACCGTGCGCGTCCTCCCGAACGGCGACAGCGCCCTGCTGGCCGAGCTCGACGACCTGGATGCGGTGCTCGCCCTCTACGGCACGCTCGAGCGCACCCGCCCGGCCGGGGTCGTCGAACTGGTGCCGGCCGCGCGCACGATCGGCGTCGCCGTCGATCCGGCCGTGCTGCCGCTGAGCGTCGCGGCGAACTGGCTGGCGCACGCCGTCCCCGAGCAGCGGGCCACGGACGACCGGAGCACCGTCGAGCTTCCCGTGCGGTACGACGGAGACGATCTGGCCGAGGTCGCCGCCCTGCTCGGGATGCGCCCCGCCGAGGTCGTCGCGCTGCACACCGGCTCCACCTGGCGGGTCGCGTTCTGCGGCTTCGCGCCCGGTTTCGGCTATCTGGTCACCGACCACGACCGCCTCGTGGTGCCCCGCCGTGCGACCCCGCGCACAGCGGTCCCCGCCGGCGCCGTCGGCCTGGCCGGCGAGTTCAGCGGCGTGTACCCGCGGTCGAGTCCCGGCGGCTGGCAGCTGATCGGCAGCACCGCCGCGACCGTCTGGGATGCGGCCTCCGAGACTCCGGCGCTCCTCTCGCCCGGCACGGTCGTCCGGTTCGTGGAGGCGCCGTGAGCATCGTCGTCATCGAGCCGGGTCCGCTCACCGTCGTCCAGGACAGAGGACGGCCTGGGCTCTCGCACCTCGGCGTCAGCCCGTCCGGCGCGCTCGACAGGGCAGCGCTGTCGCTCGGCAACCGCCTGCTCGGCAACGACGCTGGATGCGCGGGCCTGGAGATCCTGTTCGGCGGCTTCACCGCACGGTTCGACGCACCGGCCTGGTTCGCGGTGACCGGCGCAGCCGGGCCGATCACGCTCGACGGCGTGCCCGTCGATCCGCACCTCGCGCAGCACACGGAAGCCGGTGCCGTGCTGCGGATCGCCCCGCCGGCGGTCGGTGCGCGCAGCTATCTCGCCGTCCGCGGCGGCGTCATCGCCGAGCCGGTGCTCGGGTCGCGCTCCACCGACCTGCTCTCGGCCCTCGGGCCGGCGCCCATCCTGGCGGGGGACACGCTGCCGGTGGGCGAGCATCCACGGGCCGAGGTGCCCCTGCTCGACTTCGTGCCCGTCGCGGAGCCGGTGGCGGGCGTGGTGGAGGTGCGCGCCCATCCCGGCCCCCGCGCCGACTGGTTCACGGCGGAGGCCATCGACGCGTTCTACACCGCGGAGTGGCGGCTGAGCGCGGCGAGCAACCGGGTCGGCGCGCGGCTCGACCCTCCGCGTCGCCCGGCGCACGCCGCCGGGGTGGATGCGCACCCCGTGCCGCTACTGGAACGGTCGAACCCCGCGGAGCTGCCGAGCGAGCCGATGGTCGCAGGCTCCGTGCAGGTCTCACCGGACGGCAGGCCGACCGTGCTGCTCGCCGACCATCCCGTCACGGGCGGCTATCCGGTGATCGCCGTCGTCGCCGACGCCTCGCTCGACGCCTTCGCGCAGCTGCGGCCCGGCCAGGCCGTCACCTTCCGGCACGCCTGACGCCCGCGACTAGTCTCTGCGCGTCCCTGTCTGGAAGATGCTGCGCGCAGGGGGAGGGGACGGCACACTCGTCGCGTCCGTGACGATCGGCGCCTTCCCGGCGAACGTCTTCAGCTCGGCTCCTGCCACAGCCTTGGCCGGATGCGGCCCGCTCGCCAGCAGGCGCGGCAGCCAGTCGAGGGGCAGGGAGGCGTTCGAGCCCACCAGCACCACGTTGCCGAACCGCCGCCCCTTGAGCACCTGCGTCTCGGCCAGCGCCGCGACGTTCTCCACCACGGCGCCGAGCGTCGCGATCTGGCTGCGGGCGAACGACAGCGGGGGACCGTCAGCGACGTTCACCAGCACGATCCCGTCCGGGGCGAGCAGGGAGACGGCCGAGCGGTAGAACTCCACACTCGTCACGTGTGCGGGCGTGCGGGCGCCGCTGAAGATGTCGATGACCAGCAGGTCGACGGAACCGCGCAGCCCGGCGGGCAGCTTGCCGACCACCTCGCGGGCGTCCCCGTGCCGGATGCGCACCTGCGCATACCGGGGGAGCGGCAGGTTCTCGCGCACCAGGTCGACGAGGTTGCTCTCCAGCTCCACCACCTGCTGGCGGGAACCCGGCCGGGTGTGCGCGATGTAGCGCGGCAGCGTCAGCGCCCCGGCTCCCAGGTGCACGGCGGTGATCGGCTCGCCAGGATCGCCGATGAGGTCGATGACGTTCCCCATCCGCTGCACGTACTCGAAGAACAGCTGGGAGGGGTCGTCGAGGTTCACGTGCGACTGGGGCGTGCCGTCGACCACGAGCTGGTACGAACCCGGCACGAACCTGTCCGGTTCGATCGTCGCGAGGTAACCGCTCTCCTTGAGCACGACGGACGGGTTCTCTGGCACGGCATCCACCCTAGTCGCGCCCGCCGCCCGCCCGATCTCCACCCGCATCTCCACCCAGGGGCGGTGCCGGATGCGCGGCCCGCGCAGCACGCTGGAACAGTGCCGGGAACCTCCCGGCGCCACACGCTCACGAAAGGCCGGTCATGACCATCCAAATGCTCGGAAACGCTCTTCTCATCGTCGCGGCGATCGGCTGGATCGGCTTCCGGCAGATGACCTGGCGGCCCGTCTCGCTCGGCCGCATGTGGCGTGGCCCCGCGATCTTCGGCATCATCGGCCTCGTCCTCATCGCCCAGACCACGAAGCCCGCCGCGCTCACCGCCCTCGACATCGGCGTCCTCGTCGTCGAGCTCGCGATCTCGCTCGGCATCGGAGCGTGGATGGGGGCGATCGCCCACTTCCGGCTGCTGCCGGAGCCGATCGACATCGGCAAGGACCGCAGGGACGTGGCGACCTACGAGTCGCGCACAGGTGCGTGGGGGCTCGCGCTCTGGGTGCTCGTGATCGTCGTCCGCGTCGGCATCGACGTGCTGGCCGGGATGGCCGGATCGCACCTGGCGGCGTCCACCGGCGTCATCCTGCTCATGCTCGCGGCCAACCGGGCGGCGCGCACCGCGGTGTTCGCCCAGCGGCTCGGCCGCCACGCTGCGGCCACCGTCAACGCCGCGGACCCGAATCGCAGCATGATGGGATCGTGAACCCGCCCAGACAGCAGAGCCCGCTGGCCTTCGCGCTGAACCTCGTCGGCGCGCTGGCCATCGGGTTCTCGCTGATCGTCTCGCACTCGGCGGAGCGCCCTGTCTGGGTGCTGGTCCTCGCTCTGGTCGCGGACGCCGCCTGGGTCGCTCGCGGCGCCATCGCGCTCGCGGGTGTCCGCGCAGGGGAGACGGCTCTCCTGGTCGTCGCCGCCGTCGCCGGCGGACTCGTCGCGGCCCCGTCGGACGGGCTCTCCGTCGTCCCGGCCGCCATCGCCGTGCTCGCCACGGTCGGCGCTCCACGCCGGCCGGTGCTGGAGGGATTCGGTCTGGCCGTGGTGACACTGGCGCTCGTCGCCGCCGGTGCGGTGCCGTTCGGAACGAGTGTCGGCGCCGTGCTCGCCATGATGGGCGGCGTGGTGCTCGCGGTGTTCGCCGGGCTCAGCCGCCGCCAGTTCCGCCAGTCGGAGGAGCAGGCGGCGCTGCTGCAGGAGCGCGAACGCGAGATGCGCGAGGAGGCGGCCCGCGTCGCCATCGCCCGTGACCTGCACGACGTGCTCGCGCACAGCCTCGGCGGGCTGGTCATCCAGCTGGATGCAGTCGAAGCCCTCCTCGAAGCGGGGGACACCGCGGCCGCGACGGCCAGGGTGACCGACGCGCGGGCGCTCGCCGCGAGCGGGTTGAGCGAGGCCAGGCGTGCGGTCGCCGCGCTGCGCGATCCAGCGGGGAGCGGCGCATTCGGGATGGTCGTCGAGCCAGCGGCCTTCGCGGCGGCGGTCGACGACCTGCTCGCCGCCCACCGCTCCCTCGGCGGCGTGGTCGACCTCACCACCCACGGCGAGCCGGCCGAGCTCACCGCCGCTCAGGGCGCCGCACTGCAGCGCGCCCTGCAGGAATCGCTGAGCAATGCGCGCAAGCACGCCCAGGGCGAGCCGGTGCGCGCCGACATCGACTGGCAGAGTGGTCGCGTGCGCCTCACCGTCTCCAACCCGCTCTCCGACGACGTCGGCGAACTCGCCGCGACCGGAGGAGGGCACGGCCTCGACGGGATGCGCGAACGCGTCGCCGCCCTCCCACTCGGTGGTGCTGCGACGGCCGGCGTCGTCGGCGACCGCTTCACCGTGACTGTGGAGGCGAGGCTCTCATGACCGACGAACCCCGGATCCGCGTCGTCGTCGCGGACGACCAGGCCATCATCCGCGACGGCCTCGTCACCGTGCTCGGCCTGCTGCCGGACATCGAGGTGGTCGGCGCTGCGGAGGACGGGGAGCGTGCGGTCGCGCTCGCCGTGGCCGAGCATCCGGATGTGGTGCTGATGGACTTGCGCATGCCCGGTGTCGACGGGGTCGCCGCCACGGAGCGGATCGTGCGCGAGGTGCCGGGAACGGCGATCCTGGTGCTCACCACGTACGCCGACGACGAGTCGATCCTCGGCGCCCTGCGCGCTGGAGCCCGCGGCTACCTCACCAAGGACGCGGGCCGTGCGGAGCTCGCGGCCGCCGTGCGGGCCGTCGCCCGCGGCCAGTCGACGTTCGCGCCCGAGGTCGGCGCGCTGCTCGTCAACAGCCTGACCGGCAGCGCAGCGCCGGCGCCGGTACCATCGCTCTCCGACCGCTTCCCGACACTGACGAAACGGGAGGTGGATGTGCTCGCCCTCGTCGCAGACGGCCTCAGCAACGGCGAGATCGCCTCCACGCTGTTCGTCAGCGTCGCCACGGTGAAGACGCACATCAACGCCATCTTCGCCAAGCTCGCCGTGCGCGACCGCGCTCAAGTCATCGCCCTCGTCCGTTCCTAGATTCAGGAGGAGGATGGGCCGCATGACACAACGAGTGCTCGTCACCGGAGGCTCCGGCTTCGTCGGCGCCACCTGCGTGCTGCAGGCGCTGCAGGCCGGATACGAGGTGCGCACGACCATCCGCACGCCGGCTCGTGCCGCCGACGTCCGTTCGCAACTGGTCGCGGGCGGCCTGGAGGATGCGGGAGGCGACAGGCTGACCTTCGCCGTCGCCGACCTCACCGCCGACGCCGGCTGGGCGGAGGCCGTCGCCGGTTGCGACGTCGTGCTGCACGTCGCCTCCCCGTTCCCGGCGACGCAGCCCAAGGACGAGAACGAGCTCATCGTGCCTGCCCGCGACGGCGCCCTCCGCGTGCTGCGTGCCGCACGGGATGCCGGCGTGCAGCGGGTCGTGCTCACCTCCTCGTTCGCCGCGATCGGCTACGGCCACCCGCCGACGGACCGCCCGTTCACCGAGGACGACTGGACCGACCTCGACAGCGGCGTTCCCGTGAGCGCGTACGTGAAGTCCAAGACGCTCGCCGAGCGCGCCGCCTGGGATTTCGTCCAGCGCGAGGGAGTGGCGCTCGAACTGGCGACCGTCAACCCGGTCGGCATCCTCGGTCCCGTGCTCGGCCACGACTACTCCAGCTCGGTCCAGCTGATCAAGGCTGTTCGGGATGGGCGGCTCCCTCGCCTGCCGAACGTCAGCTTCGGCATCGTCGACGTGCGCGACGTCGCGGCGCTGCACCTGCTCGCGATGACCAGGCAGGAGGCGGCCGGTCAGCGCTTCCTCGCCATCTCCGGCGACGTGATGAGCGCCCAGGAGGTCGCCCTCCTCATCCGGGGCCACCTCGGAGAAGGCGGAGCCCGCATCACGACCAAGACGATGCCGGACTGGGCACTGAAGGCGCTGGCGCCGTTCAGCCGCACCGTGCGGGGGTCGCTCCCGGACGTCGGCGTGGTGCGCCGGGCGTCCGCTGCCAAGGCGGAACGGGTGCTCGGCTGGTCTCCGCGGTCGCGCGAAGAGGCGATTCTGGCGACGGTCGACTCGCTTCCGACGGGCTAAATCCGCGTCGTTCCGCGGAAATATCGCAGAGCCTTCGCGGGTTATACCGCAAGGATGCGCGTCGGGTCAAGAAAAGAGTGGACACGGCGCGTCCATTTGACATATAGTTGTCTTTTGCGCTCCCAGACAAACATCTGCCTTCATATTGCGGTCGGCCTTGCTTATCTTCCGTGCGCGCCTGGGCCTGGTTCACAGGTCAGATGGGCGCCAGCACGATCCCCTGGGAGTTCTCGTCCATACAGTACACACACTGACAGACAGTAACTGAGGCCCGACGGGGCCCACGGAGGTTATTTCCTTGGCTGCTGCGCGCAACGCAACCAACACTGACAAGACACCCAAGAACGGACGAAACGCATCTCGTCTCTCGTTCGCAAAGATCACTGACACCCTCACCGTTCCGGATCTGCTCGCACTGCAGACCGAGAGCTTCGACTGGCTGGTCGGAAACGACGCGTGGAAGGCTCGCGTCGCCGAAGCCCAGGAGCAGGGTCGACAGGATCTGCCGAGCAACACCGGTCTCGAGGAGATCTTCGAGGAGATCTCTCCCATCGAAGACCTCGGTGAGACGATGCAGCTCTCCTTCACCAACCCCTTCCTCGAAGAGAAGAAGTACTCGATCGACGAGTGCAAGGAGAAGGGTAAGACCTACTCCGCTCCTCTCTACGTCGAAGCCGAGTTCATGAATCACCTCACCGGTGAGATCAAGACGCAGACCGTCTTCATGGGCGACTTCCCCCTGATGACCGAGAAGGGCACCTTCGTCATCAACGGCACCGAGCGTGTCGTCGTGTCGCAGCTCGTCCGCAGCCCCGGCGTCTACTTCGAGCGCACGCCAGAGAAGACGTCCGACAAGGACATCTACTCTGCACGCGTCATCCCGAGCCGTGGTGCATGGCTCGAGTTCGAGATCGACAAGCGCGACCAGGTCGGTGTCCGCATCGACCGCAAGCGCAAGCAGTCGGTCACGGTGTTCCTCAAGGCCCTCGGCCTCACCTCCGAGGAGATCCTCTCGGAGTTCGCCGGGTACCAGTCGATCGAGCTCACGCTCGAGAAGGACGCCATCCTCACCAAGGAGGAGGCGCTCAAGGACATCTACCGCAAGCTGCGTCCGGGCGAGCAGGTCGCTGCCGAGGCTGCGCGTGCGCTCCTCGACAACTTCTACTTCAACCCGAAGCGCTACGACCTCGCGAAGGTCGGCCGTTACAAGATCAACCGCAAGCTCGGGCTCGACGCCCCGCTCAGCGACTCCGTGCTCACCGTCCAGGACATCCTGGCCACGATCAAGTACCTCGTCGCGCTGCACGACGGCCGCACCACCTTCAACGGCGTCCGCAACGGTGAGCCGGTCGAGATCCGTCTCGACGTCGACGACATCGACCACTTCGGCAACCGTCGCATCCGCGCCGTCGGCGAGCTCATCCAGAACCAGGTCCGCACGGGTCTGTCCCGCATGGAGCGCGTCGTCCGCGAGCGCATGACCACGCAGGACATCGAGGCCATCACGCCGCAGACCCTGATCAACGTGCGCCCCGTCGTCGCCGCGATCAAGGAGTTCTTCGGAACGAGCCAGCTGTCGCAGTTCATGGACCAGAACAACCCGCTCGCGGGTCTGACCCACAAGCGCCGCCTCTCGGCCCTCGGCCCCGGTGGTCTGAGCCGCGAGCGCGCCGGCGTCGAGGTCCGTGACGTCCACCCGTCGCACTACGGCCGCATGTGCCCGATCGAGACCCCGGAAGGCCCGAACATCGGCCTGATCGGTTCGCTCGCATCGTTCGCGCGGATCAACTCGTTCGGTTTCATCGAGACGCCGTACCGCAAGGTCGTCGGCGGCAAAGTCACCGACCAGATCGACTACCTCACGGCGAGCGAGGAGGACGACTACATCGTCGCCCAGGCCAACGCTCCGCTGACCGCTGACAGCCACTTCGCGGAAGACCGCGTCCTGGCACGTCAGAAGGGTGGAGAGGTCGACCTGATCCCCGCAGACGAGATCGGCTACATGGATGTGTCGCCGCGCCAGATGGTTTCTGTCGCGACCTCGCTCATCCCGTTCCTCGAGCACGACGACGCGAACCGCGCCCTCATGGGTGCGAACATGCAGCGTCAGGCTGTGCCGCTCGTCCGTTCGGAGAGCCCGCTCGTCGGAACCGGTATGGAGGGCTACGCGGCCATCGACGCCGGTGACGTGCTCATCAACGACAAGGCCGGAGTCGTGTCGGAGGTGTCGGCTGACGCCGTCACCATCCAGCTCGACGAGGGCGGCACGAAGACCTACTACCTGCGCAAGTTCGACCGCTCCAACCAGGGCACGTCGTACAACCACCGCGTCATCGTCTCCGAGGGCGACAGGATCGAAGCAGGCGAGGTCATCGCCGACGGCCCAGCCACCGAGAACGGTGAGCTGGCGCTCGGCAAGAACCTGCTCGTCGCGTTCATGCCGTGGGAGGGTCACAACTACGAGGACGCGATCATCCTGAGCCAGAACCTGGTGAAGGACGACACCCTCTCCTCGATCCACATCGAGGAGTACGAGGTCGACGCCCGCGACACCAAGCTGGGCAAGGAAGAGATCACCCGCGACCTGCCGAACGTCAGCCCGGACCTCCTGGCCGACCTCGACGAGCGCGGCATCATCCGCATCGGCGCCGAGGTTCGTCCCGGCGACATCCTGGTCGGAAAGGTCACGCCGAAGGGCGAGACCGAGCTCTCGGCCGAGGAGCGTCTGCTCCGCGCGATCTTCAACGAGAAGAGCCGCGAGGTGCGCGACACCTCGCTCAAGGTTCCCCACGGTGAAGAGGGCACGATCATCGGTGTCAAGGTCTTCGACTCGCAGGACGGCGACGACGAGCTCGGCTCCGGCGTCAACCAGCGTGTCGTGGTCTACATCGCCCAGAAGCGCAAGATCACCGCTGGTGACAAGCTCGCCGGCCGTCACGGCAACAAGGGTGTCATCTCCAAGATCCTGCCGGTCGAGGACATGCCGTTCCTCGCGGACGGAACCCCGGTCGACGTCATCCTCAACCCGCTGGGTGTCCCCGGTCGAATGAACTTCGGTCAGGTCCTCGAGATCCACCTCGGCTGGATCGCGAAGAACGGCTGGGAGGTCAAGGGCAAGCCGAAGTGGGCTGCAGAGCTCCCTGAGGCTGCGTTCTCCGCCGCCCCGAACACCAAGGTCGCCACCCCGGTGTTCGACGGTGCCAAGGAGGAGGAGATCGCCGGTCTGCTCGACTCGACCACCGTCACCCGTGACGGCGACCGGCTCATCGGCGGCTCCGGCAAGACCCAGCTGTTCGACGGCCGCTCCGGCGAGCCGTACCCTGACCCCGTTTCGGTCGGCTACATGTACATCCTGAAGCTGCACCACCTGGTCGACGACAAGATCCACGCGCGTTCGACCGGACCGTACTCGATGATCACCCAGCAGCCGCTCGGTGGTAAGGCGCAGTTCGGTGGACAGCGATTCGGTGAGATGGAGGTGTGGGCGCTCGAGGCATACGGTGCCGCGTACGCCCTGCAGGAGCTCCTGACCATCAAGTCGGATGACATCCTCGGTCGCGTCAAGGTCTACGAGGCAATCGTCAAGGGCGAGAACATCCAGGAGCCGGGCATCCCGGAGTCCTTCAAGGTCCTCATCAAGGAGATGCAGTCGCTGTGCCTGAACGTCGAGGTGCTCTCGGCCGACGGTCAGCAGGTCAGCCTGCGCGACGCGGACGACGAAGCGTTCCGCGCTGCGGAAGAGCTCGGCATCAACATCTCCTCGCGCTTCGAGTCGTCGTCGATCGACGAGATCTAAGCCGCCAGACCTACTGACACACTTTTTCCAGGAAAGAAGGAAAATTGATCGACGCAACAACGTTCGATGAACTGCGTATCGGCCTGGCCACTGCTGACGACATCCGTCGTTGGTCGTACGGCGAGGTCAAGAAGCCCGAGACCATCAACTACCGCACGCTGAAGCCCGAGAAGGACGGCCTCTTCGGAGAGCAGATCTTCGGGCCGAGCCGTGACTGGGAGTGCTCGTGCGGTAAGTACAAGCGCGTGCGCTTCAAGGGCATCGTCTGTGAGCGCTGTGGCGTGGAGGTCACCAAGTCCTCCGTCCGCCGCGAGCGCATGGGCCACATCGAGCTCGCTGCTCCCGTGACCCACATCTGGTACTTCAAGGGTGTTCCCTCGCGCCTCGGCTACCTGCTCGACATGGCGCCGAAGGACCTCGAGAAGGTCATCTACTTCGCCGCATACATGGTGATCGAGGTCGACGAAGAGGGCCGTCACGCCGACATGCCCGGCCTTGAGAACGAGCTCCGTCTCGAGATCAAGACCCTGTCCGACCAGCGCGACAGCCGCATCGCGGACCGTCTGCAGCGCCTGGAGACCGACCTCGCCGCACTGGAGGAGGAAGGCGCCAAGGCCGACCAGAAGCGTCGCGTCAAGGACACGGCCGAGAAGGAAATGGGCCAGATCCGCAAGTCCTACGACGAGGACATCGCCCGTCTCGAGCGTGTGTGGGAGTCCTTCCGCACCCTCAAGGTCGGCGACCTCAAGCCGGAGGACGCGGACTTCAACGAGCTGGTCGACCGCTTCGGGCTGTACTTCGAGGCGTACATGGGAGCCGAGGCGATCAAGCGTCGCCTGCTCGCGTTCGACCTGGCCGCTGAGGCCGAGCTGCTCCGCGACCAGATCGCGAACGGCAAGGGACAGAAGAAGATCCGCGCGATCAAGCGTCTGCGCGTCGTCTCCTCGTTCCTCGCCACGGGCAACTCGCCTGCTGCGATGGTCCTGGATGTCGTCCCGGTCATCCCGCCGGAGCTGCGCCCGATGGTGCAGCTCGACGGTGGCCGCTTCGCGACCAGCGACCTGAACGACCTGTACCGCCGCGTGATCAACCGCAACAACCGTCTGCGTCGTCTGCTCGACCTCGGGGCTCCCGAGATCATCGTGAACAACGAGAAGCGGATGCTGCAGGAGGCCGTCGACGCACTGTTCGACAACGGCCGCCGCGGTCGTCCCGTCACCGGCACCGGCAACCGTGCCCTCAAGTCCCTCAGCGACATGCTGAAGGGCAAGCAGGGTCGTTTCCGTCAGAACCTGCTCGGAAAGCGCGTCGACTACTCCGGCCGTTCGGTCATCATCGTCGGCCCGCAGCTCAAGCTGCACCAGTGTGGTCTGCCCAAGCAGATGGCGCTGGAGCTGTTCAAGCCGTTCGTGATCAAGCGCCTGATCGACCTGAGCCACGCTCAGAACATCAAGGCGGCCAAGCGCATGGTCGAGCGTTCGCGTCCGCAGGTCTGGGACGTGCTCGAGGAGATCATCCGCGAGCGCCCCGTGCTGCTGAACCGTGCACCCACCCTGCACCGTCTCGGCATCCAGGCGTTCGAGCCTCAGCTCGTCGAGGGCAAGGCCATCCAGCTGCACCCGCTCGTGTGTGCCGCGTTCAACGCGGACTTCGACGGCGACCAGATGGCTGTCCACCTGCCGCTGTCGGTCGAGGCTCAGGCCGAGGCCCGCATCCTGATGCTCGCGTCGAACAACATCCTGAAGCCGTCGGACGGCCGTCCGGTCACCCTGCCCTCGCAGGACATGATCATCGGTCTGCACCACCTCACCACCGTGCGCGAAGGCGCCGAGGGCGAGGGGCGCGCGTTCTCGTCGGTCTCCGAGGCGATCCTCGCCAAGGACCAGGGTTCGCTGCACCTCAACGCCAAGGTCAAGATCCGTCTCGAGGACTACGTGCCCTCCGACGCGAACGAGACCGGCACCGAGGGTGTCACCGCCATCGTCGAGACGACCCTCGGCCGCGCCCTCTTCAACGAGGCGCTGCCGGCGGACTACCCGTTCGTCGACGAGGTCGCTGACAAGGGCGTGATCTCCTCGATCGTCAACGCCCTCGCGGAGCGCTACCCGAAGGTGGAGGTCGCAGCAGCACTGGACCGCATCAAGGACGCCGGTTTCTACTGGGCCACCCGGTCCGGTGTGACGGTGTCGCTGAGCGACATCCTGACGCCGCCGAACAAGCCGCAGATCGTTGCCGGCTACGAGAAGAAGGCCGCCAAGGTCACTGCCGAGTTCGAGAAGGGTCTCACGACCGACCTCGAGCGTCGTCAGGAACTGGTGAAGATCTGGACCGAAGCGACCAACGAGGTCGCAGAGGCCATGCGCGCCAACTTCCCAGCGGACAACACCATCAACCGCATGGTCACCTCCGGTGCCCGTGGTAACTGGCTGCAGGTGCGCAACATCGCCGGTATGCGTGGTCTGGTGAACAACCCGAAGGGTGAGATCATCCCCCGTCCGATCATTTCCTCGTACCGCGAGGGTCTGTCGGTGGCGGAGTACTTCATCGCGACGCACGGTGCCCGTAAGGGTCTGGCCGACACGGCTCTCCGTACGGCGGACTCGGGCTACCTGACGCGTCGTCTGGTGGACGTGTCGCAGGACGTCATCATCCGTGAGGACGACTGTGGCACGACCAAGGGTCTCGACCTTCCGATCGCCGAGGCCGGCGCCGACGGCGTGCTGGTGCGCGACGCGAACGTGGAGAACTCGGTGTTCGCCCGTACCCTCGCCGCCGACGCTGTCTCGCCGGAGGGAACCGTCGTGGCGAAGGCCGGTGACGACGTCGGAGACGTCCTCATCGACAAGCTGGTCGCCGCCGGTGTCACCGACATCAAGGTGCGCTCCGTGCTCACCTGTGAGTCGGCCGTCGGTGTGTGTGCGGCCTGCTACGGCCGCTCGCTCGCGACCGGAAAGCTCGTCGACATCGGAGAGGCCGTCGGCATCATCGCGGCCCAGTCGATCGGTGAGCCGGGAACCCAGCTGACCATGCGTACGTTCCACACCGGTGGTTCCGCATCCGCTGACGACATCACGCAGGGTCTTCCCCGCGTGCAGGAGCTGTTCGAAGCTCGTACCCCCAAGGGTGCTTCCCCGATCGCCGAGGCAGCAGGACGCATCACCATCGAGGACACGGAGCGCAGCCGCAAGGTCATCCTGACCCCGGACAACGGCGACGAGCCGCACGTCTACCCGGTGCTCAAGCGTTCGACCCTCCTCGTCGAGGACGGCCAGCACGTCGAGCTCGGAACGCAGATCATCGTCGGCGCCGTCGACCCGAAGGAAGTTCTTCGCGTCAAGGGTGTCCGTGAGGTGCAGAAGCACCTCGTCGGTGGTGTGCAGGGCGTCTACCGCTCGCAGGGTGTTCCGATCCACGACAAGCACATCGAGGTCATCGTCCGCCAGATGCTGCGCAAGGTCACCGTCGTCGAGCACGGCGACACCGACCTGCTGCCCGGCGAGCTGGTCGACCGCTCGAAGTACAACGAGGTCAACCGCGCCACTCTCACCGAGGGCAAGAAGACCGCGTCGGCTCGCCAGGAGGTCATGGGTATCACCAAGGCTTCCCTCGCGACCGAGTCGTGGCTGTCGGCCGCGTCCTTCCAGGAGACCACCCGCGTCCTGACGCAGGCGGCCATGGAGGGCAAGTCCGACCCGCTGATCGGCCTCAAGGAGAACGTCATCATCGGAAAGCTGATCCCGGCCGGTACCGGCCTGGCTCGCTACCGCAACGTGACGGTCGAGGCCACGGAAGAGGCGAAGGCGGAGCGGTACCCCAACCGCATCTTCGCCGACGACTCGGCCTTCAGCGAGAACGACCTGAGCTTCGTCGACTTCGACAGCTTCAGCTCGGACGACTACACCCCGGGAACGTACAACTAAAGCGATTCCGTACGACGGACGGCCCCCGGTGCTTCGGCACCGGGGGCCGTCCTCGTTTGTGGGCGTGGACGGCCGACCCAGCGGGATGCGCGACAATGGATGCATGTGGCGTCACCTCCTCGAATACACCGACTCGACCGGCCGCGCGATGGTCGGTGTCGCGGTGGCACTGCTGGTCGTCGCCGTGGGGAGCTTCCTGATCGGAATCGTGCAGGCCACGACCGGCCATGCCGCGAGCACGCTGCCGTTCTGGATCACCACGATGGGTTCCGCGGTGATCGCGGGCGTGCTCGTCTACCTCGCTTCGCGGCGCGCGGACATCCGCCGCCGCTGAACTTCGTCTGACCCCCAGGTGTGTGGCACCTGTAGGTGGGAGTGGTGCGTGTGTGACACGCGCGAATAGTGTGACATCGCTTCACCCGAAGAAGTGATATTGCAGTACCGCCGCATCTGCCGAGACACCCGACCCGCCCCGGCATCGTCCTTGCGAGGAGGCTCCCGTGGCGTCGATGACGGAAATCCTGATCCTGCACGGCCATCTGCCGATCGAGTATCTCGACACGGTGACGAGCGAGCCGACAGCCGATGAGGCCGCTGTGCGCGACCTGCTCGCGCGCGGCGCCATCAGCGCGACGCAGCTGGCCCGCGCCCGCGCAGCCCAGTCCGGCCTCCCGTTCGTGGAGCTCGGCGACTACCCGGTGGACCGCACCGCCGTCTCGCTGGTGACCGGCGCGATCTGCCGCCGCCACTCCGTCCTGCCGATCGGGACCGCCGACGGCACCGTGATCCTCGCGATGGCCGACCCGGGAAACGTGTTCGCCATCGACGACGTGCGCGCGGCCGCCCGGATGAACGTCGCCCCCGCCGTCGCGGAGCTCGGCGACCTGCTCACCGCGATCGACAGGTACATCCGCGCGGACGACGAGCTGAGCGACCTCACCACCACGCTCGAGGAGGAGTCGGCGACCCCGGACGATTCCAGCCTCACCATCGCCGAGTCGAGCGACGACGACGCCCCCATCGTCCGGTTCGTGAACCTGCTGGTGAGCCAGGCCATCCAGGATCACGCCTCCGACATCCACATCGAGCCGGCCGAGCACGACGTGCGCGTGCGGTACAGGATCGACGGGGTGCTGCACGCCATGCAGAGCGCGCCCAAGAGCATCCAGAACGGTGTCATCTCGCGCCTCAAGATCATGAGCGACATCGACATCGCCGAGCGGCGCAAACCGCAGGACGGCCGCATGTCGGTCGTGCACGGCGGCCGCCAGATCGACCTGCGCGTCGCGACGCTGCCGACGGTGTGGGGCGAGAAGGTCGTCATGCGCATCCTGGACAACACCAACACCGGGATGACGCTGCGCGACCTCAATCTGCTGGAGCGCAACTTCGAGACGTACCGAGCCTCCTATTCGAAGCCGTACGGGATGATCCTGGTCACCGGCCCGACCGGCTCCGGCAAGTCGACCACGCTGTACACGACGCTCAACGCCGTCGCGCGACCGGAGATCAACGTCATCACGGTCGAGGACCCGGTGGAGTACCGGATGGCGGGCATCAACCAGGTGCAAGTGAACCCGAAGGCGGGACTCACGTTCGCCAGCGCGCTCCGCAGCATCCTGCGCAGCGACCCGGATGTGGTCCTCCTCGGCGAGATCCGCGACCACGAGACGGCGCAGATCGCCATCGAGGCGTCGCTGACCGGCCACCTCGTGCTGTCGACCCTGCACACCAACGACGCCCCGAGCGCCGTAACCCGCCTCACCGAGATGGACATCGAGCCGTTCCTGGTGGGTTCCGCCCTGGACTGCGTGGTCGCCCAGCGTCTCGCGCGCAGGCTCTGCGACCGCTGCAAGCAGCCGGCCGTCTACTCGGTCGACGACCTGCAGCGGCTCCGGTTCCCGGTGTCCGCCGACCAGCAGCCGCCGCAGGTGTTCGTGCCCGTCGGCTGCCCCACCTGCTCGAACACGGGCTACCGGGGTCGCATCGCCGTGCACGAGGTGATGGCGGTGAGCGAGGAGATCGAGCGGCTCGCCGTCGGCCGGGCATCCAGTGCCGAGATCGGCCGGGCGGCACGGGAGCAGGGGATGCTCACCCTGCGCGAAGACGGCTGGGAGAAGGCCAGACTCGGCCTGACCTCGGTGGAAGAGATCCTGCGAGTGGTGGCCTAGGAGGGCTCATGGCATCGGATGCGAGCAACGACACGAGTTGGGGCGGCTTTCCCCCGCCGGAGCAGAAGCCGGTGTACGAGATCCCGGTGACCCCACCGGGCTCGACGGCCGGAGGCTGGGCGCCGGGGGATGGCACGCCGCTGCTGCCGCCGCCCGTGCTCGCCCCGCCGGTCGCCGTGCCGCCCACGGCCGCGATTCCCACCGTCCCGTTCCCCGCGGTCGACGACGCGTATCCGGTGCAGCGGCTCGTCCCGTCCGGGCGTCGCGCCGCCGACCCGCTCCCCGAGCCCGTGCTTTCCGTCGCCCTGCACCCGCACGAGCCGGAGCCCATCGACGAGACGCTCACCACCGTGGAGCGCGAAGCGCTCGAACGCGCGGACGCCGAGCTGGTTGCGGCGCTGCACGAGGTGGTCTACCAGGGCGCGTCCGACCTGCACGTCACCGTCGGGACGGCGCCGATGGTGCGCGTCGACGGCAGCCTGCGGCCGGCGGGCTCCGTGACCCCGTGGAACCACGACCGCACCAGGGCGGCGCTCACCAGTCTCCTCACCGACCGGCAGCGCGAGGTCTTCGACCGGGAGCTCGAACTCGACTTCGCGTTCACCATCTCCGCCAACTCCCGTTTCCGCGTCAACGTCTACCAGCAGCGCGGCTCCGTCGGGGCCGCGTTCCGACTCATCCCGACCGAGATCAAGCAGCTGCACGAGCTCGGCGTCCCGGATGCCGTCGGCTCGTTCTCGCAGCTGCCGCGCGGTCTCGTGCTGGTCACCGGCCCGACGGGCTCCGGCAAGTCGACCACCCTCGCCGCCCTCATCGACCTGGTCAACACCACGCGCGCAGACCACATCGTGACGGTCGAGGACCCGATCGAGTTCATGCACACCCACAAGAAGTCGATCGTCAACCAGCGCGAGGTCGGGCACGACACCCACAGCTTCGGTGCGGCCCTCAAGCACGTCCTGCGCCAGGACCCCGACGTCATCCTGATCGGCGAGCTCCGCGACCTGGAGACCATCTCCGTCGCACTCACCGCCGCCGAGACCGGCCACCTGGTCTTCGCCACCCTGCACACCCAGGATGCGCCGCAGACCATCGACCGCGTCATCGACGTGTTCCCTCCGCACCAGCAGGACCAGGTGCGCGCCCAGCTCGCCGCCACCCTGCAGGGCGTGGTCTGCCAGACCCTGGTGAAGCGGGCGAACGGCCGCGGCCGCGTGGTGGCCACCGAGATCCTGATGATGACCCCCGCCGTCGCCAACCTCATCCGCGAGGGCAAGACCTACCAGATCGCCTCGATGATGCAGGCGGGCCGCGACTCCGGGATGCGCACGATGGACCAGCACCTCGCCGACCTCGTCAACTCCGGCCAGATCACCCGCAAGGCGGCCATGGACAAGGCCCACGACGTGGAAGGCATCACCAGACTCATCCAGCGCGCGGAGTCTCCGACAGACTCCTCGGCGATGGCCATCGCATCCAGCGGGCCGGACTTCGGCGACACATACTCAGGAACCGTGAGGTAGAGCCATGCCCGCAAGCACCGCATACGCGTACAAGGGCAGAGACGCCGACGGCAAGATCGTCAAAGGCCGGGTGGATGCGACGAGCGAGGCCGCCGTCGCAGCCCGGCTCAGGACGATGGGCCTCTCGCCCGTGTCGATCGCCGAGTCCCCGGGAGGCACGGGACTCAACCGCGACATCAACATCAGCTTCGGCTCGGGGGTGAAGCTCAAAGAGCTCGCCGTGATGAGCAGGCAGATGGCGACCATGATCGCCTCCGGGCTGTCCCTGCTGCGCACCCTGAACATCCTGGCCGAGCAGACGCCGAACAAGAAGCTGCAGGCCGTGCTCTCCGAGGTGCGCGACCAGGTGGAGTCCGGCGTCTCGACCTCCGAGGCCATGCGCAAGCACGCCGACCTGTTCCCTCCGCTCATGATCAACATGGTGCGCGCCGGCGAGACGGGCGGCTTCCTCGACGACGCGCTGGAAGCGGTCGCGTCGAACTTCGAGAAGGAGGTCAAGCTCAAGTCCTCGATCAAGTCGGCGCTGACCTACCCGGTGATCGTGCTGCTGATGTCTGTCGTCTCCGTCGTGGTGATGCTGCTGTTCGTCGTCCCGATCTTCGAGAAGATGTTCTCCAGCATGGGCAGCCAGCTCCCGCTGCCCACAGAGATCCTGGTGCAGCTCTCGCACGCGATGGTCTGGATAGCGCCGGTGCTGCTCGTGGGCGGCATCGTCTTCGCGGTCTGGTGGGGAAGGCACAAGAACGACGAGTCCGTGCGGCGCAAGGTCGATCCGGTCAAGCTCAAGCTGCCCGTCTTCGGCTCATTGCTGAAGAAGATCGCCATCGCCCGGTTCAGCCGCAACTTCGCCAACATGATCAGCGCGGGTGTGCCGATCCTGCAAGCCCTCAGGATCGTGGGGGAGACCTCTGGCAACTGGGTGATCCAGAACGCGCTGGAGGAGGTCGCCGAGTCCGTGCGGCAGGGCGAGTCGATCGCGGCCCCACTGGCCAAACAGCCGGTGTTCCCTGCGATGGTGACGCAGATGATCGCGGTCGGCGAGGACGCCGGCTCGCTCGAATCCATGCTCAACAAGATCGCCGACTTCTACGAGCAGGAGGTCGAGGCGGCGACGGAGCAGCTCACCGCGATGATCGAACCGCTCATGATCGCCTTCCTCGGCGTGATCATCGGCGGCATGGTCGTGGCCCTCTACCTGCCCATTTTCAGCATCGCCTCCGCCGTCAAGTAGTGACCCCCGACCAGGGGTTTCCACGCGTTTTATCCCCCTACACTGGGGTGAAATCTGACTGAAAACCCCCCAAATGTGGGATGTTTCTCAAAATCTCCTGGGAATTATGGTCATCACCGGAGCGGCACTCGCAAACGCTCCCCGACCCGCACTACCCGACCGATTGGAAACTGCAATGTACTTCCGACTCATGGGCAAGCTGAACGCTCGCCGCAAGGGCCTGCTCGAAGAGGACGAGAAGGGCTTCACCCTGATCGAGCTCCTCGTGGTGGTCATCATCATCGGCATCCTGGCCGCCATCGCCATCCCGATCTACATCGGGGTCCAGAACAACGCCAAGGACGCGGGCGTCAAGTCCGACCTGGCGAACGCCAAGACCGCCGTGGTCGCGTACTACACCGACAAGGGCTCGGCCGCCGACGTCCCGAAGCCCACGTTCGACAAGGGAACGTCGACGAGCCTCGCCACCTACGGATACACGCAGAGCGCAGACACCACATCGATCGGCTTCAAGAACGGTTCCACGCCGACGTCAACCTCGTTCTGCATCGACGCTGTCGGCAGCACGGGCAGCCTGTTCCACATCGACGATTCGAATGGCGCCACGACCGGCGCCTGCAAGTAGCCCCACCCCGGCGGGGTGCCGCGCTTCCTAACGCGGCACCCCGCCTCCCCTCTCCCAGACACCCGACCCAGGGAGGTGAACCCCCGTGCTCCACCCGCTCCGCACCACAGAGACCCGCGAGTCGGGCTTCACCCTCATCGAGGTCCTCATCGCGATGATGGTCTTCGGAATCATCTCCGTCCTCGTCGCATACTCCCTCACCCTGTCGATGACCCTCACCCGGTCGTCCAGGGCCAACGAGGTCGCCGCCAACCTGGCCGCGCAGCAGGTCGACATCGCCCGCTCCGCCAAGGACGTCTTCTCCGTCGTCAGCGGCACCGTCACCCAGACCATCGACGGCACGCAATACACGATCACCAAGATCGCCGGGTGGGTGACCAGCACCGGCACCGTCGCCGATTGCGGCACCAGCCAGGGCATCCTGCAGAACAAGACCCTCAACGTCTCCGTCTCCTGGGGCGGGATGCGCCCGGGCACCAAGCCGGTGCAGGCCAGCACGCTGCTCGCCCCGGCCGGTCCGGTCAACGATCCGGCGTCCGGCACGATCCTCGTGCACGTCACCAACGCCAGCGGAGCAGGCGTCGCGAACATCCCGATCACCGCCAAGCCGGACGCGACGATCACGCCGAACACCGCGGCCACCATCACACCGGGGCCGCCGTCCACCGACGCGGACGGCTGCAGCTACGCGCTGAAGGTGACGCCCGGCGCGTACACCGTCACTGTCGGCAAGGCGGGGGATGGCTCGATCAGCAACTCTCAGGTGCAGGTGCCGACCGTCAAGGTCTCGGTCGTGGCCGGGCAGTCCGCCGTGGTGGAGATGCAGTACGACAAGGCCGCGACCCCTGTGCTCACCCTGGCGGCCGCTGGAACGCTCATCCCGACCAATCTCCCGATGACATACATTCCGCAGTCGGACCCCTACACCACCGTCCCGACGATCACCGGGGTGACGGCCACCACGCCGCTCTTCCCGTTCGGGTCCGGGTATCAGGTCTTCGCGGGCGCCCTCATGTCGACCGGGGCGCAGCCCACCTGTCTGTCCGTCGACCCGCAGCAGTGGACGCAGCAGAACGCGGCCGGGCACGTCGGTTCGCGAGCGGACGCGATCCCCGCTCCCTCCGGGACGAGTGCGGCGGTCGTCGCCATGCCGGTGGTCTCCATCGCCGTCTCCGGCAAGTGGCTGGTCGCGAAGAGCGCAGTGGCAGCATCCACTGTCGGCGACCCCGGATGCGCGACAGCCACCACCGCGAACGTCATGACCCTGACATACCCGAAATCGGCGGGCAACGCGGCGGTCATCGCCCTGCCGTACGGCACGTGGATGGTCTACGCACTCAGCAACCAGGGCGACGCGCTGACGTCGTCCGCGCTGGTCGACGTCTCCAAGATCACCCGCCCGGTCGGCAGCCCGCCCGCGACGAGCGCCACCATCTTCACCCTCGATCCGAGGCTGCCATGATCCGCCGGGTGCGGCGCGACCAGGGCCTCACGCTGGTGGAGCTGCTCATCGCCATGGGCATCGCCGCGCTCATCGCCACGCTGGCCGGCTCGCTCTTCGTCGCGAGCACCCACAGCGTCAGCCTCGCCCAGTCGATCGACAACGGCACCCGTCAGGGCTCCAACGGGATGAACGAGATGGCCCGCATGGTGCGCGCGGCCACCCCGAATCCGCTGACCAACCCTACGCCGGGCGGCGCGCAGAACGACCCGGCCATCATCACGGCGACCGCCACGACCATCCAGTTCTACGCCTACGTCAACCTGACGGGAGCGGAGAGCCCGGTGAAGGTGCAGTTCGCGGTGGTCAACGGCCTGCTGGTGGAGAGCCAGTGGAACGCGACGACCACCACGCCCGGCGTCAACGGCCACTGGGACTTCAACACCAGCCCCACTCCGAACCTGAAGCGCACCCTCTGCGGCTCCATCCCGGCCGGCAGCGTGGTCTTCACCTACCGTGACGCATCGGGCGCCCCGCTGACCCTGCCGATCACGACCCTGTCCGCCATCGCCTCCATCACGATCAGCATCACGATCCAGCCCACCGGGGCCGCCAGCGCTGTGACCCTCACCAACTCGGTCGGGATGTCGAACATCGGATCGGGGTCGTGATGCGCGCTCTGCTCCGCAGCAGGCTCGGCGCCGCGTCCTCCGATCGCGGGGTGGCGCTCGCCATGGTGATCGGCATCGGGTCCGTGCTGCTGCTGCTCGTGACGCTGACGATGACGTTCTCCGTCTCCGGCATCGTGCGCGCAGACCACGACAAGGACTGGGATGCGGCGATGTCGGCCGCGTATGCCGGGATCGCCGAGTACCAGGGCCGGCTCACCAACGATCCGAGCTATCAGCAGTACGGCAACCCCGCATCCAAGTTCACCATCGCCAATGGCTCGGCGGGGACCGTCGCGCTCCCGTCCGGGAACAACAACCCCGCCTTCGACGTGGCTGCCGGCGCGCGCTGGGCCGCCGTGCCGCTCAGCGACGGCCTTCCGGCGAACGCCGCCTTCCGCTACGAAGTGGACAACTCGAAGTATGCGAGCACCGGCGTCCTGCACGTGCGCGCCACCGGCCTCGTCGACACCGTCGCCCGCAGCGTGGTGGCGAACATCAAGCAGACCGGTTTCACGAACTACGTGTACTTCACCGACTACGAGATCCTCGACCCCCAGCTGAACTCCAAGTCCTGCACCAAGGCGTACGCCTGGCAGTCCACGACGGCACGCACCTCCGGATGCCTGATCAACTTCATCACCGGTGACACCCTCGACGGCGCCGTCCACTCCAACGACACGCTCAACATCTGCGGTGGCACGTTCAAACAGCGGGTGAGCACGGCGAACCCGAACAGGGACTCGTCCGGCAAGCTCTACAGCTCGAACAACTGCCCGTCCGGCAGCACCACCCCGGTGTTCAACGCCGGTGCCCCCGGCAACGCCGCCCTGATCACGATGCCGCCACCGCAGCAGCAGCTCGACCAGGTGCGCACCGACATCCAGGGCAAGGTGCCCAAGCCGGGATGCCTGTACACCGGTCCGACCAAGATCACCTTCAAACTCGTCGGCGGCGTGGCGAAAATGAACGTCATCTCGCCGTGGACCAAGCAGACCCAGGTGGTCGGCAACCCGGCCACCGGGCCCGGCGTTCCCGCGAACCCGGCGTTCTGCGGCAAGCCGGGGGACCCGACGAAGACGTCGAACACCGGCACGCTGTCGGACACGGTGAACGGGCAGGACATCACGATCGACTCGACGTCTCAGCTCTACAACAACCTGATCTACGTTCAGAGCATCCCCACCGCGACCAGCGACCCGAACTCGTGGGCGTCGAACAAGTCGCCGAACGGGAACACCTTCAAGTGCGTCGGAGCCGACAAGACGTCGTCGGGCAACGGGCTCGACTACCCGCTCAAGTACGAGGTGGTCGCCACCGCCGCCGCATACTCCTGCACGGCGGGCGACGTGTTCGTCCAGGGCACCATGCACTCGGCCATCACGATCAATGCCGACCACTTCGCCTGGATCACCGGCAAGCTCGTCTACTCGGATGCCGCCCACGACATCCTGGGACTCGTCGGCGCCGGGGCGGTGTGGGTGTACAACCCGCTCGTCTGCACCAGCCCGAGCAACTGGACGAGCGGCAGCTGCAACGCCGCCTCGTCCCCGATCACCTGGGAGGCCTCGTCGTCGAGCACGAGCTGCGCCCGCACGATCAACGCGGCGATCCTCTCGAACTACCACAGCTTCGAGGTGCAGAACTACGACTCCGGCGACCCGTACGGCTACCTCTGCGTCACCGGTTCCATCGCCCAGGAGTTCCGCGGCCCGGTCGGCCAGGGCAGCGGGTCGAGCGGCTTCCTCAAGCGCTACAGCTACGACACCAGGCTGCTCAACTCCCCTCCGCCCAAGTTCCCGACCCCGCGCACCACCTCCTACGACGTGACCACCGAGATCGAGGTCGCCGTGGCGTACCGCTCGAACGGAGGCCCGACCTCATGACCGCCGCCTTCGCCATCGCCGCCGTCGGGTTCGTCGCCGTGTTCGGCCTGCTGATCGGCTCTTTCCTCAACGTGGTCGTCTACCGCGTGCCGGCGGGCAGGTCGATCGTGTCGCCGCCGAGTGCGTGCGGAAGCTGCGGCACCGAGATCAAGCCGTACGACAACATCCCGGTGCTGTCGTGGCTGTTCCTCGGCGGCAAGTGCCGGTCGTGCCGCAGCGGGATCTCGGCACGGTACCCGCTCGTCGAGGCGGCGACCGGGCTGGCGTTCGCGTTCGTCGCCTGGTGGTTCTGGGCCGGGCCGGGCTCCGTGCATCCGGTGGGCACCGCATCCACCGTCGCCGCCGTGCTCGTCGTGGTCGCGTTCCTCTATCTCTCCGCCATCAGCATCGCCCTCGCGCTGATCGACCTGGATGCGCACCGCCTGCCGAACGCGATCGTGCTCCCCTCGTACGCGGTGGGCGCCGTGCTGCTCGGCGCCGCCGCCCTGCTGAACGGCGAGCCCGGTGTGCTGGTGCGGGCGGTCGTCGGCGCCGCAGGACTGTTCGCCGTCTACCTCATCCTCGCGATGATCGCCCCCGGCGGGATGGGGTTCGGCGACGTCAAGCTCGCGGGCGTCCTCGGCCTCTTCCTCGGCTTCCTCGGCTGGGGCGCTCTCGTCGTCGGCGCGTTCGCCGCCTTCCTGCTCGGCGGCCTGTTCGCCACCGCGCTCCTGGTCTCGCGCCGCGCGCGCCGCGGGTCCGGCATCCCGTTCGGGCCGTGGATGCTCGGCGGGGCCTGGATCGGCGTCCTCGCCGGCAACGCAGTGTGGGGCGCCTACCTGGCGCTTCTCGGAATCGCATAGAAGAACCTGAGGAGATCGAATGGCTACGAGCATCGTCGGCATCGACGTCGGAAGTTCGACCGTTCGCGCCGTGGAGGTCGCCGACCCGGCCAAGGCACGGCCGACGCTGCTGCGCCACTTCGAGGTCCCGTTGCCGGAGGGCGCCGTCAGCCGCGGAGAGGTGCTCGAACCGAACACCGTCGCCGCGAGCCTCAAGCGGCTCTGGCAGCAGGGCGGCTTCAAGAGCAAAGACGTGGTGCTCGGGATGGGCAACCAGCGGGTGCTCGCCCGCGACCTCACCGTGCCGCGGATGTCGCGCACCCGCATCAGGGAGGCCCTCCCGTTCCAGGTGCAGGACATGCTGCCCGTGCCGGTCGCCGAGGCGCTGCTCGACTTCTATCCGGTCTCTGAGGGCATGAGCGACAACGGCCCGGTGGTGAACGGCCTGCTCGTCGCCGCCGTGAAGGAGGCGGTGCTCGGCAACGTGAAGGCGACGCAGCTCGCCGGGCTGACCACGGTGGATGTGGACCTCATCCCGTTCGCGCTCAGCCGCATCCTGATCAGCAGGGCCAGGATCGGCGGCACCGTCGCCCTGATCGAGATCGGCGCGAACACGACGAGCGTCGTCGTGGTCACCGACGGCGTGCCGCAGTTCGTGCGCATCATCCCGGCCGGGGGAGCGGAGCTGACCCAGGCGTTGCGGGAGGGACTCGGCGTCGAGCTCGGCGAGGCGGAGCGCATCAAGGCGACGATCGGCCTGGCCAAACAGGTGACCACCATCGAGGAGCAGCAGGCGGTCGAGATCATCTACCGCGTGACCAGCGAGCTGCTCACCAGCCTGCGGAACACGGTCAGCTATTTCGTGAACACCCGCCCGAACAACCCGGTCAGCGGGCTCGTCGTGACGGGAGGCGGAGCCCAGCTGCCCGGCCTCACCGACGCGCTGAGCGAGATGACCAGGCTGCCCGTCGCCGTCGGCGACCCATTCCACGCCGTCGCCCTCTCGCGGAGTCTCAACGCGGACGCGCTTCGGCAGAACCGGTCGGCGCTCACGGTGGCGCTCGGCCTCGCACTCGGGAGCGCAGCATGAGCATCACGACGAGGCGCTCGGACGCCCAGGAGACGGAGCAGCTGCCGACGGTCGCTCCGGCGACGAAGGGCCGCAGGGCGCCGAAAGCGCCCAAGAAGCCCACAGCCCCTGCCGAACCGAAGGCCACCAGAGCGTCTGCGCCGAAAGCCACCGGCCGCACGGAGAGCCTCGACATCGGCATGGAGCCGCGCGTCGACCTCCTGCCGCCGGAGGTCAGAGCCGAACGGAAGAACAGGAGCACCCGCCGCGGCTTCGGCTGGGGCGTGCTCGCCGTGCTGCTCGCCGTCGTGCTCGCCATCGGCGGGGCGTTCGTCTACAACGTCGCGGCTCAGGCCAGGTTCCTCGGAGCCCAGCTCGCCACCGCCGACCTGCTCACCCAGCAGCAGAAGTTCACCGGCGTCCGGGATGTGCAGAAAGAGGTCGCGCTCGCTCAGGCGGCCCAGCGGGTGGGCGCGTCCACCGAGATCGACTGGAAAGCGCTGCTCGACCAGGTGGGCGCCGTGCAACCGGCCGGGGTCGCCCTCGACACGGTCGCGGCGGACTCCGCGTCGCCGCTCGCGATCTACCAGCAGTCTCCCGACCCGCTGCAGCTGGCCAGGATCGGGACCGTCACCACCGTCAGTTCCAGTCCCACCATCCCCGACGTCACGGCCTGGGTGCGCGAGCTGGAGAAGATCCCGGGCGTCGCGGACGTGGTGCCGAGCATCGGTGCACTCGACACGACGACCGGTCAGTACAAGGTCACCATCACCCTCCACGTCGACCAGACGCGCTACGCGAAGCGCTTCGAGCAGAAGGGCAAGTGATCATGGACAAGACCAGACTCTGGATGATCGGCTCCGTCATCGTGATGGTCGCCCTCGTGGCGCTCGGCTGGGTGGTCGGCATCCAGCCCCAGCTCGACCAGGCCGCCGCCGCTGACACGCAGACCGCGCAGGTCGACCAGACCATCACGGCGAACACCGCCGTGCTCGACCGGCTGAAGAAGGACTCGGCGAACCTCCCGGCGCTGAAGAAGACGCTGGCATCACTCGCCGCCTCCGTGCCGACCGAGTCAGCCAACGCGGCGTTCATGGACGAGCTCAATGGCTTCGCAGCGGCGAACGGCGTGGTGATCTCGGGCTGGGCGATCGCGGACGGGCAGCCGTACGCAGCCCCGGCAGCACCGGCGGCCCCCGTCGCCTCCACCGGCTCGTCCGCCGCCTCGACGGCCACCCCGTCGCCGTCGGCGACGCCGACCCCCGCTCCGACGGCCACGGCTGCGCCGGTCCCCGTCGCCGGGATGCCGCCCGTCGTCAGTCCCCTCATCACGGCCCAGAACTTCACGGTGGTGCCCGTCAGCTTCACCGTGACAGGCGGATACACCAACGTCGTGGCGTTTCTGCACGCCGCTCAGACCGGCCAGCGGCTGTTCCTGGTGGACGGCTTCTCCTCCGGTCCAGCATCCGGCGGCACGGGCGTCGACGCCAAGATCAACGGCTACACATACGTCCTCACCCTCCCGACGGCGGCCGCAGCGCAGAAATAACCACTCCGCCCGCTCACCGCCAGCCCTCCCTGGACTTCCTTCACCCCGTTGCTACAGTGGGCAGCACTGACGGATGCCCGACCGGGCCGATCGAGGAGTGGCACCATGAGCGAGACGCCGGAATCTGCGCGGAACAACGGCGCAGCCGCGGAGCCCGCGGGGGAGAATGCGCCGACCACGGCCGGAACGGCGCCGGCGACGGCCCCCGCCCAGACTGCAGCGGCAGAGCCCGCAGCAGCCGAGCCCGCAGCGACCGAGCCCCGCGACACCGACCCTGAGGTCGTCGACCCGCCGTCGAGCCCGGTGTCTGCGCGCGGCCACGTCAACCGACCGGATGCGCCTGCCGCAGACGCACAGGAGGCCACGGCCACCGAGGTCCCCGCGACTCCGGCCCCCAGCACTCCCGCCAAGGTCACGGAGCCGGAGCCCGTCGTCGCGACCGATGACGACATCGCCGCCGCCGTCGCCCGCTCGCACACCGGAGACGTGCCGGCGGCCGCCGCAGCCGGAACGGCCACGGTGGACACCGCATCCCCCGCCCAGTCGGCCACGCCCGTGATCGTCGCGGCAGAGGCGGCCACCGCCGCCCAGCCCACCACCGGGCAGCCGACCGCCCAGCCCGTGGCAGGAGAGGCCACCTGGGCTCCCGAGCCCGGCGCAGCTCCGGCCCCCGGGTACGCGCAGCCGGTCACGCCGATCTACGTGCAGCGCCCGGAGCCGCCGAAGAAGAAGAGCAACAGGGGCTTCGGCATCCTGATCGCGCTCGTCGGCACGGTCGTGTTCGCGGTGCTGTGGGTGATCGCCGTCGTGCTCGTCGGCTACGCCCTCACCCCGACCGACCAGTTCGCCGAGTCGCTGTCGCGCTTCTTCCTGTCGCAGTCCGCCGGGTGGGTGCCCGTGGTGGCGTTCTTCGTCGGCATGGTCGTCCTCATCCAGATCATCAACCGCGCCCGCTGGTGGGCCTACATCCTCGGTGGCCTGTTCGTGGCGCTGTTCGTCTACTTCGCGTACGTCGGGGCGTCGCTGGTCGACCTCCACGTCTGGACGCTCACCGCCAACGAGGCCGTCGTGGTCGTTCAGCGTCTCTGGGTCGCCCCGTTCGCGGTGCTCGCCGGTGTGATCGCGCGCGAGATCTCGATGTGGACGGGTGCGTGGCTCGCAGCGCGCGGCCGCAAGCTCAAGATCCGCAACGCAGAAGCTCAGGCCGCATACGACCAGCAGCTCGCCGACGCGCAGAACCAGGCCGTCGCCGCGTACGCCACGCCGCAGGGGTACTGACCGGCACGCACCGCCCTGCGTGACTCCAGTGATGCGTGACTCCACTCATGCGTGAGTATCGTGCGTACGCAGCCGTCCTTTCGGCCTTCGCCACGATCCTCTACCTGGCGCTGGTGGTCGCCGCCTTCGGGCTGATCTCGCTGGCGACGAACACGGACGTGATCGCCGACCCGGACATCGGCCCGCTCGTCGGACCGATCATGACCGGATGCGCGACGCTGATGCTGTTCGTGTTCCTCCTGGTGATCGGCACGCGCGTCCCGGCGGAGAAGCAGCGCATCTCGCCGGGCGTCGCGCTGGCCGTCGGGTTCGCCTGCTACTTCGTGTTCATCGTCGCCGGAGGGGTCGCCGGGGCGGCGGGCGATCCGTCGCAGCCGTTCGCGTACGTCCTGTTCGCCGTCGGGCAGCTGGGCAGCATCTACGCGATCACGGTCGGCATCGCCGGGTTCGTCGTCACGCTCCTGTACCAGCTCGTCCTCGTCGGCCGCTTCCAGCAGCGCGGTCGCCCGCGCTGGCCGTGGGAGAAGGAGAAGTAGCGGGCACCCGCGCCTCTCTCTACTCCCCGACCAGCGGCACCTGCACGCGAGCGAAGCGACCCTTGGCGATGTAGACGCCGCGCCCGGGAGGAAACTCGGAGCGGTTCAGCCTCGGCAGCGGCGTCTTGAGCAGCAGGTCGCCTTCGACCGAGTCCGGCTGCAGCAGCAGACCACGGCGGCCGTTCTTCACCTCGCCGAGCAGCGGCCAGGACGACCCCCAGGCGCTCGACTCCGCCTCGGCGACCAGCAGGTGGTCGCTGCGGCGCACGGCACGCACGAGCTCGACGATGGGGGAGTCGGCCGGGGTCTGCAGGAAGTCCCCGATGCTCTCCACGATCACCGCGATGCGCCCCTCCGTGTCCGGGTCGGCGACGGCGGCGACCAGGTCTTTCGCCAGCGCCGCCGCGGTCTCCGGCGTCGTCGCCGCGTCTGTCCAGTGGCTCGCCCGCCCGAGCGCCGACCGCGCGTTGCCCAGGTAGTAGAGCCGCGCCTGCGGGTCGAACCGCAGCACAGAGGCCGCGAGCGCCGCCAGCGTGGTCGACCGACCGCTCGCCGGAGGGCCCGCGACGAGCAGCGTCCCGGCGGGCTCGAACCCGAACGGCCCGAGGTCGAGGTCGCTGACCCCGAGCACCGGTGCCCCGTCGTGCGACGGCGGGAGGGTCTCGATGGCGAACTCCTTGGGCAGCGAGCCGATCGGCGGCGTCTCCTGCACCCCGGCCCGCACCATCGCCTCCGCCAGGCGCGTCGTCGCCGCGGACTGGTCCGACACGGATGCGCTCCCGCCCAGCACCGCGAGCTGCGTCTCGTAGCCGTCGACGATCGCGCGCCCGGGAGGGGAGGACGGGCCCAGGATGTCGTTCGGCACGTCGAGCATCCCGTAGCCGTCGTCGGCGAGCCGCAGCACGACGGAACGCTGCACGAGCGACCGGATCGCGGTGGGGACGGCGCCGGCGCGGTCACCGGTGAGTGCGACGTGCATCCCGAGCTGGCGGCCGTCGCTGAGGATGTCCTTGAACACGTCGTACCACTGCGAGCGTCCCGCCGGGATCTCGAAGTCCTCGCGGAAGTTCGGGAATCCGTCGATCAGCAGCAGGATGCGCGCCTCGTTCTGGCGCCCGGTGAGCCTGCGGTATTCGGTGATGCTGGAGGCGTTGGCCTCCGCGAACCGCGGCCCTCGGGTCTCGAGTTCCTCCTTGAGCATCCGGAACAGTCGGATGATGCGCTCGGCGTCGTCGCCGGGGATGACGGAGCCGACGTGCGGCATCTTCTCGAGCATCCGGAGGCTGCCTGCACCGAAGTCGAGCGCGTAGACGCGCACGGGACCGCCGCGCGGGGTGATCGCCGCGGACGACGCCAGTGTGCGGAGCGCAGCGGACTTGCCCGCGCCGCCCGTGCCGTAGATGGCTATGTTGCCGTCCACATCCGGCTGGAAGTACACCGGCAGCTGCTGCTGCCTGTCCGGCACGTCGCTCACGCCGAGCAGCAGCTCGGCGTCCGTGCGCTGCCGCAGCAGCCCGAGGTCGTAGACCGCGGCCAGCTCGTCCAGCCAGGGACGCCGCGGCGACGGGATGCGGGCCTCGCCCTGCGCCCGCACGATCGAGGTCACGAGGCGCTGCTGGTCCGTCGGCCCGAGGTCGCGCTCCTCCTCGCGGCCGGAGCCCTCCTCCTCCCAGCGGATCTCGCCGCCGAAGCGCAGTTCCGCGACCTCGACGCCCGCCCGCTCCGGCTCTCGGCTGGTCCAGCCGCCCGCGTACGCGGACTGGAACGGGGCGAGCCTGCCCGGGCCGGTCTTGGCCATGCCGCGCCCGGGGATGGCCGGGTCGAAGTGGGCGGCGTCCGAGACGCCGACCACGTCCTGGCTGTCGGACTCGTCCGCCATCCTGAGCGCGATGCGCAGGTTGGTGTTCGCGCGCAGGTTGTCCTTGATGACACCGGCGGGACGCTGCGTGGCCATGATGAGGTGGATGCCGAGCGACCGTCCGCGCTGGGCGATGTCGACCACGCCGTCCACGAACTCCGGCACCTCGCCGACGAGCGCGGCGAACTCGTCGATCACGAGCACGAGCGCGGGAGGGCACTCCGGGTCGCCGCGCTTCTCCAGCTCCAGCAGGTCTTTCGCCTTCTTGCGGTTGAGCAGGTGCTCGCGGTGGTGCAGTTCGGCGCGCAGGCTGGTGAGCGCACGGCGCACCAGGTGCGGGCTGAGGTCGGTGACCAGGCCGACGCAGTGCGGCAGGCTCACGCAGTCCGCGAAGGCGGAGCCGCCCTTGTAGTCGACGAACAGGAAGGTGACCCTGTCCGGGCTGTACTCGGCGGCCATCCCGAGCACCCAGGCCTGCAGGAACTCGCTCTTGCCCGCGCCGGTCGTTCCGCCGACGAGGGCGTGCGGGCCCTGGCTGCGCAGGTCGAGGTGCATCGCATCCACGCCGGCGGAGCCGATGATGGCCCGCAGGGTGCCCGCTCTGCGCTTCACGGGGCGCGCGCCCGACCTGTCGTGGATGGAGGCGTTCTGCCTCCAGCGGTCGATGACGGCGCCGGACGACTCGGTCAGGTCGTGGCCGAGCAGGCTGACGAGCGAGATGCTGCGCGGCAGGTCGCTGGCGTCGGCGACGAGCGCGCCCGCATCGATGACGGGGGCCATGCGCTTGGCGTAGTCGAGCGCTGTGGCGCGGTCGACGGGCTCGGTGACAACGTCGTCGATGGTCTCGCCGATGCGCACGAAGCCGACCGTCGCGCGGTCGTCCCGCTCCGCGTGCGCCACGTATGTGCGGCAGACGGCGGGAAGAGCCGCGACGTCGGTGTCCAGCCAGATCGGGAAGACGCCGGCATCGGCGGCAGCCTCCGCCAGCTGCACCAGGCGCGGCCGGTCGATCGCCACGTCGCCGGAGATGACGACCACCACGGCGGGAACGGGCGACGGAGTCCCGTCCACGGTCTGCGACTTGCCCACCTCGGCCCCGCGCTCGATCGCGGCCCGCTCCTGCTCCATCGCACCGCGGCGCTGCGGGCCCTTCGCGCGGGCCAGCCGCTCCTCCACGAGCCCTTCGAGCGCGCTGAGGACAGTGGATGCACTGGAAGCGCTGTCCGCGAGGTGGCCTCCGGCGAGCGGGCTGTGCGGCGACGACGTGTGCGGCATCCACTTGAGCCATTCCAGCTCCCGCGACCAGCGCGGGGAGACGAGGGCGGCGACCACGAGCTCTGCGGGGGAGTGCAGCGCCGTCAGCTGCACCAGGGTCGAGTTGACCGACCCGGCGATGTGCTCGGCCGGGCCGGCGATGCCGAGCGCGCCGGACTCGAACAGGTTGTCGAGCACCGGGACGTCCGAGACGCGCTCGTTGGCGTCGATGACCGCGTCCAGACGCTCCTGGAACTCGACGATCATCTCGCCGCGATCATTGCTCGCGATGGTGTTCCTCGACCGCATCGAGCCGATCCCGAGCTGCAGGTTGAGGAACGACCAGTGCTCGGGGCGCCTGGTCCAGAGCAGCGGGCCGCGCTGCACGGCGTCCGCGAGGGCGGCGTGCGTCGTCGGCGATTCCGCACGCCGGAGCTCGACCTCGCGGAGACGCTCGGCGTCCAGCTTGGCGGTGAGCGCATCCAGTCGCTTGTCGAAGACCGCGATGGCCTTCTTGAGCTTGCGCTTGCCGCGGGTGCGCCCGGTCATGTAGTTGCCGATGAGCATCACCGGGGAGAGCAGCACGAACAGCAGCGACGTCGGCTGGCGGGTGAGCGCGAACATCGCCCCGCCGAGCAGCAGCGGCGTGATCATCGCGAGCAGCGGGAAGGGCGGGTCGTCCTTCTCCGTCGGCACCTCCGGCGCCTGGAACACCTGGCCCGCGTACCGCTGCTCCACCCGCGGCGACCTGTTGAAGAAGACCGGTCCGGCCTTCGGCGCAGCAGCGGGGATGCCGGACAGCCCGGACACCGCGATGCGCACCTCGGTGTCTCCGATCAGCAGGGTCTCCGGCCTTCGCACGGTGAGGCGGGTCACGATGCCGCCGTCCACCACCACGCCGTTGGCGGAGCCGAGGTCGATCACCTCGACGCCGTCGCCCACCTCGAGGCGCACGTGCCGCTTCGACACCAGCGGGTCGTTGAGCACGATGTCGCAGCTGTCGTCCCTGCCGAGGAGGGCCGTTCCCGGCCGGAGCGGGAACTCACGCCCGGCGTCGGGGCCGGTGAGGATCTGCGCCGTCGCGACCGCCGGCGCGTCGCCGAGGTCGCTCGGGGCGTAGTACACCCCGGCGTCCGCCAGGCTGACCGTCGCCCCGCTCCCGATCCAGGCCTCGCCGATCGGCGCATCCGGTGGCAGCACGAGGGTCTCCGCCTGGCCGGGGATGGCGGCGCGGAGGGTCAGCGCCCTGTCGTCGGTGACCGGCCCTTTCCCGCCGCGCGGGTCGACACGCCGGATGCTCGCGGCGACTTCCGAGATGCTGGCTGCGGCGTCTGCGGTGACGACGATGTCATCGCCGGCACCGGATGGGCGGGAGAGCGTGAGTTTGAGGCGCACGCAAAGAACGATACCTATATACATGCACGTCGCTGCATGGGGACTGCTCCCCATCGCCTCACCATGCCGCGCTCGGTAGGTTGGCTACAGCCTGAAAACGGAGGGGAACGTCATGACCGATCTGAAGCTCGACCTGGAACTGCTCGGACAGCTCAAGTCCGACCTCGAGGCCATCGTCTCCGAGTTCAAGGGCGCAGACGACTTCAGTGACGCCGTCGCGGACGCCACCGGCCACGACGGACTCTCCGGCCACGTGCGCGACTTCGCCCACAAGTGGAACGACAAGCGCAAGAAGATGACCGAGTCGGTGGAGAGCCTCTCCAAGTCCGTCGCGGGAGTCACGGACGGCTTCACCAAGGTGGACGAGGGGCTTGCCACCGCACTGGAAGACGCGGCGAAGTCGCAGGACTACCCGGCAGCGCCGGCGAAGAACTAGGAGACGCAGATGAGTGACGTCGAATACCAGCCGCTCAAGGGCGACCCGGACCTGGTGCTGTCCAAGGCGCGCCACTACGCCGAGATCGCCGACGCCATCCAGCGCTCGGTCACCACGCTGAAGAAGATCGGCGACGTCGACCAGATGGTCAGCAAGGCCATCGACGCGTTCCGCGACTCCGCGAAGGATGTCGCCGGAGACATCGACAAGGCCCACGACCGCTACCGCACGACCGCGGACGCCCTCATCACGTACTCGTCGTCCCTGCGCTCGGCCCAGGATGCGGCCACCACCGCCATCGCACACATCGAGAGCAAGCAGGAGGCGGCAAACACCGCCAAGCACGCGGCGACCACCGCGCAGCATGCAGCGGACACCGCGGCAGACGCCGACAAGGCAACGGCATCCACGGCGGCCACCAAGTCTCAGGATGCCGCCGACGCAGCCGACGCCGACCTGCGGGCGGCGCACGCGGAGTGGCACACGGCACTGGATGCGAAGAACTCCGCCGCCGAGACCGCCATCGCCGCCATCGTCAACGTCGTCGACAAGAACAATCACGGCCTGAAGGACTCGTTCTGGGACGACTGGGGCTCCACCGTCTTCAGCATCTTCAAGACCATCTGCAAGTGGGCGGGCGTGCTGGCGATCTTCTTCGCCTGGGTGCCCATCCTCGGCCAGATCCTGATCGTGCTCGGCGCGATCGGCGCGATCATCGACCTGGTCGAGTCCATCGTCAAGGTCATCAACGGCGACGGCTCCTGGTGGGATGTCGCGTTCGCCGCCGTCGGCTGCGTGCTCACGCTGTTCGGCGGGAAGATCTTCGCGATGGTGGCCAAGAACCTCCGCGCCACCGCCATCGTCCGCACCGGCATCACCGACAGCCGCCAGCTGTCGCGGCTGCAGGGGGTCAGCAGGCACAGCACGGACTTCATGAGCGCCACCAAGGCCAACGAGGCCCTGAGCAAGCCGCTCTCCGACGCGTTCAAGTCCCCGTTCATCCGCACGGATGCGCAGAAGGCGGCGCTCACCGCGTTCCAGTCCGGCACCAAGTCCGGTCCAGAGCTCATCAAGGAAGCGGCGCGCGAGGCGTTCCCCGGCCTGAACCTCAGCATCAGCAAGGGCTTCGGCATCAACAAGGACCTGGTCGGCTTCTACAACCTGGCCAAGGCGGATCCGAGCCTGCTCACCAACGGCATGAAGTTCACCGCGGGGGCCGCGACCCTCTACCAGGTGCACAACACGGTCAAGGTGGTCACGGGCGCAGTCTCCGGCTTCACCAACAACCCGATCGGGCAGGCCATCGACACCGGTTCGTCGTTCGTCCCCGGCGACTACGACAAGATCGGCGGAGCAACGAGCAGCACGGTCGGCGTGGTCAAGGACGTCTGGAACGTCGCCAACAACGGCACGAAGTAGCGGGTAGGGTACCGGTGGGCGAAGGGGAGGCTCAGTGACGGCGAACGGAACACGGCGCGACATCGTCGACTTCAGCATCGGCACTCCGGAGCGCTGGTATCCGATGCCGCTCGCCGAAGCCTCGGACCCGGACTGGCCGGCGCACCTCGCCGCATCCCTCGTCGACGACCAGGGGATGCGCGCCAAGCTCGCCGACGAACTCGCGTTCGCGCGCTCGCGCTTCCGCGAGATGCGCAACCCGGCGATGACCGCGGCGGTCTGGATCCCGTACCCGGAGATCGGCCGGGCAGGAGCGGCACTCGTCTTCTCGCTCGCCCCCGTCGAGCTGGTCGGAACGCCGGACCAGTACGAGGAGGCGCTCGCTGCTCCCGTCGTCGAGCCGGATTCCGGCCAGAGCTATTTCGCCGTACAGACCTGGCGCTCCGCCGTGGACGCCGGCGAACTGGTCGGATCTCACAACCTCATCGCCCACGCCCTCCCGGACGGCGGCGCCGAGCTGGAGGAGCGGGTCGTGGCGGTGGTCTACCCGCCGGACGCCGCACAGGTCGTGCAGTTCGTGGCGTCGGCGGAGAACCTCGGCGTGTTCACCGATATGGCCTCCGACGTGCAGGCGCTGGTCGCGACGCTCACCGTCACCCTCGCGGACAGGGTGGACGCATGACGTACACCGCCCGTTCCCCGCAGGGCTCGTACTCGATCATCCTCCCCGGCACCTGGGCCGACATCCCGCTGGTCGACGAGGAGACCATGCGCGAGCGCATCCGGACCCTGGTGCTGCAGCAGGTCGGCCGCAACGACCGCCTGGCGCGGATGAGACGGGATGCGCGCGAGGAGTTGGTGAGCACGGCAGAGCGCGCGCGGGCCGCCGGCGCCACCGCGTTCTGGATGTCGCTCGAAGTCCTCCCCGGCATCCCGCTGCCCGCAGCCCTCATCGCGCGCGACCGCGCGTGGCCGGAGGAGGTCGACGCCGAGCGCCCTCTCGCCGAACGGCTCGCCGCCGCGACGCCCGGCGCGCAGCTCATCGAGCAGCGCACGGGACCGGTCGCCCGCATCCGGGAGATCGGCGAGGACGTCATCGGGGAGACGCGCGAGCCGTCCCTCTACCTCGAATACTCGGTGCCGTACCCGGCGGACGCCGGCCTGCTGACCGTCAGCGTCTCCGCCCCCACCGCCCACGACCCCGAGCTGTACACGCTCTTCTTCGACGCGATCGTCGATTCCCTCACCTGGGCCGAACTGCAGACCGAGGAGGTCTCGTGACCGACGAACTGACCGAGGAGGCGCTCGCACAGCGCAGGGAGCGGGTCGCGGCATCGAACCGGGCATTCGGGCGTGTGCTCAGCGTGGGCGGGGGCATCCTCGCCGCCATCGCGTTCGTGCTGCTGGTCGGCGGCGGTCTCGTGATGACCGCCGTCGCCGGAGGCCCGGACGACGGTTCGCTCGACGGCATCCGCGGCGTCGCCGCCGTCGCGATGGGCGCGACCCCCGGCGTGATCCTGCTGCTCGCGATGTGCGGCCTCGTCGCCGGTGAGCAGCTGCGCAGGGGTGCGATGAAGCGCAACCCGGCGCCTCCGGACACGGTGCTGCCGTCGGCGAGCATGGTGTCCCGGTTCCGCGTCCTCCCCGTCGGCTGGCACGTCTTCTGGATCGTCGTCGGCCTGCTGATCTCCGTGCTCCTCGTCGTGGTGCCCGTCGTCTCCTGGTTCACCGGCGGCTGGCCGGCGAGCGTCGGCGACGAGAACGACTTCTCGCGCTACTGGGTCATCTACGGCTCGATCGGCTTCGGCGTGACCGTCGCAGCGATCACCTCGCTCATCAAGAAGCTCTCCTTCTACCGCGCGCAGGCCGCAGGAAAGGTGCAGCAGGGAGTGGATGCGCCCGGCCGCCGCTTCTGGCGCTTCTTCGACTACCGCTGGCGCTTCGACCTCTGGCTCTCCGGCCTCGGCGGCGTGATCCTGGTGCTCGCGTTCACCCCGCTGTCCTCCGCCGTCGGCCCGACCTCCTCCAGCGCCGAGCTCGCAGACGCGCTGCCCTGGACGCTCTCGTTCGTCGCGCTCGGCCTCGTGCTGATCGTCGCGGGCATCGTCTGCGCGACGCAGTTCTGGCGCGCGGGCGAGGAGCTGGGCTCCGGGGAGTCCGCCGCGTAGGGGACCGCCGGGGGAGGCGCATGGGGAGTGCTCCCCATTCCACTCCACCAGCATCCACGGATAGTTTGATATCACTGGTCGGCCGAGGGGTTGGCCTCTCGGACAACACGAAGGGAACGACATCATGGCAAACATGAACGTCACGTACGGCGAGATGACCGATGCCGCCAACCGCCTCATCTCGGGCAAGGACGACATCACCGCCAAGCTCCACGAACTGCAGAACCTGGTCAACGGACTCGTCAACGGCGGCTTCGTCACCGACCAGGCCTCGGGCGCATTCCACACCTCGTACGAGCAGTTCACCAAGGGCACGACCGACGCGGTGAACGGTCTCGACGGGATGTCGCAGTTCCTCACCAAGGCCGCTGACGCACTGCAGAACGTCGACAGCGAGCTCGCCAAGGGCATCGGCGGCTGAGTCTCGCCGCCTCCACCGCGAAGCGCGGGCATCCACGATGGATGCCCGCGCTTCGCCGTATACTCCCAGCGGGGAGATCGCGGGCTGCAGACGCGCCGCGCGCACCCGCATCCATTTGACCGGGCGCTGCCCGCGAGCTAAGATTTATCGGGTGTGCGCTCTGTCGCGCGCTCGTCTGGTGCCCAGGAATGGCCACCGCGAGTGGGCAGGCACGTACTCATCCGATGGGCAGGACAACCGCACGGGAGTCCAGCCCCCACGGCATATCGATGACGAACACTTCTGAACGTCGATCGGTCCCCCTGAGAAAAGACACGCCCAGCAGGGCGTGCCCTGGCTCGGGGAAGCAACACCTGTCACCGTGCAGTCCATATAAGGAGAAGTTCAGTGCCAACCATTCAGCAGTTGGTTCGGAAGGGCCGCAGCCCCAAGGTCACAAAGACCAAGGCGCCCGCCCTGAAGGCCAACCCCCAGCAGCGCGGCGTGTGCACCCGCGTCTACACCACCACCCCGAAGAAGCCGAACTCGGCTCTCCGCAAGGTGGCTCGCGTCAAGCTTTCCAACGGGACAGAGGTCACGGCCTACATCCCCGGTGAGGGCCACAACCTGCAGGAGCACTCGATGGTGCTCGTCCGCGGCGGTCGTGTGAAGGACCTCCCCGGTGTTCGCTACAAGATCGTCCGTGGCGCGCTGGACACCCAGGCCGTCAAGAACCGCAAGCAGGCTCGCAGCCGGTACGGCGCGAAGATGGAGAAGAAGTAATGCCTCGCAAGGGTCCAGCTCCCAAGCGCCCCGTCGTCGCAGACCCGGTCTACGGCGCACCGATCGTCAGCCAGCTCGTCAACAAGATCCTGCTCGACGGCAAGAAGGGCCTCGCTGAGCGCATCGTGTATGACGCGCTCGAAGGCGTCGCCTCCAAGTCCGGTCAGGATGCCGTCGTCACGCTCAAGAAGGCGCTCGACAACGTCCGCCCGACCCTCGAGGTCCGCAGCCGCCGCGTCGGCGGCTCGACCTACCAGGTCCCCGTCGAGGTCAAGCCGCACCGCGCGAACACGCTCGCGCTGCGCTGGCTCACCAGCTACGCCAAGGGTCGTCGCGAGAAGACCATGACCGAGCGCCTCACCAACGAGATCCTCGACGCGTCGAACGGCCTCGGCGCCGCTGTCAAGCGTCGCGAGGACACGCACAAGATGGCCGAGTCGAACAAGGCCTTCGCGCACTACCGCTGGTAAATCCGGCTCGCTGGTAATCCCGGTTCGGGCATTACCACGCCGGTCCGGGTGTTGTACTCCATGGAGTGCCCCACCCGGGCCGGCACCCCTTCACCTTTCTACTTTTCGGAGGAACCCTGTGGCACAGGACGTGCTCACCGACCTGAACAAGGTCCGCAACATCGGCATCATGGCCCACATCGATGCCGGCAAGACCACTACGACCGAGCGCATCCTGTTCTACACGGGCGTCAACCACAAGATCGGCGAGACCCACGACGGCGCTTCGACGACCGACTGGATGGAGCAGGAGAAGGAGCGCGGCATCACCATCACGTCCGCGGCCGTCACCTGTTTCTGGAACAAGAACCAGATCAACATCATCGACACCCCGGGTCACGTGGACTTCACCGTCGAGGTGGAGCGTTCGCTCCGCGTCCTCGACGGCGCCGTCGCCGTCTTCGACGGCAAGGAGGGCGTCGAGCCCCAGTCCGAGACCGTCTGGCGTCAGGCCGACAAGTACAACGTCCCGCGCATCTGCTTCGTCAACAAGATGGACAAGCTCGGCGCCGACTTCTACTACACGGTCGACACCATCGTCAGCCGCCTCGGCGCCAAGCCGCTGGTGCTGCAGCTCCCGATCGGTTCCGAGTCCGCCTTCGAGGGCGTCGTCGACCTCATCGAGATGCGTGCGCTGACCTGGCGCGGTGACGCAAAGGGTGACGTCCAGATGGGCGCCAAGTACGCCATCGAGGAGATCCCGGCCGACCTGGTCGACAAGGCCAACGAGTACCGTCAGACGCTGCTCGAGACCGTCGCGGAGAGCGACGACGCACTGCTCGAGAAGTTCTTCGGCGGTGAGGAGCTCACGGTCGCAGAGATCAAGGGCGCCATCCGCAAGATGACGATCAACAGCGAGCTCTACCCGGTGCTCTGCGGTTCCGCGTTCAAGAACCGCGGCGTGCAGCCGATGCTCGACGCTGTGATCGACTTCCTTCCGTCGCCGATCGACGTTCCGGCCATCGAGGCTCACGACCCGCGCGACGAGGAGAAGGTCATCCTTCGCCACGCCGACGCGTCCGAGCCGTTCTCGGCTCTGGCCTTCAAGGTCGCCGTCCACCCGTTCTTCGGTCGTCTGACCTACGTGCGCGTGTACTCCGGCCGTGTCGACAGCGGTGCCGGCATCGTCAACTCGACCAAGGGCAAGAAGGAGCGCATCGGGAAGATCTTCCAGATGCACGCCAACAAGGAGAACCCGGTCGACTTCCTGACCGCTGGCAACATCTACGCCGTGATCGGCCTCAAGGACACCACCACCGGCGACACCCTGTGCGACCCGGACAACCAGGTCGTCCTCGAGTCGATGACGTTCCCCGAGCCCGTCATCGAGGTCGCGATCGAGCCGAAGACCAAGGCCGACCAGGAGAAGCTGGGCACCGCGATCCAGAAGCTCGCCGAGGAAGACCCGACGTTCCGCACCGAGCAGAACCAGGAGACCGGTCAGACGGTCATCAAGGGTATGGGTGAACTTCACCTGGACATCCTGGTCGACCGCATGAAGCGCGAGTTCAACGTCGAGGCCAACGTCGGCAAGCCCCAGGTGGCCTACCGCGAGACCATCCGTCGCGCGGTCGAGAAGTACGACTACACCCACAAGAAGCAGACCGGTGGTTCTGGCCAGTTCGCCAAGATCCAGATCACGATCGAGCCGATGGATGTCACGCCGGAGACGAGCTACGAGTTCGTCAACGCTGTGACGGGTGGCCGCGTCCCGCGCGAGTACATCCCCTCGGTCGACCACGGTATCCAGGACGCGATGCAGGTGGGTGTTCTCGCCGGCTTCCCGACCGTGGGTGTCAAGGCCACCCTCGTGGATGGCGCTTCGCACGACGTCGACTCCTCGGAGATGGCGTTCAAGATCGCCGGCTCGATGGCCTACAAGGAGGCCGCGCGCAAGGCGAACCCCGTGCTCCTCGAACCGCTCATGGCGGTCGAGGTTCGCACGCCGGAAGAGTACATGGGCGATGTGATCGGTGACCTCAACTCACGACGTGGTCAGATCCAGTCGATGGAGGACGCGAGCGGGGTCAAGGTGATCCGCGCGAACGTTCCGCTGTCGGAGATGTTCGGGTACATCGGCGACCTGCGGTCGAAGACCTCGGGCCGTGCGGTCTACTCGATGACCTTCGACAGCTACGCGGAGGTTCCCAAGGCTGTTGCCGACGAGATCGTCCAGAAGAACAAGGGCGAGTGACTCCGGTCACCCTCCTTTCGCAGTATCCCGTAACATAGATAAACAATCCCGTAGAGTTGCCGGCCGGAAACCATCGGCCGGGGCTTCTACACGAGAGTCCTGAGGAGGACCCAGTGGCTAAGGCCAAGTTCGAGCGGACTAAGCCGCACGTCAACATCGGAACCATCGGTCACGTCGACCACGGAAAGACGACGCTCACCGCGGCGATCTCGAAGGTGCTTGCTGACAAGTACCCGTCGGCGACCAACGTTCAGCGCGACTTCGCGTCGATCGACTCGGCTCCGGAAGAGCGTCAGCGCGGTATCACGATCAACATCTCGCACGTCGAGTACGAGACCCCGAAGCGCCACTACGCGCACGTTGACGCCCCTGGGCACGCCGACTACATCAAGAACATGATCACCGGTGCCGCTCAGATGGACGGCGCGATCCTCGTGGTCGCCGCTACCGACGGCCCGATGGCGCAGACCCGTGAGCACGTGCTGCTCGCGAAGCAGGTCGGTGTTCCGTACCTGCTCGTCGCGCTCAACAAGTCCGACATGGTCGACGACGAGGAGATCCTGGAGCTCGTCGAGCTCGAGGTTCGCGAGCTTCTGTCGAGCCAGGACTTCGATGGCGACAACGCCCCCGTCGTTCGCGTCTCGGGCCTCAAGGCGCTCGAGGGCGACGAGAAGTGGGTCGAGTCGATCGTCGAGCTCATGGACGCCGTCGACAACTCCATCCCCGACCCGGTGCGCGACAAGGACAAGCCGTTCCTGATGCCGATCGAGGACGTCTTCACGATCACCGGTCGTGGAACCGTCGTCACCGGCCGCGCCGAGCGTGGAACCCTCGCCATCAACTCCGAGGTTGAGATCGTCGGCATCCGCCCGACGCAGAAGACCACGGTCACTGGTATCGAGATGTTCCACAAGCAGCTCGACGAGGCATGGGCCGGCGAGAACTGTGGTCTGCTCCTCCGTGGAACCAAGCGTGAGGACGTCGAGCGCGGTCAGGTCGTCGTGAAGCCGGGTTCGGTTACGCCGCACACCAACTTCGAGGGCACCGCGTACATCCTGTCCAAGGATGAGGGTGGGCGTCACAACCCGTTCTACGCGAACTACCGTCCGCAGTTCTACTTCCGCACCACCGACGTCACCGGCGTCATCACGCTGCCCGAGGGCACCGAGATGGTCATGCCCGGCGACACCACCGACATGACGGTCGAGCTGATCCAGCCGATCGCTATGGAGGAGGGCCTCGGCTTCGCCATCCGTGAGGGTGGCCGCACCGTGGGCGCTGGTACGGTCACGAAGATCATCAAGTAGTCTTCTCCGACTGCTCGGAAAGGGGCTGGACCGAAAGGTCCGGCCCCTTTTTGCATTCCCCCATCGGGTCCTGGACGTTTGCTCCAGGGGGTTTACCTCCCGCTGGGCGAAGCGCAGAATGAGGACACCGTTTCAACCGGACGGTTCCGTCGATGAAGGGAGAGCGTATGGATATCCATGACCTCGCAAACCAGGCCAACCCGCAGACAGGCATTCGGACGGAAAGTTCGGGAGTCGCGTAAGCGGTCCCATTGGCAACAGCACGGGGTGACGGCGCGAGGCGTCACCCGAGCGGGGCTCCGGCGTTCAGCCGGGCCCCGCTCTGTGCGTCTGGCGCTTGGGGACACCGCCCGCCGCGCTGACCGTCTCGGACCGCTGCTGGCGCGTAACGGGGTGCTGCCGATAAGGTCCTGATGCATGGGCTACTTCGTGCTCGTCATCGCGCAGACCGTGGTGCTTCCGATCGTCTCCGGTTCGATCGAGCTGGCGGTGGGCGGGGGAGACCCCGTGCTGGTCTTCGGCAAGTGGTGGGTGTTCTGGGGAGTCGGCACGCGGCTGCTCGTGGCTGGCGTCGCGCAGGTCTCCGGCAGGGGGCCGACCACGGCGATCCTGGGCGCTGCCACGCCGACGGTGCAGGAAAAGCAGCTCACGCGCGAGCTCGGCACGGCCAACCTCGGCATGGGGATCGCCGGCCTGCTGGCACTCGTGCCAGGGTGGGCTCTCCCCGCGGGCATCGCGGGCGGCGTCTTCCTCCTGATCGCCGGGCTGATGCACCTGCCGAAGAGGGTCAAGAACGCGCAGGAGGCGCTCGCGACGTGGACGGATCTGCTGGTCGGGATCGTCGTCGTCGTGCTCGCCGCCGACGTGATCGTGCGGGCTTTCTCGGGCTGAGGGCGAGCGCGAAGCGGCGTCCGACGCGCCCGCGACACGCCCGGGTTGCAGCTTGGGCCGGAGTCTGGCAAACTTGTCTAGTTCAACATTTCGGAACGAGTGCGCTCATGTGCGCTCCGAACGGATCACTGCCAGGCAGTGCATAGCCCACCGAGACGCCGCCAGGCGGCATTCGGAAGATGGTTAGGCCGCGGGTAGAAGAGCAAAGCTTAATCGACAACCTCGAAGACAAGGGTTCACCCATGTCCGCGGGCGGTCGATGAGTTGACAGAAGAATAGTGGCGTTCCCCAACAAGCGTTCGTCGCATCCGCGTCCAATGCGAGTCAGGTTCTCTCGGGAGCCGGTCTCGTACGACGCCATAACAAGAGAGTGAGTCAGACATGGCGGGACAGAAGATCCGCATCCGGCTTAAGTCGTATGACCACGAGGTCATCGACACCTCGGCGCGCAAGATCGTCGACACGGTTACCCGTGCAGGCGCTACGGTCGTCGGCCCGGTGCCCCTTCCCACCGAGAAGAACGTGGTGTGTGTCATCCGTTCTCCCCACAAGTACAAGGACAGCCGTGAGCACTTCGAGATGCGCACGCACAAGCGGCTGATCGACATCATCGACCCGACGCCGAAGGCCGTCGACTCGCTCATGCGTCTCGACCTGCCCGCCGACGTCAACATCGAGATCAAGCTCTAAGGGGGAGTGCCATGTCGAACATCGAAACCAAGACCTCCCGTGGCCTCCTCGGCAAGAAGCTCGGAATGACCCAGGTCTGGGATGAGAACAACAAGCTCATCCCCGTGACCGTCATCGAGATCACGCCGAACGTCGTCACCCAGGTCCGCACCCCCGAGGTCGACGGCTACAACGCCGTCCAGATCGCCTACGGCCAGATCGACCCGCGCAAGGTCAACAAGCCGTCGGCAGGTCACTTCGACAAGGCCGGCGTCACGCCGCGCCGTCACCTCACCGAGGTCCGCACCGCAGACGCCGCCGAGTACTCGGCCGGCCAGGAGCTCACCGTCGACGCCACGTTCGAGGCCGGCCAGCTGGTCGACGTCGTCGGAACGTCCAAGGGTAAGGGCTTCGCCGGTGTGATGAAGCGTCACAACTTCAAGGGTGTCTCCGCCTCGCACGGTGCACACCGCAACCACCGCAAGCCGGGTTCCATCGGCGCCTCCTCGACCCCGAGCCGTGTCTTCAAGGGCATGCGCATGGCCGGTCGCATGGGTGGCGAGCGTGTGACCGTTCTGAACCTCAAGGTTCAGGCCGTCGACGCAGAGAAGGGCCTCCTGCTGGTCAAGGGCGCCGTTCCCGGCGCTCGCGGCCGCATCGTTTTCGTCCGCAACGCAGTGAAGGGGGCCTAGTCGCATGGCTACCTCGATTGACGTTCTCGATGTCAAGGGCAAGAAGGCAGGCTCTGTCGAGCTTCCCGCCGAGCTCTTCGACGTCCAGACCAACATCCCGCTGATCCACCAGGTCGTCGTCGCGCAGCTCGCTGCGGCGCGTCAGGGAACTCACAAGACCAAGCGTCGTGGTGAGGTCTCCGGTGCAGGTCGCAAGCCGTTCAAGCAGAAGGGAACCGGTCGCGCTCGTCAGGGCTCGATCCGCGCCCCTCAGATGACCGGTGGTGGCATCGTCCACGGACCGGTGCCCCGCAGCTACGCGCAGCGCACCCCCAAGAAGATGATCGCCGCTGCTCTGCTCGGTGCTCTCTCCGACCGCGCCCGCGGAAGCCGCCTGCACGCCGTCGAGTCGCTCGCCCTCGGTGAGACCCCGTCGACCAAGGCCGTCGCAGAGTACCTCGCCACTGTCGCCACCTCGAAGCACGTCCTCATCGTGCTCGAGCGCGACGACGCGGTGAGCCTCAAGAGCGTCCGCAACCTGCCCACCGTCCACACGCTGACCTTCGACCAGCTGAACGCGTACGACGTGCTCGTCAGTGACGACATCGTCTTCACGAAGGGTGCGCTCGAAGGCTTCATCGCTTCGAAGTCCAACAAGGAAGAGGTGAACGCGTAATGGCCGTCAACAAGGACCCGCGCGACATCATCATCGCCCCGGTCGTCTCTGAGAAGAGCTACGGCCTGATCGACGAGGGCAAGTACACGTTCGTCGTCGACCCGCGTTCGAACAAGACCGAGATCAAGCTCGCCATCGAGAGCATCTTCAAGGTCCAGGTCGCCTCGATCAACACCCTGAACCGTCAGGGCAAGACGCGTCGCACCAAGTTCGGCACCGGCAAGCGCAAGGACACCAAGCGTGCCATCGTCACGCTCAAGTCCGGTTCCATCGACATCTTCACGGCAGTTGGCTAAGGCCGGGATCTAGAGGAAAACAGACAATGGCTATTCGTAAGTACAAGCCCACGACCCCCGGTCGTCGCGGTTCGAGCGTTGCCGACTTCGCTGAGATCACCCGGTCGACGCCCGAGAAGTCGCTGCTCCGTCCGCTGTCGAAGACCGGTGGCCGCAACAACCAGGGCCGCATCACGACCCGTCACATCGGTGGTGGCCACAAGCGCCAGTACCGCGTGATCGACTTCCGTCGCAACGACAAGGACGGCGTCAACGCGAAGGTCGCTCACATCGAGTACGACCCCAACCGCACCGCACGTATCGCGCTGCTCCACTTCGTGGACGGCACCAAGCGCTACATCCTGGCCCCGAACAAGCTGTCGCAGGGCGACATCGTCGAGTCGGGTGCAGGCGCGGACATCAAGCCGGGCAACAACCTGCCGCTGCGCAACATCCCCACCGGTACCGTGATCCACGCGATCGAGCTCAAGCCGGGCGGTGGCGCAAAGCTCGCCCGTTCGGCCGGCGCTTCCGTGCGTCTCGTCGCCAAGGACGGCCCGTACGCGCAGCTCCGTCTGCCGTCGGGTGAGATCCGCAACGTGGATGCACGCTGCCGCGCGACGATCGGCGAGGTCGGCAACGCCGAGCAGTCGAACATCAACTGGGGCAAGGCAGGCCGCATGCGCTGGAAGGGCGTCCGCCCGACCGTGCGTGGTGTTGCCATGAACCCGATCGACCACCCGCACGGTGGTGGTGAGGGCAAGACCTCCGGTGGTCGTCACCCGGTCAGCCCGTGGGGTCAGAAGGAAGGCCGCACCCGCCACCCGAACAAGGAAAGCGACAAGCTCATCGTGCGTCGTCGTACTGTCGGCAAGAAGCGTAAGTAGGAGTAGAAGATGCCACGCAGTCTCAAAAAGGGCCCCTTCGTCGACGACCACCTGCTTCGCAAGGTTGTCGCCGCGAACGAGGCCAACAGCAAGAACGTGATCAAGACCTGGTCGCGCCGCTCGATGATCGTCCCGGCCATGCTGGGTCACACCATCGCGGTGCACGACGGTCGCAAGCACATCCCGGTGTTCGTCACCGAGACCATGGTTGGGCACAAGCTCGGTGAGTTTGCTCCCACCCGCACCTTCCGTGGACACGTGAAGGACGACAAGAAGGGTCGTCGCCGCTAACGCGGTGACGTAAGGAGGAGAGAAATGGTGGAGTCGATCGCACGCGTGCGACACATCCGCGTGACCCCCCAGAAGGCTCGTCGCGTCGTCAACCTGATTCGCGGCAAGCAGGCACAGGAGGCCCTGGCCATCCTGAAGTTCGCCCCGCAGGGTGCGAGCGAGCCGGTGTACAAGCTCGTCGCCTCGGCGATCGCCAACGCGCGAGTCAAGGCCGACCAGTCGAACACCTATCTGGACGAGCAGGACCTGTACGTGAGCAGCGCATTCGTTGACGAGGGCACGACCCTCAAGCGCTTCCAGCCGCGTGCACAGGGCCGGGCCTTCCGCATCAACAAGCGCACCAGCCACATCACGATCGTCCTCGCGACGCCGGATGAGGCCGCAGCTGCCAAGGCTACGAAGAAGGCGAGCAAGTAATGGGTCAGAAAGTCAATCCATACGGCTTCCGTCTGGGCATCACCACCGACCACGTGTCGCGGTGGTTCTCGGACAGCACCAAGCCGGGTCAGCGGTACAGTGACTACCTCGCCGAGGACGTCAAGATCCGTCGTCTGCTGCAGACGTCGCTCGACCGCGCGGGTGTTTCCCGCATCGAGATCGAGCGCACCCGTGACCGTGTCCGCGTCGACATCCACACCGCCCGCCCGGGCATCGTGATCGGTCGTCGTGGCGCAGAGGCAGAGCGCATCCGCGCCGACCTCGAGAAGCTCACGGGCAAGCAGATCCAGCTGAACATCCTCGAGGTCAAGAACCCCGAGGCCGACGCTCAGCTCGTCGCTCAGGGCATCGCAGAGCAGCTCTCCGCACGTGTGGCGTTCCGCCGCGCGATGCGCAAGGGCCTGCAGGGCGCCCAGCGCGCAGGCGCCAAGGGTGTCCGCATCCAGGTGTCCGGCCGTCTCGGCGGCGCTGAGATGAGCCGCTCGGAGTTCTACCGCGAGGGCCGTGTGCCGCTGCACACGCTCCGCGCCAACATCGACTACGGCTTCTACGAGGCCAAGACCACTTTCGGTCGCATCGGTGTCAAGGTGTGGATCTACAAGGGCGACATCACGAACAAGGAGCTTGCTCGCGAGCAGGCCAACCAGAAGCCGTCGCGCGAGCGCAACGACCGTGACCGTCCGCGTCGCGGCGGTGGCCGGGGCAACGCCCCTGCAGCTGAGAGCGCGCCGGCCGCAGCAGGAGTTGAGGCATAACCATGTTGATCCCACGTAGAGTCAAGCACCGCAAGCAGCACCACCCCGGCCGTTCCGGCCAGGCCACTGGTGGCACGAAGGTCTCCTTCGGCGAGTTCGGCATCCAGGCCCTGACCCCCGCGTACGTGACGAACCGTCAGATCGAGTCCGCTCGTATCGCGATGACCCGTCACATCAAGCGTGGTGGCAAGGTGTGGATCAACATCTACCCCGACCGTCCGCTCACGAAGAAGCCGGCCGAAACCCGTATGGGTTCCGGTAAGGGTTCCCCCGAGTGGTGGGTCGCCAACGTCAAGCCGGGTCGAGTCCTCTTCGAGGTCTCTGGTGTCAGCGAGGAACTCGCTCGCGAGGCCATGACCCGTGCAATTCACAAGCTGCCCCTCAAGGCACGCATCATCAAGCGCGAGGAGGGCGACGCGTAATGGCGATCGGATCCAAGGAGCTCGCATCCGCAGAGCTCGACACTTTCGAAGACGAGCGTCTCGTCGACGAGCTGAAGAAGGCCAAGGAAGAGCTGTTCAACCTGCGCTTCCAGTCGGCCACCGGCCAGCTCGAGAGCCACGGCCGCCTGCGCGCCGTGAAGCGCGACATCGCTCGTATCTACACGGTCATCCGTGAGCGCGAGCTCGGCATCAGGGCCACCCCGGCCCCCGCCGAGGTCGCCGACGCGAAGGCTGAGAAGAAGACCAAGGCGAAGAAGGCCGCCCCCGCGGCCGCCGACGCCGAGACTGAGACTGAGGAGGCCAAGTAATGGCTGAGACCACCAAGGCTGCGGCCGCGGAGTCGGCGGCCGACGAGGCCCTCGTCCGCGGGTACCGCAAGGCCCGTCGCGGTTACGTCGTCAGCGACAAGATGGACAAGACCATCGTCGTCGAGGTCGAAGACCGCGTGAAGCACCCCCTGTACGGCAAGGTCATCCGCCGCACCTCCAAGGTGAAGGCGCACGATGAGAGCAACAGCGCCGGCATCGGCGACCTCGTTCTCATCAACGAGACCCGTCCGCTGAGCGCCTCCAAGCGGTGGCGCCTGGTTGAGATTCTGGAGAAGGCCAAGTGATTCAGCAGGAATCCCGAGTCAAGGTCGCCGATAACACGGGCGCCAAGGAGCTCCTCACGATTCGCGTGCTCGGCGGCTCCGGCCGTCGTTACGCCGGCCTGGGCGACACGATCGTCGCCACGGTCAAGGACGCGATCCCCGGCGGCAACGTCAAGAAGGGCGACGTCGTCAAGGCTGTCATCGTGCGCGTGGTGAAGAACACCCGCCGCCCGGACGGCTCATACATCAAGTTCGATGAGAACGCCGCAGTGATCTTGAAGAACGACGGGGACCCCCGCGGTACCCGCATCTTCGGACCGGTCGGTCGCGAACTCCGCGACAAGAAGTTCATGAAGATCATCTCGCTGGCCCCGGAGGTGCTGTAACACATGGCGAACATCAAGAAGGGCGACCTGGTCCAGGTCATCTCCGGTGCGTCGCAGGCGCGCGGAGGCGACAAGGGCAAGCAGGGTCGCGTCATCGAGGTTCTCGTCGAGAAGAACCGCGTGATCGTCGAGGGCGTCAACTTCGTCACCAAGCACGTCCGCGTCGGACAGACGCAGCGTGGCACGAAGACCGGCGGCATCGAGACGCACGAGGCTCCGATCCACGTCTCCAACGTGGCGCTCGTCGACCCCGAGACCAAGAAGCCGACCCGCGTCGGTTTCCGCAACGAGACTGTCACGAAGGACGGCGTCACCAAGACGGTCCGCGTTCGTTACGCCAAGAAGTCAGGTAAGGACCTGTAATGACCGACACTGCAACCGCTGCTGGCAAAATCCAGCCGCGTCTCAAGCAGAAGTACAAGAACGAGATCGCAGCGCAGCTGTCCAAGGACCTCGGCTTCACCAACCCGCACCAGGTGCCGGGTCTCGTGAAGATCGTCGTCAACATGGGCGTCGGCGAGGCTGCTCGTGACGGCAAGGTCATGGATGGTGCGGTCGCAGACCTCACCAAGATCACCGGTCAGAAGCCGCAGGTCACCAAGGCCCGCAAGTCCATCGCGCAGTTCAAGCTGCGCGAGGGTCAGCCGATCGGCGCGCACGTCACGCTGCGTGGCGACCGCATGTGGGAGTTCCTCGACCGCCTGCTGTCTCTTGCACTTCCCCGTATCCGCGACTTCCGCGGTCTGTCGGACAAGCAGTTCGACGGAACGGGCAACTACACCTTCGGTCTCACGGAGCAGGCGATGTTCCACGAGATCGACCAGGACCGCATCGACCGCGTCCGCGGAATGGACATCACTGTGGTGACCACCGCGAAGAACGACGAAGAGGGCCGCGCGCTGCTCAAGCAGCTCGGCTTCCCCTTCCGTTCCAACGAGGCCGCGAACTAGTCCTCACCCTGTCGGGCCGGCCGATCCGGCCGGCCCGCTTCCACCACAGGTCGTCAGTCGTGTAACGGCTGAACGAAACCTGGTGAACAAAGGAAACACCGAAATGACAATGACAGATCCGGTCGCAGACATGCTGACCAGACTGCGCAACGCGAACTCGGCGCACCACGACACCGTGTCGATGCCGCACTCGAAGCTCAAGGCGCACATCGCCGACATCCTCAAGTCCGAGGGTTACATCGCGAGCTGGGAGGTCAGCGACGCACGCGTCGGCCAGACCCTCACCCTCGGTCTGAAGTTCGGACCGAACCGCGAGCGTTCCATCGCCGGCATCAAGCGCGTCTCCAAGCCCGGACTCCGCGTCTACGCGAAGTCCACCGAGATCCCCAAGGTTCTCGGCGGCCTCGGCGTCGCCATCCTGTCCACCTCCTCCGGTCTGCTCACCGACCGTCAGGCTGAGAAGAAGGGCGTGGGTGGGGAAGTCCTCGCCTACGTGTGGTAGTTCGTCATGTCGCGTATTGGAAGACTGCCCATCAGCATCCCTGCCGGGGTTGATGTGAAGATCGACGGCCAGGCCGTCACCGTCAAGGGCCCGAAGGGCGAGCTCAGCCTCGTCGTCGCCAGCCCGATCGAGGTCAAGCTGGAAGAGGGCCAGGTGCTCGTCACCCGTCCCGACGACGAGCGCGCATCGCGTTCGCTGCACGGCCTGACCCGCACCCTGATCAACAACCAGATCATCGGCGTCACCGAGGGTTACTCCAAGGGACTCGAGATCGTCGGCACCGGTTACCGTGTCGCGCAGAAGGGCGCGGGCGTCGAGTTCGCTCTCGGCTTCTCGCACCCGGTCAACGTCGAGCCGCCCGCGGGTATCACGTTCACGGTCGAGGGCAACAACAAGCTCACGGTCAGTGGTATCGACAAGCAGGCCGTCGGTGAGGTCGCCGCCAACATCCGTAAGATCCGCAAGCCCGAGCCCTACAAGGGCAAGGGTGTGCGCTACGCCGGCGAGGTTGTCCGCCGCAAGGCCGGAAAGGCTGGTAAGTAACCATGGCTCTCGGAACCAGAGGAAAGAGCAAGTCCGCAGCACGCGGCCGCCGTCACACCCGGCTCCGCAAGAAGGTCGAGGGCACCGCGGTCCGTCCGCGTCTGGTCGTCAACCGCTCGGCACGTCACGTCTTCGTCCAGATCGTCGACGACAGCAAGGGTCACACCCTCGCGTCTGCTTCGACCATGGAGGCGGACCTCCGCAGCTTCGACGGTGACAAGACCGCCAAGGCACGCAAGGTCGGCGAGCTCGTCGCCGAGCGCGCCAAGAGCGCTGGCGTCGACGCCGTCGTATTCGACCGTGGAGGCAGCAAGTACGCAGGTCGCGTCGCAGCTGTCGCCGAAGGAGCTCGAGAGGGTGGATTGAACCTGTGAGCGACGAACAGAACAACAAGGAGCAGACCGTGGCCTCTGAGCAGACGACCGACGCCCAGGCGCCGGTTGAGACTGCGGCATCGACCACCAACACCCAGAGCGAGCCCCGTGAGGCCCGCCGTGGTGGTCGCGAGCGCAACCCCAACCGTGATCGCGGCAGCCGCGACCAGGACAAGAGCCAGTTCCTCGAGCGCGTTGTGACCATCAACCGCGTCTCGAAGGTCGTCAAGGGTGGACGTCGCTTCAGCTTCACCGCCCTCGTCGTCGTCGGAGACGGCAACGGTCTGGTCGGTGTCGGCTACGGCAAGGCCCGCGAGGTCCCGCTGGCGATCTCGAAGGGCGTCGAGGAGGCGAAGAAGAACTTCTTCCGCGTCCCGCGCGTCGGCAACACCATCCCGCACCCCGTCCAGGGTGAGGCTGCAGCCGGTGTGGTGCTCCTGCGCCCCGCCGCGGCAGGTACCGGTGTTATCGCCGGTGGCCCGGTCCGCGCCGTCCTCGAGTGCGCCGGTATCCACGACGTCCTGAGCAAGTCGCTCGGTTCGTCCAACACGATCAACATCGTGCACGCGACCGTCGAGGCGCTGCAGCAGCTCGAGGAACCTCGCGCCGTTGCCGCTCGCCGTGGACTCGACTACGACCAGGTGGCTCCGGCTCGCCTGCTGCGTGCCGAGGCCCAGGCGGCAGAGGCCGCCGCGACCGCGAAGGCAGGTGCCTGATGGCTGCGCGTCTGAAGATCACGCAGATCAAGTCCAAAGTAAGTGAGAAGCAGTACCAGCGCGACACCCTTCGCAGCCTGGGACTCAAGCGCATCGGTGACGTCGTCGTTCGCGAGGACAACTCGCAGAACCGCGGGTACGTCAAGACCGTCGCTCACCTTGTCAAGGTCGAGGAGATTGACTAATGGCTGACGAAAAGGAAGCAACCACCAAGGCTGCCGCCAAGCCGGCCGCCGAGAAGAAGGCAGCTGCTGCCAAGGCTCCGGCCAAGGCCGCTGCTGAGAAGGCTCCGGCCAAGAAGGCTCCGGCGAAGGCCGCTGCCGACAAGCCGGCCGCCGAGAAGAAGGCTCCTGCTGCGAAGGCTCCGGCCGCCAAGGCTCCTGCCAAGGCTGCCGCAGCGTCGAAGGACGAGACCGTCGCCAAGGCTGACAAGCCCGCCGCGAAGGCCCCGGCCAAGAAGGCAGCGCCCTCGGAGACCCGCGAGCACGTGCTCAAGGTTCACCACCTCCGTCCAGCAGCAGGTGCCAAGAAGGACCGCACCCGCGTCGGACGCGGTGAGGGCTCGAAGGGTAAGACGGCAGGCCGTGGTACCAAGGGTACGAAGGCTCGCTACTCGGTCCGCCCCGGATTCCAGGGTGGCCAGCTGCCGTTCCACATGCGGGCCCCGAAGCTTCGCGGCTTCAAGAACCCGTTCCGCGTCGAGTACCAGGTCGTGAACCTGGAGAAGCTCGCCGAGCTCTACCCGTCGGGTGGTGACGTCACCGTCACCGATCTCGTCGCCAAGGGCGCCGTTCGCAAGAACGAGAAGGTCAAGGTTCTCGGCAACGGGGACATTGCGGTTAAGCTGAACGTTGCGGTCGACAAGGTCTCCGGCTCTGCAGAGCAGAAGATCGTCGCCGCGGGTGGCTCGGTCAAGTAGCCACACCGTAAAGCTGTACAGTCGGGTGACCGGTATTTCTCCGGTCACCCGGCTGACTCCTTACAGGAAAGCAGGACGCACTTTTGTTTAGCGCCGTTGCGCGGATCTTCCGCACACCAGATCTTCGCCGGAAGATCGCCTTCACCTTGGGCGTCATCGCCCTGTTCCGCCTTGGCTCGTTCATCCCGGCGCCGTTCGTTGACTTCGGCAATGTGCAGACCTGTCTCAATGCCAACCAGGACACTTCTGGTCTCTATTCGCTCGTCAACCTGTTCTCGGGTGGCGCGCTCCTCAAACTCTCGATCTTCGCGCTCGGCATCATGCCGTACATCACCGCGTCGATCATCGTGCAGCTGTTGCGCGTGGTCATTCCGCGCTTCGAGACCCTCTACAAGGAGGGCCAGGCCGGTCAGGCCAAGCTCACGCAGTACACGCGTTACCTCACGATCGCGCTCGGCGTCCTCCAGTCGACCACGCTGATCACCGTCGCCCGCAGCGGCGCACTCTTCGGCACCACCGCCGTCTCGCAGTGCACCCAGCTCATCACGGACGACTCCTGGTACGCCATCATGCTCATGGTCATCACCATGACCGCCGGCACCGGCCTCATCATGTGGATGGGCGAGCTCGTCACCGAGCGCGGCATCGGCAACGGCATGTCCCTCCTCATCTTCACCTCGATCGCGGCTCAGTTCCCGAGCTCGCTCTGGGCCATCGCCCAGTCGCAGAGCATCGAGACGCTGCTGCTGGTGATCGCGATCGGCTTGCTGATCGTCATGGCGGTCGTCTTCGTCGAACAGTCGCAACGGCGCATCCCTGTGCAGTACGCCAAGCGGATGGTGGGCAGGCGGACCTACGGCGGTAATAACACGTACATCCCGATCAAGGTCAACATGGCCGGTGTCGTGCCCGTGATCTTCGCGTCGTCGCTGCTCTACCTGCCGGCGCTGATCGCGCAGTTCAACCAGCCGGCAGCGGGCAAGGCTCCCGCTCCCTGGGTGACCTGGATCACGAACTACCTCACCAAGGGCGACCACCCGCTCTACATGCTGCTCTACTTCCTGCTGATCGTCGGCTTCACGTACTTCTACGTGGCCATCACGTTCAACCCGGAAGAAGTCGCCGACAACATGAAGAAGTACGGCGGCTTCATCCCCGGCATCCGTGCCGGCCGTCCGACCGCCGAATACCTCGACTACGTGCTCACCCGCGTCACCCTCCCCGGTTCGATCTATCTGGGTCTCGTCGCGCTGATACCGCTTGTCGCATTCGCGGTCATCGGAGCCAGTCAGAACTTCATGTTCGGCGGCACGTCCATCCTGATCATCGTCGGTGTCGGATTGGAGACGGTCAAGCAGATCGACTCCCAGCTCCAGCAGCGGCACTACGAAGGGCTTCTGCGTTGACCCGTATGCTGATCGTCGGACCTCCCGGAGCGGGCAAGGGCACTCAGGCCTCTCGCATCACCACCGCGTACGGGATCCCGGACATCTCCACGGGCGACATCTTCAGGGCCAACATCAAGAACGAGACGCCGCTCGGCCTGCAGGTCAAGGCGATCGTCGACGCGGGCGACTACGTCCCGGACAGCCTCACCAACGAGCTCGTCACCAACCGCATCGCGGAGGACGACGCCAAGAACGGCTTCCTGCTCGACGGATACCCGCGCACGCTCGACCAGGTGGCATACCTGGATGAGCTGCTCGAGAAGAACGGGCAGAAGCTCGACGCGGTCATCCAGCTGGTCGCAGACCAGGACGAGATCGTCGCCCGGCTCTCGAAGCGTGCGCAGGAGCAGGGTCGTGCAGACGACTCCGAGGAGGCCATCCGGCACCGCCAGGAGGTCTACGTGCGCGAGACCTCTCCGCTGATCGACGTGTACCGCTCGCGCGGACTCCTCGTCGAGGTCGACGGACTCGGCGACATGGACGAGGTGGCAGCACGCATCAAGTCGGCGCTCGCGAGCAAGGGCATCCTGCCCGTCGCGGAGCGCGACGAGTCCGTGGCATAGGCTCCGTTGGTCTTCAAGCGTTCGATCTACAAGTCGCCGGCGCAGCTCAGGCTGATGGTGGCGCCCGGTCTCGCGACCGCCGCATCGCTCGACGCCGTCCGGGATGCGCTCGTCGCCGGCGTCACCACGCTGCAGCTCGACGAACTCGCTGAGCAGGCGATCATCGCCGCCGGCGGAAAGCCGAACTTCAAGCTCGAGCACGGCTACCACCACACCATCTGCTCATCGGTGAACGACGAGGTCGTGCACGGCATCCCCGGTTCGCGCATCGTGCAGCCGGGGGACATCGTCTCCATCGACAGCGGTGCGATCCTCGACGGCTGGAACGGCGACTCGGCGCGCAGCTTCGTCCTGCCGGACCCGGCCAGGCCGGAGCTGGTCGCCGAGCGCCAGAAGCTCTCCGACGTGACCGAGCAGTCGCTCTGGCACGGCATCGCCAGGCTCGCGACGGCGAAGCATCTCAACGAGGTGGGCGAAGCCGTGGAGGACCACATCCTCTCGCAGGGCGAGTACGGCATCCTGACCGACTACATCGGACACGGGATCGGCCGCAGGATGCACGAGGAGCCCCCGGTCTTCAACTACCGCGTTCGCGCGAAGGGTCCGGAGGTGAAGCCGGGCCTGGTCGTCGCGATCGAGCCGATGGTGGTTCTCGGCGACCCGGAGACCTACGTGAAGGATGACGGCTGGACCGTCGCCACCGAGGACGGCTCGGCGGCAGCGCACTGGGAGCACAGCGTCGCCGTGCACAAGGACGGCATCTGGGTGCTGACCGCTGCCGACGGGGGAGCGGCCGGTCTCGCACCGTTCGGCATCACTCCGACTCCGATCGCGTGACCGGGCAGGGAATCCCGCCCCGACCGGGCTGTTCGCGGTCAGCGTGCGCAGATCATACACAAGGATTGGCAAAACGCCAGACAATCCCATAAGATTGATCCTTGGTGTCTTAGGCGCGTTTCAGCGTGCCGTCACCACAATCAACGCACGACCAGCAAACCACGACTTTTAGCGACAGTGAGGCTATGGCCAAAAAAGACGGCGTCATCGAGATCGAAGGATCCGTAGTCGAAGCTCTTCCCAACGCGATGTTCCGCGTTGAGTTGACCAACGGCCACAAGGTCCTTGCCCACATCTCCGGCAAAATGCGCCAGCACTACATCCGCATCCTCCCCGAGGACCGCGTGATCGTGGAGCTGAGCCCATACGACCTGACCCGCGGCCGGATCGTCTACCGCTACAAGTAAAGGTCTGCTGTAAGTAACGGCCTCGCCACCGGGTAGCCCCTGGCGAGGTACGAGGACAGCGAACAAAGGTAAAGAAATATGAAGGTCAAGCCCTCCGTCAAGAAGATCTGCGACAAGTGCAAGGTCATCCGTCGTAACGGCCGGGTCATGGTCATCTGCGAGAACCCGCGCCACAAGCAGCGCCAGGGTTAATCGCGGTTCCGGCCGGTGGGATGCATTTCCCGCCGGCCACCCATAACTCAATATCGAAATCTGGCAGTCCCAGATCCCGAATCGCGTGAGCGAGGAGGGGGACACCCCCGGTTGGAGGCCGGGGCACCGGGATTGCTGCAGACCTCCACTCACTCACAGGAGAAGCCACAATGGCACGTCTAGCAGGCGTTGACATCCCGCGCGAGAAGCGCGTGGAAGTCGCACTCACTTACATCTACGGCGTCGGCCGCACGCGGGCTCTGAAGACCCTCGCCGACACCGCGATCGACGGCAACATCCGCGTCAAGGATCTGTCCGACGACCAGCTCGTCGCCCTCCGCGACTACATCGAAGGCAACTTCAAGGTCGAGGGTGACCTCCGCCGCGAGGTCGCGGCCGACATCCGGCGCAAGGTCGAGATCGGCAGCTACGAGGGTATCCGTCACCGCAAGGGCCTCCCGGTCCGCGGTCAGCGCACCAAGACCAACGCTCGCACCCGCAAGGGCCCGAAGCGCACCGTGGCCGGCAAGAAGAAGGCTCGCTAGGCCTTAGCCAGCAGCCTCGCCCATAGGATTCAGGAGAAATCATGGCAGCACCCAAGTCGGCCGTTCGCAAGCCGCGCAAGAAAGAGAAGAAGAACATCGCCGTGGGCCAGGCCCACATCAAGTCGACGTTCAACAACACCATCGTTTCGATCACCGACACCACCGGTGCGGTCATCAGCTGGGCATCGTCCGGCGGCGTCGGCTTCAAGGGTTCGCGTAAGTCGACCCCGTTCGCCGCTCAGCTCGCCGCCGAGTCTGCTGCGCGTCAGGCGCAGGAGCACGGCATGAAGAAGGTCGACGTCTTCGTCAAGGGACCGGGCTCCGGTCGCGAGACCGCGATCCGTTCGCTCCAGGCCGCAGGCCTCGAGGTCGGCTCGATCAACGATGTCACCCCGCAGGCGCACAACGGTTGCCGCCCGCCGAAGCGTCGTCGCGTCTAAGCAGTAGTAGTTCTCTCAGTATCCATTTTCGCGCAGGCGGGGATCGGTGGCGGTTGGCCGTCATCGATCCCGGCGCGCAAATCGCAAGTGTCATATAGCGGACACTTAGCCGAAAGGAATCAACAGTGCTCATTGCACAGCGTCCTACGCTCGCCGAAGAGAACATTTCCGAGTTCCGCTCGCGGTTCGTGATCGAGCCCCTCGAGCCCGGTTTCGGTTACACCCTCGGCAACTCGCTTCGCCGCACCCTGCTGTCCTCGATCCCCGGCGCGGCTGTCACCAGCATCCGCATCGACGGCGTGCTGCACGAGTTCAGCACGGTCCCGGGTGTCAAGGAAGACGTCACCGAGATCATCCTGAACATCAAGGGACTCGTCGTCTCCAGCGAGCACGACGAGCCGATCACGGCGTACCTCCGCAAGACCGGCTCCGGTCAGGTGACCGCCGCCGACATCTCGGCTCCGGCCGGTGTGGAGATCCACAACCCCGAGCTCGTCATCGCGACCCTCAACGACAAGGCGAAGTTCGAGGTCGAGCTGACCATCGAGCGTGGCCGCGGCTACGTGTCGGCGACCCAGAACCGCAACGAGTACAGCGAGGCCGGTCAGATCCCGATCGACTCGATCTACTCCCCGGTCCTCAAGGTCACCTACCGTGTCGAGGCGACACGTGCCGGTGAGCGCACCGACTTCGACCGCCTCGTGGTCGACGTCGAGACCAAGCCCGCGATCAGCCCCCGCGACGCCATCGCTTCGGCCGGCCGCACGCTGACCGAGCTGTTCGGTCTGGCCCGCGAGCTCAACACGGCGGCAGAGGGCATCGAGATCGGCCCCGCGCCGGTCGACGCCGTCCTCAGCTCCGAGCTGTCGATGCCGATCGAGGACCTCGACCTGTCCGTCCGATCGTACAACTGCCTCAAGCGTGAGGGCATCAACACCGTCAGCGAGCTCGTCTCGCTCTCGGAGACGCAGCTGATGAACATCCGCAACTTCGGTCAGAAGTCGGTGGATGAGGTCAAGGACAAGCTGACCGAGATGGGCCTTTCGCTCAAGGACTCGGTCCCCGGCTTCGACGGCGCCCACTTCTACAGCGGCTACGAAGAAGACGAGACCACCATCTGAGGCTTGTCTTCCGACGACGCCACCTGATACATCGACACTGTCGATTTTTACAACTGGAGATAACCGATCATGCCTAAGCCCACCAAGGGCCCCCGCCTCGGAGGCGGCCCCGCGCACGAGCGCCTGATGCTCGCCAACCTGGCCGCTGCGCTCTTCACCCACAAGAGCATCAAGACCACGGAGACCAAGGCGAAGCGCCTGCGTCCGATCGCCGAGCGCCTCATCACGTTCGCGAAGCGCGGCGACCTGCACGCCCGCCGTCGCGTGCTGGCCACCATCCACGACAAGGGTGTGGTGCACGAGCTGTTCACCGAGATCGCTCCGCTCGTCGCCGAGCGCGAGGGTGGATACACCCGCATCACGAAGCTGGGCTTCCGCAAGGGCGACAACGCCTCGATGGTGCAGATCGAGCTCGTGCTCGAGCCCGTCACCCCGAAGGTGAAGTCGACCAAGTCGAGCACCACCGCCGCCCCGAAGGCTGCCCCGGCAGCAGAAGAGGCGCCGGTCGAGGCAGCTTCCACCGAGACCGAGGCCGCTGAGGCCGAGGTCGTCGAGGAGACCACCGCCGACGCGGAGGTCACCCCGGAGGAGACCACCGCAGAGGCCGAGGCCGAGAAGGCCTGACCTCACGGTTCACGAAGGCCCCGCATCCACTGGATGCGGGGCCTTCGTCGTTGCTGGGCCCGTCGCTAGGGTGGAGGCATGGCCGACCTCGACGACCTCCTGCCCGTGACCGAGCGCGTGACCGCGCCTGCGACGCGCAACCCCGCGCATCCACTGGTCGCGCTGTGGCGTCCTGCCACGCCGGCGGACGTCGACGCCGTCACCGAGGCGCAGCGGGCGATGGATGCGGTGGACCACCCCGAGTGGCTGCACACCCGCGAGGAGGTGCAGGAGCTTTTCGACTACTCGTTCGTCGACCTCGCTGAGGACTCCGTGCTCGGGTTCGACGGGGACGGCAGGCTCGTGGCGGTCGGGGTGACTACGATGCCCCCGCTGCAGGAGTCGCTGGTGCGCGTGTTCCTGGAGGGCGGCGTGCATCCCGAGGTGCGTGGCAGGGGCGTCGGGCGCGAACTGCTGGCGTGGTCGCGCGCGCGTGCCGAGCAGAAGCTGGCGGCGTCGACCAAGCGTCTTCCCGCCTGGATCATGGCGTACGCCGACGAGCGCGCGGAGGACGCTGTGGGGCTGTTCCACCACGACGGGTTCGAGACCGCGCGCTACTTCTTCGAGCTGGAGCGCGACCTCGCGGAGCCGATCCCCGTGGTCGAGCCGGCGGACGGCATCCGGATCGTGCCGTTCAGCGACGAGCTGTCCGCCGGGGCGCTGGCCGCGCGCAACGACTCGTTCCGCGACCACTGGGCGAGCCAGCCGATGAGCGAGGAGCAGTGGGACGCGTGGATCGGCGGCACGTTCCGGCCGGACATCTCGTTCCTCGCGCTGTCCGGCGACCGGGTCGTCGGCTTCGCGCTCAACCAGGTGAACGAGGGCGACTGGGAGACCCAGGGCTTCACCGGTGCGTACATCGGGATGGTCGGGACCATCCGCGACGCGCGCGGCAAGCGGATCGCGCCCGCCCTCCTCGGCCGGACGATGGAGGCGTGCGCGGCGCTCGGCTGGCAGAAGGTGACGCTGTCGGTGGACGCGGAGAACCCGTCCGGCGCCCTCGGCCTCTACACCGGGATGGGCTTCGAGCGCACGAACGCCGAGGTCAGCCTGGTGCGCACGTACTGAGCGCGCCGCATCACTGCGGGCGCGGGCCTGCCGTGTCCCACGGGTTGGCGACGCGCACGGGCGAGTTACGCGCCAGCTGGAGCAGTGCATCCCGGAGCGCGTCGGCGTAGACGAGGCCGCCGCGGTGGCCGGGGTGGATCTGGTCGTCGGCGAGCAGGTCGAGGTGGCCGGCGATGTCCTCACGCCAGGGCGCGACGGCGACCTGCTTCGGGTGGGCAGCGGCGAAACCGGCGATGGTGCTGTTGACGCCCTCCGTCCAGGATCGCGGCGCCTGCACGGTCACCAGCACGAGCTTCCTGCTCGGCCCGATGGCGTCGAGGAGGTCGCCGAGGGTGTCGGCGCTGATCGAGCCATTCGTCCCGAGCCCCACCAGCACGACGGGCCGCAGCTCGCCTGCCTCCGCTGCCGAGCGCACGAGCGCGGGCGCCGCGCTCAGCTGCCGGGAGACGACGGCGTCGATCCGGATGCCCGGGAACCGTTCCTGCAGTGCAGGAGCGGACGCGAGCATCACCGAGTCGCCGAACGCCGAGATGTCCGTGCCGGTAGCGACCGGCTGCGGGTCGGGCGGGATGCGCAGGTGCTGCCGGTCGTGCGGGACGGAGTCTCCTCCGCCCTGCTGGCCGGCGGCCGGTCCGCCGAGCGAGGCCGAGCCGCGCTCGATGAAGCGCTGGGCGCCCGTCGCCGCGGGCGCGACGACCATCGCCGCGACCGTCGCCACGGAGAGCACGGCGGCGACCGCGACCACGGAGACGCCACCGGCACGTGCAGCCCGGGATGCGCGCATCCTGCGCCTGCCCGCGGCGAGCACTCCGTGCATCCCGTGCCTGCGGATGGGCTGCTCGACCCAGCGGTAGGACAGGAAGGCGGCGGCGGACGCGATGGCGAGCGCGCCGAAGCCGACGATCGGGGCCATCACCGGGTCGTGCTCGTCGGGGACGATGGCACAGACGAGCACGAAGACCGGCCAGTGCCAGAGGTACAGTCCGTACGATCGCGCGCCGACCGCCTGGAGTGGTCGGGCGTCGAGGATGCGGCCGAGCCGCGCGCCGGGGACGACGGCCGCCCAGATCGCGACGGCGCTGAGGACGCTGACCAGCACGAGGCCGCCGCGGTAGGTGAATGCGGCGTCGTCGGGCAGCAGCACGCACGCCGCGACCAGAGCGGCCAGCGAGAGGACCCCGAGCGGTGGCAGCCACCTCCGGATGAAGGTCTGCATCGCCGTCTCTCCGGCGTCGAGGTCGAGCGGGCGGGAGCGCGCGATCAGGATGGCGAGGGCCGCGCCGATGGCCAGCCCGAAGCTGTGCGTGTCCGAACCGAAGTAGACGCGGGTCGGGTCGCCGTCCGGCGGATACAGCGTGAACATTGCCACGGCGGACGCCACCGCCACCGCGGAGACCACGGCGAGCCTCGCCCACCACGGGCGGAGCAGCGCAACGGCCAGGATGACGAGCGGCCAGACGAGGTAGAACTGCTCCTCGACCGCCAGCGACCAGAGATTGCGGTACAGCTCGGGCGCATCCTGGGCGAAGTAGCTGCTGTCGGCCCCGATCGACAGCCAGTTGGCGCTGAACGTCGCTGCCCCGAGGATCTGCCGCGGCAACCCGACGAGCACGTCCCCTCCCACGGCCAGCGCGGCAGCGGAGCAGACGAGGACGAGCACCACGATCGCCGGCACGAGCCGTCGCGCACGCCGAACCCAGAACCCGCGCAGGTCGATGCGGCCCGTACCGGAGCGCTCGCGCATGAGCAGGCTGGTGATCAGGAAGCCGCTCACCACGAAGAAGATGTCGACCCCGATGAAGCCGCCGGGCAGTACGCCGGGAAACAGGTGGTAGACGAGCACGGCGGCGACCGCGAACGCGCGCAGGCCGTCCAGTCCCGCGTAGCGGCGCCGCGCGTTCCTGCCCGCGAACGGCGGGTGTCCGGAGGGACGCACGGTGACGGTGGGGCGGACCGTGAGCCGGGGCTGGTGGCCGGGATACGAGGGAAGAGTGCGGCTGGGGGAGGTGCTGGGGGATGGGGAAGTCTGTGGAGTCATAGCGGGTCGGGGGATCGCGAAGGGACCACGATAGCAACGGCTCCTGACAGTCGTTGCCGCTTCCGTAGAATCGACGTGTGGAAGACCAGTCGACGACCCGATTCCGCCTCGACATCGCGTACCAGGGCACCGATTTCAACGGCTGGGGACGGCAGCCGGGGCTGCGGACGGTGCAGGGAGAGATCGAGGCGGCGTTCGCGACGATCTTCCGGAGGCACGGCGACGCCCCGACGCTCACCGTCGCCGGGCGCACGGACGCCGGCGTGCACGCGACCGGCCAGGTCGCCCACGTCGACCTGACGGAAGCGCAGGTCGCGAGCCTGCAGCGCCGCAGGGGCACGCACCAGCAGTTCCCGCTCGGCGAGGCACTGCGCAGACGCGTCAACGGCGTACTCGGCCCCGTCGCCGACGTCATCCTGACCGAGGTGACCGTCGCACCCGAGGGCTTCGACGCGCGCTTCTCTGCCATCTGGCGTCGCTACGAGTACCGCGTCGCCGACGCCGTCGCCCTCCACGACCCGCTGCAGCGGCACCGCACGGCGTGGGTCTCGGCGGAGCTCGACGTCGAGGCGATGGATGCGGCCGCGCTCGGCCTGCTCGGACTCCACGACTTCGCCAGCTACTGCAAACCCCGCGACGGGGCGACGACCATCCGGACGCTGCAGAGTTTCGGCTGGACCAAGGACGACGACGGCGTGCTGGTCGCAGAGGTGAAAGCCGACGCGTTCTGCCACAGCATGGTGCGCGCCCTGGTCGGAGCGTGCGTCGCGGTCGGCGAGGGCAGGCTGGCGGCGGAGGAACTGATCGCGCTGCGCGACGACCGGCAGCGCACCAACGCGTTCAAGGTGATGCCGGCGCGAGGCCTGACGCTGAAACAGGTCGGCTACCCGGACGACGTGGGGCTCGCGCTCCGCGCGCTGCAGACCAGGGCGATGCGGACGCTGTAGGCCCGGCCCCTGCATCCACGGCGCTGTCGTCCCGGCTCAGCGCACCAGCCCGTTCTCGTACGCGAACGCGACCAGCTGCACCCGCGATGCCAGGCCGAGCTTGGCGAGGATGCTGCGCATGTGGCTCTTCACGGTGGCCTCGCTGATGAACGCGGTCTGTCCCACCTCCGCGTTGCTCAGGCCGCGGGCGGCGAGCAGGAAGACCTCCCTCTCCCGCACGGACAGGTCGGCGATCGCATCCGGGGCGGGTGGCCGCCGATGGGCGCCGAACAACTCGGCAGCGTCTTTCGGCGCGATCACCGCGTGACCGGCGGCGACGGTCCGGATCGCGGCGAGGACGAACTCGGGCGTCGTGTCCTTCATGATGAAGCCGGATGCTCCGGCGCGCAGGGCGCGGGCGACGGCCTCGTCGCGCTGGAACGTGGTGAGCACGATGATCTTCGGAGCGTCGTCCGCCGTCGACCCCGACAGGATGCGCTCTGTCGCGGCGATGCCGTCGAGCAGCGGCATCCGCACATCCATCAGCACCACCTCCGGTCGTTCGCGCTCGACGAGGTCGACGGCGGCCATCCCGTCGTGCGCCGACCCGGCGAACTCCAGGTCGGCCTGCGACTCGATCAGCATGGCGAGCCCGGAGCAGAACAGCACCTGGTCGTCGACCACCGCCACCCGGATCGCGCTCACGACGCCTGCTCCAGGGGTGCGGTGGGGATGAACGCCGCGACCACGTAGCCGCCGGGCACCTCGTCGTCCTCTCCCGCTGTGAGCCAGCCGCCGGCGAGCCTGGCGCGCTCGTGCATCCCGTACAGTCCGCGCGACGTTGTGGTCTGCTGCGGACGTTCGGTCGCCGTGCCGCTGGACGAGACGGCGATGGAGAGCCCCTGGCCGCGCCAGTCCAGCGAGATGCGCGCGGACGGCTCCGCTCCGGCGTGCTTGAGCGCGTTCGTGAGGCTCTCCTGCACGATGCGGTAGACGGCGAGCTGCTGGGTGCCGGTGAGGTGCTCCCTCTCTCCGAACTCCTCGAGCTGCACGTCGAGCCCCGCTGTGCGCATCCGGTCGACCAGTTCGTCGATGTCGTCGACGGTCGGAGTCGAGTGCCCGACGGGGTCGGCGACGAGGGTCTGGATGAGCATCCGCACCTCGGTCAGCGACGTGCGCGCCGACGCTGCGATGTTCTCCAGCGACTCGGCGACAGCCTCCGGGCGTGCGGGAGCGACGAAGCGGGCGCCGTCGGCCTGGGCGATGATCACCGAGAGGGAGTGCGCCATGATGTCGTGCACGTCCTGGGCGATGCGGTCGCGCTCCTGCGACACCAGCAGGTCGACCTCCGCGCTGTGCAGCTCGTCCGTCGTCTTGGCGAGGAGCGCGTCGCTGTGCAGCTTCTGCTGCCACGCGCGGCCGAAGAAGCCGAGGAGCCATGCGCCGACGGCCAGCAGGATCGCGACGGCGAACAGGATCACCCGGTTGACCACGATCGTGCCGACGTTGCCGTTCGTGTCTCCGAACGGGCCGTACCAGTCGAGCCGTGGCCCGGAGATGAGCAGCCCGGCGACCGCGACGGCGAGCCCCAGCGCGAACGCGAACGACAGCGGGCGCCACCGATCCCGGATGCTCGCGCTCACGCCCACGATCACCACCAGATAGCCGAACGAGATCGGCCAGTCGGTGGACGAGAAGGCGCCGGCGGGGACGAGCAGCTGGCCGATCACCACCGCGGTGCAGACCGCCATCGCGACCATCGGCCAGATCCGCGCCACGGCGATGGCGAGGGCGACGCCGAGCAGCGCCGCCCACCAGGGGAGGGCGCTGCGCAGGAATCCGGGAAGGATCTGATGCCGCCCGACCTCGGCGAATGCCCAGAACAGGAAGAAGGCGACGGCGACCACGGGCTCGATGTACCGCTGAGCGTGGGGGAGGAGCTTGACCATGCCGATCACGCTAGAGTGCCGGGACCGTCGCCGCACGGTTTCTGCCCCGAATTCAGCCCTGGGGCTGAGCCCGTCCCGCCCACGGTTTGACCGGCATCCCGCCTGTCGCGTACTATTGATCTTTGGTGTCCGCGCCTCTGCGGTGCGACACGCGAACGTGAGCCCTCCGAAGGGCAGGTTCCCTCCTCATCAGGAGCGGAACAGCCAGGGAGTGGGATTCACGAACACCTCCGTTCGATACAGAAAGCAGCCACTACTGTGACGCGCACTTACACCCCGAAGGCAGACGAGATCCAGCGCGACTGGGTCATCATCGACGCGACTGACGTCGTGCTCGGCCGTCTCGCCAGCCACACCGCCGCTCTCCTCCGTGGAAAGCACAAGGCGACCTTCGCCCCGCACATGGACTCCGGCGACTTCGTCATCATCGTCAACGCGGACAAGGTCGCCCTCACCGGCGCCAAGGCTGCGCAGAAGAAGGCGTACCGCCACTCCGGTTACCCGGGCGGCCTCACCGCCGTGACGTACGCCGAGCTCCTCGAGAAGAACCCGATCCGCGCTGTGGAGAAGGCCGTCCGCGGAATGCTCCCCAAGAACTCGATCGGCCGCGCCCAGCTCCGCAAGCTGAAGGTCTACACGGGCAGCGAGCACCCGCACGCCGCCCAGCAGCCGAAGCCGTACACCCTCGGCCAGGTCGCTCAGTAAGCGACCGACAGACCTTTCAGACTCAGAGATAAAGGATTATCACCATCGTGGCGAAGATCGCAGACAGCATCGAGTCGGCCCAGGCCGACAACGTCGAGTCCTACTCGACCGAGACCCCGGCCTCCGAGGCCCCCCAGACGCAGCGCCCCGTCCTCACCGTTCCCGGTGCGGCCGTCGGCCGTCGCAAGCAGGCCATCGCCCGCGCGCGCCTCGTCCCGGGCTCCGGCACCATCACGGTCAACGGCCGTGAGTTCGCCGACTACTTCCCGAACAAGCTGCACCAGCAGCTGATCACCGACCCGTTCAAGGTCCTCGACCTCATCGGCGGCTACGACGTCGTCGCACGCATCACCGGCGGTGGCCCTTCGGGCCAGGCCGGCGCGCTGCGTCTCGCGATCGCTCGTGCCCTCAACGAGATCGACCGCGACAACAACCGTCCCACCCTGAAGAAGGCCGGCTTCCTCACTCGTGACGCTCGCGTCATCGAGCGCAAGAAGGCCGGTCTCAAGAAGGCCCGCAAGGCGTCGCAGTTCTCCAAGCGCTAAGCGTCGAGAGCGCTTAGGCTTCGGTTCATGCCACGCCTCTTCGGTACCGACGGAGTCCGCGGACTCGCAAACGGTAGTCTCACCGCCGACCTCGCGCTCGGCCTTGCTCAGGCAGCTGCTGCTGTCCTGACGCAAGGCCGCAGCGCCGAGGCGCGGCGTGCCGCGGGCAAGCGCCCGACGGCGATCGTCGCCCGTGACCCTCGCGTCTCGGGCGAGTTCATCTCTGCGGCCGTGTCCGCCGGGCTCGCCAGCTCCGGTGTCGACGTGTACGACGCCGGGGTCATCCCGACGCCTGCCGCGGCGTTCCTGATCGCGGACTTCGACGCCGACTTCGGCGTCATGGTGTCCGCGTCCCACAACCCTGCGCCGGACAACGGCATCAAGATCTTCGCCCGCGGAGGCACCAAGCTCCCGGATGTGGTCGAGAACCGCATCGAGGAGCACCTCTCCCTCGAGAAGCTCGCCCCGACCGGTGCCGGCGTCGGGCGCATCCGCCGCTTCGCAGACGCCGAGGACCGCTACGTCCTGCACCTGCTCGGCAGCCTCCCGCACCGCCTCGACGGCATCCACGTCGTGCTCGACTGCGCCCACGGCGCGGCGGCCGGCGTCTCGCCCGAGGTGTTCACGGACGCGGGAGCCCGCGTCACCGTCATCGGCGACTCGCCGGACGGCATGAACATCAACGACGGTGTCGGTTCGACCCACCTCGACAACCTGGCTGCGGCGGTCCTCGCGGCCGGCGCGGACGTCGGCATCGCGCACGACGGAGACGCAGACCGGTGCCTCGCGATCGACGCGAACGGCAACGTCGTCGACGGCGACCAGATCATGGCGATCCTCGCCCTCGGCATGAAGGAGCGCGGCAAGCTGCGCGACAACACGCTCGTGGCGACGGTGATGAGCAACCTCGGGCTCAAGCTCGCGATGCGCGACAACGGCATCCGGATGGTCGAGACGGCGGTCGGCGACCGGTACGTGCTCGAAGAGATGAACCAGAACGACTACTCGCTCGGCGGCGAGCAGTCCGGGCACGTCATCATGCGCGAGTTCGCCACGACCGGCGACGGCATTCTGACCGGGCTGCACCTGCTCAGCGAGATGGCGCGTCAGCGCAAGTCGCTGGCCGAGCTCGCCCAGGTCATGACGGTGTACCCGCAGGTGATGGTGAACGTGAAGAACGTTGACCACCACGCCGTGCACACCGACGACGGCCTCAAGGCGGCCGTGCAGACCGCGGAGGCGGCCCTCGGGGACACCGGACGGGTGCTGCTGCGTCCGTCGGGCACCGAGCCCCTCGTGCGCGTCATGGTCGAGGCGGCGGACATCCACACGGCGGAACGCCTGGCGGAGGAACTCGCCACGGTCGTCCGCGAACGGCTGTCCTTCTAGCCGGTTCGCGTTTCTAGCGGGTTCGGCGGCCGCGGGCTTCGAGGAAGTCCGCGGCCGTGAACACGCTCTCGGACGGCGGAAGCATGTCCAGGCCGCTGAGGCCGGACGTGAGCGCGCCGAGGTCGACGCCGAGCACGGTGGCCACCTGCACCAGCGTCTCGAGCGTCGGGTTGCTCTGGCCGCGCTCCAGCTTGCCGTAGTTGGCGACGTCCATCCCGGCGAGGTGCGCGATGTCGCTCTGCGGCAGGCCGAAGGTGAGGCGCGCATCCCGGATGCGGTCGCCGATGATCCCTGCGGCGTTCGAGCGCTGTTCTGGCACGGTGTCCTCCGGTCGGCTCAGTGGCCGCCGTCCGCCTTTCTGGATGCGATGAAGTCGGCGACGGAGTATGCGCGCGTGCGCTTCGGCAGCAGCTCGTCGCCGTACAGGCCCTTCAGCAGGTCGCCGGGGTCGACATTGAGCGCGGTCGCGAGGCGCACGATCGTGTGCAGTTCGGCGTTCGCCTCTCCGCGCTCGATCCGTCCGTAGTTCGTGGAGTGCATGTCGGCGAGGTGCGCAGCGTCCTCCTGGCTGAGGCCGAGGGCGATTCTGGCCGCGCGGACGCGTACGCCGAACAGCTCGGCGGCGCGGGAGTGTGGGGCGGCCATACCCCATGATGGAATCACACGCGCTTTGAATACCAGAGCGTAGAAACGGTGGTGATGAACACCTGAGGCATTTACGCCCGGGTCAGAGTTTGCGCAGCAGCACGGAGCTCACCGCGTGGTCGGCGCCCTTGCGCAGCACCAGCTTGGCGCGCGAGCGCGTCGGCCGGATGTTCTGGGTGAGGTTCGGCTCGTTGATCGACTCCCAGATGCTGGATGCACGCGCCCTCGCCTGCTCCTCGGTGAGTTGCGAGAAGCGGTGGAAGTACGACTTGGGGTTGGCGAACGCGCCCCGCTGCAGCTTGAGGAACCGCTCCTGGTACCAGTTGGCGATGTCGCGGGTGCGGGCATCCACGTAGACGGAGAAGTCGAAGAGGTCACTGACGGCGAGCTGGTTGCCTCCCCCTGCCGGCTGCAGCACGTTGAGCCCCTCGACGATGAGCACATCCGGCCGCCGCACCACGATCTCGGCGTCGGGGACGATGTCGTAGCTGAGGTGGGAGTAGAACGGCGCCCGCACCTCGGCGGCCCCGCTCTTGACGGCGGTGACGAAGCGCAGCAGCGCCTTGCGGTCGTAGGACTCCGGGAAGCCTTTGCGCTCCATCAGGCCGCGGCGCTCCAGCTCGGCGTTGGGCAGCAGGAAGCCGTCCGTGGTGACGAGCTCGACGCGCGGGGTGTCGTCCCAGCGGGACAGCAGTTCGCGCATCAGGCGGGCGATCGTCGACTTGCCGACGGCCACGGAACCGGCGACGCCGATGACGAACGGCGTGCTCGCCGCCCGCTCCCCGAGGAACTGGCTGGTCACCCTGTGCAGCTGCTTCGCGCCTCCGACGTAGAGGTTCAGGAGGCGGCTGAGTGGCAGGTAGACCTCTTCGACCTCGCGCATGTCGAGCGGATCGCCGAGGCCGCGCAGCTGCACGATCTCGGTTTCTTTGAGCGGGAGGCGGGTGCTCTGGGCGAGGTCGGCCCAGTCGGCTCTGCTCAGCTCGACGAACGGGGACGAGTCGCCGTTGCCTGTGGATACGCCCTGTGCTGCGCCGTTCACCGCCATAGGCGACAAGTCTAGGGTGTCGCGCCAGGCTAAAATCGGCAGCATGTGTGGAATCGTGGGGTACGTCGGTACCGACAAGAGTGTTGAGGTCCTGCTCGGCGGCCTGAAGCGTCTGGAGTACCGCGGGTACGACTCGGCGGGTATCGCCGTGATCGGCCCGGACGGTCAGTTGGGCACAGCGAAGAAGGCCGGCAAGCTGTCCGCGCTCGCCGACGAACTGGATGCGCACCCCATCCCGAACGGCGGAACGGGCATCGGCCACACCCGCTGGGCGACGCACGGCGGCCCGACCGACCGCAACGCGCACCCGCACCTCGGAGACGACGGCAAGCTCGCCGTCATCCACAACGGCATCATCGAGAACTTCGCCACGCTGCGCGACGAACTGCTCGCCGACGGCTTCACCTTCGAGTCGGAGACCGACACCGAGGTCGCCGCTGTGCTCCTCGGCCGCGAGTACCGCAGGACGGGTGACCTGAACGAGGCGTTCCAGCGCGTCGTCTCGCGCTTGGAGGGCGCGTTCACCCTGCTCGCCCTGCACAAGGACCAGCCGCACGTCGTGGTCGGCGCCCGCCGCAACTCGCCCCTCGTGATCGGTCTGGGCGACGGAGAGAACTTCCTCGGCTCCGACGTCGCCGCCTTCGTCGAGCACACCCGCAACGCGCTGGCCATCGGCCAGGACCAGATCGTGACCATCACCCCGGATGCGGTCACCGTCACCGACTTCTCCGGCGCTCCGGTCGAGGTCGAGCCGTTCGAGATCGCCTGGGACGCCTCCGCCGCAGAGAAGGGCGGCTGGTCGTCGTTCATGGCGAAGGAGATCGCCGAGGAGCCGGACGCCGTCGCCAACACCCTGCGCGGCCGTCTGGTCGACGGAACGGTGCACATCCCGGAGCTGGACGTGCTCGGCGACGACAAGCTCGCCACCATCGACCGCATCACGATCATCGCCTGCGGGACGGCGGCCTACGCCGGTCTGGTGGGCAGCTACGCCATCGAGAAGTGGGCGCGCGTCCCCGTCACGGTCGAGCTGAGCCACGAGTTCCGCTACCGCGAGCCGGTCATCACCGACGGAACGCTGGTCATCTCGATCAGCCAGTCCGGCGAGACCATGGACACGCTGATGGCCGTCAAGTACGCCCGCGAGGCCGGCGCGACCGCCATCTCGGTCTGCAACACGCAGGGTGCGACCATCCCGCGCGAGTCGGACGCCGCGCTCTACACGCACGCCGGCCCAGAGGTCGCCGTCGCGTCGACCAAGGCGTTCGTCGCCCAGATCACGGCGCTCTACCTGTTCGGCCTGCACCTGGCCCGCGTGCGCGGCACACTGTCCGAGGCCCAGCAGCACGACGCCATCGACGAGCTGCAGGCCGTTCCGGAGAAGATCGCCTCCGTGCTCGAGTCGCACGACACCATCGCCCAGCTGGCCAGGTGGATGTCCGACACCCGCTCGGTGCTCTTCCTCGGCCGTCACGTCGGATACCCGATCGCCCTCGAGGGTGCGCTCAAGCTCAAGGAGCTCGCGTACATCCACGCGGAGGGCTTCGCGGCCGGCGAGCTGAAGCACGGCCCGATCGCGCTCATCGAGCCCGGTCAGCCGGTGTTCGTCGTCGTCCCCAGCCCGCGCTGGTCGGACGAGATGCACAAGAAGGTCGTCTCGAACATCCAGGAGATCCGCGCCCGCGGCGCCCGCGTCATCGCGATCGCCGAAGCAGGCGACGCCGCCGTCCTCCCGTTCGCCGACGAGGTCATCCGCATCCCGCTGGCCGCACCGCTGTTCGAGCCGCTGCTGGCCGTCGTCCCGCTGCAGATCTTCGCCATGGAGCTGTCGGCTGCGAAGGGACTCGACGTCGACCAGCCGCGCAACCTGGCCAAGTCCGTCACCGTCGAGTAGCCGGACAGCCGTGATCGCCGGGATCGGGGTCGACGTCGTCGACCTGGAACGCTTCGCCCGCTCGCTGGAGAGGACGCCGCGCCTGCGCGAACGGCTCTTCACCGAGGCGGAGCGTGGACTTCCCGTGCACTCGCTCGCCGCGCGCTTCGCGGCCAAGGAGGCGCTCATCAAGGCACTCGGCGGCTCGGAGGGCGTGCGCTGGCACGACATGGAGATCGTGTCGGACGACGACCGCAATCCGGGGTTCGTGCTGCACAACGTCGTCGAGCGGGATGTGCGTGACCGGGGGATCGCGCACATCCACGTGACGATGTCGCACGACGCAGGCGTTGCAACGGCGTTCGTCGTGACGGAGAGGGAGAAGTGACCATCGGGCATCCTGCCGGAGAACGGGCGGACTTCCGCGAGGCGGTGATCGACCTGGGCGCGCTCGCCGCCAACGTCGCCCACCTGCGCGAGGTGGTCGGCACGGAGCACGTGATGGCGGTGGTCAAGGCGAACGCGTACGGTCACGGCGCCGTCGAGTGCGCGCGTGCCGCGCTCGCCGGGGGAGCGGACTGGCTCGGTGTCGCCGACCTGACGGAGGCGCTGCAGCTGCGGGATGCGGGCATCGACGCTCCGCTGCTGGCCTGGCTGCACGATCCGGAGGTGGACTTCGCGCCGGCCATCGCGGCCGGGGTCGACATCGGCGTCTCGTCGGTGGAGCAGCTGGAGGCGGTCGCCGCAGCCCGCAGGTCCCTCGTGCAACGCGGTGAGCTGCACGGCCAGGCGTTCGTGCAGCTGAAGCTCGAGACGGGGCTCAGCCGCAACGGGATCTCCGAACCGCAGTGGGATGCCGCGTTCGCCAGGGCACGCGCGCTGGAGCAGGCGGGCGACATCGTCGTGCGCGGCATCTTCAGCCACGTCTCGAACGCGTCCCCCGACGACGACCGAGCCGCTGTCGCCGTGTACAGCAGGGGCCTCGACCGGGCGGCGGCCGCCGGGCTCACGCCCGAGCTGCGGCACCTCGCCGCGTCCGCCGCGGCCCTGACCATCCCGGATGCCCGGTTCAACCTGGTGCGTCTCGGCGTCACCATCTACGGTCTGTCGCCGCTCGCCGGCCGGTCGAGCGCCGACCTCGGGCTGCGTCCGGTGATGACGCTGTGCGGGAGCGTCGCCGCCGTGCGCCGCGTGCCGTCCGGCACCGGCGTCTCATACGACTACACGTACCGCACCTCCGGCGACACCTCGCTGGCGCTCGTCCCGCTCGGCTATGCGGAGGGCGTCCCCCGGCACGCGTCCAACCGGGCGCCCGTGTCGATCGGCGGGGCGACGTTCCGCGTCTCCGGCCGGATCGCGATGGACCAGTTCGTCGTCGACATCGACGACCACCCTGTGCAGGTCGGCGACCGGGTCGTGCTGTTCGGCGACCCCGCCACCGGCGTCCCCTCGGCCGACGACTGGGCGGAGGCGGCAGGCACCATCAACTACGAGATCGTGACGCGCATCGGCGCCAGGGTGCGCCGCCGCTACGTGGGGATGCCGTGACCGGTTACCTCTGGCCTCCTGCGACGCGCGTGGTGCCCACGGCGGCGGAGATGCACACGTTCGGCGTCGAGCTCTCCGCGATCCTGCGCGCCGGCGACCTGGTCGTGCTGAGCGGTCCGCTCGGCGCAGGCAAGACCACGATGACCCGCGGGATCGGCGACGGGCTGCAGGTGCGCGGGCCGGTGACGAGCCCGACGTTCGTGCTGGCGAGGACGCATCCCAGTGTCGTCGGAGGCCCGCCCCTCGTGCACGTGGATGCGTACCGGCTCGGCAGCGCGCTGGAGCTCGACGACCTCGACATCGACTTCGCCCGCTCCGTCGTGGTGGTCGAGTGGGGCAGCGGGATGCTCGACGGGGTCGCGGAGTCGTGGCTCGAGGTGGAGATCGCGCGGCCGACGGGCGCTGCGGCGGCCGACGGGGATGATGGCGACGTGGAGGACGGCGAGGACGCCGAGCTCGACGCCGACGAGCCGCGCACCGTGACGGTGACCGGCTTCGGTCCGCGCTGGGCCGCGGCTGCCGCGCCGGAACCCGTTTAGGCTTGATCCATGCTTCTCGCCATCGACACCTCCGCCGGAACGAGTGTCGCCGTGGTCGACCGTGACCGCTGGATCATCGCCGAGCGCACCGAGGCGGACACGATGCGTCACGCCGAGGTCATCGGGGAGCTGATCGAGGCGGTCCTCGCGGAGTCCGGAGTGCCCGTGAGCGCACTGTCCGGCGTCGTCGCCGGGATGGGACCAGGGCCGTTCACCGGTCTGCGGGTCGGCATCGCCGCGGCGAAGGCGTTCGCGTTCGGAGCGGGCAAGCCCCTGGTCCCGGTGGTCAGCCACGACGCCGTCGCGTTCGAGCGCTCCCGCGCGGGCGCGACGGGCGACCTGCTGGTGGTCACCGACGCCCGGCGCAGGGAGCTCTACTGGTCGGCGTACTCCGGCACGGACGAGCACGGTCTCCCGATCCGGCTCGACGGGCCGGGGCTCACCAAGCCGGACGACCTGCCGCACGCGGGGATGGAGAGGTTCGACGCCTCCACGGTCTCCGCGGGAGCGCTCGGGATGATCGCCGAGCTGCGATTCGCGAACGGGCTGCCGTTCGACGCCGACGAGCCGCTTTACCTCCGCTCTCCGGACGTGACGCTCTCGAACGGTCCGAAGCGGGTGAGCGCGTGACCGCCTGGCAGCTCCGGCGTGCCACAGACGACGACGTGGATGCGATCATGCAGCTGGAGCGCGCGACGTTCGTCTCCGACGCCTGGTCGGAGCACTCGATGCGCTCGGAGGTGGCGAGCGCGAACGGGTACTACCTGGTGGCGTTCGAGCCGGAGCATCCGGAGCGCATCGACGGCTACGCGGGACTGCTAGCACCGCAGGGGGCCGGCGAGGGGGACATCCAGACCATCGCCGTCGCACCGCACGCGCGGCGCCGCGGGCTCGGCAGGGTGCTGATGCTCTCGCTGATCGGTGAGGCGAGGAAGCGTGGAGCACGCGAGGTGTTCCTCGAGGTGCGGGCGGACAACCCCGGAGCGCAGAGCCTGTACCGCGAGCTCGGTTTCGAGGAGATCGGCGTGCGGCCCCGCTACTACCAGCCGGACGGCGTCGACGCGATCGTCATGCGTCTCGCCGTCCCGACCCCGGAGACGACCACAGCATGACCACGAGCATGAACACGCGCGACCCGCTCGTTCTCGGCATCGAGACCTCCTGCGACGAGACCGGCATCGGCATCGTGCGCGGCACCAGGCTGCTCGCCAACACCATCGCGTCGTCGATGGACGAGCACGCCCGCTACGGTGGCGTCGTGCCCGAGGTCGCCGCGCGCGCCCACCTCGAAGCGCTCACCCCCACGCTCCGCGCGGCGGTCGCCGACGCGGGCATCGAGCTGGCGGACATCGACGCCGTCGCTGTCACCAGCGGGCCGGGCCTCTCCGGCGCGCTCATGGTCGGCGTCGGGGCGGCGAAGGCGCTCGCGCTGTCGCTCGGCAAGCCGGTGTACGCCGTGAACCACCTGGTCGGCCACGTCGGGGCCGACCTGCTCGACGCCCACGGGGGCCAGGGCCACCCCGTCGAGCTGCCGACCATCGCGCTGCTCGTCTCCGGCGGCCACACCTCGCTGCTCCTGGTGCGCGACCTCGTCTCCGATGTCGAGCTGCTCGGCGAGACCATCGACGACGCGGCCGGCGAGGCGTTCGACAAGGTGGCACGAGTGCTCGGCCTGCCGTATCCGGGCGGCCCGCAGATCGACAGGGTCGCCGTCGACGGCGACCCGAAGGCGATCCGGTTCCCGCGCGGCCTCACCAAGCCGAAAGACCTGGAGCACCACCGCTACGACTTCTCGTTCTCCGGCCTCAAGACGGCGGTCGCCCGCTGGGTCGAGCAGAAGCAGGACGCCGGAGAGCCGGTTCCCGTCGCCGATGTCGCTGCGTCGTTCCGCGAGGCCGTCGTGGATGTGCTGATCACGAAGGCGCTCGACGCCTGCGCCGACCACGGCGTGCCGCGGCTGCTGCTCGGCGGAGGGGTCGTCGCGAACGCGCGGGTGCGTCAGGTGGCGCAGGAACGCGCGACGGCAGCCGGGGTCGCCCTGCGCATCCCGGACTTGTCGCTGTGCACGGACAACGGCGCAATGATCGCGGCGCTCGGCGCGCAGCTGATCATGGCGGGCCACGAGCCGAGCACCCTCGGATTCTCGGCGGACTCGACACTGCCGGTGACGGAGATCCAGGTCGCGGGCTGACGGTCGCGCCGCGGTACGGCGCGACGTGGTACCCGGGTGCCCAATCCTGTGCGAGCGCTCACGGTCGGGCATCCCGGTGGCTATGGTGGTGTGCAGGGGGAACCGACTGCAACGTCGTTGACACCCCTGTGCCCGCGCTGCCAGCATTGGCTGCGTTACAGCGATTTCTCAGGATTGAAGGAGAAGGGTCTCATGACCGATCCGAACGTGCCGGCGGAGCCGGTGGACCCCAACGCGCAGAACGGTGAAGCACCGTCCGGCGACGCACAGACCGGCGCCGTCCCGCCTGTTCCGCCCGAGGCCGCCCCCGCTGCGCCCGTGCCTCCCGCGCCGCCTGCGCCGCCCGTGCCCCCGGCCGGATACGGTCAGCAGCCGCCGGCGCCCGGCCAGCCGTACGGCCAGCAGCAGGCATACGGCCAGCAGCCCCAGCAGCCGTACGGTCAGCAGCAGCAGTACGGCCAGCAGCCGTATGGACAGCAGCAGCCGTACGGGCAGCAGCAGGCGTACGGCCAGCCGGCATACGGCCAGCCCGCCCCCGGATACGCGCAGCCGTACGCTGCGCCCGCCAAGTCGCCGACGCTGAGCATCCTGTCGATGGTCGGCGGCATCATCGGTGTCGTCCTCGGCTGGGTGTACGGCATCGGTTTCCCGTTCGGCGTCGCCGCGATCATCCTCGGCTTCATCGGCAAGAGGAAGGAGCCGGCGGCCAAGGGCTTCTGGCTCACCGGCATCATCACCGGTTTCGTCAGCGTGCTCTTCTCGCTGATCATCTGGATCATCATCATCATCGCGGTGATCGCGTTCAGCGCCTCGTACAACAACTACGGGTACTGATCGTCAGAGACTCCGGCGGCCGGGATGCGCGAAAGCGTGCCCCGGCCGTCGTCGTCTCCGCCGGTGGTCAGTGAATGCGTTCCACCAGCAGGGCCGTGTGCTTGCCCGCCACCCGCGTGAGCAGCAGTGTCGCCGACGCCTGACCGCTCAGGGACAGGCGCTTGCGCAGGGTGGCCGGGTCCACATCCACCCCGCGCTTCTTGATCTCCAGGGTGCCGATCCCGCGCTCCCGGAGCGCACGCTTCAGGTCGCGCTCGTTGAACGGGAGGGTGTCGACCACCCGGAAGCCGGTGGCGAACGGCGTCTCGGTCCTGGTGTCGGACGTGATGTATGCGATGCCGTCTGCGAGCATGCTGCCGTCGATGCTCCGGGCGAGGTCGCCGATCAGGCGGGCCCGGATGACGGAGCCGTCCGGTTCGTAGAGGTATTCGCCGAGCGCGCCGGTCTCTGCGTCGTCGCTGTCGGAGGCCGCCGTCAACTCGTCGGCAGCGTCCCCGCGGATGACGAGCGCTGCGCGGCCGACGCCGGGGCGCGCGAGCACGCCGAACCACAGGCCCATCTCGACCACCTGGCCGTCGACGGAGACCCACTGCGCCTCCGCCGTCGACGGGATGAGGTCGCGGTCGAGGCCGGGGCCGAGCTTCACGCCGAGCGACCGGCCCGTCGCGAGCTCGAAGGCGAAGCCGAGGGACGGCGAGTACTCGTCCGGATCGGTGAGGCGAGAGGTCTGGCCGTGCCCCGCCGTGCGCCGGGCGGGGTCGAGGAAGACGCCGTCGAACGAGCGCAGGTCCACGTCCTCCGCCCTCCTGTGCTCCACGGTGGTGCCGGGGAACGGGGCGAGGTTGTAGCTGGCGATGGCCGCGGTGACTTCGTCGGCGTCGACGGCGAGCACGTCGATGTCGAGCGCGGAGATCGCGAGTGCGTCACCGCCGATGCCGCAGCCGAGGTCGGCCACGCGCTCGAGGCCGGCGGCCTGGAAGCGGCCGGCGTGGCGTGCGGCGACCGGCAGCCGCGTCGCCTGTTCCAGCCCGGCCTCGGTGAACAGCATCCTGTCGGCGAACGGGCCGAACTTCGCTTTCGCCTTCGACCGCAGTTTCGTCTGGGTGAGGACGGCGGCGACGAGCCCGGGGGAGTGCCCGGCTTTGCGCAGGTCGCTGACCATCCGGAGCACATCCCGCTCGGAGTGGTACGGCGGCAGGGAATCGAGCAGCCGCAGCCCCTCGGTGGAGAGCAGCTCGACGAGTTCCGACCGATCCATGCCCCTCACGCTACCCTCTTGGCACTCACGTTGCGTGACTGCTAACGCACCCCCTAAACTCCTATTAGCACTCTCACTATGAGTTTGCTAACTCACGTCTTTGTTCACGCCTGTGTTTGTAGGAAAGAGGGTCAAACGTGTCGGTCTCCATCAAGCCGCTCGAGGATCGCATCGTCATCAAGCAGGTCGAGGCTGAGCAGACCACTGCATCTGGTCTGGTCATTCCTGACACTGCCAAGGAGAAGCCGCAGGAGGGTGAAGTCGTCGCCGTCGGCCCCGGCCGCATCGACGACAACGGCAACCGCGTTCCGCTCGACGTCGCCGTCGGCGACAAGGTCATCTACTCCAAGTACGGGGGAACCGAGGTCAAGTTCGGTGGCGAGGACTACCTCGTCCTCTCCGCTCGCGACGTTCTGGCCGTCGTCGTCCGCTGACGACCGGCTGTTCGAGGGCCCGGATGCGCACGCGCATCCGGGCCCTTTCGCGTCCCGGCGTCGGCTGCCCCGCGTAGGATCGCTCCGTGTCCCAGAGCGAAACCACCCCCGACCAGACCGTCACGGAGAAGCCGCTGTCCGAGCACCGCCGGTCCGGACTCGTCTACGCCATCTCCGCGTACGTGCTCTGGGGCATACTGCCGATCTACTTCCTGTCGCTGGTGCCGGCGAGCGCGTGGGAGATCGTGGCGTGGCGGGTGCTGTTCTCTCTCGTGTTCTGCGCCATCCTGCTCACCGTCACGCGCAGCTGGCGAGTGTTCGGCCGCCTGCTGCTGAACAAGCGCGTCGTGTTCACGATGGGCGTCGCCGGCGCCCTCATCTACGTGAACTGGCAGACCTACGTGCTCGCGACGGTCAGCGGGCACGTCGTGGAGGCGGCGCTCGGCTACTTCATCAACCCGATCGTCACCGTGTTCCTCGGTGTTCTCGTGCAGCGCGAGAAGCTGCGGATCGCGCAGTGGGTGGCGGTCGGCGTGAGCATCGTCGCCGTTGTCGTGCTGGCGATCGGCTACGGCTCGATGCCGTGGATCGCCCTCATCCTGGCGTTCTCGTTCGGGCTGTACGGCCTGATCAAGAAGCGCGTCGGCGGGGCGGTGGATGCGGTCTCCGGGTTGACCCTGGAGACCATGTGGCTGATGCCGGTCGCCATCGTTCAGCTGGTCGTGGTGGGCGCGACGGTCGGCATCACCATCGGCACCGTGAGCGTCTGGCACACGGTCGCGATGGCGGGCGCGGGCGTGATCACGGCCGTCCCTCTGCTGTTCTTCGCCGCCGCGTCACGGAGGCTGCCGCTGGTCTACATGGGGTTCATCCAGTACTTCGCGCCGTTCATCCAGTTCCTGGTGGGCGTGGTGGTGCTGCACGAGGCCATGCCGCCCGAACGCTGGTTCGGGTTCGCCATCGTCTGGCTGGCGCTGCTCATCCTGTGCGTCGACATGATCGTCGCCAGCCGCTCCGGGCGGAAAGGCGCGGAACTCGACGTCGCGACCGTGGAATAAAACACCAGGGTTCTGCCGTTACGATTGATTATCCGCAGGCGCTGGTGGCGGCGGACTTCTTCCAACTCCGCAACGACTAAGGGGTGAAATGGATCAGTCGGATCCGTTCGGTTTCATCGGTTTGACCTACGACGACGTGATGCTGCTTCCCGGCTACACGGACGTCATCCCGAGCGAGGTCGACACCTCCTCGCGGCTCACCAAGCGCATCTCGGTCTCTGCCCCGCTCCTGTCGAGCGCGATGGACACCGTCACCGAGTCCCGCATGGCCGTCGCCATGGCGCGCCAGGGCGGCATCGGCATCCTGCACCGCAACCTCTCGATCGAAGACCAGGCGGCACACGTCGACAAGGTCAAGCGGTCGGAGTCCGGCATGATCACCAACCCGGTCACCACCACTCCTGACGCCACTGTCGAAGAAGTGGATGCGCTCTGCGGCCAGTTCCGCGTGAGCGGCCTCCCCGTGGTCGAGGCGGACGGCAAGCTCGTCGGCATCATCACCAACCGCGACATGCGTTTCGTGTCGCCGTTCGAGCGCACCAGCACGTACGTGCGCGACGTGATGACCCGCATGCCGCTGATCACCGCGCCGGTCGGCATCGACCCGGACTCCGCCGTCGCCATCTTCGCCGAGCACAAGATCGAGAAGCTCCCGCTGGTCGACGCCGACGGTCGCCTACGCGGTCTCATCACCGTCAAGGACTTCGACAAGAGCGAGAAGTACCCGAACGCCACCAAGGACGACGAGGGCCGCCTGCGCGTCGGCGCGGCCATCGGCTTCTTCGGCGACGGCTGGGAGCGCGCGATGACCCTCATCGACGCCGGAGTCGACGTGATCGTCGTCGACACGGCGAACGGCGAGAGCCGCGGTGTCCTCGACATCATCAGCAGGCTCAAGCACGAGCCGCGCGCCGCCCACGTCGACGTGATCGGCGGCCAGGCGGCCACCCGCTCCGGTGCCCAGGCACTGATCGACGCCGGCGCGGACGCCATCAAGGTCGGCGTCGGGCCAGGCTCCATCTGCACCACCCGCGTCGTCGCCGGCGTCGGCGTTCCGCAGGTGACCGCCGTCTACGAGTCCTCCCTCGCCGCGCGTCCGGCCGGTGTGCCGCTGATCGCCGACGGCGGCCTGCAGTACTCGGGAGACATCGCGAAGGCGCTCGTCGCCGGAGCGGACACCGTCATGCTCGGCTCGCTGCTCGCCGGAACCGCCGAGTCGCCCGGCGACCTGGTCTTCGTCAACGGCAAGCAGTTCAAGAACTATCGCGGCATGGGCTCGCTCGGCGCGATGCAGACCCGCGGCAAGAAGACCTCGTACTCCCGCGACCGCTACTTCCAGGCGGACGTCCCGAGCGACGAGCAGCTCATCGCCGAGGGCATCGAGGGTCAGGTCCCGTACCGCGGCCCGCTGTCCGCCGTGGCGTACCAGCTGCTCGGCGGCCTGCGTCAGTCGATGTTCTACGTCGGTGCCCGCACCATCCCCGAGCTCAAGGAGCGCGGCAAGTTCGTGCGCATCACGCCGGCCGGGCTCAAGGAGTCGCACCCGCACGACATCCAGATGGTCGTCGAGTCGCCGAACTACACGCGCTGACGCCACCTGCTCCACCGAAACCGCCGTCCACTCCCCGTGGGCGGCGGTTTCGTCTATTCTGGAAGGCTTTGTCCGCATCCAGTTCAGGAGTCCCGTCATGGGCCACATCGACGTCTCAGGCGTCTCGTACACCCTCGCCGACGGCCGGCCGCTGCTCGACGACGTCTCGTTCCGAGTGGGTGACGGACGCGTCTCGGCGCTGATCGGCGCGAACGGCGCGGGGAAATCGACGCTGCTGCGGATCATCCGGGGCGAGCTGCGACCGGATTCCGGTTCGGTGGTCATCGACGGCGGTCTCGGGGTGATGGACCAGTTCGTCGGCCACGTGCGCGATGACCGGACGGTGCACGACCTCCTCGTGCAGGTGGCCCCTCCCGCTGTGCGCGCGGCGGCCGAGCGGCTGATCGCCGCGGAGGACGCGATCATCGAGCGCGACGAGACGGACACCCAGCTGCGCTACGCCACGGCCATCGCCGAGTACGCGGATGCGGGCGGATACGACCAGGAAGTGCTCTGGGACAACTGCACGGTCGCGGCGCTCGGCATCCCGTTCGAGCGCGCCAGGCTGCGGCCGGTGCGCAGTCTGTCCGGCGGGGAGCAGAAGCGCGTCGTGCTGGAGGCGCTGCTGCGCGGTCCGGAGCAGGTGCTGCTGCTCGACGAGCCGGACAACTACCTGGATGTGCCAGGCAAGCGCTGGCTGGAGGAGCAGCTGCGCGCCACGCGCAAGACGGTGCTGCTCGTCTCGCACGACAGGGAGTTGCTCGCGAGCGCCGCCGATCGAATCGTCACCCTGGAGCTCGGCGCGGCAGGCAACACCACCTGGACGCACGGCGGCGGTTTCGGCGGCTACCACGCGGCCCGCGAGGAGCGCATGGAGCGCCTGGACGAGTTGCGCAGGCGCTGGGACGAGGAGCACGCGAAGCTCAAGGCGCTCGTGCTGCGCTTCAAGGAGAAAGCGAAGTACAACAGCGATCTCGCCTCCGCGTACCAGGCTGCTCAGACCAGGCTCGCGAAGTTCCTCGCAGCCGGTCCGCCGGAGGCGAGGCCGCGCGAGCAGAACGTGCGGATGCGGCTGACCGGCGCTCGCACGGGACGCCGCGTCGTCGAATGCCACGGCCTGGAACTGACCGGGCTGATGCGCCGGTTCGACGCGGAGGTCTGGTTCGGCGAGCGCATCGCCGTGCTCGGCTCCAACGGCTCCGGCAAGTCGCACTTCCTGCGGCTGCTGGCCGCGGGAGGGACCGATCCCGATCCGGCGGCCGGTCACCTGGCGTCTGCGGAGGTCGCGGGGACTCCGGTGCCGCACACCGGCGTCGTGAAGCTCGGGGCGCGCGTTGCACCCGGGTTGTTCGCGCAGGCCCACGAGCATCCGGAGCTGGTCGGCAGGACGCTGCTCGACATCCTGCACCGCGGCGACGACCGCAGGGACGGGATGCCGAGGGAGGCGGCCAGCAGGGTGCTGGACCGCTATGGCCTCGCCGTCGCGGCCGAGCAGAACTTCGAGTCGCTGTCCGGTGGGCAGCAGGCGCGGCTGCAGATCCTGCTGCTCGAACTGTCCGGGGCGACGCTGCTGCTCCTCGACGAGCCGACGGACAACCTCGACCTGGTGTCGGCGGAGGCTCTCGAAGACGGACTGGCCGGTTTCGAGGGAACGGTGCTCGCGGTGACCCACGACCGCTGGTTCGCGCGCGGGTTCGACCGGTTCCTCGTCTTCGGCGCGGACGGCGAGGTGTACGAGACGGGCGAGCCGGTGTGGGACGAAGGGCGGGTGGCGAGGGCGCGCTGACGGGTCAGCGCATCCGGGGTCAGCGCACCCCGGGTCAGCGCATCCAGCCTGAGCGCATCCGTGCGATGCGCGTGACCGCCTCCTCCAGCACCGCGGGCGAGCACGCGAAGTTCAGCCGTACGAACCCGGCGCCCTGCCGGCCGAAGTCGGCGCCGGGGTTCAGGGCCACCTTCGCCTCGGTCAGGATGCGCGCGCTTGGGTCGTCTCCCCAGCCGAGCGCGCGCAGATCCACCCAGGCGAGATAGCTCGCGTGCGGTTCGCAGTAGCGCGCATCCGGGAGGTGCTCGGCCAGCAGCGTCGTGAGCCGCGCGCGATTGCTGCCGATGGCGGCCAGGGCATCCGTCAACCAGGCGCGGCCGTCGCGGTATGCGGCCTCGGTGGCGATACGTCCGAGATGGCTGGTGCGCACCTCCACTTCGATGGGCAGCGACCGGATGCGGTCGGTCATCCTGTCATCGGCCGTCACGAAGATCGCGCACTTCAGCCCGGCGAGGTTCCAGGCCTTGCTCGCGGCGTGGGCGGCGATCCCGTGGCGGCGGGCCTCCGCGGAGACGGAGAGGAATGGGGTGAACGTCGCGTCCGGGTGGGTGAGCGGCGCGTGCACCTCGTCGCTGACCACGACGGCGTCGTACCGTGCGGCCAGCGCGGCCACCTCCGCCAGTTGCTCGGCGGAGTGCACCAGGCCGAGCGGGTTGTGCGGATTGCAGAGCAGGAACGCACGGGCGCCCGCGGCGAACGCGCGCGCGATGCCGTCCAGGTCGAGCGACCAGCCGTCTGCATCGGAGAACAGCAGCGGCACCTCGTCGACCACCCCGCCGGCCTCCGGCACCAGCTCGAAGAACGGCGGATAGACCGGGGGCGTGATGATCACCCGGTCGCCTGGCCGGATCGCCAGCCGCAGGGATTCGACGATGACGACGCTCACGTCCGTGGTCGTCAGCGTGCGCTCCGGCTCCACCTCCCAGCCCCAGGATGCGGAGGCGAAGTCGGCGAGGGCGCGCTTCGCGGCGTCGTCCGGCCCGATGTATCCGGTGTCGGAGCGGGAGATGGCGTCGTGCAGCGCAGCGGCGACCGGCTCGGCGAGCGGGTAGTCCATCTCGGCGACGAACAGCGGGAGCACGTCGTCCGGATACGCGCGCCACTTCTCGCTGGTGCGGGTCCTGAGCTGGGAGAGCGGGGAGGCTTCGACCGTCATGGGACCACTCTGCCAGCCCTCCGCCATAGACTGAACGAGTGAGTATGGAGATTGAGATCGGGCGCGCCAAGCGCGCTCGCCGCGTTTACGCCTTCGATGACATCGCCGTGGTTCCGAGCCGGCGCACCCGCGACCCCGAAGATGTGTCGGTGTCGTGGTCCATCGACGCGTACCAGTTCTCCATCCCGTTCCTCGCAGCGCCGATGGACTCGGTCGTCTCTCCGACCACCGCGATCATGATGGGCCAGCTCGGCGGTCTCGGCGTCCTCGACCTCGAAGGCGTCTGGACCCGCTATGAAGACCCGGAGCCGCTGCTCGCCGAGATCCGCGGCCTCCCCGCCGACAAGGCGACGGCCAGGATGCAGGAGATCTACGCGGAGCCGATCAAGCCGGAGCTCGTCACGGCACGCCTGGCCGAGATCCGCGAGGGCGGCGTCACCGTCGCCGGCGCGCTCTCCCCGCAGCGAACGCAGGAGCTCTACGAGACCGTCGTTGCTGCCGGCGTCGACCTGTTCGTGATCCGCGGAACCACGGTGTCCGCCGAGCACGTCTCCAAGAGCGTCGAGCCGCTCAACCTCAAGAAGTTCATCTACGAACTGGATGTGCCCGTCATCGTCGGCGGCGCGGCCACGTACACGGCCGCTCTGCACCTGATGCGCACCGGTGCTGCCGGCGTGCTCGTCGGCTTCGGCGGCGGCGCGGCATCCACCACCCGCTCGACCCTGGGCATCCACGCTCCGATGGCCACGGCAGTCGCCGACGTCGCCGGCGCTCGCCGCGACTACATGGACGAGTCGGGCGGACGCTACGTGCACGTCATCGCCGACGGCGGCCTCGGCAGCTCCGGCGACATCGTCAAGGCCATCGCCTGCGGTGCGGACGCCGTCATGCTCGGCTCGACGCTGGCCAGGGCGACGGACGCTCCTGGCGGCGGATACCACTGGGGTGCAGAGGCGCACCACTCGCAGCTGCCGCGCGGCAACCGCGTCTCCGTCGGGCAGGTCGCCCCGCTCGAGGAGATCCTGTACGGCCCGGCCCCGGTGGCCGAAGGCTCTGCGAATCTGGTGGGAGCCCTTCGACGCTCGATGGCAACCACGGGATACTCGGACTTGAAGGAGTTCCAGCGCGTCGAGGTCGTCGTCGCGCCGTACCGAGCGCAATAAGACGTCGGCCGATGGCGGCCGAGTTAGGGAGAGAACGATGGTCACACAAGGATCCGCGTCCAACCCCGCCGTGACGTATCCGTCACGGCTCGGCCCCGCAGAGCGAGCTGACGCGATCGCCGCGCTCAAAGACACCGAGCTCGACATCCTCGTGGTCGGCGGCGGCATCGTCGGCACAGGCAGCGCGGTGGATGCGGTCACCCGCGGCCTCAGCGTCGGACTCGTCGAGGCGCGCGACTTCGCCTCCGGCACGTCGAGCAGGTCGTCGAAGCTCGTGCACGGCGGCATCCGGTACCTGGAGCAGCTCGACTTCCGGCTGGTGCGCGAGGCGCTGATCGAACGCGGCCTGCTGCTGCAGCGCATCGCCCCGCACCTGGTGAAGCCGGTGCGCTTCCTCTACCCCCTCAAGAAGCGGGTGGTCGAGCGCGCATACGTCGGCGCCGGCATGATGCTGTACGACATCTTCTCCTACACCGGCCTCCGCCCGCCGGGCGTTCCGCACCACCGTCACCTGTCCAAGCGGCAGGTGCAGCGCGCCATCCCGAGCCTGGCGAACGACGCGCTGGTCGGCGGCATCACCTACTACGACGCGCAGGTGGACGACGCGCGCTATGTCGCGAACCTCGCCCGCACCGCAGCGCACTACGGGGCCCACGTGGCCACCAGGGTGCGCGTCGAGGGCTTCATCAAGGTGGGCGAGCGCGTGGTCGGCGTGCAGGCGCACGACCTGGAGACCGGGGAGCGGTTCGAGATCCGGGCCAAGCAGGTCGTCAACGCGACCGGCGTGTGGACGGACGACACCCAGGCGATGGTGGGGGAGCGCGGCCAGTTCAAGGTGCGGGCCTCCAAAGGCATCCACCTGGTGGTGCCGCGCGACAGGTTCCAGTCGAAGATGGGCCTGCTGCTGCGCACGGAGAAGAGCGTGCTCTTCGTCATCCCGTGGGGCAGGCACTGGCTGATCGGCACCACGGACACCGACTGGCACCTCGACAAGGCGCACCCGGCCGCGACGGCCGCGGACATCGACTACCTGCTGGCTCACGTGAACGCGGTGCTCGGCATCCCGTTGACCCGCGAGGACGTGGAGGGCGTGTACGCCGGGCTGCGGCCTCTGCTCGCCGGGGAGTCGGAGCAGACCAGCAAGCTGTCCCGCGAGCACCTCGTCGCGCACTCCGTGCCCGGCCTGGTCGTGATCGCCGGCGGCAAGTGGACCACGTACCGCATCATGGCGAAGGACGCGATCGACGCGGCCGTGGATGCGCTCGATGGCAAGATCCCCGCGAGCGCGACGATGGACATCGCCCTCGTCGGCGCGGAGGGATACCAGGCGGCCTGGAACAGGCGCAAGCGCATCGCGGCGGACAGCGGCCTGCACGTCGCCCGCATCGAGCACCTGCTCAACCGCTACGGCACGATGGCCGAGGACATCCTCGACCTCGTCCGCGACGATCCGGAGCTCGGCAACCCGCTGCCCGGCGCGGACGACTACATCGGGGCGGAGGTCGTCTACGCGGCGTCGCACGAGGGCGCGCTGCACCTCGAGGACGTGCTCGCCCGGCGCACCCGCATCTCGATCGAGGCGTGGGACCGCGGCGTGTCCGCCGCCCCCGTCGCCGCGCGGCTGCTCGCCGGCGTGCTCGGCTGGGACAAGGCGCGCGAGGAGCGCGAGGTGCGCACATACCTCGAACGCGTCGCCGCCGAACGCGCGAGCCAGCTTCAGCCGGACGACGAATCGGCCGACCGCATCCGGTTGGAGGCGCCGGACATCGTGGATGTCGACGCCGCGGCACTGAAAGCGGAGAAGTCGCCCAAGACGGCGAAGTAGGGCCGAATCCGGAAGGTGGAGTTTTAGATTCTTCTAGTGGTGTACTGTGGTTTCCGCCCTGTGATTGTCAATATCACGGGGAGCACCACCAAGGAGAAGAATGTCTCGATTCAAGAAGATCGTCGCGGCGAGCGCAACGGTTATGGCCGCCGCAACCCTTTCAGTGATCGCAACCGACCCCGCCTCGGCCGCCACATCGCACTGCCCGAAGTACTACGCGTGCATCTGGAGGGACACGATGTACGAGACCGCCGGCAACGGGCTCGGTCTCAGCAAATTCCAGTACTGGATGGACGACTATGCCAAGGCGTATGGCAAATACGAGGGCACGAACATCAGCGGTGCGGAGTCTGCATCGTCGCTGTTCAACAACGGTGGCTCCAGCAACGTTTTGTGGTACCAGCATCCCAACTACGGCGGCGACTACGTCTTCGTGGGTGTCGGGAAGTATGACGGCAACATCCACGATGCGGCCGGCGTCGTGACCAAGCAGTTCCACGACCGTATCTCGTCGGGCAAGTTCGTCTAGATGGTCTTCGCGAATGGGCGCCGGTCATCGCTCTACGCGATGGCCGGCGTTGCGCCTCTGCTCATCGTGCTCGCCGGCTGCTCCGGCGCAGAAGGGTCAACGACGACGCCCGAGCTTCCCGACAAGAATCTCGATCAGTGGGTCATGCCGCTCGACGAGTACCGTCCGACTGAGATGCACTTCACTGTCGCGTCGGCGGTCAGCAGCGCGATTGTTCGTGCCTGCATGGTTGACAGCGGCGAAGAGTACAAGGTTGCGATCGTGGATCCGGAGTCCAGAGGGAGCGAAACATCTACGCGATATGGGCGGAAACTGTTCTCCGTCGCGATTGCATCCGAATGGGGCTATCGCCCGGCTCCACCCCCAGGATCCTACGAGGCGGATCGCCGCGAGGCGATTGAGTATTCGACGACCCGGGGAGAGGCGTCGCCGTCATACGCCGACACGCTTGACGCCTGTCACAAGCGAGCGGACAAAGAGTATCCGCTCGCAGTGACGAAGTACCAGGGAGCGACAAGCCTTGCTATGGACGCCGATGCGGTCGCTCTCGCTTCCGAGGAAGTTGAAGCGGCGGCGAAGCGGTGGCGGACGTGTCTGACACCGAAGATTTCATTCGAAGTCCCACGATCGCCGATCGATATGCCAACGGAGGCAATGAGGGAGAAGCTCGGCATATTGGGCGGAGATTTGACGTCGATGTGGAGTGCCGGATCGACGGCTTCGAGCGCAGAGATCGAGACGGCGACGGAGGATGCGAAGTGCCGTCGGGAGAGCGGGTTCTCTCAGGCGTACTACGACGCATCCTGGGACGAACAGCGCGAACAGGTGCGCAAGCATGCTGACGAACTGGAGCGTGCTAGAAAGGCGATCCAGGACGACTGGGCGGATGCTGTGCGCAGACTCCACAGCGGGAACGCGACCGAATGACAAAGCGTCTGCGTCGGCTGCTCGTCATCGCAGGGGCTGCTGTTGGCGTACTGCTCATCTCCGGCGGATGGTTGGCGGCGTCGATCCTGCAGTCTCCCGCACAGCGCGAAGCGGCCGCACGTCCGCCTGCCCCGAAGCCGATCGTCGCTGAAGTGACAGAAGGCGACCTCGAGCGGATCGTCACTGTGCCGATCGCGCTCGTCGCGGAGGCAACCCAGTCGTTCGCCCTTCCCCAGCCGAGGGATGCTTCCCTCGTCGTGGTCACCGATCAACGGTCGGTGCCGGGGGGCACCCTCAAGGCCGGCGACGTGGTAACCGTCCTGAACGGGCGGCCCATCTTTGCAATGGTCGGAACCTTTCCCTTCTACCGGGATCTCGCCCTCGGTATGGAAGGCCCGGATGTCGCTCAGCTGCAACGGAGCCTCACTGTCGCGGGATATCCAATTGACGATGACGGGCGGTTCGGCAGGCAGACGATGCGCGCTGTGGAATCCCTCTATGAGGCGGCGGATCACAAGCTCGTGCTTCCGCCACCCGCTCCGACGGCGAACAGTCCTGCAAAGACGGTCTCAGGACCCGAAACGGAAACGCCGACTTCCGACGTAGAGGTGCCCGAATCCCTTCGAACTCCTGTCGTCCCGATGTCAGAGTTGCTGGTGTCTCCTGTCCTCCCCGCACGCGTCGCAAGCACTCCATCGGTAGGAACCGTCGTTAGCACTGAGACGGCGCTTGCGCTTGAGTTCGGAGGATTGGTCGCCCGGGCCGAGGTGGGCGACTCCGCGGCGTCACAGTTGACATCGGGAATGCCCGCGCATATCACCTTGCCGAATGGGGACACCGTGACCGCGGAGGTGTCGGATGTCGCGCCGAGCACGGGAAACTCAGACGAAGGCGAGAAGACGAGTACCGGTAGCACCAGCGTAACGCTCACGCTGGGCGGCGAAATTGCCGATGATTACCGAAGTCAACGTCACCACGCATCCATCGTCGTTGCGATCCTCGCTCGATCCGCGCTTCAGGTTCCCGCGAGCGCCGTCGTCGCGGAGTCCGGTGGCAGATCGCATGTTCTCAAGCGGGAACCAGACGGATCGTTTCGCCGCGTCGCGGTGACCGAGAAGGCGGTGCTGGAAGGACGCAGCGCTATCGAACCGTCGCTGCAGGGGGCGCTCAAGGCAGGTGACGTTGTCCGAGTCGGCTGAGAACGCAGTCGTTCTCCGATCCATCTCGAAGGCGTTTCCTCCGAACCGAGACGTGCTTTCTGGACTGGACTTCTCCGTCGCGCCGGGCGAGTTCGTAGCGATCGAGGGATCCTCGGGCGGGGGCAAGTCGACGATGCTGAACATCATCGGACTGCTTGACACGCCGGATGCCGGTGACTACCTGCTCGGCAGCGTCGACACCCGTTCTCTCTCCCGCAAAGACCTGGCGCGATTCCGCTCTGACACATTCGCGTTCATCTTTCAGAGTTTTCATCTCCTGGACCGAAGACCGGCGATCGACAGCGTCGAACTGGGACTTCTGTACAGAGGCCTTCGCCGGACGGAACGACGGAAGCGTGCTCTGGAGTCACTCGCATCGCTCGGAATCGAATCGCTCGCGTTCACACGAGCGGCGAATCTTTCAGGGGGCGAGCGTCAGCGTGTGGCGATTGCGCGTGCGCTAGCGTCGGGCGCGCCGATCGTGCTTGCCGATGAGCCGACGGGCAATCTTGATTCCGAAAGTGGAGCGAGCGTCGTCGCTGCCCTGCAGCAGGTGAATCGGTCTGGTGCAACTGTCGTCCTCGTCACACATTCACCGGAGGTTGCACAGTCAGCACGCCGCAGCGTCGTCATGGTAGACGGCCGCCTCACGGAGAGATCGACGACGGGTGCTTTCGAACTCCCGGAGCCTCGCCCTAGCCCAGGCGGGCCGGGACGCCCGTCCCGCCTTCGAATTGCTGACCTCATCGGGGATGCTTTCTCTACACTGGCGTCGCGTGTAGCGCGGTCCGTCGGCCTCGTGTCCGCAGTAGCGCTCGGAGTCGCTCTCGCGGTGGGCACCATGGGCGTTGCCCAGTCATCGCAGGCTCAGGTGCGCGACACGTTCGACGCGCATGTCAATCGAGACGTGAAAGCGGAATGGACGCCGCGCTCGTCGCAGCGAACGGGCGAGACGCTCAGGGACATCGAGCGCATTAGCGGCGTGGAGTCTGCTGGCTTGCTCGCTACTCATTCACCGGCTACAGCGCAAGCGACGACGACGAGAGAGCCGATTGAGGTGGTCGGCTACAGTGCGACGCCCGAGATAGCGGAGGCAGCGCGAGCGGACCTGGATTGGGCAGACGGAGTCGAGCGCCTCGAAACTGGTCACGCGCTGGTCGGAAGCGTTCTCGCCAAGCGTCTCCAACTGGCTTCCCCCGACCTCCGCCCGGTCGTGACAATCAATTCCCAGCCGTTCGTCGTCGCCGGGACAATCAACTCTTCGTCTCGGCTTCCGCACCTTCCGAACGCCGTGATCGTCTCGAACGAGGATTCCGCCGCGCTCGGCCGCTCAGACCGAGTGGTCGCCCTCGTGGTCTCACGTGCAGGTGCAGCGCAGCAAGTCGCAAAGCAGATTTCGTTCGCAATCGATCCCTTCCTACCGTCACGAGTCGAAGTCACGGCACCGACAGACCCGAGCGATCTTCGGGCGGAGGTGGAAGCCGATGTCCAGAGTCTGCTCTACGTCCTTACCGGCATCTCCGTCATCGCAGCAATCTTCGGTTTAGGTAACGCGATGGTCTCTGCCGTGATGGAACGCAGGCAGGAGTTCGGGTTGCGGCGCGCGATCGGAGCGAGGGCGTCGCATCTTTTCTGGCAGGTCATCGTGGAGGCAGTGATGCTTGGCGCGGTCGGCGGGGTAGTCGGACTGGCGACAGGAGTGGGAGGTCTTCTGATCGTGACCATCGCGCAACGCTGGGCTCCCGTCTTCGATCTGGCACTCGCGCCGGGCGCGGTCGTCGGCGGGATCGTTGTTGGATCGATCGGTGGGATGCTGGCAGCCATCAGTGCCGCGCGAATCCGGCCGAGTGACGCACTACGCCACTGACCACCTCGCTCCACGATCTGGTCCAGGGCTCACGCACAGAGGCCCTCCGGTAGGCTTGTAACTCCACGTGAATCGGTTGGAGACGGAACATGGTTGACGTTCGACGGGTCAAGTTGCCCGGGGTCGGGGTGCTGCATACCTTCGTCACAGACGATGGCGGAAAGGTCGGCGTGATCGCCCACCGGTCCGGTCACAGCGACCTCATCACTTTTTCCGACCACGAAGACGGTGCAGACGTGACGAAGGTCTCGCTGCGCCTGAACGACGACGAGGCCCACACGCTCGCCGAACTGCTCGGTGGCACGCAGATCACCGAGTCGCTCACCGCGCTCGACCAGATCCCGGGCCTCAGCATCGACTGGTTCAGCGTCGACTACGAAGACCACATCGCCGGGCAGCAGCTCGGCAGCCCCGCCGACCGCGGGATGGTCGGGCTGACCGTCGTCGCCGTCGTGCGCGGCGAGTCCGCCAACCCGGCGCCGGCTCCCGACTTCAAGGTGTTCCCCGGCGACACGCTCGTCGTCGCGGGGTCGCCGGAGAAGGTGGCCAAGGCTTTCGCATTCTTCCGCACCGGTGAGCTGCCCGTCCGCGCCACCGTCGACGCACCGCCTGGGGGGTAGCCATGCATCTCGGCGAAGACCTCATCATTCTCGGCGTCCTCCTGCTCGTGGCATACGTGCTCGGGCGTCTCGGCAAGCTGGTGGGTCTCCCCGCGATCCCCATCTACATGCTCGTCGGGCTGCTCGCCAGCCCGCACACCGGGTGGTTCCCGCTCAATTTCGAGTCGAACTACATCGAGCTCATCGCGATCTTCGGGTTGATCCTGCTGCTGTTCAACCTGGGGCTGGAGTTCGATCAGGACGAATTCTTCGGCAACTTCGGCAAGCTCATCATCTCCGGCGGTTCGTACATCGTCGTGAACATGGGTGTCGGCCTCATCTTCGGCTTCATGGTCGGCTGGGGCACCAGGGAAGCCCTGATCATCGCCGGAATGACGGCCACGTCGTCCAGCGCGATCGTGACCAAGCTGCTGATCGAGCTGAAACGCCTGGCGAACACAGAGACGCCGATGATCCTGGGCGTCACCGTCGTCGAGGACATCTTCATCGCGATCTACCTCGCGATCGTCTCCGTGGTGCTGAGCGGCGAGACGGACTTTTGGCCGATCGTCGCCAAACTGGCGATCGCGTTCACCTTCCTCGTGGTGATGTTCACGATCGCGCGGTTCGGCGGCCGGTACGTGTCCAAGCTGTTCCGCACCAAAGACGACGAACTGTTCACCATCCTGTTCTTCGGCTTCGCCGTGCTGTTCGCCGGCATCGGCGAGATCCTCGGCGTCACGGATGCGATCGGCGCATTCCTCATCGGCCTCGTGCTCGGCGCGACGAAGTACCGCAACAAGATCGAGCACATCGCGATCCCGTTGCGGGACGTGTTCGCCGCGTTCTTCTTCCTCAACTTCGGCCTGGCGCTGAACCCCGCCCAGTTCCCGTCCGTCGTGGTCCCCGTGCTGCTGGCGGTGCTGCTGACGATCGTGCTGAACATCCTCGCAGGGCAGTTCGTCGCCTGGATCAACGGGATGGGCGTGCAGGCCGGCATCAACACCACCGTCATCCTGCAGAACCGCGGCGAGTTCGCGCTGATCCTCGCCACGCTGTCGTTGAGTGCCGGGCTGGATGAGCGCATCCAGCCGTTCGCCGGCCTGTACGTGCTGGTCATGGCCGTCCTCGGGCCGGTGCTCGCAGCAAACTCCGAGAAGATCGGTGCGATGATTCTCCGGACCGGCAAAAGCCCGAAGAAGAAGCGCGCGAAGAAACCCGAGCGCGATCCGATGCTCGACGAGGAGATCGCGCTCGTGGAGGCGGCGACAGCCGACCTCGACCCAGAGGCGCGATCGGACGACACCCGGCAGGCCATCGACCGCGTCGTCGAGCAGGCCATGCACGAAGACAGCAGCGACCGAAAGCGGGACTGAGCCATTAGCACGACCAGCGGCAGTGGAGAGACCACACTGTTCCAGATGATGCTGCGCCCGCGGTGGATCGGCGCACTCGTCTTCGCGCTGCTGCTGGCCGGTGGATTCGCGTGGCTGGGCCAGTGGCAGCTGGAACGCGCCGTCGAGGCGGGCAAGGTCGTCGAGATCCCGAGCGAGACGGTGCTGCCGCTCGCGAAGGTGGCGAAGCCGGGCGGCCCGATCGCCGACACGGCGACCGGCCAGCTCATCAGCGTGACCGGCTCGTTCGTGCCGACCGACTACCAGCTGGTGCAGGGCAGGCTCAACCACGGAACCGCCGGCTGGTGGGTCGTCGCGCACGCGACCGTGCCAGGCGCCGAGGAGGGCGCGCGTCCCGTCGCCCTCGCCGTCGCGCGCGGGTGGGCCGCCGACGAAGCGACCGCGACGTCGGTCATGGCGCGGCTCGCCGATGAGCCGGCCGCCCAGCAGGAGATCGTCGGCAGGCTGCTGCCGACCGAGGGGCCGGAGGTCCCGAGCGACAAGAAGCACCCGACGGCGATGACCACCATGTCGGTCGCCGCCCTCTACAACCTCTGGACCGGTGTGGACGGCATGGATGTGTACTCCGCATACGTCGTCGAGAAGACGCCGCCCGCCGGGCTGACGAAGATCGACTCGCCCCCGCCCATCCAGGAGCGCACGCTCAACTGGCTCAACATCTTCTACGCGGCGGAGTGGATCATCTTCGCCGGATTCGCGGTCTTCTTCTGGTATCGCCTGGTGAAGGACGCGAAGGAGAAGGAAGACGAATTGCGCGAGCTCGCCGCCGGAACGGCCGCCCCGCTCGGGAAAGTAGAATAGACCCATGCCCCTCGCTCCCAAGCTCGCCGATTTCCCGAAGATCCGCGGGGCGCTCCGGTTCTACCAGGTGTTCGCATACATCACGGGCATCATGCTGCTGCTGCTCTGCCTCGAGATGGTCATCAAGTACGGGATGGGCTACCAGCTCTTCGCGTTCGGCAACCACGGCGTCTTCGCCCTGGTTCCGGTGAACGACCCGGTGACGCCGACGGGCGTCGACCTGAGCACGGGCATCCTGATCGCGCACGGCTGGCTGTACGTCGTGTACCTGTTCTCCGACTTCCGCCTGTGGAGCCTGATGCGGTGGAACTTCACGAAGTTCGTGGCGATCGCCCTCGGTGGCGTCATCCCGTTCCTGTCGTTCTTCGTGGAAACCCGCATCACCAAGCAGGTGAAGTCTCATCTGGCCGGCCGTGAGGCCGAGGAAGCGACCCTCGTGGAGGCATCAAATTAGCACTGACCCAGCATTCTCCGACCTGCTCGGAGGCGCAGACTCCGCCAACCCGTCCGGTCCGGTGCTCGTCGTAGACTTCGGCGCGCAGTACGCGCAGCTGATCGCCCGGCGCGTGCGCGAGGCGAACGTCTACTCCGAGATCGTGCCGCACACCGTCACCGCCTCCGAGATCGCGGCCAAGCGCCCGGCGGGCATCGTCCTGTCCGGCGGCCCGTCCAGCGTCTACGAGGAGGGAGCCCCGCAGCTCGACGAGGCGATCTTCGACCTCGGCGTCCCCGTGCTCGGCATCTGCTACGGCTTCCAGGTGATGGCCACCGCGCTCGGCGGCGAGGTCGCGCACACCGGTCAGCGCGAGTACGGCTCGACCGCCGTGCGGATCAGCGACGCGGGCGTCTTGCTCGACGGCCAGCCCGAGGAGCAGACGGCGTGGATGAGCCACGGAGACTCGGTCTCCAAGGCTCCTGAGGGCTTCGAGGTGCTCGCGTCCACCGACTCCACCCCGGTCGCCGCCTTCGCGAACGACGAGCGCAAGCTGTACGGCGTGCAGTGGCACCCCGAGGTGAAGCACTCCGCGTACGGCCAGGCCGTGCTCGAGAACTTCCTGCACCGCGCGGCCGGCATCCCCGCCGATTGGAACAGCGGAAACGTGATCGCCGACCAGGTGGCCGCGATCCGCGCCCAGGTGGGTTCCGGCCGGGTCATCTGCGGCCTGTCCGGCGGCGTCGACTCCGCCGTGGCCGCCGCGCTCGTGCACGAGGCCGTCGGCGACCAGCTCGTCTGCGTGTTCGTCGACCACGGTCTGCTCCGCAAAGACGAGGCCCGCCAGGTCGAGGAGGACTACGTCAAGGCCACGGGCATCCGCCTGGTGACCGTGAACGCGCAGGACCAGTTCCTCGACGCGCTCGCCGGCGTGAGCGACCCGGAGACCAAGCGCAAGATCATCGGCCGCGAGTTCATCCGCACCTTCGAGAAGGCCCAGGCCGACCTGATCGCCGAGGCCGCCAGCGAGGGCGACCCGATCCGCTTCCTCGTGCAGGGCACCCTGTACCCGGATGTGGTCGAGTCCGGCGGGGGGACGGGCACCGCCAACATCAAGAGCCACCACAACGTCGGCGGCCTCCCGGAAGACCTGCAGTTCGAGCTCGTCGAGCCGCTGCGCACCCTGTTCAAGGACGAGGTGCGCGCCATCGGCCGCGAGCTCGGCCTCCCGGAGGAGATCGTCGGCCGCCAGCCGTTCCCCGGTCCTGGCCTGGGCATCCGGATCGTCGGAGAGGTCACGCGCGAGCGTCTCGACCTCCTCCGCGACGCGGACGCCATCGTGCGCGCGGAGCTCACCGCCGCCGGCCTCGACACCGAAATCTGGCAGTGCCCGGTCGTGCTCCTTGCCGACGTCCGCTCGGTCGGAGTGCAGGGCGACGGCCGCACATACGGTCACCCGATCGTGCTGCGCCCGGTGTCCAGCGAAGACGCGATGACCGCGGACTGGACGCGCTTGCCGTACGACCTGCTCGCCAAGATCTCCAACCGCATCACCAACGAGGTCGACGGCGTCAACCGCGTCGTGCTCGACGTCACGTCGAAGCCGCCGGGAACCATCGAATGGGAGTAGGCGGCCCGGCCGAGGCCACCGCCTGAAAAGGGCCGGGATGCTCGCGCGTCCCGGCCCTTGTGGCATGATAAATACCGTAAGGTACGAAACCATGACAATGTGTGGGAAAATGGCGTCGGCCTTGGCGCCATCCCCGACGCCGCAGTACACGAAAGCGAGTCCGCACCACCGATGTCCGTGAAGAACTGGCTCTGGAGCACTCACGTCCAGGATGAGACGCGAGCGCGCGGCGAGTCGATCTTCGTCCGCTTCGGCGTCCAGTACCTGACCGATGCGGTCGCCTGGGCCCTCGCCATCGTCGCGGCCGTCGTGTTCCGCTACGACTTCGTCGTCTCCCGGGTGCACTGGGTGCCCGTCCTCTTCCTCTGCCTGGTCGTGATCGTCCTCCAGCTCCTGCTCGGCTGGACGTTCGGCGTCTACCGCGGACGGTTCACATACGGCAGCTTCGAAGAAGCACGCGCCGTTGCATACACGGTCGTCACGATCGCCCTGTTCTCCTCCGTGCCCGTCGTGATCTTCTCCGCCCAGATCGGAGTCCCGCGCAGCCTCATGCTGATCTCGGGCTTCATCGCATACGGGTTGATGGGGGCTGTACGGTATCTGAAGCGGATGTACGTCACGCAGCGGATGCGCCCGGACAACGCCCAGCCCGTGCTCCTGCTCGGGGCAGGATTCATGGGCAGCCTGATGGTGCGCCGGATGCTGACAGACCGCGAGTCCGAGTACATCCCCGTCGGCTTCCTCGACGACGACAGGAGCAAGCGCAATCTGCACCTGATGGGCGTGCCCGTCCTCGGGCGGTTCAAAGACATCGTCAAGGTCGCGAACTCCACGCGCGCCACGGCGCTCGTCGTGTGCGTCGCCCGCGCTGACTCCAACCTGCTGCAGCGCGTCACCACGATGGCAGACTCCGTCGGCCTCAAGGTCAAGGTGCTCCCCGAGCTCGACGACCTCAACGACGGCCGCACCACCCTCAAAGACGTCCGCGACCTCTCCATCGAAGACCTCATCGGGCGGCACCCGGTCGACACCGACGTCGCGTCCATCGCCGACTACCTCTCGAACAAGCGCATCCTGGTGACCGGCGCCGGTGGCTCCATCGGTTCGGAGCTGTGCCGGCAGATCGCGAAGTTCGGTCCGGCCGAGCTGATGATGCTCGACCGCGACGAGACCGGCCTGCAGCAGACGCAACTGCAGATCTCCGGGCACGGCCTCCTCGATTCGACGGACGTCATCCTCGCCGACATCCGCGACGCCGACGCCCTCGAGCGCATCTTCGTCGCCCGCCGGCCAGAGGTGGTGTTCCACGCCGCAGCGCTCAAGCACCTGCCGATGCTGGAACAGTATCCGGACGAGGCGTGGAAGACGAACGTGCTGGGGACGCTCAACGTGCTCCGCGCAGCGATGACGATCGGCGTGGAGACCTTCGTCAACATTTCCACCGACAAGGCGGCGAACCCCACGAGCATCCTGGGCCACTCCAAGCGTGCGGCGGAGCGGCTGACGGCATGGGCGGGCAAAGAGACCGGTCACTCCTACCTCTCCGTGCGGTTCGGCAATGTGCTTGGCAGCAGGGGCTCGCTCCTGCCCACCTTCCAAGCACTGATCGCTGCGGACAAGCCGCTCACGGTCACGCATCCGGATGCCACCCGCTACTTCATGACCATCCCCGAGGCGTGCCAGCTCGTCATGCAGGCAGGCGCCATCGGTTCGCCCGGCGAGGTCCTGATCCTCGACATGGGCAAGCCCGTGCGCATCCTGGACATCGCGCGCCGCATGATCGCGCAGTCCGGCAAGAGCCTCGAGATCATCTACACGGGCCTCCGCGACGGCGAGAAGCTGCACGAGGAACTGACCGGCGTCGGCGAGGCGGGCGCGCACCGCACGCACGCGCTCATCTCGCACGCACGGGTGCTGCCCATCGATCCCAGCAGGCTGGACCGCTCCGAATGGCAGCGTCGCTGGGACGACGACCAGGCTGAGACGGCGATCGTCGGAATCGAGCGCGGAAGCCTCGGGGGAGTGAATCGTTGAGTTCCAAGATCTACATGTCTTCGCCGGATGTCGGAGACCTCGAGCAGGAGTATGTGCTCAATGCGATGCGCTCCGGCTGGATCGCCCCGCTCGGTCCTGACGTCGACGGCTTCGAGCAGGACATCGCCACGCGCGTCGGCGTGCAACACGCCGTCGCCCTCTCCTCGGGCACGGCCGCCCTGCACCTCGCGCTCCTCGGGCTGGGTGTCGGCGCCGGGGACACCGTGGTCACTGCGACGATGACGTTCGCCGCGACCGCGAACGCCATCGCGTACACGGGGGCAGCGCCGTACTTCGTCGACTCCGATCCCGTCACCGGCAACATCTCGCCCGCGCTCCTCGAGCAGGCTCTCGCGCAGCTCGTCGCAGAAGGCCGGCGTGTGGCGGCGATCGTCCCTGTCGACCTGCTCGGCAGGTCCGCAGACTACGACGAGATCCTGCCCCTGGCTGAGCGCTACGGGATCCCGGTCCTCGCCGACGCGGCCGAGTCGCTGGGGGCGAGCTACCGCGGCAAGGCGGCTGGCTCCTACGGGGTCGCGGCCGCGCTGTCGTTCAACGGCAACAAGATCCTCACCACCTCCGGCGGCGGAATGCTGCTGACCGACGACGAGGCGCTCGCCTCCCGCGCACGCTACCTGGCGACGCAGGCGCGTCAGCCGGTGGTGCACTACGAACACGTCGACATCGGTTACAACTACCGGATGAGCAACCTCCTGGCCGCTCTCGGCCGTGCGCAGCTCTCGCGTCTCGACGCGATGATCGCACGCCGCGCCGCCGTCCGGGAGCTCTACCGTGAGCTGTTCGCACCCGTCCAGGGCGTCTCGATCTTCCAGGGAGAAGGCGACGAGTCGGACAACAAGTGGCTGACCTCCATCCTGGTCGAGCCGTCCGAGTCCGGCTGGACGGCGGAAGAGCTGCGCGAGTGGCTGAACGCCGACCAGATCGAGAGCCGTCCGCTCTGGAAGCCGATGCACCTGCAGCCGGCGTTCGCCGACGCTGGGGCACTCGTCGACGGCAGTGCACAGCACCTCTTCGAGGTCGGCATCACCCTTCCCAGTGGGTCCGTGCTCGATCAGGATCAGCTCGACCGCGTGCAGGGTCGCATCCACTCCTTCCTCGGAGCGCATTCGTGAGCACGCGAGGGTATGACAAAGGCAAGCGCCTGCTCGACGCCGTCGCGTCCGGCATCCTGCTCGTCGTACTCTCGCCGGTCATCGGCATCGTGGCCGTGCTCGTCGCGATCAAGCTCGGCCGTCCTGTGATCTTCTCCCAACCGCGTCCCGGTCGGGGCGGCAGGATCTTCACTCTGCGCAAATTCCGGAGCATGAAGTCCGTGGACGTCGACGCCGGTCTGGTGACCGACGAGGACCGTCTGACCCGATTCGGGAAGACGCTCCGTGCCTCCAGCCTGGACGAGCTGCCAAGCCTCGTGAACGTGCTGCGCGGAGACATGAGCTTCGTCGGCCCCCGCCCGCTGCTCGTGTCCTACCTCGAGCGGTACACCCCTCGCCAGGCCCGGCGCCACGAGGTTCGTCCGGGAATCACCGGCCTCGCCCAGTCGAGCGGCCGCAACGACGTGCCGTGGGAGCGGAGACTGGAGCTCGACGTCGAGTACGTCGACACCCGCAGCTTCCGGCTGGATGCGCTGATCCTCGTGCGCACCGTCCGCTCCGTGTTCGTGCGGGAGGGCATCTCGCACGACGGCCACGCCACGATGCCGGAGTTCGGCGCGGCAGAGCCGTCGGGAGGCGGCGCGTGACGGTTCCGCTCGTCATCGTCGGCGGAGGGGGATTCGGCCGGGAGACACTGGACGTCGCGGAGGCGATCAACGCAGCCGATCCCGGTCGGTTCGACATCCTCGGTGTGCTCGACGACGGCGCAGACGACCTCGTCGGCTCTCGCCTGGCTGCGCGGAATGTCGACCTCCTCGGCCCGATCGACGACTGGCTGGCGCGCGGTGTCTCCGCGCACTATGTCGTCGCCATCGGCAGCCCGGCGGTCCGGGAGCGTCTCGACGCGCGCCTGAGTGCCGCCGGCCTGGAACCGGCCACCCTGATCCATCCCAGCGCCGTCGTCGGTTCCGTCGCGCTGATCGGTGCCGGCTCGGTGATCTGTTCCGGCGCCCAGGTGTCCACGAACGTCCGGCTCGGCCGCGCTGTGCACCTCAACCCGGGTTCCATCGTCGGCCACGACGCGGTGCTCGGCGACTTCGTCTCCGTCAACCCCGGCGCCATCGTCTCCGGCGAGGTCAGTGTCGGAGCCTCCTCCCTGATCGGAGCAGGTAGCGTTGTGCTGCAAGGTCTCCGCGTCGGAGGGGGCAGCGTCGTCGGCGCTGCGGCCTGCGTCACCAGAGATGTCCCTGAAGGCAGCACCGTGGTCGGTGTACCTGCACGCGAATATTCGAAAGACCAATGAAACTACTCATCACAGGCGGGGCCGGATTCATCGGCTCGAACCTCGCACGCTATGTCACTTCGCACGTCCCCGGCGCGGAGGTCCGCGTCATCGACGACCTCAGCACCGGTCGCCTGGACAACCTGGACGGCGTCGACGTGCGTTTCATCGAAGCGTCGATCCTCGACGGGGACGCCCTGAACGAGGCCGTCTCCGGCGTCGACTCCGTCGTGCACCTCGCTGCGCTCGGCAGCGTTCCGCGCTCGGTGGCCGCGCCGCTGCCTTCGCACCACGCGAACGCCACGGGAACGCTGCACGTGCTCGAAGCATCCCGTCTCGCCGGGGTCGAGCACGTGGTGGTCGCGTCGTCGAGCTCGGTCTACGGCAGCAACACCAAGCTCCCGAAGTCGGAGTTCGACTGGACCAGGCCGATGAGCCCGTATGCGGTCACCAAGCACGCGACAGAGGGCTACACGATCGCGTACAACTACTCGTACGGGATGAGCACCCTCGCGTTCCGCTTCTTCAACGTCTTCGGCCCGTACCAGGCCGCCGACCATGTCTACGCGGCCGTGATCCCCAAGTTCCTCGACGCCGCCCTCAACGGCCAGCCGCTGACTGTGCACGGCGACGGCCTGCAGTCCCGCGACTTCACGTACGTCGAGACCGTCTGCTCCGCCCTGTTGGACGCGGTGCAGCGCCGGGTCAGCTCCCTCGACCCCGTCAACCTCGCGTTCGGCACGAGCACCCCGCTGCTGCGCGTCATCGACCTGATGCAGGAGCACCTCGGCATCGACATCGCCGTCGAGCACGTCGAGCCGCGCGTCGGCGACGTGCGCGCGTCTCAGGCCGACGGCATCCGCATCCGGGAGCTGTTCCCCGATGTGAAGCCGACCGACTTCGAGACGGCGCTCGGACAGACCATCGACTGGTACCGAGAGCGGCACGCGAGCCGATGACCTCGAGCAAGCCGCGTATCGTCCTCGGCGTGACGGTCGACCTCTCGTTGCGCTTGATGGCGGGCTTCCCACAGTTCCTCGCCGAACGCGGCTGGGACGTCCACGTCGTATCGTCGCCGGGCGCCCGGCTGGATGCGCTGGAAGGGGTCGACGGCGTGACGGTCCACGCACTGACGATGGCCCGCGAGCCGTCCCCCGTCTCCGACCTGCGCTCGCTGATCGCCTGGGTGCGCTTGCTGCGCCGTCTTCGCCCGGACGTGGTCTCGGTCGGCACCCCCAAGGCCGGTCTTCTCGGCGGCATCGCCGCTCGCCTGACACGGGTCCCTGGTCGCGTCTACATGCTCCGCGGCCTCCGCTTGGAGACGTCGACGGGCGTGAGCCGTCGTGTCTTCACGCTGCTGGAGCGTCTTGCCGTCTGCTCGGCGAACGTGGTCCTCGCGGTGAGTCAGAGCCTCGCCGCGCGCGCGGTCGAACTCGGCGTCACCCCTGCGTCGAAAGTCCGCGTCCTCGGGTTGGGCAGCTCGAACGGGGTCGACGTCGCCGCCCTCGACCGAGCGAATTTCGACGACGCCGCCCTCGACGCGCTCGCCGTGCGACACGGAATCGACCGCCGCATCCCGACCATCGGCTTCGTCGGCAGGCTCACCGCTGACAAGGGTCTGGACCTCCTCTCCGAGGCTCTTTCCGACCTCGTGGCGACGGGGATCCCCCATCAGCTCCTCGTCGTCGGGGGCAGCGAGGACGACACCGGAGATCGGAGAGACTGGCAATCGATGACCGTCCTGACCGGTCATGTTGACGACCCTGAACCGTATTTCCACCTCATCGACGTGCTGTGCCTCCCCACAAAGCGGGAAGGATTCCCGAACGTGGTCCTCGAGGCTGCGGCGGCATCCAGGCCCACCGTCACGACAGACGCGACAGGGGCCGTGGATTCGGTGGTCGACGGCATCACTGGATTCGTCGTGCCGCGTACCTCGTCGTCCGCACTGGCCAAGGCTCTCGCCGCTCTTCTCGCCGACCCGGATGTTCGTGTACGCATGGGGCGTGCAGCGAGAGAACGCGTGGTTGCCGAGTTCAGCAACCACATCGTCTGGGAACGTCACGAGGCGTTCTATCGAAGCCAGCTGACGACCGGGCGCCGGCATGGCTGACCTTCTCACAGCGGTCACCACGTATGGCCGCGGCGGCGGGAGCGCGCGCGTGCGCGTCTTCAGCTGGACCGACCGGTTGCGCGATGGCGCGACGGTCTCCGACTATCTCGGGGGGCGCACCAACGCACCGGCGGAGTTGCTGCGGCATCCGGCACGCGTCCTCTCCGCGGAGAGGCGCCTCCGGCGGCTGGCCGGGCAGAACTCGTCGTCACCGCTGCTGATCTCGCGGCAAGCATCCCCGTTCTCCAACGGGGGGATCGAATCGCGACTGCTCCGATCGAGCGTACGGGGCGTCTACGACTTCGACGACGCGTTGCCGTACACCCCGCCGCGCGCCATCGACCGGCTGTGGTCGAAGCGACGCGTCTGGGAGCGCAGCGTGCGCGCTTCGGACGTCGTGATCGCGGGGAACGATTTTCTCGCCGAGCTGGCGTCCTCTGCATCGAGCGAGGTCGTCGTCATCCCGAGCTGCATCGAGCCTGGTGAGTACGTCGTCAAGCAGGACTACTCCATCGACTCGGCCCATCCGGTGGCTGTCTGGCTCGGGTCGCCGTCGACCGAAGCGCACCTGCTCAGCATCGAGACTGCCCTCCTTCGTGCACACGAGGCCACGGGTCTGCGCGTGAAGCTGATCAGCGCTGGACAGGCCGACCTCGGCGGGCTGGAGTCGATGGTGGACCGTGTCGAGTGGAACCCGTCCACCGTGGCTGAGGAACTGGCAGCTGCCGACTTCGGCATCATGCCGCTCCCGGACAGCCTGTGGAACCGCGGGAAATGCGGGTACAAGCTGCTGCAGTATGCCGCGACCGGTCTTCCGTTGGTGGGAAGTCCCGTCGGCGTGAACGCGACCATCCTGTCGCGCGCAGACGGGCTCGCCGCGTCGAATGCGAGTGAATGGACGGACGCGCTCGTGGCGATCTGCGACGAGTCGGAATCGTCGAGGAGCGCCCGGGGGAGAACCGCCCTGGATGCGGCCGTCACGCAGTATTCGTACGACAGCTGGGAGTCGGAGTGGCTCGCGGCCGTCGGACTCTGAACGCCGTCGACTGATCGTTCAGCCGAGGAGGCGCACCGAGCCGGGGGAGCGCAGCTCTGCGCGCTGTTGCGCGAGCGAGGTTCTCCGTGTCCGCTGCCCCTCACCCTGCCTGGTCACCGACCGTGCGAGGAACTCCGTGACGCCGAGGCACACGAGCCGGAGTCGCGTGAAGCCGCTTGAGCCGTACGCCTTGCGGAAGTACCGGATGCGGCTGATGCGGCTCAGGCAGTACGACGTGGTGGACGCCGACGCCGAGCTGGCGCCCCCGACGTGGTCCCCCCAGGCCTGCGGGATCGCCGTGACCCGGCCGACGGCATGGGCGCGGGCGCAGAGATCGACGTCCTCGTAGTAGAGCTCGAAGCGCTCATCGAACCCGTTGAGTCTCTCGAACGTCTGAGCCGCGATGACGAGGAGCGCACCATCCACCTGGCCGACATCGATAGGCGCAGTCTCCTGTGCCGGCTGAACGGACGATCCGACATACGCGCGGCTGCCGACGATCGCCTTCGCGAACTCGTGGCGCCAGGACGCGAGGGCTCTGGTGTTGCTGGCGACGCCTGTCGTCGGAGACACCAGCAGGCCCGCCGTCACCGCCGAGCCGGAGGACGAGGCGGATCGGGCGAGATCCGACAGCGGTCGGGTGAGACGGACGTCTGGGTTGACGAAGGCGAAGTGGGTCACGGGGCCGGCGGTCGCCGCGCCGAGATTGCAGCCTCGAGCGAACCCGAGGTTTGCGCCGGGGTCCACGTAGGTGACCAGCCCGTCCGGCAGGTCGAGACCCTCGACGACCGCTCGGGCTGCGGGGCTTGAAGAATTGTCGACGACGACGATGGAGGTCACCTGCGGGTCCTGGGCGATCGACGTCACACAACCGGCCAGGAGATCGTCGGAGTTGTACGCAACCACGACGGCTCCGACCGTTACCGTTTCGTGCTCAGGCAAGCTGTTCGCTCCTCTGGTTCCGCGATCTCCGGACGACGATGGCTACGAGAACGCTTTGAAGCGCGTAGATGATGCTCGACGCGATGGCGGCGCCGACGATCCCCAGTAGTGCGGACAATGGGATGTACACGACGCTGAGAAGCGCAGACCCGATCCCGATCCAGAGCGGTGCGCGTCGATCGCCGGACGTGAGGACACTGGAGAGGGTGATGCGCGCGTAGCCCTGCACGACGACTCCGGGAAGGAGGATCAGGATGAGCGGAATGGCGTCCACATACTCGGGAAGCAGCCAGGGGATGAGAAGCCAGCTCAGGAGGGCGACGATCACCGCGCCGATGCCGCCGACGATCGCGTTCACTGCGACCAGACGGCGCCGCCGTGCGCGGGTCTCCTCGGGTGTCTGGACTTTGCCTCCGGTGTCGAAGGCCAGCAGGCTGAGAGCTTCCGAGAAGACCCAGATCATGCCGGCGATGGGGGCGGCGACGGAGTAGATGCCGAGCTGCTGTGCGCTGACGAAGAAGCCGAGCACGACGATGTCGCCCCGGAACAGCAGCTGCTGGCCGAGGACGGCGACGTGACTGGCGAGCGCAGTGGCGACGATGGAGCGCGTGGGAACGTGCACGGCGTCGCCCGACGCGGCGTCGGGCATCCTGCGAAAGGCGGCGTACAGCGTCGAGGCGATGAGGGCGACGAACCAGCACACGGCGACGGCATACGGGTCGTGGGTGATGACAGCGACCGGGAGGCCGGCCAGCGGGAAAACCGCCGACTGGATGAACCACGCATTACGGAAGGTCCGGGAAGCGCCGAGCCCCTGGCGGGTGCGGAGCACGACGAGATTGAAGAGCACGAGTGCTCCGCCGATCGAGGCGAAGATCACGGTGTTCCGGCCGTACAGCGTGCTGGCGTCCGCGGCGGGGGGAATGAAGAGACCGCCGATGACACCGACGACGAGCACACCGGCCGCGATCCCGGCTCCGACGAGCCAGCCCCGCCGGGTGGCGGTCCGATCGCCCCTGACGGTCGCGTGCACGATGCCGACGTGGAGGCTGAGGAAGCCGATCGCCCCGATCAGGCCTCCCGTGCTCAGGATGAGGGCGAGACGGCCCCTATCAGCGGTGCCGAGAATACCGGCAGTGGCGAAGGTGGTGATCGCAGCCAGCGCGAAGGGGACCACCTGCGACAGCACCAGGTCGATCGCTTTCGACATCGAGGGCGTGCGCAGCCTCATGACGCCCTCCGAAAACCGCGAAGTGCGGTGACGTTGAGAATGGCCATCTTCCACATCGACGTCTGCCCGCCGACCGGTGAGAGCCCGTCGACCGCTCGGCGGAGCGCCTCGATCACAGTCGCTCGGACGTGGCGCCGCTGAGGCGGTTCTTCGTGTCGAGCACCGGGACGGTCGCCGAGTTCAGCAGGTCGAGATCGAAGTCGTCGTGGTCGGTGATGAGGACGACGGCGTCGGCGCTGGAGATCGTCGCCTCCGTGTATGAGGCACGCTCGATGCCCGCCGGCCACCGGTAGTCCTCGACGCGGTCATCGACGCCGATGATCTCCGCGCCCAGGTCGGCGAGCACGTCGATCAGGCGGAGCGAGGGAGACTCGCGGATGTCTCCGGTGTTGCGCTTGTACGACAGGCCCACGAGCACGATGCGTGCGCCGTTGATGGCCTTGCCCTTGCGGTTGAGGAGGACCATGAGTCGCTGGGCGACGTAGTCGGGCATGTGGTCGTTGATGTCGTTGGCGAGTTCGACGAAACGGAAGCTCTGGCCCAGCTTGCGGCGGACCTGCCACGAAAGATAGCTCGGGTCGACGGGGAGGCAGTGGCCTCCGACGCCGGGCCCTGGCGTGAACTTCATGAACCCGAACGGCTTGGTGGATGCAGCGTCGATCGACTCCCAGACGTTGACGCCGAGCTGGTGGCCGAAGATCGCCAGCTCGTTCACGAGAGCGATGTTGACGTGGCGGAAGGTGTTCTCGAGCAGCTTCGTCAGCTCCGCCTCCTTCGTGCCGGACACCGGAACGGTGGTGGCGACGAGGCGGTCGTAGAACGCCTGAACGCGGGAGAGCGACACCTCGTCGATGCCGGAAACGACCTTCGGGGTCTCGCGGAATCCCCAGGTGGCGTTTCCCGGGTCGATGCGCTCTGGGCTGTATCCGACGGAGAAGTCGGTGCCGGCGGTCAGGCCGGAGCCACGCTCGAGAATGGGGACGAGCAGCTCCTCCGTGGTGCCGGGGTATGTCGTCGACTCGAGGATGACGGTCGCCCCGGGCTTCAGTCTCTCGGACAGCGAGGCCGCCGAGTCCTCGATGAAGCTGAGATCGGGAAGGCCCTCGCGCAGCGGCGTCGGAACGGTGATGACGGCGATGTCGAAGCCCTCGGCGGCTGCGTAGTCGGTCGTCGGCGTGTACCGTCCGGATTCGATGGCCGCCACCAGCTCTTCCGAGGAGATGTCGTCGACGTACGAGACGCCTTCGCGCAGGCTGTTCGTGCGGCGTTCGTCGACATCGAGACCGACGACGGTGTATCCGACTTCGACGGCGCGCATCGCGACCGGCAGACCGACGTAGCCCTGTCCGATGACGACGACGATTTCATTCTGGAGGCTCATGGGTTCCCCGGGTTCCGTTCGCGGACGCTACACGCGTGTCCCGCGCACGACCTTCTAATCCAGATACGGGACCGACCGCCCGTTCCGAAACTCTAAATTATCAGACGATTCCCTGGCTCACGCCCTGGTCGGCACCTGGTGCCTGAAAGAGCCGACAGATGTGACCCGTACGGGTGGCATTCGGGTGCCGTGCAGAAGCTTCTCAGCCGAATATTCAGGTCTGGTCTGCTTCAATGGTCCAATGCCCGAACCGCTCCCTCAACGACGTGCTGGCGTTGCCCACGCGCGGAAGCCGAGTCGTCGCCGTCGCTACTGGCTGATCGGCGCAGGCGCCTTCGTGATCGTGCTCATCGGGTGCGTCGCCTGGGTGGGTCTGCGAGCCCTCACTGCGAAGTCAGAACTCGAGTCTGCTCTTCCCATGGTGACGACCCTCAAGACGCAGATCGTCGCCCAGGATGTGAAGGGCGCCAAGGCCACGCTCGCGAAGCTGCGCCCCAAGGTGAACTCAGCCCGCGACCTGACGAGCGACCCTATTTGGCGAGCGGGTGAGGTCGTACCGTTCGTCGGCCCGAACCTCAGCGCGGTGCGCACGCTCGCCGGAGCCACCGACAGTGTCGTCGTGGATGCGATCGACCCCCTTGTCGGGCTGCTCGACACCGTCTCGCCCGACAGCATCAAGCCGGTGAACGGTGCCATCAACCTCAAGCCCGTCATCGCGGCCACGCCGAAAGTCGATGCTGCGGCTGCCGCGTTCGCCAAGGCGACCAAGCAGGTCGAGTCGATCGACACCTCGAGCACCATCGGACCGGTGACCAAAGCCACCAAGCAGATGGCGGAGATGCTGACGAAGGTCGACTCGCAGGTCGTTCAGGTCAAGAATGCGCTGCACGTCCTTCCCGGCGCGATGGGTGCCGACCGACCGCGCAACTACCTCATCGTCTTCGAGAACAGCGGCGAACTGCTCCCCAACGGCGGGACGACCGGGTCCATGGCACTCCTTCAGCTCGACAACGGCAAGATCAACCTCGTCAAACAGTCCTCGGCGTCCGGGCGAGACTTCCCCGCGTTCAGCGACTACGTCGTCCCGATCCCCGAGGACGTGAAGAAGCTCTACCCGTACGGCCTCGGGCGGCAGGTCCAGGACCTCACGATCACGCCTCGCTTCTCTCTCACCTATGAGGTGGCGAAGACGATGTGGAAGACGGCCAAGGGTGACGACATCGACGGCGTCATCGCCATGGACACGGTCACGTTGGGCAATCTTTTGAAGGCGACCGGCCCCATCAACGTCCTCCCGGGATTGCAGATCAACTCGGAGAACGCCGTCCGCATCCTGCTCATCGACATCTACACGATGTATCCGGATCCGGCGACCGTGGACAAGATCAACCAGACCATTTCGGTCGGGGCCTTCTCGAAGATCCTCGGAGGCGGAGCCAACCCCAAGGCGTTGCTCGCCACGCTCCTCAAATCCGGCGAAGAAGGACGCGTCAAGATGTGGACCGGCAACAAGGCGGAACAGGATCTGATCAAGCAGACGCCGTTCTACTCCGAGCCGCCGGTGAGCACAGCGGACACCGACAAGTTCGGCGTCTACTTCATGGACCAGACCCCATCGAAGATGGACTACTTCCTCAAGGCCAAGGTGGACGTGTCGCAGGCCGTCTGTTCTGATAAGCACCGCTACGTGTTCACGCGGGTCGCTCTGAACAGCACTGCGCCGGCGAACGCCGCTGAGATCCTCCCGCCGTACGTCATGGGCAACGGCGTGCTCGTCGCGCAGGGCTACGTGCAGATCGGCACCAGCGTGTACGCGCCCAAGGGATACAAGGTTCTCGGTACGGCCATCGACGCCAAGCCGTCTGCCGCCCCGATGATCGGCACGGATGGCGAGTACACCGTCGCGCAGGGAGTCCAGCAGATGGGCCCCGGCCAGACGATGACCCTCGACGTGCTGTTCGATGCCGGCGAGACGAAGACCAAGAAGCTGAACGCGACGGTGACTCCGATGGTCAACCCGATCGTCACCACCTACGGCACGCTGGACTGCGCGGCGATCGGCAAGTAGGGCCGACCGCAGGCCGACGTGAAAAGGGCGGGCAGGGAGCGTGTGCGCCCTGCCCGCCCTTTCGGCGCGTGGTGCGCTAGTTGCGCGAGATCGCGAAGATGCGGAGCAGCTCGAGGTAGAGCCAGATGACCGTGACCATGATGCCGAAGGCGCCGGCCCAGCCGAAGACGCGCGGTGCGCGGTTCTTCACGCCCTGCTGGATGGCGTCGAAGTCGAGCACGAGCGAGTATGCGCACATGATGACGACGAGGACGCCGATGATCAGTCCGAGCGGAATGCCGAAGATACGGAACTCGCCGCGGAGGCCCCAGGGGTCGTCCGAAACGTTCGTGAGCATCAGGATGACGTTGACCACGGAGAACAGCAGGTAGCCGACCATCGCGATGAGGAAGACCTTCGTCGCCTTCGCGGATGCGCGGATCTTGCCGCTGGCGAAGAGGGCGAGCGTGACACCCACCACGACGATCGTGCCGATGACCGCCTGGAGAACGACGCCGCCGGCCAGGTTTTCGTAGAACAGCGAGATCCCGCCGATGAAGATGCCCTGCGCGCCGGCATACGCCAGCGTGAGCGCCGGAGACGGCTTCTTGCGGTTCTTGAAGATGTTGACGAAAGCCAGAACGAGTCCGACGATTGCGGCGGGGATCCACAGGACGGGGACGATCCAGCCGATGACCGCTCCGACGAGGAGCACGCCGAAGCTGACCGCGGTCTTGACGATCGTGTCTTCGACCGTCATGCGGTCGGTTTCGACGGCGCCGGCCGCCGGTGCGTTGTACATCTCCTGGAGGTTCTCGGCGCTGAGTGTCGCAGCGGCCGCTGACCCGTTCTGGAAGGCCGGGCTCTGTGAGAATGCCGGGTTGGAGGTAGCCATGATTCCTCTGCTTGCGTGTGGGGTCCGGACGAGCCGGATCTGTGCACTAAACCTACCGATTTATTGTCTGAGAGTTCTGACAGATTGCCTTGAATCAAGGGTGATTGCGACCCATCGTGCCAGCCACGCGGCCGCGACGATGACCACCGTGCTCACCGCGATCGACACCCAGCCCTGGGAGTACTCGTGGATCGTCCTGGCCAGGACGATGCTGGATGCGATCGGCAGCACGAGCACGGCGTAGCTCAGCAGGGGGCGCAGCCGGATCAGCAGCCAGGCGGCGAGCGGCACGCAGAAGCACCAGGCGAAGCCAGCCCCGCCGAGCATGAGCCAGGTGAACCCGAGCACGGGGATGGCGACCGAGACCCTGCGTCCGATCGTTGAGGGGAGCACGGCCCAGCCGGCGGGCTGGAGCACGGAGCCGACGAGGAGGAACGGCAGGCTGTACGCGCTCGTCATGAGGATGAAGCCGGTGCCGACCACGAGCATCCCGAGGCCGATGACGAGTCGCTGGCGGTACGCGCCCCAGTGCAGATCCAGTCGGCTCGCTGGCTCGACCCAGCCGCTCGGAGGGGGCGGTTCCGCTTCGGACATCGCTTGATTCTGTCACCCGTATGCGCGCGAGAGAACCCCCAAGGCGCGGGCTAGTATCTCAACATGCGAGCTCGGACGGCCCCTCTGGTGATCGGTCACCGGGGCGCGCCCGGGTACCGTCCGGAGCACACGGCGGCCTCGTACGAGCTCGCGTTCGCGCTGGGTGCCGACGCGGTCGAGCCGGACATTGTGGCCACGAAGGACGGCGTCCTCGTGCTCCGGCACGAGAACGAGATCTCGGGCACGACGGACGTCGCGACGCGCGCAGAGTTCGCCGGGCGGAGGACGACCAAGGAGATCGACGGCACGCCGCTGACGGGGTGGTTCACGGAGGACTTCACCTGGGAGGAGCTCGCGACGCTGAGGGCGAAGGAGCGGCTGCCCGCGATCCGGCAGGCGAGCTCGACCTTCGACGGCAGATATCCCGTATTGAGGCTGCGGGATCTGCTCGAGATCGTCGACACGGCGTCGGACGATGCCGCACGCCGGCTCGGGGTGGTGGCGGAGATCAAGCACGCGACATACTTCGACTCCATCGGCCTGCCGCTCGCTGAGCTCTTCGCGGCGGAGGTTGCGGAGGCCGGGTGGATCGACAATCCGGGGCTGGTCGTCGAGAGCTTCGAGAAGACCGTGCTCGGTCAGGTGCGCAGGCAGGGCTTCCGCGGCACGCGCGTCTACCTGCTCGAGGACTCGGGCGTCCCCGCCGATCGCGCGGCAGCGCAGGGGTCTGCTGCCGCTGGGTATGCCGACGATCTGACGGCGCGCGGACTGTACGCGCTCGGAGCGGCGGCCGCCCCAGACCGCGTTGACGGCATCAGTGTCGAGGTGTCGCAGGTGCTCGCGTCCGGTTCCGTCGCCGTCTCCCTGTTCGAGGACGACCCGTCGGACATCGATGTCGGCGCGGTGACTTCGGACCTGGTCGACACCGCCCACTCGGCGGGCCTCGGCGTGTACTGCTGGACGCTCCGCCCGGAGAACACGCTGATGCCGGAGGAGTTCCGCAGGCAGGGGCGCGACGACCAGTGGGGCGACTGGCGAAGGCTGTTCTCGATCCTGCTGCACTCCGGAGTGGATGGGGTCTTCGCCGACCACCCGGATCTGGCCGTCGCCGTGCGCGACGAACACTGATATCACCGGGTCCCTGAACGTCTCGCGGCTGGGATGACAGGGGTGGAGGCTAAAATCGTTGGAGACATGACGAGCCTCCCCGACGCCTCTCCCTCCGCCACCCCGATCATCCTCGACGGCCGATCCGGTCACGGGCGCCCCGGCGACGGCGGAGACTCCGCGAACGACCGGCTTTTCGCCGGCTTGAACCCCCAGCAGCGCGAGGCGGCCGAGTACCGCGGAGCAGCCCTGCTGATCGTGGCCGGCGCCGGATCGGGCAAGACCAGCGTGCTGACGCGCCGCATCGCCGGCCTCATCGAGACCCGAGAGGCCTGGCCGAGCCAGATCCTCGCGATCACGTTCACGAACAAGGCCGCCGCCGAGATGCGCGAGCGCGTCGAGGTGCTGCTCGGCGGCAAGGCGCAGGGCATGTGGATCTCCACGTTTCACTCGGCCTGCGTCCGCATCCTGCGTCGTGAGGCGGAGACCATCGGCAAGACGCAGAGCTTCACGATCTACGACTCCGGGGACACCCGGGCGCTGCTCAAGCGGATCATCAAGGGACTCGACGCCGACACGCTCGGCTTCACGGTGGCGGGCGCGGCCGGCCGCATCTCCAAGCTCAAGAACGAGCTGACCGACATCGAGACCTACGCGCGTTCCGCGAACCTGAGCGACCCGCAGGAGGTGATGTTCCTCGAAATCTTCCGCCAGTACACGCGCGCCCTGCGCACGGCGAACGCGTTCGACTTCGACGACCTCATCGCGGAGACGGTGTTCCTGTTCCGCGCCTTCCCGAAAGTGGCGGCCCTGTACCAGCGGCGCTTCCGCCACATCCTGGTCGACGAGTACCAGGACACGAACCACGCGCAGTACTCCCTGATCCGCGAGCTGACGATGCCGATCGCGCCGGCCATCGCCGACGAGCTGGAGGCCCAAGGCCACCACGTCGAGTCGATGCGGGATGCGGTGGGCGTGATCCCCGGCGCCTCCCTCACCGTGGTCGGCGACTCCGACCAGTCGATCTACGCGTTCCGCGGCGCGGACATCCGGAACATCGTCGAGTTCGAGCGCGACTTCCCCGGCGCGAAGGTGGTGCTGCTCGAACAGAACTACCGGTCCACGCAGAACATCTTGAGCGCGGCCAACGCCGTCATCGCCAACAACTTCGACCGCAAGGACAAGAAGCTGTGGACCGCGGTCGGCGACGGTGAGAAGATCATCGGCTTCACCGGGTATTCCGGTCACGACGAGGCGCAGTTCGTCGCCGACGAGATCGAGAAACTGCACAGCGCCGGCATGGACTACAAAGACATCGCCGTGTTCTATCGGACCAACGCTCAGACGCGTGCGCTCGAAGAGATCTTCATCCGCTCCGCCCTGCCGTACCGGATCATGGGCGGCACCAAGTTCTACGAGCGCGCCGAGATCAAGGATTCGATGGCGTATCTGATCGCCGTCGCGAACCCGGACGACACCCTCGCGCTGCGCCGCATCCTGAACACCCCGAAGCGCGGGATCGGTCCGGCGACCGAGACCCAGCTGGCCAGCTACGCGGAGGACAACGGGATCAACTTCCGCCAGGCGATGCGCGACGCCGGCTCGCTCGGGCTCGGCCCGAAGGTGACGACCGCGATCCTGCAGCTCGCGACGTTGCTGGACGACGCGGCCGCCAAGATCGACCCGGAGAATCCAGCGGGGGTGTCGTCGGTCGCAGACGTGCTCACGTTCCTGCTCGACGGCAGCGGATACCTGGATGTGCTCCGCAACAGCAGGGACCCGCAGGACGAGGCCCGCGCAGAGAACGTGGACGAGCTCGTCGCGGTGACGCGCGAGTTCGCACGCAACAACCCGGATGGCGGCCTGGTCGACTTCCTCACCGAGGTCTCCCTGGTGGCTGCAGCGGACGAGATCGACGATTCGAGCGGAACCGTCTCGCTGATGACCCTGCACACCGCGAAGGGCCTCGAGTACGACGCCGTCTTCCTGACCGGCATCGAGGAGGATCTCCTTCCGCACCGGATGTCCGCGAACGAGCCGGGTGGGCCGGCCGAGGAGCGGCGCCTGTTCTACGTGGGCATCACGCGCGCCAAGAAGCGGCTCTTCCTGTCGCTGGCGATGACGCGCGCGCAGTTCGGCGAGACCGCCGTGGCCATGCCGAGTCGCTACCTGCAAGAAATCCCCGCCGATCTGATCGACTGGAAGCAGTCGCCCGGCACCGCGAACGGCCGAGGAGGCAGCCAGTCCCGTGCACTCAACGCGCGGCGTCCCGGTCTCGGCTCAGGGTCCGGATCCAGCGGGGGAGGCCGCTGGAACGAGAGCCTCACGTCCGGCGGGTTCTCCGCGGGAGGGCGGCCCTCCGATCGTCCGAAGACCGAGTGGCCGAACAGGGTCACCGGACAGGTGCGGGACAACGGCGACCTGGAGCTCGCATCCGGCGACCGCATCCGGCACACGGACTTCGGCGACGGCCGGGTGACGCAGGTGACCGGCGAAGGAGCCAAGCGGGTCGCGCACGTGCAGTTCGAGAAGGTGGGAGCGAAGAAGCTGCTCATCAAGATCGCCCCCATCGAAAAACTGTGAGGGCCCCGCAGCTCACAACGCTGAGCGTCGAGGTCGGGCTGCGGGCCGCGACGGCCGTGGCCGTTCCGTTGCTGATCCTCTTCGCCGTCGGCAGGCTCGACCTTGCAGCGTACGCGTCCTTCGGCGCGTTCACCGCGCTGTACGGGCGGAACGAGCCGTACCGCCTGCGCATCCGGAGCGTCTCGATCGCGGCGGTGGTGCTCGTCGCGACCATCTCGCTCGGAACAGTGGTCGCCGCCCTCGGAGAACCGCTGGCACTGCTCGTGCCGTTGCTCATCGTGGTGGTCACGCTCGGCACCATCCTGGCCGCGACGTTCCAGTTGCTCCCCGCACAACCGCTGTTCTTCGTCTTCGCCCTCCTCGTCTGCGCCGCCGTGCCGACACCGGCGCACGAGATCGGGCTCCGGATCGGCCTCGCCGCTCTGTCCGCCGCATTCTCCTGGCTGCTGACCATGTCCGGCTGGCTCATCCGGCGCATCACGGGCACCGCCTCGAACCCCGTGCTCCTGAAGGAACTGCGCCGTGCCCCGGCTGTCGACACGTCGGCGATCCGGGATGCGCGGGTCTGGCTCGCCGTGGCGCAGAACGTCGTCGGAGTGGTCGTCGCGGGCGGGATCGCGTTGGCATTCGGGCTGGGCCACGCGTACTGGGCCGTCGTCAGCCTCGTGGCCGTCATCCCGCCGGCACGGGCAGCGCACTCCATCTCGCGCTCCGTCCACCGCGTGGTCGGCACGATCATCGGGGTGGGCCTGACCGTCCTGCTGTTGTTCTGGTCGCCGTCTCCGCTGTTCGTGATCGGCGTGATCGTGGTGTGCCAGGTCTTCGCCGAAGTGCTCGTCGGCGCCCACTACGGCACCGCTCTGGTGTTCATCACCCCGATGGCGCTGTCCGTCTCGTACCTGTCGACGACGAAGGTCGCGCTGTCGACCCTTGCCGTGGACCGGGTGCTGGAGACCGTGCTGGGTGCTGCGGTCGGAATCCTGCTCGTGCTCGCGGCGCGGTGGATCGAACGCGTCCGCGGACTCGCGGCCTGAGCAGGGCCGCCAGCCGGTCAGGCGGCTGAGCGCTCGCCGATGGTCGCGCGCAACCGCTTCAGGTACGCATCCCGTGGTCGGTGCCGGAGCCGCGCAGGAAGGCGCGGGTAGACGAGGACAGCCCACCGCATCCACCGGTCGAACCGCCGCTGTAGCCGGTCGTTCCAGGCGAGGCCGAAGCGGCGCCGTAGGTCCGGTGGCAGGAGGCCGACCGTGACCAGGCGCGCCTGCGGGAACACGGCGCGCATCCACCGGGGAATAGTAGACGGGTAGAGGATCTGCCGAGCGACCCGCTTGGTGTCCGCGGTCGGTCGCAGGCCGGCCACGGTCTCCGCCCAGTACGCGTCGAACGCTGCGCGGGTCGCGGGCCACGCCTCCGGCGGCACCTGCAGAGCGGAGCCGAGCACCGTGAACTCGCGGTAGATCCGCTCGCCGTCGGCGTCCGGGATCCGGCCGAAGAAGCGTTCGTAGAGGTCGATCATCGTGGCGTACAGGGTGGAGGCGACCCACAACTGCAACCGCGGATCGAACGCGTTGTATGCGGGGGCGTCCGCGCTCGCCGCGGCGCGCACCGGCGCATGCGCCCTGTTGACCCACCGTCTGACCACGGCGAACTCCTCCGGCGAGGCGTACACCGACGCGTAGACGAACGTCATGGTGGCGTGGAGCCTGTCCATCATCCGGTTGGCGAAGTCGCTGTGCTCCACCACGCCCCGACCGACGGCCGGGTGCGCGATCTGCAGGAGCAGCGCCCTGCCGCCTCCGGCCAGGTAGATGGCCTCGGCCGCGATGTCTTTCGCGCTGAGACCGGCTGGCGCCTGACGGGTTCGCATCGCACCATCCTGCCGCGGCAGGCTGCGAAGGTCCGGGATGCGCGTCGGCGCTGGTCCGCCTGCAGGCCGTCATCGTGCGGCCAGGATGGCTCGACGCTCGCGGCTGCGGATGGTGAGCCCGGTGAGGCCCAGTCCGAGGGAGAGTGCAGCACCGCCGGCGGAGACGGCCTGGATCAGCCCGCTTGCGTCCGATCCGGTGTTCGCCAGCTCGGGCTCGCGCACGGTGGCCGGCGAGACGGCGGGGAGCGCGGGGGGCTCGGGCGTGGCCGGTTCCTCGGGGACTTCCGGCGATTCGGGGACCTCGGGAGCCTCCGGTACCTCGGGTACTTCGGGCACCTCGGGAACTTCCGGTACTTCGGGAACTTCCGGTACTTCGGGAACTTCCGGCACCTCGGGAACCTCCGGCTTCACGCCCTGGGTGATCTCCGACGCCACACCGAACGCGGAACGCCACGGGCGCAGGCGGCTGCCGCCTTCTGTCGCAGGGGTGTCGGCGGGCGTCATCGACTCGACCCACACGTAGTGGCCGACGGCGGGCAGCTCGCACTCGGGCGTCTCGTATTCGCCCGTGCCGCTGACGACGAGTTCGACCTCGCAGGCGACGGGAGCGTCGGACGGCGCATCCGGGGCCTCGACGATCGGGTCGGCGAACGGGCCGAGCAGCCGGCTCTTGATGGTGGCGCGCACCGGGGCAAGGCCGTCCGGTGACGACCAGACGCCCCAGGTGGGCAGCAGGCCGTCGTCGACGGCGACGCCGACGGTGAGGTGGTCCGAGATCATCGCGCCGGGCTCGGCGACGGCCTCGCTTGTGACGGTCGCGACCGTCGGCTGGAAGGGGAGGGGGGAGACGCCGGCGGCGTCGGCCCTCGCGTGGGCTTCCGCGTCGGCCGGAACGGCGACGAGGAGCGCCTGCGCGTCACCGCGGGGAATGGCGATCGTGAACCTGTCGCCGTATGGAAGCGCGACGAACCGGGCGTCGGCGGTGACGGACACGCTCGCCTCCGTGCCGGTGGGAAGGATGGGGATGTCGACGCCGTTCTGGATGTCGGCGGTCGTCGAGCCGTCCTCGAAGGTGGCCCCGGTCAGCGTGGCCGTTCCCCAGTGCTTACGGGGCGGGAGGACCTCGGCGCCGCCCGTCAGCCGGTCGACCGTGAGCTCGACCCGGAAGCGGCCGGCACCGTCGTCGGCCAGTTCGACCACGGCGTCGGCCTCCACCGACCGCGAGCCGAGCGTACCGGACTCGGCGACCATCGAGTGCGCCCAGCTGAGAACGGTCGCTGCGTCCGCTCCCGCCCTGGCCGCGTACGACGCCGCCGTGGCGTTGTCGAGTCCGGCGACCATCCACGTCGCGAGCTGGCCTGCCGCCGCCGTTCCCCGGTCGGAGGTGCCCGCCCAGGAGCGTGAGATGAAGGCGAGCTTCGCGGCCTGCTCCGGCGAGTACCAGTCGAGCGTCGAACCCGCCACGAGGTCGATCTCGTGGCCGGTCGGGCTCTTCTTGCCTGCCTGCAGGCAGAAGCCGCGTGATCCGTCGTCGAGCGAATACGTGCCGAGCCACCAGCCGTCCGCGGAGAGATAGCCGGGTCCGTGGCCGTTCGCGGAGAGGGCCTGCGCTCCGGTGGCGAGATGGATCGCCGAAAAGAAGAACAGCAGACCGGCCACCGCGAAGGAGGTGATGAGAGTTGTTATTCGGTGTGTCATGGCATCCACCGTCGTCGGTCGGGACGGGGCGGTGGGGCTCGGGGCCGAAGCTGTGGAGAAGTGGATGGAGGAGCCCGGCTGTGGAGGGAGCATCCACGATCGCTGTGGATTTCGCGGCTCGTTTCGCAGGCGTTCAGCAGGACGCGCTAGAGTTCTTTCTGGCGAAATTTATCTCGGCGTCGAGCTATTCTCCCGCCGAACTGCCTAGGAGAAATCGGCCGGCAAGCGCCACGAGCGTGCCGGAACCAGCGGATTGGATAACCGTGGATCTATACGAGTATCAGGCCAGAGACCTGTTTGAGCAGTACGGTGTCCCGGTCCTTCCGGGCATCGTCGCGGACACCCCTGAGGAGGTGCGCGCAGCGGCGGAGAAGCTCGGTGGAGTGGTCGTCGTCAAGGCGCAGGTGAAGGTCGGTGGTCGTGGTAAGGCCGGCGGCGTCAAGGTCGCCAAGAACCCGGATGAGGCGGAGGAAGCCGCGAAGGCCATCCTCGGGCTCGACATCAAGGGTCACATCGTCCGTCGCGTGATGGTCGCCGGTGGCGCCCGCATCGCGAAGGAGTTCTACTTCTCGGTCCTGCTCGACCGGGCCAACCGCTCGTACCTGTCGCTCACCAGCGTCGAGGGCGGCATGGAGATCGAGCAGCTCGCCGTCGAGAAGCCCGAGGCGCTGGCGCGCATCGAGGTCGACCCGATCACCGGTGTCGATGCGGCGAAGGCCGCCGAGATCGCGAAGGCCGCCGGATTCCCGGACGACCTCGCAGGCAAGGTCGCCGACGTCTTCGTGAAGCTGTACGAGGTCTACAAGGGCGAGGACGCGACGTTGGTCGAGGTCAACCCGCTCGTGCTCACCGAGGAGGGCGACATCATCGCCCTGGACGGCAAGGTCACGCTCGACGAGAACGCCGGCTTCCGTCACCCGAACCACGAGGCGCTCGAGGACAAGGCTGCAGCCGACCCGCTGGAGGCGAAGGCCAAGGCGAGCGACCTCAACTACGTGAAGCTCGACGGAGAGGTCGGCATCATCGGAAACGGCGCGGGGCTCGTCATGAGCACGCTCGACGTCGTCGCGTACGCGGGCGAGAAGCACAAGGGCGTCAAGCCGGCCAACTTCCTCGACATCGGCGGCGGAGCATCCGCAGCCGTCATGGCCGCCGGTCTGGACGTCATCCTGAACGACCCGCAGGTCAAGAGCGTGTTCGTGAACGTGTTCGGCGGCATCACCGCCTGTGACGCTGTCGCCAACGGCATCGTCAAGGCGCTCGAGATCCTCGGCGACGAGGCCAACAAGCCGCTCGTCGTCCGTCTCGACGGCAACAACGTCGACGAGGGTCGCCGCATCCTCACCGAAGCCGCGCACCCGCTGGTGACGCTGGCTCTCACCATGGACGAAGGCGCCGACAAGGCCGCCGAACTGGCTGCGAAGTAGTAAGGGCGCGATCAAGAATGTCTATTTTCCTCAACAAGGATTCCAAGGTCATCGTTCAGGGCATCACCGGAGGTGAGGGCACGAAGCACACCGCCCTCATGCTGAAGGCCGGCACCCAGGTGGTCGGCGGCGTGAACGCCCGCAAGGCCGGAACGACCGTCACGCACGGCGACGTCGAGCTCCCCGTCTTCGGAACGGTCGCGGAAGCGATCGAGAAGACCGGCGCGGACGTGTCCATCGCGTTCGTCCCGCCCGCGTTCACGAAGGACGCGGTCATCGAGGCCATCGACGCCGAGATCCCGCTGCTCGTCATCATCACCGAGGGCGTGCCCGTGCAGGACTCCGCCGAATTCTGGGCGTACGCGCAGGAGAAGGGCAACAAGACCCGCATCATCGGGCCGAACTGCCCCGGCATCATCACCCCCGGTGAGTCGCTCGTCGGCATCACCCCGGCGAACATCACCGGCAAGGGCCCGATCGGCCTCGTCTCGAAGTCGGGAACGCTCACCTACCAGATGATGTACGAGCTCCGTGACCTCGGGTTCTCGACCGCCATCGGCATCGGCGGCGACCCGATCATCGGCACGACCCACATCGACGCTCTCGCGGCGTTCGAGGCGGACCCGGAGACCAAGGCCATCGTCATGATCGGCGAGATCGGTGGCGACGCGGAAGAGCGCGCCGCCGACTTCATCAAAGCGAACGTCACCAAGCCGGTCGTCGGCTACGTGGCGGGCTTCACTGCTCCCGAGGGCAAGACGATGGGCCACGCCGGCGCCATCGTCTCCGGCTCGGCGGGCACCGCCCAGGCGAAGAAGGAGGCCCTCGAGGCCGCCGGTGTCAAGGTCGGCAAGACGCCGTCCGAGACCGCAGCCCTGCTCCGCGAGGTCTACGCGGCGCTGTAGAACCACCGGAGGGAGCGCATCCCTCCACAGGCAAGGACCCCGTGGAGTTCTCCACGGGGTCCTTGTTTTTCCGTCGCGCGGAAGGCCCTGAGCGCTACAGTGAGCAGCAGCGGGAAAGGGGGAGCGACGTGGCACGCATCACCAACAGCGAGTTGCTCCAGCGCATCGCTCAGCTCGAAGCCGAGAACGCCGGACTGCGCGAGACCATCGAGACCATCGAAAACGATCCGACACAGCCGATTCCCCCGCACGAGGCCGCCGTTCCCAGCACCGCTGTGCCACGAAAGCACACCAGGAGCTGGGCCTGGACTCTGCTCGCCGCCGTGCTCATCCTGATCGGCGCCCTGCTCGCCCCGGTCGCAGTCGTCTCGTCCTGGGCAAAGGTGCAGCTGACAGACACGGATGCGTTCGTCGCGGCATACGCGCCGCTGGCCAAGGACCCCGGTGTGCAGTCGTTCGTCACCAGCCAGACGATGGACGTCATCCAAGAGAACGTGGATGTGCCGGCGATCACGTCCGACGTGGTCGACGGCATCACCTCGCTCGGCACCGGTCCGGCGGCCACCCGCGCTCTCGAGGCGCTGAAGGGGCCAGCCGCCCAGGGCATCCTGTCGCTGATGCGGTCGACAGTGGATGGTTTCGTGCGGTCGGACGCGTTCGCCCAGGTCTGGCAGGAAGCACTCCGGGCGAGCCACACCCAGCTGGTCGCGACGATGCAGAACGACCCGAAGGCGGCCATCGCCGTCGGCTCTGACGGCTCGGTCGGGGTTCAGCTCGGGCCGATCATCGACAGAGTCAAGGCGATCCTGGTGAAGCAGGGGCTCACCTTCGCGTCGCAGATCCCTTCGGTGGATCGCACCATCACGATCGCGCAGAACTCGTCGCTTCCGACCATCCAGCTGTTCTACGGGGTCGCGGTCGCGGCAGGGGCGTGGCTCCCGTGGGTCGCGCTGCTCCTGCTCGCGGCGGGCGTGGTCGTGGCCAGACGCCGCGCACTCGCCCTGGTCTGGGCTGCCGTGGCGCTGGCGTTGTCGATGGTCATCATCGTGGCCGGGATCGGCATCGGCCGGCTGGTGTTCGTCGGTTCCGTGTCGCCATCGCTGATCCCGTCCGGTGTCGCGCGGACCGTGTTCGACACGCTCACCACGGCGATGAGGGACACCGGGATCGCCGTGCTCGTGCTCGCCATCGTGGTTGCTGTCGTCGGCTGGTACTCGGGACCGTTCGCGGTGCCGAGACGGCTGCGGGGATTCTTCGGGTCCGGGGTCGCCTGGGTGCGGACCTCCGCCGAACGACACGGGATCAGCACGGGGAGGACCGGGGAGTGGCTGTATGCGCAGCGGACCCTGCTGCGCGCGCTCATCGCCGCAATCGCCGCGGCCATCGTCCTGTTCGTCCGCCCGCTGACGCCGTCGCTCATCATCTGGACGCTGGTCATCGCCGCGCTCGTGGTCGCCGTGCTCGAACTGGTGCAGCGGCCGGTCATCACGGTGCCGGAGACCGCGGACGACGAGACCCCGATCATGACCGTCTCCTGACCGCCGAAGTGTCGGCGGAGCGGCGCGACGCCCGACCGGTAGGCTCCATTCGGTCATGAATCGCACAACCGTCGCCCTGCTCGCCGCGCTGGAGGCGGTCATCGTCGTCGCGATCGGCCTCGCGATCTCCCTCGTGCCGCTCACCGTCCTCTGGGCAGCCCAGTATCACCTCGCGGCGGACTGGTTCACGTTCTGGCGGGCGTCCGCCGACATCTGGCTCGTCGGCCACGGCGTCAACCTCACCGTCACCCTCGACGCCCAGGCGGCGGCGACCCTCGGGCTGCCCGGTGCTGTCATCCCGTTCCAGGTCACGATCGCCGCCCTCGGTTTCGCCGTGCTCACCGCCGGGCTCGGCGTGCGCACCGGCCTGCGCGCAGCGGAGACGCCGTTCCGGCTGACGGGCGCCGTGAGCGCCGTCGTCGCCTTCGCCGTTCTCTCGGCGGCCGTGACCTTCTCCGCGGGGAGCGCCCCCGTGCATCCATCGGTCTGGCAGGGGATCGTGCTTCCCCCGTTCGTCTACGCCGTCGGGGTGGTCTGCGGGTTCGGCTTCGCCGCGCTGCGGGCCGAGCGCGATGGCAAAGACGTCGGGCTGAGCGACCGGGGCGAGCGGAGCGGCCAGGCGGAAGCGCCGCAGTCCCGGGGCGCCGTGCTCTCCGTCATCGCAGCCGCGACCAACCGCATCCCGCCGATGATCCGGGATGCGTCGGCCGTGGCCCTCCGCGCCGGCACCGGGGCTGCCGCGCTGGTGATCGCGGGCGCCGCCCTCGTGCTCACGATTCTCATCCTCGGCAACTACGGCGGCATCATCAGCCTGTACGAGCAACTGCAGGCGGGTGCTCTCGGCGGCGCGGCGCTCACCATCGCGCAGCTCGCCTTCATCCCGAACCTGGTCATCTGGCTCGCCTCCTGGATGGTCGGCCCCGGTTTCGCGATCGGCACCGGCTCGTCGGTCAGCCCGATCGGCACGGAGCTCGGGCCGCTGCCCGGGCTGCCGCTGTTCGGCGTCATCCCCGCCGGAGGGTTCTCGTTCGGGCTGATCGGCGTGCTCGTGCCGATCGTCGCCGGCTTCCTCGCCGCGGCGCTGCTCCGCTCGCGAGCGACCAGGATGCACGACCTGCATGGGACATCCGGACTCTTGGTGGCCGCGCTCGGCATCGGTATCGTTGCGGGCATCGAACTCGGCCTCCTGGCCTGGTGGTCGTCCGGCGCCATCGGTCCAGGACGGCTGCACGACGTCGGTCCGAATCCGTGGCTGGTGGGTTCGATCGCGGCGGCGGAGGTCGCCGTCGCGGCGATCATCGGGCTGGTGGCGGGAGGTCGGACGAGACGATGAGCCGCTGGAACGTGCCGTTCCGCTTCCCGAAGCTGGAGATCCACCGCCGGTCGGTCGAGGCGAGGCAGCTCGTCGAGAGCCCGTCGGCGCAGCTGCAGGAGTTCCTGGTCAAGCTGGGTAGCGCGCTGCTCTCGGTCGGTACGGCGGCGACGGACATCCAGCGCACGCTGAAACGCGTCTCCGTCGCGCTCGGGTCGCCGAACGCCGCCCTCATCGTGTTCCCGACGCTGATCTTCGTGGGGATGCCGGACGAGAAGGAGACCCGCTTCGACATCGCGGAGTCGCCGGGCGGCGAGGTGCGGTTCGACAGGGCGGCCAGGATCTACACCGTGGTCGACCACGCGCTCGCCGGAACGATCACCGCCGTCCAGGGCATCGAGGCCATCGAAGCGATCACGGCGGCCAAGCCGCGCTTCCCGACGGTCGTGCGGGTGCTCGGTCACGGCCTCGCGGCGGCGGGCGTCGGCCTCGTGCTCCTCGGCGCAGAGCCGATCAGCATGGTCTACGCGTTCGTGCTCGGTGTGCTGGTCGGTGTGGCCAAGCTGCTGGTGCGGCCCGGCACGTACGCCGCCATCCTGCTCCCCGTCTTCACGGCGTTCGCGCTCGCGCTGATCGTCTTCGCCGCCGCACGCACCGATCTGGTCCCCGAGCCGCTGCAGGTGCTCGTGCCGCCGCTGGTCACCCTGCTGCCCGGCGCGGTGCTGACCACGGGCATCCAGGAGCTCGCGGCGGGGGACATGGTCGCGGGGGCGAGCAGGCTCGTCTCCGGGATCGCGCAACTGCTCTTCCTGTCGTTCGGGATACTGGCGGCGCTGACGATCACGGGCGTCCCAGCATCCACTGCCCTGCTCACCACGCACCCGCCGCTCGGCGCGTTCCAGCCGTGGGTGGGCGTCCTGTTGTTCTCGCTCGGGATCTTCCTCTATTACTGCGGGCCGCGGCGCTCGCTCTATTTCCTCACCCTGGTGCTGCTCGTGGCATACGGAGCCCAGCTGCTCGGAGCGGTGATCATGGGGAGCGAGTTCAGCGGGTTCTTCGGGGCGCTCGCGCTCACCGTGGTGGCGTATCTGGTGCAGTCGATCAGGGGCGCGCCTCCGGCGGTGGTGTGCTTCCTGCCCGCGTTCTGGCTGCTGGTGCCGGGTGCGACCGGGCTGATCGGGCTCACGCAGAGCGCATCCGGAGTGAACTTCGATTCGAGCAGTTTCCCGACCATCGTCGGCTCGATCGTCGCCATCGCGCTCGGCGTGCTGGTCGGGACGGCGTTGTACCGACAGATCTACAGCGTCGCCCCGGCCGCGTGGGGCCTGCGGCTGGTGTGACCGGCCCGCAGCGGCGTCAGTCCTCCACTGTCCTGCCGGTGTAGAAGGCGAAGGTCGCGTCCGCGGTCCGAGCTGCTGTGGCAGGCTCTGCGCCGTCGGCGATGTGGGCCTCCGCCCAGCGGTCGGCTGCCGCGCGGGTGAACGCCGCGCCCTCGTCGGAGAGGGCCCAGGCCTGTCCCTCCTCGGGCGAGATGGCGCTGTCCTGCGTGCCGAAGTGGAGGGCGAGGCCGAGCACGGCCTGGTCCCAGCCCACGCCGGTCGCGCCGGGCCCGTATGTCTCCCACAGCTGTTCGGGGACGTCGGCCACCCGCGCGCTGTGTTCGAGGGTGAACCGGGTGCTGTCCTGCCCGATCGACGTGAGCCGGACGGTGACCCACGTGACGCCGCCGCCGAACTCCCACGTGATCCGGTACTCCGCCGACCCATCCGCCGGCGGAGAGCAGGCGAGGATCTCGCCCCCGGCGTTGCCGATGAGCTGGTAGCGGCCGCCGAGGCGGAGGTCGCCGGTGACCGGGAGGAACCAGCGTGCGATCCTGTCCGCCGTGGTGGTGGCGTCCCAGACGTCGGCGATGTCCGCCGGGTAGTCCTGGGCGATGGTCTGGATGCGCGTCGGCTCTCCGTCGATCTCCTCGGTGCGGAGGGTGCGGGTGACCGCATCGATCTGTGCGTTGACGTCGACCATGATTTACTCCTCGTCCTGCGGTGTGGTGTGAGTGGAATCGGATGGGTGGTGCGCGGCGTCGCCGCCGGAAGCGGCGAGCCGCGCGGAGCGCTTGCCCCTGGCGAGCTCGGTCCCGAGGGCGGAGAGCGGCCCTGTCCAGAACCGCTCGAACGGACTCAGCCAGGTGTGTGCCTGCCGGAGTCCGTCGGGGGCGACCGCGTACATGCGGCGCGTGCCGTCCGCGCGCACGTTCGCGAAGCCGTGTTCTCTGAGCACCCGCAGGTGCTGCGAGACGGCCGGCTGGCTGATGCCGAACTCCCGGGCGATGACCGCCGTGATGTCGCCGGCGGCCTCCTCGCCGTCCACGAGCAGTTCGAGGATGCGGCGTCTGACCGGGTCGCCGAGGACATCGAAAGCGTGCATGACTCCAATGGTTGCGCCGTGGCTTATATAAGTCAAGTCTTAAATTATCGAGGCTGTGGTCTGCCGCCCGCCGTGCCCGCCGCTAGGCTTGTGGCGTGCTCTCGATTGTGGTGCTGATCTCCGGCGGCGGGTCCAACCTGCGCGCCCTGCTCGAAGCGTCGCAGGACGCGGAGTTCCCCGCCAGAGTGGTCGCCGTCGGCGCCGACCGCGACGCGGACGGGCTCGCGCACGCGGAAGAGTTCGGCATCCCGTCGTTCACCGTCCCGTTCTCGTCGTTCGACGACAGGGACGAGTGGGGCGACGAACTCCTCGCGCAGATCGAGCAGTGGCAGCCGGACCTGGTGATCCTCTCCGGCTTCATGCGCCTCGTTCCGCCGAGGGTCGTTGCCGCGTTCTCGCCCAACCTCATCAACACCCACCCCGCTTACCTTCCCGAGTTCCCCGGCGCCCACGGGGTCCGGGATGCGCTGGCCGCCGGGGTCACCCAGACCGGCGCGAGCCTCATCGTGGTCGACAACGGCGTGGACGCCGGGCCGATCATCAGCCAGGAGCGCGTCCCCGTGCATCCCGATGACACGGAGGCCGCCCTCCACGAACGCATCAAACCAGTGGAGCGACGGCTGCTCATCGACGCCGTCCTCGACATCGCCAACGGACACATCGACCTCAAGGAGCTTGCACGAGCATGAGTGGACCCCGCCACGACGCCAGCCTCTACCGCGAAAGGGACATCGTCCCGATCCGCCGCGCGCTGATCTCGGTCAGCGACAAGACCGGGCTCCTCGAGCTCGCGAAGACGCTCGCAGACGCGGGTGTCGAGATCGTCTCCACCGGGAGCACGGCGTCCACGATCCGGGATGCGGGCTACGAGGTCACCGACGTCGCCAGCGTCACCGGCTTCCCCGAGTCGCTCGACGGCCGCGTGAAGACCCTGCACCCCGCCATCCACTCCGGCCTGCTCGCCGACCTCCGGCTGGCCTCGCACGAGGAGCAGCTGAAAGACCTCGAGATCAAGCCGTTCGAGCTCGTGGTCGTGAACCTCTACCCGTTCGTGGAGACGGTCGCCTCCGGCGCCGTCGGCAACGACGTGGTCGAGCAGATCGACATCGGCGGCCCGGCGATGGTCCGCGCATCGGCGAAGAACCACGCCAACGTCGCCATCGTCGTCTCTCCCGGCGACTACGGCAACATCGCCGACGCCATCGCGGCCGGCGGAACCACCTTCGACCAGCGCAGGGAGTTCGCCGCGCGGGCGTTCGCGCACACCGCTGCATACGACGGCGCCGTCGCCGCCTGGTTCGCAGGGGATGCGCCGAGCACGGCCGACTTCCCCGAACGTTTCGAGGTCGCAGCCGAACTCAAGCAGACCCTGCGCTACGGCGAGAACTCGCACCAGGCCGCTGCGCTCTACGCCGACCCGACCGGTCGCGGCATCGCCCAGGCCACGCAGCTCGGCGGCAAGGAGATGTCGTACAACAACTACGTGGATGCTGACGCAGCACTCCGCAGCGCGTACGACTTCGACCAGCCGGCCGTCGCCATCATCAAGCACGCGAACCCGTGCGGCATCGCGATCGCCGACGACATCGCCGAAGCGCACCGCAAGGCGCACGAGTGCGACCCCGTCTCCGCGTACGGCGGCGTGATCGCGGCCAACGGCATCGTGACGCTGGCGATGGCCGAGGCAGTGAAGGGCATCTTCACCGAGGTCCTGATCGCGCCGGGCTTCGAGCCGGAGGCGCTCGAACTCCTGCAGACGAAGAAGAATCTGCGCATCCTGCAGCTGCCGGAGGACTACAGCCGCAAGGCCACGGAGTTCCGGCAGATCTCGGGCGGCGTGCTCGTTCAGGATGCGGACCGCTTCGACACCGCATCCACGTCGTACGGCAGCTCGGCGGGCTGGACGCTCGTCTCCGGCGAGGAGGCGGACGCGGCGACCCGCGCCGACCTCGAGTTCGCCTGGAAGGCGTGCCGCGCTGTGAAGTCCAACGCGATCCTGCTGGCGAACGACGGCGCATCCGTCGGCGTGGGCATGGGGCAGGTGAACAGGGTGGATTCGTGCAACCTGGCCGTCACGCGAGCCGGTGAGCGCGCATCCGGTGCCGTTGCCGCGTCTGACGCGTTCTTCCCGTTCGCCGACGGGGCGGAGATCCTGATCGACGCCGGTGTGCGCGCGATCGTGCAGCCGGGCGGCTCGATCCGCGACGAGGACGTCATCGCCGCAGCGAAGGCCGCGGGCGTGACGATGTACTTCACCGGGGAGCGTCACTTCTTCCACTAGTGCGCTCCCGCAGGGGAGGCGCGCGGGCGGGACTCGTGGGAGAATGATCGGCGGCTCACAAGGCCACCGAAAATGCACAACCGCGATCCCACGAGGAGACACCGATGTCCGTCCTGCCCGCTGAACTGGTCGAAACGACCGGAGTGAACCTGCCGCACGAAACGCTGCATGTCGTGAAGGGGAGGCGGAGCGGCCTGACCATCAGCGTCGCGGTGCACTCCACCATCCTCGGCCCCGCGCTCGGCGGCTGCCGTGTCTGGACGTACGACTCCTGGGCGGAGGCGGTTGCGGACTCGCTCCGGCTCGCGGAGGGCATGACCCTCAAGAACGCGGCCGCCGGCCTCAACCGCGGCGGAGGGAAGACGGTCGTCTACCTCCCGCGCGGCACGGTGCTCACGAACGAACAGCGCTACGAGCTGATGCTCGACCTCGGCGACGCCGTGGAGAGCCTCGGCGGCGCGTACATGACCGCCGAAGACGTCGGCACCTCGGCCGAGGACATGTCGATCGTCGCGACGCGCACGGCGCACGTCTGCGGCCTCCCGTCCTCCGAAGGCGGCGTCGGAGAGCCGAGCGACGCGACGGCGGCCGGTGTGTACGCCGGGCTGCTCTCGACGTTGGAGCGCGCTGTCGGCACCCGCTCGGTGGCCGGTCGCCGCGTCACCGTCCTCGGGCTCGGCCACGTCGGCTCGATCATCGCGATGCGGCTCGCGAGCGAGGGCGCCGAGCTCACGGTCACCGACGTCAACCCGGCGAAGCGCGCACTGGCGGATGCGCTCGGCGCACGCTGGGTGGAGCCGGCCGAGGCGCACACCGTCGAGGGCGACCTGTTCGTGCCCGCCGGTGTCGGCGGCGTGCTGACGGACACGGTGATCGACGAGCTGCGGGTCAAGGCCGTGGTCGGTCCCGCCAACAACCAGCTCGCGCACCGCGCGGGAGCGGAGCGTCTCGCGGCGCGCGGCATCCTCTGGGCGCCCGACTTCGTCGTGAACGCGGGCGGGGTGATCTTCCTCTCGATGATGAACGAGGAGGACGCATCCGCTGCCGCCACGCAGGAGAGGGTGGAGCGGATCGGCGACACCGTCACCGAGATCTTCGCCGTCGCCGAGGAGCGCGGGATCACCACGCTCGAAGCCGCGGAGGAGATCGCGCTCGCGCGCCTGCGCGAGCCAGCAAACGCATAGAAACGCTCCGCTAGGGTTGGTTCCCATGACGACTTCGTGGGGCCGCCGGCTCATCGCATCCGTTTCCGCTGCCGTCGCGGTGGGCGCTATCGCGTTCATCGCGGCGACCTTCGTTCTGCTGGCGGCCAACCAGCTGAACGCCGCAGCGCTCGGAAGCATCACGCCATACGTGATGTACAACGCGCTGGTCGCACTGGTGCTCACCTTCGCCGCGGCACTCCTCGGCGGCCTGGTCCGTCGCTGGATCGCTGTCATCACGGGTGTCGTCGTGGCGCTGGTGAGCACCCTGCTCGGCACGATCGTGCTGTTCACCGCTCTGAATGTCGGTTTCGCCGCCGCGGCCTGGGCGCAGATCTTCCAGTCCTTCATCGGGCTGAACCTGCCGTTCTGGCTCGCGGTCGCCATCGCGCTGCCCACCGCCGGATACGCGGTCTACCACGCCATCGACGACGAGTCGGCCTTCGGCTCCGGCACCAGGATCGCGCTCGTCCGCATCCCGGCCACCAACCTGGCGGACGGCCTCGTCACCCACATCGACCGCGAGCCGGTGGATGCCGAACTCGCCGACAAGCAGTGGGATGCGTACGTCGCCGCCCTCTCCCAGGCCGGCTGGCAGACCGTCGAGGTCGCGAGCGCAGACGGGCTCGCGGACTCCGTCTTCGTCGAGGACACGGCCATCGTGTTCGGCGACACAGCCGTGATCAGCCTCCCTGGCGCGGACTCGCGCCGTGCGGAGACCCCGGGCACCGAGGCGGCGCTGCGCGCGCAGGGACTGCGCATCGAGCGCATCCAGGAGCCGGGGACGCTCGACGGCGGGGACGTGCTCAAGGTCGGCTCGACCGTCTACGTCGGCCGTGGCGGCCGCACCAACGCGGAGGGCATCCGCCAGCTGCGCGCTCTCGTCGCACCGCTCGGCTACACCGTGGTCGGCGTTCCGGTGACCAAGGCGCTGCACCTCAAGACGGCTGTGACCGCGCTGCCCGACGGCACGGTCATCGGCTACGAGCCGCTCGTGGACAACCCCAGCGTGTTCGAGCGCTTCCTCCCCGTTCCCGAGGCGCACGGCACCGCCGTCGTGGTCCTCTCGGACGACACGGTGCTGATGTCGTCGTCCGCGCCCGCGTCGGTCGCGCTGGTCGAGGACCTCGGATACACGGTCGTGCAGGTCGACATCAGCGAGTTCGAGAAGCTCGAGGGATGCGTGACCTGCCTCTCCATCCGCATCCGGTAACCGAAAGCGATCGTTTTTCTTTCCCCTCTTGTGCATCGGCTGTGCGCGGCCATAGGCTGTAGGGCTGCCTAGGCGGCATTTACGTGAACGCATTCGGGCTAGGGAGGACGCCATGACAACGACCGAGAACACACGAACCATGATCGGGTTCGGACTCGTCGCCGCCGTCGCTTATGCGTCCCCGGAGCCAGCCCCCGCCTGGTAGGTCCCAGGCAGGACATGCTTCCCGGCTGACCGTCGTCGGCACGTCGCGCGGACCATCCACGGTCCGCGGAGTCCACCCCCGGTGGAACGCTCCCTTTTGACGACCCCGCACGACCTCTCAGCACGCTCAGAATCGGGTCACTGTCTGACCCGCGAAGCAATCACTACACAAGAAAACGGATCGATAATGTCTGTCGCTGAAACTCATCAGCACCCCCCACAAAAAGATACGAAAGCACGGGCGGGCACCGTGCGGACTCTGCTGCGCATCCTGCCGTTCGCCAAGTCGGCTGCTCCGCGCATCCTGCTCGGCATGGTCGCCGCCCTCCTCGCCAGCCTGGTCGCACTGAGCATCCCGCAGGTGCTCCGCTGGCTGGTCGACGGACCGCTGTCGACGGGTGACTCGTCGGCCGTGTGGCCGGCGGCGCTGCTCGTCGTCGGGCTGGGCGCGGCCGAGGCCGTGTTCATCTCGCTCCGCCGCTGGTTCGTGCTCACGCCGGGCACGCACGTCGAGGCGAAGATGCGCAACGGTCTCTACGAGAAGCTGCAGGACCTGCCTGTCGCGTTCCACGACCGCTGGCCGAGTGGCCAGCTGCTGTCGCGCGCCGTCAGCGACCTCGGCCTCATCCGCCGGTGGCTGTCGTTCGGCATCGTGCTGCTGGTGGTGAACGTCGTGACGATCGTCGTCGGCTTCGCCATCCTGATCAGCTGGAACTGGATCCTCGGACTGATCTTCCTGGTCTGCTCGATCCCGCTGTGGATCTACGGGTTCATCTTCGAAGGCAAGTACTCGGTGATCGCCCGCCGCAGCCAGGACCAGGCCGGCGACCTGGCGACCGCTGTCGAGGAGTCGGTGCACGGCATCCGTGTGCTCAAGGCGTTCGGCAGGGGCAAGCACGCCCTGAAGAGGTTCGAGTCGCAGGCGGAGGAGCTGCGCGGCACCGAGATCGAGAAGGCGAAGGCCATCGCCGGCATCTGGCTCTGGCTGCTGCTGGTCCCGGATGTGGCGTTCGGCATCTGCCTGGTGGTCGGCGTCTGGCTGTCCTCGCAGGGGCAGCTGTCCGTCGGCGAGCTGGTCGCGTTCTTCGCAACGGCGACCGTGCTGCGGTTCCCTGTCGAGTCGATCGGCTTCCTGCTCTCGATGACCTTCGACACCCGCACGGCTGCCGACCGGTTCTTCGAGGTGATGGACGAGGCGAACACCATCCAGGACCCGGCAGAGCCGAAGAAGATCGAGAACCCGCGCGGAGAGCTCGTGTTCGACGACGTGCACTTCCGGTACCAGGATTCGCCGGAGCGCTTCCCCGACCTCCTCGACGGCATCGACCTCACGGTCGAGCCGGGGGAGACGATGGCGCTCGTCGGTCTCACCGGATCCGGCAAGTCGACGCTCACGGCCCTCACCACCCGGCTCTACGACGTCACGGGCGGTTCGCTGCGCGTCGACGGCGTGGATGTGCGCGACCTCACCCGCTACGACCTCCGCAAGAGCATCGCGATGGCGTTCGAGGACGCCACGCTGTTCTCCGCATCGGTCAGGGAGAACGTGCTGCTCGGCCGTGACGACCTCGACCCGAACTCGGAGGAGGCGGAGCGCGTGCTCGCCGAGGCCGTCGAGATCGCCCAGGCCGGCTTCGTCTACGACCTCCCGGAGGGCGTGGAGACGAAGGTCGGCGAGGAGGGGCTCAGCCTGTCCGGCGGTCAGCGTCAGCGCCTGGCGCTCGCGCGTGCCGTCGCGGCCAACCCGTCCATCCTGGTGCTCGACGACCCGCTGTCCGCACTGGATGTGGACACCGAGGCCCTCGTCGAGGCGGCACTCCGTCGCGTCCTCGCCGCCACCACGGCGCTGGTCGTCGCCCACCGTCCGTCCACGGTGATGCTCGCCGACCGGGTCGCCCTGCTCGAGAACGGCCGCATCACAGCGGTCGGCACCCACCACGAGCTCCTCGAGACGAACGAGCACTACCGGTTCGTCATCTCGAGCCTCGAAGACGAACAGACAGAAGAGATCCTTCAGGAGGTGAACCTGTGAGCACCGCGACCGTATTGGGAGTCGAAGGCGAAGAGCGCAACGACTTCACCAAAGAGGAGAGCAAGCAGATCCGCAAGCGGTCCCTGCGCCTGCTCGGTTCGCTGATGCGCCCGCTGCGCCTGCGGCTGATCCTGACGGCAGCCGTTGTCGTGGTCAGCACGGCAGGCCAGGTGGCCGGCCCCGCGATCATCGCGTTCGGTATCGACAACGGCCTTCCGGCCCTCCTCAAGGAGGACTGGTTCCCGCTGGCGGCCGCCGGGATCGCGTACCTGTTCACCGGCGTCATCGGCGCCGTTCTGATCGCCTGGTACACGGTGCTGAGCGCGCGGATCAGTCAGGCCATCCTGATCGACCTGCGCAAGCGGGTGTTCCTGCACACGCAGAAGCTCTCGCTCGAGTTCCACGAGTCGTACACGTCCGGCCGCATCATCTCGCGCCAGACGAGCGACCTGGACTCGATCCGCGAGCTGCTCGACTCGGGCATCAACCAGCTGGTGCAGGGCTTCCTGTACATGCTGTTCATCGCCATCGCGCTGTTCTCCCTCGACTGGGTGAGCGGTGTGGTGCTGGTGTGCTCGCTGGTGCCGCTGTACTTCCTGACCCGCTGGTTCCAGAAGCGTTCGCAGAGGCTGTTCCGCATCTCGCGGGTGGCGTCGGCGAAGCTGATCGTGCAGTTCGTCGAGACGATGACGGGCATCCGCGCCGTCAAGGCGTTCCGCAAGGAGAAGCGCAACGAGAAGGAGTTCGGCGGCCTCGTCGAGGACTACCGCGACGTCAACGCCCGCGTCATCCAGCTGTTCGGGATCTTCGATCCCGGTCTCGTGATGATTGGAAACGTGACCGTCGGTGTCGTCCTCCTCGTCGGCGGCTTCCGGGTGGCGGACGGCCAGCTGGCCATCGGCGTGCTGCTCGCCGCGCTGCTGTACACGCGCCGGTTCTTCGACCCGATGGAGGAGATGGCGATGTTCTACAACTCCTACCAGTCGGCCGCCGCTGCGCTCGAGAAGATCTCGGGCGTGCTGGAGGAGGAGCCGTCGGTTCCTGATCCGGTCAAGGCCGTCGACCTGTGGGATGCGGAGGGCAACGTCCGCTTCGACGAGGTCACGTTCGCGTACAAGCGCGACCGGGTCATCCTGCCCAACTTCAGCCTGGACATCCCGGCCGGGCAGACGATCGCGCTCGTCGGATCCACCGGAGCGGGCAAGTCGACGCTGGCGAAGCTGATCTCGCGGTTCTACGACCCGAGTGACGGCTCCGTCACGCTCGACGGCGTCGATCTGCGCGACCTGCACCCGAAGGACCTCCGGAGGGCGATCGTGATGGTGACGCAGGAGGCGTACCTGTTCAGCGGGTCCGTCTCCGACAACATTGCGCTCGGCAAGCCGGACGCCACCAGGGAGGAGATCGTGGAGGCGGCGCGCGCCGTGGGAGCCGACGAGTTCATCCGGGGTCTGCCGAACGGCTACGACACCGACGTGAACAAGCGCGGCGGCCGGGTGTCCGCCGGTCAGCGTCAGCTGATCTCGTTCGCCAGGGCGTTCCTCGCCAACCCGGCCGTGCTCATCCTGGACGAGGCGACGAGCTCGCTCGACATCCCGAGCGAGCGCCTGGTGCAGGATGCGCTGCAGACGCTGCTCGCGGACCGCACGGCCGTGATCATCGCCCACCGTCTGTCGACGGTCGCCATCGCCGACCGGGTGCTGGTGATGGAGCACGGCAAGATCGTCGAGGACGGCACGCCGGCCGACCTGATCGCCGGCACGGGCCGTTTCGCGCAGCTGCACGCCGCGTGGAGGGACTCGCTGGTGTGATCGCCGCGTGAATCCACGACAGGGCGCCCGGGTCGAATCGACCCGGGCGCCCTGTCGCGTTCGTGCGCGACTACTTCTTGGCGGTGACGCCGAAGGTCAACGGCACGGAGCTGGTGGTGCTGTCCCCGCCGACCCTGGTCGAACCGACGACGGTCATTCCGGCGAGGGCGTCGGGGACTCGACCCGCGTATCCATTGGTCGGGCGCTTGGTGGTCCCGGAGAGGACGACGTAGAGGTCGGTGTCGTATGGCAGCTTGTCGACGGTGTAAGAACCGAGCAGTGACGGCGTCTTGATGCTGGCGAGCGCAGCTCCGTCCTCCGTGTACACCGTGAGCGTCACCGCTTCCGCGAGATCGAGCACGTCCTTCTTACCGTTGCCGTTGCTGTCGTTGAACACCGTTCCGGTGATGCTGACCGGCTTGCGCACGCCGAACAGGAAGTCGTTGGTCCTGGCGAGCGTGAGACCGGTCAGAGACCAGCCCTGGCCGCGGCGGTCGACGACGGCGACGTGCATCGCGGGTACGGCGTCGACGAGTTCGGCGACCGTGCGGATGGTACCGCCGACGACGTGGGCGCCGGCTGCGAGATCCTGTCCGACGGAGGCGTCGACCTCGGCCGGGTCGATCGTGTCCGCCAGCTTCGACAGGGCCCTCGCCAGCTTCTTGATGTACTCGTTCTCCGGCGTCGTGCTGATGTCGGAGGAGGACAGGAGCGATGGGTCGGCGAGGATCGCGGCCGGGTCGCCGGAGGCGATGACGTCGATGAGGGCCGTGATGCGCGCCGTGTTCTGGAGCGCGTCGCCGACCGTGAGATTGAACGGCGAGCGCATCATGACGTACGCGCCGGCATCGAGGCCCTGGTAGTCGATCGGGGCACCCTTGGCAGTGGTGCGGAAGTGGATCGCGTCGCCGATGTCGAGGTTTCCGCTGATCGCCGCCGCGACAGCGGTTCCCACATCGAGGCCGCCGAGGTCGCCCCTGTCGATCAGCTCGACGGTCTTCGCCACGTCGATGAGGATGATCGTCTGGTTGTCCAGGTTCGTCTCCGACGCATCCCTGACCCCGTTGCCGTTGGTGTCTGCGAAGACGGTCGCGGTGAGCGCGCCCTTCGGCGCGGCGGCGATGTCGGCCGTCTGGATCAGGTTCAGAGCGCCGACCGTGACGGGAACCACGGAGGCGCCGGCAACATCGGCCGAGAGGTAGTACGTGCCGCCGGGCAGGGCACCGACGCGATACGTGCCCAGCGCGCTGGTGGTGGTGGTTGTCACGGGGTTCGCCGTGGCGCTCGCGTCGTCGGCGGTGGCGTAGAGCGAGACCGAGACTCTCGAGAGCAGGGGTTCGCCGAAGTCGTGGGAGCCGTTGGCGTTCGCGTCGGCGAAGACGGTTCCCACGACGGTGTAGATGGGAGGTGAGGGGATCGTGGCGGGGGCGAAGCCGGTCGTCGGCACGATGACGGCTGTCGCGGCGAGAACGGCGATGGTTGTTCGATATTTGTATGTCACACGAGACAACATTAGAGCTGAAACACTGAACATGCAATTTATCGATACGGCCACCCAGTCCGGTTCCGGCGGGGGAGGCGGCAGGTGCCGCTTCCCCCGCCGCCGTGTCCGGCGAACAGAGGGGTTGAAGTTCAGCCCGCCGTGGACCCGGTGGTTCTCCCGCGCTGGACGCTACGGAGGATGCGGTGTCCGCTCGTGGCGACCGCCCGGAAGAAGGGGAGACGCAGCAGTGGGTGCGGCTGGTCGCCGTCGATGAGCACCGCGACCTCCGCCCCTGCGTCGATGCACTCGCTGGCGGTGAACGGGTCGACATCGCGTTCGACCGTCCCGCCGATGATCGTGATGCAGCCGGCCGTCACCGCGTGCCCGGCCGACGCGGTCACGGTGACCCGGGAGGTGCCTGGGGCGACGATAGCGCGGATCGCCCTGGCCAGTTCGGCCCGCTCGCCCGGCCGCCTGGCGGCCCGGCCGGGAAACCCGTCGCCGAGGTCGAGGACGTCGAAACGTGCGCCGGTCGCGGCCTGCACGTCCGCCATCACCCCGGCGGTCCGCGCGATGGCGGCGACGTAGTCCGAGCAGCTCGCGCCTGGCCGGGTGCTGAGCGAGAACCCGGCGATCCGCACGCCCAGGGCGGCGGCGTCGCGGACGACGCGGTGCGCATCCCGTGCTGTCACCCCGCGCGGGGCGACGTGCGCCGCCTGCGGGGGAGTGTGCGGCTGCAACCGCACCACCAGGGCGAGGTCGTGCGGCGCAGAGGCGAACTTCTCGACGTCCGCCGGTCCGTCGACGACGAACCGGCGGACGCCGGCGTTGTACGCGGCGAGCACCTCGTGCGGGTGCGTCGCCGCTGTCGCGTGCAGCACGCGGCGCAGGTCGGACTGCGACGCGGTCAGCGCGGCGAGGGCTCCGTCATGGGCGGCGACGAACGATCCGCCGGACTCCGCGACCGCCGCGATGAGGGCGGGATGCGCGAGCGCGCTCACGTCGTAGTGCACCTCGACGTTCGGGAACGCCTCCCGCAGCGCACGGTACTGCCGTGCTGCGCGGGCCACGTCGATCACGACGAGCGGAAGGCTGTGTCGTGCCACGAGTTCGTCGATGTCGAAGTCGGGCTCCGGCACGGCGCTCCTGTCCAGGTCCACCCCCGCAGCCGGCGGCGCGCCTTCGGGTTGCGCGCCGTTCGGCCGTGCGGGTCGGGTTGCGGTGAACATGGCCTTTCTCCTCGCTCTGGGTGTCGGCCAGTGGGATGCCGTTCGTCGGGCCGGGCGGCATCCCTCGGGTTCTGGTCGGCTTACTCACATGCTGGCCCTGGGGGGTGTGACCCACATCCGGGGGGCCACCCCATTCGTTTGCGTGGAGGCACGGATGCTTTCGAAAGCGCGTTCGGCGATGATTGTCGGCATGTGCCTCCGCGTTGTGATCGTCGACGACCACGCGCGCTTCCGTGCACAGGCGGCAGAACTGCTGAAACTGGAGAAGTTCTCGGTCGTCGGGGACGCTGACACGGGAGCTCGCGGTGTCGAGCTGAGCCGCAGACTCACCCCCGACGTGGTGCTCCTCGACATCGCCCTGCCGGACACCAGCGGGTTCGAACTCGTCTCCGCCATGCACGCCACGGGGGCCGCCGTCGTGCTCACCTCCAGTCGCTCCGTGCGCGACTACGGGCACCGCGTCGCCGACAGCGGGGCAGAGGGCTTCATCAGCAAAGCAGAACTGAGCGGCGAGGCGATTCGCAGCCTGCTAAGGTAAGCGCGTGGTCGCGGGAATCAGCAGTGAGCCGCGCTCGCTGCGTGTCGCTGTCGCCGATGACGCGGTACTGCTCCGCGAAGGGATCGGACAGATACTGCGCGCGGGCGGGCTGGACGTCGTCGCCTCCGTCGACTCGGCGGAGGAGCTTCTGGCCGTGGTCGACAGCGACCGGGACATCGACGCCGTCGTGCTCGACATCAAGATGCCGCCGACCCACACGGACGAGGGGCTGCGCGCTCTCGAAGAGCTGCGCGCATCCGGGTCCCAGGTGGGGGTGCTGCTGCTGTCGATGTACACGACGGCCTCGTACGCGATCCGCGCGATGAGCGCGGGAAGCGGCACGGGATATCTGCTGAAGGACCGCGTCGCCGACGCGAACACCCTGGTCAACGCCGTGCGCAGCGTCGCGGCGGGCGGCTCGGTGGTCGACCCGGAGGTCGTGCAGTTGCTTGTCTCGGCTCGGTCGGCGACGGTGTCGCTCGACACGCTCTCTGCCAGGGAGCGCGACGTGATCCGGCTGATGGCGGAAGGCAAGTCGAACGCCGGCATCGCGGCCGACCTGCACCTCAGCCTGCGCACGGTGGAGTCCCACATCGGCCACATCATGTCGAAGCTCGACGTCGAGGACTCCGCGGAAGGTCACCGGCGCGTGCTCGCCGTGCTGCGCTTCCTCGGCCGGGACGTCTGAGGCAGGGACAGGGGCCGGGATGAGGGCCGCGCGACTCTGGCTCCGCTCGCTCGCCGTCGTGATCGCGGTCGCGGCAAACGTCGTCGCCCAGATCGTGAGCGCCATGACCGGCGACTACGGGCCGCGCCCGCAGGGCATCGGCTGGGCGATCGTGTTCGTGCTCGTCGCGCTGGTCTACGCCGGATGCGCGATCGTCGCGTGGAAGGTGGTGCGCAGTCCCATCGCCGGGTGGCTGATGGTCGGCGCATCCCTGTTCTGGGCGGCGGGCGCCTGGTATCCGATCGTCAGGGACATCGGCTGGCTGTGGCCGCTGCTGGAGGGCGTGACCGACCTGTGGGCGGTGCTGGTCGGGATCCTGGTGCTGTCGTATCCGACCGGCAGAATCGTCTCGCGCTTCGACCGCTGGATCGTCATCGCCGTGTCCGTCGCCTTCCTCGTGCGCTTCGCGGGCATCCTGCTGTTCTCGTCGCCGACGCCCGCCGAGTGCGGGTGCGTCCCGAACGCGTACGCGATCGTCCCGAGCGACGGAGCGGACTTCTGGTTCGGTGTCGGCTGGCGGCTGGCCGGGCTCGCCCTGTTGCTGACCGTCGCGGTGAGGCTCGCGATGCGCTGGTTCCAGTCGACCCTGCCCGCACGGAGGGTGGCGTTCGTGATGCCGCTCGCGCTGCTGCTCTGGTGCTACGGCACCGTGCAGGACTCAGTGAGCTTCACCCTCGGCTGGGACAGCGGCTGGCTGCAGTTCGTGCCTCCGCTGGCGATCGCGCTCATCCCGCCGTCGTACGTCGGCGGCGTGCTCTACGCGCGCGGACTGCGATCGAGGGTGGCCGACCTGGTGATCGTCGCCCGCGACAGAGTCGACAGGGCGCTCTGGGAGTCGAGCCTCGCCCGCACGCTGCACGACAGTTCGTTGCGCGTCTACTGGTGGGACGATCACCTGGAGGGCTTCGAGACCAGCGACGGCGAACGCATCGCCGATGGCGGCGGACCGCAGCGGCCTGGCCGCTCCACCCTCACGATCGACTCCGACCAGGGCCCGATCGCGCTGATCGAGCACGACGTGGCCCTCAGTCAGGACGACAGGCTGCTGGATGCGGTGTCCTCCGCCCTGCTGCTCTCCGTCGACAACGACCGGTTGCGGCAGAAGCTCGAGCGCACCCTGCAGGAGGTGCGCGAGTCGCGTCTCCGCATCGTCGAGGAGGGCTACCTCGCCAGGCGTCGGCTGGAGCGCGACCTGCACGACGGGTCGCAGCAGCAGCTCGTCTCGCTCGCCATCAGCCTGCGGATCGCGACGGCGAAAGCCGAGACGGCCGGGAGCGCCGAGCTCGCAGACGACCTGGCGCGCGCATCCACCCAACTGGCGGACGCCCTGCGGGAGCTGCGGGAGCTGGCGAGGGGCATCCACCCGACGGTGCTCACCGACGGCGACCTGGCGTCGGCGATCGAAGAGCTCGCCAACCGCAGCCATCTCCCGGTCGAGGTGCACGTCGACGTGCCGCACCGGCTGCCGGACGTGATCGAGGAGACGATCTACTTCTCGGTGTCGGAAGCGCTCGCGAACGCGGCGAAGCACTCGCAGGCGCGCAACTGCTCGGTGAGCGTGAGCCGGACGGACGGGACCGTGACGGTGGTCGTGAAGGACGACGGCCAGGGCGGAGCCCGCGTCGAACCGGGGGGAGGGCTCGGCGGGATCCGCGACCGCGTCGAGGCCGTCGACGGGCACGCGGAGGTTCAGTCCGTCGCGGGGCTCGGGACGATCATCGAGCTCACCATCCCCGCACCGCACGCAGCGCAGAGCGCGGAGTAGCGGGCAGTAGCGGGATGCGTTCCCGCTAGTTCTTCGGCGTCGCCGCGTAGACCTGATCGCCGATGAGGAACGCCGTCCAGCCGCCCGGGCAGCTCACGCCCTGGGCGGGGATGCCGTCGACCGGCCACCAGCTGTCCTGCACCGTCGGCTTCGGGATGGGCGCCGGCTTCTCGCAGGTGCCCGCGACGAAATGCGTCTTCGACGCGTACGTGAGGATGGCGCCCGCGCCCTTGGTGTCGTAGTCGACCCGGATGATCGTGGCGTCGTCTGGGACGAACGTCGGCGACCCGAACGCGGCGGTGGATGCCGCCTTGAACTCCTTGGCGGAGTCGTAGATCGCCGCGTCGACGTGAGGGACGAACGCGGCGACGACAGAGCATCCGGAGAGGGTCACGGCGAGGACGGCGGCAGACGCGGCGAGACCGACGAGACGGATACGGTGCACGAAGACTCCTGAAGGTGCGGTAGACAGACCTCACCAGTCAACACGATCAAGCTGAGCAGTGCATCGGTCGCTGGGATGACCCTGCTATGGAGTGTATCGGGCGGCCGGCAGGTCGACGCGGTACGCGGCCGTTCCCCCGCCGAGGAGGGGCGTGCCCTCCGCGCGGTAGTACTGCAGCGCGATGTGCTCGTGGTTGGCGGGAGGGTGACCGCTCGCCCGCACCACGCGCCACCACGGGTAGCCGCTGCCGTAGTAGGCCATGATCTGGCCGACCATGCGCGCGGCGCGCGATCCCAGGGTGGCGGCCACGTCGCCGTAGGTCATCACCCTGCCGGACGGGATCGACTCGACAACGGAGAGGACGCGCTCGACGAACGGCTGGGCGTCGTCGTCGGTGCGGCCGTCGTCGTCCGTGCGGCCGTCGCCGGTCGCGCCGCTCCGCTCAGAGCTCGAGGGCACCGATCGTCTCGCCGTACTGGGTCTCGCCGATGGGCTGGAAGCCGCTGCGGAGGAAGAACTGCTCAGGACCGAGCTCGCCGGGCTCCCAGATGACGTAGAGCCGCGAGAGCCCGCGGTTGCGCGCCTCGTCGGCGAGCGAGTGGACCGCGAACGTGCCGATGCCGCGACCCTGGTCGTCCGCATCCACGTTGATGCGCCAGAGGATCGAGCGGAACTCTTCGTGCTCGGCCTCCGGGTCGAAGTTGCCCATGATGAACCCGACGACCTCGTCGCCGTCGGTGACGACGCGCTGCCAGGAGGTCTGCGGATTGGTGACGGCGGCCGCGGCCGAGTACGACACAGGAGCGACGAACTGCTCCTGGCCCGGCTTCAGCGTGAGAGCGTTCGCCGCCACAACGTTCGACGCGCTCAACTCTTCAAGTCTCAACTCAGCCATATCGAAAGGGTAACGTGCGCGAGGGATGCTGGCATAGTCGCGCAGCCTGCCGATCCGCTGAGGGAATTTGTCTCGATGTCAAGATAGTTGCGTGCCTCGGGTAAGCTGTCGACGGCTGAAAAACGGCACAGACCACAGGAGATCCATTGGACAAGATCAAGGTTGAAGGCACCGTCGTCGAACTCGACGGCGACGAGATGACTCGCATCATCTGGCAGGCGATCAAAGACTCCCTCATCCACCCGTACCTCGACGTGAACCTCGAGTACTACGACCTCGGCATCGAGAAGCGCGACGAGACCGACGACCAGATCACCGTGGATGCGGCGAACGCCATCCTGAAGCACGGTGTCGGCGTCAAGTGCGCCACGATCACGCCCGACGAGGCGCGTGTCGAGGAGTTCGGCCTGAAGAAGATGTGGCGCAGCCCGAACGGCACGATCCGCAACATCCTCGGTGGTGTCGTGTTCCGTGAGCCGATCATCATCTCGAACATCCCGCGCCTGGTGCCCGGCTGGAACAAGCCGATCGTCATCGGCCGTCATGCGTTCGGCGACCAGTACCGCGCCACCGACTTCACCTTCGACGGCCCCGGCACGCTCACGATGAGCTTCCAGCCGGCCGACGGCGGAGAGGCCCAGTCCTTCGAGATCTATCAGGCGCCGGGCGCCGGTGTCGCGATGGGCATGTACAACCAGGATGCGTCGATCCGCGACTTCGCCCGCGCGTCGTTCAACTACGGTCTCGACCGCCAGTATCCGGTCTACCTGTCGACCAAGAACACCATCCTCAAGGCGTACGACGGCCGTTTCAAGGACCTGTTCCAGGAGGTCTTCGACACCGAGTACAAGGAGAAGTTCGAGGCGGCCGGGCTCACCTACGAGCACCGTCTGATCGACGACATGGTCGCATCCAGCCTCAAGTGGGAGGGCGGATACGTCTGGGCCTGCAAGAACTACGACGGCGACGTGCAGTCCGACACCGTCGCGCAGGGCTTCGGCTCGCTCGGCCTGATGACCTCCGTGCTCACCACCCCGGACGGCAAGGTCGTCGAGGCGGAGGCTGCACACGGTACGGTCACCCGCCACTACCGCCAGCACCAGCAGGGCAAGCCCACGTCGACCAACCCGATCGCCTCGATCTACGCCTGGACGCGCGGCCTCGCGCACCGCGGCAAGCTCGACGGCAACCAGGAGCTCATCGACTTCACGCACACCCTCGAAGACGTGGTCATCAAGACGGTCGAGTCGGGCAAGATGACGAAGGACCTCGCGCTCCTCGTCGGCCCGGACCAGCCGTACCAGACCACCGAGGAGTTCCTCGCGACCCTCGGTGAGAACCTCAAGGCTCGCCTGAGCTAGAGCTCGACGCAGGGTGGGAGGGCCCGGTGGATGCACGCATCCGCCGGGCCTTTCTGTATCGTGGTGTCGCGTTCCGCCATCGCGGGGGAACGGAATCCGAGGGGGAACCGTGGGAAACGCCATCCGATCGTCTCTGGCCGTGTCGGCCGCCATCATCGCAGCCGTCGCGCTGGCAGGATGCACGTCCGGTCCAGCCCCGAGCGCCAGCCCGTCGCCGACCCAGACGAAGGCCGCTCAGGCCTCGAACCAGACCCACGACGCCGCCTGCGCCATCGTGAAGGGCGGCCTGACCGACGTCGCCTCCCTGCAGAGCCAGGTCTCGACGGACGACCCGGCCAAGTCCCTCGCCGTCCTCGACCAGGTCGACCAGAAGGTCGCCGACCTCGACGCCAAGGTCACCAACGAGAAGGTCAAGGCCCTGACGAGCGACGCATCCACGGCTGTCCACGCGTACTCGACCTACCTCAAGGGCGTGATGAAGGACCCCGCGAGCATCGACGTGAACCAGATCACGTCGAAGGCGCAGGAGCTGGCCGCGAAGTTCACCGCGGTGCAGAAGGAGTGCGCGTAGTCGCTTGGTGCACGGGCGCCCTTCCGTGCCGCTAGATTGAACGGGGCCGCACGGTGCGGGCGATGGGGGCATCATGGCAGCTCGGCGACACAGGTGGATGCGGGTCGGGATCGTCGCGGCGGTGATCGTCGGCGGCGTGCCGCTCGCGGCGCTGTCGACGGCTCCCGCCGCGCAGGCTGCCGATCAGGCAACGACGACGGACGTGGCGATGCCCGTCCCGGTTCCTGGGACGACGATGCCCCCGGACACCCCTCTGCTCAGCGGTCCAGGCGGCCAGCCGTGGTGGGTGGACGGGTCCGCGTTGAAGACCGTCGTGCACGGGGCGCTGGTGACCCACGCGCTCCCCGCCGGCATCGACTGGAGACGGGTGGCGACGGCGACAGGGGTCGACCATTCGCTGTGGCTGGAGTCGAGCGTTCCGGCGGTGGTCGCACGCGTGACACCGGACGGTTCGTTCGCGACGTTCCCGATTCAGGGGGGCGCCGACACAGGAATCGTCGCGGCCGACGATGGTGCGGCGTGGGTGATCCAATTCCACCCCGTCGGCTGGGCGGCGGTGCGGATAGCACCAGACGGGACGCAGACGCGATTCGAGCACACGGGCGATGCGCCGATGATCGATCAGTACACCCCGTCCGCGAACGGTCCTGCGGGGAGCGCCTGGGCGTTCTTCCTGTACCACGGCATGATCGGGATGTTCCCTGACGGGCACACGGTCACGGTCGATGCGCCGGAGCTCGCGCGCCCCTTCCAGGCCGACGGGGTCGAATACTTCAACTTCACAACGGCATCGGGCGACACGATCGAACGCGTCAACGCGGACGGCTCCGCGACAACGATCGCCACGAACGCCGCGCACCTCGTGCAAACGGGCGGGCAGGGCTTCTACGCGACCCCGGTTGACGCGCGTCACACGATGCTGCACCGCCTCGGTATGCCGTCGTGGCATCCGGTTTTCGCGGAGCCGGTCGATAGTGTGTACCCCTCGCTCTGGCTGCCTGGCACGCACACGATCCTGGTGGCCCAACCCGATTCGAGCCCGGCGCAATTGGGTGTTTACGCGGTCAGCGAGGACGGGCACATCACCCGATTCGCCGACGGGGATGGAATCGACCTTGAGCAGGACGGCACCCTCTGGGGGAAAGGTGGAGGGCGCCAGTACCGTATGGATGGCTCGATCGCGTCGGAGCGCGCCATCGTCACGGACCCGCGCGCGTACGTGGGTGCGTGGGGTGTCAGCGCCGACGGCCCGTGGGAGCAGATCGCCGCTCTCCCGTCCGGGGTGACGACGATCGACACGCTCTCTCCTGCCACCGTGACCAGGCTGGCGGGGGACGACCGGTACGAGACGGCGGTCGCGGTGGCGAAGCGAGCCTTCCCCTCCCACACCTCCGTCGTCTACCTGGCGGCAGGGACGAACTTCCCCGACGCGCTCGCGGCGGGACCGGCCGCGGCAGCCGAGCACGCAGCGCTGCTCCTCACGACGCCGGGTGGTCTGCCGACGGCCACCGCTGCCGAACTGAAAGCCCTGGCGCCCACGCGCGTCGTCATCGCGGGAGGGACATCGTCGATCGGCTCCGCCGTCGAGCGGTCGGTGCGCGCGCTTCTGCCGACAGCGACGGTGCAACGCCGGTCGGGAGCCACCAGGTACGAGACGGCGAACACACTGGTGGGAGCGGTGTTCCACTCTGCGAACACCGTGTACATCGCCTCGGGCGCGGCGTTCCCCGACGCGCTCGGGGCCGGGGCGGCGGCAGGCTCGGGCGGCGACCCGCTGCTGCTCGTCGATCCGGCGTCGCCCGGTGTCTCCGCATCCACTGCTGCGGCGATCACCCGCCTTCATCCGGCGCGGATCGTGGTGGTCGGCGGACGGAGTGCTGTTCCGGATACGGTCCTCGCCGCCCTCGGAAAGCTCGCCCCGGCCACGCGGGTCGCCGGCGCCGACCGCTTCGCGACGTCCGTCGCTCTGGCCACGTCGGCGTTCCCGCACGCCACGTCGGCGTTCATCGCATCCGGGCTGGATTTCCCCGATGCGATGAGCGGAGCCGTGCTCGCCGCCGCGCAACACGCTCCCGTGTATGCGTTCACGTCCGGCTGCGTGCCTCACGCCCTCGCGCGTGGGTTCGCCACCGGCGTGAACAGCATCACCATCGTCGGAGGCCCGGCCGTCGTCGATGGTCGGCTCGACACCCTGGGCATCTGCTACGACGAGTGATCGGCGGGCGGCGGTGCGGTGGGCGCGTGGCGATATCGCAATATGTTACAAATGCATGCCGTATCGCCGGCGTGAAAGGTGTGGCTGACTTTCCCTCAACCTAGGGAAAGGGGAACAATTGCGTTTCCGGAAGATCGTGACCACCCTCGCCGTCGGCGTCATCCTTTCCGTGATGGTGCCCACAACGGCAACCGCCGCGGAGCGACCGATCGCGGGCAGCCCCACCGAGGCCCTCGGTATCCACGCCGACCTGTCGGCGCCAGAGATCCAGGCGCAGGTGCGCCAGCTGGAGGAATTCGCGGAGCAGATTGCCGATGCATCCTCGCGGTCTGGGGGTGTCCTGGTCTTCGACTACGCACGCGCGGTCGCCTCCGGAGTGCCCGACGGGTTGGTGAGGGACTATGCAACGGGCGTCATCCTGGGCAGTGGTCGGGTCGAGGCCGCACCGGCGGATTTTCACATCGACGCGCGAGGGCTCTCGTCATCGATGCTGGAGCGCGGGTCGTGCCGTGGGCAAAATAGCTGGTGGATCGACATCTGGGGCAACCACATTCGCATGGATTCGTGCATAACGGCTCGGGTAGTGATCGCCCTGACCGGTGGCGCGGGTGCGGCTGCGATTGCCGCAATCCTCACGTCGCTGGCGGGTGCGGTGTTCGCTGGCGGGGCTGTGGCGCTCGGTGGGGCTCTCGCTGGGTACAGTGCGTGGTCCATGGATCAGTGCTCGAAGAATGGGACAGGAATTGAGGCTGCCATGGCCGGCTTCGTGTGCTGGGCGCAGTAGGTCGGTCAGGGTTACGGAATGCGGCTGACCAAAGCTGACATCAGATACAACTGGCTGAGCAGTTCGATCCTCGGTATCGCAGTCCCCGTCCAGCTGGCAGGACTGGTGTTCATCGCCATCGGTATCGCAACGCCGTCCTCGATAGCCCTGATGGAGACAGGCGCCACGTTGACGTTCGTCGCGGTCGCCACCGCGCTCGTCGGCTTCTCCGCAGGACTCGCGCTCAACCTCGCCCGCCGCCGCAAGCGCCGATAGTCCCGTTTGTTACGACTCGGTAAACACCGCACCAAATCGGGCTGAAGACTTGCGCGTCTTTTGTTCGTAAGCTTTACTAACAAACATGAACGCGACGGATGTGCAGCGAGGCACCGCGGCCCTGGCCGTGGATGCGCAGGCGCAGCCGACCCCGGCGCTTCGCGGGTTCGCGCCGGGCCGGGCACTCCGCCCCAGTGCGAAGGTGCTTCCGGAGCACGCCCGCAGCCACAATCGTTCGCTGGTGCTGCAGACGTTGTACCGGGCGGGGGAGCGCAGCCGCGCCGACATCGCACGGGAGACCGGGCTGACCCGCGTCACCGTCTCCGACCTGGTCGCCGAACTGCTGGCGGAGGGGCTCGTCGTCGAGCTCGGCCAGCGCGAGTCCGCCCGTCCTGGCAAGCCCGCCGTGCTGCTCGACATCAACAGGACCGCCTACCAGATCGTCGGCGTCGACCTCAGCGACCACGCCATGTTTCGCGGCGCCGTGCTGGACATCGACGGCGGCATCCTGCACCGGGCGGATGTTCCGCTCGACGGCGCCACCGGTGAGGCCGCGTTCGCGAAGGTGGCCGAGCTGGTCGACGCGCTCATCGGCGCGGCGACCGCCCCCATCCTGGGCGTCGGCGTCGGATCGCCGGGTGTCGTCGACCTGAGCGGCACCGTGCTGACCGCGCCGAACCTCGGCTGGGTCGACGAGCGGGTGCAGCAGCGGCTGCACGAGCGCACCGGACTTCCCGTGGTGGTCGCCAACGACGCCAACGTCGCCGTCCTCGCCGAGCACGGCTACGGGGATGCGGCGGGCGACCTCATGCTCATCACCGTCGGGCACGGCATCGGGGCCGGTCTGATCGTCGCGGGCGCCCTCGTCTACGGCAGCCGCTTCGCCGCCGGCGAGATCGGCCAGGTCATGGTCGGCACCGACCTCGGGCTCGAGACCACGTACAACCGCGACCAGGTGCTCGAGCACTGGCTCAGCGTGCCCCGCCTGCAGCAGCGCATCCGCGAGGCGGAGGCGTCCGGGTCGGATGCGACGCCCATCCTGCGCGAAGCCGGACAGCGGCTCGGCATCGCCCTCGCGCCCGTCGTCGGCGCCCTCAACCTGTCGGAGATCGTCCTCAGCGGCCCGACCACCCTGCTCGATGGCCCTCTCGCTGAGGCGACCATCCACACGCTCCGGAACAGGACCATGGCCGAGAACCACGCCACGCTCACGCTCCGGATGACCACGCTCGGGCAGGACATCGTCCTGCGCGGCGCGGCCGTACTCGTCCTCTCCGGACAACTCGGGGTCTCGTAACACAGCACCGCCCGAACACGAACCACCACGACCCCAGCACCACGGTGTGGCAATCGCACACACTGACCACCCAAGAAAGCCCCATTCACTACGAAAGGACAGTGCAATGAAGAGAAAGCTCGTCGGCCTCGCCGCTGTGGCTACAGCTTCCGCTCTCGTGCTCGCGGGATGCGCCTCCGGCGGAGGAACCGCCCCGAGCACAGACGGCAAGGGCAAGACGGTCACCCTGTGGCTCGTCGGCGCCGATACTCCGGATGCTCTTCGTACCTACCTCAAGGACGAATTCAAGAAGGAGACCGGCGCGACCCTCAACATCCAGCAGCAGGACTGGGGAGACATCGTCACCAAGCTGACGACGTCGCTCCCCGACGCGAACAACACCCCGGATGTGACCGAGATCGGCAACACCCAGTCGCCGACCTTCACCAACGTGGGTGCGTTCCTCGACATCTCCGACATGTACAAGGACCTCGGCGGCGACGACCTGCTGCAGTCCTTCGTCGCAGCCGGTGAGGTCGACGGCAAGAAGTACACCCTCCCGTACTACTTCGGTTCGCGGTACGCGTTCTACCGCAAGGACGTCTGGTCGGCCGCCGGGGTCTCCGTGCCCACCACGCTCGACCAGTTCAACACCGACGTCGCCACCATCACGGCCAAGAACCCGAAGGGGATCGCGGACTTCTCCGGCTTCTACCTCGGCGGTCAGGACTGGCGCAACGGCATCTCGTGGATCTTCGCCAACGGCGGGGACATCGCGAAGAAGAAGGACGGCAAGTGGGTCGCCACGCTGGACTCCGAGGGCTCGCTCAAGGGTCTCCAGCAGCTGCAGGACCTGTACAAGAACGCCTCCAAGGCTCCGAACGACGCCAAGGACTCGAACCAGTACATCTACCTGAACGACAGCGACCAGACCGTGGGCGCCGACGGCAACAAGACGGCTGACACGTCGCTCGCCGCCGCGACGATCATGGCTCCCGGATGGGCGCACTGGTCGATCGGCGACGCATCCACCAAGGATGGCAAGGTCGTCCGCACCTGGAACGACAACACGTTCGGAACGTTCGTGCTGCCGGGCAACGACGGCAAGCCGGCTCCGGTGTTCGCCGGTGGCTCCAACATCGGGATCTCGGCCAAGACCAAGAACCCCGGCCTCTCCAAGACGCTCATGAAGATCATCTTCTCCAAGGACTACCAGGAGATGCTCGGCAAGAACGGCCTGGGACCGGCGAACAGCAAGTACACCTCCTCGCTCGGCGACGACCAGTTCGCGAAGGCTCTCATCGAGTCCGCGTCGAACTCGAAGCTGACCCCGGCGGCTCCCGGATGGGCGTCCGTCGAGGCGGGCAACGTGATGGAAGAGTTCTTCAGCAAGATCAAGGACTCGACCGATCTCAAGAGCCTCGCGCAGGAGTACAACACCAAGCTCGACGCTCTGATGAACGTCAAGACCGGTAAGTAGTACAGCACCACCAGAAACACCGAGCAGGCCGGGGGCGCGGGATACACCTTCCGCGCCCCTGGGCCTGCCCCCATACTTTTCCCCAGCACCAGACCCTCTCCCAGGAAGGAGGACAGACGTGACGACCACACAGGATGCCGCCCAGGCCACAGCCAGGGACGGGCGCCCCGACGCCCCGGCGCCCCGCAAGCGCAGGTTCCAGTTCACCCCGTACGCGCTGCTCATCCCCTCGGTCGCGATCCTCATCCTCGCGCTCGGCTACCCGATCGTGTGGCAGCTCATCACGTCGATGCAGAGCTTCGGACTCGCCCAGCAGTTCGGCCAGCCCGCGCCGTTCGTGTGGTTCGAGAACTACATCACGCTGTTCTCCGACCCGTACATGTGGGTCGTCGTCGCGCGCTCGATCGCGTTCTGCCTGGTCACGGCCGCCGTGACCGTGGTGATCGGCGTCGGAATGGCGCTGCTGATGAACGCCGTCAACAAGGCCGTGCGCATCATCATCCAGATCTCGATGCTGCTGGCGTGGGCCATGCCGGTCGTCGCAGCGATGACGGTCTGGAACTGGCTGTTCGACTGGCGCCGCGGCATCGTGAACTACACGCTCACCTCGTGGGGCCTCGACTTCCAGAACCACAACTGGCTGCAGAACCCGCTCTCCTTCTTCTTCGTCGCCATGATCATCGTGGTCTGGATGAGCGTCCCGTTCGTGGCGTTCTCCGTCTTCGCCGGCCTCACGCAGGTCTCCGGCGAGGTGCTCGAGGCGGCGCAGATGGACGGCGCGAAAGGCTTCCAGCGCCTCCGCTTCATCATCCTTCCGATGATCCGCCCCGTCCTCGGCATCGTGCTGCTGCTGCAGATCATCTGGGACCTGCGCGTCTTCACCCAGATCCGTCTGCTGCAGGACAAGGGATCGATCGCCAGTGAGACCAACCTGCTCGGCACGTACATCTACCAGCTCGGCGTCGGATCGAGCGACTTCGCGATGGCCAGCGCCGTCAGCGTCTTCGTGCTCATCCTGACCATCGCGATCAGCTGGTTCTACGTGCGCAACCTGCTCAAGGAGGACGAATCGTGACCAGCACATCGGCAACGCGTGAGGCGCCAGCCGAACGCTTGGCAGCCGGAAGCAAACACAGGATCAAGCCGTCTCGCGTCGTTCTGGGGATCGTCGGCGTCGTCGTCTCGCTGATCTGGGTCTTCCCGGTCTACTGGATGGTCAACTCGTCCCTCCTGCCCAACGTCGTCCTGCAGAACACCAAGCCGACCTGGCTGCCGTTCGGCGGCTCGTTCGACAACTTCGCCGAGGTCATCAACGGAGGCACGTTCTTCCCCGCACTCGGGATGAGCCTCATCATCGCCGTCGTGACCGTCGTGTTCTGCATCGTGTTCGCGTTCCTCGCAGCCCTCGCGATCAGCCGGTTCAAGTTCCGCGGACGCAAGTCGTTCGTGCTGGCCGTCCTGCTCATCCAGATGCTGCCGGCCGAGGGTCTGTTCATCGCCCAGTACAAGCTGATGGGCAGCCTCAACCTGCTGAACACGGTCGTCGGTGTGAGCATCATCTACATCGCCGCCGTCGTGCCGTTCACCATCTGGATGCTCCGCGGCTTCGTCGCCGGCATCCCCGCCGACCTCGAAGAGGCGGCGATGGTCGACGGGCTCAGCCGCACCCAGGCGTTCATGCGCATCACGTTCCCGCTGCTCGCGCCCGGGCTCGTCGCATCCGGGGTGTACGCGTTCCTCCAGGCGTGGAACGAGTTCACGGTCGCGCTCGTGATCCTGCAGGAGAACTCCAGCCAGACGCTCCCGCTGTGGCTGCGCGGCTTCATCCAGCAGTCGGCGTCCCGCGCGACGGACTGGGGACAGGTGATGGCGGCGTCGACCCTCGTGGCGGTTCCCGTGATCATCTTCTTCCTCTTCGTGCAGGGCCGCATGACCAGCGGTCTGGTCAGCGGGGCGGTGAAGGGGTGAGCCGGCCGGGCATCGCCGAGCAGCAGGACACCACAGAACCGGGAGAAGCGAGCGCGGGCCTGCGCCGGCGGATCGCTGCGACCCTTGTTCCCGGTTTCGTGGGCACCACACTGCCGGACTGGCTCGCAGCTCGGCTGCGCGCCGGTCTCGGCGGGGTGTGCGTGTTCGGCCAGAACGTCGCATCCATCGAGCAGCTCCGCGCGCTCACCGACGCGATCTACGCCGCCAACCCGGATGCGGTCGTCGCGATCGACGAGGAGGGCGGCGACGTCACCCGCCTCTACTACGAGACGGGCTCGCCGTACCCGGGCAACGCGGTCCTCGGCAGGCTCGGCAACCCCGGATACACAGAGCAGGTCGCTCGCCGGGTGGGCTGGGAGCTGCGCAGAGCCGGCTGTAACCTCGACTTCGCCCCGGATGTGGACATCAACTCCAACCCGGACAACCCGGTGATCGGCGTGCGCAGCTTCGGCTCGTCGCCCGAGCTGGTGGCCGAGCAGAGCGCAGCGTGGACGCGCGGGCTGCAGTCGGCGGGCGTCGCGGTCTGCGCCAAGCACTTCCCCGGCCACGGGGACACGGCCCAGGACTCGCACCTGGTGCTCCCCGAGGTCGACCTCGACGTCGATCAGCTGCGCGAGCGGGAGCTGCTGCCGTTCCGCGCCGTCATCGAGGCGGGGGCGCGCACGATCATGACCTCGCACATCCTGCTCCCGCAGCTGGATGCGGAGCGGCCGGCGACGTTGAGCCCGACGATCATCGAGGGCCTGCTTCGCCGGGAACTCGGGTTCCAGGGCGTCGTCGTCAGCGACGCGCTCGACATGAAGGGCGCGAGCGGGGATCGCGGCATCCCGGAGGCCGCCGTCCTGGCGCTCGCCGCCGGCTGCGACCTGCTGTGCATCGGCACGGAGAACACGGACGACCAGCTCGCCGAGATCGAGGACGCGATCGTCGCCGCTGTCGAATCCGGCCGGCTGGCGGAGGCCAGGGTGGACGAGGCTGCCGCGCGGGTGCTCGCGCTGACCGCAGAGCTCCGCGCCGAGCAGGCGGCCGTGCCCATCCCGGCCGACGCCCCAGCAGGGCGGCTCGACCCGACGGACGTCGTCGTCGCGATCAGCACCTTCGACATCTCCGAGCACGCCGCCGAGTGGATGCGCGCCAACCGGGGCCGCTGCTCCGTCGTCCGCATCGACACGGTCGCGAACATCGCCGTCGGCGTGGCTCCGTGGGGCCCGTTCGCCGAGGTGGCGGCCGATCCTGAGTCCGCGTTCGCCGCGGCGTTCGCGGCGAATCCGACCGTCGTGTTCACCGAGGGCGACCATCCCGAGCTGGTGCTCGCCGCACAGTCGCCCGTGCTGGTGATCGGCAAGGACAATCACCGGCACGCGTTCGCCAGGGAGGCCATCGACCGGCTGCGCGCCGAACGGGACAGCGTGCTCGTGGTCGACATGGGCTGGCCGAGCGACGACCGAGCGTACGCGGACATCGCGACGTTCGGCGCATCCAGGCTCGTCGGCCGGGCGCTCCTCGACCTGCTCGGCTCCGGCTCGTGAGACTCGGCATCGACATCGGTGGCACCAAGACCGATGCGGTCGCCGTCGACGCCTCCGGATCGCTCGCGCAGCGGGTCAGGCTGGCCACCGGCTTCGGGTCGACGGCGGTCGTCGAGACCGCCGTGGCCGCTGTGTCCAGGATCGGCGAGCTGACCGGCCTGTCCGCGACCGGGTTCGACTCGATCGGCATCGGCATCCCCGGGCTGGTCGACAACGCATCCGGTCACGTCGCGCACGCGGTGAACCTGGGGTTGGAGGGACTCGAACTCGGCGGGGAGCTCGCCGGCAGGCTCGGCGTCGGCGTCCGCATCGAGAACGACGTGAAGGCCGCGGCCCTCGGCGCGTACCATCTGCTCGGCCTCGACGGCACGATGGCCTACCTCAACCTCGGCACGGGGATGGCGGCGGGGATCGTGGTCGACGGACGGCTGTGGCGGGGGAGGGGAGGCATCGCCGGCGAGATCGGGCACATCCCCGTCGATCCGAACGGCGTGCTCTGCGCCTGCGGCCAGCGTGGCTGCCTGGAGACGGTCGCGAGCGGATCCGGCGTCGCCCGGCAGTGGAAGACCGACGACCCACTGCCCGTTCGCGCACTGTTCGCCGCCGCGGCGGACGGCGACCGGAACGCGCGGGCGATCAAGGCTAGGCTTGCAGAGGGCATCGCATCAGCTGTCCGTGTTCTCGTGCTGACCGTCGACGTCGACTCCGTCGTGATCGGCGGCGGCCTCAGTCATCTCGGGGACCGACTGCTGTGCGACGTCCACGAAGTGCTCGAATCCTGGTCGACGAGCTCGCCGTTCCTGGCGTCGCTCTCGCTGCAGGACCGCGTGCGCCTCGTCCCGGAAGATTCACCCGTCGCGGCACTCGGTGCTGCCCTCGTAGGAGAGAAACTCAGTGGCTGAAATCGTCGTCGTCCCCGATCAGGCAGCAGCGGGGGAGCTCGCTGCGCAGAGCATCCTCGACCTGATCTCCACCAAGCCGGATGCCGTGCTCGGCCTGGCGACAGGATCGACGCCCCTCGCGCTCTACCGCGCGCTGGCGGCGAAGGTGCAGACGGCAGGGGTCGACGTGTCGCACGTCCGCGGGTACGCGCTCGACGAGTACGTCGGGCTCCCGGACGGCCACCCGGAGAGCTACCGCGCGGTGATCAGCAGGGAGGTCGTGGAGCCGCTCGGTCTCACGCCGTCGCTCATCCACGTCCCCAACGGGAACATCGACACGATCGAGCACGCCGGTGCCGACTACGAGAAGGCGATCGCCGAATCCGGAGGGGTGGATGTGCAGATCCTCGGCATCGGCACGGACGGCCACATCGGATTCAACGAGCCTGGCTCGTCGTTCGCCTCCATCACCCGCGTGAAGACGCTCACCGAGCAGACGCGCAAAGACAACGCGCGCTTCTTCGACTCCGAGGCGGACGTGCCGATGCACTGCATCACGCAGGGGCTGTCGACCATCCTGCGCGCGCGCCACCTGCTGCTGCTCGCCTTCGGCGAAGGCAAGGCGGACGCCGTCGCCGGTGCCGTCGAGGGACCCGTCTCCGCCAGCAACCCCGGATCGGCGATCCAGCTGCACCCGCACGTGACCGTCCTGGTCGACGAGGCTGCGGCGTCCCGCCTGAAGAACATCGACTACTACCGGTACGCGTACGCGAACAAGCCGGCCTGGCAGAAGCTCTAGCGGGCGTCGGCTGCGCTGGCTGCGTCGGCGATGGTGCTGCCGGCCGCGAAGACGCGGCGGACGGTCCACTCGTGGTCGAGGATCACGGCGTCCGCCGCGTAGCCGGCGCGCAGCCGCCCGAACCGGTGGCCGTCGCCCAGCACCCGCGCGGGGGTGAGCGTCACCGCTTCGACCGCCTTGACAGGCTCGAGGCCGGCGAGAGTGATGGCGTTCCGGAGGGCGACATCCTGGGTGAGCGTCGAGCCGGCGATGGTCTCCGTGCCGGAGAGCACCGCGAGACCGTTGCGCACGGAGACGTTGAGGCCGCCGAGGCGGTAGTCACCGTCGCTGGCGCCCGCGGCGGCCATCGCGTCGGTGACCAGGGCGACGCGTCCACGCGCCTCGTCGAAGGCGAGCCTGGCGACCGATGGATGCACGTGCAGACCGTCGAGGATGAGCTCAAGGGTCACGTCGGGGTTCTCGAACGCGGCCACGACGGGGCCGGGCGCGCGGTGATGGATGCCGTTCATCGCGTTGAACGCGTGCGTGAGAAGCCGGGCGCCGACCTCGAACGCGCGGGTGGCCTGGGCGTAGTCGGCCGCCGTGTGGCCGACGCCGACCACGACACCGGCCTCGATGAGCACACCGATCGACTCCAGCGCGTTCGGCAGCTCGGGGGCGATGGTCGCGACGCGCATCGTGCCGCGGGCGGCGCCGATCAGCTCCTCGACCATCTCGGGGCCCGGCTCACGCAGGAAGGCGGCGTCGTGCGCACCCCGGCGCTCCGGCGCCAGGAACGGGCCCTCCAGGTGGGAGCCGAGCACGAGAGGGTCGCCGGCCGCGAGGTCGGCGACGATGGACAGGCTCTCGCGCAGTGAGGCGAGTGGGTTGGCGACGTGGGAGACGAGCGAGCGTGTCGTGCCGTGCGCTCTGTGCGTGGCGAGACCGGCGAGCATCTGCTCCGGACCGTCGTCGAACGGGTGGCCGCCGCCGCCATGGCAGTGCAGGTCGATGAAGCCCGGCGTGAGCCAGTGCCCTCCGGCGTCGACCACCTCTCGGCCGCCGCCCTGGGCCGCGCTGTGCCAGCCGGTGCCCGAGCCGGTGGCAGTGATGGTGTCGCCGTCGACGACGAGCCAGAAGTCGTCGACCAGCCCGTCCGCATCCACTTTGCGGGCGTTGTGGACGACGAGGCCGGTCACGAGAACTCTTTGCGTCCGTTGACGATGCCGCTCACGGTCGCGACGACCGCGAACACTCCGGCGACGATGGGCTGGCCGAGGTCCCACCAGGCCAGGGCGGCCGACGCGAACACGACGATCTCGACCAGCGCCTTGACGAACGGGTCGACGTGCAGCACGGCCTTCGGCGAGCGGAACAGCGCCCAGAGCACGATGGCGACGGCCGGAGCGAGGATGCCGACGACGATGTTCCACGGCAGCGGCCAGGCAACGAAGCCCCAGAAGCCGAGGGTGAAGATCGCGAAGAGTTCCAGAACGAACCGGAGGACGTCGTTCGGCCCGACCCTGGTCTCGCTCTGCGGGTGCTGCGTGGAAGTCACGGAATACATTCTATTGCCGCAGCATCCCGTGCCCGCCTAGCGGAAGATGATCGTGCGAGCGCCGTCGAGGAGGACGCGGTCCTCGGCGAACCACTTGACCGCCTGGGTCAGCGTGCGGCTCTCCTCGTCCTGGCCGATCGCGACCAGCTCCTGCACGGTGCGCGAGTGGTCGACCCTGACCACGTTCTGCTCGATGATCGGGCCCTCGTCGAGGTCGCTCGTGACGAAGTGCGCCGTGGCGCCGATCAGTTTCACACCGCGGGCGTGCGCCTGACGGTACGGGTTCGCGCCCTTGAAGCCGGGGAGGAAGGAGTGGTGGATGTTGATGGCCCGGCCGGTCAGGCGCTCGCACAGCTCGGGGGAGAGGATCTGCATGTAGCGGGCCAGTACCACCAGCTCGATGTCGTGCTCCTCGACGGCCTCGAGCACGCGCGCCTCGAACGCGGCCTTGCTCTCCGCATCCGCCACGGGCCGGGACTCGAACGGGACGCCGTAGAAACCGGCCAGGTCGCGCAGGGTTCCGTGGTTGGACAGCACGAGCGGGATCTCGATCGGCAGCTGGCCAGCGCGCTGGCGGAACAGCAGGTCGTTGAGGCAGTGCGCCGCAGTGGATGCGAGGACGAGCGTACGCAGCGGACGGCCGACGTTGTCGACGCGGTGCTGCATCCCGAACTGCTCGACGACGGGAGCGAGAGCGCGCTCGAACTCGGCGCGGTCGGCGGCGGACTCGACCTGGAGGCGCATGAAGAAGCGGCCGGTGTCCGTGCTCGCGAACTGCTGGCTCTCGGTGATGTTGCCTCTCGCGGCGACGATCGCGCCGCTGACGGCGTGCACGATGCCCGGCTTGTCTGCGCAGCTGAACGTGAGCACCCAGTGGTTGGGCTGCGGGGATGCGGGGGCTGAGAGAGTCACCTTGTTAGGTTAGCGATTGCGCAGGCCGCTGCCGAACGCGCGGAGGTGCACAGCCATTGACGCGGCCACCGACGTGAAGTTGGATCGGTGCATGACCACTACGGGCGAGCACACCCCGGACGTCCCGACGACACCGGCCACCGGCCTCGGGGTCGAGCTGAACGGGCTCAACACCATCCAGGAGAGCGAACGCCGGGGCCGTCCGCGTGATCTATTCTGGCCGTGGTTCGGTGCGAACGTCTCGGTGTTCGGCCTCAGCTACGGCTCGTTCCTGCTCGGCTTCGGCATCTCGTTCTGGCAGGCGACGATCGTCGGGATCGTCGGCATCGTGATCTCGTTCCTGTTCTGCGGGTTCATCGCGCTCGCAGGCAAGCGCGGCTCTGCGCCGACGATGGTGCTCAGCCGCGCGATGTTCGGCGTCGAAGGCAACAGGGTGCCGTCCGTGCTGTCCTGGCTGCTCACGGTCGGCTGGGAGACCGTGCTCACCGCGCTCGCCGTGCTGGCGACGGCGACGGTGTTAACGCAGCTCGGCTGGGAGGGCGGTGTCGCCACGAAGGTGGTGGCGCTCATCGTCGTGGCCGCGCTCATCATCGCCGGCGGTGTGATCGGCTTCCACCTCATCATGCGCATGCAGATGATCATCACCATCGTCACCGGCGTGCTCACCGTGCTCTACATCATCCTGGTGCTCGGCCACATCGACCTCGGCGCCGTCTCCGCGCTGCCCGCCGGCGACCTCCCGCACGTGATCGGCGGTTTCGTCTTCATGCTGACCGGGTTCGGGCTGGGCTGGGTGAACGCCGCCGCGGACTACTCCCGCTATCTGCCGCGTTCGGCGCGCAGTTCCGGCGTCGTCGGCTGGACGACGTTCGGCTCGTCGCTGGCTCCCGTCATCCTGCTGGTGTTCGGGATCCTGCTCGCCGGCTCGTCGGAGAAGCTCAGCACGGCCATCGCCGCGGACCCGATCGGTGCGCTCGCCTCCCTGCTGCCGACCTGGTTCCTGGTGCCGTTCGTGATCGTCGCGGTCCTCGGCCTGGTCGGTGGCGCCGTGCTCGACATCTACTCGTCCGGACTGGCCCTGTTGAGCGTCGGGCTCCGGGCGCCGCGCTACGTCGCGGCGGGGATCGACGGGGTGATCATGACCGCCGGCGCGATCTACGTGGTGTTCTTCGCCAACGACTTCCTCGGGCCGTTCCAAGGTTTCCTGATCACCCTCGGTGTTCCGATCGCTGCCTGGTGCGGCATCTTCATGGCCGACATCAGCCTGCGCAAGCGCGACTACGCAGAAGCCGACCTCTACGACAGGCGCGGCCGGTACGGCAGCGTGCGCTGGCTGCCCATCGCCCTCATCGTGATCGGGACGGGGATCGGCTGGGGTCTCGTCACGAACGCCTCGGCGAACTGGCTCACCTGGCAGGGCTATCTGCTCGGGCCGTTCGGGCTCGGCGGCGCGCAGGGCGACTGGGCCTACGCCAACCTCGGCGTGCTCGTCGCACTCGTGATCGGCTTCCTCGGCACCCTTCTGTTCTCGCGCGGCGCGATCCGCCGCCAGGAGGAGCGGTGACGGAGCCGACGCTCGTCGTCGTCGACATGCAGCGCGTGTTCGGCGACGAGGACAGCGACTGGTTCACCCCGCGGTTCGCCGAGGCGGCCGCGGTGATCGAGTCGATGCTCCCCGCCTTCGGGGAACGGGTGGTGTTCACGCGGTTCGTGGCCCCGGCGCATCCGGTCGGTGCCTGGGGGCCGTACTACGAGCAGTGGCCGTTCGCGCTCGTGCCGGAGGACGACAGGCTCTACGAGCTGGTGCCGACGTTCGCCGGACGGGCGGACGCGGTGGTCACCGAGACCACGTTCGGCAAGTGGGGGCCGGGACTGGAGGCGGCGCTCGGCGGGACTACCGAGATCGTGCTGACCGGCGTGTCCACCGACTGCTGCGTGCTCTCCACCGCGCTGCCGGCGGCGGACGCGGGTGTGCACATCCGCGTGGCAGCCGATGGATGCGCCGGGCTGACCGACGCCGACCATCGGCGAGCTCTCGACGCTATGGCGCTGTACGCTCCGCTGATCGAGATCGAGGACAGCCGGAGCATCCTGGCGTCGATCGGGTAGACTCCTTTCTGGTCGGTGGTCGAACACCGGCCCTGGGCGCGCACATGGGCGCGTAGTCGACCCGCCATCCGAAGTCTTGCCGCACCGGCGACCGGATGGGGCGGGGAACGCCGTTCGTTGGACAGTTCGTCATGTCTGCCACTTCAACGTCGCCAATGAAAACCTCACCGAAATTCCCCTGGGCGGGACTGCTCGCGCTCGCCGCAGCCGTCTTCCTGTCCGTCACCAGCGAGATGATCCCCACCGGGCTGCTGCCCGACATGAGCTCGTCGCTCGGCGTGAGCGAAGCGCAGATCGGGCTGCTTGTCACGTTCTTCGCGTTCACCGTGGTGATCACGAGCACGCCGCTCACCGCGCTGACCAAGCGCTGGCCACGGCACGCCATGATCGTCGGCATCCTGATCGCCCTCGGCCTGTCGAACGTGCTGACGGCCATCGCGCCGGACTACGGGTTCGTGGTCGCCTCGCGCATCCTGGGCGGTGTCGCCCACGGTCTGTTCTGGTCGATCGTCGGCGCGTACGCCGGTCACCTCGTGCCGAAGGAGCAGATCGGCAGGGCCGTGTCGATCACGCTCGGCGGAGGCACGCTCGCGTTCGTCTTCGGTGTGCCGCTCGGCACGTTCGCCGGTCACCTGTTCGGCTGGCGGCTGTCGTTCGCCTTCCTCGCCGTCCTGATGCTGGTCGGTGCGCTGCTGGTGTGGAAGCTGCTGCCGACGGTGGAGCGTGAGACCGACACCCACGCCGACCGGATGCGCGGTGTGCCGCGCTTCGAACGCCCGGCCCGCCCGAAGGACGCGACCATCGTCGCGGTCGTGATGGTGTGCCTGGTGGCCTCCGTCACGATGATCGGGCACTACACGTTCTACACGTTCGTCGTCCCGTTCCTCACCGGACCGATGGGCGTCGCACCCGGCGACGTCGGCGGCTTGCTGTTCTTCTACGGGATCGCCGGCGCGGTCGGGCTGGTGCTCGCCGGCTCGCTGTTCGGGCCGCGCCCGCAGCTCGGGTTGATCCTCGCGCTGGTGGTCACCGGAGTCGCCGTCGCAGCGCTCGCCGCGTTCGCCGGGCAGCCCGTGATCGCCCTGATCGCGTTCATCGTGTGGGGGCTCGCGTTCGGCGCGCTGCCTCCCCTGCTGCAGACGCGGCTGCTCCACACCTCGTCCGCGGCGTTCCGCGACACCGCGAGCGCGCTGTACACGACGTCGTTCAACATCGGCATCGGTGGCGGCGCTCTGACCGGTGCGATGATCTTCGACCTGGGCGGCCTGATGGTGCTGCCGGTCGTCTACATCGGCCTGCTGGTCGTCGCGCTCGTGCTGGTGCTCGTGATCGGGCGGATGACCAGGAGGCGGCAGCCGGTGGATGCGCCTGCCGAGCCGGAGAGCGTCAGAACAGCGTGACAGGAAGGTCGACGAGCAGGCCGTAGCGGCTGCCGTCGGTGTACGCCACGCCGAACCGGTGCTGGAGGGTGTCGTCGAGCGCCCATTCGAATCCCTGGGACGCGTGACCGTATGCGTCGAGGTGCACGAGGTTCTGCATCCGGTTGCCGTCGGCGGACAGCCGGAGGGTCGCGCCGGGGGCGCCGTCCACGGTGAGCAGGAACGAGTGGCCGGGCGTCGGCGTGATCCGGATGGCGGGCACGGCCACGGATCCGGTGAGGGGCGCGGTCACTGCTGACACGTTGCCGAGCCGGTCGGTCTGCCGCGCGGTGATCGCGAACGCCGGCTGGACGCCGGTGAGCGGATCGGTGGCCCAGGTGCCGTCTGCTGAGGCGGTGACGGTGGCCTGCAGCGTCCCGCGGTCGTAGACGTCGACGGTCGCCCCGGGCTCTGCGGTGCCGGAGACGATGGGTGCGAGGAGCCCGGCGTACGTGTCGGAGCCGGTGTCGGGCTCGTTGAACAGCGGGGCGATGGCCGTGCGGTCGATCGACACGGTGGTGGTCTGCGCGGGGGAGCTGCCGCCCGCCGTCGCCTGGACGAAGCCGAGCGACCAGTCGCCGTCGGTGAGCGAGGACAGATCGAGCGTGAGGCTCCAGGCGCCTGTGCGGTCGGCGGTGGTGTTGCCGACGGAGACCGCGGGGGTGGTGGACGCGGTGGTTGTGCTGGATGCGGTGGAGAGCGGCGATGCGGTGGCCGGCGTCGCGGAGACGACGATGCGCGCATCCGGTGCTGCGGTGCCGGAGGCGGCGAGGGTGGCGGCGTTGGTCTCGGTCTGCTGGGCGGGGGAGGAGACGGCGGGGGCGGCCGGCGGCGTCGTGGGGGTGGGGGTGCCCGGTGTGCCGGGGCCGGAGGGCTCTGTCGGCGTCGTCCCGGTCTGGCCGGGGGAGACGGCGACCGGGGCTGTGGATGGCGGGTTGCCGGTCGATGGGGCGGCGGGTTGCGGCGCCGCGACGACGGGCACGGCGGGGGCCGGGACGGAGGGAGCCGGCGCTGCGGGAGCAGGATCGGCGGCGAGCGGCGCCGCCGGGGCGGGGACGGGCGGCGCGGTCGCTGCGCCGGTGTCCGGCTGCTGCTGGCTGGCCGTGACCGACGCGGGCCGCTGCGGGAACAGCTGGGGGCCGAAGACGAACCCGGCGGCGACAGCCGCGGCGACGAGCAGGCCGCCGATGGTCAGGCCGATGCCGACGGTGCTTCCGGTGCCGGCCGCCGCGGTGGCGGTTGCGGGAGCCGCAGTCGCGGCGCCCGAGCCCGAGCCGCCTGCGCTTCCCGAGCCCGCGCCGCCAGCACCGGGTGCCGCCGAGCCCGGCATCACCGCGCCGGACTCGCCGATGGCGTAGCTGACCGCGTTCGCCCCGGACTGCATCCACGCCGCGTACGCGGCGGCGCCGCCGATGCCGAGTGTGAGCGGCAGCAGCACCAGGGAGAGGCGCGACCCGACCTCGGACGCCTCGGAGGCGACGATGCTGCAGCGCGCGCACTCCGCGAGGTGCGCATCCACTGCTGCCGTGTCTCGCTTGCCGAGGCCGTGGCGAGCGTATGCGCCGAGGCGTTCGGTGGTCCAGCGGCACTCGGAGCCCTCGGCCGTCGAGGCGAGGTGCGCCTGCACCCAGGCCTGACGCAGCCCCTCGCGTGCGCGGTAAGCGAGGGCGGCGACCGCGTTGGGCGTCATCCCGAACAGCGGCGCGACCTGCTGCGGCGTCATGCTCTCGACCTCGCAGTACCAGAGCACCTCCTGCCAGCGGCTCGGCAGCGTGTGGAATGCCTTCGCGGTGAGAGATCGGTCGAGTGCCTCCATCGTTGCAGCCTCGCTGAAGGCGGGGTCTTCGACGGACTCCATCTCGTCGAATGCCGTCTCGTGCCTGGCCCGCCCCCACGACGCGGCGATGTTGCGGACGGTGCTGAAGAGGTACGCGCGAAACGCGGTGGTGGGGCCGCCGCCCGCCGCGATGGCGCGGTAGATCTTGGCGTACGCCTCGGAGACGAGGTCGTCGGCGTCGAACGTGGAGGTGTGGGAGCGTGCGACCGTCATGGCCGCGCGGGCGTGCCGTCTCCACAGTTCGGCGAATGCCTCCCGGTTGCCGCCCCTGGTCAGCTCGACGAGGTCGGAGTCCGACTGTTCGGTGACGGGGGGCATCCTGCCATTCTGGCGGAAACAGCTGGAAAAAGTCTGATATTTCGGTCGTGTTACCGCTCGCTGAACCGGCGCAAAAAAGTTGCCGGAAGTGGCGTCATAACCGCGACACCGGTGCGTCTCTCCCACTGAAGCCGTCGGCGATGGACGGCGATCCGGCGCGGAGTGCACTTATTCGGCCCACTCCGCCGTGCGTTTGATGGACGACCCGAACGTCCGTCAAACGAGGGGGATCCGCGCGAGCGGACCGTCGGCGGGTCGGGCGCGAGCCCGACCCGCCGCCACAGTCAGCGCGGCAGCACGCCCGCACCTGCTCAGCGCGGCAGCGGCGCTCCGGCCGTGAACACCTGCAGCACGCGGAAGTCGTCGTCGAGGAGCACGGCATCCGCCGCGTACCCGGCCGCCAGCCTGCCCAGGTCGCCACCGCGACCGACGGCGGTCGCCGGGGTCTCCGTGAGCGCGAGCACCGCATCCTCGACCGGGATGCCCACCTCGGTGACCGCCCGGCGCAGCGCGTCGTCGAGGGTGAGAGTCGACCCGGCGATCGAGCCGCCCTCGGCCAGGCGGGCGACGCCGTCGCGCACCTGCACGGCCAGCGAGCCCAGGATGTAGTCACCGTCGCTCGATCCGGCCGCCGCCATCGCGTCGGTGATCAGCGCCATGCGTCCGGGAGCAGAGGCGAACGTCATCCGCACGACCTCCGGGTGGATGTGCACTCCGTCGTTCACGATCTCCAGCGTCACCCCTGCGGTGTGCGTCGCCGCCGCCACGGGACCCGGCGCGCGGTGGTGGATGCCGTCCATCCCGTTGAACGCGTGCGTCAGGATGCTCGCCCCTGCGTCGAACGCCGCGAGCGTCTGCGCGTAGTCCGCCGCGGTGTGCCCGACCGCGACGGCGACACCGGCGTCGGCGAAGGCGCGAACAGCATCCAGTCCTCCCGGCTGTTCCGGGGCCAGGGTGATCTGCCGCAGCGTCCCGTTCGCCGCAGCGAGGAGCAGCTCGATGTCGGACGGCGTCGCCTGGCGGAGGAGCGCAGGATCGTGGGCGCCCTTGTGCCCGACGTCGAGGAACGGTCCTTCGAGGTGCGAGCCCAGGATGCGCCGGTCGTCCTGCATCATCGCCGCGATGCCCGCCACCCGCACGGCGAGGTCGTCGACGGGCGCTGTGACGAGGGAGAGGACGAAGCGGGTGGTCCCGTGCTTCTGGTGCAGCGCCATCCCGGTGCGGATCGCGTCCTCGCCGTCGTCGAACGACGCGCCGCCGCCGCCGTGGGTGTGGATGTCCACGAACCCGGGGGTGACCCAGGCGCCGTCGGCGTCCGTCACAGCATCCGGCTGGTCGCCGGCGACGGAGATGCGCCAGTCGTCGCCGGTGCCGACCTCTGCGATGGTCTCGTCCTCGAAACGGACCCAGCCGTTGTGCAGGATGCGGCCCTCGCTGACGAGGCGGGCGGAGTGGATGACGTGAGCGGTCATTTGATCGACCATAACCTAAGCACCGATGGCCTACGCGACGATGACCTCGAACCCGGCGTCGGCGAAGGCGGCACGCTGCTCCGCCGTGATGCCGTCGTCGGTGATGAGAGTGTTCAGCACCTTCGGTCCTCCGAGCGTCGCGAACGCCTTGCGCCCGATCTTGCTGGAATCCGCGACCACCACGGCGCGGGTGGCGCGCCTGGCCATGAGGGAGTTCACGCTCGCCTCGCCTTCGTCGTGCACGGTGGCGCCGATGGCGGGGTCGATGCCGTTGACGCCGATGAACGCGATGTCCATCGTGATCTTCTCCAGCACGACATCGCTGTACGGCCCGACCAGTTCGTAGGAGCGGGCGTGCACGACGCCTCCGGTGACGACGGTCTTGATCTGGGGCCGCATCACCAGCTGTGCGGCGATGTTGATGGCGTTGGTGACCACGGTGAGGTTGGGGTGAGGCGACGGCTCCATCAGGTCGGGCCGGGAGCCGAGCACGGTCGCGACGGCGGTGCTCGTCGTTCCGCCGCAGAGCCCGACGACGGCGCCGCGCGGGACGAGAGCGCTCGCCGCCTGCGCGATCCGCAGCTTCTCCGGAGCGTGCTGCTCGCGCTTGTACCGGATGGGGAGGTCGTATGCCACGGACTGGCCGACAGCTCCGCCGCGGGTGCGGGTGAGCAGCTGCTGGGAGGCGAGCGCGTCGAGGTCGCGACGGGCCGTCGCCGCGGAGATGTCGAGACGCGTCACGAGGTCGTCGACCTCGAGCTGTCCCGTCTCCGCGAGCAGGTCGAGCACGGTGTTCAGCCGCTCAGCTCTGTTCATCGCCGTTGTGTCTCCGTTCGGGTTGACGCCTGCTCCACAGCGAACAGCGCGAGAAGGCGCGCCGCCTCGCCAGCCACCGCGGTGCGTCCTTCGCGCAGGTATTTGCGCGAGTCCACCACCTCGGGATGCGCGGACAGGTAGCCGCGCACCGCCTCCGTGAAGAAGCGGTTGAGGTGGGTGGAGACGTTGACCTTGGTGATGCCGGAGCGGATCGCTGAGACGATCGTCTCATCCGACACGCCGGACGAGCCGTGCAACACGAGGGGAACGGGCACGGCGGCGTGCAGCCGTCCGATCAGGTCGAGGTCGAGCGAGGCCGTCCGCTCCGTCATCGCGTGCGAGCTTCCGACCGCGACGGCGAGGGCGTCGACGCCCGTCTCAGAGACGAACCGGCGTGCTTCGTCCGGGTCGGTGCGCACACCGGGGGCGTGTGCGCCGTCTTTGCCGCCGATCTCGCCGAGCTCGGCCTCCACGAAGACGTCGTTGGCGTGGGCGTAGTCGACCACCCGGATGGTCGCCTCCACATTGCGGTCGTAGTCGAGCTTCGCGCCGTCGAACATCACCGAGCCGAAGCCGAGGTCGATCGCCTGGCGAGTCAGCTCCTCGTCCTCGGCGTGATCGAGGTGGACGGCGACGTGGGCCTGCGACGCCGCCGCGACGGCGATGGTCGCGCGGGCGATCGGCTCGAGGCCGCCGTGGTAGGTGACGCAGTTCTGCGAGATCTGCAGGATGACGGGCAGCTGCGTCTCCTCTGCGGCGGCGACGAGGGCTTCCGCCGTCTCCAGATGGATGACGTTGAAGGCGCCGATCCCGGTCTGCCGGGAGGCGGCGGAGTGCATCAGGTCGGCGGTGGAGACGAGCGGCATGGCTTCCTTACTGGACGGATGGTGCGGGATGGACGGTCAGGGACCGGCGGCGGTTCAGCCGGTGACGATCAGGCGGGTCTCGATCTCGGGGTACGACGGGTCGAGCTCCCCGGCCAGCGGGGCGAGCACGGCGGCCGCCGACCAGGCTGTCGCCCTGCGCAGGATGCGCTCTGGATCGGTGACGCCCGCCGCCAGGCAGGCGGCGACCGCTGCGACTCCGGCGTCCCCTGCTCCGGTGGCGTTGCCGTGCAGCGGCTCGGCCAGCCGGGCGTGGACGGGGGAGGAGGACGGGCCGATCGCGAGCATCCCGTCGGCCCCGAGTGAGACGAGCAACAGACCGGCGCCGCGGTCGAGGAGGATGCGCGCACCAGCGACGGGGTCGCTCTCTCCCGTGCTCTCCGCCAGCTCTCTGCGGTTCGGCTTGAGGACGGAGGCGCCGGCTTCCGCGGCGCGCAGGAGGCCCGGACCCGTCGCATCCACGATGCTCGGGATGCCCCTGGCCGCCGCGAGCGCGACCAGCTCCGCGTAGAAGTCCTCCGGCGCTCCGGGCGGGAGACTGCCCGAGCCGACGATGCAGGTGGCCGGCACGGACAGCCGGGTGACCGCATCCCACAGCGCGGACCATTCCGCGGAGGAGAGCTGGTCGCCGGTCTCGTTGAAGATGGTGGTGAGCCCGCTGCCTCTGTCGACGATGGCGACGCTGCTGCGGGTCTGCGCGGCGACCGGGACGACCTCGTGCGGAACCCCGCTCGCGCCGAGGTCGTCGGCCAGGCGCAGCCCGGCGGCCCCACCGGCGGTGGTCAGCGCGAACGCGCTCCCGCCGGTCTGCGCGATCACGCGGGCCACGTTGATGCCCTTGCCTCCCGCGCGCGCCGCAGGGGCGGCGACGCGATGGCTCTCGCCGACGTCGAGCTCGTCGACCTGGTACGTGAGGTCCACGGCGGGGTTGGGGGTGACGGTCAGGATCATGCTGTCTGCTCCTCGGCCTGCTGCTCGGCGGGCCGCTGCTCGGCGGGCGTCGCGGCGTCGAGCAGGTCGCGGGCGCGCAGGGCGGCTCCGATCACGCCTGCGTTCTCGCCGATGCTCGCCGGGAGCAGCACGGGACGTCGCTGGAAGGTGAGGATCGCATCCAGCCGGGCGGCCAGCGGCTCGAACAGGGCGGGGCCCGCCTGGGCGAGACCCCCGCCGATGACGATGGCCTCCGGCGCGAGCAGCGCGACGGTGTGCGAGAGGTCGAGGGCGAGCGCATCCAGTGCAGAGTCCCAGACGGACTGCGCCACAGCGTCACCGGCCGCAGCGAACTCGAGCACCTCCTTGGCGCCGGGAACGGCGACGCCGGAGAGTGCGGTGTACCGGCGGGCGATGGCCGCCGCGGAGGCGATGGCCTCCAGGCAGCCGCGGCCGCCGCAGGCGCACTCCGGACCGTCAGCGACGCGGGAGTGGCCCATCTCGCCCGCCATGCCGCCGCCCGTGTGCAGGCGGCCGTCCACGAAGATCGCGCCGGCGATCCCGGTGCCGATGGCCATCACGACCACGTCGCGGTACGGCGCAGCAGCTCCGATCCTGTGCTCGGCCTCTCCCGCGCCTCGCACGTCGTGGCTGAACGTGACCGGCAGTCCGACGGTCTCCTCGACGCGGGCGCGGAACGGGAAGTCGTGCCAGCGCAGATTCTCCGAGAAGACGCCGATGCCGGCCTCGTCGTCCACGTGGCCGGGCACGAGCAGCCCGATGGCGAGCGGACGGACCTCCGGATGCTCGGCCCTGAACCGCGAGGACAGCTCGGCGACGGCGGAGACGACGGCCTCGGCCGTCTGGTCGCCGTCGTGCGGTGTCGCCCGGCGTTCGAGCGCGACGATCCTGCCGTCCGCGTCGATCAGCGCGGCCTTCATGTCCGTGCCCCCGACGTCGAAGGCGAGCACGGCGTGGCCGGCGCCGAGCGGAGCCGACCGGGACGGGGAAGTGGCGTGCTCTGTCACGGCGCGAGGATGACGGAGCGGGTCAGGTTGCGGGGGTGGTCGGGATCGAGCTCGAAGCGGCGGGCTCGGGCGAGCGCGACCCGCTGGGCGCGGATCAGGTCGGCCATGCCGTCGAGGTCGCTGTTCTCGAAGTGCGCGCCCGTCACCGCGACATCGGCGGCGAGCCCAGACGGCGCGGAGCCGAACATCCAGGTGACGCGGCCGGGAGCAGCGATGGCGATCGGTCCGTGGCGGTACTCCTTGGCCGGGTACGACTCCGTCCAGGACTGCGAGGCCTCGCGCATCTTCAGCGCGGCCTCGTGGGCGAGGCCCACGGTCCAGTTGGCGCCGAGGAAGGAGTACTGGTCGGCGGAGACCAAGGTGTCGTCGAGCTCCTCGTCGACCGCGGTCTGCGCATCCCGGATCGCGGTGTCGATGTTCTCTCCGAGCGACGCACGGATCAGCGCGAGGGAGGTGGTGGCGAAGCGCGTCTGCACCACGGACTTCTCGTCGGCGAACGGCAGAGCGACGACGTCGTCGACCAGGTCGACGAGCGGCGTGTTCGGGTCGCCGACGACGCCGACGGTCCTGGCGGTGCTCCCGGATGCGCGGAGCTGTTCGAGCAGTTCGAGCACCTCGGTCGTCGTCCCCGACCTCGTGAGCGCGACGACCGCGTCGTACTCACGGTCGACGAACGCCTCGGAGGCGGCGAACGCGTCGGTGAGCCCCAGCCCGGCGGTCTCCCGGAGAGCGGCGTACGACTGCGCCATGAACCAGGAGGTGCCGCAGCCGACGACGGCGATGCGCTGTCCGGTCGACGGCAGGAGCGACTGCTCCGCACGCAGATCGGCCGCGCGCGCCCAGGTCTCCGGCTGCGAACGGAGTTCGGCCTCCATGTCGGCACCGAGCGTGGATGCTTGCGTCACTACTACGTCTCCTGTCTGTCGCCAACCACTTCCAGGACAATGATCGCTTATGAGCGATAAGTCTGTCTAGTGATCATCTTCAATCGCTCATCGGCGCCTTTTGCCGGATCTGTTGCGACGGAATTAACGCCGTGTAACGATCTGGGCGGAATTCCTTGACGAGCGCCCCAGTAGGCGCAATGATTCGAGCATCCAGTGAATACATGTGATTGTTTCGTGCAGGAACAAATCACAAAGGATCAATACTGACGCACCGTCGCGCAGCACTTCGTACCTTGCACCTGACGGTTCGTTCCCTTCGAGAGTGAGGAAGTCCATGAAGAAATCCCTGCGGTGGGGCGCAGCCGTCGCGATGGCGACAGCGGCGACCATGACACTCGCGTCCTGTGGATTCGGCGGCGGCTCCGGCGGCGGATCGTCCAGCGGTGCGCAAAGCCTGGACCTCATGGTCGCGAGCTATTCGGACAACACCAAGGCCGAGTGGCAGCAGATCATCAAAGACTTCGAGGCGAAGAACAGCGGCATCACCGTCAACCTCGACGTCGAGTCGTGGACGGACATCAACAACGTCATCAAGACGCGCATCCAGGCCGGGAAGCAGCCGGACATCCTGAACATCGACGCCTTCGCCGGTTTCGCGGCGGACGACCTGCTCTACCCGGCCAAGGACATCGTCTCGTCGAAGACGCTCGACGACTTCCAGTCGGCGTTCGCCAAGAACGCGTCGATCGACGGCACCCAGTACGGCCTGCCGTTCATCGCCTCCGCCCGCGCGCTGTTCTACAACAAGGACCTGTTCGCTAAGGCGGGCATCACCGACCCGCCCAAGACGTGGGCGGAGTTCGAGACGGACGCCGGCAAGCTCAAGGCGGCGGGTGTCACCGGATACGGGATGCCCCTCGGCAGCGAGGAAGCCCAGGCCGAGACCGCCATCTGGTTCTACGGAGCAGGCGGAGGGTACGGCGACGCGAAGAAGCTGACCATCGACAGCTCGGAGAACGTCGACGGCGCAACCGAGATGCAGAAGATCATCAACTCCGGCGTGACGGAGGCGAACCCCGGTTCGACCAACCGCACCCCGCTGATGAATGTCTTCATCCAGGGCCAGATCGGGATGCAGATCGGCCTCCCGCCGATCGTCGGCCAGATCAAGGACAAGAACCCGAGCCTCAAGTACGGCATCGCGCCCATCCCCACCAAGGACGGCTCAGCGTTCACGCTCGGCGTCGCTGACCACCTGATGGCCTTCAAGGGCAAGACGGACAAGACGGCCTCGATCAAGAAGTTCCTCGACTACTTCTACTCGGCGGACGTCTACACCAAGTGGGTCGGCGCGGAGGGCTTCCTGCCCACCACCAAGTCCGGCGCGGACGCGATGGCCTCCGACGAGACCATCAAGCCGTTCCTCGACCTGCTGCCGAACGCCAAGTTCTACCCGTCCACCAACCCCAACTGGGCAGCAGCGCAGGGGGCGATCCAGAGCCAGATCGGTCAGCTCGGTCAGGGTGCCAACCCGGCAGACCTGCTGAAGTCGATCCAGGCGAAGGCCGACGGGCAGTAGTCAGCGCGGCATGAGTCACACCATCGAAACGACCGAGACGGGGGCGGCCACCGGCCGTCCCCGTCGCGGGGCGTCGCAGAAACCGCAGGGCACGGGTGCCCGTGACCTGGCGAACGCGGTCCCCTGGACGCTGCCCGCCCTCATCCTGATCTTCGGCGTGGTGCTGTTCCCCGCCGGCTACATGATCTTCAACTCCACCAGGAAGATCTCGGTCGCCGGAGTCGACCATGGCTCCGTCGGTTTCCAGAACTACCTCACGGTGCTCAACCGGCCCGAGCTGCCTGGCATCCTGTTCAACACGCTGCTCTGGGTCGCGTCCGTGGTGGTGCTGACCGTCGTGATCTCGCTCGCGCTCTCGCAGTTCCTGAACAAGAACTTCCCCGGCAGGCAGTGGGTGCGGATGGCCATCCTCATCCCGTGGGCGGCCAGCGTGGTGATGACCACGACCGTCTTCGTCTACGGCCTCGACCCGTTCTACGGCATCATCAACAAGTTCCTGGTGGATGTGCACCTGCTCGCCGAGCCGTTCGGCTTCACCAAGGAGCCGGTGCCGGCGTTCCTCTCTTCCATCGCGATCGCGGTGTTCGTCTCCCTGCCGTTCACCACGTACACGCTGCTCGCGGGTCTCGCGGGCATCCCGGGCGACATGCTCGAGGCGGCGAAGATGGACGGCGCCGGCGCTGCTCGCACGTACTTCGGCGTCACGCTCCCGAACCTCCGCAACGCCATCGCCCTCGCCAGCCTCATCAACATCATCAACGTCTTCAACAACCTGCCCATCCTGAAACTGATGACAGGGGCGATCCCCGGCTACAAGGCGGACACGACGACGACATACATGTTCAAACTGCTGCAGAACGAGCAGAGGATCGACCTGTCGAGCGCGCTCAGCGTGATCAACTTCCTGATCGTGCTCGTGGTCGTGGCGCTCTACCTGTGGATCGTCAAACCCATGAAGGAGGTCTCGTGAGCGTCCAGGCCCCCAGCATCGCCGCCCCGGTGACGCCGCCGCCGCGCCGTCGCCGTCCCGCTGAGAACCGGTTCACCGGCAGGGTCGCAGGCCGGATGGTCGCCGGTCTCGTGATCGCTCTGGTCTTCATCGCGCCCTACCTGATCATGCTGGTGGGCTCGTTCAAGAGCCGGAACAACATCCTGACGGTGCCTCCGACCTACCTGCCGACTACCTGGCATCCGGAGAACTACCTCACGATGTGGTCGACGCCGGAGACGCCGCTGCCCGAGAACCTCATCTCGACCATCGTGATCTCGGTGTTCGCGACGGCGCTCGTGCTGCTGGTCTGCGTGCCGGCGGCCTATTACACGGCGCGGTTCCGGTTCCCGGGGCGCGGGGTGTTCCTCTTCCTGGTGATCGTCACGCAGATGCTGCAGCCGACGGTGCTCGCCACCGGTCTCTTCAAAGAGATGGTCGCCCTCGGCATCAACGACACCTGGCTGGCGATGATCCTCGTCAACGCGGCCTTCAACCTGGCGTTCGCGATCTGGATCATGCACAACTTCTTCGCGGGAGTGCCCAAAGAAGTGGACGAGGCCGCCCAGCTCGACGGCGCAGGCAAATGGACCGTGCTCTTCCGGGTGCAGCTGCCCCTGGTCTGGCCGGGAATCGTGACGGCGATCATCTACACGTTCGTCGCATCCTGGAACGAGTTCGCGGCGAGCCTGGTCATCCTGTCGACGGACGCCAACCAGCCGCTCTCTGTGGCCCTCACCAAATTCGTCGGCCAGTACGACGCCGCCTGGCAGTACGTCTTCGCGGTGTCGATCGTGGCGGTCATCCCGGTGGTGGTGCTGTTCATGCTCATCGAGAAACGACTCGTGGGCGGACTCACGCAGGGCAGCGTGAAGTAGACCGGTGGGGGTGCCCGCGCGTGTGGCGCGATGCGGGCGCCTCCCACCTGGGGTGTGAGGGTGGTTCGGAGCCAGCCATGCTATTTCTGGGTGCTATGGCAGCTGTGGATGATGGGCTCCGTCGCATCCGGATGTGGAACGAGTGGGGACACCCGTGGCCGCTCTGGGAGGACGGACCGGTCTCGCCGGACGACCTCGGTATTGGCAAACCGCTTGCCGCGCGACTTCATGCGTGGCGCGCTCGATGGGAACACCTGCAGGATCCCGCCATCGGATGGACTGAGCCCACCGCGCAGGACGAGTGGGAGGCGCAGGGGGACGCATTGTTCGACGAACTCCAGCGCGAGACGCGGGGCGTGGCCGTGATCGTGCCCTGCTACCTGGCAGCGGAGGGGTGGTAAGCCAGCACGAGCTCGCCACCCCTCCTCCGGAGCGGCTTGCTGGTTAGCAGCTGGCCTTCGGGGTGGGGTAAGCGGTGATGAGCCGGTCGCTGTTGGTGGCCCAGACCGCGGCAACCCGAATGATCATCAGAACCACCTGTGGTCGGTCCCGATCCACGAGATAGAGGTCGGTGACCCCGCACTTGGTCTGCGAAGTCGGATTACCGCCGACGTACTCCGGCCAGCTGACCACCGAACCTACAGCCCCGGCCATGAGGTCATCCCAGGAATCGACGCCCTGCCACGCCGGATTCCATCCCTTGGCACGAGCTTGATCCAGCTTGGACTGCCAATCTTCCTTGTGTCGGTCTTCGATATGGCGATACCCCCAACCGCTTGTACCCCCGTCACCGCACTTCAATCGCACATCGTGACCGAAGCCGTCCCAGAAATGGGTGTATTCGGCGAAGACCTCATCTTTGATGCTGAACGTATAGCAGCTCACCCATTGGCTCAGATTGATGAGCCGAGCCTTCCGGTCGCCCTCGGAGGCCGGGGTGCTGTGAAGGTCGATCTCGTGCGTGCGGATGGTGTCTTCGAGGTCGACGAGATTGTCACCGACTTTGACGTACATACGCGCGCCGTCCGCCGACGGAGCATCGGAAGCGCGGGCAGGCGCCCCGGAGATCGCAGTCATCGCGAGAGCGACGACGGCTACGCCTGCACCGAATCGTGCGCGCCTGGCCGGGGTTTTCATCTGGACGATCGATTTCCACTGCATTGAAGCCTCCATTGTCTTTCGTTACAGTCTGAACATGTTCACATAAAAATCCAGTCGACATAAACCCACAACGTTAAATATCTATTGAAGACCAACCTGACCCCACGTGCGCACTCGCCCCGCGGAGAGTACGATCGCGGCGAACACACAGACCGGGGTCGGCAGACTGGGACTATGAGCGTGAGAGAGCGGCTCGGCGTGCTCGCCGAGAGGGGTACCGCATCGCCGTCGCGGATTCGCGTGGCCGGGCGCGAGTATCGCTGGTGGGTGGTCGTCCTGGCCGTGTTCGTCGCATCCCGGGTGTTCACCACGACGCTGATGGTGACCCTGTACGTCGCGGCGACGGTCGGTGAGTGGCATTTCGCCAGCTCGCGCACCGAGCCCAGCTTCTGGACGTTCTCCGGGTCGTGGGATGCGTCCTACTACCGGAAGATCGCCGAGGGCGGGTACCCGACGACGCTTCCGACCGACGGCAGTGGGCACGTGCAGCAGAATTCGTGGGCGTTCCTGCCGCTGTTCCCTGCCATCGCGCGCGGGCTCATGTTCGTCACCGGGCTGGGGTTCTACCCGGCCGCCGTCATCGTCGCCACGGTGTTCGGTGCCGCGGCGACGCTTGTGCTCTACCGGCTGGTCGCATCCAGGGTCGGCGCGTCGAACGCGCTGTGGGCGGCCGTGCTGTTCTGTTTCGGACCGCTCTCGTTCGTGCTGCAGATCGCGTACGCGGAGAGCCTGTTCTTCTTCCTGATGTTCGCGGCGCTGTGGGCGATGATGGCGAGGCGGTACTGGCTGGTCATCCCGTTAGGGGTGGCGGCCGCGTTCACCAAACCGGGGGAGCTGGCGCTGCCGCTCGCGCTCGGGATCGTGTTCCTGGTGCGGCTGGTCGTCGCCCGGCGCGGACAGGATGCGTTCGGCTGGCGGGAGCGGATCGCGATGATCGTGGCGGGGGGAGTGACGGCGGTGGCCGGGCTCGCCTGGCCGCTGATCGCATCCGTCGTCACCGGATACGCGGACGCGTACGTCGAGACCGAGCTGTCGTGGTGGACCGGGTTCATCGGGCGGGTCGCCTTCGTGCCGCTGACGCCGTGGTTCCTGTTCACCTGGAAGTACGCGAACGTGATCGGGGCACTGCTGGTGGTGGCCGCGATCGGCGGGTTCGCCTGGCTGCTCAGCAGGCCGAGCGTCCGCGCGCTCGGCACGGAGGTGGTGGCGTTCGCGGCGAGCTACGGGCTCTACCTATTCGCGGTGTTCCTGCCGCAGCAGAGCCTGTTCCGGCTGCTGATGCCGCTGGCGCCGCTCGCGGGTGCGCCGGCGCTCGCCGCCAACAGGCGGGTCAGGATGATCGTGCTGATCTGCGGGATCGCCCTGCAGCCTGTCGCGCTGCTGCTGCTCTGGTTCCTCGGCTACCCCTGATCGAGGTCAGGAGCTGACGCGTTCCCGCCAGCGCACCTCCGGCACGCGGCGGAAGTTGGTCCCCGCCGCCTCCCAGTGCTCCGCGAGGTGGGCGACGCGCTCGGCGAAGTCGTCGAAGTCGCGGGCCGTCTCCACCGCATCCGTGTCGGACGGCGCAGGCGACCAGCCGATCTCCGCCACGGCGGCGAGGCGGGGGAACACCATCTCCTCGATGTCGGAAACGGTCTCCACCGTCTCCGTCCAGAGCGGAGCCTCCACGCCCAGGATGTGCGCCTCGGTGAGCCCGGGGACCACCCGCGCCGGGTCCCATTCGTACGACTGGCGCAGCGTGGTCGGGCCGTCCGCCCAGTCCTGGCCGAGGCGGTCGCCCTCCTCGTAGACGATGTCGAGGTATGCGACGTCGGCGGGGGACATGATGACGGAGCCGCCCTGGCGCACGAACGACAGGGTCTCGTCGGCGGCGCTGCCGCGCGGGGTGAGGAAGTCCCAGTACTGGCCGACCGTACCATCCGGCAGGTCGCCGCTCTTCCCCATCTCGTGCCAGCCGGCCGGGATCTTGCCGTGGCGGGCGACCGTCGCGGCTGCGTCGGCGATGAAGCGGAGGAAATCGGCGGGGTCGGTGCTCTGGCACTCGTCTCCGCCGATGTGCAGGTACGGCCCCGGCGTCAACGCAGCGACCTCGCGCACGACGTCGTCGACGAAGCGCGCCGTCGTCGCGTCGCCGGAGAGGAGCGTGCTGAATCCGACCTTCGACCCGGTGTAGAGGGCGGGGGAGACGCCGTCGGCGTTCAGCTCCGGATACGAGGCGAGCGCCGCGTTGGTGTGGCCGGGCATGTCCAGCTCGGGGACCACCGTGACGTGCCGCTCCGCCGCGTACGCCACCAGGTCGCGGAACTCGTCCTGCGTGTAGAAGCCGCCGTCGCTGCCGTCGCTCCCGGTCGACCCGCCGTGCGCCGTGAGGTTCGGCCAGCTGTCGATGTGGATGCGCCAGCCCTGGTCGTCGGTCAAGTGCAGGTGCAGGTGGTTGACCTTGAGGAGCACGATCGCGTCGATGAAGCGCTTGACCGCATCCGGGGAGAAGAAGTGCCTCGCGACGTCGAGCATCGCACCGCGGTACGCATACCGGGGGTGGTCGACGATGCGGACGGCGCCGATGGTGAGCGGGTCGGACCCGCATTCGGCGGGGACCAGCTGCCGCAGGGTCTGGACGCCCCAGAACGCGCCGGCGGTGGTCGCCGCTCCGATGCGGACGCCCTCCGCGGCGACCTCGAGCGTGTAGCCCTCCGCGTCGTGGCCGTCCGGAGCCTCGTCGTCCGCGATGACGATGGCGATGTCGCCGAACGCCGGAGGCTCGTGCACGACGGTGAGGCTGCGGCTGCAGTCGGAGGCGAGCTCAGCGCGGAGCAACTCGGCGACGGAGGAGGCTCCAGCGCCTGCGACGCTGATCCGCGCATCCGGTGCGAGGGTGAACGGCGCGGAATCGACGGACTCGAGCATCGCCGGGCGGGGGATGACCACGCGTTCTCCTTCAACTGAGCATGCGTTGGGTGCTTGGTGTGCTGACGGCCGTCGTTGCCCGCCCCTCCGGTCGGCCACCTGCGAGTATTGCAGCCCTCCTAACAAACGGCAAGGGTTCGCCTCCCAGCCGCCCTTTGCTATGCTTGCTCGCGTCGCGACTGGCGCTCAAATGGTCACCATTGGGGAGCGACGAATGCCCAGCGAAACGGGCGGATCGGCCGCGCGCCTGGGTCGATACGGGAACATCCCACCCGTCTGCGTTCACTGCTGAGTTGCATTTATAAGGAGCCGGTTTTGACTGACACACTCCCATCCACGTTCACGGCCCCGCTCGCGGAGGTCGACCCGGAGATCGCAGAGGTCCTGGCGCTCGAGCTCGGCCGCCAGCGCGACTACCTCGAGATGATCGCGTCCGAGAACTTCGTGCCGCGCGCGGTGCTCGAATCCGTCGGCTCCGTGCTCACCAACAAGTACGCCGAGGGCTACCCCGGCCGCCGGTACTACGGCGGCTGCGAGTACGTCGACATCGCCGAGCAGCTCGCGATCGACCGCGCGAAGAGCCTGTTCAAGGCCGAGTACGCCAACGTCCAGCCGCACTCCGGCGCGAGCGCCAACGCGGCCGTGCTGTCCGCCATCGCGACGCCGGGTGACACCATCCTCGGTCTGGAGCTCGCCCACGGCGGTCACCTGACCCACGGCATGAAGCTCAACTTCTCCGGCAAGCTCTACAACGCCGTCTCCTACGGCGTCGACCCGGAGACCTTCCTCGTCGACATGAACGTCGTGCGCGACAAGGCGCTCGAGCACAAGCCGCAGGTCATCATCGCCGGCTGGTCCGCATACCCGCGTCACCTCGACTTCGCCGCGTTCCGCGCGATCGCCGACGAGGTCGGCGCGAAGCTCTGGGTGGACATGGCGCACTTCGCCGGTCTCGTCGCCGCGGGCATCCACCCGTCGCCCGTCCCGTTCGCCGACGTCGTGTCGTCGACAGTGCACAAGACCATCGGCGGCCCGCGCTCGGGCTTCATCGTCTCCCGCGACATGGAGCTCGCCAAGAAGCTCAACTCCAACGTCTTCCCCGGCCAGCAGGGCGGCCCGCTGATGCACGTGATCGCCGCCAAGGCGACCGCGTTCAAGCTTGCGGCGACCGACGAGTTCCGCGACCGCCAGGAGCGCACCGTCCGCGGCGCGCAGATCCTGGCCGACCGCCTGACGGCGGAGGACTCCCGCGCCGGTGGCGTGGATGTGCTCACCGGCGGCACCGACGTGCACCTGGTGCTCGCCGACCTGCGCAACTCGCAGCTCGACGGCCAGCAGGCGGAGGACGTGCTGCACGAGGTCGGCATCACGGTCAACCGCAACGCCGTCCCGTTCGACCCGCGCCCGCCGATGGTGACCTCCGGTCTCCGCATCGGCACCCCGGCGCTCGCGACCCGCGGCTTCGGCGACGTGCAGTTCACCGAGGTGGCCGAGATCATCGCAGCAGCGCTCCAGCCCGGCGCGGACACCGCATCCCTCCGCAGCCGTGTCGACGCGCTCACCGCCGCGTTCCCGCTCTATCCCGGCCTGACCCCGTCCGGCCAGGACGCGTTCCCGGTCGAGCTCCCCTCCTCCATCTAGCCCGGACCCCTCACCTCCCGCAGCAATCGAGTCGGGACTTCTGCACGCGACACGCCGTCGGCGGGCGTGCACAGGTCCCGGCTCGACGGCGTCACAACGTTAGGAGCGCGGATGAGCGCACAGATTCTGGACGGCAAGAAGACAGCGGCCGCGATCAAGGCGGAGCTGAAGGAGCGCGTCAGCGTGCTGCGCGAGCAGGGCGTCGTGCCCGGGCTCGGCACGATCCTGGTCGGCGACGACCCCGGATCGCAGTGGTACGTCGCCGGCAAGCACCGCGACTGCGCAGAGGTGGGCATCTCGTCCATCCGCCGCGACCTGCCCGCCGACATCTCGCAGGCCGAGCTCGAGGCCGTGATCGAGGACCTCAATAGCGACCCGGACTGCACCGGCTTCATCGTGCAGCTCCCTCTGCCGCCGCACATCGACACCGACGCGATCCTCGAACTGGTCGACCCGGCCAAGGACGCCGACGGCCTGCACCCGACCAACCTCGGCAGGCTCGTCCTCAACGTCAACCGCCCGATCACCACGCCTCTGCCGTGCACGCCCCGCGGCGTCATCGAGCTGATGCTGCGTCACGGCATCGAGCTGGCGGGCAAGGATGTGGTCGTCGTCGGTCGCGGCGTGACCGTCGGCCGCGCGATCGGCTCGCTGCTGACCCGCCGCGAGATCAACGCCACCGTCACGCTCACCCACACCGGAACGGTCGACCTGGACGCGCACCTCAAGCGCGCAGACGTGATCGTCGCCGCCGCCGGTGTGGCCGGGCTGGTCACCGCGGACAACGTGAAGCCGGGAGCGATCGTCCTGGACGTCGGCGTGAGCCGCATCGACGACCCGGAGACCGGCAAGAGCCGCGTGGCCGGGGATGTGGCGCCCGAGGTGGCGGAGGTCGCCGCCTGGGTGTCCCCGAACCCCGGAGGCGTCGGCCCGATGACGCGCGCTCTGCTGCTGCAGAACGTGGTGGAGTCGGCGGAGCGCTCCCTGCGATGAGCGACAGGACGCATCCGGCTGTCGAAGCGGTCGAGGCTGCCCTGCTCGCGGCGGGTGTCGAGCCGCGCGTGCGCTGGTTCGAGTCCGCGACGCCGACCGCGGTCTCCGCCGCGGCCGAGCTGGGCGTCGAGGTCGGCGCCATCGCCAACTCGCTGGTCTTCACCATCGACGACGAGCCGCTGCTCGTGATGACCTCGGGCGCCCACCGGGTCGACACCGCGTTCCTGGGGGAGCGGCTCGGCGGGCGCATCCGGCGTGCCGACGCCGACACGGTGAAGGCCGCGACCGGCCAGACCATCGGCGGTGTCGCGCCGGTCGGGCACCCGGCTCCGCTGCGCACGGTGGTGGATGTGGCGCTCGCCGGATACCCGGAGGTGTGGGCCGCCGCCGGTCACGCGCACACGGTGTTCTCGACCACGTTCGAGGAACTGGTGCGTATCACCGGCGGAACTCCCGGCCCGGTCGCGGAGTAGCCGAACTGCTGGTCCCGCTGAGCCCCATCGAGCCGGGACTTCTGTACGGCCGCCGCGGCGTGTCGCGTACAGAAGTCCCGGCTCGATTATTTGTGAGCGGCGACGTGCGCGAGGTAGCCCTCGGCGTTGCGGAGGAGGTGGGCGCGCTCGTCGTCGGTGAGGGGGCGGCGGACCTTCCCGGGAAGGCCGGCGACGAGGGAGCCGGGCGGGATGACGGCTCCCTCCAGGACCAGCGTGCCGGCGGCCAGGAGCGAGCCGGCGCCGACGACGGCTCCGTTGAGCACGGTGGCGTGCATCCCGACCAGCACGCCGTCCTCGATGGTGCAGCCGTGCAGCACGGCGTTGTGGCCGACGGACACGTCGGTGCCGACGGTGAGCGGGAACCCGGCGTCGACGTGGCAGGAGACGTTGTCCTGCAGGTTGCTGCGCTCGCCGATCCGGATGTCCTCCGCCTCGGCCCGCAGCACGGCGTTGTACCAGACGCTGGAGTCCGCGGCGAGGTGCACCCGCCCGGCGAGCACGGCGCCGTGGGCGACGAAAGCGGTGTCGTGGACCTCGGGGGCCGAGCCGTCGGCGAGGGTGATTCGAGTCATGCCGTCAGCATAACCAGCGGAGCCAGCCGGGTCGGCGGGGTCAGCGCTGGTCGTCGACCAGGATGAAGCGGTCGCGCACCACGCGTTTCTTCGGCGCGCCGTGCTTCCCGGTCACGTCGAGGGCTGCCCGCACCTCGTCCAGGATGCTCGGCGGAAGCGCGAGCGGCGCCTCGTCCGGCTGGTCGACGGTGCCGGGCGGGTAGTCGACGCCCGGGGTGGTGGACATCTCCACGTGGGCGCCGAGCACCGTCTTGATGCGCGGCTTCGTCGCATCCCGGAACCGGATGAGCCTGTCGATGGTCTGCACGAACTGCGCGCGGTCGCGCACGTAGAGATTGCCCGGGCAGACCGTGTCCCCCGTGAACAGGATGCGCGTCGCCCTGTCGTAATAGACCACCGCGGACGGCTCGTGGCCGGGTGCGCCGATCACGTCGATGACGCGGCCGCCGAGGTCGAACGGGACGACGGCATCCGGCCAGGACGGGAAGCCGAAGAAGGCGATCACCTCGGCGGGGGTGGTGCCGACCACCGTCGTCCCCGGCCGTGCGGCGAGCAGGGCGTCGCCCGCGATGTGGTCGCCGTGCGCGTGGGTGTGCGCCACCACCAGTTCGTACGGCCGGGCGAACCGGGCGGGATGCTTGCGCAGCCAGGTCTCGATCGCGCCGTCGACGGCTCCGCGCAGCGCGAAGACGCGCTCGTCGCTCGTCGCTCCGGTGTCGAAGAGGATCGCCCGGTCGCGGCCGAAGAGGAGGAATAGGAACGGCGCCTCCCAGTGGGAGGCCTTCGGCTGGCGGAGCTGGACGGTGTCGGGGTCGAGCCAGGTGACGTCGGCAGCGGTCATACCGTCAATTCTCGCGCTTCGCGCCCTCCGATGCGCTGACGGTGAACAGATCGGGCTGCCCGAATCCGTGCTCGGCGAATGCACCGTCGAGGGCGACGAGCACGCGGCTCATCGCGTCGGACGGGACGAGCGCGATGGCGGAGCCGCCGAAGCCGCCGCCGGTCATGCGCGCGCCGATGGCGCCGTTGGCCTGCGCGGTCTCTACGGCGAGGTCGAGCTCTGGCACCGAGATCTCGAAGTCGTCGCGCATGGACCGGTGCGAGGCGTCGAGGAGTTCGCCGATGGCGGCAGGGCCGTGCTCGCGCAGCGTGCGCACGGTGTCGAGGACGCGCTGGTCCTCCGTCACGACGTGGCGGACGCGGCGGAAGGTCACGTCGTCGAGGAGTTCGCGGGCGCGGTCGAGGTCGGCCACGCTCACGTCGCGCAGCGATTCGACGCCGAGCGCTGCGGCCCCGGCCTCACAGGATGCGCGGCGGTCGGCATACCCGCCGGTGGCGTGGGAGTGCTCGACGCCCGTGTCGATGATCAGCATCTCCAGCCCGGCGGCCTCGAGACCGAGCGGCACGACCTGCGCGTCCAGCGTGCGGCAGTCGAGGAAGACGACGGAGTCGCGTTCGCCGAGCAGGGAGGCGGACTGGTCCATGATCCCGGTCGGCGCACCGACGGCGACGTTCTCCGCCCGCTGGCCGACCTTCGCCAGCGTCTGCCTGTCCAGGCCGAGCTGCCAGACCTCGTTGAGGGCCACGGCGACCGCACTCTCGATGGCCGCGGACGACGAGAGTCCGGCGCCGACGGGAACGTTCGAGTCGATGAGCACGTCGAAGCCGGGGACGGCATCCAGGTCCGCGCCGAACTCGCCGAGAGCCCAGGCGACGCCGAGTGGGTACGCCGACCAGCCGGAGAGCACCTCCGGACCGAGGTCGGCGAGGTCGATCTCGACCAGTTCGTCGGCGAACGAGCTGCCCACCCGCACGGTGCGGTCGTCGCGGAGCCCAAGGGCGGCGACGGTGCGGCGGTTGATCGCCAGCGGAAGCACGAAGCCCTCGTTGTAGTCGGTGTGCTCGCCGATCAGGTTGACGCGGCCGGGGGCGGACCAGACGCCGTCGGCATCCCTGCCGAAGATCTCGGCGAAGCTGTCGCGGGTGTCCTGGCGGAGGTCGGTCATCGGTCGGCCTTTCTGGGGGTGAGTCCGGTGATTCCCGCGGGCAGCTCGCCGGCGGGATCGTCCCTGTCGGCGCGGGCGACGGCATCCCGGAGTCGTTCGGCTGCCTGCTCCGGCGGGATGTCGCCGATCCAGGCGCCCATCGCCGACTCGGATCCCGCGAGGAACTTCAGCTTATCCGCGGCTCTCCTCGGCGAGGTGATCTGCAGCATCAGCCGGATCTCGTCGCGCCGCACCCCGACCGGCGCCTGGTGCCACGCGGCGATGTACGGCGTCGGACTGTCGTAGAGCCCATCCACGCCCCGCAGCACGCGGAGGTAGAGGGTGGCGAGCTCGTCGCGCTCGTCCGCGGACGTCTCGGTGAAGTCGGCGACATGGCGGTGCGGCAGCACGTGGATCTCGATGGGCCAGCGGGCGGCGAACGGCACGAACGCCGTCCAGTACTTCCCGGACAGGATGACGCGCTCGGAGGCGCGCTCGCGTTCCAGTATGTCGGCGAACAGGGTGGGCCCGTATGCGTCCAGTGACCGGATGAGCGCCGTGGTGCGCGGCGTGATGTACGGGTACGAGTAGATCTGCCCGTGCGGGTGGTGCAGGGTGACGCCGATCGCCTCCCCGCGGTTCTCGAACGGGAACACCTGGCGCACGCCGGGCAGGGCGGACAGCGCCGCGGTGCGGTCGGCCCACGCCTCGATGACCGTGCGGGCGCGCGACGGGGTGAGGCTGCCGAAGGATCCGGTGGAGGACGGGCTGAAGCAGACGACCTCGCAGCGACCGACGGAGGTGCGGGTGCGGGCGAGGCCGATCGCGGAGAGGTCGTCGAGGCCCTCCGGCGCGTTCTCGTCGTCGAGCAGCGGGCCGAACGACGGCGACTTGTTCTCGAAGACGGCGACGTCGTAGTTGCTCGGCACCTCGGAGAGGTTGGTGGGGGTGGCGGGGGCGAGCGGGTCGAGCTCGGCCGGGGGGAGGAAGACGCGGTTCTGGCGCGCGGCCGCGATCGAGATCCACTCGCCGGTGAGCGGGTCCTGACGCATGGTCGCGGTGGCCGGCCTGGGGGTCGGCTCGCGCAGGTCGGGGCCGCGCTCGGGGGAGAGCGTCGTGTCCGCGTCGTCGTAGTAGATGAGTTCGCGGCCGTCGGCGAGACGGTGGACCTGTTTGGTGATTGCTGGCACGAAGCGTCCCTTTCGGTTTCGAAAGCAAATCTAGTCAGTTGCTTTCGTATTGACAAGTAAACGCAACCACCGGACGATAGCAGCATGGCCGAACCGCTGCCCGCCGCCCTCCGCCGCGAACGGATGCTCGAACTCATCGGGCGGACCGGCTTCGTCCGCGTCGGCGACCTGAGCGAAGCGTTCCAGGTCTCCGACGTCACCGTGCGCAGCGACCTCGATCAGCTCGACGAGCAGCAGAGCATCCGGCGCGTGCACGGGGGCGCCGTCCTCCGCACGCCGGGGATGCGCGAGGCCAGCTTCGAGGAGGCCCTCGAGACCTCGGCGGACGAGAAGCGCCGCATCGCCGCAGCAGCCGCGGCGATGGTGGTCTCCGGCAGCAGCGTCCTCCTCGACGTCGGGACGACCACGGCGGCCATCGCCGCAGCCCTCGCCGCGCGCGACGACCTCGACGACGTGACGGTCATCACCAACGGCCTCACCATCGCGCTCTCGCTGGAGAGCGCCATCCCGCGCTTCCAGGTGGTCGTCACCGGTGGGACGCTGCGGCCGTTGCAGCACTCCCTGGTCGAACCGCTCGCCTCCACCCTCCTCGACCGGATGCACGCCGACCTGGCCTTCATCGGCTGCACGGGCGTGCATCCCCAGGGCGGCATCACCAACGTGAACCTGCCGGAGGCGGACTTGAAACGCGTGATGGTCGGAGCGGCGGGCCGGGCGGTCGTCGTCGCGGACGGCTCGAAGCTCGGCCGCACCCACCTCGGCCGAATCGCCGACCTCGGCGAGGTGAGCGAGCTGATCACCGGCGAGAGCGCTCCGGAGGCGGAGGTTGCAGCCCTGCGGGCGGCGGGGCTCGCGGTGGTGGTGGCGTGACAATACGCTGACCGTATGCACCCGCCGACAGGAACCCAGTACGACATCGTCTCCGGCGACCTCACCGCCACCGTCACGCAGGTGGCGGCAGGGCTCCGGACGCTGCGACTCGGGGGCGTCGACCTGACCGAGCCGTTCCCGGTGGAGGCGACACCGCCGTCCGGATGCGGGATCGTGCTGGTGCCGTGGCCCAACCGGGTGAAGGATGCGGCCTGGGAGTTCGACGGCAAGACGCAGCGGCTCGCCGTGACGGAGCCGGCGCGCGGGAACGCCATCCACGGGCTGCTGCGCTACCGGCCGTACGACCTGGTCGAGCGCACGGCGTCGTCGGTGACCCAGTCGGCCGCGATCTTCCCCGAGCTGGGCTACCCGTTCCAGCTCGCCACGACCGTGCGGCACGAGGTCGGGCCGGGCGGCCTCACCGTCACGCACACCATCGAGAACCTCGGGAGCGGACGTGCCCCCGTGGCGATCGGCGCGCATCCGTATCTTCGGGTCGGCGACGTGCCGACCGCAGACCTCACGCTGACCGTCGGCGCGCGCACGCACCTCGACGTGGATGACCGGCTCAACCTGGTGGGGGAGTCGCCCGTGGCCGGCACGCCGTTCGACCTGAGCGATGGGCGTCTGGTCGGGGAGCTCGACCTCGACGACGGCTTCGCCGACCTGCCGGTGATCGACGGCGAGGTCGCCCACACGGTCTCCGCGCCGGACGGACGCAGGGTCGTGCTCTGGGCGGACCCGTCGTTCGGCTACCTGCAGCTCTACACGTCGCGCACGCTGGCGACCAAGCCGACGGGCGACGTCGCTCTCGCCGTCGAACCGATGACGGCCCCGGCGAACGCCCTGAACACCGGTCGCGGGCTGCGCTGGCTGGAACCGGGCGAGAGCTGGTCGGCCGTGTGGGGCATCCGACACGACGGCTTCTGACGGCGGCTGACGCTGATCTTTTGCGTTCGCGCGCGATAGTTTTGTGCAATGCGTGCATCCGGGGGGAGTGAGGGACGCATCCGTGCGTTCTGGGTGCAGCGTTCGCGCGCGCAGGCCGGGGTGCTGGCCGCCACCGCCCTCACCGTGCTGGTGGTCACCCTGCTGGCGAGCACGATGGTCGGTCTGGCCGTGCGGTCGCCGACGGTCGCGGTGCGGCAGAGCATCGAGGCCGGTCCGGCCGTGTCGGTGGCGCAGGCGGAGCAGGGGACGCTGAGCTCCGACGCCGACGAGCAGGATGCGACCGTGCGGTCCATCGTCGCCACGCACTTCTCCGGTGCATCGGTCACGGTCGACCGTTCGGCGTACGTGGCCGCCGTGCCGCTCACCGGCGACAGGTCGATGCTCGCGCTCGCCGCAGACGACGACCTCCTCGCACGAGCCAGGCTCACCGCCGGCGCCTGGCCGACCGGGGCGAAGCAGATCGCCGTCGACGCCGAGCTGGCGAAGACCATCGGCGTCCGCGCCGGGTCGACGCTCAGCACCACGGGCGACACCGGCACGCGCACCTTCACCGTCTCAGGCGTCTGGCGTCCCGTCTCTCCGTCCGCGCCCGCGTGGCTCGGCCTCACCCCGGGGTCGGGCGGCACGGACGGCCGGGCCATCCTCACCCCCGACGCGCTCCGCACCCTGTCCGATTCCGAGTCCGTGCAGTGGGCGGTGGCACCGGATGCGCGCGCCACCACCGCCGCGCAGCTCCCGCGCCTGCAGTCCGGTTTCCGCACGGTCACGGATGCGCTCACCGAGAGCTCGACGGCATCCTCCTCTCCGTTCTCCACGCAGGGCGACGCGCTCGCCACCGTGACGGCGATGCGGCAGTCGGTGGGCGCGCTCGCCGCGGTCGTCCCTGTTCCGCTGTCGGTGCTGGCGGTGTGCTCCGTCGTCGCGCTCATCCTGCTCGCGCAGCTGCTCGCCCGGTCGCGGCTGGCCGAGACGCGCGTGCTGCGTGCGAGGGGCGCGACCGTCGGCGAACTCGTCGGCGCCGGCTCCGTCGAGGCCGCGCTGGTGGGACTCGTGGGCGCCGTGCTCGGCTTCGGGGCGGCGCAGGCCGTGCTGCTCGGGATGGTCGGAGGCGCGGTCGGCGGCGTCGGCGGGGTGCTCGAACTGGTCGCGCCCCCGCTGCTGGTGCTGGCGGCGGCCGTCGCCTGCTCGGCCGTGGTGACCGCGGGGTCCGCGCGCGCGGCGAGCGGGACGCCGGGAGCCCTGGAGGCAGGACGGGCGAGGACGACAGCATCCATCGGGGTCGGCGTGCTCGCGTTCGCCGCCGCCGGACTCACGCTGTGGCGGTTCGTGGCGTTCGGCTCCCCGGTTTCTGCGGACGGCCGGGTGGACCCGATCGGCGTCATCGCTCCCGCCGCCGTGCTGTGCGCGATCGCGGTGCTCGGTCTGGTGCTGTTCGGTCCGTCGGCTGCGGCCGTCGAGGGCGTCGCCGCGCGCGGCCGGGGCCTCTCCGGCGTGCTGCCCGCCCGGCAGGTGGGGCGGGGGCTCGCGCTGTTCGCCGCCCCGGTCGCGCTCATCGTGCTGACGGTCGGCGCTGCCACGTTCTCCGCCGGATACGTCGGCACCTGGTCCGGGTTCCTCCGCGACTCTTCCAGGCTCGTCACCGGCGCCGACGTGCGCGTCGACTCCGGGCTCGCCGGTGTCGTCCGCGGGCCGGAAGACCTGCCGGACGTGGATGCGCTGGCGGGCGTCCCTTCCGTGACGGCCGCGTCGCCGGGGCTGGTCACCGACGCGGGGCTCGGTCAGGGCACCGTCACGCTGGTCGCGCTCGATGCGGGACGGCTGCCGCAGCTGACCAGGGTCGGCGGGTACATGCTCGACACGGGCGACGTGCGCAGGAAGCTGACCGATGCGACCCGCCTTCCGGGGCCGGAGCTCCCGGCGGGGGCGAAGACGCTCACCGCGCAGACCGCATCCACCGCCGCTGTCACGTTCTGGGTGGTGGATGTGCGGGGAGCGCTCGCGCCGCTCGTCGCCGCGCCCGGCGCCTCCGGCCGGTTCAGCGCCACCGTGCCGGACGGTGGACGGTGGACGCTCGCCGCGGTGGATGCGCGACCGGCCGCGACCCAGGACGTGTCCGCCTCGACGGGCGCGACGGCCGCCACGCCGCGCATCCGCTCGGTCGCTGCCGGCTCGGACACCATCGACATCGCCTCCTGGAAGCGCGTAGACGGTGTGCGCGGCGCGGACGGCCTGGTGCGCGTCATGCCGCCGACGACAGGGAAGCTGCCGGTCGCGGTCACGGCCAGCGCCGTCCAGCAGGATTCGCTCGCCGTCGGCGACACGATCGACCTCGACGCGGCCTGGGTGTCGGCGCGGGGCACGATCGCCGCCGTCGTCGCCGCCGTTCCCGGCACGAGCGATCCAGTGGCGGTGCTGGTCGACCAGCGCGCGCTCAGCGACGCCGCCCTCCGCGCCCAGCCTGCTCCTCCACGACTCGGCACGGTCTGGCTGGCCACGGACTCCCCGGACGCCGTTGCCGCCGCCGCCCAGCGCCTGGCGGGTCCGGATGCCGTCGTGGCCGACGCCTCCGGCGACTTCGTCTCCCGGTTCATGTCGAGCGCCATCGTGAGCCTCTGGCTCGGGACGGCCGGATGCGCGCTGCTGGCCATCGTGGCCATCGGCGCCACCATCGCCGCTCTGCTCCGCGGGCGCCGCGCGGAGGTCGCCGTGCTGCGCGCGGTCGGGATGAGCTCGCGGCAGCAGGCCCGCAGCCGGCGGATCGAGCTGGCCGGGATCGTTGCGGCCGCAGCCGTGTTCGGGCTCGCGGGCGGTGTCGCCGTGTTCCTGCTGGCCGGGAACGCGCTCGCCAGGCTCTCCGTCGTCACCGCCCCGCCGACCCTGTCGGTGCGCGGTGCCGTCGACCTTCCCGCGCTGCTCGGCGCGCTCGTGCTGCTCGGCGCCGCGGTCGCGGTGGTGCTGTGGGCATACGGCCGAGCGGTGCGCAGGCAGGTACTGGACACGACGTACCGGGAGGAGACGCGATGACTTCCTCCCTCGGCAGCGTGGGCCTGGCGGTGCGTGCCGCCTCCGCCTTCCGGGGCGGGCTGATCATGCTCGGCGTCGTCGTGCTCGTCGCGACCACGGCGCTGACCGCCTGGCCGCGCTTCGCGAACACCCTCCTCACCAGCGACCTGCAGTACGGGCTCGACCAGGCGCAGCCGGTCAACCGCGACCTGGTGACAGTCGTCAAGTCGGGCATGGGCCAGCCGGGCGGCATCATCGTCGACGATCCGGGAGCGGCCTGGAAGGCCATGCCGGGAGCACTCGACGCTGTGCGCAGGGGCATGACGGCCCCGCTGCGCCAGGTGACGGAGAAGGGCCAGTACTCGGCGGCGTCCGAGGAGCTGCCGACCACCCCGCCGGCCGGAGCCTCCTCCGACGGCCACTACTTCGCGACCGTCGAGGCATACCAGCAGCTGCGCAGCGTCGCGACCCTGGATGCCGGCGCCTGGCCGGACAAGGCGACGGTCGCCACCCTGTCCACCGCGCCCATGCAACCGGTGCCGGACCCGGCCGCCCAGCAGACGGGGATCGTCGTCACGGAGACGGGCCCTCCTGTCAACGCGCAGGTGGTGATGACCACCGCGACGGCGAAGCTCGTCGGCTGGACCATCGGCCAGACCCGGATCCTCGGCGAATCGCGCCTGACCCTGGTCGGCACCGTCACCCCGCGCGACCCCGCAGCCGACTTCTGGAATCTCGACACCGTCCGGGCGTCCGGCAGCTTCGCCGACCTGGGCGACGCCGGCAAGAAGTACAGCGGCGTCGTCTGGGTGGCCGCAGACTCCTGGCCGACCGTTGCGCGTTCCCTTCCCGGCACGGTCACAGAGGGCTGGTTCCCCGTCGAGCCATCGGCCTTCAGCGTCGACGGGCTGGATGCGGTCAGCGGCGCCCTCGGCCGGTTCCTCGCCACCACGCCCACCGCCACCATCGGCGGCGTGCCGACGGCGCTCCGGTTCAGCACCCAGCTCGACCGCTCGCTCGCCGAGTACACGGTGAGGGCGCAGCCGGCGGCGACCCTGTTCGCCATCCTCGCCGCAGGACCCCTCGGCGTCGCGCTGGCCGTGCTCGTCCTCGGCGTGCGGCTCGTGCTCGGGAGGCGCAGGGACGCGCTCGCGCTGATGGCAGCCCGGGGCGCATCCCCGTCCCGGCTGCGCTGGGGGCTGGCGGCGGAGGGGGCCGCCGTGTCGATCCCCGCGGCTGCGCTCGGGCTCGTGGCCGCACTGCTGCTGACGCCGCGCGGCGGGCCGGCAGGACTCTCCGTGGCTCTGGCCGTGTGCTGCGCGGTCGCGCCACCGCTCATCCTGGCGGTGGCGGCCGGGGCGCTCGGCCCGCGCGACGACCTCCGCGGCGAGCGATCGGCGCGGCGGCGCTGGGGCTGGGTGCTCGAAGTGCTCGCGGTCGGGCTGGCGGTGGCGGGCGTCGTGACGCTGTTCCAGCGCGGCACGGCTGCTCCATCGCAGGATGCCGGGCTCGGCATCGACCCGCTCCTCGCCGTCACGCCCATCCTGATCGCTTTGGCCGCCTGCGTGCTCGTGCTGCGGCTCTACCCGCTTCCGCTCGGCTGGCTGGCCGCCCTGCTACGCAAGCGCAGGGGAGCCGTCGCGGCGATCGGCTCGACGACCGCCGTCCGGTCGCGCGCCGGCGGCCTGTGGCCGGTGTTCGCACTGGTGACCGGCGTGAGCATCACCGTCTTCTCCGCCGCCGTGCTGAGCACGGAGCGCGCCGGGATCGAGGGAGGGGCGCACGCGGCGGTCGGTGCGGACCTCAGCGTGTCCACTCCTGTGGCCTTCACCGACGACCAGCTCGACCGCCTGCGCTCGGTGCCCGGCGTCGCCCACTCCGCCATCGTCTACTCGGCGGGCGGCCTCGACGTGCGGGCGGGCACGCAGGGCGGCGACCTGAGCGGCTACCTCGTCGACCCGAAAGAGCTGGCGGCCGTCGAGGGCAACGTGCCGGAGAGCGCGCGCGTCTCCACGGCGCTGCGGGCGAGCGTCCCCGGGCGCACGGCGGCGGTGATCGGCGGCTGGAGCCCGAAGATCCCGGTGACGAGCGCCATCCTGTACACGGACACGACGGTGCACCTGGGCGTCACGGCGTTCTCGTTCACACCGGGCGTCTACATCCGGGATGCGGAGTGGACGATCATCGACAAGACCGGCCTGCCGTCCGCGATCACGCTGACGCAGCGGCCGTCGACGGTGCTCGTCGCGCTCCGCCCCGGTGCGGACGCCTCGGCGGTCCACGCCGCCCTCGCCTCCGTCGCCGGCCCAGGGTCGGTCATCGGGGATGCGGTCGAGCAGCAGTCCGTGCTGCGCAAGGCGCCGCTCGTCTCCGGGCTCGAGACGGTCGCGCTGGTCTCGATCGCGCTCTCCGCCCTGATGTGCATCGGCGCGCTGCTGCTGACCCTGGTGATGAACACCGCATCCAGGACCAGGCTGGTCGCCACGCTGCGCACCATCGGCTTCACCGGCAGGCAGACGGCCGGCCTGCTCGGCTGGGAGCTCGGACCGGTGCTCGCGGTCGGGCTGATCGCGGGCATCCTGGTCGGCCTCGCTCTGCCGGCGGTGGTGCTGACTCCGATCGACCTCACCGGGTTCACCGGAGGGCCGGTGCGGCCGGCCGTGGTGATCGATCCCGTGCTCATCGCCGGAGCGGCGGTCGGCTTCGCCGTCGTCACCGCCGCGGCAACACTCATCGCACTCGCGGGTGCGCGACGCCGGTCACCGGCGACCGTGCTCCGGGCAGGAGGGGAAGAATGACCGACATGACCACCACGCGCCAGGGTGCGGAGCAGCGGGATGCGGAGCTGCGGGATGCGGTGCACCAGGACGCCAGCATCGTCTGCTCCGACCTCGTGCGCATCTTCAGTGCGGACGGTGTGGAGGTGCAGGCGCTGCAGGGTCTCAACCTGCGCGTCGGCAGCGGCGACCTGGTCGCCATCGTCGGCGCATCCGGGTCGGGGAAGTCGACGCTGCTCGGCATCCTCTCCGGGCTCGACAAGCCGACGGCGGGCAGCGCGTCGGTGGCGGGCCGCGACCTGCTCGGCCTGACCTCCGCCCAGCGCGTCGACTACCGCAGACGCACGGTCGGCTTCGTCTGGCAGCAGACCTCCCGCAACCTGCTGCCGTACCTGACCGCCCGCGAGAACATCGCGCTCACCATGTCGCTGGCGAAGACGCCCGGCCGCAGGGAGCGGTCGCAGGAACTCCTCGACCTGCTCGAAGTGTCGCACTGCGCGGACAGGCGCCCCACCGAGATGTCCGGAGGCGAGCAGCAGCGGGTGGCCATCGCGGTCGGCCTCGCCAACGACCCGCGCGTCCTCCTCGCCGACGAGCCGACGGGCGAACTGGACGAGGCGACCTCCGCCGAAGTGCTCGAAGCGATGCGCGGCGTCAACAGGGAGCTGGGGGTGACGACGCTCATCGTCACCCACGACCCCGCCGTCTCCGAGCACGTCGCCCGCACGGTGCAGATCCGGGATGGGCGCACCTCCACCGAGGTGCTGCGCCGCACCGGCATCAGCGAGAGCGGCGACGAGCACACCGTGGCGGAGGAGTTCGCCGTGCTCGACCGCGTCGGACGCCTCCAGCTGCCGCCGGAGTACCTCACCACCCTCGGGATGCGCGACCGCGTCCGCCTCGCGCTCGAGACCGACCACGTCGGCGTCTGGCCGCACGACACGGAGACGGCCGAAACCACCGGAGGAGACTCATGACGCTCGCCGACGAACAGGCCACCAGCCCCATCAACGCGTCCGCCACCGCGCCCACCACCCCGCAACCCATCCTGCGCGCCGAGGGCGTCGGCCGCGTGTTCGAGACGGAGGCGGGCACGGTGACCGCGCTCGCCGAGGTGTCGCTCGACGTGCATCCCGGTGAGCTGCTGGTGGTCAGGGGCCGTTCCGGCTCCGGCAAGACCACGCTGCTCAACGTGCTCGGCGGCCTCGACACCCCCACCTCCGGGCGGGTCTGGATCGGCGACACCGAGCTGACCACCGCGTCGGAGGCAGAGCTGGTGCAACTGCGAAGGGAGAGCATCGGCTTCGTCTTCCAGGCGTTCGGCCTCGTGCCCGTGCTCTCGGCCGCCGAGAACGTGGAGGTCCCGCTCCGGCTGCTCGGCACAGCGCCCGCCGACCGGGATGCGCGCGTCGCCGAACTGCTCGACCTGCTCGGCCTCTCCGGTCACGCCAAGCAGCGTCCCACCGAACTGTCGGGCGGCCAGCAGCAGCGCGTCGGCATCGCCCGCGCGCTCGCAGCACGCCCGCGCATCCTGTTCGCGGACGAGCCGACCGGCCAGCTCGACAGCGTCACCGGCGCAGCGATGATGGACCTGCTCGTCGACCTCGTGCACAGCAGCGGCGTGGCCGCCGTCGTCACCACGCACGACCCGCTGCTGATGGCCCGCGCCGACCGCGTCCTGGAACTCCACGACGGCCGCACGCTCCCGCCGCAGCGCCGCCGCGGCCGTCACGCGGCCCCCGAACCGGACGCCGCTGCCGGTCCGGATGCCGCCCCCGGCACCTGACCACAACCGATCCGAATCTCCGTTCGAGCGGAGTCGAGCGCGGCTCGCCGCCGAGTCTCCGTCCGAGCGGAGTCTGCCGCGGCGTGTCGCCAGGAACTCCGCTGGAGTGGTCGCCGCCACGGCGGCTCGCTCACGGAGGACTTTCGGTCCGCCACGCCGAGCGCGACTCCGCTCGGGCGGAGTTTCCGACCGGATGGCCCCCGATCTCCGCCGCGGCGTCACACGTCCGGGCCGTCTCCCGGCTCGTCGTCCTCCTCGTCGGTGTCGGCGAAGGCCGCCAGCCCGTCGAGCGACGGCGCATCGTCCGTCCCGGCCGCCGCATCCGGATGCGCGGTGCCCTCGTCGAGGAAGCCTTCGCCGTCCGGGTATCCGGCCTCGTCGGGGTACTCGATCGGTTCTCGTTCAGCGGTCATCGCATCCACCTCGTCTCGCGTCGTGGCCGCGCGGGGAGCGCCGCCCTACGACCCAGCTTGCCCCCGTGCCACGATGCTGCGCCAGCCTCCCGCGCGATTGTCCGCGACGATCGCACGCAGGAACGCCAGCAGCGGCTCCCGCCGGATGGGCTGCCCCTCGGCGAATCCGATGGTGCGCGCCGTCGTATTGTCGTGTCCTGCCGTGACGAGTCCGTGCGGGTCCGGCACGATGCCCCCGTCGTAGACGAACAGATTCACGTGGTCTTTCGCCGCGAGGAACGCGCACACGGTGCCGTCGAGCACGAAGTACGGCCGGACGGTGCGTTTGATGGTCTCCTCGATGGCGGGGTCCGCCTCGTGGATGATGTCGCGCAGCTGCGCGAAGATATCACGCTGCCAGGCGGGCAGCCCGTCGAGGTACGCGTCGACGCGCGGGTCTTTCCGATACTCCGGGGCCATGCCTCAGGCTAGCCCCGGCGCGGGTCACGGCGCGATGGACAGGAAGATGAACGCCGCGAACAGCACCAGGTGGATGCCGCCCTGCAGCCGCACAGCACGCCCGGGCATGATCGTCAGGATGCTCACCCCGACCGTCAGGGCGAGCAGCACGATCTGGCTGGCGCCGAGCCCGAGATGCAGCGGTCCGGTGAGCCAGATGGATGCGACGGCGATCGACGGGATCGTCAGCCCGATGCTGGCGATGGCCGAGCCGAGCGCCAGGTTCATGCTGGTCTGCATCCGGTTGCGTGTCGCGGCCTTCGCGGCGGCGATGCCCTCGGGGAGCAGCACGAGCAGGGCGATGACGACGCCGACGAACGACTGCGGGAGGCCGACGGCTTCGACGCCGCGCTCGATCGACGGCGATTCCAGCTTGGCGAGACCCACCACCGCGACCAGCGCGAGGAACAGCAGCCCGAGGCTGATCATCGCGGTCCGGGTGGACGGTCGCTCGGCGTGGGTGTCCTCGTCGAGCGGTTTGCCTTTGGCGGTCACCGGGAGGAAGTAGTCGCGGTGCGCGACCGTCTGGGTGAAGACGAACATCGCGTACACGACCACGGACGCGATCGCAGCGAAGACGAGCTGGCTGGGCGAGAACTGCGGGCCCGGCGTCTCGGTGAAGGTGGGGAGCACCATCGTCAGCGTCGCGAGCGTGACCACCGTGGCGAGCGCGGCTCCGCTGCCCTGGGCGTTGAATTTGCTGCTGGTGTTCCTGGTGGAGCTGAGCAGCAGCGACAGGCCGACGATGCCGTTCATGGTGATCATCACCGCCGAGAACACCGTGTCCCTGGCCAACGTGGATGCGTCCTTGCCGCTCGACATCAGCGTCACGATCAGCCCGACCTCGATCACCGTGACGGCGACGGCGAGCACCAGGGAACCGAACGGCTCACCGACCTTGTGCGCCACGACCTCGGCGTGCTGCACGGCCGCGAGCACCGTCGCGGCGAGCACGAGGGCGACCAGCGTGACCAGCACGGGGCCGAGCTCGGCGTTCCAGCAGAGGACGAGCAGGATCACCCCGAGGATCGGTACGACGACCGGCCAGAACCGGATGATCCACGTGGTGAAGCCTTTCATGCCTCCCATCATGGCAGCCGACCCCCGGCCAGCCCGCCGCGACGACGAAAAGAGCGGCCCGCCGGATGAACCGGTGGGCCGCTCTCGATGCTGCCGGCGACGGAGGGGATCAGTTGGCCGGCGGCATCAGCACGGTGTCGATGAGGTACACCGTGGCGTTGGCGGTGTGGACTCCACCGCAGATGACCTTGGCCCCGTTGACCATGATGTCGTCGCCGCTGCCGGTGACGGTGACGTCGCCGCCCTCGACGGTCTTGTGGGTGCCGTCGATCTTGTCAGGGGCGATCTGGCCGGGCACGACGTGGTAGGTCAGGATCTTCTTGAGCGTGTCGGCTCCTGCCGGCGTCTTCAGGGTGTCGATGGTGGCGGCGTCGATCTTCTTGAACGCGTCGTCGACCGGTGCGAACACCGTGAACTCGCTACCGTTGAGGGTGTCGACCAGGTTCACGTCCGGGTTGAGCTTGCCGGAGACCGAGGCGACCAAGGTGGTGAGCAGCGGGTTGTTGCTTGCCGCGACCGCCACCGGGTCCTGCGCCATGCCGGTGACCGAGCCTGCGCCGGACGGGACGGCCTTGGCGTATGCGGCGCATCCGCTGCCGACGAGGTCGGCTGCCGGGTCCATCGCCGTCGCGCTGGGCGACTCGGAAGTCATCGACGACGACGAGCTGGACGAGCCGGAGCCCGAGCTTCCGGAGGAACACGCCGAGAGACCGAGGGCGGCCACTGCGGCGAGTCCGAGGGCGGCGATCATGTGACGCTTCTGAACTCGCATGGGAACTACTCCTTCTATGTGGGCTGTGGTGAGCCGCAGCAGCGGCTTCGAAGGGGGTTCGGGGCACGCACGGAATCGGATTGCGGATTCTTCGGATCTCTTCCGGATCAATCCGTGGGGCCCTCCGTTCCGAACGCCAGGCATGTACCTCACCCTCGCTCTCATCGGCTTCCTCGGCGGCCTCATCACCGGCATCTCGCCATGCATCCTGCCGGTCCTGCCCGTGATCTTCTTCTCCGGCGGCGCGCAGAGTGCGCGCCAGAAGACGGAGGAGACGGACCAGGCGGCGCAGACAGCACAGGCGGCGCAGACCGGATCTTCGTCCGGCACGACGCAGGCCGTGCTCACCGAGGAGAAGGTGAAGGAGAAGGTGCAGACCGTCTCCCGCTGGCGGCCGTACCAGGTCATCCTCGGCCTCGTCGTCAGCTTCAGTGTCTTCACGCTGGCAGGGTCGCTCATCCTGGCCTTGCTGCACCTGCCCCAGGATGTGCTGCGGTACGCGGGCATCGTGGTGCTCGTGCTGATCGGCGTCGGCCTGATCGTGCCGAAGTTCGAGGAGTATCTGGAGAAGCCGTTCTCCTGGATCCCGCAGCGCAACGTCGGCACCGAGCGTGGCGGCTTCGTCCTCGGCATCGCGCTCGGCGCCGTCTACGTGCCGTGCGCCGGCCCCGTGCTCGCCGCCATCACGGTGGCAGGATCGACGGGCCGGATCGGGCCGGAGACCATCGTCCTCACCCTCACGTTCGCCATCGGCGCCGCCATCCCGCTGCTCATCTTCGCGCTCGCCGGCCGCAGGGTCGCCGAGCGGGTGAAGTCGTTCAGGAAGCACCAGAAGGGCATCCGGCTCACCGGTGGCGTCCTGATGCTGGCCCTCGCCGTCGGGCTGCTGTTCAACCTCCCGCAGGCGCTGCAGCGGCTCATCCCCGACTACACCAGCGCCTTGCAGGACCAGTTCTCGAACTCGGACCAGGTGTCGCAGGCGCTCAACCTCGGCGGCATCGTCAACGACCAGAACAAGAACCTCTCCAAGTGCACGAACAACTCCGACCAGCTGCAGAGCTGTGGCATCGCGCCGGACATCACGGGCATCCAGCAGTGGTTCAACACCCCGGGCGATAAGCCGATCGCGCTCTCGCAACTGAAGGGCAAGGTCGTGCTCGTCGACTTCTGGGCGTACTCCTGCATCAACTGCCAGCGCAGCGTGCCGCACGTGGTGGCCTGGGACAAGGCGTACCGGGATGCGGGGCTCGACGTCATCGGCATCCACTCGCCCGAGTACGCGTTCGAGAAGGTGCCCGCCAACGTCGAGTCCGGCGCGAAGAGCTTCGGCATCACCTACCCGGTGGCCATCGACAACAACCTGAGCACCTGGACCAACTACCGCAACCGCTACTGGCCGGCCCATTACCTGATCGACGCCAAGGGCGTCGTGCGCAACGTGCAGTTCGGCGAGGGCAACTACGCCTCCACCGAGAAGCTCATCCGCCAGCTGCTCCAGGATGCGAAGCCCGGCGAGACCCTGCCGGCCGCCACCGAGCTGAAGGACACCACCCCGGTCGCGGGAAGCACGACGCCGGAGACCTACCTCGGCACCACCAAGGTCGTGAACTTCGGCGGAGACGAGAAGTACTCGTCCGGCACCCCGTCGTTCTCGTTCCCGGCGAAGCAGCGCTCCAACTCGTTCGCCCTCGACGGTGCGTGGTCGCTGAACACCCAGTTCGTCGAGCCGACGGGACAGGATGCGCGCATCCGGCTGAACTACAAGGCCTCCGAGGTGCGCATGGTCCTCTCCGGCAGCGGAACGGTCAGTTACACGGCGGACGGCGTCACCAAGACCATCGACGTCAGCGGCACTCCGGACTCGTATCGGCTGCTGAAATCGGCGACGGCGAAATCCGGAAATGTGATCGTGACCATCCCGAAAGGTGTTTCGGCATACTCGTTCACCTTCGGATGATGATCAGATAGGGGCATGACTTCTTCCAGGATCGTCACAGCCTCCCTGATCGTCGCCGGCGTCGCGCTCGCGCTGACCGCATGCTCGGCCTCCACGCCGAGCGGGTCGCCGAGTTCGACGCCGGCGTCGTCGTCCACCACGTCGTCCTCGTCGCCGCGGCCGAGCGCATCCAGCACCACCGTCCCGGTGGACGGCCAGTGCGACACGGCGAAGCTGACCGGCTCGATCGGACAGGGCGGCGGGGGAGCGGCGGGCAGCGTCGAGGTGACGCTGGTGCTGACGAACACCGGCACGACGGCGTGCGCGCTGCAGGGCTGGCCGGGGGTCTCCTTCGTCGGGGACGGCAACGGCACCCAGCTCGGCAAGGCGGCGGACTTCGACAGGTCCACGCCGCACCCGACGGTGAACCTGGCTCCGGGCGGCACCGCGACGGCGCCGCTGAAGATCGCGCAGGCGCTCAACTACTCGACCTCCGACTGCCAGCCGAAGCCGGCCGACGGCTTCCGCGTCTACCCGCCCGGATCGAAGGAGTCGCTGTTCATCAAGGACGCCGACGTCACCGCGTGCACGTCCGACACGATCTCGCTGCTGACGGTCGGCGCGCTCGTTCAGGGCTGAACATCCCGGATGTCGGTGGTCCCCTGCACACTGGGGACATGCCGACGCCGCGCGAGAGACTCCTGCTCCTGTTCGAAGCCGAGCATCCGGAGACGGCGGATCGCTCGGCGAAAGACGAGGCGATCCGCCGTACCTTCGGCATCGACCCCGCGCAGTACCGCGCGCTCGTGGCCGAGCTGCTGCGCGACGCCCATCGGGATGCCGCCTGAGCAGAGCATCCACGTTCCGTCAAGGCGGTTCACGGATGTCGTCGATGCGCCTACCGTTCGTGTTCCAGCCAATCGACACGAGAGATGGGATGCTCATGGCCAAGACCACGACCACGACCAGCGCGAAGACCACCACCAGGACCGCAGGATCGCGGGCGCCGGGCAGCGCCTCCGCCGGTGCACACACCACTCGGCGGGAGCACGCGGAGAAGGGGTTCGTTGCGTCGCCCGAGCTCGTCGCCGACCTTCAGCGCGTGCACGTCGACCTGATCGAGCTGCACCTGCAGGGCAAGCAGGCGCACTGGAACGTCGTCGGCAAGAACTTCCGCGACCTGCACCTGCAGCTCGACGAGATCATCGAGGCGGCTCGCGAGTTCAGCGACGAGGTCGCCGAACGCCTGCGCGCTCTGCACGCCACCCCGGACGGCCGCAGCGCCATCGTCGCCAAGACGACCAGCCTGCCCGAGTTCCCGAACGGGGAGGTCGACACGGCGGAGACCGTCGACCTGATCACCGAGCGGCTCGAAGCCACCGTCGCGACGATGCGCGAGGTGCACGACGAGGTGGACGAGGCCGACCCGACCTCGGCCGACCTGCTGCACGCGATCATCGCGGCACTGGAGCAGTACGCGTGGATGGTGAGCGCGGAGAACCGCACCCCCGCCACGCGGTGAGGCCCGCGCAACAGAGCTACCTCGACGCGGCCGCATCCTGCTCGGGCAGGGTGGGGCCGTTGCTCGCTGCGCTGGAGGGTGCTGGGGGAGCTGCTGATGAACTCGCGCCGTTCCCCGGCGAGGGCAGGACGGCCGAGCGGTTCGCGTTCCTGCAGCGCGTCGCCACGGAGGACGTGACCGCCGCCCGCGTGCTCGAACCACACCTGGATGCTCTCGCGATCCTGCACGAGGCCGGTGTGGAGCCCCCACGGCCGGGCTCGACGTTCGGGGTGTTCGCGGCGGAGGCGCCCGGCGCCGTGCTGCGCGCGGCTCCTGCCGCGGGCGCTGCCGGTGACGCCGACGCCTGGGTGCTCGACGGCGTGAAGCCCTGGTGCTCGCTGGGCGCCCGGCTGACGGATGCGCTGGTGACAGCCACCACGGAGGGCGGCGACCGGCGCATGTTCCTGGTCTCGCTCCGTCAGCCGGGCGTGACGGCGGAGGACACCGCGTGGGTCGCCCGCGGCCTCGCCGAGGTGCAGAGCGGTCCGCTGCGCTTCGACGGCGCCACCGCCCGTCCCGTCGGCGGCCCTGGCTGGTATCTCGACCGCCCAGGATTCCGCTGGGGTGCTGTCGGCGTCGCCGCCGCCTGGTGGGGCGGCTGCCTGCCGTTCGCGGACGCGCTGATCGCGAAGGCGAAGCGTGCCGGCGCGAACCAGCTGGCTGCATCCCGCGCCGGCCGGGTGTACCGCAAGCTCGACGCCGCCCGCGCGCACCTCGCGTCCGCCGCGGCCGTCATCGACAGCCAAGAACCCAGCAACGACGATGCGGCCGCCATCGCCCACGCCGTGCGGGGCACGGTCGCCGATGCCGTCGTCGAGACCCTCGCCGCCGTGCGGGACGTGCTCGGCCCGGCCGCGCTCGCCTTCGACGAGTCACTGGCCCGCCGCTACGCCGACCTCGACCTGTACGTGTCCCAGTACCATCGCGGTCCGGACGACGTCTCCCTGGCCGCACACCTGCCGGACGGCGGCCCGCGATGGTAGCGTTCGACGCCCTCCGCACCGTGACGTCCGCCGCCGAGTGGGAGGCGCGCCCGGAGTGGTCGGAGGTCGAGACGATGGATGCGCAGGCCCTCGACGCGCTGGACGAGCTGGTCGTGTTCTCCGCGCATCCCGACGACGAGACGATCGCCGTCGGCGGGCTGCTGGCGCTCGCCGCAGAGAGGGGGATCCCGGTGCGGGTGATCGTCGCGACCGGTGCGCCCGGAAACGACGAGTCCGGCCAGGACGACCACAGGGCTGACGAACTCCGCGCCGCCCTCGACCGCCTGGGAGTGGATGCGCGCCCGCAGTTCCTCGGCCTGCCGGACGGCGCGCTCAAGCACCACGCAGACCGGCTGCGCGCGGAGGTCGAGCGCGCGATCAGCGCGCCCGCCGCATCCACCGGCCGTCGCTGGCTTCTGGCGCCGTGGCCGGGCGACCGCCACGGCGACCACCGCACGCTCGGCAGGGAGCTGGGCGAAGCAGCGGCGCAGACCGGAGACATCGTCTTCTTCTACCCGGTCTGGCTCTGGCAGTGGGGAGAACCGGCAGACATGCCGTGGGATCGCGTCGTGGGCCTCCCGCTCGACGACCGCAGCCGCGCGCGCAAGTCGACCGCGCTCGACGCCTTCGCCTCCCAGCACCACACACCCGAGAACGAGGACGGCGTGCTCACGGCCGAATTCCTCGCCCGCGCCAAAGAGGGCCGCGAGATCCTCCTCCGGCCCGAGCGCCACGGCTCCGACGACCTGGCCGCACATTTCGAGGCGCTGCACCGCGAGAGCGACGACCCGTGGTCCGTGCGCTCCCGCTGGTACGAGCGGAGGAAGAGGGCGGTGACCGTCGCGAGCCTTCCGCGGGAGCGGTACGGGAGCATCCTGGAGCTCGGCGCCTCGGTCGGCGCCCTGACCGGCGAGCTGGCCGGCCGCGCGGACACGGTGCTCGCCGTCGACGGTTCCGCTGCGGCGGTCGAGACGGCCCGCAGCCGCCTGGCCGGACGCGCGGGCGTCACCGTCGCCCGGATGCGCGTGCCCGGCCAGTGGCCGGACGGCGCCTTCGACCTCGTGGTCGTCTCCGAGCTCGCCTACTACCTCGCCGACGACGAGTGGCGTGCACTGACCGCCAGGATCGTCGGCTCGCTGGCGCCGGGCGGCGAGGTGCTGCTCTGCCACTGGCTCGGCTCGGCCGACGACTTCGCGCAGAGCGGTGAGCAGGCGCACGCGACGTTCCGGGCAGCGTCCGGGCTCAGCGCGACCGTCGTGCACCGGGATGCGTCATTCCTGCTGGAGGTGTTCTCGTGACCGCCGCCATCGAGCGCGCCCCCATTGAGCGCGTGGTCGTCGTCGTCCCTGCCAGAGACGAGGCGGAGACGCTGGCGACCTGCCTCGACTCGATCATCCGGTCGGGCCGCGCTCTCGAACGGCACGGGATGCGCGCCCCCGTCATCGTGCTCGTCCTCGACTCCTGCACAGACGGGTCGGCCGGGATCGCGGCGGGGTTCCCGTCGGTGATCGTGGCCGAGACGAACGCCGGGAGCGTCGGCCGCAGCCGGGCGCTCGGTGCGGCCATCGGCCTCGAAGAGGCGGGCGCCGACCCCGCGGCCGTTTGGATCGCGACGACGGACGCCGACGGCTCGGTACCCGAGGAGTGGCTGGCCCAGCACCTCGACTGCGCGCTGGCGGGCGCCGACGCGTTCGTCGGGGCTGTCGTTCCCCCGCTCGACGACCTCGACCCGCTCCGCCGTCACGCCTGGCTGTCGAGGCACCATCCCGGTGCCACGCTCGGCCACGTGCACGGCGCGAACCTCGGCGTGCGGGCAGACGTGTACCTCGCGGTCGGCGGCTTCGCCCCCGTCGCCCTCGACGAGGACGTCGCCCTGGTCGAACGCCTCCGGGCACGGGATGCGCGCATCGCGGAGACGGAACTGCATCCGGTCACCACCTCGGCCAGGCTCACCGGCAGGGTCGACGGCGGGTACGCCGGATATCTGCGCGGGCTGATCGACGAGGCGGGCTGACCCAGTAGCGTTGGAGCGTGCGCATCGCCCTGCCCAGCACCCCGAAGTGGATCATCCGCCTGGTGGTCGTGACCGCTCTGGTCGGCATTGGAGCCGGGATCGGCGGCGGGCTCGTCTACCTCGCGCTGCACGCGATCCAGCACCTCGCCTTCGGGTACTCGGAGGGCACGTTCATCGACGGCCTGCTGCAGGCGCCGCCGGTCAACCGGGTGGTGGCGCTCGCCGTGGCCGGTGTGTTCGGCGGCGTCGGCTGGTGGGCGCTCCGCCGCTGGGGACGCCTCCAGCCGAGGCACGCGATCGTCTCGGTGGAGTCCGCGGTCGGCGGGCGCAGGATGCCGTGGTTCGTCACCATCGCGAACGCCGGCCTGCAGGTCGTGATCGTGGGCCTCGGCGCATCCATCGGCCGTGAGGTCGCCCCGCGCGAGCTGGGAGCGCTGGCCGCCGACTGGCTGAGCGAGAGGGCTGGGGTGAGCGCTCGGGAGCGCCGCATCCTGGTCGCCTGCGGAGCGGGTGCGGGCTTGGCCGCCGTCTACAACGTGCCGTTCGGCGGCGCGGTGTTCGCCGTGGAGATCCTGCTGGCGGAGATCAGTTTCGCGACCGTGTTGCCCGCCCTGGCGTCGTCGGCCATCGCGACGCTGGTCGCCCGCCTCGTCGTCCCCGCCAACCCGCTCTACCCGATCGAGCAGTTCCCGCTCTCCCCGTCGGTGGTGGTCTGGGCGGTGCTCGCCGGTCCGGTGATCGGCCTCGCGGCGATCGGCTTCGTGCGCCTGATGCAGTACGCGCGGGCCATCCGCCCGAAATCCTGGGGCATCCTGATCGTGATGCCGCTCGTGTTCACGGCGGTCGGCGTCGTCTCGCTCTGGTTCCCCGCGATCCTCGGGAACGGCCGCTCGCTCGGCCAGCTGGCGATGACCGCCTCCCTCCCCGTGCTGCTGATCCTGGCGATCACGCTGCTGAAGGTGTTCGCGACGGCGGGCACCATCGGCGCCGGAGCTGCGGGTGGCACGCTCACCCCGTCTCTGGCGGTCGGGGCGGGTCTCGGCCTCACCATCGGCGCCGCCTGGAATCTCGTCTGGCCCGGCGGTGCCCCCATCGCTGTGTTCGCCCTGGTCGGAGCCGCCGCCTTCCTCGCGGTGACTATGCGTGCCCCGCTCACCGCCCTGCTCCTGGTGATGGAGTTCACCGCCCAGGGCCCGGACATGTTCGCCCCCGTCATGCTCTGCGTGGCCGGTGCGGTGGCGGTCGGCTATCTGTTCGAGCGGGGCCGCGTCACCGGGGTGGCGTGACGCGGTGAGAACGGGATGGAACCGTTCGGGAGCGACCGGACAGTAGTGGGTATGAGCACGGATGATTTCGACGAGGCGGCGTCCTGGTCGGCAGCGCGCGGAGGGGACAGTGCCGCGTTCGCGGCGTTGTTCGACCGGCACCGCGACCGCGTCTTCGGCCACGCCCTGAGACTCCTCGGGCAGCGGCACGACGCCGAGGACGTGACAGCGGTGGTCTTCCTCGAGGCCTGGCGCAAACGGGATGCGGTGCGCGTCGTCGACGGGTCGATCATCGGCTGGCTGCTGGTGACCACCACGTACACGGTCCGCAACCACACCCGCAGCCTGCGCCGTTACCGGTCCGCGCTCGGCAAGCTCCCCGCTCCGCGTCCGCAGGACGACCACGCCGCCCACGTGCTTGACGCGCTCGACGGCTTCGAGCGCGACAGGAAGGTGCGGGACGCCTTCGCCAAGCTCAGCAGGCAGGACCAGGACGTGATCACGCTCTGCGTCCTGGAAGAACTGACCACCTCACAGGCCGCGCAAGCGCTCGGCGTGCCGGACGGAACCGTGAAGTCACGGCTGTCCAGGGCACGAAGGCGCCTCGCAGAGCTCGCATCCCCTCTCGCCGACGATCGACCCCTGTTCGAAGGAGGTGCCCGATGAGCGCCACAGAGTTCACCCAGGAACGCAGCGACGCCATCCGGAGGCTGCTGATCGACACGGTCGATGCGGAGCCCCGTCGCCGCCGCCGCTTCCAGATCCTGGTCACCTCGGTCCTCGCGTCTGCCGCCGTCGTCCTCGCAGGAGGCACGGCCGCGCTGGCTCTGACCGGCGTGATCCGGTTCGACTCCCCGCCGCCACCTCCGCCCGTGCCGAGCGTGACGGGGACGCCGACCCCGACGCCAACGCCGACCCCGACGCCCACGAAGGGCCCGAGGGCGATCCACGTGCAGTCGACCCCCATCCAGCCGACGGATGTGCGCACCCTGCCCGCCCGCCCGTCGTGGAGCATCGACCTGCCCGGTGACACCAGCACCTGCCAGTACACCTACGTCTACGACATCGCCGACGGTCTCGCCCTCTTCGTCGTGGATGCGAACCACGCCACGGATGCGAAGGCCGGCTGCGAGCTCGAGCACGGCAACGCTGCACTCGCGATGGTCGACACCGTCGACGGTTCCGTGCGCTGGACGAGGGAGTGGAACTGGGAAGGAAACGAGGGCATTGGGACCTTCCTCTCCATCCTCGGCACCTCCAACAGGGCGCTGTTCACCGACGAGAGCGGGGGCGGCGGTCCCCGCGACATCATCGATCTGGCGACCGGTGAGACCGTGGCGACGCTCCCGACCGATTTCGGCTCGTATCCGAACTGGCAGCTGACTCCGGTCGGGGACGACAGCGGCGACATGATCTGGACGAAGCCGACCCCGGATGCGTCCGGTGAGGCGACGAGCTACACGATCGAGCGCGTGGACCCGCGGGACCTCACGCATCCACGGTGGTCGACACCGCTGCAGGCCACGAAGGCGTCCCTCCACGTCCCGAACTTCGCGGCTTCCGGCCTGGTGCCGCTCGAGTACCTGGCCACCGGGCAGGTGAACGGCTGGCAGTCGGCACTGCTCGACATCGGCACGGGTGCGCTCGGCCATCAGGCCGCCAGCGCCGCCCACCTCCCGATGGGCGACGTGATCGTCGAATACCGCGACCAGGTCGACGGCATACCGACGACCATCGCCGGCCTCGACCAGACCACGGGCGACACGCTCTGGACGATGCCGTTCCCGCGGGGCGCCTCGATCTCGGAGGCGAGGACCACGGCCAGCCGCCCGGGCTGGTTAGACGGCATCGACGCAGGAGCCCCTTCTGGCGATCTGGTCCTCACCACCCCGTCGACCCTCACCCGCATCGACAGCAGAACCGGCGCGGTCGAACTGACGGCCGACATCGCTCACTGCGGCATCAGCCAGTGGTTCTGGAGCAACGGAAGCCGCGACGTCGTCGCCGACCAGGAGCGCAACTCCCTGATCGTGATCAGCGGAGCGAACGACACCTGCTCCATCGACCGCGACACGGGATCCCCGACCCCCGTCGCAGACAAGGACTCGGCCCACTGGCCGCTCTACGGCCCAGAGGTCACGTACCTGAACAGCGCCACCGTCATCGCTCCGGGCACCGGGGGCGCATACGACCGCCGAACGGGCGAAGAACTTTGGACGACCCCGACGGCCCAGGGCGAGAACTGGTTCTTCGCCGGAGGCATCCTGGTGCGCCAGGTGGGGCACCACGTGGAGTCGGTCGGGTGACGGCGGTTCGCCGATGATCGGCCCAGCAGCGCCCGCCTCACAGTGAAGCGCCCGACCCATCGGGAATCGGGCGGCGGCAGTGAGAAAGTAACGGTGGGCCCGGTGGGGCTCGAACCCACGACCCGCGGATTAAAAGTCCGATGCTCTGCCAACTGAGCTACAGGCCCTACCCTTCTAATCTAGCGTGGTTTCCCGACCGCTCGTGCCGGGCGGAGAATGGTGTGCATGAGCGACCATTTCCACAAGCCGACCACGTTTCCGAGCGGGATGTTCGAGGCGTTCATGGGTGGGGAGGACCCGGCGCAGATCAGCAGGGTCGCGCACGAGACCGCCAATGCCCTGCTCGCCAGGGTGCGTTCGAACCCCGATCCAGAGGTCGTGGACCGGCTGGTGGCATTCACCGATGAGCACGGCATCGACGCTGTCGCCGAGTTGTGGTCGCGGTCGAGCGCCAAGAGTCTGCCGGGCGCGTTGTGGCGCATCTATCTTCTTCGGTTGCTGATCCGGCAGGATGCGGCGGGCACCGCCCTGCTGTATCAGCGCGGGACTGAGGTGGTCCCGTCCATCGATCCTGTCGTCGCCGGCGCGTCGTCGCCGGCCGGGCCCGCCGAGGTCACCGAGCTGGCCGATCGCATCCTGCGCGGGTTGTTCGAGGGGGATTTCGCCGTCGCCCTCGATCGGGCCGCCGCGTTCTGCCGGGTCACGGCTGCCGGATGCGTGTCTGTCGCCGACGATCAGGAGAACACGGCGCCGGAGCGGTCCAGCGAGCTGACGACGCGCGCGCTGCGGTTCTCGCGCACGGCGGAGGAGCTCACCTCCTGCGCCAAGCTGTGGCGGCACGAGTCGCTCGAGTAGACGGCGGTACTCTCAGCGCATGGACGACAGCAAGAACAGCGACAAAAGCACCACGAACAACACCACCCCCAAGCAGCCGTGGTGGGTCGTCGGCCGCGTCCTCCCGGCGGCGATCGCGCTCACGGTGTTCTTCGCCGCCGCCTTCGCCCTCTCCTTCGCCCGGCTGCTGCGCACCGACCTCCCGGATGCGAACCCTCTGCTGACCTGGGGTGGCATCGTCCTCGGGGTCATCGGGTTCGCCCTCGGCGTCGCCAGCATCGTCTACCACCTGCGCCGCAGGCGCGGCGGCCGCGATTAGTCAACCGGCGGCGGCGCATCCGGCGTTCTCGGCCCGCGAACGCCACGCCGCAGCATCGGCACCGCGGCTCGGGTAAACTCGTTCAGCCGGGCCGCAGTAACCCCGGGCTCCAAAATTAGCCGCTCCGAGCGGCCTCGCGCCGAGAGGCGTTCTGCGGCCCGGTTTTTCGCGCCCTGCGGAGCGTTCGGTCCGGATCGCGGTCCGACCTGCGATGCTTGTCAGTGCGCCGAGAGACAGGAGACGCCGTGGACGATGAGGTGCCCGTCTCCTTCGACGACCTCCTCTCCCGCACCGCGGCCGGTGATCAGAGCGCGTTCTCCGTGCTCTACGACCACACCGCATCCCGGGTGCTCGGCCTGGTGAGGCGCGTGCTCGTCGACCCTTCCCAGTCGGAGGAGGTCACCCAGGAGGTTTTCCTCGAGGTTTGGCAATCCGCTTCGCGGTTCGATCCGAATAAGGGTCGAGCGTTGACGTGGATCATGACGATGGCCCACCGGCGCGCCATCGACCGGGTCCGTGCCGCGCAGGCGTCGCGGGACCGGGATGTGGCTGTGGGCATACGCGACCTGCCGACCGCGTACGACCAGGTGGCCGAGACCGTGGAGGTTCGCGTGGAGCACGAGAGGGTGGAGGTTGCGATGGCTGCGCTGTCCGATACCCAACGCGAAGCTGTGCGGTTGGCGTACTACGGCGGCCTCAGCCAGAGCGAGATCGCGGCCGAGCTCGGCATCCCGCTCGGCACAGCGAAAACTCGGCTGCGCGATGCGATGATACGGCTACGAAACGAACTGGGGGTGACCTGATGACCGACGAGGAACGTCGCTCTCCGTCGCGCCTCGGCTACGACCTGGGCGCGGAGACGCCGGAGGAGGCCCGCCAGTTCGAAGAGGTGGCGGCCGAGCTCGGCCTCGCCGCCGACCCCGTCACCCCTCCAGCCTCGCTGAAGGCCGACCTCTTCGCCAAGCTCGCGAGCACCCCACAGCTTCCCCCGGTGGATGCGCAGGCAGTGGATGCGCATCCGGTGGATGTGCAGGCACCACTCACCCCCGCAGAGACCAAGGCCCGCTCCCGCTGGTTCACCCGCCCGATCACCATCGCGGCGGCCGCGGCGGCCGCCGTCGTGCTCTTCCTCGGCGGCACCTTCCTCGGCAGCTCGCTGGCCGGCAACAACTCGTTCCAGCAGCAGCAGGCGTCAGCGCTCGCCCAGATCAACGCGGCCCCGGATGCGCAGCGGGCCACGGCGGACGTGTCCGGCGGAGGAACGGCCACCCTCGTCTGGTCGGGCAAGCTCGGCAAGTCGGCGCTGGTCGCGAACGACCTTCCCGCCCTTCCCAGCGACAAGACGTACGAACTCTGGTACATCCGCGGCGGTGAGGCCACCCCGGCCGGCACCATGAAGCCCGCGGACACCGGCTCCACCTGGCGCGTGCTCACCGGCACGATGCAGGCGGGGGACACCGTCGGCGTCACGGTCGAGCCGCGCGGCGGTTCCGACCAGCCGACCACGAGCCCCATCGTCGCCATCAGCTCTTAACGCGATCGACTCCGAAGCTGTTCACGCGCCACGCCGGGTGGCACCGTGAATAACGTCGGAGTCGAATGCGTCGCAGCCTGGGCGATGCACCGATCCAGCCGGATCAGCCGAAGCGGCCGGAGACGTAGTCCTCTGTCGCCTGCACGCTCGGGTTCGAGAAGATCATGTTGGTGTCGTTGTACTCGATCAGCTTGCCCGGCTTGCCGGTGCCCGCGATGTTGAAGAACGCGGTGCGGTCGGAGACGCGCGACGCCTGCTGCATGTTGTGGGTCACGATCACGATCGTGTAGTCGTTCTTCAGCTCCTCGATCAGGTCCTCGATGGCGAGGGTCGAGATCGGGTCGAGCGCGGAGCACGGCTCGTCCATCAGCAGCACGTCGGGGGAGACCGCGATGGCGCGGGCGATGCAGAGACGCTGCTGCTGGCCGCCGGAGAGGCCGGAGCCCGGCAGGTTGAGACGGTCCTTGACCTCGTTCCAGAGGTTCGCTCCGCGCAGCGAGCTCTCGACCAGTTCGTCGGCCTCCGGCTTCGCCATCCGGCGGTTGTTGAGCTTCACGCCGGCCAGCACGTTCTCGCGGATCGACATGGTCGGGAACGGGTTCGGCCGCTGGAACACCATGCCGACCTGGCGGCGCACCAGCACGGGGTCGACGCCGGGACCGTAGAGGTTGTTGCCGTCGATGGCCACCTCGCCCTCGACGTACGCGCCGGGGATCACCTCGTGCATCCGGTTGAGGGTGCGGAGGAACGTGGACTTGCCGCAGCCGGACGGGCCGATGAATGCGGTGACGGTGCGGGGCTCGATGGTGAGCGAGACACCCTCGACCGCCTTGAAGTTGCCGTAGAAGACGTTGAGGTCGTTGACTTCGATGCGCTTGGACACAGGTTTCCTTGGGTTCGGGTGGACGCGGTCAGCGACCGTACTTGGGGGCGAAGACTTTGGCGATGATGCGGCCGATCAGGTTGAGCAGCATCACGATGATGATCAGGGTGAGGGCGCCGGCCCACGCCCGATCGACGGAGGCGTCGGCGTGCAGCCCGGCCGCCTGCGTGTACTGCGTGTACACGAAGACAGGGAGCGTCATCATCCTGTCGGAGAAGAGGTCGTAGTTCATGCTCGTGGTGAAGCCGGCGACGATGAGCAGCGGAGCCGTCTCGCCGATGACGCGGGCGATGGCGAGCATGATGCCCGTGGAGAGGCCGGCGAGCGAGGTGGGGAGCACGATCTTGAGGACGGTCAGCCACTTCGGCACGCCGAGCGCGTACGACGCCTCGCGCAGCTCGTTGGGGACCAGGCGCAGGATCTCCTCGCTCGACCGCACGACCACCGGGATCATCAGCACCGACAGTGCGATGGATCCCATGAAGCCGCTGCGCACCCCCGGCCCGAAGAAGAGGGCGAACAGCGCGTACGCGAACAGACCGGCGACGATCGACGGGATGCCCGTCATCACGTCGACGAAGAAGGTGATGCCGCGGGCGAGCATCCCGCGGCCATATTCGACGAGGTAGATGGAGGTGAGGAGTCCGATCGGCACCGAGATGACCGCGGCCATCAGCGTGACGAGCAGCGTGCCGACGATGGCGTGCAGCGCACCGCCGCCCACGCCGATCACGTTGCGCATCGACTCGGAGAAGAACTGGATGTCGAACCGTGCGAGGCCGGAGCTGATCACGGTCCACATCAGCGAGATGAGGGGGAGCAGCGCGATGATGAACGCGGTGGCGACGAGCGACGTGATGAGCCGGTCGGTCGCCTTGCGGACTCCTTCGACCAGCAGTGATGTCGTGTAGATCACGACGTCGAACAGCACGGTTCCGAAGAAGATCGCGCCGACGATGTTGAAGCCCTTGGTCGCGCCGCTCGCGGCGAGGATCGCGAAGATCGCGATGAAGACGACCCACGAGCCGACGAGCATCATCCATGCCGAGCCGCGCGGCAGCTTGCCGGCGGTGAGCGAGTTGGCCATCGGCCTGGTGAGTGGAGCGGAGGTGGTGGCGGTCATCAGTTCGCTCCAGAGAAGGCCTTGCGGCGGCTGACGATGTAGCGGGCGAGCATGTTGATCAGGAGGGTGACGACGAACAGCACCAGACCGGATGCGATCAGTGCGTTGGTCGAGAGCCCGGTCGCCTCGGGGAACTGCAGGGCGATGTTGGCGGCGATCGTGTTCGGACTCTGCGCCTGCAGCACCGCGAACTTCACGATGAGGGCGGGGGACAGCACCATCGCGATGGCGAGCGTCTCGCCGAGGGCGCGGCCGAGGCCGAGCATGATCGCCGAGATGATGCCGGAGCGGGCGAACGGGAGCACGGCCATCTTGACCATCTCCCAGCGGGTCGCGCCGAGCGCGAGCGCCGCCTCCTCGTGCAGGCGAGGGGTCTGCAGGAAGATCTCGCGGCAGATCGCGGTCATGATCGGGATGACCATGACGGCGAGGACGATCGCCGCGGTGAGGATGGTGCGGCCGGTGCCGGAGACGGGCGGGGCGAAGAGCGGGAACCAGCCCAGGTTGTCGCCGAGCCAGAGGTAGAACGGCTGGACGAACGGCGCGAGCGTCGCGATGCCCCAGAGGCCGAAGACCACGGAGGGGACGGCAGCGAGCAGGTCGATGATGTATCCGAGCGTCTGCGCGACACGGCGGGGCGCGTAGTGCGAGATGAAGAGCGCGATGCCGATCGAGAGCGGCGTGGCGATGAGCAGCGCGATGATCGCGGCCCAGATGGTGCCGAAGACGAGCGGCCACACCCACGACCAGAAGTTGGTGGCGTTGTTGGGCAGCTCGCCGGTCTTCGCGAACAGGGCGGGGATGCTCTGCACGATCAAGAAGAGAGCGACAGCCGCGAGCACCGCGAGGATGAGCGAGCCGGCGACGATGGTGCTGGTGGAGAAAACGCGGTCGCCGAGGCGGGTCTTCGCCTTCGGCCTGATGGCGCCTACGGTTCCGGCGGTCATTCCTGCCATTCTTTCGTCACGGCCCAGCTTGTCATCTGGCTCTCACTTTCGGGTGGTGAGGATGCGCCACTCGGCCTGGGCGCGACGCCCAGGCCGAGTGGCACTGTCATTACTTGATGGTGGCGACGGCCTTGCTCACCTTGGAGGCGAGGTCGGACGACAGCGGGGCGGAGCCGGCCTGCTCAGCGGCGGCCTTCTGAGCGTCGCTGCTGACGATGTAGTCGACGTAGCCCTTCACGAGGTCGGCCTTGGCGGAGTCCTTGTACTCCTGGCAGGCGATCACGTAGGAGACGAGCACCAGCGGCCATGCGCCCTTGGTGGTGTCCTTGCGGTCGATCTGGATGGCCAGGTCGTTGGTCTCGCGGCCCGAGGCGATCGGGGAGGCGGCGACGACTGCTGCCGCGCCGTCCGCGCTGATCTTCTCGAAGTTGTCGCCCACCTTGAGCTGCGCGATGCTGAGGCCGGCCGAACCGGACTCGTCGATGTAGGTGATCGAGTTCTTCGCGTTCTTCGTGGCGTCAGCGACACCGGAGGTGCCCTTGGCCGCGTCGCCCACCTGGAACGGGAAGGTCTGCGCTGCCGGCTTCGTCCACACCTCGGGAGCGTTCGCCGCGAGGTAGTCGGTGAAGTTCTGGGTGGTGCCCGAGTCGTCGGAGCGGTGCACGACGGTGATCGGTGCCGACGGGAGCGTCGCGCCCGAGTTCAGCGCCTTGATCTTGGCGTCGTCCCAGGTGGTGATCGCACCGGAGAAGATGCCGGCGATGGTCGCGGCGTCCAGCTTCAGGTCCTTGAGGCCGTCGACGTTGTACGCGATGGCGATCGGGGAGATGTAGACGGGGAGGTCGATGCCCTTGGAGCCCGCTGCGCACCCGGCGAAGGTGCCGGCGAGCTCGGTGTCCTTGAGGGCGGCGTCCGAGCCGGCGAAGTCTGCAGCGCCGGAGATGAAGCTGGTGCGGCCCGCGCCGGAACCCTGCGGGTCGTAGTTGATGGTGACCTTGGGGTTGGCGGTCTGGAAGCCGGCTGCCCACACGGTCTGGGCGGCGCCCTGGGCGGACGAGCCGATGCCGTTGAGGGTGCCGGAGAGGTTCGACGGCTTCGCCGTCGTCGTCGCCGGGGTGCTGCCCTCGTTCGACGCGCAGGCGGTCAGTGAGATGGCGACGGCGGCCAGGATGGCCAGAGGAGCGCCAACACGCTTGAGATTCACAGTTGTCCCTTCCGGGGAATCAGTAACAACAGGACGGGGCCGGTGCGACCCGCCAGCGACGCTATTCCCGGTGTCTGTCCAGAGTCCCCCGCAGCGGTAAACGGGAGGTTAACGAGGGGTGTGCTCTTGGGGGCGCTACTCGTCGGGGGTGCTGGCCGTCGCAGGGCGCTGTCCGCGCCCCGCTTCTCACGCGACGGGCGCGTACGTCTCGATCGAGATGATCCCGGACGCCGGATTGCTCGCGGACAGGTGCACGATCGAGAACCCGCCGGTGTCGAGGTCTGCGGCGTCGTTGAGGTAGGCACCCGGCATGGTGCCGGTGGCGAGGGCGATCTCGCGCATGATCTCGGGCAGCACGGGTCCGTGGCTGCAGAGCACGGCGGTTTTCCTGGAGCGCACGCGCTTGCCGATGACGCTGCGCACCTCGCCGCGGCCCTCCTCGTACGCATCCTGGCTGATCCCCGGCTCGTGCCGCGGCTTCACCCCGGTCGCTGCCGCCAGAGGAGCGACCGTCCCGACGCAGCGAACGGCGTCGCTCGTGATGATGCGCTTGGGCCGCCAAGCCGTGATGGTCGGCACGTCGGAGCAGGCCTGCTTGACCCCGCGGTCGGTGAGAGGGCGGGAGGCATCCGGGCCGTCCCAGTCTCCGCGCGGCGCAGCCTTGCCGTGGCGGAGCGCGATGAGCGCGAAGGTGGAGGTCACGCCCTGCCGCACCAGCTTCTCGAACGCGTCGAGGATCTCGACGTCGCGCTCGTAGGTGAGGTAGCCGCGCGCCTTCTTCAGCGTCACCCACTCGATCGCGGCGATCTCCGCGTTGGGGACGAACGTCGACTGGGCGATGGCCTTGTCGCCGACCTCGGCCGCCCAGAAGTGCACGATCTTCTCGCGCCCGCTCGAGATCGGGTACATCGAGACGCCGAGAGGGACGCCGAGCGCGACCTGCAGCCCGGTCTCCTCGTGGATCTCGCGCACGGCGGTCTGCGGCAGCGTCTCGCCCGGGTCGACCTTGCCTTTGGGGATGGTGACATCGCCGTACTTCGTGCGGTGGACGACGAGCACCACGATCTTCTCGTCCACGACGCGCCAGCAGAGGGCGCCCGCGGCGTAGATGGCCGCGCTCACCGCCTCGAACCCGTGCGGGTGGAGCGCGGGCGATGGCTGATCTGCTGCATGAGCTTATTCTGCAGGTCGTCGAGCGGCTGGCCGTTGTCGTCGAGGTGGTGGCGGGTCCAGGTGCCGTTCTCGTCGAGCGCCCACGCGGAGGTGCGCTCGTCGAAGGCGCGGTCGAAGAGCGCATCCAGTTCGGCGAGGTGGGCGGGCTCGGTGAGGCGCACGAGCGCTTCGACGCGGCGGTCGAGGTTGCGGTGCATCATGTCGGCGCTTCCGATGTAGACCTGCGGGTCTCCGTCGTTCACGAACGAGAAGATGCGCGAGTGCTCCAGGTAGCGACCGAGGATCGACCGCACCCGGATGTTCGACGACAGCCCCTTCTGACCGGGCCGGAGCCCGCAGATGCCGCGCACCCACAGGTCGACGGGCACGCCGGCCTCGCTCGCGCGGTAGAGCGCGTCGATGATGGCCTCGTCGACGATGGAGTTGAGCTTGATCCTGATGCCGGACGGTTTGCCGGCCGCAGCGTTCGCCGTCTCGATCTGGATGCGCTTCAGCAGCCCCTTGCGCAGGTGCAGCGGGGCGACGAGGAGTCGCTTGAATTTCTTCTCGATCGCGTAGCCGGACAGCTCGTTGAACAGGCGGGTGAGGTCTTTGCCCACCTGGTCGTCTGCGGTGAGCAGGCCGAGGTCTTCGTAGATGCGCGAGGTCTTGGGGTTGTAGTTGCCTGTTCCGATGTGGCTGTAGTGCTTGAGCACGCCCTTCTCCTCACGGATGACGAGCGCGAGCTTGCAGTGCGTCTTGAGCCCGACGAGACCGTAGACGACGTGCACGCCGGCCTTCTCGAGCTTGCGTGCCCAGGAGATGTTGTTCTGCTCGTCGAAGCGCGCCTTGATCTCCACCAGGGCGAGCACCTGTTTGCCGGACTCCGCCGCGTCGATGAGCGCCTCGACGATCGGGCTGTCTCCCGACGTGCGGTAGAGCGTCTGCTTGATGGCGAGCACGTGCGGGTCGGCCGCCGCCTGTTCGAGGAACGCCTGCACACTCGTCGCGAACGACTCGTACGGGTGGTGCAGCAGGATGTCCTGGCGGCCGACGGCGGCGAACACATCCGGTTTGGCGTTCGGCTCGCTCGGCATCAGCTGAGCCGCCGTGGTCGGCACGTGGTTGGGGTAGTGCAGGTCTGGCCGGTCGATCTTCGCCAGCACGAACAGGCCGCCGAGGTCGAGCGGCGACGGGAGGCGGTAGACCTCCTGCTCGGTCACGTCGAGCTCGCGCACCAGCAGGCCGAGGGTCACCGGATCCATGTCCTCGGTGACCTCGAGCCGGATCGGCGGTCCGAAGCGGCGGCGCAGCAGCTCGCGCTCCAGCGCCTGGATGAGGTTCTCCGTCTCGTCTTCGTCGACCTCGACGTCTTCGTTGCGTGTGACGCGGAAGACGTGGTGGTCGAGGATCTCCATGCCGGGGAACAGATCGCCCAGGTGGTTGGCGATCAGGTCTTCGAGCGCGATGAAGCGCATCTGGTCGACGGTTTCGCGCTGGTCGATGCGCACGAACCGGGGGAGCATCTGCGGCACCTTGAGGCGCGCGAACTGCTCCTTGCCCGTTCGCGAGTTGCGCACCCGGATCGAGAGGTTGAGCGACAGCCCGGAGATGTACGGGAAAGGGTGGGCTGGATCGACGGCGAGCGGCATCAGCACGGGGAAGATCTGCTGCGAGAAGATCTCCCGCATCTGCGCTCTGTCCGCTTCGTCGAGCTCATCCCACTTCGCGACCGTGATGCCGGCCTCTTCGAGGGCGGGGAGCACCTGGTCGCGGTAGACGGCGGCGTGCCTGGACTGCAGTTCGTGCGCCTTCTCGGAGATGTCGGCGAGCACATCCACCGGCGCGCGGCCGACATTCGTGGGGACGGCGAGGCCGGTCGCGATGCGGCGCTTGAGGCCGGCGACGCGCACCATGAAGAACTCGTCGAGGTTGGTCGCGAAGATGGCGAGGAAGTTCGCCCGTTCGAGCACAGGCAGCGTGGGGTCTTCCGCGAGTTCGAGCACGCGCTGGTTGAACGCGAGCCAACTCAGCTCCCTGTCGAGATACCTGTCGTCCGGCAGATCGGGGTCCGGTTCGTAGACGAACGGCGCGAAGTCGTCGTCGAAGTCGCTGCCGAAGCTTCCGCTCAAGCCGTTGTCCAGAAGGATGTTGTCGCCGTCCATCACAACATCATTGCACCGTGCGCCCGGCCGTGGCACCGCGCCAGGTTAACTGTGGATAAATGGAGGCTGTGCAGGTCAGGAGCGGACGGACGACGGCAGCCGGTCGTTGTCCTCTTCGTAGACGTTGAAGCGGTAGCCGACGTTGCGCACCGTGCCGATCAGCGATTCGAGGTCGCCGAGCTTGGCGCGCAGGCGCCGCACGTGAACATCCACGGTGCGGGTGCCGCCGAAGTAGTCGTAGCCCCACACCTCGCTGAGCAGCTGCTCGCGAGTGAACACCCGGGAGGGATGCGTCGCGAAGAACCGCAGCAGCTCGAACTCCTTGAACGTGAGGTCGAGCTGGCGGCCGTGCGCCTTGGCCGAATAGCTGGCCTCGTCAATGGTCACCCCGGACGCCTGGATCTTGGTCTGCGCGTGCTCCTGGGTCTGCCGCCCGATGGCCAGCCGGATGCGCGCATCCACTTCGGCGGGCCCTGCCGATTCGAGGACGACGTCGTTGACGCCCCAGTCGGCGCTGACCGCCGTGAGGCCGCCCTCGGTCAGCACCAGCAGCATCGGAACCGTGATGCCGGTGGTGGTGAGGATCTTGCACAGCGACTTGGCGCTCGCGAGGTCGCGGCGGGCGTCCACGAAGATGAGGTCGCAGCTGGGCGCGTTGACGAGCGACGCCGGCTCAGCGGGGATCTGACGGGTTCGATGGCTGAGAAGGGCGAGGGAGGGGAGCACCTCCGCGTCTGGCGCAGAGGTGAGGATCAACAACTGCGCCACTCAAGCCTCCTGAACGTGCTGTGCCGCAATGCTACCGGAAATGCCAGCGAACCCTTTCCCCCGTCGATCGGTGCACAATGGTGGAGTGAGCGACAGCAGCATGGGACCGGCGGCAGCCTTCGACGGAGACGTCGTCCTGTCGAAGCGCGCCCGCTACGGGAGCATCGGTGCCGTCTGGGCGCTCGCGCTCGTCTCCTCGGTGCTGATCGCGATCATCTCGCCGCCCGATCGCTACGCCTCCTGGCTGTCCCTCGCCCTCGCCGGATGCGTGCTGCTCGGGCTCGTCGCCCAGCTCGCGACCCAGCAGAAGGACGGCTTCGTGAACAGGCTCGCCGCCACGGTCACCGGCTCGTTCGTGATCCTCGGCGTGGTCGGCGCCATCCTCGGCATCGTCGCCGCTGCGCAGTAGCCGCTGCGCACTAGCCGCGTCGCGACATACCAGCCGGGCACTGACTAGACTGGCTGCATGCTGGTTGCCCTCGAACTCTTCTTCGTCGGACTCCTCGGTCTGGCAACGCTCGCCATCGCCGGAGTCTCGGTGGTCGTCGTCTACAACCTCTTCCGGGGCCAGCGCTAAGCGCTTCACGACAGCCATGATCGAGATCCCGACCGATCTGCCCGCCGAACTGGTCCCTCTCTCCTGGTTGATCGGTGTGTGGGAGGGCACGGGCGTGCTCGACTACGCGGTCGGTGACGACCACACCCAGCTCGAGTTCGGCCAGCGCGTGAGCTTCAGCCACGACGGCCAGCCGTACCTCAACTACTCGTCCACCTCGTGGGTGCTCGACGAAGGCAACACCCCGCTCGCCGCGGAGACCGGATACTGGCGCCTCAGCCGCACGCTCATCGAGGGCGACGCCGGCCCGGCGATGCTTCCCGGCCAGGGTGCTCGCCCGTTCTCCACGGCGCAGTCCGTCGAGACGCTCCGCAACTCGCACGGCGGCTTCGACATCGACGTGGCGATCGTCCATCCGGACGGAGTGAGCGAGCTCTACCTCGGCCAGGTGAACGGCCCGCGCATCGACCTCGCGACGGATGCGGTGGTCCGCACCGCGGGCGCCAAGGACTACACGGCCGCCACCCGCCTCTACGGCCTGGTCGACAACCACCTGCTCTGGGCCTGGGACATCGCGGCCCTCGGCCAAGAGCTGCGCACGCACGCCTCCGCCCGTCTCGCGAAGGCGGAGTGATGGCGGCATCTCCCTTCCTGGCGCTGCCGGGCGCTGTCGACATCGCGGACGTCGGCGTCGCAGCGCACTACGGCAACCCGCTCTCCGAGCAGCGTGCGCTCGCCGATGGCCGCGCGATCGTCGATCTCTCCGACCGCGCCGTGCTCACGATCACCGGGCCGGACAGGCTCAGCTGGCTGAACTCGCTCACCAGTCAGAGCCTCCTCGGCCTCGCGCCGGGCGAGTCCACGGAGACCCTGCTGCTCGACGTCACCGGACGACTGGAGCACGCCGTCCGCATCGTCGACGACGGAGAAACGCTCTGGATGCTCGTGGACAGTGCGGAGGCGGAGGGGCTTCTCGCCTGGCTGACCTCGATGCGCTTCATGCTCCGCGTCGAGCTGGCCGACCGCACGGCCGACCTCGCGACCATCGGCACCATCGGCGACCCGGCCCTCCCCATCGCGGCCCCCAACGGCGTCCCGCTCATCTGGCACGACCCGTGGCGGGCGGTGACCCCCGGCGGCCACCAGTACGCGCGGGGCGAGCATCCCGGAGCGTCGTGGACGTGGAGCGAACGACTGGTGCCACGGGATGCGCTCGGCTCCATCGCCGCGCGCGTCACCGCCGGCGAGTTCCCCGTCGCCGGGACGCTCGCAGCCGACGCGCTCCGCATCGCCGCCTGGCGCCCGCGCTTCGCCACCGAGGTGGACGAGAAGACCATCCCGCACGAGCTCGACTGGCTCCGCACCGCCGTGCACCTCACCAAGGGCTGCTACCGCGGCCAGGAGACGGTGGCGAAGGTGCACAACCTCGGCCATCCTCCCCGGCGACTCGTGATGCTGCACCTCGACGGCTCGGAGGGCGTGCATCCCGAGCGTGGTGCCGTCGTGACGAACGACGGCAAAGAGGTCGGGACCGTCACGTCGTCGGCCCTGCACTACGAGCTCGGGCCGATCGCGCTCGCTGTCGTGAAGCGGTCGACGCCCGCCGATGCGACCCTCGTGGTGGATGCGGACGGCACGGCCGTCGCGGCAGCTCAGGAGATCGTGGTCCCTCCGGAGGCGGGCGCAGAAGCGCACGTCCCGCGGCTGCCGAGGCTCGGGGCCGTCACCCGCCAGCCCCGCGCGTAGCCGGGGCACTCACCACACGAAGCCCTGCGGGGCGACCGCATCCCAGTCGACGGTGAGCTCTCCGAGCCGCCACCGCGTGCGCCCGCCGCGCACCGGCCAGCCGGCGTCGCGCATCCCCTGCGCCACGGCGATCCAGCGCTGCCTGGGCCCGTAGGCGGCGAGCGCAGCGTGGATGCGCCACAGCCGGTCCAGATCGAGCATCAGCCGGTGCACGGGCTCGCCGGGCACGTTGCGGTGGATGAGGATCTTCGGCAGTCGCTCGGCGACGATCGATGGGGCGTCGAGCCCGGCGAGCCGCAGCGAGATGCTGAGATGCTGAGGGCCGTCTGCGGTGACGTCGACCCAGGACGAGATACGGCCGATCTCGTCGCAGGTGCCGTCGATCAGCGCTCCGCCGCGCTGCAGCCGGGAGACCAGGCGCCGCCAGGCCGGCACCACCTCCGACTCGTCGTACTGCCGGAGCACGTTCGAGGCGCGGATCACCGCGGCCAGGCGGCCGTCCGGCAGCGGCACCTCGAAGCCGCCGAGCGCGAAGCCGATCCGCGCATCCGGTGCGAAACCGGTCGCCCCGGAGCGGACGACCGCCAGTTGCTCCCGCGCGGTCGCGACCCGGCCGGGCTCGATCTCGAGACCGAGCACCTCCACATCCGGCCGGACCTTGGCCAGCCGCTGGTGCAGTTCGAGCGCCGTGACGCCGCTGGCGCCGTAGCCCAGGTCGACCACAAGCGGGTCTGCAGTGCTGCGCAGGACGGGGAGCGTCGCGATCCAGCGGTCGACGCGACGCAACCTGTTCGTGTTGGTCGTGCCACGGGTGACCGTGCCGATCGCGCCGGATGCCATGCGTCCAGTCTGCCAAACCCGAGGCGATAGATTAGGAGGCATGTCCGCGCCTCACACTTTGATCCTCCTCCGCCACGGCAACAGCGAGTGGAACCAGAAGAACCTGTTCACCGGCTGGGTGGACGTCCGCCTCAGCGAGCAGGGCGTCGCAGAAGCCAAGCGTGCCGGAGAGCTGCTCTCCGAATCCGGGCTGCACCCCGACGTGCTCTACACCTCCGTGCTCACCCGCGCGATCCAGACCGCGAACCTCGCCCTCGAGGTCGCAGACAGGCTCTGGATCGACGTCAAGCGGTCGTGGCGCCTCAACGAGCGCCACTACGGCGCGCTGCAGGGCCTCGACAAGGCGGAGACGCTGGAGAAGTACGGCCCTGAGCAGTTCCAGCTGTGGCGCCGCTCCTTCGACGTCCCGCCGCCGCCGCTCGACGACGACAGCGAGTGGTCGCAGGCGCACGACCCGCGCTACGCCGGCCTCGGAGACGACCTGCCGCGCACCGAGTGCCTGAAGGACGTCATCGCCAGGATGCTCCCGTACTGGGAGTCCGACATCACGAAAGACCTCGCCGAGGGAAAGACGGTCCTGGTCACGGCGCACGGCAACTCGCTGCGCGCCCTGGTCAAGCACCTCGACGGCATCTCGGACGACGACATCGCCGAGCTGAACATCCCGACCGGCATCCCGCTGGTCTACCAGCTCGACGAGGACTTCCGTCCGATCGCCCCCGCCGCATACCTCGACCCGGAGGCCGCCGCCGCCGGCGCTGCCGCCGTGGCCGCCCAGGGCAAGAAGTAGAAAGAATCGAGTCCGAACTTATTCACGCTTCGCTCGGCGCGTCGCGTGAATAAGTCCGGACTCGATCTTTTGGGTGGGTGAGTCTCGGGGCTAGGAGGCCAGCTCGGGGGCCCAGTCGCCGGTGGCCAGGTACTGGACCTTCTTGGCGATGGAGACCGCGTGGTCTGCGAAACGCTCGTGGTAGCGGGACGCAAGGGTCGCGTCGACGGTGTCGACCGCCTGGCCCTTCCAGGTCTCGCCGAGCACCTTGTCGAAGACGCTGACGTGCAGCTCGTCGATCTGGTCGTCCTCGTTGCGGATCTCGTCGGCCAGATCGAGGTCCTGCGTGCGGAGCAGCTGCGCGAGCTTCTGCGCGATCAGCACGTCGAGACGGCCCATCTCCGCGAAGGTCGAACGCAGGCTCTTCGGGACGACCTTGTCCGGGAAGCGGTAGCGCGCCAACTGCGCGATGTGCTCGGACATGTCGCCCATCCGCTCCAGCGACGCGCTGATGCGGAGCGCGCTGACCACGATGCGCAGGTCGCGGGCGACCGGCTGCTGGCGGGCGAGGATCTGGATGGACAGCTCGTCGAGGAGCACGGTGAGCTCGTCGATCTTGTTGTCGTTGGCGATGACGTCCTCGGCGAGGCTGACATCGGAGTTGTTGAACGCCTGCGTTGCATTCTGGATGGAGAGGACGACGAGTTCCGCGATCTCGACGAGCCGGTCCTGAACTTCGGCCAGCTCCTGCTGGAATACTTCGCGCATGGGGTGTGGTCCTTCCTGGCGTGCGCACGCACGCGGGATGCGGGGTCTTCTGACCCCGTGAGCATGTTCCCTTCGCCAGGTTAACGGTTGGTGCCGTCCGCCTGAACACTGTCTAAAGTACCCGCGAAAACACGCGGCAGGCTGCGGGATGCGTGCATTCGGCTGTTTACGCATCCCATACGCTTGCCTCATGGACTCCGCCTGGTTGGTGCTGCTGTCTCTGGCACTCGGCCTCGTGGTCGGCGCCGGATTCGTGTGGATCCTGCACATCGCCGCGAGACGGGGCGATCACGCCGTGCAGGTGGTCAGCCCGAGCGTTCCCGACGGCGTCGATCAGGTACTGGATGCGCTCGAATCGGCCGGTGTCGTGCTCGACCCGTCGAACAACGTCATCAAGGCATCGCCCGGCGCCCACGCGATCGGTCTCGTCTGGAACGGCGCCCTCGTGCACCCGCACCTCGTCGACCTGGTGGACAGTGTTCGGCGCACCGGCGAACCGGTGACGGAGGAGTGCGAACTCGCGCGCGGCCCGTTCGGCGATGCGAACATCCACTTGAGCGTGCGGGTCGCCAGGCTCGGCAGCCGCTACGTGCTGCTGCTCGCGGAGGACAGGACCGAGTCGTACCGGCTGGAGATCGTGCGGCGCGACTTCGTCGCCAACATCAGCCACGAGCTGAAGACGCCGATCGGGGCGGTCAGCCTGCTGGCCGAAGCGCTCGACGGCGCGTCGGACGACCCGGACCAGGTGCGCCGGTTCGCGCACAGGCTCACGCAGGAGGCGCACAGGCTCGCCCGCATCACACAGGACATCATCGAGCTGAGCAGGCTGCAGGCGACGGATGCCATCGGCAGCGCCGAGCGTCTCCGGGCGAACGCCGTCGTCACGGCTGCCCTCGACCAGAACAGGGTCGCCGCGGAGACCAGGGGCATCGAGCTCGCGGTCCGCGGCGACAAGGCGGCGGAGATCCTCGGCAACGAGGCCCTGCTCGTCACCGCTGTGCACAACCTCATCTCCAACGCGATCCAGTACTCGCCGGACGACTCGCGCATCGGCGTCGGCGTCCGCGTGGTCGACGGCGTGGTCGAGATCGCGGTGACCGACCAGGGCGAGGGCATCCCGGAAGACGACCTCGACCGCGTCTTCGAACGATTCTTCCGCGTCGACCAGGCCCGCTCCCGCAACACGGGAGGCACGGGGCTGGGGCTCGCCATCGTCAAGCACGCCGTGCAGAACCACGGCGGCGAGGTGCGCGTCTGGTCGCAGCCCGGTCGCGGCTCGACCTTCACCATCCGGCTGCCAGAAGCATCCACTGTTCGTCCCCCGATAGGAGAACCAACGTGACATCCATCCTGCTCGTCGAGGATGAGGCCGCTCTGAGCGAGCCGCTCGCCTACCTGTTGAAGCGCGAAGGCTACGACGTGACGGTCGCGGAGGACGGGCCGACGGCGCTCGCCGAGTTCGACAAGGACGGCGCAGACCTCATCCTGCTCGACCTCATGCTGCCCGGCATCCCCGGCACGGAGGTGTGCAGGGAGATCCGCACCCGGTCGAGCGTGCCGATCATCATGCTGACCGCCAAGGACTCCGAGGTCGACATCGTGGTGGGCCTGGAGCTCGGCGCCGACGACTACGTGACCAAGCCGTACTCGTCCCGCGAACTGCTCGCGCGCATCCGGGCCGTGCTGCGGCGCAGGGTGGAGGCGGAGGAGACGATCGACGACGCGATCCTCGAAGCCGGTTCGGTGCGAATGGATGTGGACAGGCACACGGTGCAGGTCAACGGCACCGAGATCTCCATGCCGCTGAAGGAATTCGAGCTGCTGGAGCTGCTGCTACGCAACGCGGGGAGGGTGCTGACGCGCGGCCAGCTGATCGACCGGGTGTGGGGGAGCGACTACTTCGGCGACACCAAGACCCTGGATGTGCACATCAAGCGCATCCGGTCGCGGATCGAGGAGAGCCCGTCGGAGCCGGCGATGCTGGTCACCGTGCGCGGGCTCGGCTACCGTTTCAACGCCTAGAGGACTTCACGCACCGACAACGCGAACGGCTCCGAACTTCACGAAGAAGTTCGGAGCCGTTTCGTTTGCGCGTGCGACCGACTACTTGGTGGCCGGCAGGATGGTGGGCGGCACGAGGTCGCGGTATTCGGGCAGGGCGCCGTCGAGGACGGGGACCTGCAGCTTCAGGCCGGTCTCGTCTCCGTACTGGAAGAAGACGGAGTAGAGGCCGCCCGGCTTGCCGTCGAAGTTGGCGAAGAAGACGTTGTTGCTGGAGCTGGACTGCGGGTCGCTGCCGAGCTGCTTGACCTGGCCGGGCTTGACGGTGACCTCTGCCGTGGAGGCGCTCTGGTCTCCGCCCTGGATGGAGACCTCGATGCTCTTCGAGTCGTTGTTGACGAGCGTCACGACGAGGTTGCCGACGGTGCCGTCTTTCGCGTCCGTGATGATGATGGCGTTGCGCACGTCGATCTGGCCGACGTTACCGCTCACCCCGTCGCTCGCGTCGTAGTGCTTCGTGGTGGCCTGCGGGGCGATGAAGCCGCAACCGGCCGTTCCGAACGCGACCGCCAGAGCAAGGGCGATGGACGCTGCGACACGAGCTTTCACTGAATGACCCTCCAGATCGTTCCGCTCGGCCTGCGAATGCGCCGTGTGAGAAAGCGGAATGCTGTTTGAGTTTAGCGCATGCCCACGGGCGCTCGGGCGCGCGAAGGCGAACCTTAGCATGTGCCTCATGTGGTATCCTAGTAGTTGCTGAAGGGACATCAATCTATGCTTTTCGAGGTTGGCGAAACCGTCGTTTACCCCCACCACGGTGCTGCGACTATCACCGAAGTCAAGAAGAGAATCATCAAGGGTGAAGAGAAGCTGTACCTCAAGCTCAACGTGACCCAGGGCGACCTCACCATCGAGGTTCCCGCTGAGAACGTCGACCTCGTCGGCGTCAGGGACGTTATCGGCAAAGAGGGTCTCGACCGCGTCTTCGAGGTTCTGCGCGCTCCGTTCACCGAGGAGCCCACCAACTGGTCCCGCCGCTACAAGGCGAACCTTGAGAAGCTCGCCTCCGGCGACGTCATCAAGGTCTCCGAGGTCGTCCGCGATCTGTGGCGCCGCGACCAGGACCGCGGCCTGTCCGCCGGTGAGAAGCGGATGCTCGCGAAGGCTCGTCAGATCCTGATCTCCGAGCTCGCGCTCGCCGAGAAGACCGACGACGAGAAGGCATCGAGCCTGCTCGACGAGGTCCTGGCCTCCTGAGTGTCGCCGCGCCTCGCGGTGGTGATCGTCGCCGCCGGTAGTGGCACGCGTCTGGGTGCAGAGCTCCCGAAAGCCTTCGTGGCTCTCGGGGGCTCTACTCTTCTCGAGCGTTCGGTGCATGCCGTCGCGGGAATGAGCGAAGAGGCGCAGGTCGTGGTCGTCGCCCCCGCGGAGCTCGTCGGGGACGCGACGGAGCTCGCATCCCGAGCTTTCGGCGCGCCCGTCTCCGTCGTGGCGGGCGGGATGACCAGGCAGCAGTCCGTTGCGGCCGGCATCGCCGTGCTCGCGGACTCCGTCGAGGTCGTGCTGGTGCATGACGCCGCTCGGGCGCTCACTCCGTCGTCGCTGTTCGACGACGTCGTCTCGGCGGTGGATGCGCGGGGTCACGGTGTCGTGCCCGGCCTGCCGGTGAGCGACACGATCAAGCGCGTCGGCGCCGACGGGGAGATCCACGAGACCGTCGACCGGTCCGTGCTGTCCGCCGTGCAGACGCCGCAGGGCTTCCCGCTGGCCGACCTCGCCGCCGCGTACGCAGCAGCGGCGTCGGAGGAGACGGACGACGCCGCGCTGGTCGCCGCATCCGGTCGGGCGGTCTCCGTCATCCCGGGCGACGCGCGCGCGTTCAAGATCACCACGCCGTGGGACCTGCGCCGGGCGGAGGAGCTGATCGCCGGGTCTGCCGCTGCCGCCCACGCTGCGCCGCGCATCGGGTTCGGAACGGACACGCACGCATTCGACCTGTCGGCGGAGCTGTGGCTCGCCGGACTGCACTGGCCGGGGGAGGCCGGGCTCGCCGGGCATAGCGACGGGGATGCCGTCGCGCACGCGATCACGGATGCGCTGCTCGCCGCCGCGGGCCTCGGCGACATCGGCGGCGTGTTCGGCACGAGCGATCCGCGATTCGTCGGTGCTCACGGATCCGTGTTCCTGACGGAGACCCGACGTTTGGTCGAGCAGGCGGGATTCCGGATCGGGAACGTGTCCGTGCAGCTGGTCGGCAACCGGCCGAAGTTCGCGCCGCGACGTGCGGAGGCCGAGGCGCTGCTCGGCGGCATCCTCGGCGCCCCGGTGTCGGTATCCGCGACCACGACGGACGGCCTCGGGTTCACCGGCCGCGGCGAGGGCATCGCCGCGTTCGCCACCGCCCTCGTTATCCACAGCCGACAGGTCTGACGAGTTACTGACATGTTCGAACGCTCGCGCGGCACCCGCGCGGCCCGGCCCGTAGGCTGTATGCCGTGACTGTGAGACTCTACGACACGAAGGCCGGTGTCCTTCGCGACTTCATCCCGCTCCGCGACGGCGAGGTGGGCATCTACGTGTGCGGTCCGACCGTGCAGTCGTCTCCGCACATCGGCCACCTGCGCTCCGCGCTGGTCTACGACCAGCTGCGGCGCTGGCTGAGCTATCGCGGATACCGGGTCACCCTGGTGCGCAACGTCACAGACATCGACGACAAGATCCTGGTCAACGCCGAGGCTGCTCGGGAGTCCGGCAGTGCGGAGGAGTGGTGGGCGCTCGCGTACCGCTTCGAGCTCGAATTCACCGCGGGGTATACGGCGCTGGGTGTGCAGGCGCCCACCTACGAGCCGCGGGCCACGGCGAGCATCCCGCAGATGCAGGAGATCATCGCCCGGCTGATCGAGCGCGGGCACGCGTATGCCGCGGCGGACGGCTCCGGCGACGTGTACTTCGACGTGAAGAGTTGGCCGTCGTACGGCGAGCTGACCAGGCAGAGCATCGACAACATGGAGGCCGCGGCCGACGCAGACCCCCGTGACAAGCGAGACCCGCGCGACTTCGCGCTCTGGAAGGGGCGCAAGGCCGACGAGCCGGCGTCCGCATCCTTCCCGTCTCCGTGGGGAGACGGGCGGCCGGGGTGGCACATCGAGTGCTCCGCGATGTCGCGGCGCTACCTCGGGCCGCAGTTCGACATCCACGGCGGCGGGCTCGACCTGCGCTTCCCGCACCACGAGAACGAGATCGCCCAGTCGACGGCGGCGGGGGATGCGTTCGCCAATTACTGGGTGCACAACGGCCTGGTCAACGTCAACGGACAGAAGATGAGCAAGTCGCTCGGCAACTCGGTCTACGCGGCCGACCTGCTGGGCGCCGCGCGTCCTCTGGTGGTGCGGTACTACCTCGGGTCGGCGCACTACCGGTCGACCATCGACTTCCACGACGGGTCGCTGGAGGAGGCGGAGGCGGCACTCGAACGCATCTCCGGGTTCTTCGAGCGGGTCGACCGCCGGCTGGCCGGAACGCGCTTCGCCGGGAGCGGCGTCGAGAGCGTTCCAGACGCCTTCGCCGAGGCGATGGACGACGACCTCGCCGTTCCGCAGGCCATCGCCGTGCTGCACGACACCGTGCGTTCAGGAAACGCGGCACTGGATGCGGAAGACTTGGAAGCCGCCGCCGCCGCACGCGGGCACGCGCTCGCGATGGCGGAGGTGCTGGGCATCAACCCGCTGTCCCCGCACTGGAACACCGCAGGATCGTCGGCGGCGGACGCCGCCCTCGGCCAGCTGGTCGAGCGGCTGCTCGCCGACAGGCAGGCGGCACGGCAGGCGAAAGACTTTGCGGCAGCAGACCGCATCCGCGACGAACTGACGAGCGCGGGAATCACCATCGAAGACACCCAGACGGTGTCGCATTGGAGCATCGAATCATGAAGAACTCGGGTGGAAAGCCCCGCGCCGGGGCCGTGAGGAAGAGCCGCAAGGGTCCCCAGGTGGGCTCGGGCGGACAGGGCAGGCAGGCACTCGAAGGCAAGAAGCCGACGCCGAAGGCCGAGGACCGGCCGTACCACCCCGCCGGCAAGGCGAAGGCGGCGCGCGAGCGCTACGCCGCAGCGGGCGGGCGCGGCAAGCCGGGCGAAGGCCGTGGTCAGGGCTCCGGCCAGGGCCGCGGGAGGGGCGACACCGCGCCGCGCGGCGCATCCGGTGCTGCACGCCGCGCCAAGTCGGGCGACGAGAGCGAGATCGTCACCGGCCGCAACTCCGTGGTCGAGGCGCTGCGCGCGCACATCCCCGCCAGCACTCTCTACATCGCCGCGCGCGTCGAGATGGACGAGCGGGTGAAGGAGATCCTGTCGATCGCCACCGGTCGCGGTCTCCCGATCCTCGAGGTCATGCGTCCGGAGCTCGACCGCCTGGCCGGCCGCGACGCCGTGCACCAGGGTGTCGCGCTCAAGGTGCCGCCGTACGAGTACGCGCACCCGGCCGACCTGCTCGACCTCACCATCCGCAAGGGGGAGACGCCGCTGTTCGTCGCCCTCGACGGCATCACAGACCCCCGCAACCTCGGCGCGATCATCCGCTCGACGGCCGCGTTCGGCGGGCAGGGCGTCATCGTCCCGCAGCGTCGCTCGGTCGGCATGACCGCCTCGGCGTGGAAGACGTCGGCGGGCGCCGCAGCGCGCACGCCCGTCGCGATGGCGGCCAACCTCACGCAGACGCTCAAAGCGTTCAAGGAGGCCGGCGTCTTCGTGCTCGGCCTCGACGGCGGAGGCGATGTGTCGCTTCCCGGGCTGTCGTTCGCCGACCGGCCGGTCGTGATCGTGGTCGGCAGCGAGGGCAAGGGACTGTCGCGCCTGGTCACCGAGACCTGCGACGCGATCGTGTCCATCCCGATCACCGCCACCACCGAGTCGCTCAACGCGGGAATCGCCACGAGCGTCACGCTCTACGAGATCGCCAAGCTGCGCGCGGAGGCCAAGAAGTAGCCAGGCGGTCGCCGCCCGGCTGATGAGATGCCAGTAACTGCGCCGGATTCCACGGAAATCGGCGCAGTTGCTGGCATCTCGCGGTTGTAGGTGGGGTCAGACCTTGCTGCGCCAGTCGTCGGCGTCGTCGTCCTCGTCGCCCGTTCCCGTCTCCGACGCCAGGATCGGGATGCTGATGGTCTCGGTGGGCGGGGCGATCACGGTCGCCTCGTCGCGGCGGTGGCGGAGGATGTCGTTGATGTACGAGGTCAGGGCCTCGGCGAGCGGCACATCCCGGCCCTCGGCCTGCGACATGAACCAGCGGTGCTCCAGCAGCTGGTGGAAGACCTCGGCGGGCTCCAGCTTGCCCTTGAGGTCGGCGGGGATCGCGCGCACGACAGGCTCGAAGACGCGCATCAGCCACTCGTGCGCCATCGCCTCCTCGTCCAGGCCCTGCTTGCCGAGCGTCGCGGCGTAGGAGTCCAGGTCGTTGAGCAGTCGCCTGGCCTGGTTCTCTCCGGTGTCGAGGCCGGTGAGGCGCAGCAGCCTGCGCTGGTGGTGACCGGCATCCACCACCTTCGGCTGGATGCGCACCGTCGTGCCCTCGTCGGAGGTCTTGATCGCGAGCTCCTCGATGTCGAAGCCGAGATCGTTGAGGCGGTCGACCCGCTGGTTGATGCGCCAGCGCTCCGACGACTTGAACGACTCGCTGCCTGTCAGCTCCTTCCAGAGCGACCGGTATGCGGCCACGATGCCGTTGGAGACCTTGATCGGGTCGAGCTCCTCGTCCACGCGACCGCCGGCCTCGAGGTCCATCAGCTCGCCGGCGATGTTGACCCTGGCGATCTCCAGGTCGTTCTCGCGCTGACCGTTGGAGAGGCCGCCGTCGTAGAGCTGGCCGGTCTCCGCATCCACGAGGTACGCGGCGAACGCGCCGGCGTCGCGACGGAACAGGGTGTTGGAGAGGGAGACGTCGCCCCAGAAGAACCCGACGATGTGCAGGCGCACGAGCAGCACGGCCAGCGCATCCACCAGTCGGGTGGCGGTGTCGGGCCGCAGGGTCTGCGAGAACAGCGCCCGGTATGGGAGCGAGAACTTGAGGTGGCGCGTGACCAGCACGGCCTTCAGCGGGTCGCCCTCGTCGTCCGTGCGGTTCTTGATGACCGCGACGGGATCGACGCACGGCACGTCCACCCGCTGCAGGGTGCGCAGCATCTCGTACTCCCGCGTGGCCATCTCCGCGGTCGTCTCCTTGATGGCGATGACGTAGCCGGACAGGTTCGCGAAGCGCACCAGGTGGCGGGAGATCCCCTTGGGCAGAACGGCGATGTGCTCGCTCGACCACTCGTCGAGCGGAAGGTTCCACGGGAGGTCGAGGAGTGCGGGATCGACCGTCGCCGCGGTGATGTTGAGGGAGCCAGCCATGATGAAAACCTATCGGATGCGGGTGGGAGCGCTGAGGGCGGGGGAGCGGATGGGGAAAACGACAGTGCCGCAGTCCGGGAAGGACTGCGGCACTGTCAGGATGCGTTGCGACCTCAGTCGACGACGGCACCGCCGAGGCGCTCGCCGCTCTCCGCGTGGAACGCGTGGACGTGGCCCGGCTTCGGGGTGATGTAGACGGTGTCGCCCGCGTTCGGGTGCATGCGTCCGTCGACACGACCGACGATGTCGGTGCGCTTGCCGTCGATCTCCGAGTGGCCGTAGAGGTAGCCGTCTGCGCCGAGCTCCTCGACCAGGTCGACCGTGACCTTGAGGCCGGTGTTCTCGGTGGTGGAGACGACGACGTCCTCCGGGCGGACACCGATGGTGACGGCCGAACCGGCGTTCGCGAGGACCTCGCGCTCGATCGGGACGACCGAAGTGCCGAACTTGACACCGCCGTCGGTGACGTCGGCCGAGAACAGGTTCATGGCCGGGCTGCCGATGAAGCCGGCGACGAACACGTTGTTCGGCTGCGCGTACAGGTCGCGCGGGGTGCCGACCTGCTGCAGGACGCCGTCCTTGAGGACCGCGATGCGGTCACCCATGGTCAGAGCCTCGGTCTGGTCGTGCGTGACGTAGACCGTGGTGACGCCGAGGCGGCGGGTGAGCGACGCGATCTGGGTGCGGGTCTGGACGCGGAGCTTGGCGTCGAGGTTCGACAGCGGCTCGTCCATGAGGAACACCTGGGGGCTGCGGACGATCGCGCGGCCCATCGCGACGCGCTGACGCTGACCACCGGAGAGCGCCTTCGGCTTGCGGCCGAGGTAGGGCTCCAGGTCGAGCAGCTTGGCGGCCTCGAGGACGCGGGAGGCGCGCTCGTCCTTGTTGACGCCGGCGATCTTGAGCGCGAAGCCCATGTTCTCTGCGACGGTCATGTGCGGGTAGAGAGCGTAGTTCTGGAAGACCATCGCGATGTCGCGGTCCTTCGGCGGAACGTCGGTGACGTTGCGCTCGCCGATGAAGATGTTGCCGTCGTTGACCTCTTCGAGGCCGGCGAGCATACGCAGCGAGGTGGACTTACCACAACCGGACGGACCGACCAGGACGAGGAACTCGCCATCGGCGATCTCGAGGTCGAGTGCATCCACTGCAGGGCGGTTGGAACCCGGGTACAGACGGGTTGCCTTGTCATAGGTGACTGACGCCATTGTTTTCTTACTCCTTCACCGGCAGGTACGTGCCGGACGATCCGTTGTGAATGGGTAGGTGGAACTGTCGTCCTGGGGCGACGGTGCCACGACCCCATAGTATGACATCGGCGACGGCGTCGTGACCACACGGGCACCCAGGGGTCCACGGCGCATTCAGCCGGCGTCTGGACGATTCCCAGACTGCCGAATTACGATCGACCGGTTGCGTGCTGAGCGCGCGATCCGAACCACACTGCCCCGAAGCAGTGCCCCAGCGATTCCCCCGAAAGTGATATTCATGACCGACGGCCCCGACGACAGCCGCCCTGCCAACGAACGGCGTGAGGCAGCCAGGGAGAAGGCCCGCCAGCTGCGCACGTCCCAGCAGCGGAAGGATCGAAGGAACAAGGCGCTGCTGACCGGCGGCATCGTGATCGGAGTGCTCGCCGTCGTCACGGTCGTGGCCCTGATCATCGTCAGCGCGATCCGCCCGACCGTCCCCGGCCCGAAGAACATGGCGAGCGACGGTGTGCTGATCGGCTCCGGCCTCACCGTCAAGCCGACGCCAGCCCTCGCGGCGGACGCCAAGCCCATCCCCTCGACGCCGGACCCCAGCGGCAGCGTCGTCGACATCCGGGTGTACGCCGACTACCTCTGCGCGCTGTGCGGCGACTTCCAGCGCACCAACCTCAAGCAGCTCGAACCGCTCGTCAAGGACGGCGCGGTGACGATGGAAGTGCATCCGGTCGCCATCTACACGAGCCACTCGGCGGGGACGAAATACTCGCTGCGGGCGGCCAACGCCGCGGCGTGCGTCGCGAACTACTCGCCGAACGCGTTCTGGAAGTTCAACGCGACGATGTTCACCAAGCAGCCCAAGGAGGGCGGCCCCGGCCTCACCGACGCGCAGATCAAGTCCCGCGTCAGCGACGCCGGAGCGACCAAGACGAGCGAGATCTCCTCCTGCATCGACGACGGCCGGTTCAAGACCTGGGTGACGACTGCGAGCGACAGGGCGCTGAGCGGCCCCATCCCGAACTCGACGGTCAAGAAGATGACGAACGCGCTGCTGGTGCTGGTCAACGGCAAGCAGTACACCGGCTCGCTGACCAGCGCGGCCGACTTCAAGGCGTTCGTGCTGCAGGCGCAGGGCGACCAGTATTCGTCGACCGCGACGCCGTCCCCGAGCCCCAGCGCAGGCTGACCGGACCGCAGGACCCCATCCCGTAGGATGGGTGCCGACGACGGGCGACCGTCGCCTGCCGGCCTGGCGCAATTGGTAGCGCACCGCTCTTGTAAAGCGGGGGTTACGGGTTCGAGTCCCGTGGCCGGCTCTCTCAGGTCTCCTGCCGATGGGCACCCTGCTCTGGCTCTCCCGTCGCGGCCAGCACTGCCAGCTCCTCACGGTGCTCTGAGCGGTGGCGGCGGTCGACGCCGAACAGGTAGACGGCGTCCAGCACACCCAGGGTGTTGGAGACGAGCAGGGTCGCGAACCAGGGTTTGCTGCCATTTCGTGCCGCCCGCCACAGGGAGACACCTTTCCACGCGAGGGTCCAGGCGATCGCCCCGCCGAGGAGCACCTTGACTCCCGGTTGCACGTCGCGGAACTGCAGCGAAGAACCGTGGCTGCTGTTGTGCTTTCTCATGGCATCACTCAACCGGCAGACGTCGCGTGCAGCAAGGCCGAAAGTCCTAACGGAGGGGCGGCGCGGTGCGGGATGCTGACCGGTGACGATGGGAGGAGCCCGATGGAGGCTCAGGACGGTGGTGGACGGGAGCGCGTGCCAAGCGGCGGCAGGATCGTCGTGGGATTCGACGGTACGAGCTCCGCGTGGCGGGCCCTTGACTGGGCTGCCGCGCGAGCGGTCGAGCGCGGGGCGGCCTTGGATGTCGTCCACGCCGTCGACACACGATTGGGGGCGGCCGTGTTCGGACCGCGCTTCGACATCATCACCACCGCCGAGGAGGAGCTGGCCGAAGCTCGAGGGCACGTCCACGCCCTCGCCCCGACCGTCCCCGCGGTGTTCCGCTCTCTGGAGGGTCCGCCGTCCGCGGCGCTTCTCGCAGCATCCACGGGGGCCAGGCTCCTGGTCGTCGGGACGGACAAACGGGCAGGGGACGACGGCTCCCGCATCGGCTCGCTGCCGGGAAGACTGGCGTCGAGAGCGGAGTGCACGGTCGCTGTGATCCCCGACCGGGCACCGGTGGAGCGGAACGTGGTCGTGGTCGGGCTGGACGGCTCCGTCGAGTCGCTGTCCGCCGTGGCGTTCGCCGTCGAAGAGGCCGGCTGGCTGCACGCGCGAATCGACGCCGTCCACGCCTGGGACGTGCCCGAAGTGTTTCAGCGGGCGCTCGACGCCGGACGGCCGGTCGATCCTGAGTATCTGGCCCGCGTCGAGCGAGTGATCCCCGACGCGTTGGCGCAGGTCACCGGTGCGCGCGGAGCCGCCATCACACCGGTCGTGGTCCGTGACAACCCGGCGAAGGCGCTGATCGAACGCGCGACGGGAGCGGCTGCGCTCGTCGTAGGAACCAGGGGACGAGGACGACTCCTCGCCGGAATGCTCGGGTCGGTCAGCCACGATGTGCTGCAGAAGCTGCCATGCCCCGTCTTCGTCTGCCCGCAGCCGTACGACATCGGCCGGTCCCCGACGACTGCTGACGAGAGAGAGGGCGAAGGATGAACGACAGGACGATCGTCGGATGGGATGGCAGCCTGGAGGCGGATCTCGCCCTCGAATGGGCGGCAGAAAGAGCCGTGTACGAGGGCGACGGGATCATCCTGGTCGATGTCGAGGACACGGACGCGCTCACCCCTGGCCAGGTCGTGACGGAGCAGATGGTCGCCCGGCGTCATCTCGCTGCCGACGCTATGGCCCAGCGTGTCGCAGACGAGTATCCCGGCCTCCGGGTCAACACGCACATCATGGCGGGCGCACGATTGGAGGAGCTGCGTCGGCGGACGCGGCCGGACACGCTCGTCGTCGTCGGCACGGGTGAGCGGAAAGGACCGCGCGGTCGCTACCACTGGTCGCTCGGCGCGCGCCTGGCGGCCTCGGCGCACGGCGCGGTCGCCGTCATCCCGGGGCTGCCGGAGGCGTCCCGTTCCGTAGTCGCGGTGGGGGTGGACGGTTCGGAGGTCTCGTTCAAAGCCGCTCGGTTCGCCGCGCGCGAGGCGCGACGGCTGCACCAGGAGCTCGTGGTGGTGCACGCGTGGCTGGACCCCGTGGTCAGCGTTCCGGACATCCGGCTGGACGGTCCCTTCCTCGGCGAGCTCGAAGAGGAGCACCAGCTCGTACTCGACGCGGTCGTTCAGAGCCTCCGCAGCAGCAATAGGGATCTGACGATCACGCCGGTGCTGACGAGGAGTGAGGCCCACGTCGCGCTGAAGCAGGTCGCGGAGTCTGCGTCCATGCTCGTCGTCGGCACCGAGAGGCTGCACGGTGTCGACCGTGTGCTGCTCGGCTCGGTGAGCCACGCCATGATCCTCGATATCGCTGCACCGACGGTGGTCGTCGGTCCCGACAGTACGGTCTGACCGCTCCGTCGACGGCGGGTGGCTACCCGGATGTGCCTGCGCGGTGCTCGAGCTGAAAGACCGCGGCTTGGGTGCGCCGCTCCAACCCGAGCTTGGCCAGCAGCGAACTGACGTAGTTCTTCACGGTCTTCTCGGCAAGGCCGAGCCTGTCGCCGATCTGGCGATTGGTGAAGCCGTCCGCGATCAGCGCGAGCACTTGACGCTCCCGCAGCACGAGCGAGCCGAACCGCGGGTCGTCCTCCGGCTGCTTCAGCTGCGTGGCAATCCGCGACGCGATACCGGGGTCGATCAAGCGTTTCCCTGCCGCCACCGCGCGGATGTCGGCGAGCAGCGAGCTGCCCTGGATGTCTTTGATGACGTAACCATCCGCGCCGGCGATGATCGCAGCACGGAGCGCGTCGTCGTCGTCGTACGCCGTGAGCATCAAGCAGCGGATCTCGGGAGCCTCCTGCTTGACCTTCCTGCACACGTCGATGCCGCTGCCGTCGGGAAGTCGCACGTCCACGATGGCCACGTCCGGCTGAACGGCGAGGATGCGCCCTCGCGCCTGGGCAGCGGTCGCTGCCTCACCGACGACCTCCATGTCCGGTTGCGCGTCGATGATGGCGGCGATGCCGCGCCGGACGATCTCGTGGTCGTCGGTGAGAAAGACCCGGATCGTTCCGACGGTCATCGCGTCGCCTCCGGTATCGGCAGTCGGAGACACAGGCGCGTGCCGTCCGCTCCCGTGTCGATGGTCAGCACGCCGCCGAGACGCCGTGCCCGTGCGTCGAGGTTCGCGATCCCGCTCCGCCGCGTCGCGTCGCCGATGCCGTGCCCGTCGTCGGTGACCGTCACGGAGATGTCGGCGGCCGTGGCCGTCGTGGTCACGGATGCGGTGCGCGCTCCCGCGTGACGGACGACGTTGGTCAGGCCTTCCCGCACGAATGCCGCGATGTCGTCGGTGAGCTCCTGGCCCGCCACGATATCGACCGGGCCGGTGAAGGACAGCGTCGCCGGTTCGGGGAGTGCCGACCCGACGTCGTGCACGATGTCGAGGAGCCGGTGCCGAAGGCCGGCGCCGGACTCGTGGTGGTGGGAGAGCGCGAAAATGATGGTCCTGATCTGCGCGATCGCCTCGTCGAGCGACTTCACCGTCCCCTCGATGCGTTCGGCGACCGTCCCGGGTCCGGTCATGGCTTCGATGCTCTGCAGCGCCATCCCGGCGCCGAAGAGCTGCTGGATGACGTGATCGTGCAGGTCGCGCGCGATCCGTGCTCGCTCCTCGAGAAGCTGGACGCGCTGCCGATCGGCGCGGGTGGCGGCGAGCTCGATCGCGATGGCCGCCTGGCTGCTGAGCGAAGCGGTTCGTTCGAGCTCGAACGCGGTGAAGGGCAGGGCGCCCGATGACCGGTGGGCGAGGAGAACCGGAGTCAGACGTTGTGCTGCACCGTCGAACGGGACGATCAGCGCGGGACCGGTCTCCCATCCGCTCAGCGGGGGAAGCAGGCCGATGTCCTCCGCGCGCGTGGTCTGGGCGGATTCGGCAGCCGATCGCAGCTGGCCGTTCGTCAGCGGGAATGAGCCGACCGGCGCCTCCCCGGTGCTCAGCGCACGCACGCTGAGGGTGTGCTCGTCGGGATCGATCAGCACCACGCAGACGTCGTCGGCGTGGACGAGCGGGGCGACACGTGTGCAGAGCTCGTCGAAGGCGGAGTTCTGCTCGGCACCGAGGATCGCGGCCGTCATCTCGGCCGCTGACGCGCTCCATGCCTGCCGGGCTGCGGTCTCGGCGAAGAGGCGGGCATTGTCGATGGCGAAGCCGGCATTGTCGGCGAGTGCCCGCACCAGCTGCTCGTCGTCGTCCGAGAAGCTACCGGAGTCCGGGTCGGTCAGATAGAGGTTCCCGTAGACGGAGTCGCGCACGACGATCGGGACCCCGAGGAACGCAGACATGGGCGGATGCCCGTCGGGGAAGCCTGCGGAGCGGGGGTCCGCGGCGATGGTGTCCAGCCGGATCGGCCGGGGATCGTCGATGAGTGCGCCGAGGAGCCCGTGACCCTCCGGGAGGTGGCCGATCCGTTCGACATCCGACTCGTCCATGCCGACGTGAATGAACTGCTCGAGGCCGCCGCCTTCGGCGATGACTCCCAGGGCCCCGTACTTCGCCCCGACCAGGGAGACTGCGGCGTCGACGATACTGCGCAGCACCGTGGGGAGTTCGAGATGCGAGACGACCGCCCTGTTCGCTCTGACCAGTGCACGGAGCCGCCCCTGGGTCTCCATGACCTTTGCCGCCTGCTCGACCAACTGGCCCAGGGTGCGGTCGAGTTCCCCTCGAGGCGCATCCGGGAACGTGATCGGCTCATCACCCTGCATGTCACATCCCTCGAAGGACTGTCATCGTCGATGTCGAGTGTAGTTCCACCGGTCAAGAGCGTGCAGCAGTCTCCGGACCGACGATGACGGTCGGGGCAGGGATTCCGAGCGCCAGCCCGTGCGACACTGACCCGAGCCAGGCACGCTTCCAGCCGGTGAGCCTGCGGCTGCCGACCACTACCATGAACGCGCCAGCGGATGCTCCGGTCAGACCCGCGATCGGGTCGCGGCGGAGCAGGGACGAGGCGATGGCCAGCCTCGGGTGGCGCTCGCGCGTGAACCGGACGTGTTCGTCGAGAAGTTCGCGGTGCGCCGTTTCCTGCGATCCGACGAATTCGTCGTCGGGGACCACCAGCGGTTCGCCGGCGAGCGGCGCCTGCCAGCAGTGCACGATGGTCAGCGGCAGATCGAGCGAGGCTGCCTCGTCGGCGGCGAAAGCGAGTGCGAGCCCGCTGATCTCGGATCCGTCGACGCCGACCACCACGCCCGTCCCAGCGCCGCCGTTGTCGGCGGCGGTGTCGGCCGGCACGATGGCGACCGGGCCGGAGGCCGAGGTCGCCAAGCGGGCACCGATCGACCAGCCGTAGCGGATCAACAGCCCGGTGCGCCTCCTCGTTCCGACGACGACGAGGGTGTCGGGCACCGTCTGCAGGCTGAGCATCTCCAGCGGGTCTCCGACGATGAGCTCGTGGCGGGCGAGAGCTGCCGGATGCGTCTGCTCGAGGAGCTCCACACGCGCCATGAGCCTGTCCTGCTCTTCTTCGATCGCGCGCTCCAGCGCCACGTGGTCACCGACGAAGAGCGTGGCGTCTACCACGTCGACGAGTTCCAGCCGCGATCCGGCATCCCGCGAGCGCCGCAGCGCCCAGCCGAGCGCAGCCTCGGCCGCGTCCGTCCCGTTCCAGCAGACGAGCGTTCGGTCAGTCATGGTGTTCGCCATCCTTTCTGACACGCAGGACGAGCGACCCACTCGCCCGCCCGTCGCGCAGGTCGTCGATCGCGTCCGCCAGTCCGGCGAACGGTATCTCTGTCACTCGCGGTCGCAGACCGAGGTTCGCGGCCAGAGCCAGGAAGCGCATCCCGTCGGCCCGGGTGTTGGCCGTGACCGTGCGCAGGTCGCGCTCGCGGAAGAGCGTGTCCCCGTACGACGTCGACGGCAGATCGGACATCTCGATTCCCGCGAGGACGACGGTTCCCCCGCTGGTGACGGCGCGGAGAGCGACCGGCACGAGCGAGCCGGCCGGCGCGAAGACGATCGCCGCGTCGAGCGGTTTCGGCGGCTCGTCCGCCTCGTCGCCGACGAACCGTGCACCCAGTTCCCTGGCAAGCGCTCTGTTCTGCTCGCCGCGGGTCATCGCGAAGACCGTCGCGCCCGCCGCGAGTGCGAGCTGGGCGGTGACGTGCGCGCTGGAGCCGAAACCGTAGATGCCCAGTGTCCCTCCCTGAGGGAGTTTTGCGCGCATCAGCGCCCGGTAGCCGATGATGCCGGCGCAGAGAAGAGGGGCCGTCTGGAGGGCGTCGGCGTCGTCGGGGAGCCGGTAGACGAAAGCCGCGGGTGCGACCAGATACTCGGCGAAGCCCCCGTCGGCATCCCAGCCGGTGTACTGCGACCGGGGACACAGATTCTCCGCGCCTTCCCGGCAGAATGCGCACTCGCCGCAGGTGCGCCGCAGCCACGCGACGCCGACCAGGTCGCCCGGCCGGAGATGAACGACCGCGGTCCCGACGGCCTCCACGGTGCCGACGGCCTGATGGCCGGGCGTCACGGTCGGGGAGTGGACCGCGATCTCGTGATCGACGACATGGAGGTCGGTTCGGCAGATGCCGCACGTCTCGACTCTGACCAGCACCTCGTCGTCGCCTGGTTCAGGCACAGGTAGCGTCCTCATCTCCAGCCCGCCCGGCTGTCCCGTGGTCCGCCACGCGATCATGTCGCCCATGAGTCGTCTCCTCTCCGCTCAGAGTCAACCTCGGCACCGGGTGACGGGGGAGGCCGTTGGTCCCGCGGGACCAACGGCCTACGGCGCGAGAGCCGATCCGCTGAGACTGTCGTCGGAGGTGCCCAGAATGAGGATCCGCAGGTACGTGGTCGGCGTCGACGGTTCAGTGCCGGCACGAGCGGCTGTCCGCTGGACCATCGCGATGGCCCGACGGCTCCCGGCGCCTGTGACGCTGGTGCACATCGCCGACGACGAGTGGGGTGCGGTCGGCTCACAGCTGATCGATGAGGTCGATGAGAACGCGAAGCAGCTGCTGGCGGACGACTTCGAATACGCGCGCACACTCGGTGACGGCGTCACTCTCCGCGCCGAGTTGCGCCGGGGCAGTCCGATGGCCGAACTCGCCGGGTGCAGCGACGAGGAGACTTTGCTCGTGGTCGGAACGCACAAGACCGGGTTCCACTACGGACGCGCCTATGGCTCGCGCAGCCTGCAGCTCGCAAATCTCGCCCTCGGTCCCGTGGCGATCATTCCGGAGGTCGCGTCCAGAATGCGAAGAGGCGTGATCGTGGGCGTCGACGACACACCCGCTGGCCGTTCAGCCGTGGATTTCGCCGCCGACCTGGCCGGGCTCCGGAAGTGCGAGCTGATGCTGGTCCGGTCGTCGGAGTCCCGTGTGCGGTTCACCGTCGACACGGACGACGACATGAGCGATTGGCTGCTGCGCCGAGACGACGATGCACGGGCTGCGCTCGTGACGGCTGTGACCAGGGCGCGGGAACGGCAGCCGGACATCACCATCAGAAGCCGGGTGGTGCGACGTCCGGCCGGCTCAGCACTGACCGAACTGGCTCGAAGCGCCGAGTTGCTGGTGATCGGCGATTCACGGAGGGCCGAGGCGGAACTCGGAAGTCTGGGAGCGGTCGCGTACGACGTGCTCCTGAACTTATCGTCGCCGACCGTCGTGGTGCACGCGCCGATTCCGGTCGCGCACGGCGGACACACGGACGTGAAAGGAGAGAGCGATGTCATCGGATGAACCGGTCCGCGAATTGGACCGAGACGAATGCAGAGAACTGCTCAAGCAAGGAACACTGGGTCGCCTGGCCACCGCTGCGGGAGGAGAGGTCGACATCTTCCCCGTGAACTACTTCTCGGACGGTGCCAGCATCCTGATCAGGACGGCACCGGGCACGAAGCTGCTCGAACTCACCGTGCACGCGGCCGTCGCGTTCGAGACGGACGGCTACACAGAGGACGAGGCGTGGAGCGTCGTCGCCCACGGCCGGGCACGACAGCTGGAGAGCCAGACCGAGATCGACGAGGCGGAACGCGCCCCGTTGCAGCCGTGGATCCCCACCCTCAAGTACCGCTACGTCCACATCGATATCGAGCGGATCACCGGGCGGCGATTCGAGCGGTCCCCCGAGCCCGAGCGCTGGTGAGCGCGAACGGAAGACGAAGATGAAGCGAAGGAGAAGGTCAGATGAGCGACACCCCAGTGACTGATTACCCTGCTGTCGAGAGCGAGGACCGCATCCACCCCGGTGGGCGGATCGTGGTCGGCGTCGACGGATCGGCGGCATCGTTCTCCGCGCTGCGGCGCGGTGCGCGGATCGCCGAGAGCTTGGGCTGTTCCCTGGTGGGCCTGACTGTCTGGGAGTATCCGCAGGCATGGCCGGGCTACATGATCGACGGCTGGTCGCCCGAGGCGGATGCCGAGGCCATCGCAGAGAACGCCGCCGAGGAAGTTTTCGGCTCTGCCGTGCCGTCGTGGTACTCGACCGTCGTCAGGAGCGGGTCCCCGGCGCGACAGTTGATCGCCGAGTCGGAGGGTGCGGAGATGCTGATTGTCGGCAGCAGGGGGCTCGGTGGGTTCACCGGGCTCCTTCTGGGCTCCGTCTCCCGTTCGTGCGCCGAGCACGCGGACTGCCCCGTGCTGGTCATCCACGGAAAAGAAGCCGTGCTGAAGCACTGAAAGTGTCGACCGCGCTCACTGCTGGACGGACGGGACCTTCGACTCGACCCCCAGCGTCCTCCCCCAGGAGCGGGCGCGGTCGACTTCGCCGTCTTCGAGCACGGACTGCTTGTCGACGAGGAAGCTGTTCTTCGCCGCGAACCGCCGGGACCCGAGCTTCCTCAGCCGCTTCTCGATGGCGTTCGCGGCCGAGCCGCTGAAGATCTCCGTCATGTCCGCACGGGTGTCGAACGCGGCGAACCGGTCAGGGAGGTCTCCACAGGTGTCCAGCCACTCGCGGACACCGATTCCCTCCGCATCCGGCTCGAGGGTGAGGTGGCGCTCCTGTTCGTCGCCCCAGCGCCCGGCTTCCGTGCGCGTAGACGGTCTGCTCAACCCGTGGACGTGGGTAGGCGCCCCGACGAGGAGGAGATCGACTGCTCCGAACGTCTCCGGAGCGTCCTTGACGCGGACGACGGTCGCCGCGACGCCGGTTTCTCGGAGCCCATCCGCAATGGCCTCCGCCACCCGGCGGGTGTTCCCGAACATGGATTCGTAGACGATCGCCACAGCGACGTCCGTGTGTGGTGTGTGCATGACGCCACCGTGACAGGTCGGCCGCGACGGCGCTGGGTCGAAAGTCATGTGGTGAACGCGGGACTTTCGGCACTCCGTCGGGTGCGCTGGAATGCGATTCTCGAAGCACCCCAGCTCACCGGAGGACACGATGACCCACACGATCACGGTCGGCGTCGATGGAGAAGCCGCACACCGAGGCGCCGTCGACTGGTCGGCAGCACGCGCAGCCGAGTCCGGTGCGCAGTTGGTCCTCGTCACCGTGATCGAGCGGCCGTGGGGAGACGGCGAACATCCTGCGCGCCAACTCGTCTCGGCCGCCGAAGCGCTGCTCGCGGCCGAGCGAGTCAACGCGGAACGCACGACCGACACCGTCACGACCAGAATCGCGCACGGCGGGGTGGCACAAGAACTCGTCCGCGCATCCGGTGACGCCGAGCTGCTGGTCGTCGGCTCGCGCACGGGAGTCGAGAGAGGCCGCGCCTTCGCCGGATCGCTCGGCGTTCGCGTCGCTGCTGCTGCGCCGTGTCCCGTCGCCGTCATCCCGCATGATTGGCGCCCCGCGGGCTCCGGTGTCGTGGTCGGGGTGGACGGGGAGCTGCCCTCCGAGGTCGCCGTCGCCTTCGCCGCCGACGAAGCGGCGAGGCTGCGCGAGCGGCTGCACATCGTGTGCGTCGGATACACCGCCAATCCCTTGCTGGCGGGATTCGTCCCCGAACGGTCGCTCGGCGACCATCGGCAGCGGATCGTCGATGCCGCAGCGCGAAGGGCGCGCGATCAGCATTCCGACGTCGACGTGACGACGGAGGTCATCGAGGCCGCCCCTGCGCGCGGGCTGGTGGATGCCGCGCGCGGAGCCAGGATGCTCGTGCTCGGAACCCACGGCCGTCACGGGGTGCGACGGCTCATGCTCGGTTCGGTGAGCCACGACGTCCTGCTGAACCTGCAGACCCCGATCGTGATCGCCAAGCGCCGGCCGGAGGGCCGCGAGAGTGAGGAGCGGTCGCGATGATCGCCACGGATACACAGCGCAAGGAGCCGATCACTCTCGTCTTGGAGGAGGCGGTCCCGGTGCGGATCGATTGGGGCGGAGAGCGCTTCTACGTGGATGTCCCTCCCGAGCCGCGCGGGATGCTCGTTCCCCCGGCTCTCACGGGAGCGCCCGATCCTCGCATGGTGACGGGTTGGCGGATCGCCGCATCATCGGCGGACGGCCGCCGTCACGTGTTCGATGTCACGAGCTGCGGCGGCGCGCGCTGGTGGCTGACCGGCCTGGACACGTGACCGGCGGACGCAGCGCCGTCGTCTCGCCCGACACGAGTCCCGTCCGCACGGCAGCAGGGGAGACCATCGACGTCGTCCTTTCCGTCGTCGGCGGGTCACGGGACGGGCTGACCTCCGCCGGCGCCTCATCGCGTCTCGCGACGACGGGTCCGAATGCCGTCCGCGAGCATCGCGCCCGCCCGGGCCGCGTGTTGCTGCGCCAGGTGCGCAGCCCCCTGCTGTTGCTGCTGTTCGCCACCGCTGTCGTGTCCGCCTTCCTGGGGCAGGGGGTGGAATCGATCATCATCGCCGTCATCCTGCTGATCAGCGTCGGACTGGGCTTCGCCGGCGAGTTCCGCGCCGAACGCGCAGCCGACCTCCTCCACGACCGGCTGAGACACACGGCCGTGGTGCTCAGGGACGGTACGCGGCACGCGGTCGATGTGACAGACCTGGTGGTCGGAGATGTCGTGGTGCTGACCGTCGGCACGGTGGTGCCCGCCGACCTGCGCCTGATCGGCTGCACCGCACTGGAGTGCGACGAGAGCATCGTTACGGGAGAGGCGACCGCTGTGCCGAAGACGACAGAGCCGGTGCCGGTCGGCGCAGGCGTCGGCGACCTCTCCTGTTGCGCGTTGATGGGCACCATCGTGCACGCGGGAAGCGGGATCGGTGTCGTCGTCGCGACGGGCGCGCGCACCGAGTTCGGCCGGATCGCGGTCGGTCTCGGCGTTCAGGAGCCGCAGACCGAGTTCCAGCGGGGCCTCGGCCGGTTCTCGGTCTTCCTGCTCGGCGTCGCACTGGTGCTCACCTCGGTGATCCTCATTGCGGCGCTTCTTCTCGGCCGTCCCCTGATCGAGAGCCTGCTGTTCGCTCTCGCCATCGCCGTCGGCATCACGCCGCAGCTTCTGCCCGCTGTCGTCAGCACCAGCCTGGCAACAGGATCGCGGGCGCTCGCCAGACGCAAAGTGCTCGTCAAACGCATGGTCTGCATCGAAGATCTCGGCGATCTCGACCTTCTCGTCACGGATAAGACGGGGACGCTCACCACCGGTGCCATCGTGTTCGACCGTCCCGTCGCCCTGGATGGTGTCTCGGATGGCGAGCTGATGCTGCTCGGTCTTCTGGCCACCGACGCGGATCCTGGAGCGCGGGAGGCGGTCGGCCTCAATCCGCTGGATGCCGCGCTCCAGGAGGCGCCGGCGGCGAGCGCGTCACCCGTCGCCGCATACCGCCGGCTCGATGTCCGGCCGTTCGATCACGAGCGCCGGATGACGAGCGCGCTGGTCGTCGCGGCCGGATCGGAGCCGATCGTGGTGGTGAAGGGCGCACCCGAGTCTGTGCTTCCGCGCTGCACCGAACCGGATGCGGACGCGGCAGCGGTGCTCACGAGTCTCTATCAGGCGGGGGCCCGCGTCGTCGCCGTGGCGACGAAACCGGCACCGGGCGGGCAGCGGCTCGCCGGGGCCGACGAGAACGGCATGACTCTGCGCGGCTATCTGGCTTTCGTGGACGGGGTGAAGCCTGGCGCGCAACGCTCGCTGCAGAGGCTCTCCGCGCTGGGCGTCGATGTGAAGATCTCCACCGGCGACAGCGCCGTGGTTGCTGAGCGGGTCTGCGAGCAGCTCGGTATGTCGTCGCTCGGCACGCTCACCGGCGACGACGTGGACGCTCTGAGCGACGTCGAGCTGGAGGAGCGCGCTCGATCCTCGACGATCTTCGCCCGGGTATCGCCTGAGCAGAAGGCGCGGATCGTGCGGGCGCTGAGGCAGAGGGGACGCGCCGTCGGATTCCTCGGCGACGGCGCGAACGACGCGCTCGCCCTGCACGCCGCCGACATCGGCATCTCCGTCGATTCAGCGATCGACGTCGCCAAGGATGCGGCGGACGTGATCCTGCTCGACAAAGACCTCGACGTGCTCGCCGATGGTGTCACGGAGGGCCGACGTATTTTCGCGAACACGATCAAGTACGTGCTGATGGGCACATCGAGCAACTTCGGCAACATGTTCAGCGCATCCATCGCCTCCGTCGTGCTGCCGTTCCTGCCGATGCTGCCCGGGCAGATCCTGCTGAACAACCTGCTCTACGACGCCGGTCAGCTGGCGATCCCGACCGACAATGTCGACGAAGAGCAGCTGAGGGCGCCATCGCATTGGGACATCGCCGCGATCCGCCGGTTCATGCTCCTGTTCGGCCCGATCAGTTCGGTCTTCGACTTCGCCACCTTCGGGCTCATGTTGTTCGTGTTCAGTGCGGCGGCTCCGGAGTTCCGTTCCGGCTGGTTCATCGAGTCGATCGCAACGCAGACGCTCATCGTGTTCGCCGTGCGCACGCACCGGGTGCCGTTCCTTCGCAGCCGTGCGTCCGTCCCGTTGACGCTCTCCGTTCTCGCCGTCGTGGCGGTGGGGGCCTGGTTGCCATATTCGCCACTCGCCGGGTTGCTCGGTTTCGCGCCGCTTCCCGCCCCGTTCTTCCTCGCCCTGGTCGCCATGACCGTCGCCTACCTGCTCCTCGTCGAGGGGGCCAAAGTCTGGTACTACGCCTCCCTCAGCCGCGCGGCGGCGCCGACCGTGCGCCGCCGCCGCTACCCTCACCGGGTGGCCAGGCGAGCGGCACGGTTCACGACGCTGTCCCCGCGGTCACGCTGACGGTCTCGCCGAACTCGGGCACTCTGGCCTCCCAGCCCAGCGCCTGACGCACCCGCTTGCGCAGGGCGTCGGATGCGTCCGGCTCACCGTGGGTGAGGTAGACCGAGCGCGGTGCGCGCGGCGCCGTGCTCATCCATTCCACGATCTGCCGGGCATCGGCGTGAGCCGAGAGCATGTCCAGCGTGTGCACCTGGGCCGCGATGTGGATGTCCCTGCCGAAGATTCTGAGCACCCGTTCGCCGCGTTGCAGGGCTGCGCCGCGGGTTCCGCCGGCCTGGAAGCCGGTGAGCACGATGGCGTTGCGGGGATCGGTGCCGTAGGCGACGAGATGGTGCAGCACCCGGCCTCCTTCGAGCATCCCGCTCGCCGAGATGATCACGGCCGGACCGCCGCGGAGGTTGAGGAGTTTGGAGTCGTCGACCGTCCTGACCAGCGTCGCGAGGCGATACATGGCGGTGAACTCCGCCGGCGGGATGCGGTGCTCCTCCGGGTAGCGCGCGTAGATCTCGGAGGCATCGACGGCCATCGGACTGTTCAGGAAGATCGGGACCTCCGGGATGCGACCGCTCGCCATCAGGCGGCTGAGGTGGAGCAGCAACGTCTCCGCTCGCCCGACCGCGAAAGCCGGGAGGACCACCACGCCGCCGCGCCTGCATACGTCGGTGACGATGGCGCCGAGCTGTGCCTCCGCATCCGAGCCGGGGTGTATCCGGTCACCGTACGTGGATTCGCAGACGAGGGTGTCCGTCTCTTCCAGCGCGCGCGGCGGGCGCATGAGAGGGTCGTCCACCCGGCCGAGATCTCCCGTGAAGTGGATGCGGGCGCCGTCGGCGTCCACCAGCACCTGTGCCGCGCCGAGGATGTGACCGGCCGGGACGAACCGCACCGGCACGCCTGCCACGGTGAACGGTTCGTCGAACGGGTGCGGCTCGAAGCGTTCCAGCGCGATCGCGGCGTCCTGCTCGGTGTAGAGCGGCTGTGGCGGAGAGTGCTTCGAGGTGTGGTGTCGCGCGGCGAACGATGCCTGCTCCTCCTGCAGGCGTCCGCTGTCTCTCAGAACGAGACGGCTGAGCTCCGACGTTCCTCTGGTGGCGTGGATGCGTCCTCGGAAGCCGTCGCGCACGAGAGCGGGAAGGTATCCGGTGTGGTCGAGGTGAGCGTGGCTGACGACCACGGCGTCGATGCTGGCCGGTTCGAGAGGAAACGGTTTCCAGTTCCGTTCGCGGAGGACCTTGTATCCCTGGAACAGGCCGCAGTCGACCAGGATGCGTCGCCCATCGGTCTCGACAAGGTAGCGGGACCCGGTGACCGTGTCGGTCGCTCCGAGGAACGTCAGCGCCGCGTTCATCGGACGGCGATTCTGCGATTCCGGACGAGCCCGAGGCCCAGAAGCAGGAACCCGAGTTCGGCGAGCCCCAGCGCGAAGTACACCGCCTGCAGCGGGCTGAACGGGATGTACATCATCTGAACGAAGATCCAGATCAGCAGAGCGAAAGAGGCGGCAGCCACAGTGAACGGCCCGGCTCCCGCGCCGGACCCGATGAGGAACGATGCGAGGAGATGGATTCCTCCGACCACCACGGCGAGCAGGATGCCGGGAACCAGGTACGACGCGAATGGACTGTCGCCGAGGAAGGACTGATCCGGCAGGATGCCGCCGGAGGTCGAGGATGCGACCGCCCCGAAGATCAGGGCGCCGCCTCCCGCGATGGCCGTCAGGCCGATCGCGGCGGACACGACAGCGAGCACGACTCTGTTCCAGCGCTTCATGATGCCTCCGATGCTCATCCATCCCAGCTTTCCCGTCTTTCCGGGTTCCCCACCGGGCCGAAAGACCCGTGCCACGTGTCACGGCGGGAGGACTTTCGGCCTGCCGTCGTTGTCGCCACCCCGGGAGACTGACCGCAGACCGGAAGGAGAGCCGCCATGCAGGCAGCAACCGTCACCCAGTACAGCGAACCGCTCATCGTCGAGGAGCGGCCCATCCCGTCGCCGGGACCCGGGGAGGTGCTGGTCCGTCTTGAAGCGTGCGGTCTGTGCCACACCGACATCCACGCCATCAACGGCGACTGGCCGGTGAAGCCGTCCCTGCCGTTCGTCCCCGGTCACGAGGGCGTCGGCATCGTCGAGAGACTCGGCGACGGGGTCACCACCAGGACGATCGGCCAGCGGGTGGCCATGCCGTGGCTCGGCCATGCGTGTGGAGAGTGCCGCTACTGTGTCGACGGGCGCGAGAATCTGTGCGAACGGCAGTACAACACCGGCTATTCCCGTGACGGCGGCTACGCCGAGTACGCGCTCGCGGACGCGCGTTTCGCCGTCCCTGTCCCCGACGACATCTCGCCCATCGATGCGGCCCCGCTCACCTGCGCCGGTGTCACCACCTACGCCGCGGTGAAAGCCGCTCGCGTCGTGCCCGGGGAGCGGGTGGTGGTCTTCGGGATCGGCGGCCTCGGCCATCTGGCCGTGCAGTACGCACGGCTCGTCGGCGCGCAGGTGATCGCCGTCGACGTCACGGAGGAGAAGCTGGAGCTCGCCGTGCAACTCGGGGCGGATCACGCCGTGAACGCGTCCGAGGTCGATCCGGTGCTGGCGATCCAGCATCTCGGCGGGGCGGACGTGGCGATCGTCCTGGCCGTCGCGCCCAGCGTCTTCGACCAGGCGTTCCGATCCCTCAACAGGGGAGGCCGGCTCGTGCTCGTGTCGCTCCCCGCGCAGGGGACGCTGACCGTTCCGGTCTTCGACACCGTGCTGAAGGGCATCTCGATCATCGGCTCGATCGTCGGCACGCGGCAGGACCTGGCCGAGGTGTTCGCCCTGCACGCGGCAGGGCGAACGAAAGTGATCGCCGCACCACGCGATCTGCGGGACGTGAACGCGTCCGTCCAGGAGGTGCTCGCCGGTCAGGTGCCCGCCAGGCTCGTCTTCGTCTACGATTCGGCGTTGCCCGTCGAGGACGTGACGGCGACCACCGAATCGTCGGGAAGCGACAGCTGACGAACGCGGCGGGCCTGTCGCCGGCGTTCGGGTGCGGGTATGCTCGCGGCCAACGAAAGGGTCATCGATGAGCCGCGACAACGACAAGAACGACGAACTGCGCGAGGAGCACCAGGAGCAGGAGGAGCATCGCCAGGAGTTGCGTGACGACGTCCTCGACGAATCCGGAGGCGGCGTGGATGACTTCGGCTCGCAGGACGAGCGGCGCAAAGAGGGGCGCGGTCGACTGTAGGACTACGGCGCGCAGCCTGAGCCCGTCGCCGCGGGCCGGGTTCGCTGCTACCGGGTGCGCGCATCCGGTGCTGTCGCCTCCAGGGCGCGGATCAGGGACTGGGCGTCGAACGGGCCCACGTGGCGGCGGCCGTTGACGAAGAAGGTCGGGACGGCCGTGATGTCCATCGCCTCGGCGTCGAGCATGTCGTCGCGGACGCGGGCGGCGACCTCGGCGGAGTTCAGGTCGGCCTCGAAGCGTTCGACGTCGAGACCGAGCTCCTGAGCCCGCCGCACGATGTCGGAGGGCAGCTGGTGCTCCTGGTCGGCGAACAGGCTGCGCTCGAAGTCGAAGAAGCGGCCCTGGAGCGCCGCAGCCTCCGACGCCTCCGCCGCGGCCTGGGCGTTGGGGTGGTAGTGGCTGAGCGGGGCGTGGCGCCAGACGTAGCGCAGGTCGTCGCCGATCTCACGCCGGACCTCCTCGACCGAGCCGGTGGCCTTCAGGCAGAAGCCGCACTGGAAGTCGCCGTACTCGACCAACGTGTACCGGGCGTCCTCCCTGCCGTAGATGTGGTCGCGGCGCGGGTCGACGGGGCGCGCGAGGAAGCGGCCGCTCTCCTTGCCGGGGTGGCGCGCATCCGAGATCCGGAAGATCAGGGCGGCCAGCAGGAACGCGACGACGGAGGCGGTCAGCACGGCGACGCGCGCCTCATTCTGCACGGCGGGGTCGTCGATCGCGAGGTCGATGATGAACAGCGAGATGGTGAACCCGATGCCGCACAGCGCTGCACCGCCCGCGACGCGGTCCAGCGACAGCCCTGCGCCGAAATCGCCGATCCGGAAGACGCGCATCAGAGCACTCGACCCGAACACGCCGAGGAACTTCCCGGCGACCAGGCCGACCAGGATGCCCCAGCTCACCGGCGATGTGACGGCGGCGGCCAGGATGTCCGGGCTCAGCTGCACCCCGGCGTTCGCGAGGGCGAAGAGGGGGAGGATCACGTAGGCGACATAGGGCGCATACGCCGATTGGAGGCGCTCGTTGATCGAGATCGACTCCCGCAGGCTGTTCGCGGCCGCCCGGGCGTACTCGGTGTTCGGCGACTGGCGGAACGTGCGCGCGAGGTCGAGGGCGTGCTCGACGTCCCGCCGGTTCGGCCGGTAGACCGGCACCAGCAGCGCGATGGCGACGCCGGCGAGGGTGGGATGCACGCCGGAGGCGAGGAACGAGAACCACACGATGATCGCGAGGGTCGCATACACCGGTCCCCGGCCGCCGCGCAGGTAGCGCGTGAAGAAGACCCCGACGAGGCAGACGGCCGCGACGATCAGCGGCACAGGGTTGAAGTTCTCGGTGTAGACGAGCGCGATGATACTGAGCGCTCCGATGTCGTCGACGACCGCCAGGGCCAGCAGGAACACCCGGAGCCGCCCCGGCGCACGCGGCCCGATCAGCGCGAGCGCGCCGACCAGGAAGGCGGTGTCGGTGGAGATCACGACGCCCCAGGCGTGCTCCTGCCCCGAGCCGGAACTGATCAGGACGAACAGCAACGCAGGCACCACTAGGCCGGCGACGGCGGCCACGACCGGGATCACGGCGCGCGACCAGCTGGTCAGCTCGCCGATGGCGAACTCGCGGCGCACCTCCAGCCCGACCGTGAAGAAGAAGATCGCCATCAGGGCGTCGTTGACCAGGGCGTGCAGCGTGAAATCGAGGTGCACATCCTGGACGCCGACGGTGAAGTGGGTCTCCCAGAACGCCTCGTACGACGAGGCGGCGATGTTCGCCCACACGATCGCGGCGACGGTCGCGATGAGCAGCAGGAGCGCGCCGATCCTGTTCTGCCCCAGGTTCCGGATGCGCTCGGCGATGGAGGGCCGGCGGGCGCCGGACTGCGGCAGGTCGGGGTCGGGCGACCGCTCGATGACGGTCAGTCGGGTCATCCCAATATTCTGGCGCGCCGGAGACGGTTTGTGGGGTTTTCGGCGGAATCGGGGTGCTCGCCGCTGCCCGGGGTGGCCTGCCGTGCGACCCGGATCGGCTACGTTAGGTTGGCCTCATCAACAGTTCGCCCCCCGTCGACTGGAGTTCCCGGAAATGCCTTTCGCTCGTCAGCGCCTGCGGCACGAATTCGCCGTGCGTCACGTCACCGTCCGCCGTGTGAGCAGGATCGTTCCGGCGATCGTTCGCGTCACCTTCAGCGGCAAAGACCTGGATGGGTTCACGAGCGCAGGGCCGGCCGACCACGTGAAGGTGTTCTTCCCCGACCAGCAGTCCGGGATGCTCGTGGTGCCGACCGTGACGCCGGACGGCATCGAGCCGCCGGAGCACGGGACGCCGATCTCGCGCGACTACACGCCGCTCGCATTCCGTGCGGCGGCGGACGGGAACGCGGCCGAACTGGACATCGACTTCGTGCTGCACGGCGACGAAGGGCCGGCGTCGGCGTGGGCGGCGCGTGCGACGCCCGGAGACGTGGTCGCCATCGGCGGCCCGCGCGGATCGCAGCTCGCGCCGGAGGGCGTCGGGCGGCTGATCCTGGTCGCCGACGAGACGGCACTGCCCGCGGCGAGCAGGTGGCTGGCCGCTGTCGACCCGGCCGTCCCCGTGACGGCGCTGTTCTTCGTGGCGGACGAGAGCGTGTCTGGGTATCTGCCCGCGGAGGTGGCGGAGCGCGTGGATGCGCGGTGGCTGAGTGGCAGTGGCGCCGGCGCTGGTGGCGCCGGTGGCGCATCCACTGTCGGGGCGGCGCTGCGGGAGCTGGGGCCGATCGGCGGTGACACGTACGTGTTCCTGGCGGGGGAGGCCGGGGCGCTCATCCCGTTGCGGCGCTACCTGCGCAGGGAGCTGGGGCTGCCGGCCGAGCAGGTCTCGGCGAGCGGGTACTGGAAGCGCGGCGTCGCCGCGCTCGACCACCACGCGCCGGTGGACCCGAGCGACCCGGACTGAGCGGGCGGCACTGAGCGAGCGCACCTCGGCGTACGACCGAATGTTGCGCGAGGGTGCGCGCATCCACGCCGGGATTCGTACAGTTGCTGCATGGCTGACTTCGAGACCAGGCAGATCCACGCCGGTGCCGTCATGGACGCGCAGACCAGCGCGCGGGTGACCCCGATCTACCAGACCGCCGGGTACGTGTTCTCCGACTTCGACGACGGCGAGGAGCGGTTCGCCGGGCGCAGCACGATGCGGGCGTATTCGCGCAACGAGAACCCGACCAATCAGGTGGCGGGGCGGCGTCTGGCCGACCTGGAGGGCGGGGTCGACGGGATCGTCGTGGCCAGCGGGCAGGCGGCCATCGCGGCGGCGCTGTTCTCGCTCGCTCGTGCCGGAGACCACATTCTGGCCACGTCGTCGCTGTACGAGGGGACCCGGGAGATGTTCCGCGGCGCACTGCAGCGCCAGGGGCTGGACGTCGAGTACGTCGCCGACGACGCCGACGAGGCGGAGTGGGCGTCGCGGATCACCGACCGCACGAAAGCCGTGTACACCGAGACCATCCCGAACCCGCTGAATCAGGTGGTCGACCTGGAGCGGCTGGCCGGGATCGCCCACCGGGCCGGCGTCCCGCTCGTGGTGGACAGCACGGTGGCGACGCCATATCTCTGTCGCCCGATCGAGTGGGGCGCCGACATCGTGATCCACTCCACCTCCAAGTGGCTGGCGGGGCACGGGGCGGTGATCGGCGGGGCCGTGATCGACGGGGGGACGTTCGACTGGGCGGCCAACGCCGACCGGTTCCCGCACCTGGTGGATGCGCCGCGGCCGGGCGTCCCGTCGTATGTCGAGCGCTTCGGGGCCGGCGCGTATCTCGGCTACCTGCGCACGGTGACGGTGCTCGAGTACGGGCCGACGGTGCCGCCGACCAGCACGTTCCTGCTGCTCCACGGGATCGAGACGCTGTCGCTGCGGATGGACAAGCACATCCGGAACGCGCAGGAGATCGCGGAGTGGCTGGCCGGGCGTCCCGAGTTGGCGGCGGTGCACTATCCGGGGCTGGCGGGCGACCCGTTCCACGAGCGGGCGCAGAAGTATCTTCCTCTCGGGCCCGGGTCGATCGTCAGCATCGACCTGGCGGGAGGCAGGGAGGCGGCGCGGCGGTTCATCGACGCGCTCGAACTGGTCACGCCGATGACGCACATCGGCGACGTCCGCACGCTCGCGATCCACCTGGGCAGCACGATCCACGCCAAGCTGACCGAGCAGGAACGACGGGATGCGGGGATCACGCCGGGACTGGTGCGGCTGTCGATCGGGCTGGAGAGTGCCAGGGACGTGATCGCCGACCTGGAGCGCGGGCTGGTGGCCGCGGGGGTGTAGCGGCGGAGAAGTGCGGCGACACGCCGCGCGGGGGTCCGTTCGGACGGAGATCCGGCGCTGGCGGGGTCGTTTCTCCGCTGGTGCGGACGGGCCGCGGGCGCGTGGCGTGAGCCGCGGTCAGGCGGGGATGGCGGGCGCGTGGGAGCGGGAGGCTGCCCGGGCGCGGACCGTGGCCGCGATGCGGCGGACCGCCTCGGAGATGGTGGCCGGGTCGCAGGCGATGTTCATCCGGGCGAAGCCGTGGCCGCCCGTGCCGAAGGTCGGGCCCGAGTTGAGGGCGACGCGGGCGTCGGCGAGGAGGGTGGCGGCGGGGTCGTCGCCGAGGCCGAGGGCGCGGAGGTCGAGCCAGACCAGATAGCCGGCGTCCGGTTCGACCACCCGGACCTCCGGCAGGTGGATGCTCAGCTCGCCCACCAGGAGCCGGTAGTTGTCCGTGATCCGGTCGACGGTCTGGTGCAGCCAGGTCTGCGCCTCGTACGCGGCGATGTTGGCGTGGAGGCCGATGATGCTGGTGCGTGCGGCGAGCTCTTCGGGGAACCGGGTGAGCATCGCGGCGGAGTCTGCGTCGTTCGCGACGGCGACGGCGCACTTGAGGGCTGCGAGGTTCCAGCCTTTGCTGGCGGAGGTCACCGTGACGGAGCGGACCCCCGCCCCGGTACACGCGACGGCGAACGGCGTGAACGGGGAACCGGGATGTGCGAGCGGAGCGTGCACCTCGTCGCTCACCACGAGCACGTCGTACTCGGCGGCGAGGCGCGCGAGCTCGCGCAGGCTCTCCCTGCTGTGCGAACGGCCGGTGGGGTTGTGCGGGTTGCAGAGGAGGAACGCATCCACCCCGGTGGCGAACGCGCGCTCGATGGCCGGAAGGTCGAGCGACCATCCCGCGTCTTCGCGCAGCGGCACGTCGACGGCCTCCGCGCGGGCCTCTCCGACCATCTCGGAGAAGGGCGCGTAGACGGGAGGGGTGAGCACGACGCGGCCGCCGACGCTCGGCACCGCCAGGCGGAGCGTCTCGAGCACCCCGACGGTCACGTCCGTGGCCAGGTGCACGCGGGACTCGTCGACCTGCCAGCCCCACGCGGCGGAGGCGAACCCGGCGAAGGCCGCGGCCAGCGGACCGGGGGAGTCGAGGTAGCCGGTGTCGGAGCGCAGCAGGTGGTCGATCGCGGTCTGAGCGACGGAGGGCGCGATCTCGAAATCCATCTCGGCCACCGACATCGGAAGCACATCGGCGGGGAACCGGTGCCACTTGATGCTGGTCCTGCGTTCGCGCAGGTCGGCGAGGGGTCGCGCGTGAATGCCACTCATGGGACAACTGTCCTCGGCTGCGGCTCCGAGCGCCAACGGGCTGTCGAAAACTGAAACAATCCGGGCGAGTGCCGCCCGGATTCCGCGTCAGACGGCGGCGTCCCCCGACGTGTCGCGGCGCGCCCTGACCTCTTGCTCCAGCTGCCGGATGCGCTCCTGCCGCTGGTGGTACGCGATCTCCTCCTCGACGGCGGCGAGCTGCTCCTCCGTGCTGAGCGGGCGCGTGCGGTGGCTGCTCTGCTGCTGCGGCGCCTGCTGCTCCTTGCGCACGATGACCGTGCGCCGCGGACGGGGCGCACTCTGCGCGTACTCGCGCCCCAGCGCGAACCACAGGATGCTGCCGATCAGCGGAAGCAGGATCACGATGAACACCCAGGCCAGCTTCGGCAGGTGCCGCACCTGGTCGGACGGACGCAGGATGATGTCCACCAGGGCGAAGACGAACAGCGTGAGCGCGAGCAGCGGAACGAGCAGCATGGCCCCGATCCTATGGGAACGCTGTGTCCCCTGGCCATGCCGCCCGCGCTCGCCGCCCGCGCTCGCCGTGTCCGGTCAGCCGAACGGGATGGCGCCGAGCACGACGCCGACCGTGAGCATTACCAGCGACACCACGAGTGCACGCCAGAGGACCTTCTTGTGGTGGTCGCCGAGGTTGACGTTCGCCAGGGACACCAGCAGCAGGATGGCGGGCACCAGCGGGCTCTGCAGGTGGACGGGCTGGCCGATGATCGACGCCCTGGCCATCTCCACCGGGCTGATGCCGTATGTCGCCGCCGTCTCGGACAGGATCGGCAGGATGCCGAAGTAGAACGCGTCGTTCGACATGAAGAACGTCATCGGGATCGAGAGCAGGCCGGTGATCACGGCGAGGAACGGCCCCATCGACGCGGGAACCACATCCACCACCCAGTTGGCCATCGCGGTCACCATGCCCGTGCCGTTCAGCACTCCGACGAGCACCCCGGCGGCGAGGACCATCGACACGACGCCGACGATGCTCGGTGCGTGCGCGACGATCTCGTCCGCCTGGCTGCGCAGCTTCGGGAAGTTGATCACCAGGGCGAGGGCGGTGCCGACCATGAAGATGTACGCCAGCGGCAGCACGTCGAGCACGAGCAGCACCATCACGACGAGCGTGAGGGCGAGGTTCACCCAGATGAGGCGTGGACGGAGGGTGGCGCGGTTCGGGTCGAGCATGGTGTCGGCCATCGCGGTGTCCCCGCGGTCGGGCTTCGCGCCGGATACCGTGACGATGCCGGTGGTGTCGACCGAGCCGCGCGCGCCGGGAGCAGCCTGCGTTCCACGGACCAGCCGCCCGCCCTGGAACAGCGAGAACCGGCCGGTGGATGCGCTGCCCGCGCCGACCGTCTCCGTCTCCTGCAGCATCGGAGTCGCGAGGGCCAGCGTGCCGAGCCGGCGGCGCTCGCCGAGGCCGAGCATCCAGATCAGCGTGAACGCCACGACCAGGCCGACGCCGAGCGAAGGGAGCATGGGCACGAAGATGTCCGTCGGGGAGACGCCCAGCGCCGACGCCGCCCGGGCGGTCGGGCCGCCCCACGGGACGATGTTCAGGGTGCCGTTGACCAGGCCGGCGACACAGGTGAGCACGACAGGGCTCATCCCGAGCCTGAGGTAGATCGGCAGCATCGCAGACGTGGTGATGATGAACGTGGTCGACCCGTCGCCGTCGAGGGACACGGCTCCGGCGAGGACGGCCGTGCCGATGACCACCTTGGCCGGGTCGTTTCCGAGGAACCGGACGATGAACCGGATGAGCGGATCGAACAGCCCGACGTCGATCATGATGCCGAAGAACATGATCGCGAACATCAGCAGCGCGGCGGTCGGCGCGAGGTCGCCGATGGCCTTGAGGATCATGTCGCCGAGCCCGAGGCCCGCCCCGGCGAACAGCCCGAAGATGGTCGGAACGAGGATGAGGGCGACCATCGGCGTCAGCCGTTTGGTCATGATGAGCGCCATAAAGGTGAGGATCATGGCGAATCCGAGGATGACGAGCACGCCGACTCCTTTGTCGTAGCGGATGGGACGGTGACACGCTACGAGGGGATACGGCGCCCGGCCGGGTATCGCGCGTTCCGGAACGATCTGCGCATTCTCCGGGTTCTGCGCATTCTGCTCATTCGGCGGCGGGCGGTACCGACGCCTACCCTGGGTGGGACACGAAGGAGTCTCGGGATGCGGTTCGCCAGCCATGTGCTGCTCCTCCAGCTGGCCACGGTGTCCGCCGTCGTCGCGGTGAGCGCCGGGGTGTTCACCGTGCTCGGCGTGCAGCAGCTGCAGCGGGAGGCCGAGTCGTCGGCGCTCGCCATCGCGCGGACCGTCGCGGAAGACGTGGAGGTGCGCGCGTCGGTGGCCGAGTTCAGCGAGGACCCGGGAACGCCGACGCACGCTGCGGTGGCGGCCGGTCCGTTGCAGCCGCTCGCCGAGGCTGTGCGGACGCGCACCGGAGCGCTGTTCGTCGTGATCACCGACGACCACGGCATCCGGCTCGCGCATCCGAATGAGAGCAGGCTGGGCGAGCGGGTGAGCACGAGCTTCGAGGACGCGGTCGCCGGGCGGGAGACGGTCTCCTGGGAGACCGGGACGCTGGGCGAGTCGGCGCGGGCGAAGGTGCCGGTGTACGCGCCGGGCGGCGGGGGCAGCGGTGCCCCGGTGGGCGAGGTCAGCGTCGGGTTCGCGCGGGCGAGCGTGTTCACCGAGCTGCCTGGGCTCCTCGGCGGGATCGCGGTGACGGCGGTTGTCGCGCTCGCGATCGGCGTCGTCGCCTCCGTGCTCATCCGCAGGAGGCTGACCAGGCTGACCATCGGATTGCAGCCGGAGGAGCTGGCCGTCCTCGTGCAGGACCAGGCCGCCGTGCTCGACGGCGTCGGTGAGGGCGTGCTCGCGCTGACGCCCGGCGGCGAGGTGAGCGTCTGCAACGAGCGCGCCGCCCGGATGCTCGGGCTGACGCATCCCGTCGGGTCGCCCGCGCGGGAGCTCGGTCTGCCCGCCCCGCTCGCGCGGCTGCTCGCGGACGCGGGAGGAGCGACGGGGGAGGCCGCGCAGGATGTCTTCGTGGCGGACGGACGCGTCGTCTACGTGGATGTGCGCCGCGTCGAGCGCGACGGCCACGACCTCGGAACCGTGGCCGTGCTGCGCGACCGCACGGACCTCGACGCGCTCGCCCGGCGGCTCGACGCCGTCGCGACGATGACCAACGCGCTGCGCGCGCAGCGGCACGAGTTCGCGAACCGGCTGCACGTGGTCGCCGGGCTGATCGACGCCGACCGGGTGCCGGATGCGCGCAGCTACCTCGCCGACGTGGTGGCACGGGGTCCGCTGAAGTTCCCTGTCGAGCACGCCGACCGCATCCAGGAGCCGTACCTGCAGGCGCTGCTCGGGGCGAAGGGCATCGAGGCGGCGGAGCGCGGCGTGCTGCTGACGCTGGGCGCCGAGACTCTCGTGACCGGCGCCGTCGCGGAGCCGGAGGACGTGGCGACCGTGCTCGGCAACCTGATCGACAACGCCATCAGCGCCGCCGTCGACGGCGAGGAGCCGCGCTGGGTGGAGGTGGAGCTGCTCGATGACGGGGCAGACCTGTTCCTGACGGTCGCGGACTCCGGTGCGGGGGTTGCCGACCCCTCCGCCCTGTTCGAGCGCGGGGACGACCGGGAGCGCGCGGGAGCGGACGCGGTGCACGGCCACGGGTTCGGCCTGCCGCTCTGCCGCGACATCGCGCGGCGCCGCGGAGGCGACGTGTGGCTGGTCGACGCGGGCGGTGATGCCGGCGGCGCCGTGCTCTGCGCGCGGCTGCCGGGCACGATGCATCCGGAGCCGGTCGGCACCGCAACGGAAGGGGGTCGCCCGTGAGCGACGACATCCGGGTCCTCGTCGTCGACGACGACTTCCACGTGGCGGGGCTGCACAGCGACGTCGTCGCCTCTCGCCCCGGTTTCGCGGCCCTGGAGCCCGTCCACACCGCCAGGGAGGCCCGCGCCGTCGTGCGCGACAACGCGCCGGACCTCGTGCTGCTCGACGTCTACCTGCCGGACGGCGACGGCCTGGCGCTGCTCGCCGAACTCGACGTGGATGCGTTCGTCATCAGCGCGGCGACGGACGGCGCGACCATCCGGCGTGCCCTGCGCTCCGGCGCGCTGACCTACCTGATCAAGCCGTTCGACGCCCGCCTGCTCTCCGACCGGCTGGATGCGTACCTGCGCTACCGCAACGTGCTGCGCGACGACAGGGGAGCCGACCAGGAGGCGGTCGAGCGGGCGCTGCGCATCCTGCACTCCGGCGACACCGGAGCGGCGTCGTCGTCGCGGTCGGCCACGGAGCAGCTGGTGCTGGCGCAGCTCGACGGCGGAGAGGTGACGGCCGCGGACGTCGCGGCGGCGACCGGGGTGTCGCGGGCGACGGCGCAGCGCTATCTCGCCGCGCTCGCCGCCCGCGGACTGGTCGAGGTTGCACTGCGCTACGGCACCACCGGTCGTCCGGAGCACCGCTACCGCCGCGCGTGACCCCCTGCGGCTACCTCCTGCCCGCTACTCCCAGGTCATGAACGGCCGGATCTCCAGCAGGCCGTTGCGCGCCATCGGATGCTTCGCGGCGATCTCGATGGCCTCGTCGAGGCTCTCGCACTCGAGGATGTCGAAACCGCAGATCCACTCCTTGGTCTCCGCGAACGGCCCGTCTGTGACGTGACGCTTCCCGTCGCGTACCCGCACGACCGTGGACTTCGCCGGAGGTTCGAGCACCTCGCCGATCACGCGCTTCCCGCTGGCGTCGAGCTCGTCGACCCAGAGGTTCACATCCGATTCGTCCGACTCGGTGTCTGGGCTGGAGTCGGTGACCACGAACATCATGTACTTCATCGTTCATCCTTTCGCTTCGCGAACGCTTCACCCCCACGTCGAACGAGGACACCCGCTGATCGACATTCTGCAGCGAAAAAAGTTCGCGGGCCGGATTCGACTCAGCGCTGCGGTGCCGGACCGGTGGATGCGCGCACCACGAGGCGGGTCGGAAGGACGGTGGCCGCCGCGGGTTCCGGGCGGGATTCGATCTCCGCGATGAGCAGCTCGACGGCACGGTGACCCGTCGCCTCGAACTCCTGGTGCACCGTGGTCAGCGGCGGCCAGAACGAGTCGGACTCCGCCATGTCGTCGAAGCCGACGACGCTCACGTCCTCCGGAACGCGGCGGCCGTTCTCGTGCAGGGCGCGCAGCACGCCGAGCGCCATCTGGTCGTTGGCGGCGAAGACGGCCGTGATCTCCGGATGCGCTGCGATGGTCTTGCCGTGCTCGTATCCGGCGGTCGTCGACCAGTCTCCCGGCATCGGTTCCGGCACCGGACGGCCGGCGGCCTCGAGCACGGACCGCCAGGACTGCTCACGGCGGGTGGCGGAGTACGAGTCTGCCGGGCCGGAGACGTGCCAGACCGTCTCGTGGCCGAGCGCGAGCAGGTGCTCGGTGGCGAGCCTGGCGCCCTGCGCCTGGTCGGTGTCGACCTGCGGATAGTCCGCGCGGGCCGTCGAGTCGATGACCACCACCGAGAGGCCGGGCGGCAGTTCCACGTCCGCGCGGTCGACGATGTGCGCCTCGATGACGATGATGATGCCGTCGACCGCCTGTTCGAGCAGCCGGGAGAAGGCGACGGACACATCCTGCTGGGTGGGGTGCTCGACCGGAACGAGGTTGATCGAGTATCCGGCGCGGGCGGCCGAGACGGCGATGGCGTCGAGAGTGCGCATGTTGCCGTACGACGACAGCGTGAACATCACAACGCCGATGCTGCGGAAGTGCCCGGAGCGCAGCGCCCTGGCCGCGCGGTTCGGGCGGTAGCCGAGCGCCTGCATCGACGTGAGGACGCGGTCGCGGGTGGCGGGCTCGACGTTCGTGAGCCCGTTGGCGACGCGGGAGACGGTCTGCGTGGACACTCCGGCGTGACCGGCGACGTCGGCGAGCGATGGCCCCCGTCTGGCGCGGGTGCGTGCGCTGCTCGGCTCGGTCATCGCGCCGCCCTTTCCGTGAAGGTGTGTGTCGTCTGCTGAGCCAACTCTGGCAGATCCGGAACTCGGACTTGCGCCATGTTGACGTCAACATGCTAGTGTAGCCCCGCTGATGTTGACGTAAACATCGGCGTGACGACAAGGAAGACCACATTGACAACGACGTCCGCACCCCGTAGCGCAGCCCTCAGCGCGCCGCGCCGACGCCACCGTCGCGACTGGCGCGGCTGGGCGTTCGTAGCCCCGTTCCTGATCGTGTTCGCGGCCATGATCGTCGCGCCCGTGATCTACGCGATCTACCTCAGCCTGTTCCGGCAGCAGCTGATCGGAGGCAACGCCTTCGTCGGTCTGGAGAACTACATCGCCGTCTTCACCGACGCGAAGTTCTGGGAGTCGCTCGGTCGCGTCACCGTGTTCCTGGTGGTGCAGGTGCCGATCATGCTGGTGCTCTCCCTCACGGCGGCACTCGCCCTGGACAGCGCCCGCCTCCACGGCGCCGGCTTCTTCCGCATCGCGATCTTCCTGCCGTACGCGGTGCCCGGCGTCGTCGCCGCCCTCATCTGGGGCTTCATCTACGGCGACCAGTTCGGCCTCACCGCGAGCCTCAACGACCTGCTCGGCACCAGCTTCGCCCCGCTGAGCGGCTCCTGGATCCTCGGCTCCATCGGCAACATCGTCACCTGGGAGTTCATGGGCTACAACATGCTCATCTTCTACGCGGCGCTCAAGGTCATCCCGGGCGAGCTGTACGAGGCGGCCGAGATCGACGGCGCCGGCGCGTTCCGCACGGTGTTCAGTATCAAGATCCCGGCCGTGCGCGGCGCCATCGTGATCGCCACGATCTTCTCGATCATCGGCAGCTTCCAGCTCTTCAACGAGCCGAACCTGCTGAAGCCGCTGGCGCCGAACGCCATCTCCAGCTACTTCACCCCGAACATGTACGCATACAACCTCTCGTTCGCCGGTCAGCAATTCAACTACGCGGCCACCGTCGCGATCGTCATGGGCGTGCTCACCGCAGTCATCGCCTACGTCGTGCAGTTGCGCGGCTCGAGGAAGGAGAACGCCTGATGGTCGCCATCGCCCCCGAGCGCGAGGGCCGCACCCCGGCGCGGCGCGCATCCCGTGCATCCGGATCGTCGGGCGCCGCCCGCCGCAACCCGCGGCAGCGCCGGTCGATCGTGCTCACCATCGTCATGGTGATCTTCACGATCTACTCGATCGTCCCGCTGGTCTGGCTGATCGTGAACGCCACCAAGACCCAGCCGGAGCTGTTCTCCTCGTTCGGCCTCTGGTTCGGCAACGGGTTCTCGCTGTTCCAGAACATCGCGGACACCCTCACCTACCGCAACGGGATCTTCCTGCAGTGGTTCGGCAACACCCTGCTCTACGTGGTGGTGGGCGCCGGCGGCGCGACCCTGCTGGCGACCGTCGCGGGATACGGGCTCGCGAAGTACAACTTCCCCGGCAAGCGCGCGGTGTTCGCCATCGTCCTCGGTGCCATCGCGGTGCCGGGAACCGCCCTCGCCGTCCCGACCTTCCTGATGTTCAGCCAGGTGGGCCTGACGAACACGCCGTGGGCGGTCATCCTGCCGTCGCTGGTCAGCCCGTTCGGCCTCTACCTGGTCTGGACGTACGCGTCGGAGGCCATCCCGACCGAACTGCTCGAAGCGGCCAGGATGGACGGCGCGGGCGAGTTCCGCACCTTCTTCACCATCTCGCTGCGGCTGCTCGCCCCCGGCATCGTCACGGTGCTGCTGTTCGCGATCGTCGCCACCTGGAACAACTACTTCCTGCCGCTGATCATGCTGAGCGACCCGCAGTGGTACCCGCTCACCGTCGGCCTCGGCCAGTGGAGCGCGCAGGCCATCGGCGTCGGCGCGCAGCCGATCTACAACCTCGTCATCACGGGCTCGCTGCTCACCATCGTGCCCATCGTCATCGCCTTCCTCTTCCTGCAGCGGTTCTGGCAGTCGGGGTTGAGCGCCGGAAGCGTCAAGCAGTGACGGGAGACCGCTGCTTGCACCCGCACCACCCCTCCCACGGGCGTCCTGCCCAGCACACACCCTCATCCCGATGAAGTGAATGAAGTGAAAGGAACACCATGAAGCGCATCTCGCGTTCGTCGGTGCTTCGACGCGTCGCGACGGCCATCGCCGTCAGCGCCGTGATCGGCGCGTCGCTCGCCGCCTGCTCCGGCGGCACCGCAGCATCCGGAGGCAGCTCCTCCGACATCGAGGCGGCACTGAAGGAGGGCGGCACGATCACGTACTGGTCGTGGACCCCGTCGGCAGAGGCCCAGGTCGCCGCGTTCGAGAAGCAGTACCCGAAGGTGAAGGTCAAGCTGGTCAACGCCGGCACGAACACCACCGAGTACACCAAGCTGCAGAACGCCATCAAGGCGGGCTCCGGCGCCCCGGATGTCGCCCAGGTCGAGTACTACGCCATCCCGCAGTTCGCGCTCGGCAAGGCCCTCGTCGACCTCAAGCAGTACGGTTTCGACAAGTTGAAGAGCGACTACACGCCCGGCCCGTGGGGCTCCGTGAACGTCGGCGGCGAGCTCGTCGGCCTGCCGCAGGATTCCGGGCCCATGGCCATGTTCTACAACAAGACGGTCTTCGACAAGTACGGCATCGCCGTCCCGAAGACCTGGGACGAGTACGTGGATGCCGCCACCAAGCTGCACGCGGCAGACCCGACCAAGTACATCACCAGTGACTCGGGTGACTCCGGCTTCACCACCAGCATGATCTGGCAGGCCGGCGGGCGTCCGTTCCAGGTCGACGGCACCAAGGTGTCGATCAACCTCCAGGACGAGGGCACCAAGAAGTGGACGGGCACCTGGAACAAGCTCGTCGAGAACAAGCTGCTCTCCTCCGTTCCCGGCTGGAGCGACGACTGGTTCAAGGCGCTCGGCAACGGCTCCATCGCCACCCTCGTCACCGGCGCCTGGATGCCCGGTGTGCTCGAGTCGTCGGTGAAGGACGGCTCCGGCCAGTGGCGCGTCGCTCCGGTCCCGACCTACGACGGCACCCCGGCCAACGCCGAGAACGGCGGCGGCGGCCAGGTCGTGCTCAAGCAGAGCAAGAACCCGGCGCTCGCCGCCGGCTTCCTCAAGTGGCTGAACAACAGCCCGGAGTCGATCAAGGTCTTCCTGCAGTCCGGCGGCTTCCCGTCGACCACGAAGGACCTCGAAGCGAGCGACTTCCTCGCCTCTGCGCCCGACTACTTCGGCGGCCAGAAGATCAACGAGGTGCTCGTCGACGGTGCGAAGAACGTCTCGACCGGCTGGCAGTACCTGCCGTTCCAGGTCTACGCGAACAGCATCTACGGCGACACGGTCGGTCAGGCGTACTCGAACAACAGCGATCTGAACGCGGGCCTGCAGGCCTGGCAGAAGTCGCTGGTCGACTACGGCAACCAGCAGGGCTTCACCGTCACCGGCAAGTAAGCAGCACAGCACGACAGTGGATGCGGCCGGTCGCCCAGCGCGGCCGGCCGCAGCCACGGCACAAGCACGAACACCGGCGTCCCAGCGGGCGCGGACGACACGATGGAGACGACGGCACCGATGGCTACGGGCACAGCAGACACCGACACCCGGGACACGGGCACCCGGGAGACAGGGACCGCCACGGCGGAGCGGCCTGCCCGGTTCGAGATCGGCGAGCGCGACTTCCTGCTCGACGGCGAACCGTTCCAGGTGATCTCCGGCGCGCTGCACTACTTCCGCGTGCACCCGGGGCTGTGGGCCGACCGCATCCACAAGGCCAGGCTGATGGGGCTGAACACCATCGAGACCTACGTGCCGTGGAACCTGCACGAGCCCGTCGAGGGCACCTGGACGGCCGAGGACGGGCTCGACCTCGGCGCGTTCCTCGACGCCGTCGCCGCCGAAGGGATGCGCGCCATCGTTCGACCGGGCCCGTACATCTGCGCCGAGTGGGTCAACGGCGGCCTGCCGGCCTGGCTGACCGCGGAGCCCGGCGTCGGCATCCGCCGCAGCGAGCCGCGCTACCTCGCGGCCGTCAGCAGCTACCTGCGCGAGGTCTACGCGATCGTCGCCCCGCGGCAGATCGACGAGGGCGGCCCCGTCGTGCTCGTCCAGATCGAGAACGAGTACGGCGCATACGGCGACGACAAGGACTACCTGAGGGCGCTCGTCGACGTGACCCGCGCATCCGGGATCGTCGTGCCGCTGACCACGGTCGACCAGCCGCAGCCCGCGATGCTCGAGAACGGCTCCCTCCCGGAACTGCACCGCACGGCGTCGTTCGGCTCGCGTGCCGTCGAGCGCCTGGCCACCCTGCGCGAGCACCAGCCGACAGGACCGCTGATGTGCTCCGAGTTCTGGAACGGCTGGTTCGACCAGTGGGGCGAATACCACCACATCACCGCGCCGGAGGACTCGGCGGCCGAACTGGATGCGCTGCTCGCGGCCGGCGCGTCGGTGAACCTCTACGTCGTGCACGGCGGAACGAACTTCGGCTTCACCAACGGAGCCAACCACAAGGGCCACTACACGCCGATCGTCACGAGCTACGACTACGACGCCCCGCTCGACGAGGCGGGCAACCCCACGGCGAAGTACTGGGCGTTCCGGGAGACGATCGCCCGGCACGCGCCGGTTCCGGACGAGGTGCCCGTCGCCTCCGGCGCTGCGCCCGTCGTGACGAGCGCGTTCGACGCGGCGCTGCCGCTCGACGCGGTCCGCGCCGTCTTCTCCGGCTCCGTGGACGCCGAGCAGCCTCCGACGATGGATGCGCTCGGCCACTACGGTCCGTTCGCGTCCTACCGCGCATCCATCGACGCGGAGCCCGGCTCGGTGCTCACCGTCGGCGAGGTGCGCGACCGCGCCTGGCTGACGCTCGACGGCGTCCCCATCGGACGGCTCGCGCGGGAGAACAAGGAGCGCGCGCTGGTGCTCCCGGGCGGCGGAGAGCTGCACATCTTGATCGAGAACCAGGGGCGCGTCGACTACGGCACCCGCATCGGGGAAGCGAAGGGGCTGATCGGTCCGGTCGCCGTCGACGGGCGCGAGGTGACGGGATGGACCGTCGACCCGATCGACGTCTCCTCTTCTGCGGCGGTCGCTGGCATCGAGAGCGCGCTCGCCGCGGTGCGCGGCGAGGTCGTCGACGTGCTGTCCGGGCCGGTTTTCGCGTCGGGGACGTTCGAGCTGGACGAGCCCGCCGACCTCTATCTCGACACGAGCGGCTGGGGGAAGGGCGCCGTGTGGATCAACGGGTTCTGCCTCGGCCGGTACTGGTCGCGCGGCCCGCAGTACACGCTCTACGTCCCGGCGCCGATCCTCCGCGCAGGCACGAACAGCATCGTCGCGCTCGAACTCGAGATCGCCACGGACCCCGCGGTCCGTTTCGTCGCGCACCCGTCGCTCGGCCCGCTCGACCTCTAGCCGACGGCCCGCCGGGGCCCGACGGCCCCGCGCAGAGGTGGACCTGGCCGCCGTCGCCGATGACAGGCCGGCGGCCAGGGGTCGGTGGGCGGCTAGATGCCGCGAGCGAGACGGTAGTACGCCGCGTTCCAGCGCAGCGACTCGGTGAAGCCGCGGAGCGTGGTCTGCTCGTCGATGATCAGCAGCTCGGTCTCCGCCATCCTGGCGAAGTCCTCGAACGCCTGCAGGCCGACGGCGGTCGACATCACTGTGTGGTGCGCGGCGCCCGCCTCCAGCCAGGCCGTGGCCGAGGTCGTGAAGTCGGGGGCAGGCTTCCAGACCGCCCTGCCCACCGGCAGGTGGGGGAGCGGAGCGGTCGGTTCGACCACCTCGACCACGTTCGCCACCAGGCGGAACCGGTCGCGCATGTCCGAGAGCGCCACGACGACGGCGGGGCCGGGGTCGGCGGTGAACACGAGGCGTACAGGGTCGTCCTTGCCGCCGATGCCGAGGGGATGCACCTCGAGCGTCGCCTTCGTCGAGCTGAGCGCCGGGCTCACCTCGAGCATGTGCGCTCCGAGGATGCGCTCGTCGCCGGGGGTGAGGTCGTAGGTGTAGTCCTCCATCAGGGAGGCGCCGCCGGGGAGGCCGGCTCCCATCACGTTCGCCGCGCGCACGAGGATCGCGGTCTTCCAGTCGCCCTCCGCGCCGAAGCCGTATCCCTCGGCCATCAGACGCTGCACGGCGAGACCGGGCAGCTGCTTCAGCGCGCCGAGGTCTTCGAAACTCGTGGTGAACGCGCCGAAGCCGCCCTCTTCGAGGAACGACCGCAGGCCGAGCTCGATCGCGGCGCCGTCCCGGAGCGAGGAGTGGCGCTCTCCGCCGCGGCGCAGCTCGGGCGCGACGTCGTAGAGGTCCTCGTACTCGGCGACCAGCGCGTCGATGTCCGACTCGGCGGCCGCCGCGACGGCGTCGGCCAGCTCGTTGACGCCCCAGGTGTTCACCTGCACGCCGAACCGCAGCTCCGCCTCCGTCTTGTCGCCCTCGGTGACGGCGACGAACCGCATGTTGTCGCCGAAGCGCGCCAGCTTGAGCGAGCGGGTGGCCGCCCAGCCCGCCGCGGCGCGCATCCACGTGCCGATCCGGGATGCGACGTCCGGGTTCGACACGTGGCCGACGACCGTGGTGCGCGGAACGCCGAGCCGAGACTGGATGTAGCCGAACTCGCGGTCGCCGTGCGCCGCCTGGTTGAGGTTCATGAAGTCGAAGTCGATCTCGCCCCACGGAAGCTCGACGTTCGCCTGGGTGTGGAAGTGCAGCAGCGGCTTGCGGAGCGCGTCGAGACCGGCGATCCACATCTTCGCCGGGCTGAACGTGTGCATCCACGCGATGAGGCCGATGACGGCGTCGTCGGCGTTGGCCTCCAGGGCGATGCGGCGAATGGCGTCCGCGTCGGTGAGCACCGGCTTCCAGACGATGCGCACGGGGACGTCGCCGGAGGCGGCGAGCTGGTCGGCGATCGCGCGGGACTGCTCGGCGACCTGCGCGAGCGTCTCCGGGCCGTAGAGGTGCTGGCTTCCGGTGAGGAACCAGACCTCGTAGTGGTCGAGCGTGGTCGAGAGCTTCGGCATCAGCTGAGGGATCCTTCCGGGTTCTGTCCGTAGACGTTCTGGTAGCGGTGGTACAGGGCGTCGATGGCGTCCTGGGCGATGGGCACGAGCTCTCCGCCCTGCTTGGCGATGTGCACGGTGCGGGCGACGTCCTCCGTCATGACGGCGGCCTTGACTGCATCCCGGGCATCCCTGCCGATGGTGAAGACGCCGTGGTTCTGCATGAGCACGGCGCGCGAGCGGTGCCCGGTGAGCGTCGCGACGATGCCGCGGCCGATCGAGTCGTCGCCGATGATCGCGAACGGGCCGACCGGGATGTCGCCGCCGAACTCGTCCGCCATCGCCGTGATGACGCACGGGATGGGCTCGGCGCGCGCCGCCCACGCCGTCGCGTACGTGGAGTGGGTGTGGACGACGCCGCCCACCTCGGGCATGTTGCGGTAGACGTACGCGTGCGCCGCGGTGTCGCTGGAGGGGGAGCGGTCGGATCCGGCTGAGCCGGGGACGACGTCGCCGTCGAGCGTGCAGAGGATCATGTTGTCCGGCGCCAGGTCGTCGTAGTCGACGCCGCTCGGTTTGATGACGAACAGATCGGTGCCGGGGACGCGGCCCGAGATGTTGCCCCCTGTCCAGACCACGAGGCCGTTGCGGGTGAGCTCCGCGTGCAGGGCGGAGACCTGCTCGCGCACGGCGCGGACGGCGGGCGTTTCGGTGTACTCGGCGGATCCGGTCATGCTGCAGGTCCTTCCAGGGGCATCGCGTCGACGGCCGCCTGCTCGATGGCGAGGCCGGAACGGTAGCGGTCGAGGTAGGAGGCGAAGCCGGCGACGTCGTCGGGGTCGGGCGTGGTGGTCTCGAACGCGAAGGTGCCGAAGACGGCGGTGCGCAGGTAGGTGTCCAGGTCGACGGGGGAGTCGGACGCGGAACCGGTGAATGCGGCGAGCACCGCGATGCCCCACGCGCCGCCCTCGGACGCCGTCTCGGAGACGGAGACCGGCGCATCCAGTGCCCCGGCGAGGAAGCGCTGCGCAACGCCAGCCGTGCGGAACATGCCGCCGTGGGCGAACATCCTGTCGAGCGCGACGCCCTTGTCGGCGAGCACGCGCATCCCGAGTGCGAGGACGCCGAAGACGCCGTACAGCTGGGCCCGGACCACGTTGCCGAGGGTGAACCGGCTCTCCGGAGTGCGGACGACGAGCGGCCGGCCCTCGGTGAGTCCGGCGATGGGCTCGCCGGCGAGCGTGTTGTACGCGAGGATGCCCCCGGCGTCGCTGTCGCCGTCGAGCGCCTCGCGGAACAGCGTGTCGTAGACGGCGTCGGTGTCGAGGGCTGCCCCGGATGCGGCGGAGAACCGCGCGAACAGCCCGGCCCACGCCGCGAGCTCGCTCGCCCCGTTGTTGCAGTGCACCATCGCCACCTGATCGCCTGCGGGCGTCGTGACCAGGTCGAGTTCGTGGTGCAGGCCGCCGAGCGGGCGTTCGAGCACGACCATGGCGAAGATGCTGGTGCCGGCGCTGACGTTGCCGGTGCGCGGCGCGACGGAGTCCGTGGCGACCATCCCGGTGCCCGCGTCGCCCTCCGGCGGGCAGAACACGGCGCCGGGGCGCAGCTCGCCGGACGGGTCGAGGTAGGCGGCGCCCTCCGCGGTCAGCTCGCCCGCGTGCTCACCGGCGACGAGCACCTCGGGCAGCAGGTCGGCGACGCTCCCGGTCGGGAGGCGGTCGGCGGCGAGGGCGTCGTAGCGCGCGATCAGCTCGGCGTCGTAGCCCTTCGTGGACGAGTCGATCGGGAACATCCCGGATGCGTCGCCGACGCCGAGCACCGAGCGCCCGGTGAGCAGCCGGTGCACGTACCCGGCGAGCGTGGTCAGCGAGCGCAGCCGCGGAAGGTGCTGCTCGGCGTCGAGCACGGCCTGGTGCAGGTGGGCGATGGACCAGCGGAGCGGGATGTTCACGCCGAACAGTTCTGTGAGCTCGGCGGCGGCCGCTCCGGTGGTGGTGTTGCGCCAGGTGCGGAACGGGGCGATGGCCTCGCCGTGCTCGTCGAGCGGGAGGTAGCCGTGCATCATGGCGGAGACGCCGATGGTGCCGAAGGTCTGCGGGCGGATGCCGTGGCGGCGCTCCGCGTCGGCGACGAGGTCGGCGTATGCGGCCTGCAGGCCGGTGCGGACGGCGTCGAGGGAGTACGTCCAGACGCGGTCGACGAACTCGTTCTCCCACTCGTGCGAGCCGACGGCGAGCACGGTGGACGGGTCGTCGGCGTCGACCAGGCACGCCTTGATGCGCGTCGAGCCGAGCTCGATGCCGAGCGCCGTGCGGGCGGCGGCGATGGCGTCGTGGCCGGTTGCTGGACCGGTTGCTGGGCCGGTCGCGGCTCCGGGCGCGTGGCTGTTCTCGTGGTCCGTCATCCGTCTCCCTCACACCAGTGTGACCGGTCACATTGCTGCATCAGTATCGCCCGCCCGCTCGCGCTCTGTCAATCCGGGGTCGCCCGCGAACCCATCGAGTCCGGACTTATGCACGCTCCCCGCGGCGTGTCGCGTGCATAACTGCGGACTCGATCATCTGGGGGAGCCGGTGGAGGCGCGGAGGACGAGGGTGGGGGCGATGGGGGCGGCGAGCGGGGGCGCGGCGGACGCCGCGATCTCGCCGAGGAGGCGCGCGACGCAGCGGCGGCCCAGCTCGCGGAAGTCCTGCCGCACCGTGGTGAGCGGCGGCGCGAAGTACGCGGCCTCCGGGATGTCGTCGAAGCCGATCACGCTCACGTCCTCCGGCACCCGGCGTCCGCTCTCGCGCAGGACGTGCAGCAGCCCGAGCGCCATCTGGTCGTTCGACGAGAACACCGCCGTCACGCCGTCTCCGCCCGACCCGTCGAACAGCGCGGCGCCGATGCGTGCTCCGGATGCGGAGGTCCAGTCGCCCGGCTCCGTCACGATCCCCTCCAGACCGTCCACCGCCAGCTCCGCGGTGAAGCCGCGCTGGCGGGCGGCCGCTTCCTCCCACTCGGCCGGTCCGGCGAGGTGGGCGATGCGTCGGTGCCCGAGGTCGAGCAGGTGCCGCACCGCCAGTCGCGCGCCGGCGAACTGGTCGACCACGACGCCGTCCTCTCCCGGCTCCTGCGAGCCGTGCAGCGTGACGAACGGGACGCCGGGCGCCGCCGAGCGGAGCGCATCCACCACCGGGCGTTCGGGGGCGACGACCACGATCCCGTCCACCGCCTGCGCCGCCAGGTGCTCGAGGGCGGCGTCCACCTCCTCCGCGGTGGTGTCGGCGACGTGGGCGACCGTCACGAAGTATCCGGCGTCGCGGGCGGCCTTCTCGACGGCGTCGATGCTGCTCGCCGGTCCGAACAGGGTGGAGGCGGAGGACGCGAGCACGCCGATGGTCATCGAGCGCGCCGTGGTGAGCATCCTGGCGGCGCGGTTGGGGCGGAACCGCAGCTCCTCCATCGCGGCGAGCACCCGCATCCTGGTCTCGTCCCGGATGCTGGGGTGCTCGTTCATCACGCGCGAGACGGTCTGGCGCGACACCCCGGCGACCCTGGCGACGTCGCGCACGCCGGGCGCTCTGCTCTGGCCGTTGCTCTCCACGGTGAACACTGTATGGCCTGCAGCGGCGACCCCGGACCTGGAGGCGCGGAAGGTGGTTAGTGTAGCCTTACCTAAGTCCCGACCACCCGATCAGGAAGGCGCCTTGTGCCGTTGCTCGCACTCGAGAAGACCGACCGACCCGGCTACCGCCCGTACCGCGCGACCGTCGTCGGTGTGCGGCAGCTCAGCCCGAGCTTCGTCCGCGTCACCTTCGCGTCCGACGCCTTCGACACGTTCGGCACGGACTGCCTCGACCAGCGCATCAAGATCGTCTTCCCCCTGCCGGACGGCACGTTCTCCGACCTCGGCGCCGACAGCGAGGATGCGATGCTCGCCGGCGACTGGTACGACCGCTGGCGTTCCCTCCCCGACCACCTCCGCAACCCGTTCCGCACATACACGGTCCGCGCGATCGACCAGGATGCGCGCCTCCTCGACGTCGACTTCGTCTCCCACGGCGACGGCGGCCCGGCCGCCCGCTGGCTCGCAGAAGCGGCACCGGGCGCCGAGGTGATCGTGGTCGGACCGGACGCCCGCAGCATCCACTGCGGCACGGGCATCGACTGGCGGCCCGGCGACGCGAGCGACCTGCTCCTGGTCGGCGACGAGACCGCTGCCCCCGCGATCTCCGCGATCCTCGAAACCCTCCCGGCCGGCCGCCGCGCCCACGCATACATCGAGGTGCCGGATGCGCGCGACAGCCTCGCGCTCAGCCACCCGGCCGGATGCACGGTCACCTGGCTCGACCGCGCGGGCGGAGACAACGGCTGCCGCCTCATCCCGGCGGTGCAGGACTGGCTCGCCGCGCATCCGGAGACGGTCGCGGGCGCATCCGCCACCCGCGAGCAGCGACTCGACGACGTCGACATCGACGTCGAGACCCTGTGGGAGAGCCCGGAGCAGGCGCCGAGCGGCTTCTACGCGTGGATCGCGGGGGAGTCGTCCACTGTGAAGACCCTGCGCAGGATGCTGGTGACCGGCAGCGGCATCGACAGGAGCCGCGTGGCGTTCATGGGGTACTGGCGGCTGGGGAAAGCGGAGTCGTAGGCGCCGTGCGCCAGGATCGACGCATGACGGATACGAGCCGACGGGTTGTCGACCCTGTCACGCAGGAAGAGATTCTGGTGCCTCCGTCGCGCTCCGCGGACCAGGCGATCGCGCGCGCGGCGAAACTCCGGAACGGCGAACTGACCGTGATCCGGATGCTCCCGGAACACCTGGTTCGCTGGCCGCTCTGGATCGCGGAGTACGGGCCGGTGGAGCCGGACGCGGTGGGTGTCAGCCCCGGGCTGGCGGATCGTCTTGCCGGGTGGAGCGCCACCTGGGAACGGAACGCGATGAGCGGTTGGCCGAGCGCCGAAGAGGCCGCCGAATGGCAGGCCGACGGAGACGCGCTCGCGGAGTTGCTTGAGGAAGAGCTGTGGGAGTCCGCGGACGTGAGGCGGGACTTCCGGGCCTGAGAGCCCGGGAGTGGAGACACGGCGCCCAGGCGCCGCCCGCCCTCAGCCCCCGCTGCTCTGCTTGTCGGTGCCCGCGAACGTCTCCGGGTAGTTGCTGAGCCACGACCAGTGGCTGACCGGCCAGCTGACCACGAAGGCGCGGCCGACCACGTCGTCGAGGGGGACGAAGCCCTTGCCCGGGTCGTCCATGTGGTAGCGGGAGTCTGCGGAGGCGTAGCGGTTGTCGCCCATCACCCAGAGCTTCCCGGCGGGGACCGTCACGTCGAAGGCCTTGGCGGAGACGGCCTGGACGCCGACCGGGAGGAGCACGTACGGCTCTTTCAGCGGGACGCCGTTGACGCTCAGCTGGCCGAGGGCGTTGCAGCAAGTGATGTGGTCGCCCGGCAGGCCGATGACGCGCTTGACCAGGTGCTGGTCGCTGTCGGAGGCGCCGAGGCCGACGAAGTCGAGGACGGCGCCGACTCCCTTCTGCAGGGGGTTGGCGGTGCTGGGGGCCGGGGCGGGCAGCCAGCCGCCCGGATCCTTGAACACCACGACATCGCCGCGCTGCAGGCCGAACAGTTTCGGCTGGAACTCGTTGACGATGATCCTGTCGTTGATCTGCAGCGTGTTCTCCATCGAACCCGACGGGATGTAGAACGAGCGGACCACGAACGTCTTGACCAGGAACGACACCAGCACGGCCACCAGGAAGATGACCACGACATCGCGCAGGAGCGATTTCCAGGTCGACTTCTTAGCGCCTCGGCGCGGGGTGGCTGTGGTGCTTTCGGTCACAATCTTTCACCGTAGCGTGCCGACCCTGTGAGCTGCATCCGACTCCCCGGTACCCCGCTTTGGGACCCTTGTGCTGGGTGTCCGCCGGTGAGAGCATTCAGTCACGGGAGCGCCGGTCCCACCGGCCGCCCGCGTGACGATGCGAAGAGCTCCGAAACACGCTGAGCAGTGGTCACGACGCGAACGTCCGCGCCGCGGCGATCGCGGCCGCGGCCAGGCGAGCGCGGGCAGGATCGGCGCCGTCGCCGTCGTCGCACTCTCTCTGATCTTCGGCACCCAGCAGACGGCCTTCGCCGCGGGATGCGACGCCGACGACACCGGATGCTCGACCTCAACACCCACACCGGCGCCGACCCCATCGCCCACCCCCTCCACCGGCCACGGTGACCCGGACGACTCGACGACGAGCCCCACGCCGACGCCCACCCCCACCCCGAAGCCGACCGAGACACCAACACCAACACCCACGCCGACCCCGACTCCCACGCCCACCCAGACACCCACCCCCACGCCAACACCGACTCCGACCCCCACGCCCACCAAGACACCGACTCCCACGCCGACCCCCACCCCGCCTCCGACCGATCCCGCTCCCACCGACCAGGTCCCGCTCGAACCGTCCCCGGTCTTCGACAACGGCGTCACCCTCGACGATTCTCAGGTTCAGCAGGCCGCCCAGCTCGCGAGCGATCTGGCTTCCGCCCAGCAGACCCTCTCCGACGCCACAGAGGCGTCGCGCGGTGTGCAGCGCGAGAAGGACCAGGCCGTGGCCGCCGCTGACGCGCTCGCCGCCCAGGCGAAGGCGGCGAAGCAGCAGGCCGAGCAGTCCGCCGGGTTCGCGACCGCCCTCATCCGGTCGCAGGGGTCGCGGTCGCTGACGATGGACCCGCTGACCGCAGCGCTCGCCAGCCCGGGCAACCTGCTCGACAAGCTGGGCGCTGTGGATCGGTTCCGCTCGGTCACCGCCGACCGGGAGGCCGCGATGACCGCCGCGAAGCGCGACGCCGAGCGCGCCGCCGCCCTGCGCGACAGGGCCGACGAGGCGCAGCAGACGGCGGACGGCGTCGACCTCGACGGCAGCGAGCAGGCGGTCGCCGACGCGCAGGCGGCGGTCGACACCGCGGAGTCCGCACTCGCATCCATGCCCACGCTGCAGGCGGCGGGGGTCGGCTGGCAGGCCTTGGTGAACGTCCCCGTCGGCGTCACCGGCTGGGTGCTCCCCGTGCACGGGCCGCTCACCGACGGCTTCGGCCCTCGCCCGTCCCGCCCGGCCGGGACGGCGTTGTTCCACCCCGGCGACGATATCGGCGCCGGATGCGGGTCCACCATCGTCGCGGCGTCGGCGGGCACCGTCGTGGCGGCCGGGCCGAACGGCTCGTACGGGAACTTCGTGATGATCGACCATGGGGGCGGCGTCGATACCGCGTACGGTCACATCGTCGACGGCGGGATCGGCGTCACCGTGGGCGAGACCGTGCAGGCCGGGCAGCCGATCGCGCTCGTCGGCAGCACGGGAGCATCCACTGGATGCCACCTGCATTTCGAGGTGCGGGTGAACGGTCTGCAGATCGACCCGATGCCGTTCATGGCCGCCAGAGGCGTGGTGCTCGGCACCCGCTGAAACGCGTTCCTCCGTGTTGCCAGGGTGGTCTCGCGGTTTTCCGTCCCGCGGGCGTACGGTGCAAATATGACCGAACTCACCGAGCTCGTCGGGTCATGGATGCGGCGCCAGCGCTGGTACTCGACCAAGAGCGTCGAACCGCGCCTGCGGCTGCTGGCGTCCTTCGAGACCGGACACGCGGACGATGACGTGCGCATCGTCACGCACTTCTTCGCCGACGACGCGCCGCGCACGCCGCGCGTCTACCAGGTGCCCGTCGTCGCCAGACCGCGGGCGGACGGCGACCCCACCGCGCTCATCGGCGAGGCGGGCGGCCGCTACCTCTACGACGGCCCGGACGAGGAAGCGTACGTCGCCGCCCTCGTCGCGCTGATGGACGGGGCGCTCGGCGTCGACGGCAGGGACGCGGACGCGCTCGGCCACACGCTCGGCGCGCCCATCGTGGTCCGGTCGTCTCGCAAGCTCACCGGCGAGCAGTCCAACACGTCGATCGTGGGCGAGCTGGAGGGTGGCAGGCTCGCGCTCATCAAGGTCTTCCGGGTCGTGCAAGACGGCGAGAACCCGGATGTGTCGACCCTGGCCGCGCTGACGGCCGGCGGATCGCTGCGCACCCCGGCGCTGCTCGGCTGGCTGACCGGCAGCTGGCCGTCGCCCACCGGCGCCGGCCGCGCATCGGGTGAGCTGGCGCTCGTGCAGGACTTCCTCACCGGAGCGGAGGACGGCTGGGAGCTCGCGGTGAGCGCGGCGGAGCGGGGAGAGGACTTCGCCGAGCGGGCGTGGGCGCTCGGAGCTGGGACGGCCGAGCTGCACCTGTCGCTCGCCCAGGCGCTCCCGACGAAGACCGCGACGCGGGACGACGTGGCGCTCGCCCTCGACGGGATGTTCCAGCGCCTCACGATCACGTCCAGCGAAGTGCCGGAGGTGGCTGAGCTGCGGGCGGGGATCGCGGCGGTGTACGAGGTGGCCGCCGAGGAGCCGCATCCACTGTTGCAGCGCATCCACGGCGACCTGCACCTCGGGCAGGTGCTGTACTCGCCGGAGCGAGGCTGGCAGTTCATCGACTTCGAGGGGGAGCCGCTGCGGCCGCTGTCCGAGCGAGCGATCCCGGATGCGACGATGCGGGATGTGGCGGGAATGCTGCGCTCGTTCGACTACGTCGCCGGGTCGCTGGCCAGGCGGGAGCCGCCGATCGACGCGAGCGCATGGGCGGCCAGGGCACGGCAGGCGTACCTCGACGGGTACGCCTCGGTCGCAGGACCGGCCCTGGCGGAACACCAGCAGCTGCTCGACGCGTTCGAGCTGGACAAGGCGGTGTACGAGGTGACGTACGAGGCACGGCACCGGCCGTCGTGGGTGCCGATCCCGCTCGCCGCGGTACGCAGGCTGCTCTCGGCGCGTGTGAGCTGAACGGCATTCGCGCAAGCCGGGGCTTGTACGCAAGCTTGCATGCAAGCGCGTAGACTGGGGCCATGATCCCCGCGGCAGAGCTTGCGTACGCCACCACCAAACGACTCATCCTCAGCGGGACGGCGCCCGGAGGCGCGCTCCTCAGCGAGGCCCAGGTCGGTGCGGAGCTCGGCGTCAGCCGCACGCCGGTGCACGAGGCGTTCCTGCGTCTCGCCGCCGAGGGGCTGCTCACCCTGGAGTCCCGGCGCGGCGCCGTCGTGACGCCGATGCCGCCGAGGGAGGCGCAGAACGTGCTCGACCTGCGCGAGGTCATCGAGGTGGGAGCCGCACGCCGCATCCTGGATGCGGGCGGTCCCGACGAGACGCTGCTGACGGCCCTCGACGACGCGCTCACCGAGCAGCGCGCCGCCATCGCCGCGGACGACGTCGAGCGGTTCGTGGAGGCCGACCAGTGGTTCCACGCCGCGATCGTGGAAGCGTCGGGCAACGACCTGGCCGTGCACTTCTTCGGGATGCTCAGGGACAGGCAGCAGCGCATCCGGCACCAGCTGTTCCGAGTGCGGCCCGGCACGCTCGCCGACTCGCTCGCCGACCACGAGGCGCTGCTCGCCGCGCTGGGCGACGGCAACGGCGACGGCGACGACGGCACCGGCAACAGCGGCAGCGCCGCGTTCGACGAGCAGTTGCGCGCCCACATCGCAAGGAACCAGGGGGCGCTGTGAGCCGCACGACGCAGGCGCCGCCGTGGCGCATCGTGTTCGCGCTGATGTTCTTCTGCTCCTGGTGCGGCAACCAGTTCAGCCCGCTGCTGCTGATGTACAAGGACGTCCAGCACTACTCCGAGCTGACCGTCAACATGTTCCTCGGCGTGTACGTGCTCGGTCTCGCGCCCGCCCTGCTCATCGCGGGGCCGCTCTCCGACCGGCACGGCAGGAGGCCGCTCATGCTCGTGGGCGTGCTCACCGCCGTGCTGGCGAGCGCGAGCCTCGCGCTCGGCACGTTCGGGCCCGTGCCGATCTACATTGGCCGCTTACTCTCCGGCATCACCGTCGGCATCGCGATGGCGGTGGGCACCAGCTGGATGAAGGAGGTGTCCTCCCCACGGTTCGAGCCGGGGGTGGATGCGGCGGCAGGCGCACGACGCTCCTCCCTCGCCTTCACCCTCGGCTCGGCCACCGGCGCGCTCGTCGCCGGAGGGATCGCCCAGTTCACCCCGCTCGGCGAGGAGCTGCCGTTCGCCGTGCACATCCTGTTGACCCTGCCGTTCGCGTGGCTGGTGCTGCGCGCACCGGAGACCGCGACCAACGGCGGTGAGCGCGGTCCGCTCGTGGCGCAGCTGCGCATCCCGGGCGCAGGGCACAAGCGGTTCCGGCGTGTGGTGATCGTCGCGGCGCCGTGGATCTTCGCGGCCGCCGCCCTGGCATACGGCTACCTCCCCGTGCTGCTGGCGAAGCAGACCGGTGAGTGGGGCCTCGGATACGCGACGGTGCTGACGGTGGTGGCGCTCGGCGTCGCGTCGCTGGTGCAGCCGATCGCGAAGCGGCTGCACTCCGTCTCCAGCGCGCGCGGCCTGGTGGCGGCGCTCGTCATCATCGCGGCGGGACTGGTGGTGCTCACCGGCGCCGTCGCGTGGGGATCGCTGTGGCTGGGCGCCGCGGCGAGCGTGGTGCTCGGCGCCGGCATGGGCGTCGCCCTGGTGTCCGGGCTGCTGGAGGTGCAGCGCATCGCGACGCCCCGCGACCTCGCCGGGCTGACCGGGATGTTCTACGCCGTCGCGTACGCCGGCTTCCTGGTGCCGACGATCATGGCGGCGATCACCCCGCCGCTCAGCACGATCGGCCTGTTCATCGCCCTCGTCGTGCTGGCCGCGCTGTCCGCCCTGCTGCTGCTTGCCTCGTACACGAAGCACCTGCCGCACCCGCCGACGGCGCCCACCCCGGCCATCGGCGCCTGACAAGCACGACGGCTGGTGCAGCCCGCGCGGCCGCCGGCGCGCATCCGCCCGGCCCCGCCGCACACGCCGCGGCGCCGGAGCGTTACCCGCGCGTCCGGCGCCACGTGGGGTCGGCGCATTGAAGCCCTGTGCCGCCTTGCGGTGATTGTCCGTCCGTCTGCCGTCGAGCGGTAGACAGACAGGGGATTCTACTGCTGCGCGGCCGCCGTGGCCCCGATGCGGTAGCGGGCGCCGCGGTGGTTCTCCGGCAGGCGGTCGCCCGCGCCGTGCAGCTTGTGGCGCAGGCTGCCCTCCACGTACTCCTCCGGGTATGCACCGCGCTTCCGCAGCTCCGGGATGACGAACTCGACGATGTCCTCGAACGTGCCGGGTGTGATCGCGTACGCGAGGTTGAACCCGTCCACGTCCGTCTCGTCGACCCACTCCTGCAGCTGGTCGGCGATGCTCACGGCCCCGCCGACGATGAACGGGCCGAGCCCGCCGATGACGCCGTTGCGGCCGATGTCGCGCACCGTCCACTCACCGCCGTCGGCGTTCGGCCGCTGGAAGTTGGCCACGGCAGACTGGATGGCGTTGCTCTTGACGTTGCCGATGGGCTCGTCCAGGTCGTACTGCGACAGGTCGACGCCCATCCAGCCGGACATGAACACCAGCGCGCCCTCGTCGCTCGTGTACTGCAGGTAGTCCTCGAACTTCGCCTGCGCCTTCTCGTCGGTCTCGTCGGTGATGATCGTGAGGAGGGTGTAGATGCGTGCGGCGTACCGGTCCCTGCCGGCGGCTTCGAGCGCATCCCGCAGCTTGGCGACCGTCTCCTTCAGCCCCTCCTTGGTGGAGGCTGCCACGAAGATCGCCTCGGCGTTCTCCGCCGCGAACGAGATGCCGCGCTTGGAGGCGCCTGCCTGGTAGATCACCGGCGTGCGCTGGGTGCTCGGCTCGGACAGGTGGATGCCCGGCACCGTGAAGTGCTTGCCCTGGTGGCCGATCTCGTGCACCTTCGACGGGTCGGTGAACACCCCGGATTCGCGGTCGCGGATCACGGCGTCGTCCTCCCACGAGCCTTCCCACAGCTTGTAGAGCACTTCGAGGTACTCGTCGGCCTGGTCGTAGCGGTCGTCGTGCTGCAGCTGGTCGTCGTGGCCCATGTTGCGCGCGGCGGAGGGCAGGTAGCCGGTGACGACGTTCCAGCCGACGCGTCCGTTGGTCAGATGGTCGAGCGTCGACATGCGGCGGGCGAACGGGTACGGGTGCTCGTACGCCGTTCCGGCCGTGATCCCGAATCCGAGGTGCTCGGTGACGAGCGCCATCGCCGACACCAGCAGGATGGGGTCGTTCACGGGCACCTGTGCGCCGTGCCGGATGGCCGCCTCGTTGGAGCCGCCGTAGACGTCGTAGGTGCCGAGCACGTCCGCGATGAAGATGCCGTCGAACGCGCCGCGCTCCAGCAGCTTGGCCAGCTCGGTCCAGTACGTGAGGTCCTTGTACCGCCAGGCCTGGTCGTCCGGGTGTCGCCACATGCCGGAGGACTGGTGGGCGACGCAGTTCATGTCGAAGGCGTTGAATCGGATCTGACGGGTCATGAAGCCAGAATGCGCGACGACGGCCCGGGATGCACGTGCGCCGCAACGTGACGTAACGAACGACTCGCGACGGGATGCGTCAGAGTCACCCCGCGCGTCACTCCCCGCGGAACTGCGGCCGGCGCTTCTGCTGGAACGCCGCGAACCCCTCGCGGTAGTCGGCCGTGTCGCGCAGTTCGGCCTGCGCACGGTTCTCCGCGGCGACCGCATCCCACAGCGCCAGCTCGCCGTCCCGGATGGCCGCCACGATCCGTTTGCTGGCCAGCAGCGCCGCTGTCGCTCCGGATGCCGCCGTCTCGGCAGCAGCGGACACGGCGGTCTGCAGCTCGTCGGCGGGAAGTGCCCTGCTGAACAGGCCGGACGCCACCGCCTCCGTCCCGCTCATCAGCCGCCCGGTGTAGATGAGGTCGAGGGCCTTGTGCGGCCCCAGCCTCGTCACGAAGAGCGAGTGCCCTCCCGAGTCGAGCAGTGCGCCGAGCGCGGCGAACGGCGAGCCGATCTTGGCGTCCTCCGCCACGTAGACCACGTCGGTCGCCAGGAGAAGCCCGAGCCCGACGCCGAGGGATGCGCCCTGCGCAGCGGCGAAGGTCGGCGCGGGGAAGGCGCTCATCCGGCGCAGCAGCGGCGTGACCAGGCCGTCGAGGTATCCGCTCACGTCGTCGGTCGCCGCATCCACTCCGGCGATGTCTCGCCCCGCGCAGAACGCGCGCCCCGCGCCGGTGAGCACGAGGGCGCGCACGCCGGCCGCCTCGGCCTCGCCGTATGCGGCGGAGAGTTCGCGCAGGCCCGTCTCGTCGAGCGCGTTCAGCTTCTCCGGGGCGTTCAGCGTGATCCTGGCGATGCTGTCCGTGATGGTGAGGTCGATCATCGGCGCTCCCTCCGCGCGGTGCTATCCGTCATAGTCGACCACCACGCGGTCGGTGAGTGGATGCGACTGGCAGGTGAGCACGTATCCGCGCTCCAGCTCCTCCGGCTCCAGCGCGTAGTTCTCCGTCATCCGCACGTCCCCGCTGACCAGCCGGGCCCGGCAGGTGCCGCACACCCCGCCTGCGCACGCGAACGGCACATCCGGTCGCACCCGCAGTGCGGCGTTGAGCACGGACTCGTTCGCGTCCACCGGGGTGTCCACCGTGGAGGTCTGGCCGTCGAGCGTGAACTCGATCTGCACCGTCTTGTCGCCCTCGCGTGCGATCACCGGATGCCCGGCGTCTCCGGTGACCTGCGTCGGCTCGCCGGTGGTGAACAGCTCGAACCGGATGTGCGAGCGGTCGACGCCCACCGATTCGAGCACATCCCGGCACAGCTGCACCAGTTCGAACGGACCGCACAGGAACCACTCGTCGACGGTCGTGGGCGGGATGAGCACGTCGAGCATCCTGCGGAACCGCTCGTCGTCGATGCGGCCGGAGAGAAGAGGAGCGGAACGCTGCTCGCGGGAGAGCACGTGGTGCAGCGCGAGCCGGGAGGGGAACCGGTCTTTCAGGTCGGCCAGCTCTTCGAGGAACATGACGTCGATCGCCGTCCTGTTCGTGTAGACGAGCGTGAACTGCGAGGTCTCCGACGCCGACAGGATGCTGTGCGCGAGCGCCATCAGCGGCGTGATGCCCGAACCGGCCGCGATCCCGACGATGTGCTTCCCGTCCAGCGCGGCGAGGTCGGTGGTGAAGGTGCCCTGCGGGCTCATCACGTCGATCCGGTCTCCCGCCTTCAGCTCGCTGGTCGCCCAGGTGGAGAACGCCCCGCCCAGGTCGCGCTTGATGGCGACGCTGATGCTCCCGGCCGTTGGAGGGCGGCAGATCGAATAGCTGCGGCGCAGTTCGCGGCCGGAGACGGTGGCGCGCAGGGCGACGTGCTGCCCCGGCTGGTAGTCGTATTCGCCGCGGAGCTCGTCCGGCACCGCGAACGTCACCTCGACGCTGGCCGCTGTGAGGGGCCGCACGTCCGCGACGGCGAGCGTGTGGAAACGGGCGCGCGCCATCACAGCACCTTGAAGTAGTCGAATGGCTCCCCGCAGGCGGAGCACTCGTACAGCGCCTTGCAGGACGTCGAGCCGAAGTGCGAGACCTCGCGGGTGTCGAGCGACTGGCAGTTCGGGCACTTCACGGCCATCCGGATGCGCACCGGCCCGTCCACCGCCGGTGCGGCCCCGGTCGGCGGCGCGATGCCGAACGCTGCCAGCGCCGCCTTGCCCTTGTCGCTGATCCAGTCGGTGGTCCAGGCGGGGGCGAGGGCGAGGCGCACGGTGACGGGGCCGAAGCCCGCCGCACTGAGCGCCCGGACGACGTCCGCACGGATCGTCTCCATCGCCGGGCAGCCGCTGTACGTCGGGGTGACGACCACGTTGACGCCGTCGTCGGTGACGGTGACCTCGCGCAGCACCCCCAGGTCGTCGATCGTGAGCACGGGAACCTCGGGATCGACGACGGAGGCGGCGACGGCCCAGGCCTGGTGCGCGTCGGCGAAGTGGCCGCTCACCAGGTGGCCCCGGGGAACTGCCTGGCGAGCACCTGCATCTCGGCGAGCAGCGGTCCCAGGTATTCGGAGTGCCGTCCGTGTCTGCCGCCGCCCGAGGCGGAGAACACGGCCGGCGGTTCGAGGCCGGTCTCGTCGAGAACAGGCCGGATGCTCACGTCGAACGCCGGCCGCAGCGACGACGGTCGCGGCGCCACGTCCTCCAGCCGGTCGAACAATTCGTCGTCGGTGAAGAGCTCGTCGACGTTCGGCCACAGGTCGGACAGGGCGGTGACGGTGCGGCGGCGCGACTCGTCGGTGCCGAGCGCGAGGCGGAGCATCCACTGGTCGGCGTGGTCGCGGTGGTAGTCCACCTCTTTCACGGCCTTCGCCGCGATGGCGGCGAGCACGGGGTCGGACGATGCCCGCAGCCGCGCGTACAGCTCGAACAGATAGTGCGCCACGGCGAACTGCCGCACGATGGTGTGCGCGAAGTCGCCGTTCGGCTGCTCCATCAGGTGCGCGGAGCGGAACTCGTGCTCGTCGCGCCAGTATGCGAGGTCGTCCTCCGACCGACCGGATGCCGTGCCCGCGTAGCGCAGGAGCGACCGGGCGTGCCCGAGCAGGTCGAGGGCGATGTTGCCGAGGGCGACGTCCTCCTCCAGCTCGGGGGCGCGGGAGATCCAGCCGCCGAGCCGCTGGGCGAGCACGAGGGAGTCGTCGCCGAGCCGCAGGGCGTACTCGGCGATGTCGGGGGTCGCGACCTCGTCGCCCGCGATGAACTCGCTGTCGAGGGTGACGGCGGAGAGCTCGACGTGGCCGTGTTCCAGCTCGGTGTCCTGTCCGGATGCGGTGCCGGGTTCGCTCACAGGTGCTTCACCCCCTCGCTCTCGGTGTAGTAGGTGGCGTGCCGGTAGTTCTTCCCGGCGGGCGATTCGAAGAACGCGCCCTTCGCATCCGGGTCGCTGGCGGTGATCGCGTCGGACGGCACCACCCAGATCGAGACCCCTTCGCTGCGGCGCGTGTACAGGTCGCGGGCGTTGCGCACGGCCATCGTCTCGTCCGGGGCGTGCAGCGACCCGACGTGCACGTGGCTGAGGCCGCGGCTCGACCGTACGAACACCTCCCAGAGCGGCCACACCTCGGCGTGCCCGGCGTCCGGGGTTCCCGGGGCGGGCATCATGCCGCCTCTCCGGACTGCTTGGCGGCGTACGCGGCAGCAGCCTCGCGCACCCAGCGTCCGTCCTCGTGCGCCTCGCGCCTGCGCTGCATCCGCTGGGCGTTGCACGGGCCGCGCCCGGCGAGCACCTCCTGGAACTCGGTCCAGTCGATCTCGCCCAGGTCGTACGCCTGGCGCTCCTCGTTCCAGCGCAGGTCGGGGTCCGGCAGCGTGACGCCGAGCACCTCGGCCTGCGGAACGAGCATCCCGACGAACCGCTGGCGAAGCTCGTCGTTGGAGAACCGCTTGATGTTCCACGCCATCGACCTGGCCGAGTTGGGCGAGTCGTCGTCCGGCGGTCCGAACATCATCAGCGACGGCCAGTACCAGCGGTTCACCGCATCCTGGGCCATCTGCTGTTGCGCCTCCGTTCCGCGCATCAGCGTGAGCAGGATCTCGAAGCCCTGCCGCTGGTGGAAGGACTCCTCTTTGCAGATGCGGACCATCGCCCGGCCGTACGGGGCGTACGACGCCCGGCACAGCGGCACCTGGTTGCAGATCGCTGCGCCGTCGACGAGCCAGCCGATCGCGCCCATGTCCGCCCAGCTGAGCGTGGGGTAGTTGAAGATCGACGAGTATCGCGCCTTGCCAGCGATGAGCTGTTCCGTCATCTCGTCGCGGGTGATCCCGAGCGTCTGAGTGGCCGAGTAGAGGTACAGGCCGTGACCGGCCTCGTCCTGCACCTTGGCCATCAGGATGGCCTTGCGCTTGAGGCTCGGGGCGCGGCTGATCCAGTTGGCCTCCGGCTGCATCCCGATGATCTCGGAGTGCGCGTGCTGCGACATCTGCCGGATGAGGGTCTTGCGGTATGCCTCCGGCATCCAGTCGCGCGGCTCGACCCGCGAGTCGGTGTCGAGGAGCTCGGCGAAGCGCGCCTCTTCCGGTGTGCTCTCCTGGGGGAGCGGCTCTGCCGTGATGGTCATCGTCGACCCTTCCGAATTACTAACTGATCGTTCGGTTAGTATATAGTCTGGCTCACGGTCCGGCAAACGCCGCAGGACCGGCGACGAGGAGGTCGGAATGACGCAGGCGCCCGCGCAAGGTTCGTCCGCGGCCGAGGCGATGATGGCGCGCGACCGCGCATCCCGGGCACTCGGCATGGTGGTCGAGGAGTCGCAGCCCGGCAGCGCCAGAGTCAGGATGCTCGTCCGCGACGACATGCTGAACGGCTTCGACGTCACCCACGGCGGCTTCGTCTTCGCGCTCGCCGACACGGCGTTCGCCATCGCCTGCAACGAGGACGAGCGGATCACGCTCGCCGCCGGAGCAGACATCGTCTTCCTCGCGCCGACCACATCCGGGCAGACCCTCACCGCGACGGCACGCGTGCGGGCACGGGCCGGACGCACCGGCGTCTACGACGTGACCGTGACCGACGACGACGGCCGACCCGTCGCGGAGTTCCGCGGCCGCAGCCACAAGACCACGCGCACGGCCTGACGCCGGGCGCAGCACCACCACGCACCACCCATCCACCTGAAGCACCACGGAGGTCCCGATGCCGACGACGACACCGACCACGCCGGCCTTCCGCCCACCGGCGGCCGACGAACTCGACCAGGAGGAACGCCTCGACCGCGACGCCCTCCGCGCCCTGCAGCTCGAACGGCTGCAGTGGACCGTGCGCCACGCATACGAGAACGTGCCGCTCTACACCGCCAAACTGGATGCGGCCGGCGTCCGCCCCGCCGACATCCGCACCCTCGACGACGTGGCGCTGCTCCCGTTCACCACCAAGGACGACCTGCGGCAGACGTACCCGTTCGGGATGTTCGCCGTGCCCACGGAGCGGATCGCGCGCATCCACTGTTCCTCCGGCACGACGGGACGCCCGACGGTCGTCGGCTACACCGCCGGCGACCTCGACCGCTGGGCGTCGCTCGTCGCGCGCTCGCTGCGGGCCGCGGGCGTCCGGCCAGGGATGCGCGTGCACAACGCGTACGGGTACGGCCTGTTCACCGGCGGCCTCGGCGCGCACGCGGGCATCGAGAAGCTGGGCGCGACGGTCATCCCGATGTCGGGAGGCCAGACCGCCAAGCAGGTGCAGCTCATCCAGGACTTCGAGCCCGACGTGATCCTCTGCACCCCCAGCTACCTGCTCACCATCGCAGACGCGATGGTGGAGGCCGGGATCGACCCGCGCTCCACCAGCCTGCGCGCCGCCGTGCTCGGTGCGGAGCCGTGGACCAACGCCATGCGCCTCGAACTGGAGGAACGGCTCGGCATCGACGCCCTCGACATCTACGGCCTCAGCGAGGTGATGGGTCCGGGCGTCGGCAGCGAGTGCCTGGAGACGAAGGACGGCCCGCACATCTGGGAGGACCATTTCCTGCCGGAGGTCGTCGACCAGGAGTCCGGCGCCGTGCTGCAGGACGGCAGTCCGGGCGAGCTGGTCTTCACCAGCCTCACCAAGGAGGCCTTCCCCGTGCTGCGCTACCGCACCCGCGACCTCACCCGGCTGCTCCCCGGCACCGCCAGGCCCGGGATGCGCCGGATGGAGAAGGTGACGGGCCGCGACGACGACATGATCATCCTGCGCGGGGTGAACCTGTTCCCGACCCAGATCGAGGAACTGGTGCTCGGCATCGACGACCTCTCCCCGCACTTCGTCCTCGAACTCACCCGGCCGGCCTCCCTGGATGTGCTGACGGTGCGCATCGAGTCCCGTCCTGGCGCGAGTCTGGATGCGGCGGACCGGGCCTGCGCGCTGCTCGTGCAGCGGGTGAAGGAGAGAGTGGGCGTGACCGTGAACGTCGCACTCGAGGAACCGGGCACGCTGGAGCCGAGCGCCGGCAAGCAGAAGCGGCTGTACGACCTGCGGTAGGCGTCGCGGCGCGAGCGTCGCGTGCCAGCATCCGGCGTGGGCGTCGCGTGCCAGACTGGGGAGTCATGACTGAGACCGAGATCCGACGGGGCCGCCCCGGCTACGACCAGCGCGGCATCCTCGAGGTCTCCGTCGCGGCGTTCAACGAGCACGGCTACGACGCCACCTCCATCGGGATGCTCGCCGAACGTCTCGGCCTGTCCAAGTCGGCCATCTACCACCACGTCTCGTCCAAGGACGAACTGCTGGAGCTGGCCCTCGGCGAGGCCCTCGACAGCCTGGAGGGCGTGCTGGCGGAGAGCGGCGCGACCACCGGCCCTGCCGCCGACCGTCTCGCCCACGTGCTGCGCGGCGCTGTGCGCGTGCTCGTCGACAAGCTGCCGTACGTGACACTGCTGCTGCGCGTGCGCGGCAACACCGAGGTGGAGCGGGCGGCACTGTCCCGCCGCCGCGCCTTCGACAGGGCGGTCGCGGCTCTCGTGGTCGAGGCCCGCGACGAGGGTTCCCTGCGCGCCGACCTCGACCCCGGCATCGTCTCCCGCCTCCTCTTCGGCATGATCAACTCGATCGCCGAGTGGTATCGCCCCGGCGGCCCGGAAGACGCCGAGCAGCTCGCCGCCGACGTGCTGACCGTCGCCCTCGACGGCCTCCGCGTGCCGTAGCCGCGCCTCCGCGCTCCGCTCCAGCGGAGTCCTGCCACGCCACGCCGCCGAACGTTCCGTTCTAGCGGAGTTCGAGCGACGCATCCCGTCGCGGTTCCGTTCAAGCGGAGTTTCGGGCGGCGTATTGCGGGAGGTGCTGGTGGCGCGGAGTCTCCGCTGCTGCGGAGATGTGGGCCGGATCGCGCGGGATCTCCGCATGAGCGGAGGTGAGCGCGGCGTGGCGCGGCGGAACTCCGCTCGGAGCGGCGGCTACTCCTTCGCCACCAGCGTCAGCACGTCGTAGGTCGCCACCGTCTCGTCGTGCTGGTTGTGGATGACAGCGTCCCAGCGCACCTCGCCGTATTCGTCGGTCTCGCGCGGGGTGATCTGTTTGGCCGTCAGCGTCACCCGGATGCTGTCGCCCGGCACCACTGGCGTGAGGAAGCGCAGGTTCTCTAGTCCGTAGTTCGCGAGCACCGGGCCGGGCGCCGGGTCGACGAACAGACCGGCCGCCCAGGACACGAGCAGGTAGCCGTGGGCCACCCGGCCGGGGAAGAACGGGTTGGCGGCCGCCGCCTCCTCGTCCATGTGCGCGTAGAAGGTGTCGCCCGTGAACGTCGCGAACGTCTCGATGTCGTCGAGCGTCACCCGGCGGCTCTTCGACTCCACCTGGTCGCCGATGGTCAGGGTCGACAGCGCCTTGCGGAACGGGTGCACCCCCTCGGCGCTCGCCGTCGCCCCCTGGTGCCACACGCCGGTCACCGCGGTCAGCAGCTCGGGCGTTCCTTGGATCGCGGTGCGCTGCATGTGGTGCAGCACCGCCCGGATGCCGCCCAGCTCCTCGCCGCCTCCTGCCCTGCCCGGTCCGCCGTGCACGAGGTGCGGCATTGGGGAGCCGTGGCCGGTGGAGGTGCGCGCATCGTCGCGGTCGAGCAGCAGCACGCGGCCGTTGGAGGCGGCGATCCCGCCCACCAGCTCGCGCGCGATGGCCGGATCGTGGGTCGCGACGCTGGTGACGAGCGAGCCTCCGCCGCGCGCGACCAGGCGCACGGCCTCCTCGGTGCTGTCGTAGCTCAGGATGCTCGCGACGGGGCCGAACGCCTCGACCGTGTGCACCGCATCCACGTCGGGGTCGGCGAAGCGGAGCAGGAGGGGCGCGACGAACGCGCCGTCGTCCGCCGGTCCGGTCGTGCCGTCGGCACGCAGCACGTCGGGGGTCGCGAGGTCGCCGACGACGATCTCGCCGCCCGCGTCGACCAGCTTGTGCACCTGGCGCAGCACCTCGTCCCGCTGCGCGAGGGACGCGAGCGGCCCCATCGTCACGCCGTCCGCGCGCGGGTCTCCGATCACCACCCGCTGCCGGATGCGGTCTCGCACAGCATCAACCAGGTCGCCGACCACCGCGGCCGGCACGATGGCGCGGCGGATCGCGGTGCACTTCTGGCCCGACTTCGCCGTCAGCTCGGTCACCAGCTGCTTCACGTACGCGTCGAACTCCGGCGTGCCCGCCCCGGCGTCCGCGCCGAGCACCGACGCGTTGATCGAGTCCGTCTCGCTCGTGAACCGCACCCCACCGGTCTGCACCGAGTCGTGCGCGCGCAGCTTCTCCGCGGTCGACGCCGATCCCGTGAACGCGACGATGTCGCCGAGCCGCAGGTGCTCGAACAGGTCGGGGACGCCGCCGGACACCAGCTGCAGCGAACCGGCGGGCAGCAGCCCGGTCTCGTCCAGGATGCGCACCATCGCCTCGGCGACGTAGCCGGTCGGCGTCGCGGGCTTCACGACGGTCGGCACCCCGGCGAGGAACGCGGGCGCGAACTTCTCCAGCGCACCCCAGACCGGGAAGTTGAACGCGTTGATCTGCACGGCGACGCCCGGCAGCCGGGTGTAGATGTGTCTGGCGAGGAACGACCCGTCCGCCGAGAGCGACTCGACGGGACCGTCCAGGTAGACCTGACCGTTCGGCAGTTCGCGGCGTCCCTTCGACGAGAAGGTGAACAGCACGCCGATGCCGCCGTCGATGTCGATCCAGGAGTCTGCCTTCGTCGCGCCCGCCCTGCTCGACAGTGCGTTCAGCTCGTCCTTCCGCGCGGTCAACGCCTGGGCGAACTGCTTGAGCAGCACCGCCCGCTGATGGAAGGTGAGTTCGCCGAGCGATGCCTGCCCGACGGTGCGGGCGTAGTCGAGCACTCCGGCCAGGTCGAGCCCGGCGGTGCTCACCCGGGCGACGAGCTTGCCAGTGGATGCGTCGCGCACCTCCGCGGCGTCGGCGGCGTCCGCCTCGGCCGGCGTCCACCACCCGCCCATCACGTAGCTGGGCAGGATGTCGTGCTGGCTCATCGGTGAACCTCCGGTGTGGCTGTGGTGGGAGTGGTGGTTGTGGCTGGGGTGGTGGTGGCGGTGGTGGCCGGCGTGGCGCTGGTGGGCGCGCCCTGCGCATCCGGCCAGTCGTAGAAGCCGCGCCCGGACTTCCGCCCGAGCCGCCCCTCCGCGACCATCGTGCGCAGCAGCGTCGGCGGCTCGAAGCGCGGGCCCAGGTGCTCGTGCAGGTACTCGGCGATGCCGAGCCGCACATCCAGACCCACCAGGTCGGTGAGCCGCAGCGGCCCGACCGGATGCTTGTAGCCGAGGACCATCGCCGCGTCGATGTCGTCGGCGCTCGCGACGCCGTCTTCGAGCATCCGGATCGCCTCCAGCCCGAGCGCGACGCCGAGGCGCGACGAGGCGAAGCCGGGGGCGTCCGCGACGGTGATCGGCGTCTTGCCGATCGCGGAGACCCAGCCTTGGGCCGCCTCGACCACCTCGGGCAGCGTCGCGGAGCCGGTGACGACCTCGACGAGCGCAGACGCGGGAACGGGGTTGAAGAAGTGCATCCCGAGGAAGCGGCCGGGGGAGCGGAGGTCGGAGGCCAGCTCGTCGATGGAGATGGACGACGTGTTGCTGGCGAGCACGGCGCCCTCGGCGATGGCGCTCTCCGCCCGGAGCAGCGCGTCCGCTTTGAGTGACCGGTCCTCCGGCACCGCCTCGATCACCAGGCCGCAGTCGGCGAACCCGCCCACGTCGGTCGCGGTCACGAGCCGCGCCTCCAGGTCGTCGGCGCCGAGCGTGGTAGTGCCTCGCTGCACCGAGGCGTCGACGGCACTCCGGATGCGCGCCCGCGCGGCGTCGGCCGCCTCGCCGTCGCGCTCGACCACCGTCACGGTCGCACCCGCCAGCAGGAACGCGTGCGCGATTCCCGCGCCCATCCGCCCTCCGCCGAGCACGCCGACCCGCTCGGGCACCCCCGCCTGCTCCGGCACGCCGCTCACGCTCGGCGCCTCCGCTCCAGGAACGCCGTCATCCTGCGCTGCTTCTCCGGCGACTCGAACAGCACCGCCTGTGCGTCCGCCTCCGCAGCCGGATGCTCGGAGCGCGGCGCGTGGAACACCGCCTTGGTGTAGCGCGTCGCCAGCCGGTCGTTGGCGGCGATGCGGTCGGCGAGCGCGTGCGCGGCGGGGAGCAGCGCATCCGGTTCGTGCAGTTCGGTGACGAGCCGCGCGGCCAGCGCCTCCTCGCCGTTCAGGATGCGTCCGGCCAGCACGATCTCCTTCGCCAGCGGTTCGCCGACCAGCTCGGCCAGCCGCCAGAGCGCACCGGCTGCTGCGATGATCCCGAGTCCGGTCTCCGGGTTGCCGATGCGCAGCCGGGGAGTGCCGATGCGGAAGTCGGCCGCGTACGCCAGCTCCGCCCCTCCGCCGAGCGCATAGCCGTCGAGTGCGGCGATCACGGGCAGCGGCAGCGCGGCGATCCTGCCGAACACCGTGGCGTTGATGAGGAGGCGCGCGTCGGCGGCCGTGCGTTCGCGCAGCTCGGCGATGTCCGCACCGGACGCGAACACGCCGTCTCCGCCGGTTACGATCAGGATGCGCGGCTCCGCCTCCAGGGCGGCGCACACCTCGTGCAGGTCGTCGACCATCCGCTGGTCGATCGCGTTCCTGGTCTCCGGCCGATTCAGCCGCACGACGACGCGGTCGTCCGCCTCCTCGACCAGGAGGGTGCGCATCCCGTTCATGCTGCCTCCACGATCATCGCCGCACCCTGCCCGACGCCCACGCACATCGTGGCGAGCCCGTACTGCGAGCCTTCCCTTTCCATCCGGCCGAGCAGCGTCACCAGCAGCCGCGAGCCGCTCGAACCCAGCGCGTGGCCGAGCGCGATGGCTCCGCCGTCGGCGTTGACGCGGTCTTCGTCGAGCCCCAGCCGCCGGATGCACGCGAGCGCCTGGCTCGCGAACGCCTCGTTCAGCTCGATGCTGCCCAGCTGCCCGAGCTCCAGGCCGGAGCGTTCGAGCGCCTTGTTCACAGCGGGCACCGGTCCGAGCCCCATGATCTCCGGAGCGACGCCGACGCTCGTGCCGACGACCACGCGCGCCCGCGGCGTGAGCCCGTACCGGGCGACGGCGTCAGCGCTCGCCACGACGATCGCGGACGCTCCGTCGTTGAGCGGTGACGCGTTGCCGGCGGTGACCACGCTGCCGCCGGCCACCACTGGACGCAGCCCGGCCAGCGCATCCAGAGTCGTGTCGCGCCGGATGCTCTCGTCGGCCGTGACGGAGCCGCGGGGCGTCTGCACCGGCACGATCTCCTCGGCGAACCGTCCGGCGCCCGTCGCCGCCGCCGCGCGCTGGTGGCTGCGCAGCGCGAACGCGTCGGCGTCCTCCCTGCTGATGCCGTCGATGCGCGCGACTTCCTCCGCCGTCTCCGGCATCGAGTACGTCGCCTTGTCGCGATCGAGGAAGCGCGGGTTGGTGAACCGCCAGCCGATGGAGGTGTCGAACTGCGGGCCCGGCTTCGCGAACGCGCGTTCCGGCTTGCCCTGCACCCACGGCGCCCTCGTCATCGACTCGACACCGCCCGCGACGACGATGTCCGCGTCGCCGGCCCGCACCGCCTGCGCCGCCATCGTGACCGCCGAGAGCCCGGATGCGCAGAGCCGGTTCACCGTGACGCCCGGCACCGCATCCGGCAGCCCGCCGAGCAGCGCGGCCATGCGGGCGACGTTGCGGTTGTCCTCTCCCGCCTGGTTGGCCGCGCCGAGGATCACCTCGTCGATGGTCTGCGGGTCGACGCCCGCGCGGCGCACGGCCTCGGCGACGACGAGGGCGGCCAGGTCGTCCGGGCGCACGCCGCTGAGGGCTCCGCCGTACCGTCCGACCGCCGTGCGGACTCCGCCGACCAGGTAGGCCTCGGTCATCGTGCTGCCCCGTCTTCCTGTCGTTCGCCATCGAGCGACGTCGGCCAGAATTACCGACCGAACGTTCAGGAAGTAATCTTTTCAGACGCGGCCGCTCACCACAACTCCGCCGGTATGCTGTGGCGCATGAGCGACGGCGACTGGACCATCCACCTCGGCGAACTGGACGAGAAGATGGGCGTCCGCATCCTGGAGCAGTCGGCGGAGCGCGTGGTCGCCACGATGCCGGTGGAGGGCAACCGCCAGTCGTTCGGGCTGCTGCACGGCGGGGCCTCCGTCGCCTTCGCCGAGGCACTCGGATCCTGGGCGGCCGTCATCCACGCGGGTCCCGGACGCACCGCTGTGGGCGTCGACATCAACGCCACGCACCATCGCTCGGCCCGCAGCGGCCTGGTCACCGGCGTCGCCACGGCCATCCGGCTGGGCCGCACGGTCGCCTCCCACGAGATCGTCGTCACCGACGAGGACGGCAACCGCCTCTGCACCGCGAGGATCACCAACCTGATCCTGGACAAGCCCGAGTAGCAGGCCCGGCAGCGGCCTCAGCGCAGGTCGTGGTCCTCGAACACCAGCGACGTCTTCGTATCCCGCACGGACGGGATCGCCGGCAGCTCCTCCAGCACCACCCTGCGCAGGTCTTCGTTGTCGCGCGCCCGCACGAGCAGGATCACGTCGAAGTCGCCGCCGACCAGGGCGAAGTGCTCCACCTCCGGGATGGCGCGCAGGGTGTCCCGCAGTTCGTGCCACGACGCCTGCTCCACCCGCATCGTCACGTAGGCCGACGACGCGCGCCCGGAGAGCCGGGGGTCGACCTTCGCCGTGAACCCGGTGATCACGCCGTCTTCGATCAGCCGCGAGAGCCGGGTGTACGCGTTCGCGCGGGAGACGTGCGCCGCCTCGGCGACCGCGGTGATGGAGGCGCGGCCGTCGGCGCGGAGCGCGTCGAGGATGCGGGTGTCGATGTCGTCCATGTCTGTCAGACAGTTTGACACGCACATCGCCTATCTGCACCCATTCGTCTCGAAAACGGCGGACATCTGGCGCAGCGAATCCAGCCGAGTCATTCTGAGAGACAGCGACGTCTTTCAAAGGAGAACGGATGCACGCCGACGACCTGCTGCCGCGCGCCACCCCGGTGCGGCTGATCGATCAGGATGGTTCGTCCCACGAGGACGACCAGTACCCCACCCCGTCCACCGAGCGGATGCTCGACGGCTATCGCAAGCTGGTCATCGGCCGCCGGATCAACGACCAGGCCAACGCTCTGGTGCGCCAGGGCCGCCTGGCCGTCTATCCGTCGTCGCACGGCCAGGAGGCCTGCGAGGTCGCGGCGGCGATGGTGCTCGGCGACCAGGACTGGCTGTTCCCCACCTACCGTGACACCGTTGCGGTCATCACGCGCGGCGTCGACCCGTTCGACGCGTTCCTGCTGCTGCGCGGAGACTGGCACTCCGGCTACGACCCGCACGAGCACAACGTCGCCCCGCAGGCCACCCCGCTCGCCACCCAGCTGCTGCACGCCGTCGGCTTCGCGCACGCGGCCAGGATGCGCGGGGAGGACACCGTCGTCCTCGCCATCTGCGGGGACGGCGCGACCAGCGAGGGCGACTTCCACGAGGCTCTGAACTTCGCCGCCGTCTTCCACCTGCCCGTCGTCTTTCTCGTGCAGAACAACGGCTACGCCATCTCCGTGCCGCTCAGCAGGCAGACCGCTGCGCCGAGCATCGCGCACAAGGGCGTCGGCTACGGGATGCGCGGCCGCCAGGTCGACGGCAACGACCTCGCCGCCCTGCTCGCCGTGCTCGGCGAAGCCGTCGACGAGGCCCGGGACGGCGGAGGCCCGACGCTCGTGGAGGCGCTGACCTACCGCATCCAGTCGCACACCAACGCCGACGACGCCACCCGCTACCGCAGCGACGACGAGGTCACCCCGTGGCTCGCCCGCGATCCGCTGGTGCGGGTGCGCACCTGGCTGCGGGGGATGAATGCGCTGAGCGACGGAGACGAGGTCGAGCTGCAGGCCCACGCGGAGCGGGTCGCCAGCGACCTGCGCGCGGCGATCAACGCGGAGGCCGAACCGCATCCGGAGGACCTGTTCGCCCACGTCTACGCCACGCAGACCCCGCAGCTCACGGAGCAGGCCGCGCAGCTGGCCGACGAGCTCGCCCGCCAGCAGCAAGCAGGAAACGCAGACCAGGAGGCAGCCCGATGACGCTCATGCACGACGCCCCGGCCGACCACGGCACGGCTCCGGCCACGACAACGATGTCGATGGCCCAGGCCATCAACCGCGCGCTCGCCGACGCCCTGGACACCGATCCGGACGTCCTCGTCTTCGGCGAGGACGTCGGCGTGCTCGGCGGCGTCTTCCGCATCACCGACGGCCTCGCGGCCCGCTTCGGCGAGACCCGCTGCTTCGACACCCCTCTCGCGGAGGCCGGCATCGTCGGCAGCGCCGTCGGCATGGCCATGAACGGGATGCGGCCGGTGGTCGAGATGCAGTTCGACGCGTTCGCGTACCCGGCGTTCGAGCAGATCGTCGACCACGTCGCCAAGATGGGAAACCGCACCAAGGGGGCCGTGCGGCTGCCGATGGTGATCCGCATCCCGTACGCGGGCGGCATCGGCGGCGTCGAGCACCACTCGGACTCGTCGGAGTCGTACTACGCCCATACACCGGGGCTCACCGTGGTCTCGCCGGCCAACCCGCAGGATGCGTACGGTCTGCTCCGCGCATCCATCGCCTCGCCGGACCCCGTGGTGTTCCTCGAACCGAAGAAGCTGTACTGGTCGACGGGCGAGGTCGACGTCACGGCGCCGCTCCCGCAGCTGGGCTCCGCGCGCATCGCCAGGGAGGGCACGGACGCGACGCTCATCGCATACGGCCCGAGCGTGCCGGTCGCGCTCGCCGCAGCCGAGGCGGCGGAGGAGGAGGGCCGCAGTCTGCAGGTGGTCGACCTGCGCAGCCTGGTGCCGTTCGACGACGAGACGGTGTGCGCCGCCGTGCGGTCCTCGGGTCGCGCCGTGGTGATCGCGGAGGCGCCCGGCTTCGCCAGCATGGCCAGCGAGATCGCCGCCCGCGTCTCGGAGCGCTGCTTCCACGTGCTCGAAGCTCCCGTGCGCCGGGTGACCGGCTTCGACACCCCGTTCGCGCCGCCCAAGCTGGAGAAGTTCTACCTGCCGGGCGTCGACCGCATCCTCGACGCGGTCGACGACCTGCAGTGGGAGGACGCATGAGCGCCCAGGTCTTCCGCCTGCCCGACCTCGGAGAGGGACTCACGGAGGCCGAGCTGGTCCGCTGGCTCGTCGCCGTCGGAGACGCGGTCGCCGTCGACCAGCCGATCGCCGAGGTGGAGACGGCCAAGTCGGTCGTGGAGGTGCCGTCGCCGTTCTGGGGTGTCGTCGCCGCGCTGCACGGGGAGGAGGGGGAGGCGCTCGCCGTCGGAGCCCCGCTGATCGAGGTCACGGAGCAGCAACCGGATGCGGTCCCCGCGCCCGACCCGGAGGCCACGGGAGGATCCACGGGTGGGTCCACCGGAGGCTCCGGCAACGTCCTCGTCGGCTATGGCACCACCGAGCTGCGCCATTCCGGACACCGCAGGGTGCGCCGCACGACCATGCCGTCGTCCACGCTGACACCCGCCAGGTCCGGGCCGGTGGCGGTCATCTCGCCGGTGGTTCGCACGCTCGCGCGCACGCACGGGATCGACCTGTCCACGGTGCGGCCGACGGGCGAGGGCGGCGTGATCACCCGCCGCGACGTGGAGGCGGCGTTCGCAGCGACCTCTCCCGCGGACACCGCACCGGCCACCGCAGCGCCTGCCACCGTCGCACCCGCCACCGCGGCACCCACCGTCGACCAGCGCACGGGCCTCGCGCTCCGCGCATCCACCCCGTTCTCGCTGTTCCGCCGCACCGTCGCCGCGAACATGACCCGCAGCAGGTCCGAGATCCCCGAGGCGACCGTGTGGGTCGACGTCGACGCCACCGAGCTCTGGGACGCGCGGCGCCGGCTGCGCTTCGGCGACCGCACCCCGTCCCTCCTGTCGTTCGTCGCCCGGTTCACGCTCGCGGCGCTCGCCCGGCGTCCCGAGCTGGCCGGGCGCGTCACCGCCGACGGCGCAGGGATCGACACCTTCGACGGCGTGAACCTCGGCTTCGCCGTCGACTCGCCGCGCGGGCTGGTGGTCCCGGTGGTCCGTCGCGCCGACAGAATGACCATCCGCGAGCTCGACGGCGCGTTCGACAGGCTCACCGCCGATGCCCGCGCCGGCTCGCTCGCCCCGGCCGAGCTGACAGGCTCCACCTTCACCATCAACAACTACGGCAGCCTCGGCGTCGACGGCAGCGCGGCGATCATCAACCATCCCGAGGTCGCGATCCTCGGCATCGGCCGGATGATCGAGCGTCCGTGGGTGGTCGACGGCGCCGTCGTGCCCCGCCGCATCGCCCAGCTCTCGCTGGTCTTCGACCACCGGGTGACAGACGGCGGAGTGGCGGCCGGGCTGCTGCGCGACATCGCGGACGCGATGGAGTCCCCGCTCGCCCTGCTCGCCGACGCCCCGCCCGCCTGAGACGGCGCCCGCCTGAGCAGCCCGCCCGCCTGAGCCACCGCCCCACCCCTTCGGCCCCCGGCCGACCGGGCGTACGCTGTCGCCATGACCGACAAGAAGCCGGAAGACGACGACTACGACCTCTCCATCGAGAAGGAGGTGGCGCCGGAGGAGAACATCCCCTGGCTGCCGCACCCGACCCCCGCGGACGGCGACGCGCCCGCCCCCTGACCCCGGTTCCCTGACGTCGGCGTCGCGCAGCGACGAGCCACCTGCCTCTAGGCTTGATCGGTGAACGCTGACAGGAGACGGGCCTTCCCCGTGTGGCTGGCCATTGTCTTCGCCGTCGTCTGCGGAGCGGGTGTCGCCCTCCAGTCGCGCGTCAACGGCGAGCTGGGCGCGCGCATCGGCGACGGCTTCACCGCCGCTGTCATCTCGTTCGGCTCCGGCCTGCTCATCCTGCTCGTCGCGCTCGCCGTCGCTCCTGCCGGGCGACGGGGCCTCGGCAGAGTGCTGCGCGCCCTGCGCGGCCGGGAGCTGCGCTGGTGGTACGTCTGCGGAGGAGCGGCCGGCGCGTTCCTCGTGCTGTCGCAGGGGCTCACCGCCGCCGTGCTCGGCGTCGCCCTGTTCACCGTCTCGATCGTCGCGGGGCAGACAGTGAGCGGGCTCGTCCTCGACAGGATCGGGATCGGCGCAGGCGGCAAGCGTGCACTCACGCCCGCACGCGTGGTCGGGGCCGCGCTCGCCCTCGTCGCCGTCACCTGGGCGGTCTCGTCCCAGTTCGGCAGCGGCGTCCCGGTCTGGATGATGGCGCTCCCGCTGATCGCCGGACTCGGCATCGGCTGGCAGCAGGCCGTGAACGGGCAGGTCCGCGTGGTCGCGGAGAGCGCCCTGACGGCCACGTTCATCAACTTCGTCGTCGGCACGACGGTCCTGGTCGTGCTGATGGTCGTCCACGCGTCCATCGTCGGCTGGCCGACCGCGCTGCCGACGGAGCCCTGGCTCTACGTCGGCGGCGCGATCGGCTGCATCTTCATCGCGGGGGCCGCGCTGCTCGTCCGGGTGCTCGGCGTGCTGGTGCTCGGTCTCGCCACCGTGGCCGGCCAGCTGCTGACCGCGCTCCTGCTCGACCTGCTGGCGCCGAGCGCCGCGCATCCCGTGGCGCTGTCGACGGTGGGCGGCACCGTGCTGGCGCTCGTCGCGGTGGCCGTGGCGAGCATCCGGTGGGGGAGCCCGGCCGGGCGCGGGGACGCTACGAAAGCGTCGTGAGGTAGCGCTCGGGGTCGACAGCCTTGCGGTGGCTCTCCTTGGAACCGTCCGGGATGCCACCCACGTAGAGCCAGCCGAGCAGTCGCTCGTTCTTCTTCAGGCCGTGCATCGCGTGGACGGCCTTCGACCTGGTGTGGTGACCGGTGCGCCAGATCACGCCCCAGCCCGCATCGTGCAGCAGCAGGCTCAGGATGTGCGCGACGCCGGATGCCACGGCGTCCTGTTCCCAGCCCGGCACCTTGTCGCTTGTGCTGCGCACGGCGACGATCGCCAGCAGCAGCGAGGCGCGGTGGGTCTTCGCGACGAGCTTCTCCGCGTCTTTGCCCGAGACGCGTGCGTCCTTCGCGAACGCGGCGCCGAGGCGGTCGCGGGCCTCCCCGCGCAGCTCGATCACGCGCCACGGGTGCAGGGCGCTGTGGTCGGCGACCCGGCCGGCAGCCGCCACCAGGGGGAGCAGCTCCTCGTGGGTCGGCGCCGCCTCCGTCACCCGTGAGTACGAGCGACGAGAGGCGACGGCGTCGACCAGGTCTGTCACGCCTGCTCGCCCTCGGTGAAGTTGAGGGACAGCGAGTTCATGCAGTACCGGTCGCCGGTCGGGGTGCCGAAGCCGTCGTCGAAGACGTGCCCGAGGTGCGAGCCGCAGGTGGCGCAGCGGACCTCGGTGCGCACCATCCCGAGGCTGTTGTCCTCGAGCAGCTGCACGGCGTCCGGGCGAACGGACTCGTAGAAGCTGGGCCAGCCGCATCCGGAGTCGAACTTGGTGCCCGACTTGAACAGCTCGGCTCCGCAGGCGGCACAGGTGTAGAGGCCGGCGCGGCTCTCGTCGAGCAGTTCGCCCGTCCACGGCCGCTCTGTTCCCGCCTCACGCAGCACGGCGTACTGCTCCGGGCTGAGCTCCTTGCGCCACTCGTCTTCGCTCTTGGCGACGTCGTACTCCATGCGTGTTCCTTTCGTCGTTTCTCCACACTAAACGGAGGAGAGGGCACCGCTGTTCCCTGTTTCGTCCCGAGAACCGCCGCGCGCCGAAAGGCCAACACACAGAAACCCGCAAATAGGATGAACCGCGAACGCAGGAGCGGCGGCACGACCGACAGGCATGAAGGGATCATGGTGGCGAACGCGGCAGACGACCGGGCATCCATTCAGCGCCCAGACGGCCTGAGCGAGCGGGACGTCGCGATCCTCGCGTTCGAGCGGCAGTGGTGGCGGCATGCCGGCGCCAAGGAACAGGCCATCCGTGAGGAGTTCGGCCTGTCGGCGGCGCGGTACTATCAGCTGCTCGGTGCGCTGATCGACCAGCCAGCCGCTCTGCAGCACGACCCCATGCTCGTCAAGCGCCTGCTCAGACTGCGCGAGGCGAGAATGGCCGCCAGAAGCTCCCGGACGCTCGCGTCCGACGACTGAGGACCACCGACACGATGGCAGAGAAGTACCCCAAAGACCGTTTCGACGCGATTCCGGACGACCTGAACCGCGTCGGCGCGCACCGCGCGCCCCGCGCGAAAGGGCGCGGCTGGATCGGCTTCGGCTGGGCGGCGCTCGCCACCATCGTGCTGATCGGCGCTGGAGTCTTCGGGCTCTCGCTCATCAACGGCAGCATCTCCTTCCACGGCACGCCGGGCACCAGCTCGGCCTCCAAGACGCCGACGCCGTCTCCGACGCCGACCATCGTGCCGACGATCGACCCTGCGCTCACGGTCAACGTGCTCAACGGCACCACGACTCCGGATCTCGCTGCCGCAGCCGGGACCAAGCTCACCGCGGCCGGCATCAAGGTGGGCGCGCTCGCCAACGCGGACAAGACCGACCTGACGCAGACCGTCGTCTACTACTCCGACCCGAAGAACGCAGGGGCGGCGCTCGGCGTCGCCCAGGCGCTGCCGGGAGCCACCACCGCCGAGACCCAGGACTACGCGGACACCGGCGCCGATATCACAGTCGTGCTGGGAAGCAACTTCACCGGCTGACGATTTCGGTCCGTCCCGTATTGTTTCGGGCGTGTTTAACTTCTGACGGTTTCCGGTCATTTCCCGTCTTTTTGCCGAAATAGCTGGTGTTTACGTGCATTGAAAGCATTAGTATCTGGATTCAACGCGCCGGTGATGGGCCGTCGCTACGAAACACAGCAATAGGAGTTATGCATGGCGAACGGAACCGTGAAGTGGTTCAACGCTGAAAAGGGCTACGGATTCATCACCGTCGACGACGGGGGACAGGACGTGTTCGTCCACTACTCCGCCATTGACATGAACGGCTACAAGGTCCTCGAAGAGGGTCAGCAGGTCGTGTTCGAAGTCGGCAGCGGACAGAAGGGCCCGCAGGCTGAGTCGGTGCGTCCGGCGTAGCACGCAGCAACCAACCTGGCGGAGCGTCGTCCCTGAAGGGGCGGCGCTCTCCTGTTTAACTCCTCTCTCCGTGTCTGCTGTCGGCGGACTCACCTTGCACTCGGCTGCCCCGAGTGCCAGAATCGCTTTAGCACTCCATCTGATCGAGTGCTAACCGTTCGCATCTTTCGCAGACGTCCGGGAGGGACGAGAAACAACCATGGCAAAGATCATTGCTTTCGACGAGGACGCCCGCCGCGGCCTTGAGCGCGGCCTCAACATCCTGGCCGACACCGTCAAGGTGACGCTGGGCCCGCGTGGCCGCAACGTCGTTCTCGAGAAGAAGTGGGGCGCCCCCACGATCACCAACGACGGCGTTTCCATCGCGAAGGAGATCGAGCTCGACGACCCGTTCGAGAAGATCGGCGCGGAGCTCGTCAAGGAGGTCGCCAAGAAGACCGACGACGTCGCCGGTGACGGAACCACCACCGCGACCGTTCTCGCTCAGGCGCTCGTCAAGGAAGGCCTCCGCAACGTGGCCGCCGGCGCAGACCCCATCACCCTGAAGCGTGGCATCGAGAAGGCCGTCAAGGCCGTCACCGAGGAGCTCATCGCGAGCGCCAAGGAGGTCGAGACCAAGGAGGAGATCGCTGCAACCGCATCCATCTCCGCCGGAGACACCACCATCGGCGACATCATCGCCGAGGCGATCGACAAGGTCGGCAAGGAGGGCGTCGTCACCGTCGAGGAGTCGAACACCTTCGGCACCGAGCTCGAGCTGACCGAGGGCATGCGCTTCGACAAGGGCTACCTGTCGCAGTACTTCGTCACCGACCAGGACCGCCAGGAGGCGGTGTTCGAAGACCCGTACATCCTCATCGCCAACCAGAAGATCTCCAACATCAAGGATCTGCTGCCGATCGTCGACAAGGTGATCCAGGCCAACAAGCAGCTCCTGATCATCGCGGAGGACGTCGACGGCGAGGCCCTGGCCACGCTGATCGTCAACAAGATCCGCGGCATCTTCAAGTCGGTCGCCGTCAAGGCTCCCGGCTTCGGCGACCGCCGCAAGGCGCAGCTGCAGGACATCGCCATCCTCACCGGTGGCCAGGTCATCTCCGAGGAGGTCGGCCTCAAGCTCGAGAACGTCACCCTCGACCTGCTCGGTCAGGCACGCAAGGTCGTCATCACCAAGGATGAGACCACCATCGTCGAGGGCGCGGGCGACCCCGAGGCCATCGCGGGACGCGTCGCTCAGATCCGCAACGAGATCGACAACACCGACAGCGACTACGACCGTGAGAAGCTGCAGGAGCGCCTGGCGAAGCTCGCCGGCGGTGTCGCGGTCATCAAGGCCGGAGCCGCGACCGAGGTCGAGCTCAAGGAGCGCAAGCACCGCATCGAGGACGCCGTCCGCAACGCGAAGGCAGCCGTCGAAGAGGGCATCGTCGCCGGTGGTGGCGTCGCCCTCATCCAGGCGGGCAAGACCGCTTTCGAGAAGCTCGAGCTCACGGGTGACGAGGCCACCGGCGCGAACATCGTCAAGGTCGCCATCGAGGCTCCGCTCAAGCAGATCGCCATCAACGCAGGCCTCGAGGCCGGCGTCGTGGTCGAGAAGGTCCGCAACCTCCCGGTCGGACACGGCCTCAACGCCGCGACCGGCGAGTACGTCGACATGCTGGCCACCGGCATCAACGACCCGGTGAAGGTCACCCGCTCGGCCCTGCAGAACGCAGCGTCGATCGCCGGCCTGTTCCTCACCACCGAGGCCGTCGTCGCCGACAAGCCGGAGAAGAACCCGGCCCCGGCCGGCGACCCCACCGGCGGCATGGACTTCTAAGTCCTACCCGGCACCACGAAGAGGGCGTCTCCCGCACGGGAGGCGCCCTCTTTCGTCGTATCCGTCGTGCCCGTCGTGCCCGGCGCATCCATCGGCGAGATGCCACGAACTGTCGCGAAACGCCCGGGATGCGCAGCAGTTACTGGTATCTCGCGGGCCGCGGCGCCGCCGCGGGCGGCGGCTCAGGCGGCCGGGGTGGGGGCCGCGGTCTCCGCGAGGGGGAGGGAGACGCGGAAGGTGGCGCCGCCGCCTTCGGTTTCGACGACCTCGACGGTGCCGCGGTGGGCGGCGACGATCGAGGAGACGATGGCGAGGCCGAGGCCGCTGCCGCCGGTCTCGCGGGCGCGGGACGTGTCAGCACGCCAGAAGCGCTGGAAGATCTTCTCGCGGATCTGCGGCGGGATGCCGTCGCCGTGGTCGCGCACCTCCAGGATCGCGCGGCCGGTGAGGTGGTTCACCTGCACCATGATCTCGATCGGGGTGCCCTCCGCGGTGTAGCGGAGCGCGTTGCCCATCAGGTTGGTGACCACCTGGCGCAGCTTGTTCTCCTCCGCGAGCACGATGGCGGGCTCGGCGGGGACGGGCTGGTGCAGCACCACCTTCTCCGCGGTGGTGACCGGCATCGGCTCGGTGCTGCCCGGGCGGCGGGAGCGGCCACGGCGCAGGCGCGCGAGCGTCGCACCCGCGAACGCGATCGGTCCCGTGGCGTTGCTGACGCGCGCCGCCTGGTCCTGGATGGGCATTGGGACCGTGTCGACGCCCGGTTCCTCCGGGCCGAACTCGGGGGCGGCGATCGGGTCGGGGGTGATGACGGTGACGACACGGCCGGGGGCGCCGGCCATCGCATCCATTGCCGCGTCCTGGGCGATGCGCACCAGGTCGACGGGATGCAGGTCGAGCGGCTTGGTCTCGTCGAGGCGGGCGAGTTCGAGCAGGTCTTCCACGAGGCCGCCCATCCGGATGGCCTCCTTCTCGATCCTGTCCATCGCCTGCGCCACGTCCTCCGGGGTCTGCAGGGCGCCCATCCGGTACAGCTCGGCGTATCCGCGCACGGAGACGAGCGGGGTGCGCAGCTCGTGGCTGGCGTCCCCGACGAAGCGGCGCATCTGCTCGATGGTCCTCGCGCGGTCGTTGAACGCGCGGTCGATGCGGTTCAGCATCGTGTTGAGGGAGCGGTTGAGGCGGCCGACCTCGGTGTTGGGGGTGGCGCCGCCGAGGCGCTGGCTGAAGTCGCCGTCCGCGATGGCCGCCGCCGTCTGCTCCACCTCCCGCAGCGGGGAGAACGTCGTGGTCACGAGCATCCGGGTGAGGCCGGCGCCGACGATGATGACGATCACGCCGAAGCCGAGGAAGATCGCGAGGAAGCTCGCCATCACGGTGTCGATCTGCGAGGTGGTCGTCGCGACGATGGCCGTGCCGAGCGCGCCGGGCGGGTTGGTCAGCGTGACCGTCGTGGCCAGCGCGCGGTATGCGGTGTGGCCGTCATTGCTGAGCAGCGGGTAGCCGCCGGAGGGGAGGAGCTTGCTCTCCGGCACCGTCAGCGACTTGGGGACGGCGGGCCGGTGGGCCTCCGGGATGTTGGACCAGTTGGTCCTCACCAGGTTGCCGTCGGCGTCGTACAGCGCGGCGAAGTAGTCGGACGGGCTGGCGTCCGTCGCGATCTTCTCGCTGTCGGCCGACGTGCCGTAGAGGTAGGTGTTGAGGTAGCTGCCGCCCGACGCAGCGGACAGCTGCGCATCCAGCTGGTCGAGCAGCACGGGCTTCAGCATCGACATGGTGCCGATGCCCGTCACGAGCAGGCCGAGGGTCAGCATCAGCACGGTCACGCCGGTGATCTTGGTGCGCAGGGAGATCGCGTTCCATCGATCGAGTAAGCGTGTGTGCATGAGGCCGCCAGTTTACGCAGCCGAAGCTGTGCCAGGCATGTGGAGGAGCCTGGTCAGACCTTTGCGGCCTTCAGCATGTAGCCGAACCCGCGCTTGGTCTGGATGAGCGGCTCGCTGGAGTGCGCATCCACCTTGCGGCGCAGGTAGGAGATGTAGGACTCGACGATGCCGGCGTCGCCGTTGAAGTCGTACTCCCAGACGTGGTCGAGGATCTGCGCCTTCGACAGCACGCGGTTGGGGTTGAGCATGAGGTAGCGCAGCAGCTTGAACTCGGTGGGGCTGAGCTCGATGGCCGTGTCGCCGACGAACACCTCGTGGGTGTCTTGGTCCATCGTCAGCTCGCCGGCGCGGATGACCGCGTCTTCGTCCGCCTGCATCGTGCGGCGCAGGATGGCCTTGATGCGGGCGACGATCTCGTCGAGGCTGAACGGCTTGGTGACGTAGTCGTCGCCGCCGACGGTGAGGCCGGTGATCTTGTCTTCCGTGTCGTCCTTGGCCGTCAGGAACAGGATGGGCGCGGTGTACCCGGCGCCGCGGAGGCGCTTAGTGACGCCGAAGCCGTTCATGTCGGGGAGCATCACGTCGAGGATGATGAGGTCTGGTTCCTCTTCGAGGACCGCGGAGATGGCCTGCGCGCCGTTGCCGACCGCACGCACGGCGAACCCTGCGAAGCGGAGGCTGGTGGTGAGCAGGTCGCGGATGTTGGGCTCGTCGTCGACGATCAGGATGCGAGGTCCGGCGTTCATGGCTCCTAGTATCTGCGCGTTGGCTGAATCCTGCCTGTGAGCGCTCGGTGTGGGATTGGTGTGAGGGTCTGGCGGGTGCCGAGGGAACAGTGGATGCTGGGAGCAGCCGTCGCGAGGAGGATCCCCATGTCGAAGCCCACCGTCGTCATCGCCGGAGCAGGACTGGCAGGAGCCACCGTCGCCACCGAGTTGCGCGAGCGCGGATTCGACGGCCGCATCCTGCTGTTCGGCGCGGAGGAGCACCACCCGTACATCCGGCCGCCGCTGTCGAAGGAGTACCTGAAGGGCGAGGCGGAACGCTCGGAGGGGGACGTGCATCCGGAGGGGTGGTACGCGGAGAACGACGTCGAGTTCCTGCCGGAGACCACCGCGAACTCGTTCGATGCGGCTGCGCACGAGCTGTTCCTCGACGGAGGGGCGAGGATCACGTTCGACAGCCTGGTGATCGCGACCGGTGCGAGCCCGCGGAGGCTGAGCGTGCCCGGGGCAGGGCACGGGGCGGTGTTCACGCTGCGGACGGTCGAGGACAGCGAGTGGCTGCGCTCCGCGCTCGAGGTGGGAGGCCGCCGCGTGGTGATCGTCGGCTCCGGCTGGATCGGCCTCGAGGTCGCCGCGGCGGCGCGCGGGTACGGGAACGACGTGACCGTAGTCGGCAGCTCCGCCGTGCCGCTCAGCTCCGCGATCGGCCCCGAGCTCGGCCGCGTGTTCGAGCGGCTGCACACCGACAACGGCGTCTCGTTCCGCAACGCGGCATCGGTGGTCGCGATCGACGGAGCGGACGACGGACCCCGCGAGGTGGTCACCGGCACCGGGGCGCGCATCCCGGCCGACCTGGTGGTCGTCGGCGTCGGCGCGGTGCCCAACACCGCCATCGCCGAGCGGTCCGGCCTCTCGGTCGACAACGGCATCCCGGTCGACCAGAGGATGCGCACGGCGGCGGAGGACGTCTTCGCGGCCGGAGACGTGGCCAACCCGTTCCTCCCCGTCATCGGCCGGCACCTCCGGAACGAGCACTGGGCGAACGCCATCGCCGGCGGCACCGTCGCGGCGCGCAGCGTGCTCGGCGAGACGGCGAGCTACGACGACATCCCGTACTTCTACTCCGACCAATACGATCTGGGGATGGAGTATTCGGGATACGGCCCGCTGGCCGCCGACGCCAGGGTCGTCTACCGCGGAGACGTCGACCGGCGCGAGTTCGTGGCGTTCTGGCTGCGCAACGACCGCGTGGTGGCCGGGATGAACGTCAACGTCTGGGATGTGAACGACCAGGTGCAGCGCCTGATCCGCTCCGGCGAGCGCGTCGACGTCGCACGCCTCACCGACGAGAGCGTGGACCTTGCCACGCTCTGAGATGTATCTGCCCCCGCTCCGCATCCCCGTCCGCACCATCGGCGCCCGCACCTTCGACTTCTCCCGTCGCGTCGCAGTGATGGCCGTCGTCAACCGCACCCCGGACTCGTTCTTCGACCGGGGGAGGACCTTCGCCCTCGACAAGGCCGTGCAGGCCAGCTTCCGCGCTGTCGAGCTCGGCGCGGACTGGGTGGACATCGGCGGCGTCCCGTTCGCCCCCGGCGACCCCATCCCGGTGGAGGCGGAGGCCGACAGGGTGGTGCCGGTGGTGGCCGAGCTGCGGGCGGGGTCGGACGTGGTCATCTCCGTGGACACCTTCCACGCCGAGGTGGCCCGCCGCGCCATCGCAGCGGGCGCGACCGTCGTGAACGACACGACCGGCCTCAGCGACCCGCGCCTGGTGTCCGTGGTCGCCGACAGCGACGCCACGCTCGTCATCACCCACAGTCTCGCCGCGCCGCGCACGTTCTACCCGCGGCCGCACTACGACGACATCGCCGCCGAGGTCGCCGCCTTCCTGCTCGGCAGGGTGGAGGTCGCGCTCGCCGCGGGCATCCCGGAGGAGCGGATCATCGTCGACCCTGGGCACGACCTCAACAAGAACACGCTGCACTCGCTGGAGCTCACCAGGAGGCTCAGCGAGATCGCCGATCTCGGATATCCGACCCTCGCCGCCGTCTCCAACAAGGACTTCATCGGGGAGACCCTGGATGCGCCGCGCGAGGCCCGCCTGGAGGGCTCCCTCGCCGCCGCGGTCGTCTCCATCGTCAACGGGGCCAGGATCATCCGGATGCACGACGTGGGCGCCTCCGTCGCCGCTGCGCGCATGACGGAGGCCATCCTCGGGCTGCGCGAGCCCGCATACCTGACGCACAACATGGGAGACGTGAATGAGTGACGCAGCCATCGCCAAGGTCTATCCGCTGCCCGCGGCGGAAGGACTCGGAGACGACGACCTCGCCGCCCTCTACAGCGATGGTGTCGGCGACGAGCCGTGGCTGCGCGTCAACTTCGTCAGCAGCGTGGACGGCGCCGCGACGCACCAAGGCCTGTCCGGCGGGCTCTCCGACGAGGCGGACAAGCGCGTTTTCGGTATCCTGCGCCGACTCTGTGACGTGGTGGTCGTCGGAGCGGGCACCGTGCGGGCGGAGGGATACGCGGCGATGCGGGTGGGCGCGGTCTCCGAGCGCTGGCGCGTTGCGCACGGGCTGAGCGCGCATCCGGTCTTCGCCATCGTCTCGGCGAGCCTCGACCTCGACCCGGCCAGCCCGATCTTCCAGGATGCGCCGGTGCGCCCCATCGTGCTCACCACCGAGATCGCCAGGCACGACACCCGCGAAGCGCTGTCGGAGGTGGCGGACGTAGTGGTCTGCGGCCGCCAGCGCGTCGAGGTGGATGCGCTGGTGCGGGTGCTCGCGGAGCGCGGCCTCGGCCGCATCCACTGCGAGGGCGGCCCGCACCTGTTCGGCGACCTGATCGCGTCCGGCGAGCTGGACGAGCTGTGCCTCACGATCAGCCCGCGGCTGGAGGCAGGAGTGGCGACGCGCATCGCCTCCGGGGCGTCGCCGATCGTCCCGGTCGGGCTGAAGCTCGCCCACACGCTCGTCTCCGGCGACACGCTCCTGCTGCGCTATGTCAGGCGCTGAGCCGCCAGGCGCTGAGCAGCCCGCCGCTGAGCAGCCCGCCGCTGAGCCGCCTGTCGTGGACGCCGCCCTCGCGCGGCGGCTGATCGACAGCCAGTTTCCCGCGTGGGCCGCCCTGCCCATCCGGCCGGTGGAGCTGGACGGCTGGGACAACCGCACCTTCCGGCTGGGGGACGCGCTGAGCATCCGGTTGCCGAGCGGCCCGTGGTATGCAGAGCAGGTGGCCAAGGAGCAGCAGTGGCTCCCGCGCCTCGCGCCCCTGCTGCCGCTGCCCATCCCGGTGCCGGTCGCTGCGGGCGACCCGGACTTCGGCTACCCGTACCCGTGGTCGGTCTACCGCTGGCTCGACGGACGCCCGGCGGCGCTCGACGGCATCGGCCACCCGGTGGCATTCGCGGAGGCGGTCGGGTCGTTCCTGGTGGCGCTGCGGTCGTGCCCGACCGACGGGGCACCGCGCCCGGGACGCCACAACTTCTTCCGCGGCGACTCTCCGTCGGTCTACGGCGACGAGACGCGGGCGGCCATCGCAGCGCTCGCCGCCGCGGGCGATCCGATCGACGTGGCGGCAGCCACCCGCGTCTGGGCCGAGGCGGCGGACGCGACCTGGCACGGCGACCCGGTGTGGTTCCACGGCGACATCGCGCTCGGCAACCTGCTGATGCACGACGGCGCGCTGGCAGCGGTGATCGACTTCGGCACCTCGGGTGTCGGTGACCCGGCGTGCGACCTGGCGCTGGCGTGGACGACGCTGGATGGCGAGGCGAGGGATGCGTATCGCCGCGTGCTCGGCGTGGACGACGCGATGTGGGCGCGCGGGAAAGGGTGGGCGCTGTGGAAGGCGCTGATCATGCTGCGCGACGACCCGCGGGATGTTGGGGCACGGAAGACGGTGGGTCGGGTGCTGGGGGAGTAGGCGCGGCAAAATTAACTCTGACATGTTACGTTCTGGGTGTTAGTTCTAGAAGCTGAGTTCGGGTGTCCCGGACGCTATGCCGAAAGGGAACTACATGCATACGAGGCCTGACGTCTTAGGTCTGGCGATTCGCTCATTGATTGGACTCTGCGCGGTGGTCCTCGCATGTGGAGTGAGCGTTTCCGCGGCCTCCGCCGAAGTGCGCGGAGAGGCGGACGGGTCGGTCGTGTCCGAGGCAGCCGACGCTGCGCCTGATCAACCGGTGGAGAGCGTCGACTCGTCGCCTCAGATCCCGCAGTATCCTGTCTACCTTCCCGGCCCGGAATACATGGTCAACAACCTGCACATCGTATCGTTCGGACCGGGAACCGCAGACATCAGTTGGGATCGGCCTTCGTTCGAAGACCCGAGGATCACATTTAATCCGCACCTGATAACGGTGAACGGCGAGTACGTCGAGACGTGTCCGCCCGAGTTCTTTGATTCCTGCTGGTGGAGTTCGCGCACGCCTTACACCCTTGAAGACCTCCGTCCGGGCCAGAGTTACACGGTCACGGTCACGGCCGGATTCAGCCGCGGTCCTGACGGAGGGATGACATTTGCCTACGGCGATCCCGCTGAGCTGACGTTTCTGATGCCCGATATTGCTCCGCCGACAGAGGAGCGCATCGTTGAGGAGCCGTCGGAGTCCTCGGAGCCATTGGAGGCGAACCCTCCGTCGGACGACGCTCAGGTCGATCTCGCTGGCGTGCAGAGCAAGCCAGCGGGGGCCAAACGGGCGGAACTCGCCGCGACTGGCTCGAGCACATCGCAATTGATGTGGGTAGCGCTCGGGTGCGTGATCCTCGGGGGAGCGGCGCTGTGGTTCCGACGATTTGTCGGCGTCGCTCGAGGGACTCACGCGTGACACGGACGACACGCGATAGAGGACGCGCGATATGCGCGATCGCCACGTGCGTTGGTGTCGTTGTACTAGCGACTATCGCGATGCCTGCCTCTGCGTATGCCGACGCCGATGAAGCGGCTGCTCCATACGATTCTCGCGAGGGTGAGCACCTGATCGATCTTGACCTCCTCGAACCGCACGGGCGAGGCGATGCCGCGACGCCCCTGTTCGCGTCGGTTCCGGTGCTGCTCGGTGGCACCACTGCCGGTAAGTATCCGGACAGGACGGGTGCCACCTTCGATGGATCCGGATACACCGTCGTCGATATCGACGGCGCCTTCGACGCTTCCACTCAGTCAATCGCGGGGGCCGTTGTGTCCGAGGCGTGTTTCGGACTGCCCAACCACTCGAAGGGCAACCTGTGCGATACCTCGAATACGGTCGCCCGCGCGCTCCCCGAGAATCCGGCCGCGCGGTATTTCTTTTCGAATGCGCCAGGTTCTTCTCGGCCGTCGAATTCTCCGGGCAACACGTGCATCGACCACACGGGCTCGACGTTCTGTCACTATTTCCACGGCGCCATTACCGCGTCCACTGCGGTCGGGAGGCCGCTCGCGAAGAATGGCTATCATTTCACGGGAGCTGCGCCGGGCGCCAAACTGATCGCTCTCAAAGTCGGCGGAGGGTCCGGCTCCCTCACTGCTACAGGGCCAACAGCCGGTTCAGATGTCGGCTGGCCGGGCCAATCCATCGTGGACGCGCTGAATTACGTCAACAACACCCTTGCCGGGCGCAGCGACCTCGGGCGCATCGCCGTCGTCACGATCTCCGCCCACGGTGCCGCGCTTCCTGACAATCAAGTGTGTCCGACATCCCCCTCGTCAGACGGCGTGAGGATCAATGATGCGGCCAAGGCGCTGAAGTCCAAGGGAATCGCCGTGGTGATGGCGGCAGGGAACGATACGATTTCCGGTCGCGGCACCTTCAACTGCGGAGACAGCATCATCCGCGTCGGCGCATCCAGGGTCACCGCCCCGACCCAGCCGACGAGCTACTCGAACATCTCACCGTCCACCCAGCTCTACGCCCCGTCGGGAGGGGGCCTCAGCGACAAGGAGTGCACGGCCAATCGTGGTGACTGCCTCTTGGTTGGAGCGCGCGGCAACAGCGCCGCGGCCGCGTGGGGAACCTCCTACTCCGCACCGCAGGTCGCCGGCGCCTTCGCTGTCCTCCGCCAGAAGTACGGAACGACCCACAGCGTCGACCAGCTCGTCGCGCGTCTGAAATCCACCGGGACGCCACTTTCCGGCGGCCGTGCCGGTGCGGCCACGGTAGGTGCGGCCGTCATCAACATCGCCGCCGCGCTCAAACCCAAAGTCACGCGCATCGCCGGTGCCGACCGCTACGAGCAGGCCGCCGCGATCTCCAAAGCGGGCTTCACGTCGACCGCACCCACCGTCTACATCGCGTCTGGCGAGAACTTCCCGGACGCTCTCGCCGCGGGAGCTGCCGCAGCGAAGAAGGGCGGCCCGCTGCTGCTGACCACAGGTGGGGGCCTCCCCGCTGCGACGACGACCGAGCTCAAGCGCTTGAAACCGTCGACCATCGTGGTTGCCGGTGGTCCGAACGCCGTCTCGGATGCGGTCGTCACAACGCTCAAGTCGTACGCAGGATCGGTCAAACGGATCTCCGGGGCCGACCGCTACGAGACGTCACGGAAGATCGCGGCTGACGCCTTCCCATCCGCGAGCCGGGTCTACTTCGCCAGCGGCGACGCGTTTCCGGATGCGATCAGCGCGGGAGGAGCAGCCGGTGCCCAGGGGGCGCCGATCATCCTGCTCCCGGCGGGATGGTTGAGTCTCGACTCGGCCACTGCAGCGTCTGTCACGAAACTGGCACCGACATCCGCTCGCGTCGTCGGGGGTACAGCCGCCCTGCCGGACTCATTCCTCGCAGCGGTCAAGGCGAAAGTTCCATCGACGACCAGAGTGGCGGGCGCCGAGCGGTGGACGACCTCGGCGAACGTCAACCTGGATGCGTTCGCGACCGCATCCACAGCCTTCCTGGTCAGCGGTCTGAACTTCCCCGACGGGCTCTCCGCTGCGCCGGTTGCGGCGAAGGGGAAGGCGCCGGTGTTCCTGTCCGAATCGACGTGCATCCCGAAGCCGGTGCTTGCCGCGATCAGCCGTATGGGGGTGACGACGGTGACTCTCGCGGGCGGGACGACCGTGCTCGGTGGCGGGATATCAGCGCTCGCGGCCTGCCCCTAGGATTCGCTTACGCCGCTAGCGCGTGCGCATCCAGGATGGTGTATGAGTACCCCTGCTCCGCCAGGAATCGCTGCCGGTTCTGTGCGAAGTCCTGGTCGACCGTGTCGCGTGACACCAGCGTGTAGAAGTTGGCGGACAGGCCGGACTCCTTCGGCCGCAGCAGTCGCCCGAGGCGCTGCGCCTCCTCCTGGCGGGAGCCGTAGGAACCGGACACCTGGATGGCGACCGTCGCCTCGGGCAGGTCGACCGAGAAGTTGGCGACCTTGCTCACCACCAGCACCTCCGTCGTGCCCTCGCGAAACTCCTGGTAGAGCCGTTCGCGCTCGTCCACCGGGGTCGCGCCCGTGAGCGACGGAGCATCCAGGGCCTCCGCCAGTTCGTCGATCTGGTCGAGGTACTGGCCGATGACCAGGATGCGCTCTCCCTTGTGGCGCTCGACCAGCTGGCGCACCACATCCAGTTTGGCGGGGGCCGTGGCCGCGAGGCGGTAGCGCTCGTCGTCGGCAGCAGCGGCGTAGCTGAGGCGGTCGGAGGCGGGCAGGTCGATGCGCACCTCGTAGCAGGCGGCGGGGGAGATGAAGCCCTGGGCCTCGATCTCCTTCCACGGGGCGTCGAAGCGCTTCGGGCCGATGAGGCTGAACACGTCGCCCTCCCTGCCGTCCTCGCGCACCAGCGTGGCCGTGAGGCCGAGGCGGCGGCGGGCCTGCAGCTCGGCGGTCAGCTTGAACACCGGGGCGGGCAGCAGGTGCACCTCGTCGTAGACCACGAGGCCCCAGTCCATCGCGTCGAGCAGCGCGAGGTGCGCGTACTCGCCTTTCCGCTTGGCCGTGAGGATCTGGTAGGTGGCGATGGTGACCGGCTTGACCTCCTTCACCTGGCCCGAGTATTCGCCGATCTCCTCGGCGGTCAGCGTGGTGCGCTTGAGCAGTTCGTCGCGCCACTGGCGGGCGGACACGGTGTTGGTGACCAGGATGAGCGTCGTGGTCTTCGCGGTCGCCATCGCGCCGGCGCCGACCAGCGTCTTGCCCGCGCCGCAGGGCAGCACGACCACGCCGGACCCGCCGTCGAAGAAGTTGTCGACCGCCTTGTGCTGGTAGTCGCGCAGCTTCCAGCCGTCCTCCAGCAGGTCGATCGGATGCGGGGTGCCCGGCGTGTATCCCGCGAGGTCCTCTGCCGGCCAGCCGAGCTTCACCAGCTCCTGCTTGAGCTGGCCGCGCGCCCACGCCTCGACCACGAAGGTGTCCGCATCCCGTCGTTCGAGCAGCAGCGGGGCGATCCGCTTCGCCCCGGCCACCTCCGTGAGCACCGGCAGGTCGGTGGAGCGCAGCAGCAGCACGCCGTCGTCGTCGCGCTCGATCACGAGCCTGCCGTAGCGTGCGACGGTCTCCGCCATGTCGACGGACACGGTCTGCGGGATGGGGAACTTCGAGTACCGCTCCAGCGTGCCGAGCATGTCCTCTGCCGTGTGCCCGGCCGCGCGGGCGTTCCACAGCCCGAGGCGGGTGATCCGGTACGTGTGGATGTGCTCGGGTGCGCGTTCCAGCTCAGCGAACACGGCGAGGTCGTGCCGTGCGTCTTCGGCCGATGGATGCGCGACCTCCAGCAGGACGGTGCGGTCGCTCTGGACGATCAGGGGGCCATCTGACATAACCGCTGAGTCTACGCCCGCTTTCCTTGCGCCCTTCCCAGCTGGGTCAGTCTGCGGGGCGGAGGCCGGTGACGCTGGAGAGGGGGAGCGTGCGCTCGATGTCCGCGGCGCGGTCGCGGCCGCGGAGGCGCCCGCCGCCCACGCCGGTCGGCTCCAGCAGGTAGTCCACCACGCGGCCGTCGGGCATCGTCACCTCGACCACCACCAGTTGCCTGCCCCGGATGGCCAGGTCGAGCTGCCGGGTCAGCCACTGCTCTCCCGTACTCTCGTCGGCGGTGTCGTCCGCCTCGCGCAGGCGGGCGACGAGTGCCGCCTCCTGGTCGGCGCGCTCGACGGCCCGGGGATGCGCGACCCTCTGCCGGCGCAGCGCCTCCACGTTCCCGTCCGCGTCCTCCGCGGCCACCGGATACCGGGCGTCGCTGATCGCCCAGAACACCACATCCCGGGCGAACCGGCTCTCCAGCCTGTCCTCCGCCGCCCGGACGAGCCCGAGCGCGCTGAGCGACTGGTCGACCTGGATGGTGGTCAGCAGCGTCGCATCGGACGAGACCACCGCCGACCGCATCCGCCCGTCGTCGCCGAGGGAGCGCACGCGCACGCGGCCGTACCGTTCGGCCGCATCCCGCACCAGGTAGTCGAGCGGCTGGGGCACCCCGGTCAGCGAGATCTCGGCGAGGAACGCGTGGATGCTCTCTGCCGTCTCACCCGCGGTGATCGCGCGGTCGATGGTGGCGGCCGACACCCGGAACGTGGATGCGAGCGCCCTGCTCTCGACGTCGGCCATGCCGCGCAGCCGTCCGTCGATGGCCGGTTCGAGCGGGCCGGGGGCGACGATGGTGAGGTCGTGCTGCAGGTAGACCTTGTCCACTTCGGCGGGGAACAGCTCGCGCACAGTGTCGGCCGCGGCATCCGGGCCGTCCTCGACCAGGGCGCAACCGGCGCTGCTCGGCGCCTGGTGCGCTGTCACGCCGAGCCACTCCGCGTCGCGCGTGTACGCCGCGACCCGCTCCTCGGCCAGCTCGCGGCCGGCGGGGTACAGCCAGGCGACGTACTCGCGCAGGCTCTCGCCCCAGGCCGCCCTGCTGCGTCCGGAGAGGATGCGGCGCAGGTCGTCGGGCAGGGCATCCTGCCACGCGGCGGCGAGGGCGCGCCAGCGGTCGGCGGTGGGGGAGTGCTGCCAGTCGGTCGCGGCCTCCGTCGGCAGCCAGACGGCGTCCTCCAGCGCGACGAGGCCGGCGCGGGATGCGACGGAGAACACGGTGGGGACCACGGACACGTCCACGGCCAGGGCCCCGGCGATGCGCTTGCTCGCCGGCAGGGCGAGGCCGCCCTTCTGCAGCTCGCGCGCGCCCTCGCGGAAGAGTTCGGCGATCAGCTCGGAGACGGCGGTGACGGCGTCGAAGGCGCGCTCGGCGGCCAGCCGGTCCGTGAACCGGCGCTCGGTGTCCGGGACGGCGGCCAGCGCGGGCGGCGCCGGCTCGGCGAGGAGCGCATCCGGTGACGGCAGGCCGAGGCCGGGCCAGGCGGCCAGCTGCGCCGTGACGGCCTCGTACGCCGAGAACGCGCCGGAGTCCGGATGGGCGAGGATGAGGCCGGAGACGGCGTCCAGCGCCTCCTGGGCGGCATCGACGTCGATGCCGGGGGTGGCGGCTGCGCCGGAGAGCGCTGCAGCGACCTGGGACGCATCCATCGGGGTGGATGCGCGACCGAGCGTCACCAGGACGGCCAGCCTCGTGCGGTCGAGCCCGGACAGCGCGCGCTGCACGGAGTCCCGGTCGAGGAGGGCGTCTGCGAGGTCGAAGAAGTCGGAGACGCCCGCGCGGCGGATGGTCCGCTCGCGCAGGACGCGGACGATGGACTCGTCCGGCATCGCCCGCAGGCGAGCTGCCAGGGCGAGCGTGTTCGTCATGGGCGCTGGTCCAGCCCTGCCGTCCGCCGGCCTACCGCTTGTCCGTGCGGGTCGCAGCCTTCGCCGCTTTGCTGCGCTGGCGCCCGGTGATGACGATGAGCACGATCACCAGCACGAACGAGACGGACAGGCCGATCATCGGCAGGACGAACACCACGGGCCAGATGCCCTGGCCGGAACCCTGCTCCGGCATTCCGCCGAGAGCGGAGCCGATCAGGACGGCTGCGATGCAGACCAAAGAGATGATCACGAGTGCCGCAATGATGTACGACAGGATGCGCTGGAGGCGGCTTGCCGCCTGTGGGGTCTGCTGGGTCACGAAATCAAGGATAATTGAGGTTGGTCATACGATCCCCCATGTGAAATGAGGTTCCCATGCCAACCGGCAAGGTCAAGTTCTACGACGACGAGAAAGGCTTCGGCTTCATCAGCTCCGATGACGGCCAAGAAGTCTTCCTGCACGCCTCCGCCCTGCCGGCAGGTGCCGTCGTGAAAGCGGGAACCCGCCTCGAGTTCGGCATCGCCGACGGCAAGCGCGGCGCCCAGGCACTGTCGGTGCGCGTCCTCGACGCCCCGCCCAGCCTCGTGAAGATGAGCCGCAAGTCGGCGGACGACATGGCGATCATCGTCGAAGACCTCGTGAAGCTGCTCGACGGCATCGGCGCGAACCTCAAGCGGGGCAAGTACCCGGACAAGGCGCACGGCGCGAAGATCGCCGCCGTGCTGCGCCGGGTTGCGGACGACCTGGATGCCTGACACCGAGAACGAGACGGACGTCGACGCGACCACCGAGTCTTCGGAGGCCGCGTCGGCGCCGGTCGAGGACGCTCCCGTCTGGACCGTCCCGGACGACGTGCTCCTCGCATCCGTCGCCCAGGCGCTGGATGCGCTGAAGGAGATCACGCCGGCGGCCACCATCGGCGCGCCCGCCGGCCACATCGTGGAGGGGGAGCACGTGCTCTCCCTGCTGTTCGAGTGCACCATGTCCGGGTATCCGGGCTGGCACTGGACGGTCACTCTGTCGCGCATCGACGACGAGTCCGCACCGAGCGTGCTCGAGGCGGAGCTGATGCCGGGCGAGCGCGCCCTGCTGGCGCCGGACTGGGTGCCGTGGTCGGAGCGGCTCGCGGAGTACCAGGCGTCCCAGGAGGCCATCGCTGCGGCGGAGGCCGACGCGGGCGACGACGATGACGAGGCGGACGACGAGCTCGACGTCGACGACGACGACGAGACGGACGACGACTTCGAAGACGAGGACGAGGACGGCGAGGACGGCGAGCACGACGTGCACGACCTGCACCCGGACGACCTCGACGGCGTCGACATCGAGAGCGCGGACGAGTCGTACGACGACGCGGACGACTCCGACGACTCAGACATCGACGACGACTCAGCGGCGTTTGACGCTGAGGTATCCGAGGCCGACGAGGCCGAGGCCGAGACCGACAATGACGGTCCAGAGCCACCAGCCGTCTCCGGAGGCGCTCAGCTGACGGAAGAAGACCAGCGTCACGACGAGGGCGACCAGCCACAGGCCTAGCCCGACGAGCACGGCCTTCCTGTCGTCCGTCTTCACGGGGACAGGATCAGGCCGTCGCTCGTCGTCGCGGAGCCAGAGGCGCACGGTGTCTGCCGCTCAGCCCAGCTGGCCGACGACGTACTCGATGCAGCCGATCAGGGCGCGGACGTCGTCCGGCTCGATGGCCGTGAACGTCGCGACGCGCAGCTGGTTGCGGCCGAGCTTGCGGTACGGCTCCGTGTCGACTACGCCGTTGGCGCGCAGGATCTTGGCGACGGCGGAGGCGTCGACCGCGTCGTCGAAGTCGATCGTGACGACGACCTGCGAGCGGTGCGAAGGATCGGCGACGAACGGCGTCGCGTACTCCACGCCCTCCGCCCAGCCGTAGAGCGCATTCGAGGACTCCGCCGTGCGGGCATCGGCCCAGGCGAGACCACCGTTGTCGTTCATCCACTGGATCTGGTTCTCGAGCAGCACCAGGGTGGAGACGGCCGGGGTGTTCAGCGTCTGGTTGAGACGCGAGTTGTCGATCGCGTTCTTGATGCTGAGGAACTCCGGGATGTACCTGTCGCTCGCCGCGATCCGTTCGACCCGCTCGATGGCTGCGGGGGAGAAGAGGGCGAGCCAGAGGCCGCCGTCCGACGCGAAGTTCTTCTGCGGGGCGAAGTAGTAGATGTCCGACTCCGCTGCGTCGATGTCGACGCCCCCCGCCGCACTGGTCGCGTCGATCACCGTGAGGGCGCCGTCGTCACCGTGCACGCGCTTCACGGGCGCCATGACGCCGGTGGAGGTCTCGTTGTGCGGCCAGGCGTAGACGTCGATGCCCGCAGCGGCTTGCGCCTCGCTGCGTGAACCCGCAGGGGCGTCGATGACCTGGGGCGCATCCAGCCACGGGGTCTTCGCGGCCGCGGCGAACTTGCCGCCGAACTCGCCGAAGACGAGGTTCTGGCTGCGCTTCTCGATCAAGGAGAACGCGGCGGCGTCCCAGAACGCGGTCGAGCCGCCGTTGCCGAGGACGATCTCGTAGCCGTCCGGGATGCGGAACAGCTCGCCGAGCCCGTCGCGCACGCGGCCGACGAGGTTCTTGATCGGAGCCTGGCGGTGCGAGGTGCCGAGAAGCTGCGCTCCGGCACCGGCGAGGTAGGACACCTGCTCCTGGCGGACCTTGGATGGGCCGCATCCGAATCGTCCGTCGGCGGGCAGCAGATCAGTGGGAATCGTCACATCCGGCATATCCAGAGTCTATTGGCTGTTGGAACCCCTGTCGGTCGACTCCTGCCGTGGCTACAGCCCGCTGTCACCGGCACCAAGTAGGCTCTACTGGACATACGCGTGACAACAGCTGGAGGGTTGATGACCGACCTGATCGATACGACCGAGATGTACCTTCGCACCATCCTGGAATTGGAAGAGGACAACATCGTCCCGCTGCGTGCGCGCATCTCGGAGCGTCTCGGCCACTCCGGCCCGACCGTCTCCCAGACCGTCGGCCGCATGGAACGGGACGGCCTCGTCGTCGTCTCCGGCGACCGCCACCTCGAACTCACCGACGACGGGCGCCGCAAGGCCGTCCACGTGATGCGCAAGCACCGCCTGGCCGAGCGCCTGCTCAGCGACGTGATCGAACTCGAGTGGGAGTACGTGCACGAAGAGGCCTGCCGCTGGGAGCACGTGATGAGCGAGCAGGTCGAGCGTAAGCTGCTCACCATGCTCGGGCACCCGACCGAGTCCCCGTACGGCAACCCCATCCCTGGCCTCGACGAACTGGGCGACATCGAATCGCCCACCACCGAGGGCCTCACCAACCTCGTGGATGTCGTCGTGGGCAACAGTTCGGGGGTTTCTGCCAGGATCAAGCGCCTCGGCGAGCCCGCCCAGGTCGACCCCGAACTGCTGCTGCAGCTCAAGCAGGCCGGCGTTTTTCCGGGCTCGACCGGCACATTCACTCCGGCAGGCTCGTACGTCGCCGTGCAGATCGACGGCTACGAGAACGGGCTGGAACTCCCGAACGAACTCGCAGCGCACATCTTCGTCGAGGCCTGATTTCCGTTACCGACTTGTTAAAATATCGGCAAAAGGATGTGACAAAGCGGGGGTCGTCCCGTAGTCTCTAACGAGTCCGACGGGCCAGAAGCCGGCCACAGGACCCGAACCGGGACGCTCCACCCCCCCACTCCTGTCTCCTGGTTCGCGAAGCCAAGCTATAAGCATCCGGGACGGGGCAGCTACCTAGTGCTGTTGGAGCGCAGGAGGTTCAAACCTTGGCACTATTAGGTACACCCGGCTCTGAAGAGCGCCCCGTAAACCCGAATAGCTCGACCCCCGCACCCTCCGACCTCGCGTCCCGCCGTTCCGTGCGCCGCGCGCCGGTGCGCCAGACGGCCGTCGAGCCCACCACCGGAACCGCGTTCCGGAAGCCCGCGGACAAGAAGACGAGCAAGAAGGTCAAGGGCGGCGTGATCAACGTCGCCGTCATGACCCTCGCCGCTGGTCTCATCGCCACGATGGCGATTCCCGCCTACGCGTTCAACCCGCAGGGTGCAGACACCGCGCAGTTCAAGAGCAGCGCCGTGGACAGCATGAAGAAGGCCCAGCCGCAGAGCGTCGAGGTCCCGCAGACCGTCGCAGCGGCAGCCGTCGCCCGCGACGCGGCCACCGCCACCAGCGAGCAGGAGTTGTCGGCAGCCAAGGCGGCCAAGGCCGCTGAGCTGGCCCGCCAGCAGGCCGCCGTCTCGTTCGCGAGCTACGCCAGCTACTCCGGCCCGTCGGTCACCGACTTCCTGGCCAACCCTCCGTACCCCAGCTTCAGCCTCCCGCAGGTGTTCTCGGTGGCGCAGCAGTACATCGGCACCCCGTACGTCTTCGGCGGCTCGACCCCGGCCGGCTTCGACTGCTCGGGCTACGTCATGTACGTCTACGCCCAGTTCGGGATCTCCCTGCCGCACTCGGTCTCCGGCCAGGCGGCGATGGGCAAGCGCATCTCGATCGCGGACGCCCAGCCGGGCGACCTGGTCATCATGCCCGGTCACGACGGCTTCTACGCCGGAAACGGCAACATCATGGATGCGCCGGACACCGGCCGCAGCATCTCCATCCGCCCCATCTGGACGAGCGACTACTACATCGTCCGTCTGGGCATCTGACACCTCGTTTCGACCGGTTCCTGAGGCTTCCAGGACCCGAACGGAACGTGAACTCCGCGTAACGCGGACAGCGAGCGGCGCGCCACGAATATGTGGTGCGCCGTTTCTGCGTTACTCTGATCCCCTGAAACCGTGAATGTCCACGCGTTGGATGTTCGCACCGCGAGAGATCCGGGAGTGCGATGGCCGAGCCGCGCAGGGTGACTTCCTGGCTAGAGCGCGGCCGTTTCGCGGGAGCGGGCGCCGTATCCACTGTCGGCGCATCCGCTGGCGCCGCATCCGCTGGCGCCGCATCCACTGTCGCCGCATCCGCTGGCGCCGCATCCACTGTCGCCGTCGACGAGCTGATAGCCCGCCACCACGACTTCCTCGCCTGTCGTCACCACACCGTGGCCTGCCGCCGCCCCTTTGTGGCCTGCCGCCACCATGCCGCCGTTTCACTGGGCGCTGTCCACACGGACAGTGCCCTTTTTGTTTTCCAGGAAGGTCCACGATGAAGACACTGGTCCTCAATGCCGGCTACGAACCCCTGGCGGTCGTCTCCTTCAAACGCGCCATCGTGCTCGTGATGAACCAGAAAGCCACGGTCCTGTCGATCGACCAGGCCCACCCGGTCTGGGGCATCTCCGCCAGCTACGAGCGCCCGTCGGTCATCCTCCTCACCCGCTACGTCCGCATCCCGCGCGGTCGTGCGGTCCCCGTAAGCCGCCGCGGCGTCCTCCGCCGGGATGCGCACCGCTGCGCATACTGCGGAAAGTCGGCCACCACGATCGACCACGTCCTCCCACGCTCCCGCGGCGGTGCCGACAGCTGGGAAAACCTCGTCGCCTGCTGCCTCCGCTGCAACAACGTCAAAGGCAACCACACCCCCGCCGAGATGAACTGGACCCTCGCCTTCACCCCGCGAGTGCCCCACGACGCATCCTGGGTGGTGCGCGGCACCGAGGTCGCCCAGCCCGACTGGAGCGACTACCTCGCCCCAGCAGCCTGACGCGCCGCCGCCCGTTTCGCGCTGGCTCGCGGCCCCCGGTAGAGTGGTGCGGTCAGCCTCTGTAGCTCAATGGAAGAGCTGCTCCGTCCTAAGGAGAAGGTTGGGGGTTCGAGTCCCTCCAGGGGCACCTGTAATGTCCGATGATTTTGCTGGTCAGGTGCCATTTCCGAAGGGCGCGAGTTCCTCGGTTTTCAGATTTGCCCACAATTTGCCCACAGCACGCCGACAAACTCTAAGAAACTCTAAGTGCGTGCGCGGCGGAGTCGGCGTTTCGAATGAGCGTGGTTCGTGCTGAAGCGCTTGAGGCGCCATGAACGGGCACGTTTGTTGGCGGTCTTACGGGAATCGCCCATTCGCGGATGTCGCGGTCGAGCGCGCAAGCCAATCATGTCGGCTGTCCGTTGATCCACTCTCCTGCGGACACGGATCGGATCCCCCTGACTTGGGTCCCGCCAGGCTACCTACGCTGCGAGGAGAACGCCGACCACCACGACGGCTATTCGGTCAGCGTGGAGGTGATGGGACCGGCGTCAAATTTGAACGCTCTGATCCTCCTCCTGTCTCAGCAAAGGTCCGAGGTTGTCAGAATCCCTCACGGGACTACTTCGAGTCCACGAACATTGGGTCCGGGCCATGATCACCCGACAGAATCCGGTTGCTCAGATGGCGAGCCGCTTTGCGCGACGGACCGCCGCGCCCCGGTTCACTAGAAGCCCATGAACATCGGATAGGGGTCGTCGTCGGCCTCGTCCTCTCGAAGCTCCGCCACTCTCACGGAACGAGAGACCTGGTGCGACGTGATGTCATCGGCCGCCAGAGTCAAGGTCGGCTTCCGTTGAATCGGACGAGCCAGCTCGACTGCGGTTGGCGGGACGGACTGGAAGTCGGCCCCATACCCGAAGAACAGCGCGACGTTTCGGCCAAGTGGAACAGAAGCGGCATCGTGGGCGCCGCTGAGGGCGTCACCAGAATCAGCGGCGACGTCGCCCTTCTCCTCCGCGAGGTGTGAGGGCCACGCGATGCCGTCGATGCGGTCTTCCGGCACCCATCTCAGCCACTCTGCGACGACCTGCGTTGGCGTGTAGTCAACGGCCTCGCGACCGTCGAGGACCACCGGAGCCGTAATCATGTCGGTGAAGTGCTTCTTGAACCGAGCGAAGGTCCACCTCCGACGGCTCTCGTCGTCCGTCGCGAAGATGCTCGGCAACTTCGTCAGGGGGCGCGTGAAGTCGAGGATTCGCAGCGACCGCGTCGTCTTGAACGCACCCATCACTGCTTGGTCGTACTCGGAATGGAGCGCAATCTCCGCCACCGCGACATGGAGGTCGTCGGCTGAGTAGAACAAGCTGATTCCAGGCGGCGAAAGGCGACCGTTCTTCGCAAGCTGCGGAGGGGCAGACCCTAGCTCCGTACTTGGCTCTTTTCGGACTTTGTGGAGAAGAGCACGAGCATCATCAGTCATGCGTCCGCGATACAAGGTCGAATCAGCGGGTAGCTCGACCAGCAGGTCTGACTCGACGTATGCGAGCAGCGCTTCGAGAAACTTGCCAATACGGGCTGGCGGCTCGTCCTCGTATCCTGGCCGGTTTGAAGCTCCGACGACGACGAACCGGCTCTCGGTACGAACGGTCGCGGAGTAGGTGCCCCACCCGAGCGCAGACGGGTCCGCGCTGTCACTCGGAATCCATGCGTCCGTCGAGCTGGTGGCCGCGATCAGGCGCTCCACGATGTGCATGGCGTACTCAGGGTCAACAGCGTCCTCAACGGTCTCGTACATCACGTACGTGTTGTCGTACTCCTCGTAGCATCGCCAAGGGTCGCCGCCGTCCTCAGTCGACTGGTAGAGCCAGTTGAGCACGTCCCATACGCGCACCCCGAGCTCGTCCAGCTCGACGGCGAACGCCGGCTCGCCTGGCTCAGGTTTCCGCCCGCAGAAGGAGCACTCGAATTTGTCGGCAACGTTGGATAGCGCGGCATGTAAGACATCGTCTCTGATGTGGTCAACGCAGGCTGTCTCGTCCATTCCGCCGATGCCATAGAAGTCTGAGGGTTCCACGGACTGATGCTATCCACAGCCCGACTGGGTAGCGGACGCTATCAGACCGGTGTGATGGTATGAGTCGTTACGGAGACCGGCGGAAGAGCACTCAGATCTTTCTTCCTTTCAGGTGGCTCCCGGATGGACGAGCTGACGATGCATCTCCTCCGCGCTGTGCATCACCGCTAGCTCGATAGGCTCCGCAATATGAAAGAGCTAGCGCCCGGCGAGTACACCGACCCCGTCGTCGAGCCATCACCAGTAGAGGAACAGCATCGCGGCGCGTGGCAGGCGACTGTCCACTTCCGCAAGCTCGACGGCGACGAGGTTCAGTGGGAGCTGTGCGCGTATGGCGATAGCGAAGAGGTTGCTCGGCTCACGGCTATCGCTGCGGTGGATGACGAGCGCGGTATGCACGTGCAAACGATGGGCTACGACTCCCCGGCGGTCCGTACCTACATCGCTGCCGCCAGCCACATGCACGACCTACGCCGTGCGCTGTCCGCGCTGGAGTGCGCGGCTGTGCTGGAAGACAACACAGCGAAAGGACATCTGCGCGCGCAGGCAGTGAGCGTCTACGGACGGACCTGGAACTCGAACGCGCGTCCCGACCTCGCCGACATCATCGAGTTCTCCGAGGCTGATGTCGAGCTGACCGAGAGCATCCGCATTCTCCGTAACCGCTTCACTGTTCACTCCGAGAACTCAATGACGACGACCGTCCCGCTGTTCGACCTGGAGCGGCAGCCTGACGGCGCGGTGAGCCTGGAAGAGGTCCGCAGCGCGACGTTCGAACACCCGTTGCCAGAAGCCTTCGTTGAGGGCCTACACCAGATGCTGGAACGTCTCGCGGAACAGCTCACAGCTCGACTGAAGGAGCTGAAGCAGCCCATCGTAGATGAGGTGACCCCGGAAATGCTCAGTGAGCTGTTTCAGCACCCGGAACTAGTCCAGGTGCGCGCTGTAGCCGCCGCGGACTGGTCGCCGGATGACCGTCGTCCTCCGTTCCCCTCGTCACGATTCCGCGACGTGCACATCGTGGAGGGCGAGTCGGGAAGTACGAGCGCGACGCTCACTTAGTAAGGCGGCGTTCACGCCTGGTCTACGAGCGGAGGTCGGATCGATGCCAACAGGTCTTGTCCTTGACCACCCTTGCGGCAACAAATGGGGTGTAGTACACCGCACCGACGTCGCAGCCTCGGGTGTTACGGGGCAGCGAATGCGCAGAACGGTGCGACGTCCGCTCGGGGATCGTGGTCAGGCAGTCCGCTCTTGGGGATCAGGCTGGGGCTCTTCCGATGGGACGCAATACGATCCAGTCGTCATCGGCTTGATGTTGGTATGCCGCACGACTCGTCCCTACCTCGACCTCGGTGAGTTGGCCCACATAGCCTGCGAGTGTCCATGTCGTCTGCCCGTCGGTAGCGCGGAGCATTCTTTTCGGGTCTGGGGACGGCAGATCCCCGAGCGTCATTGCGACAGAATATTGCTGTCCTTCGGGCAAGACGGTGCCCGGCCTTGCGAGGGTTTGGAGCGGGCCGAAGCTTGCGACACGGAGAGTCAGACCATCGTCGCTTACCTCGTAGCCTTGGACTGCGGCGTACGCGCCCGGATGCGGCCAGCCCACTGCGACCGGCGCGTCGACGCGACGTTGATAGGACTCGGCGAGACTCGCCGCCAGCCGACGACTAGTTTCCTTGACTTCTCGCTCGACGAACTCCCCGACGCACGTCATACCGCCGAGAGTCTGGATGCGTGACGAGTCAACGCCGAGAGCCTGCAGCCGCCGAGCGACTTCCGACGCATCGGGGTTCACGATGAGGACGTCAGATTTGGATTCTGACAGAGCTCTCGCAAGCAAGCTCGCGAGGTTCGTGTCGGTCAGTGGGAGGGAGTAGCCAATCAGGACAACTCGATGGGCTTCATCGAGCTCGCGGCGGGCTTCCCGCCAGAGGAAGCGCGTCTTTGGATTGTCGAAGTAGCGGCTCTTCGTGGACGTTGGCGGGACGATGAAGGGGGACCGTCCCCCGATCACCGGAACGAGGTCTTCCAGCTCTCGTCCGGGACTTACCTCCACACGATCCAGCGTCGCGCCGCTGGTGTCGCCCGGGAAATAGTGCCAGTCGGTAGAGCCATGCAACTTGTAGACGCGGAGCGTTGGGTGGCGCACAAAACCTTGCGGGACGGCCATGAACATGCCCCTCCCGTTAGGGAATCCGACGATGGCATCCATGGGTTGGAGGTATTCGCGCTCGTCGCGGTAGCCGCGCCCGTACAACCCTTGCTCAACCAACGTGTCGTAGTTCAGGGTGATGATCGCAGTTTCGGCATGATGCGCCAGGTCGATGAACGCGTCGAACCAAGATGCCATGTGGGTCGCCGCACGGGTCTCGCGCTGCCGCAGCACGTCCGCGATCGTGGCCTGGACTGCAGTGAAGATAGCCAATTGTGCGAATGCCTCAGACTCGTCTTCATAGGGCTGACGTTCGGCCAGCCAGGTGAGCCAAGCTTCGAACGTTAGACCTTCAGCCGAAAAGTGCGGCGCGGTGAAGCTTAGGTTCGGCCGTCGTTTCCGCAGTTCTTCCAACGCATCCGTGCCGAGCTCGTCAGTAAGAGGCATCGCTGATGACGCGGCTCTTGAGAAACCAGCGCCCAACAGCCACACATCCCGCTTTGGGCTGAGCGGGAACTCGGTGTTTCGTCCGCTCATGTCCGGCAGGGTCCGTCCGTGGAGGTTTCGACAGGGGGAAGTCGCTCGCGAGCAATCTGTTGGATCAAAGTTGCGTCGGGCGCACGAGTCGGAGTGGCAAGGAGAGAGCAGAGTCCATGCCCACTTGCCGTCACGGAGTCTTGCGTCATTGCTCTCGCCTATCTGCCTCGTGGGCACGTAGCTGTCTTGTGGCCATTGGAGTTGTTGCCTAACGAGCACACCTTCTGGGGGTTGTCGGGAAGGGTCTTGCCGCCCTCACCTCACGGTTGGGTGTGATCGTCCGCAATCTCCTCGTAGGTGAATGTCTTCTGGCAAACAGTGCACACGCCCCTTCTACTTCCGGGTCGGTATCCAGCGACCGCAAAATGCGCAGAATGCTCAGGCGTTGTTCGAGCCGCCCTGTTCCAGGCCGACCTTCCCGCCCACAACCGCAACGGCCACAATCCCGACGGCGACCGCCGCGCCGATGACGAGCTGTTGGAAGAGCCTTGTCTTGAAGGACTTGCTTTCCGTGTTCTTAGCGCTCTGCATCTCGACCGTGCGGCCGATCTCCCTGGTGACGAGCAACCGCTCCTCCAGTGTCAGCTCGGGGTTCTCCAGCACCTTGTCCAATGAATCGCGCCATTGTTTGAATGCCGCGTTCAGCTCACGGTCGTTCTCATCATTCGACTTGAGTGCCGCCTCGAACGCCTTCTCTGCTGAAGCGATGGCGTCTGCCGCTAGCTTCCGGAACTCCGGCAATTGCTCGACGAGCTTGAGTTGCACCTGCTCGCTCACGTGCTGCATTTCCACGGCGAACCGACTGAAGTCTTTCGCGCCCAGGCGTCGCAAGGAAGCGAACTTGCTCGCCGAAACCCCATCGTTCGCGGCGTCAACCTCGTCATTTGCGCCATTGCCCATTGCTCGACTCTACCGGCTACGTCCGACAGAGTGGGCAGACCTGCGGCGGCCAAGGAGCCACCCAATGTGGGTCGTCGCGGCCAACGCGCCCGCGTGTTCGCAAGCCGGTCGATCGGCCGGACACCCGCGCCGGCCCGATCCTCGTTCAAAGAACTGCTTATCTGCGTGGACGAGCAATTCCCCCTTAAGACCCGGCCGCAACTATGCCCGGTGACGGTGCCGCGAACGCCGAAGGCCGAATAGTGCTGCTGCAAGGCAATTCAGTCACGTTCTGGCACGACTGGCTGGAACTCGACCACCGCAGCCGTCGTGACTCGATGGGACTGTCGGACTCCAGCATCTAGCCAACAACGATCAGTCGCCTCGTCCCGCTAGTTGACGCACATCACCCAACGCCCTCTTCGGTCAGATTGCCGTAAGCCGGCGACGTTCTGCCGATGAAACTACGTCAGCGATTTCGCGCTGGATCAAAACTGGTATGTCGAAGGACTCGATATTCTGCGCGGCGAGCCACGTGATCGCTTCCTGCGCGCTCCAGCTGTCGCGTGTGACATATGCGCCAAGCGCGACTGTGGCAGTTCGAGACAGTCCCAAAGACATCAGAACAACTTCGCTCGCTCGGGATACACCTAGTTCCAGAAGCATTGCGTAGTCGGTCTTCCCAACCGGCGTGTGGATACCCCGTTCGCTCGCATAGACACCCAGAAGGTCCGTGTAACAAGAGAGGTATTTCGGCGCTTGGAAGCGGGCAATCGTCTCAATGTCGCTCATCACATCTCGAATCGCACGTGCGATGGGGATATTTGAATTGATTCTCTGATCGATAAGCCGCGCTAGCGGCATTCCGCGCATCCAATTTACGATGAGATTTGCGATCTGCCATTTCCGCCTGTCCTCTGCCCCTTGCGGGGTACCAAAGACGTTGGTCATGGTTGCGCCAAGGAGGACGAGGACTTCTTGAAATCTTGCCTTCGAATCGTGCTCTTCCGGCAGCGGAAGTTCCAGCTCGGACGGCTCCGTGTCGGCCGCACGAAAAGACTCCAAAAGACGTTCCATGTACGAGGGCGATATTCCGTTGTGGCGAGTAATCATCTCCAACGGGAAAGTCGCGGCTTCGAGTGCTCGATCGATTGCGGTCGACATCTCGTGACGTTCGCTCTCGAGGGTGATCCTGTCGAGCAATGGCTGTATATCCAATGACTGCGATCTGCGCTCGCAAAGGAACGAGAAGATGCTCTCCGAACGAGCATCGCTGACCACCCTCGGGCTTCTGACGAAATCAAGCAGTCCACTGGGGTCATCTAGGCCGTTGTCGACCGCCTTGGAGAGCGGAAATCGCTTGCGCGTTGCGGGAAGGTTCTCCCAGAGTTCCGGATCGTCCGTGTCGATGCAGACAACGTTGCCTTGGAACTCCTTGCCCCAGCGTCCCGCGCGACCAGCTAGGTTCCAGAAATCAGCTTCGGAGAGGGGCCGCCCGCGGCCCTTCTGCGGGTTCCGCATAAAGATGCTGCGACACGGCAGGTTGACACCCTCAAGGAGAGTTGATGTGCAGACCAAGTACTTGATCTTTCCGTCGGCGAAGAGACGCTCGATCTCGGTCCGAATGACAAGTGGCATGTTCCCATAATGAAAAGCGACTCGCTTCTCGAGGACGTCAGCGAGGAGGTATTTTGGGTGGACGGCGGTCTGGACGAGGTCACGGAGGTTTTGAATATCGTCGTCGTGGTCAGGCAACGGAAGCTGTTCGAAGAGCGCTTTTGACACCTTCTCGGCGTCATCAGCGCCGTTGACGTAAACGACATTGCCGGAGGTGTCCCCGGCCAAGGCGAACGCAACCAAAGCCAGCTTAAGTGGGACTGTCGTTGCACGTTGCGGCAGCACTATCTCACCGACTTCTGATGCGACTCCCTCTGAAACAAGCTTCACCGCGCGGCGGTCTGGCTTTCGCCGCACGCCTTCGACGCGAATGAGATTTTGGTTTACGGTGACTGTCTCCGATGTGAATGAAGCGACCCGAACGCCTGCAGGAGCTTGCTCGACGAGGATGCCTGGATTTGAGGAGAGAGGGCTTGCGAAAACGAGTTTGAGATCGGGGTTCTCGCGTGCTGCCCGCTCGATAGACCTCTGCAGGAGCACCCCACGGTCATTTCCACCCAGGGATTGGGCTTCGTCCACGAACATGACGTTCATATGAAGAGGCGCGTGCAACTCCTGGATCAAGTGCAGGCGCTCTTGAGTGAGGACCAAAATACGCTTGTTGGTCTTGTCGAATTCTGGATCCCACGGAAGCGTGAAGACACCCGTGCCCGGAGGGGATTCCCTGCGAAAGTCCCGCGAAACTTCCTCAATCAGCGCTCTGGTGGGCACCAGGTAGATGAGCGTAAAAGAGTCCCTCTCACGTGCGAAGTCCACGAACCGTTCGCGCACTATTCTCGACTTTCCGGCGGAGGTTGGAGCTGACACGCTCAACCAGTCGGAATGGTCAAGCTCACTCCAGAGTCTGTCCTGGAAGGGGTTCACCGGCAGGATCTCGCGGTCTGCAAGACGAATGGAATAGGCGATCCTGGAACGGACTACTTCCAGCTTCAAAGAGGTGGACGCGGCCGACCAGGCATCGGCAGGAACGAGTTTGCGGCGTTCCGCAAGGTCCACAGTCATGTGGTTGCCAACTCGCTCGAGCAAGACGGTCGCTGCGGACTTGTGTTCTGGCTCGGCCGTCTCGCTCAGGAGGCAGGCGATCACAACACGCAGGACTGCCGCCTGCGCGCGCTCCGAGCTAGTCGATGTCAGGGCGCTGGCCGCTAAGAGGGCAAAGCCCCAGTCGATAGTCTCCTGATCGGATGACCATTGAACGTCTTGAAACTCGTTTCGAAGGGTCAGAAGCCGGCAGGAGTCGAGTGTTGCCCTGAATGCGTCGGATGCGAAAACTGCGTCTTCCAGACTTCTAGTCATTCTTAACCCCTAACGCCTTAAGCACTTGCCCTCGCAGATCCTCGACGCTGGGTACGGGCAGGCAGTACAGGTCGACGCGAACGGCCTGCAGGCTGTGCTGCTCAACACGCGACTTGACCGTGTTCTGCCATCGAGTGACTGCGGCTCTCAACGTGGCGAGCTCCTCATCCTTCAGTAGTGGAACGTTGGGATAGCTCGAGCGGTCGAAGCCAACCAGACACACTCCATTCCAGCGAACGTTCAAACGCTTCGGATCCGAGGGGTCGAAATACTCCAGCAGGCGAGCTGCCAGCTCTACTTCGTCAACATTCAGGTGGTCTCGTACCAGCAGCAGGTCCCGCTTTCTGGCCTCGTCACCATCGGTCGCCAGGAAGGGGGCGATGCTTTCGAAACAGTCGCGAAAGGCTTCACTACTGTTTGAGTAGAGTTTGGATTCGCCCCAATAAACATCGAGGATGCCATCTCCAGCCAATGCGGCGTGTATGCCGTCTGAGCCGTGGACGTGCATCTGGGAATTGGTCTTGAGCGACATCTTGGAAAGGATCTGTGGCAGGCCCAGCAGCTGTTCCATAAGTAGGAACAACAAGAGCTCACCACCCTCGCCGGTTGTGTTAGCACGCACGAATAGTTCGCGGGTTTGGCTTGCGAGTTCTGCAAACGCTGTTGCCGAACCTGTACGTGCCTGCTCAGCCGCTGCAGCCTGAATGCGATCGCGAGGGATACAGAAGTCGATTGCAGCTGCTGCCATCGCCTCGGCGAGAAGTGTCACAGCGGGCGCGCCGTTGGCGTCGTGCGCAAGAAAGTGTGTGCTTACTGTCGTTGTCGTCCCATCGACCACCGCGACGTCTTCAAAGCGGGGAATGAAATGCGTAAACCGCGTTCCGTCTCCGCGGACCAGCGACTCGAGCCGCGGGAGGAAATCGTCTGCGTTCAACGGTTCATCCCACGAGCGCGCGTTGTGGCGAGCGTTCCGTTCCCCCGAGCGTGATTCACAGTTGGAAACTAGCAGGCGTCGCCTTTGCACATCGCATGACTCGCGCCGGAAGGTCGGCGCGCCGCTCCGCGGCCTCTTTGAGCAAATTGACCATCCAATCTGCCACCATGAAAGCGAGAAAGGAAGTACACGATGGTTGCTAAGCCCGTGAAGACGTCGACGCTCGAATGGCCCACCCGGCAAGCTGCTGAGGCCGACTGTCTGCGGATACTGCGCGGCGGCCGCTATCAGCCCGGCGACATAGTGGCCGATCCAAGCGACGTCGCCATCATCAGCGCCATTCTTTCGATCCATCCCCACGCTCGCGACAAGGTAGGGGCGGGTGTGGACCATTTCTCGGTGCGCACCATCGCCGGCGTCCCAGGTACCGAGGTATCTGAGGCGACGATTGGATTCTGGCTGACGCGGGTGGACGGGTCGGAAGTCGACTTCAGCTATGTCGAAGCCATATACCCCTCCGATCAGAAGCGACGGGTGACGTCGGCGCTTCGCGCAGAAGTAGACGACCTCCGCTTGTCGTATCGCCAGGCACGGTTTGAGGAAGCAGTAGTGGCGAGCGACCGCTCCGGGGCCCCATTCACAGAGCGCTCGGCGGCGGCGGTCATTTACGAGAATCCCTCCTTCTCGCAATTGGCATTTCGGTTTGCGGAGTCGGAAGGGGGATGGGACGACATCGAGGTGTTGTCGGGCGAGAGCAAAGCCTTCGTGGGAGACAGGCTCGCAAGCCCGAACGTTCGAGCGCGCTGGCGTCGCTTTTACTCCCGGTACGCGCGGCCGAAGCTGGTGACGAAGAGCGAGAGTTCGAAGCGTTCTCGGGTCGACGAGTCCGCCTGGCTCCCGGATTAGGGCTGCGACCGCGCCTCGGCGAATCGAAGCGCTCCGATCGGGACTTCCAGCGTTCGCGATGGCCCGGATCGAGCATTCAACCAGGCTTGTCGCTGGGCTAAATGGCCGGACAAAGACGCGGGAAAGGTGCTCGTCTCCGCGGCCGCCAGCTACAACGGCGACATCGTTTTTTGATGCTGCATGATTCGCGCGGAGCCGTCGGAGGAACTTGTTTCAAACTCACCAGATCAGGCAACGCGATTGATCTCAGCTGGTGCGTGAGGCCTTCTTCGCTGAAGCTCGCTCACCTTCGATGCGTCGCGTTATCTCGGCAAGGCTCGTGCTCGGAAGTGATGTGGTGCTGGCGGCTCGGTAGAAGACTCGAACACGCTCACCACGAGTACCCTCTCGCTTTGACTTGATGTCCCATCCAAAGTACCGAAGTTCCCGCATACGTTTCTGCCAGTCTTCCTGGTACTGCTTAGCCGAAGCCACAGCGGCCAGTAGCTCCGACGGTACCCATTCGCCCTGGAACGCGAGAAGAAGCATCGCGATCCGCCTATGAGGCTCGTCGTAGTTGATTGCGTCGCGAATCTCCTCGGCGAAACGGTCAAATTGCCCGTAATAGTCCTTCTTGCCGCTGTTGCAGTCTTCGCATAAGGGCTGGAGGTTCGAGATGTCATTGGACCCGTTCCACGCTTGTGGAATCACATGATCAACAACGAGTTTTACTCCATCGTGCTCAGCCGTCCTGCCGCATTTGTTACATCGCCCCGACTGCAACACTTCAAACCGAACGCGCCTATTTATGACGTGCGCGTTCGGATTGGTTCGGTCTGCCCACCCGAACAGTTTGTGCCGCGACTGGCCATCACCCAGCTTGACCACGCGAATGTCGAACTTCTTGTGCAGGTCGCGCTTTCGCCGATCGAGCTGCGCTGCCTCGCCGTCTCCCTCAGGGTCGATGGAATCGCCAAGACTGGCTTTGCGCTCGCGCACGTGCTTGCGAATTTCCTTCATTGTCGGCGGCAGCTCGCGCCGTTCGTACAGGAAGTTGTAGATCGTTCGATGGTCCCCCGTAACCCCGAGCGCGTCGAGTTCTTCGCTGTCGGGGAGGGGAAGCGGGCGCGGGTCGGTCACCTCCGAAACATATCGACGGCGCGCAGGATTACCAACTCGAACGTGATGGGGGTCAGGTCCCCCAGAGCGCTCCGTTGCTTTCGGCGAGGACGCGATCGTTAAGCCGCTCTGCAACCGAGCCGAGATCGTCTTCGAATAAATCCGCGTAAGTGTCGAGTGTCATCGCCGCGGACTTGTGCCCGAGCATGCGCTGAAGCGCCTTGACGTTGGCGCCGGCACTGACAGCCAGACTCGCAGCGGTGTGTTTGAGGTCGTGCGGCGTCATGTGCACTAGTCCGGCATTGCGCAGCGCGGTGAGCCACCAGGATTGCCGGTTCCAGGCAGTGTCTGGTCGCGCGAGGTAGCCTCCAGCGCGGGCGGGGAACACGAGGTCGCCGCCCTTCTTCCCATCGATGAGCGCCTCGAGGCGAGGGGCGAGGAACGCAGGGAAGGGTGCCGAGCGAGCCTCCCAGCTCTTCGGTGGTCCGACGTGGATCAGCCCGTCCACTTCAGTGGCGGTCTGATGGATGGCCAGACGGCAACGCACAAGGTCGATGTCGTTGACCGTGAGGGCGATGGCTTCACCCCACCGGATGCCGGTGTAGGCCAAAGTCAGTACGAGGACGCTGCGCTTGTCATCAGGTACAGCTCGCGCGAAGCGAAAGACCTCCTCGTTGGTCAGATACCGGCGACGCTTTTTGATCGCCTTGCGCGGGAGGTTGCTTACGCCACGTGCCGCGTTCGCGGGAATCCTCCCATCGCGCACTGCAACGTCAAGGATCCCAGCGAGTATCCCGACGGCGCGGAGGACCACGCCGGCCGAGCGTGGCTTGCCGGCGTTGCCTTCGCGGACCCGCACCGTTACGGCGTTGCCCTGGCTCAGCTCCCGGATCCACTTCTCGACTGCAGATGGCCGGATCGCGCCGATCGGAGTCGCTGCCCAGCGGGGCTCGACGTAGACGCGCCAGGCGATGCGGATTGGGGAGAAGCTTGAAGGCTTGAGGGCTTGCTCCTTGTTGGCGAGCCATTCTTCGGCGAGCTCACCGACAGTGATCTTGGATTGAGACGCCTCGAAGTAGGTCCCCTTCATCATCGCCACTTCGACCGTTGCGTTGTAAAGCTCCGCTTCGCGCTTGGTACGGAACCCGCGCTTCTCGCGCTGCTGATGCTCAGGGTCGCGCCAACGCACGCGGTAGCGGCGGCCTTTCGCCGACTCGTACGCGTCGATGCTTCCCACGGCCAGAACCTAACTCTCGCCACCGACGGGGTCGTGTCGCGGTGACAGGGGCGAACGGGTTGACCGGGTATCTGATGTTTGGTGCACTCTGGACTTGTGAGAGAGACGCCTGAACCGAGACCGCGTGGAGCCTCGGACGACGAAGCGGTCGAGCTGTGCCGGGCGTGGATGCGCTACCTCGGTGCCACAGACACGGTCGTGGCAAAGGGCGAATCGCGCCAGACCTGCGACCTGTACGCGTCCCGTTATCTCGGGTGGGTCGAGAACAGGCGAGGGAACCTTGGCTTGGAAGCAGTGGAGCGCGCCGCATTGGTTGTCGCGGCTGACGGGCGTCGGGGGCTGATCTTCATTCGCCACGGCGTGCTCCCGCAGGCGGTCGACAGAGCTGACAGCCTTGGTCTCGCCGTCTTCGGCTTCGATCCTGAAGGGGGCACTCTGAATGGAGTCAACTTGGTCGGCCGCGAGTGGTACGCGACGGGCCTGGCTGGGTAGGGGTTTCAGCCTGGTCACTTGAGTCCAACCGAGGTGCGTTGGGCGCCGCCCGCTGGGATGATCGGACCGGTGGGCGAATGGGCAGCCCGCCTGAGTTCGGTCTGCGCTGCGTCTCGCGACTTGTCCATGGTCTCTTCCAGCGTTTGGCGTTGCATCATCTCGACCAGCTGATACTTTGCGGAGGTCTCGGTCGGAGCAACTAGCACCGCTGCGTTGTCTGTTTTGCCGCGGGTGAGGCCGACGTACAGACCAGCTGCATCGACTCCGGGTCCCACGAGCGACCGGTCGGTCGTTTCACCTTGGACTCCGTAGACGGTCGTGGCGTAGGCGAGGTGAATATGCTCTCGGGCGTAAGCGAGGCTGACTTTCCGCAGGTCGGTCGTGTTGGTGCTCGCTGTGAGGATCACATGGTCGTCGCCGATCGCTTTTACGATCCAGTTCTGGCGGTTCTGCACGTCAGCGGCACTGTCGTTGCGCCGGGTCTGGACAACGTCACCGACGAAAATCGGCTGTCCAGATTGCCCGGAAAAGGCTTGGCCAGGGCGGATCGCCCCGTATTCGATCCGTCGACGTTGGATCGCTTCGTTGATCTCCTGCGCTTCGGCGTGTGTCGCGGTGACTAACGCGATCGTCTCGTGAAGGCGGGTGGCGTCGAACCATCCTTCGACCATCGCCTCGCGTGCGGCGACGTCGTTATCCGTCATTACGACATGATCTGTTCGCACGAGGTCCTCGGCGACCTCGCGCCTCTCGTCGTCGCCGTCTGGGTGGCGGAGTCGCAGCATGAGATCGGCCCAGAGTTGGTCGTTGAAGCGGTGGGTAGTTGTGAGCTCGACGCGCCGCGATGACCGATGCCAGAACAGCGCCATGGCGCCCGAGTGTCCGACCGGCAACGCCTGTCGCTGATCCCCGACGAGAGCGACTCCCGCGCCATTGTCATGCGCGACGTCAAGAAGCGCGGTCGCGGCCTCGAGGTCCAACATGCCGGCCTCATCGACGACTATGCGATCACCAGGATTGATGCGGGTTCGAGGTCCGCGATAGACGCCGCCTGGCGTCGAATCCACGTCGCCGATGGAGAGCCGCCGCCACACCGTTGCGCCAGACTCGGCAGTCGCCCAGCGCCATCCGAACTCGTGAAGAAGTTGGTGGAGGGACGCCGATGAACTCATCGTCTCGCGTCCCGCTATAGCGGAGGCCTTCTTGGTTGGCGCGACGATGATCATCTTGTGGCCGCGTCCGCGCAGGGCAGCGCCCGCGACTTTGAGCATTGTGGTCTTTCCGGTGCCGGCTGGACCGGAGATGACGACGTTGCGCGATGTGCCACCGATCGCGGCTGCACCAGCGAGTTGTCCGTCATCCAGCGAGTGATTGGGCTCCAGCGCCTGACCGATCGCAGCGACCTCATCCATGTCGAGAATCTGACCCGGTGCGGAGATCGCGTCGACATTTTGGGCGAGGGTGGCCTTGAGCATGGCTGTGGACACTGCCATGAGGTGCTTGACGTGCTTTGGGGCGTTAGGTTCGGAGATCAGTGTCACCGTGTGCGAGCGCGCCACAACGTCCTCAGCGAGCCTCACGAGCACGTCACGGTCAGCGACAACGCCCGTTGCCGAGATCGCTCGGAGCGCACCGGCCCGCACGTCCATCACGCTGAACCGGCCGCCGCTGCCGGTCGACCGGGCATCCGCATCTACAACGGCTTTGGCTGCCAACAACTCGAGGTCGAGATCCTGGACGGCGACGCTAGGCACCGGGACAGGTGAACGTGTGATGCCGATCGTCGGGTCGGCGGTACAGAGCTCTTCACGGATGAGCGCGGCCCATCCATCTTCGTTCAGCTCGCCGGGCTTACTGGGTCTGCCGACTGCCCACGCCCAGTGGTCGATTTGGTTGAGTACGTCGTGGGAAGGTTCCTGGCCCGGATGCTGCTGTTTCCACCAGACGGTACGCGTGACTTTGTTGGCTTCGATTTGCGCGGACCGCTTCGATAGCGGCCGGACCAGGTGCTGTAGTTGGGCGATCTCCCCGTCCTCATCGAGGGTGAAGCCTTTCGCGGCGAGAGCACTGATCCAGGCGGGGTCGGTGCGGGAGGCGAGATCGCCTTCGGCGTTGATCACGTTCTGGAACCGCAACGCGACACGGGTGTCGATGTTGGACCATTTGCCGTCCACGCCTTGGACTTTGACGTTCAGCCAGGGGTGGCGGTGCTTGTGGGGGTCCAACGACCGGGAGCGTTCGTGTCGAAGTTCGACGACCTCAATCCGGGCGAGGTCTTCGCGGATGGATCCGCCTCTACCGCGGCGGGCGTTGAGCTCGGACTGCCACAGCTTCACAATCCGGTCACGGAGTCGGTCTTGGAGGTCTTCATACGCGGCGGCCAACCCGGAGTCGAGCATGGCGGCGATCGAGAACGACTTCGGCGCGTTGATCGTCGCATCGAGAATCAGGTCGGCCACGGGAGACTCCAGGTCACGGCCGCGGCGCTCCCCTGTGAGCGGGTCGAGTCAGTCGACCCAGTCCTTCAGCTGGTTGCGGGTGAGGAGGTCGTCGCGGATAGCCCCGTTCTGAACGATGTACCGGGTCATCACGGCGTCGGCGTACCCAGCGGCGGCGATTACCCCGTCCGCGGTTTTGGCGGTGAGGGTCGCGTCGCAGGCACCGCTGAAGGCGTAGTTGACCGCTTGTTTGACGCCGTGGGACTGTTGTCCTCGTTTCCATCTAGCTATTCCGCCTCGCACCTGCACTCACCTCCTTCACACCTGGTCAAAGGCCTCCTGAAATGGACGGTCTTGTCTCTTGTCCGGAAACACTCCTTCACTTACTACTTCCGGTTCGGCGGTTGTTTTGGCGCGCAGCTGGCGCGCACCGGCGCTCCTTCCCGGAATCGCTCACCTTCTCCACGGATCCGACCATCGCAGGCCGGTGCGTGTGTTCCGTTGTTCGAGCGGAAGAGCGGCCCCCACTCATACATTTGCAATCTGCGGCGATTTCGGCGCGCACGGGGCGCGCACACCCGCATGCACCGCCACTCCGGCGGCTCCCCACTCGGCCAACGGCCAGGCTGCCGGCGAGCTGCGCCGCGGTATCGACCAGAAACGGATGCCCTCACACCTACACGTTGTGTTTTCGAGACGGTTTTGACGCGCCAATCACAAAGTTCTTGGAATCGGCTTCGGCGCCGATGACTAGGTCGGCTAGCGCCGCGCCGTCTGCAGGTCGGGCTCTTCGAGCGTGAGTCGCGTGAAGTTGACGAACGGCGCGCACGCCGTCTCCGCGGTGAGCGCCGCAAGCCACCCGATCGGAGTGGACGGGTCGGCGGCGACCGCCCACCCGCCCATCACGTAGTGGCTGACGGTTTCCAAACACTCCTGCTTCTCTGCTGCAGTCGGGTTACGAGACCCGACCACGCCGATGAGTCCGCCTTGCAGTTCCCGGGCCATGTTGCTGGTGTCGATGATGAATACCCGCATCTCGCTCACTCCCTCAGAGGTCGATCGTTTTTGAGTGCCTTTCCGGCGGGTGATCGAGAGCGAGTGGGAGGTGCGCAGTGCCGGGACCGTGGAGTACCGGGGAGCGCAGCGGAGGAGGATACGCCGCGAAAGCCCGGCACGGAGCACCGGGAGGGAGCTACGATCGGGCGACGGAAAGACAGCGAAAATCGCGGTAACGCAGCGCCGCTTGCGGTGTCCTCGGTCAATGCCCGGGGCCGATCTTGGATTTGGTCTCGACGGCGAACCGATCGACTGCGAACGCGCGCGACATCGCGGAAACCAGGTTGACGCGGGACACGTGCGAACCTGCGCAGTGCGGGCACTTTCACTTAAGTGCCTACGTGCATTGGCTTTCTTTCGGTCTATCCCGTGTTGCTCCCTTGTCTCCGCTCGTTCGTTTGTCTTTGCTCCGCCCTTATTCTTCCTTCCGCCATTCCTGTCTCCTTGGCCATCCCGGGTCCTATCTCCTTGCATCCTTTCGCCTCCCAATTTCGTTCGCCGTCGCTTGTGTGCGAGCAGGCCTCCGACCCCCGGGCGTCGGCCCCCGTCGAGTGAGCAGGTGAACTGAACCGAAGGTCGGAGACCTTGGGCCTTCATGGCGTCGACGGGACTGTCGCGCCGCCTTCTGATCGAGCCGATATTCGAGGGCTTCAGGCCAACCGCCGCGTGCCTTGCGCCGGCACACAAACGGAGACGGCAGCCCCAGTTTTGGGGCGGACTGAGCGCTTCGCATCGCGACGGGCGCCACTATCGTGAGTTGGAACTAAGACAGTAGGAGCAGGGCCCGAAATGGCGCGATCGTTCGAGGACTGGCAGCGCCTGCTCGCTGACGCGTACTTCGTTGGTCATGCGGGGCCGACGATTTTCTTCGTCGGAGACGACGAACTCGTCCGCCTCTGCCCCGGAACCAGAGATGCGGCAGCCGACCTCGCACGAGCCGTTGAAGCCTCGATCTCCCTGCGGTCCGGAAGGACCATGTTCAGGCCGCTTCTGCACGGTTATCAGCGGTGGCTTCGAAGCGGACGAGAATCCCCACCGCCAGTTCTGCCACTGTTGGCGATTACGGTCCTAGCCGCCACCCGTATGCATTCGGACTCCCAAGCCCGAGCAACCAACTACTACCTTCGCCTAGCTCAAGCCATCCTCCCGAATGCCGCAGAAGCGAGCGTCACCTCTTTGCGTGACGATCTTCGAGAGGGGGGAGCGTATCTCGACATCGTCGAGATGTGGAAGGGACTCGACGAGTGGATCAGAAGCAAGGGCACCGGCGCTTCCACAATTCGCGGAGACTACAGGCTAGGACGTATCGGTTACGCGCTGTCGCAAGCGCTTGTCAGGACGCAAGATCGAATCCTCCTGACCCGTTTCTTCAACGCTCTCGGATATCCTCCCGGCGACGCGCCGGACGCCGCAGTGATTGTGAGAGCGTTGGATGTGTGGACTGCTGGACCTCACAACAAGCCAAGCGAGACGTTTCGGCGCGCGCTTCTGGACTCTGACTTACGTCCCCTACTTGCAGAGGTACTTCTGACCCTCGCTCAGAGCTGGGACGGCCAGGTGCTCACTAGCGACGGCAAGCGTCGTATTGCAGTTCATCTGGGGCTAGACATCGAGGCTTGGACCGCGAAGTGGTTGTTTGCGGTGCCCGCAGACACTCCGGGGACTATCCAGTGCTCGCCTCCGGGCGGCCAACTTACGACTCTAAGAGCGATTGAGGGCCGGGACTACTACTCATCGAATGATGCTCCGGAAGTGTCGGCCGAAACCGTAAGATCGGGTCTCCGCCTGAGGGGCGAAGCCTATACGGCGGAGTTCCCTCCTTCTCCAGTCGTGTTCCTAACTCCAGACCCGCAGACAGGTGGGTGGTCGTCTACCGCTGGCCTAGTACCTTACGAAGATCACCTCGTTGCGATCGCCTCTGAGTATGTCCATGACTTCCAAGAGGTCCTTCGGGAGGCGGCGGCGGAGGGTTGGTCGTTGATTCCCCAGCGCGGGAGCGTCCTTCTTCCGGGGTTCGCCCTGTTTCGCGATGTGCGCTTCGTTAACGGGTCGGCACTGCATGCGGCGCTTTCGCGTCTGCCCACACTTCGGCGCATCGGCGTTTCCCCGGAGATCATTCCTCGCGCGCGGCTCGTGGGCGGTCTTCCGCTTGCTACAAGACTGTCCCGGAGCTGCTACTTAGTCGGCGGGGAGCCAGACCTGCTCGTCCCAGCGGATCCCCAACTAGGTAAGGCGATCGTCGGACTCGATGGGCTGCACGAGAAACTTCAAGCTAACGGCTTCCCGTTGGAGTTGCGTCGATTCGTGGGGGAAGCTGGCTACCACGAAATAGACGCGGATGGACAACGCCTCGAATTCACTTCAGTTGAAGAGGACCCTGATCCGAGTCTGCCGCCGGGAGTCGGAAGCATTGGTTGGGACGCTGAAGGGCGGCTGGTCCGGTCCGGAGGTCGACCACTGGTGTGCGGCGCGCTCGTCGGCATGGATACGACCGAGAGCGCTGTGGTGCTTGCACGCCGTGGCAGAGATGAAACATGGCTGCTGTGCGACGGTGGGGCCACCCAACAAATTAAAGAGCCGCCTAACTCCGCGCTATTGTCCCTGATGAACCTTCACTCGCCATGGTTCGAAGTCCTCGTGCAGCCCGGAGCGCTGTGGTTGGCTCAGCGACGCGGCGACGCCTGGATTCTGTGCGCTCTAGACGACATGAACGGAATCAACTATCAACTTTCGGTCGACGTGGTAGCAGCCTGGAAGCGCGCCTGCGCAGACGCAAACGGCATGAGCCTCTGGCGCGCGCAGCTTGCGCTGGCGGGAGCAGCCGCATGATCGGCGATCTGCTCCTGACTTGGATGAGCGAGATCGGTTCCGGGACAACCTCGAATCTCCGTCACAAAGCCGAGTGGCTTGCGCGGACCGAGAACCGAAGTGTTAGTAGGGAAGCGACGGGGCGCTGGCTGCGCGACCTCTCATCGCTAGGGCACTGCGAAGTGGATTGGACGAACGGGGTTTGGGCCATTTCGCCTGCGGCGATCGTCCGTCTTCCTAATGCTGACGGCACCGCCATCCTGACGGGAGCACGGAGGCCGCGGCTCATGCGAACGATCGAGACCGCTGGGACCTATTTTGAGCAATTCGAGCGCCACCAAGGGCCTACGGAAGTGCCGATGCCGACGACGATCCTGTTCCCGGTTGAATCCAACAACGACCTAGAGCGAACCGCCAAAGGGATCGGGGTGCCATATGCGGGCTGCGCCTCGTCCGAGCTCGCTCGGATGTTGCCTTCGTCCACCACGGACACGGTATCGGCTCCGCCCGCCTACGATGCGGTTGTTGAACAACTTGTGGAACTTAGCCCGCGTAGATGGTCCAGAAGGTCTGCCCGTTCCTCCCTCCACGACGGTCTGTTCCGTGAGCAGAGCGAGGGTCGATGGATGTATACATTTCATCGAGGAGCGGTCTGGTACGCATGCGATCTTGCTTCTGGCTATTTTGCGGAGCTCGAGAGGCTGCGCCATAGCGTCCTTCGGTGGGAGCCGGCGAGTGGCTCTCCAACAACTGGAAACTTGTTTGTCAACTTCGGGGCGCCACTGCCCCCACTGCAGTCGCGCGCCCTCGCGCTCTGCAGCGGTTTAGCTCCAACCAGCGATGCGACGGCAAGGACGTCGGTCTATGTCAACGTGCCCTTGGAGACTGCTACACGAGTAGCCGCATCGCTAAGGCAATCTCTCATCACAGCTTCTTGATCATTGAAAGTCGGACGCCGATGTCAAACGCCAGCAGTCGCCTCGATGCCATTCGGACATTCGAGCATCTTCGGGATGCATATTTCCGTTACTACGACACGCCATTCGGATTGGCGGACCAGCGACTCCAAGAGGAGCGTCGGGCTCTGCTCGACCGGGACGGGGGAGTATATCGGCAGCCGTTACTGGAGTTGCGGCCGGAGTACGCGACCACCGGTAGGACGCTTGGCGAATCTGTCGCTGCGGCCGGCGCGGACCCTGACCTGGCAAAGTTTGCGGAGATTGGTCTACTAACGGGAGTCCACTCTCTCTATGAGCACCAAGAGCAAGCGTTGGCCGCCGGCGTTGAGCGCGGCCGGAATATGGTGATCACCGCCGGTACGGGATCGGGAAAGACAGAGTCATTCCTGTTGCCTGTTCTGTCGACGATGCTCGGCGAGTCCCGAGCTTGGACCGGCAGAGGTGCCGTACAAACCGATTGGTGGACGGCCGACAAAGGCACATTTCAGTCGCAGCGTGTAGGCGAGGTCGGCCGCGAGGCCGCCGTCAGGACGATAGTCCTCTATCCGATGAATGCACTTGTCGACGATCAGCTGATTCGACTTCGCCGAGCTCTCGACAACGACGCGGTTCGCTCTTGGCTCGACACCAATCGGAACGGTCACCGCTTTTACTTCGGGCGATACACGGGATCAACTCCCGTCACCGGCGGCCGAGCCAATGGCCAAGCGCAGTCCGAGCTCCGGCGGTACCTTCGCGAGACTAGTCAGCGCGGAGCGCGAGCGCGCGAGGTGGCGGAATTGAAGAACGATGACGATCTTCAATACTTCGTGCCCCGCCTCGATGGTGCGGAGATGCGTTCGCGATGGGACATGATCGATTCACCCCCGGACGTTCTAATCACGAACTACTCGATGCTGAACGTGATGTTGCTTCGTGAACGTGATGGTCACTTCTTCGATTCGACTCGGAAGTGGCTCGACAATCCGGAGAACCGGTTCACCCTGGTGGTCGACGAACTTCACACCTACCGTGGAACGGCTGGCACAGAGGTTGCCTACCTCCTCCGCACCCTGAAGCGACGCCTGGGTCTCGAGTCCCGACCAGATCAGTTCCGCGTGCTTGCTGCATCGGCTTCGTTGGATCCGGCTCGTGACGCCACTTACCTAAATGAGTTCTTCGACACTGATCGCGGGACGTTCATTTTCATAAGCGGCACAAGCGTGGCGCCCGCCGAATATCAGGTTCCGTCCTCCGTGGACCCCGCGAAGATCGCCACCGCAGATCCAAAAACTGCGGCGAACGTAGCACGAGACGCAGGCGTCGTGAGCGCGCTGCGCGGCGTCTTGCACGGCGACGGCGCCGGTGGCGCGAAGACCCTAGGCGAAACTTCAGAGATACTGTTTCCGGGTGCACGGGAAGTGGGCGCCTCAGCGATTGCGAACGTTCTGGCTGGGTTGGGAGAGGATCCTCGACCAGGCGACCCGAGATTGCGCGCGCATTTGTTCTTCCGCAACGTCGTTGGCATGTGGGCATGTTCGGATCCCGATTGCTCTGCAATCGACCGCCCTCACGCCGGGCGAACAGTTGGAAAACTATACGCTGAGCCGACCACCCGTTGCACATGCGGTGCGCGCGTGCTCGAGCTCCTCTATTGCCAGAATTGCGGTGACGTATTCCTAGGCGGGTTCGCGCCCGAAGGTCAGCTTCAGAAGCCATCAGTCAGCACAGTGCTTCTCGCAGACGTACCTGAACTGGCGAAGCTTCCGGACCAGGTGAGCCTTCAGCGAACCGCAGACAACTATGTGGTCTATTGGCCTCACGCTGACAGCGCGCTAGTCAGCCTGGATTCGCCCGCGTGGACGCGCGATACGAACGCCGTTTCGTACGCCTTCCGGAGAAGTCGGCTCAATCCTCTGTCCGGAGAGTTGACCAACATGGCAGAAGGTTTCACTGGCTGGAGCTTCCACGCGCGCATCGCTAAAGACCCAAAGACCGGGGCCTTGCGCCGAACGCCCGAATCGGTAAGCCCATTTCCCACGCAGTGCCCGAACTGCGGCGACGATTGGGAGATCCAGTTTGGTCGCAATGGCAGGCTCCCAGCAACCGACCCCGCGACGCAGCGTTCGCCGATCCGTCAGATGCGCACCGGTTTCGAGAAGATCAATCAGGTTCTCACGACCGAACTCGCGAACGACCTAGGCGACGCGGAACGCAAACTGATCGTTTTCACGGACAGCCGGCAAGACGCCGCCAAGCTTTCGGCGGGCCTGGGGCTGCGGCATTATCAGGACCTCCTGCGCCAGTTGCTCTATTTGCGGCTAGTTGATGCGGCGAACACCGCCGGGGACCTAGACCTCGCCAGGGCCCACGTGAAGTACGCACAGAGGACCCCAGAGTCGTTTGCGGCTCTCAAGAGGCTGGCGGAACGAAACGCTTCGGCACTTGCCGAGCTTCGCGACGTGTGGGAGGGTGCTCCGGACAGCACCACGGCCGATGAGTCTCGCCTTGAAGCTTCTCTCTCTGCACCTCCCTCTCTGCGGGAGTTAGCGTCGCAGGTATCCAACGACCTCCTTCGCATGGGTATCAATCCAGGTGGACCTCACGCGAGCTTGCAACAGTCCCGGGAAAAGGAACCAGTTCGTTGGTCCGAGCTGTATGACTGGAATTCACCATCCCTCAGTCCAAAGGGCGGACTCACAGACCCTCAGAAATCCCTCCTTCAAGACATCAGCCAATCCCTCGAGGAAGAGCTCTTGCAGGGTCTATTCTCCGGCGGCGGCAGAGACTTCGAGTCGTTGGGATTGGGATGGCTTGCCCTTTCGACTGATTCAGGCCCCGCCGATCGTCCGGCCAACGAGGCGACCGGGCAGTCGCGTGCGGCACTCCGGATCCTCGCGGACCAACGTAGGTTCTTTCGTCTCCGAAGTAAGCGACTCGATCCAACGCCGAAATTACGAAAGTATTGGAGCGCTGTCGCGTCGGCTGACGGATCCAGCAGCGACGCTATCCGGGATGACGTCTTAGAGAAGGCGGGCGCGGCGATCGTCGAGTACCTGATCGACCCTGCGCTCGTGGTACTTAGGCCCGGCGAAGGGCGCGCATGGGTGTGCGTGCGGTGTAGCCGCCAGAGTTTGAGCACTGGAAACGGATATTGCACGAAGTGTGGAAGTCGGCTGCCCCAGGACTCAGTCCCCGTTGATGTGTCCCAGGATTATTACGCGTGGAAGGCAACAAGGGCCGATGGGATGTTCCGGCTCAACACTGCGGAGCTGACAGGCCAAACGGACCGAGTGGATGCTCAGTCTCGTCAGTCGAGATTCCAGGACGTGTTCCTTGGGGCGAGCGAGAATGAGTTGACGGACGGCGTTGATCTTCTGTCAGTCACCACCACGATGGAAGCCGGGGTCGATATCGGAGCACTATCCGCCGTCGTCCTGGGAAACATGCCTCCTACGCGGTTCAATTACCAGCAGCGAGTCGGGCGAGCTGGCCGTCGCAATTCACCGGTCGCGATTGCGCTCACCGTATGCCGAGGCCGGAGCCACGATGAGTACTATTTCGAACGGCCAGATCGGATCACGAACGAACCGACGCCCAAGCCTTACCTCGCTCTCAACCGCAGAGAGATCTTCGCTCGATCGCTTCGGAGCGAGGTCCTCCGCCAAGCCTTTGCTGAAGTGATCTCTACAGACGCAGGAGACGACCCTAGTTCGAACGTCCACGGCGCCTTTGGAAAGACCGCGTTTTGGCAGTCGCATCTCAGGCCGCGCCTAAACACGTGGCTACGCGAGAATGGCGAAGCCGTCTCCGCCACAGCTCGGTCTCTGGCGAGTGGGACGTCTTTCGAAGGAAGTATCGACGACGAGGTGAGGTCATTGTCGAAGTCGCTCGTGAGCGAAATCGACGAGGTGGTGGCGTCAAACAGGCACGAAGATCTCAGCCAACTGCTCGCCGAAAAGGGACTCCTGCCCATGTTCGGGTTCCCGACATCAGTGCGCTACCTCTACTTGAAGCGACCGAGCAGGTCCTACCCTTGGCCGCCGCGGGACGTTATCGACCGCGACTTGAGCATGGCGGTAAGCCAGTTCGCTCCTATGAGTGAAGTTGTCCGTGATGGTCGGGTTTATCCGGTTGTCGGGATCACATCGTTCAGCCCCGGAGGCTCCCAACCTCAGCCGCATCCGCAGCCCCTTGGCACTGAAACGTTGCTTGCGGTTTGCCGTTCGTGCTCGTATCTCGGCGATCGCGGCGGAACTGCGTTTTCGACCGAAACATGCCCTAGGTGCGGCGCCGGGCCAAGCTTCTATTCGACCGTCCCTCTGCGGGAGCCGCTCGGGTTCAGGAGTGCCCCGGGCGCGGATTTCGAGGGGAGCTTCTCGTGGAGTCCTCGCGCTATGGCGGCGCGGGCAATGACCGACATGAATGTTCTCCACCTCGAGGAATCGAAAGGCGCCCGGATCTACTCTGGGCCGGGCTCACGTTACGTTATCAACGACAACGGTGGACGACTGTTCTCGCTTCAGGCCTCAGCGAGGAGTGCTCCGGAGTGGGGCGGGTTCGTGTCGACTCGGGCCATCGAGGCTGGAATCGTTTCGAGATCTGCTGTCGGCGATGACGATCCAATCGACGTCGCCCTCGGAGCGGTGCAGCACACGGACTTTCTTTTTGCGACTTCTGCTGCTCCGACTGATAGTGCCGCTGGGCTTCGGCTCAATCTGGTGGCTGGCAAGCGGCAACCTTATGGCGCCGTCGACGCCACAGAAAGCCGCCGGGCCGCATGGTATTCACTGGCATTTCTCCTACGGACGGTAGCTTCGGCGGCGCTTGACATTCAGCCTCTGGAGCTCAGTGCAGGTATCTATTCGGGGCTGGTTGATGGTTCCCCATCGACCTTTGCATTCTTAGCTGACACGCTTGAGAATGGCGCGGGATTCAGCACACATCTAGGATCACCAGAATTCCTGCCGACATTCCTAGACTCCGTTCGCCGCTACCTCCGTGATCTCGAAGACCCATCTCACGCGGACCATTGCAATAGTTCGTGCTACCGCTGCTTGCGTGACTACGGAAATATGGCGTACCACGCGCTTCTTGACTGGCGGCTGGCGCGAGACTTGTTTGGTCTTCTAGAGGGAGAACCGCTCACAATTCGAGAGGACTTCGACCGGACGGCTATCGAGCGGTGGGCCAGCGCATATGGCGCTACCCCGATCGCATCCGCCGTACCGGCGGCGCTTTACGGTCACCCTAGTCAAGGTACGTTCGTTGTCATTGTCCGTCACGCTTTCGAGGCCGCTGAGGAGACCTTAATTGCTCCTCGGCTCGCAGAGGCGATGGCCGAGGTCGAAGGCAGCGAAGCGGGTCTATCCGGAATCGTCTTCGTCGACGCGTTCACGCTCGATCGTGACCCGCGCCGCGTTCTCGGGCTCATCGCGGATTCTGCGGGGTAACTGATGGGCAACGTCCCTGAAAAGCAATGGTGGTCTGCGACAGCGGCTTTCCGGAAGCTCCGCTGTCCAGCTTCCGCATCGCCGGTCGGCTGGCCGAGCAGGCCACCTATTTCTCTTGACGACAACGCGGGCACGCTGGCTCATCGCGCAATGCAGCAATGGGTCGAGAAAAACGAGTGGAGACTTGACGATGCCGGCGCCCGACTTCAGGGCCGCTTCGATGAAGCGGTTTCCGATGCGGGCTTGGGCTCAAACGCCGTTCCGAATGCCACCGTGACACGAGCCAGGTTAAAGTCTCGCGCGAACGAATTGGTTGACCTCTTGGACAGCGCCGGGGGAACCGTCAGCTGCGAGCAACTGCTCACCGACGACGCTCGCCACCTGTTCGGATACGTTGACATCTTGGGGACTGGAGGCAGCGGGCTCGTCATCGACCTTAAGACGGGCAGAGACGCTGGCCCGCGGATTAGCGCCGCTACTGCTCACCAGTTGATCTTCTACGCACATCTCTTTGAAGAGTCATACGGCCATCTCCCAAAGCAAGTCGTTGTTTTTAGTCTTCAGCACGGAAGTGTGAAAGTCGAAGTAACGCGTCAGCAAGTTGATGAGCTTTTGCTCGGCATTGAGCAAACGCTCGCCTCAAGCGCGAGCGTGGCGATCCCGGATCCGGAGATATGCCGGTTCTGCGCCCGCCGCATGAGTTGCGAGCCCCAGTGGAAAGCACTGGATGATTGGCCATCGCCGGACGCCGTACGCGGGACGGTAGAAAAGCTGGAGATATCAAGCGCCGGGTACGTGGCCCTGAGACTCAGCGGCGAATGGGTCACCGGACTCAGCGTGGACGCGGTCCCGGCAATTGCAGCAGGCGACCATGCGAAAATCGTGCGGCTGATCAGCCGCCCACACACGATTCCCCGCGAGTGGTTGGCCACCCGGAGCACCAGTATTCGCGTCGAGTCGCGTTGAAAGCCTTGCGCGCCCGGCGTAGTCACTCTGCCCAGATTGCTCGTCTACCCCGAGCCCACCGCTTGGATTGTGGCAACTCGAGCGCGTCGACGGTGACCCGTTGAAAGGCTTGGATAGTTTTGCGAGTGTGAATCACAACTCTTTTTGGGGCCGGCCGGGCGTGCATGCCTGGGGGACACCTACTCGGTCGGTGAGACCAGGGTCGCGTCGAGCTGATGAGGGCATTACGCCGCATGCGTGAAGTTGGTGACAGCCCCGCGATCTTCGCAGAAGCGCGGCGTGAGTTCCACGCCGGTCTCCTGGCCTCGGGTGTGCTGGCTGTTAACGAGATGGGCGTTCCGAGTAACGCTGATGGCTCTCAGCCGTCCAGCGTGGCATATGCGAAATACATCGCAGACAAGCTCTTGGTGGAGACTGTTGCTGAACGGTTGGCGGGCCAGACCAGCGGTGGGAAATTCGAGACAGCGTGCGCTGATTTTGTGCGTAGCACCTTCTCTCGACTCGAAATGCTGAGGCCGGGCGATTGGGAGGTTTTGAAGGTCACCGGAAGGAAAAGCATCGAGTACATCGCTCGCTACGAGCAATACGCTCACCTGTCGGAACTCGACGAGGCCGCGAGAGCAAACCCGCAGCTGCGAGCCGTTCTGGGCAACGCTTACGTCATAGCTCCCGACGTCGTTGTCGCACGAAAACCTGTCCCCGACGAGCTGATCAATCGCGACGCGTTGTTGGTCGATGACTCCGTCGCCCGACGAACCGCGATTAGGCAATCCAATCAGCCGCGGAGCATCCTTCACGCGGTGATTTCTTGCAAATGGACATTGCGAAGCGATCGCGCGCAAAACGCCAGGTCTGAGTCCCTGAACCTGATCAGGAACCGTAAGGGGAGATTGCCACACATTGCGGTCGTCACAGGAGAGCCCTCACCTTCGAGATTGGCATCTCTTGCCCTGGGGACGGGGGACATCGACTGCCTCTACCACTTCGCTCTACCTGAGTTGATAGATGCGGTGCGCGCGTCGAACAACGATGAGGCAATGGCCATGGTTGAGACTATGGTCGGGGGAAAACGACTTCGCGATATAGCAGATCTGCCCCTCGATCTAGCCATCTGAACAATGACTAACTGGCTGAACGACGAGCTTGTGTTGGCCGCCGACCTCGTAAGTCGCAATGATTGGAAAGGCTTGCGAGCAAGCTCTCAAGAAGCCGTAGAGCTGTCCGCGCTCTTATCCAGGGGTCAACTTCATGGGGGTGCTCCAGATGATCCTCGCTTCCGAAGCCCCGCAAGCATCCAACGAAAGACGTGGGACCTTGCGACCGCGGACGAGAAATATTCGGGGGCTGTTACGCGTGGTGGGAAGCGTGCCAGCGTGGTCATTCGAGCCTTTCGCGCCGACGTCACTACGATGCAGGCGCGCGCGGCGTCAATTCGTTCTCTCCTCCTGAATCAAGACGCAGTAGTTGCAAATGCATGGGAAATCGGCGACCTCGTTGCCGAAGAGGGCGGTGTCTTGGAGCGGTGGGCGCGGACGCGGGAGCGTTCTAAACCACTGCGGGATGCAAAAATCTCAATCTCGAAATCTCAGCGAGGAAATCTGGCTTGCGAGATCTGCGGCTTCGATTTTCATCGCTTCTACGGCGAACTCGGCGCAGACTTCGCGGAGGTGCATCACCTGGTTCCTCTGCACGTCGCTGGCCCTTCCCAAACATCGCTAGACGACTTGGTCATCCTTTGCTCTAACTGCCACCGCATGTGTCATCGAAATGCTTGGTTGTCGACCGATGCCGTAAGAGCAGCCATCCAGGAGGCCGCTCAACTATGGGCCAGCACAACGTTGATGTGATCCAGGGTTGAAGGACCCAATCCCTCTCGAATAGAATCGAACACATGTTCGATTTCTGCCACCGCTATAGCGGCGGGGGTGTGTTCCCACACGCGGATGACAGTCCACCCTTGGTCGACGAGAGATCGGCTGACAAGCTCATCGCGTTCGCGGTTGCGCTGGAGCTTCGGCGCCCAATACCAGTCATTGGTCTGGGGTTGGTGGCCATGAGCCGGACAGCAGTGCCAGAAGCAGCCGTCTACAAAGATCGCGACGCGTTTCCTGGTGAAAACTATGTCTGGGCGCACTCGCACGCTGTCCAGCCGAATCGGATAATCCTTCCTGAACCTGTGTCCGTGAGAGTGCAGGCGCGATCGCACGAGGATTTCAGGCTTGGTTCCCGTACGCTTGATCGCGCGCATGTTTCTCGAGCGGCCAGGCGAAGAAGCGGCGGGAGTAACGGTCGAGTCACGGCTGGGAGCAGGCGCTATCAACGGTGCGTCCGGCATGGTTCATCCCTTCTCTTCGCGGTCACGACCATACTTGCAACAGAGTCTCGCACTGCTTGGAACCTTCAGGAGATTGACGCATGAGTGAACTACAAGTCATCGAGATCTGTGCCGGCGCCGGCGGGCAGGCGCTCGGGCTTCAGCGGGCTGGGTTCACGCACAAACTTGCCATAGAGCTGGACCCCACGGCAGCGGAGACGTTGCGACAGAACAGTGGGAGCACCGTCCTTGTTGGCGATGTCGCTAGCCCCGACGTGTGGTCGCCGAAGGACCACTCCGGTATTGACCTTCTCGCCGGAGGTGTCCCGTGCCCGCCATTCTCCATCGCGGGCAAACAGCTCGGCTCCTCCGATGAGCGGGATTTGTTCGCTTGGGCGGTGGAGCAGGTGTCGGTCATCCGGCCGCGAGCCCTCATGCTTGAGAACGTCCGCGGCTTAGCGGCCTCGCGGTTCTCTGCCTATCGACAGCGCGTGCTGGACCGGCTCACTCAACTCGGCTACGTCGCCGACTGGAGGCTGCTTCATGCGGCGGATTTTGGGGTTCCACAGTTGCGCCCGCGTTTCGTCCTTGTGGCTATGAAACCGGAGGACGCCGTCTACTTCCGTTGGCCTGAGCCGGACGCCAGGCGAACGTCTGTCGGTGAAACGCTTCGCGACCTCATGGGCGCCAATGGCTGGCCTTACGTAGACGACTGGGTGGCGATGGCGGACGGTGTCGGCCCCACTCTCGTTGGGGGCAGCAAGAAGCACGGCGGAGCGGACCTGGGTCCCACGAGGGCCAAGAGGGCTTGGGAAGCTCTTGGCGTCGATGGAAAAGGGGTCGCAGACGCCGCTCCAAATGCTGACGCGCCGCATCCAACCGAGAGACTTCCACGCTTAACGATTGAGATGGTAGCTCGTCTGCAAGGCTGGCAAGATGAGGACGAGTGGGTTTTTGCGGGGCGAAAGACCTCGCAGTACCGGCAGATAGGCAACGCTTTTCCTCCCCCTGTCGCGGAAGCGGTCGGTCGTGCGATCCGGGACGCTCTGAATCACGAAGGGCTCCCGCACGACATACCGGAGCTAAGCGCCGACGTGCACGACCCGGTGTATCGCGAGCTCGCCAACGCGGACGGATTTGTGAGTGTGGCGCGATTGACTACGGCCCTGAATGAGATGAGCGAGGCATCGGTCGAGCGAAGGCTCGCGATTCTCGCCCAAGACTTTGAGGTGGAGAGCAAAGTATCTGGCTCTGGCGTGTCTTACTATCGCCTCGGAAGTTTCAAAGGCTTCACCGGCCAGCGTGAGCACTCGCGAAACGACTACATCGCAAAATACAGCAGCAAGGTCAGTTGAATCGCCACCCGGTCGATGGCTCGCGCGTGACCCTTTCTGAAGTGATGCCCAAAACCGAGGCTCGGGAGACCGGGCAGAGTGTGGGCTGGGAGAGTGATACTCGGGCCATGTTTTTTGCCCACAATTTGCCCACAATCGAATGAGTTCCCATGTGATTGCAGTCATCTCCGTGAGGCCAAAAAGAGCGGAATTCCGCGGATTTTGACATCACGGGCACGGTGCTTAAAGGGTGGTCGCAGTTTTCGAGTCCCTCCAGGGGGAAACCCGTCTGCGCACATTCTCCAGCCTGAACGCCTCGGGTGTAGCTAAACCGAGCACGCCGCCTCACTCACTCACTCAATCCTGCGGGGGCCGCCGCAGGCGCTTCACGTCGGTGCGGTGCTTCTTCGCGTCCAGGCGGCGCTGCTTGGCGCCTCGGCTCGGGCGCGTGGGCCGGCGGGCCGGGGCTGGCGGACGGAGGGAGTCGACGACGAGGTCGGCGAGGCGGGAGAGGGCGGCTTCGCGGTTGCGGAGTTGGGCTCGGTGTTCGGAGGCCGCGATTGTCAGGGTTCCGTCGACGAGGCGGGTGCCGAGGCGGTCGAGGAGGCGCTCTCGCTGGACGGGGGTGAGGGCGGCGGAGTGGGCGACGTCCCAGGCGAGTTCCGCGCGGGAGTCGGCCGTGTTCACGCCTTGGCCGCCGGGGCCGGAGGAGCGGGAGAAGCGCCAGGACAGCTCGGAGTCCGGGATGGTGAGGCCGGAGGTGACCCGGAGGCCGGGGCGGTGAGCGGCGGGCATGGGTCCATCATCCTCTTGTCCGACGGCGGCGTGCCGCTACGGGATGGGGCGGTAGCGCAGTGCGGAGACGCCGGAGCGGAAGTCGTGCCGCTCGACGAGGTCTAGGGGGATGTGCTCGCGCAGGCCCGAGAGCAAGGTCGGCCCGTGGCCGGCGAGGAGGGGCTGGACGACGAAGACGTACTCGTCGATCAGGCCCAGGTTCGCCAGTGCCAGGGGGAGCGTGACGCCGCCGACGAAAAGGCCGTTGCCGGGCTCCTGCTTGAGCCGCGTGACCGCATCCGGGAGGTCGCCGGGCAGGAGTTCGGCGTTCCAGTCGACGTCCGTGAGCGTGCTCGACACGACGTATTTTGGCGCGCCGTCGATGGTGGATGCGAAGGGACGCTGCCAGTCGTCCATCCAGCCGGGCCAAATGCCAGAGGCGGGCTTGCGCCAGGCGGACTCCATCATCTCGTAGGTGGTGCGGCCGAAGAGGAGGGCGTCTGCTCGCTGCAGCTCGGCGGTCCAGAAGCGCATCGACTCCTCGTCGGGCGGGAGACCGGCCTCGTGGTGGCAGCAGCCGTCTAGGGTGACGTTGATGGCGTAGCGAAGTGGTCTCATCCTGTGCTCTCCCTTGATGCACACCGGGCGCCGGATACCGGGCACCGGTCCGAACCCAAAGTACCGCGGCCACCAGGTAAGGGATGTGGTGGGTTAGCATTTTCGAATGACGAAACCGGCACCGATCGACGATGTTCCGATCGACGGCGACGTCGTTCGGCTGGGGCAGTTCCTGAAGTTCGCCGGACTGCTGGACTCCGGCGGGGACGTCAAAGAGGCCATCATCGACGGGTTCGTGACCGTGAACGGTGAGGTCGACCGGCGCCGTGGAAGGCAGTTGCACGTCGGCGACATCGTCGGGTTCGACGGGCGCAAGGTGCGCGTCAGCTCGTGAGCGATGAACAGGATGCTCGGGCGCACGTCGTCGCGGTGAGCACGGACAGCGAGCACCGCTTCAGCAAGCGGGTGGTCGACGAGATCGTCCTCATCGAAGGGTGGGGCGTGGAAGGCGATGCGCACGCGGGGACGACGGTGCAGCACCGCTCGCGCGTGGCCCGGGATCCGTCGCAGCCGAACCTGCGGCAGGTGCACCTGATGCACTCCGAGCTGTTCGACGAGGTCGCCGATGCCGGGTTCGAGGTCGCGCCCGGGCAGCTGGGGGAGAACGTGACGACGCGCGGAATCGATCTGCTCGGACTGCCGACGGACACGCTGCTGCACCTCGGCGCCGACGCGTGCGTCCGCGTGACCGGGCTGCGGAACCCGTGCCAGCAGATCAACGGCTTCGAGCCGGGGCTGCTGCGGGAGGTGCTCGGGCGGGCCGAGGACGGTTCGGTCGAGCGGAAGGGCGGCGTGATGGGGGTCGTCGTCGCGGGAGGGACCGTACGCCGGGGCGACAGCATCCGGGTTGAGCTGCCGTCGGGCGAGCACGCTCCGCTCAGTCCGGTATGACGAATCGACAGCGCGGGCTGGGTTCGCGGTCCACGTGCATCCAGGACCGATGAGGGGCCAGCCATGAACATCACCCTGCTCGTTCGGTTCGTCGCCGTGGCCGAGGAGCTGCATTTTCCGCGCGCGGCACGGAAGCTCGATATTCCGCTGCCGTCGCTCTACTCGTCGATTGCGAAGCTGGAGGACGAGGTCGGGTCCCCGCTGTTCGTCCGCGGGGCGACGCCGACGAAGCTGACCGGCGCCGGGGTCCTCTTCCTCGCCACGGCTCGGGAGGAGATCGCGGCGGCCCCTCCGGCGGCTGGGAAACCCGTGGCGCCGGCGGGCGGAAAGGCGAAAGCCTCGAAGGGCAAGGGGCGCGCGCCGGCGGTCAAAGGGCAGCCGAAGCCGTTCAAGAAACGCCAGGGGCGTTAAGCCCCCGCTTCACTCGTGCTCCGGCAGCAGCGGGGTCGACCATCCGGGATCGCGGCCGAGCTGTGCTGCGCGCGAGACGGACGCTGCACCGAAGCGGTCGCGGACCGCGTCGAGGACGGTGTCGAGGCGGGCGCCGTCGTCCCAGTCGATCGGGAGTTCGGGCTGGAACGTGTCCGACCGTCCCAGCTGGGACAGCGAGAGGCCGATGAGGGTGATGCCGCGCTGCGTGATCTCGGGCTGAGCCGCCGCCAGGAGGGTGCGCGCGATCCCGAGCAGGACGGACGTCCGGTCGGTGGGGAAGCCGAGTGTGCGGGAGCGGGTGGCTTTGGCGAAGTCGCCGAAGCGCAGGCGGAGGACGACCGTGCGGCAGGTGCGGTCGCCGTCTCGCAGGCGGCGGGCGAGGCGGTCGACGATCTGGGTCAGGATGGTGTCGAGTTCCTCGGGCGAGCGCGGGCGGCTGCCGAGGGCGCGCTGGGAGCCGATGGAGCCGCGACGCCGGGTGGCGTCGACGGGGCGCGGGTCGCGGAGGCGGGCGAGCGCGTGCAGGTGGGCGCCCGCTGCGCGGCCGAGGAGGCGCTCGGCCGTCGCCTCCTCCAGCTCGGCGAGCTGGCCGACGGTGCGGATGCCGAGTCGGTGCAGCTTCTCGGCGGTGACGGCGCCGACGCCCCAGAGTCGTTCGACCGGGAGGGGGAGGAGGAAGGCCTGCTCGCGGTCGGGCTCGACGAGGAGGAGTCCGTCGGGTTTGCTGACGGCGCTGGCGACCTTCGCGAGGAACTTGGTGCGGGCGATGCCGACCGAGATGGCGAGCCCGGCCTCCGAGCGGACCCGCTCCCGCAGGCGCGTCGCGATCTGCTCCGGCGTACCGGCGATCCGCCGGAGGCCGCCGACCTCCAGGAACGCCTCGTCGATCGACAGGCCCTCGACGAGCGGGGTCGTGTCGCGGAAGATGGCGAAGACGTCGCGGCTGGCGGCGGAGTACGCATCCATCCTGGGCGGGACGACCACCGCATCCGGGCACAGCTCGCGCGCCTGCCTGCCGCCCATCGCGGTGCGCACGCCGCGCGCCTTCGCCTCGTAGCTGGCGGCGAGCACCACCCCGCCGCCGACGATCACCGGGCGGCCGCGCAACTCGGGCGCATCCCGTTGCTCGACGGAGGCGTAGAAGGCGTCGAGGTCGGCGTGCAGCACGGTCGCCTCGCCCCGCATCCCGGTCCTCCGCTCGCTCGTGCGTCGAGAGCATGGTCGCACGGACCGCGGACACCGGAGGTGGCGCGGTCCGTGAGGCGACGAAGCAGGCGGCGCGTGAAGAGGCACTACGCGATTGCGGGCGACATCTTAAGATGCTATATGCGTATATTACATGCGTGTTAGGTTGAGTGGAAACGGTTGTGAACCACGCGGCCGTTCAATGACGAACGGAAGATGATGAAGCTGTTACGAACGCTTGCCACCCTTATCGGTGTCCGCACGTGACGGGTAAAGCTTCGCGTCTGATTGGCGCGGGCTTCATGCTGACGGCCTCGCTTGCCATCGCTGCGAGCATGATGGCTCCGGCCATCGCGGTCGGTGCGTGGATCGCCGCATTTGCCTTTTTCGGCGCTGCTGTTGTGGCATTCGTCGTGGCGGCGAAGAAGGAAGACCGGCGCGACGAGTAAGTGCGCATCGTGTCCGCGCCCGGACGGTGCTCGCCCAGGCGCGGACGCGACGCGTTGCCGACTGGTGCTACCGGCTGGCTACGTTCGGCGGATACCGTCAACCCCTCAGTTCCACGCGTCGATCTTCTGATCGCGCGGCGCCGGCGCCCCCTTCCCGGTTTCGAGCAGCGACTTCAGGCTCAGCATGAACACGCCCCACTTCGTTGAACAGTGGTGCATGAACGGCACCGGCTCGGCCCAGCCCTCGTGGATGAAGCGGACGAGCGTGTATTCGCCGTCGCGTTCGAGGGAGAAGTCGACGTGGGTGCCGATCCATTCGGCCGGGCCGTCGACGACCTCCCAGCGCACGCGCGAGGCGGGGGAGAGCTCGACCACCTTCATGTCGATGTCGCCGGGCTCGAAGTGGAAGTGGATGACGCCGTCGACGGACGGGTCGCCGGAGGTGTTCTCCGTCCACCATCCGGAGAGTCCGTCGATGGTGGTGAGGGCGCGGTACGCGTCGTCGGGGGTGGCGTTCTCGACGCCGACCTGGTGCAGGATGTCGACCATGTCAGTTTCCTTTCGGTGAGTGGTGCGTCGGTGATTGGTGCGTCGGTGATTGGTGTGTTGCGTATGCGTCGAGGTCGGTGAGGCAGTCGGTCCAGCCGTCGGTGTGCGCATCCACTGCCGCCTGGTGGGGGAGGCGTTCGTGGGTGACGATGACCTCTGTTCCGGATGCGCGGGGCTCGAAATCGACGGTGACCAGCGTCTCCTCGTCCTCCGTGACCGGCGAACGCCAGGTGAAGGCGAGGCGGCGGGGGCGGTCGATGGTCCGGTACGTTCCGCGGTGGACGATGGGCGCATCCAGGTTGTGCATGATGATGCGGAACTCGCCGCCGACGCGGGGGTCTGCGGTGACGTCGGTGTGGGTGGCGTTGCCTGGACGCATCCAGACGGCCAGGGCCTCGGGGTCGAGCCAGGCGTCGAAGAGCGGTTCTGCGGCTGCGGCGATCAGGCGGGAGACGACGAGCTGGTCGGTCATGAGTGCTCCTCGGGGGTCGGGGTGGGAGTGGCACCGGCGGGGGCGGCGCCGGTGGCGGCCCCGGTGGCCCCGCCTGCCCCCGTCACGAACCGGTCGAGCGCGGCCAGGCGGTCTGTCCAGAAGGCGCGGTAGTGGTCGATCCACTCGGCGGCCTCGGCCATCGGGTCCGCGTTGAGGGAGATGACGTGGTTGCGGCCCTGGATGGTGCGGGTCACGAGTCCCGCCTGTTCCAGCACGCGCACGTGCTTGGAGACCGAGTTGAGGGAGATCGGGAAGTTGCTCGCAACCTCCGTGACGCGTTCGTCTCCGGAGGCGAGCCTGTTCAGGATCTCGCGCCGGGTGGGGTCGGAGATCGCCCCGAACACCCGGTCGAGCGTTGCTGCTTGATATTCACCCATGTGGGTGAATATAGCACCGACGATGGATGCGCGCCACCGTCATCCTGGTCCCGCTGGACCCAGGATGACGGGGATACTGCCTCAGCCTGCGCAGGAGGAGCATCGTAGGACTGTCGCCCGGCAGCGCGCCCCGCGGCAGAAAGGAACCATGTCCTCTTCGACCCTCCCCGGCGGCCTCTACACCGTCGGCGACCTCGAATTCACCCGCGTCGGCTACGGCGCGATGCAGCTCGCAGGACCCGGCGTCTTCGGCCCGCCCGCCGACCGTGCAGAGGCGATCGCGGTGCTCCGCGAGGCGGTCGAGCTCGGCATCCGGCACATCGACACCTCCGAGTACTACGGGCCGCACGTCACCAACGAGATCATCCGGGAAGCGCTCTCGCCGTACCGTGACGACCTGCATATCGTCACGAAGGTCGGCGCCCGGCGCGACGCCCAGGGCGGCTGGCCGCCCGCCCGCACCCCCGACGAGCTGCGCACGCAGGTGCACGACAACCTCCGCACCCTCGGGCTGGATGCGCTGGATGTGGTCAACCTGCGGATGGGTGGCCTCGAATCCCCGGAGCCCGGCAGCATCGCACCACAGGTCGAGGCGCTGGCGGAACTGCAGCAGCAGGGACTCATCCGGCACATCGGACTCAGCACGGTCAGCTCCGAGCAGCTCGCGGAAGCGCAGACGATGGTGCGGGTGGTGGAGGTGCAGAACTTCTACAACATCGCCCGGCGCGACGACGACGCTCTCATCGAGGAGACGGCCAGTCAGGGCATCGCATACGTGCCGTTCTTCCCGCTCGGCGGCTTTTCGCCGCTGCAGTCCGACGCGCTCGCCGACGTCGCAGCACGGCTCGACGCGACGCCGATGTCCGTGGCGCTGGCGTGGCTGCTGCAGCGCTCGCCGAACATCCTGCTGATCCCGGGCACCTCATCGGTGGCGCACCTGCGGGAGAACGTCTCGGGTGCTGGACTGCAGCTGCCGGTGGATGCGCTGGAGCAGCTGGACGCGATCGGCGCCGGGGTCTGACGCTGGCGCGGTGAGCGGGGGCGCGCGTCTGCGCTCCGGTGGTCCTCGCGCCGCCCTCGCACCCCGCGGCGTCAGCGCAGCGCGCGCACCAGGTGGTCGCCGAGCCGCCTGCTCGCCGCCGCCGCGGCGTCCGCGTCGCCCCGGCAGACCGCATCCACGATGGCCGCGTGCTCGTCGAGGTCGGCGCCGATCGGGCTGTCGTCGCCCGTCTCGAAGGTCGCGAGTTCGCGGGCGGCCCGGTCGAGCACCGGCGCGAACTGTTCGAACAGCGCCACGATGACCGGGTTCCCCGAGGCGTCCACGATCGCCCGGTGCAGCTCGACGTCGGCCGCGGCGAACGCGTCAGGGCCGGCGGAGTGGGCTGCCGTGCGACGCCGTTCGGCGGTGCGCAGCGCATCCACGGCGGCCGGCCCGATGCGGAGGGCGGCCAGGCGCGCGGCCTCCGCCTCGAGCGCGACCCTCGCCTCGAAGACGTCTGCCAGCTCGGCGCGGCTGAGGAGGCGCTGCACCTCGGATTCGGCGACGAGCGCGAGGACGTAGACGCCGTCACCCTGCCGCGGCGCCACCAGGCCGCGCGCGGCGAGCGTGCGGATCGCCTCGCGGACCGTCGAGCGGCCGACGCCGTACGACTCGGCCAGCGACTTCTCCGACGGCAGGCGTGCATCCACAGCCCACTCGCCGTCCGCGAGTCGTGCTGTCAGATCGTCCGCGACCCGGAGGGGAAGGGATGCGCGGTCGAGCGTTCGATCAGCCATGACTGCCTCCACTTGTCTGATGACCTGATTAATTCTATGCTGGCCAGATCATGTTCCGTCTCACGCTGCTCCTCCTCCTTCGTCGCCACGACGCGCGTTAGCCGAGACCGAGCGCCGTCGTGGGGGTATCGCGACGGTCGCAGGACACTTCTCGAAGGACAGCAGAACATGAATGCCAGAACGACCAGCACGACCAACCCGACCTGGAACCTGCAGACCCCCAGCGGGATGCCGTACCGCAAATACCGTTCGCCGCACGACCGCGTGGCGTTGCCGGAACTCGCCGACCGCCGTTGGCCGGACGCGCGGCTCACCGAGGCGCCGCTCTGGGTTCCGGTCGACCTGCGCGACGGCAACCAAGCGCTCGCCGACCCGATGGATGCGGCACGGAAGCGCCGCATGTTCGACCTGTATGTGCGCATGGGCTACAAGGAGATCGAGGTCGGCTATCCGTCGGCCAGCGCCACCGACTACGGTTTCGTGCGCGAACTCGCCACCGGTGATGCCGTGCCCGACGACGTCACCGTGGTGGTGTTCACCGCGGCACGGAGCGACCTCATCCGGCGCACCATCGAGTCGGTGCGCGGACTGCGGAAGGTCGTCATGCACGTGTACATCGCGACGGCGCCGCTCTGGCGGGAGGTCGTGATCGGCCGGGGCAGACACGAGCTCACCCGGACCGTGCTCGCCGCGGCGGAGGAGATGCAGCGCGGTGCAGACACCCTGCGCGGAACGTCCACCCGGTTCCAGTTCTCGCCGGAGGTCTTCAACCTCACCGAGTCCGACTTCGTCCTAGACCTGTGCAACGGCCTCACCGCGTTCTGGGACGCATCGCCGGAACGGCCCGTCACGATCAACCTGCCGGCCACGATGGAGATCGGCACCCCCAACCTCTACGCCGACCAGATCGAGTACGCCGACCGCCACCTGGAGCGGCGCTCGGGCGTCATCCTGTCCATCCACCCGCACAACGACAGAGGAACGGGCGTCGCCGCCGCCGAACTGGCCATGCTCGCCGGGGCGCAAAGGGTCGAAGGCTGCGTGTTCGGCAACGGCGAGCGAACGGGAAACGTGGACATCGCGACGCTGGCGCTCAACCTGTACTCGCAAGGCGTCGACCCGGGCATCGACTTCTCGGACATCGACGCGGTGCGGGCGGTCGTGGAGGAGTGCACGCGCATCCCGGTGCATCCCCGTCATCCGTACGTCGGCGAGTATGCGTACACGGCGTTCTCCGGCACCCACCAGGATGCGATCAAGAAGGGCTTCGCGGCGCGCGCGGCGGAGCTGGAGACGGTGCAGGATGCGTCCGATCACCCGTGGAACGTGCCGTACCTGCACATCGACCCGGTGGATGTGGGCCGCGACTACGAAGCGGTGGTGCGGGTGAACTCGCAGTCGGGCAAGGGCGGGATCGCGTATGTGCTGAGCGCCGATCACGGGATCGAGCTGCCGCGTGCAGTGCAGGTGGAGTTCGCGGGCGTGGTGCAGCGGCGGGTGGACGCCACCGGGGTGGAGATCACGAGCGTGGAGATCGTGCGGCTGTTCGAGGAGATGTATGTGGGGGACGCGGTGGAGGTGGGTGGCGCTGTGGTCGAGCGGGTCGATGGTGGGCGCTACAGGTTCCTTCGAGTGGTGACAGGGGAGGCGGAGCGCTGGGTGGCGGTGCCGAGCGCGGAGTGACGGGCCCGGCCCCCCGCATCCATCGCCCGCGTGCGCGGGTCGTCGTACGCTGGAAGCATGGCGAAAGGTCAGGAGCACGGGGACTCCCGGGTCGAGGCCGCACGCTACCTGGTCGACCGTCTGGTCGACGAGGAGCGGCGGCAGGCGGGGGAGGAGCCGCGGGAGGAGAAGGAACCGAGCAACACCGGGGCGCCGACGATGGATCAGCGTGCGCACGTCGTGGAGAACGCCATCCAGCAGGCCATCCGGCGCGGCGAGTTCGACAACCTCCCCGGTGCGGGCAAGCCGCTCGAGAACCTCACCGGCACGCACGATCCCGACTGGTGGATCCGGCGCAAGATCGAACGCGAACGCCTCACCGGCCTCGGCCCGCCAGCGCTCACCCTGCGCACCGAGAACGAGCAGCTGGACGCGAAACTGGATGCGACGGGGTCGGAGGCGCGCGTGCGCGAGATCCTCGGCGACTTCAACAAGCGCGTCGTCGAGGCGCGGCGGCAACTGCAGGGCGGTCCACCGGTCGTCACGCCGATCAGGGACGTGGATGCGGAGGTCGCGCGCTGGCGGGACCGTCGCGCCGCGCGCGTCCGGGCCGCTCACGAGGAGCGAGAGCGGCAGGAGGCGGAGACCGAGGCGCTGACCTGGCGCGAGCGCCGGGCGCGGCGGCTCGCGGAGCGGCGGCGGCCGGGGCGCGACGGCGAGTAGGGCGTCTCGGACACCATGCGTCTCGGGCACCACGCGTCTCGGGCACCACGCGTCTCGGATACCACGCGTCTCGGACACTCCGCGTCTCGGACACCGACGCCCTGCGCCGGCCGCCCGCCCTACTCGGTGAGGTGCTGGTGCGGGTTGGTGAACGTGATCTGGTCGGCGGTGACGCCGACGAGTCCGAGGGTCACCTTGAGGAGTTGCGGGGGGAGGCCGTCGGCCGGGGGAGGCGTGCTGGCGCCGAGGGTGAGCGACTTTCCGTCTTTCCCGGTCGCGGTGACGGAGTCGAGGTAGACCTGCACGTTTCCGCGGAGGCGCATCCGGTCGGCGGTGGTCGCCAGGATCGGTCCTGTCGCCTTCCGGACGGTGAGGCTGAAGCCGTCGATGGTGATCTCGTCGGCGGCGAGCTTCAGCACCGGGATGCGGGTGCCGTCGGCGAGCGGGATGGTCACGACGCTGAGCGAGCGCAGACCGGCGAACGAGAGGGAGGAGCTGCCGAGCTGCGCGGGCGGCTGGGTGAAGACCGGGGCGGCGGTGTCCGGGCCGGCGGGCGGCGCGGGGGTCGCAGGGGCCGCCGGGGTGCCCGGGGTCGGCTTCGGTGTGGGGGAGGGCGTGGTGCCGGGGCTGGCCGGGGCCCCAGGGATTCCTGGTACGCCGGGCACGCCGGAGCCGCCCGTCGGTGTCGGTGTCGGGCTGGGCGTCGGTGTGCTGCAGTCCATCAGCAACGGGATGCACCACGAGCCCTCCGGCACGATCATCGGCGCGCGGGCGAACCCGAACCCGACGACCGCGACGGCGAGGAACACGGCGAGCGTTCCCCGCATCCCGCGGCGGCTGGGGTGATCGCGGCGGCTGTGGTGGTCTCGGGCGCTGGGGTGATCGCGGCGGCTCAGGATGCTGCCCCTTCGTCGGCCCCTTCGTCGGCGAGGTGGACGGCGGGGTCGCCCGCGGGGACGCCACCTGCCTCGTCGCTCGTGAGCGGCATCCACGCGACCGCGAGCACACCGCCGACGGTGCTCAGCAGCATCCCGATGAAGAAGCCGCCGAGGTTCACCCCGACCAGCGAATACACCGCGACCACCAGTGCGATCACGCCGTAGAAGATGCGGTGGGCTGGCATGGTGACGATGAGCACGCCGAGGAGCACCAGCACGATCGGGATGATCGTCGCCTGCACCCCCTCGATGCCGAGCTGCACGTGGATCTTGCCGATGTCCAGCTGGCCGGAGAAGAACAGCTCGACGCCGCCGAGCGCGATCAGCAGGCCGCCGAGGAACGGACGCTGCCTGCGCCAGTGGGAGAAGCGGGACCAGGCGGTGGGGGTGGGGGTGGTGGAGTCGCGGTCGGAGGTGGAGGCGTGTTCGGCGCGGCCAGCGCGCGCCCGGCGCCCACCGACCGCACCCGCATCCCCGGTCGCGTTCAGAAGCATCCCTTGGATCCGTCCGTCAGCTGCACGTGCATCCCGGTCAGCGTGAACACCGACGCCTGGGTGCTCCACGCGGTCTGCTGCAGGTTGGCGATCTTCACCGTGTCCGCATCCTGGGCGAAGTCGCCCACCCCGCCTTTCGCGGCCGTGTTGACCGTGGAGGCGTCGACGCCGATCCGGATGTTGCCGAAGGTCGAGTCGCCTTTGAGGTCGGTCATCCCGATCTGCAGGTCGGAGGCGCTGGCCGGGGATCCGCCGCCGCCCGCCGTGATGAGGAGGCCGACCTTGCCCATCGGCGTGTCCGTGACGACCGACTGGCAGAGGTCGGCGAGTGTCGCCGATTTGATGTTGGCGATGGCGACCTGGTGGTCTTTGCCCGCCGTGTCGGGGGCGACGCCCGCGTACTGGCTGAAGCCGGTCCCGTCGAGCTGCGATGCGCTGATCTGGAACTGGCTGCCGGACACCGCGAACGACACGGGAACGGCGCCGTTGGCGACTCCGGCCATCAGCAGAGACGACACCACGGCCACGGGGACGGCAGCGAGCACGACCCGTCCGGTGTGGGAGCGGGTGAGTGAGCGGAACTTCATCGATCCTCCTCGTTTTGGGGTATTGACAGCGGCGGTGCTGGTCAGGTCGGAACCCCACGAGCGAGCATATTCACTATTGACGACTTGTCAATAGAGCGCGGGATGCGGGTGGCTAGGCTCGTCGCATGGAGATCGACCGGCGCACCCGCCTGACCCCGGATGAACGCCGGGCCCAGCTGGTCGCGCTCGGCGTCGCGTTCCTGGTCGACAACCCGCTGGATGCGCTCACCATCGAAGGCCTGTCCGCCCAGGCCGGCGTGTCGCGGGCACTGCTGTTCCACTACTTCGGAACGAAGCAGGGGCTGCACCGCGAGGTGGTGCGCACGGCACGCGACAGTATGTTGCGCGCGACGCAGCCGCAGGAGGACCTGCCGCCGCTCGACCGGCTGCACGACACCCTCAGCAGGATCGTCCAGTTCGTGCGCGACCACCGCGGCACGTTCTACTCGCTGGTGCGCGGCGTGGCCAGCGGGGACACCGAGGTGCGCGAGGTGGTCGAGGAGGCGCGCACGGAGCAGGCGGAGCGGGTGATCGCGGTGTTCGTCGAGCTCGGCGTCCCCGATACCGAGCTGCTACGCATCGCGCTGCGGTCGTGGGTCGCGTTCGCGGAGGAGGCGCTGGTGCGCACCGCCCTCGGCACCGACCTGGCCTCGGACGAGGTGGTCGCGTTCCTGGAGCGCAGCGCGCGCGCCGTCGTCGCCGCCCTCTGAAGCGCCCGCTGGCATCGCGCGCGCGCCTCCTGCGCCGAGATGCCAGTAACTGTCGCGCATCCCGGGCGTTTCGCGACAGTTACTGGCATCTCGCGGGATGGGGCGGGCGGCCGGGGCCGGGTCAGGCGGTGGAGCCGCGGGCGATGAGGGTCGCGATGAGGTCGGGTGGCGGGCCGGCGGCCGGGCCGGCGGCCGGGCCGTCGGCGGCGTCGGCGCCGTCGATCTGCGCGACGAGCCGGCGCGCCGCGGCGCGGCCGAGCGGCTCGCCGGGGAGCCGCACCGTGGTCAGCGGCGGCGCCGTCACGCGCGAGTACGGCAGGTCGTCGAAGCCGGTCACCGCCACGTCGCCCGGCACCGACAGTCCGGATGCGCGCGCCGCTTCGAGCACGCCGTACGCGTGCGTGTCCGTCGCACACACCACCGCCGTCACCCCGTCGGCGCGCCACTCCGGCCACGCCGCGCCGAAGGCCGCCGCCGCCGCGCCGAGCTCGATGATGCTGCGGGCCGCATCCGGGGCGCTCATGGTCATCCCGTTGCGTTCGGCTGCTGCGGTGAGCTGCTCGCGGCGCAGCTGGAAGGTGCGGGTGTCCGTGATGCTGTCGAGGTAGCCGAGCGCGCGGTGGCCGCGGGAGGCGAGGTGCGCGGCGAGCGCGTCGATCGCGTCGCGCATGTCGTAGTTGACGGCGGCGACGTCCGTGCGCAGCTCCGGCGCATCCAGGACCACCAGGGGAGCGTCGTCCCCGAGCTCGTCGAGGAACGCGTCGGAGGGCGCATCCACCAGGTAGCCGGCCGGCCGCAGCCCGGCGAACCTGCGCACGTCGGAGGCGGACGGCTGCACCCCGCTCTCCGTCACGGACAGCACGAGCTGGAAGCGCGGGCCGAGCTCCTGCTCGATGCCCTGGATCACCGAGCCGAAGAACGGGTTCGATAGGTCGGGGGCGACGAGCACGACGAGGTCGGACCGTCCGCGGGCGAGCGCGCTCGCCCCCTGGTCGACCACGTAGCCGAGTTCGGCGACCGAGGCGCGCACCCGCTCGATGTTGGCGGGGGAGACCCGCCCGTCCGTCTTGCCGTTGAGCACGAGCGACACCGTCGCCACCGAGAGCCCGGCGTGCGCGGCCACCTGCGCGGCCGTCACCCTGGTCGTCGCCCGGGATGCGCGGGGTGCGCTGGATGCGCCTGATGCGCGGGATGCTCGGGATGGGCGGGGCATACGTCGATGCTATCGGCGGGCGATTTCACGTCAAGCGCTTAACGTGATAAGCATTAAGCGCTTAACTCATCCCCCGACGAAGTGGAGCCCCCGTGGCCAATCCGGGCAAGAAAATCATCCTCGACTGCGACCCAGGGCACGATGACGCCATCGCGATGCTGCTGGCGCACGGCAACCCAGACATCGAGCTGCTCGCCGTCACCACCGTGGTCGGCAACCAGACGCTGCCGAAGGTCACGCGCAACGCGCTCGCCGTCGCCGAGATCGCCGGAATGATCGGCGTCCCGATCGCCGCCGGAGCGACCCGCCCGCTCGTGCGCATCATCGAGAACGCGCCGGACATCCACGGAGACTCCGGCATGGACGGCCCCGTCCTCCCCGAGCCGACCACCCAGGTGGATGCGCGTCACGCGGTCGACCTGATCATCGACACGATCATGTCCAACGAGCCGGGCACCGTCACCCTCGTGCCGACCGGCGGCCTCACCAACATCGCGCTGGCCGTGCGCAAGGAGCCGCGCATCGCCGAGCGCGTGAAGGAGGTCGTGCTCATGGGCGGCGGCTACCACGTCGGCAACTGGAGCGCCGTCGCGGAGTTCAACATCAAGATTGACCCGGAGGCGGCGCACATCGTCTTCAACGAGAGCTGGCCGGTGGTGATGGTCGGTCTCGACCTCACCCACCAGGCGCTCGCGACGCCCGACGTCGTCGCGGCGATCAGTGCGGTCGGCACGAAGCCCGCGCAGTTCGTCGTCGAACTGCTCGAGTTCTTCGGCCACACCTACAAGGAGGCGCAGGGCTTCGACGCCCCGCCCGTCCACGACCCGTGCGCCGTCGCGTACGTGATCGACCCGAGCATCGTCCGCACCGTCAAGGTGCCGATCGACATCGAGCTCACCGGCACGCTCACCCTCGGGATGACCGTGGCGGACTTCCGTGCGCCCGCACCGGAAGACTGCACCACCTGGGCGGCGACCGACCTCGACCACGAGCGCTTCTGGGCGCTCGTCGTCGACGCACTCGAGCGCATCGGGGAGGTCGGCGCATGAGCGGCCTGACCGCATCCACCGGCGCCACCCGCACCGGCTCCGGCCTGACCAGCGGCGGCAAGAGCCTCGCCGCCCTCACCGCCGCGCTGCTCGCCGCCTGCGTCGCGTTCCAGCTGAACGCGAGCATGCTGAGCCCGGTGCTCGTCACCATCGCGCACGAGCTGAAGACCGACGACGCCTCCGTCGGGCTGTCGCAGACCATGTTCTTCACGCTCGCCGCCCTGTTCTCGTTGTTCCTCCCGCGGCTCAGCGACATCGTCGGACGCAAGCGCATCCTGATCGGGATGCTCGTGGTGATGATGCTCGGAAGCGTCGTCGCCGCCCTGGCCGTCAACCTGCCGATGCTGTACGTCGGCCGCGCGATCCAGGGCGTCTCCGGGCCGGTCGTCCCCGTCTGCCTGCTGATGCTGCGCGCCGAGATCTCCGACCCGAAGAAGTACGGAGCGGCGATGGGCCTGCTCACCGCGGTCAATGGCGGCATCGCAGGTATCGACGCCATCGCGGGCGGCTGGCTCGCGACCACGCTCGGCTTCCGTTCCGTGTTCTGGGTCATCGCGGTGGTCTCGGTGATCGCCGTGGCGCTCGTCCTGATCTGGGGCGTCGAGTCGAAGCCGTCCGCCGGGACGCGGATGGACTGGTGGGGCGTCATCCCGCTCGTCGTCTCCATCGGCGCACTGCTGATGGCGCTCAACGAGGCGGGCAAGCTGGCCGCGGCCAACTGGGCGCTCGTCATCGGCGGCATCGTGCTGTCGCTGGTCGCGTTCGTGGTGTTCTGGTTCGTGGAGAAGCGCATCCGGGAGCCGCTGGTACCGCCGAAGTACCTGCGCCAGCGCAGCACCTGGGCCCTGCTGGTCACCACGCTGCTGACGATGACCGGTGTGTTCGCCGTCGTCAACGGGCTCGTCACCTCGATCGCCCAGAACGGCGACGCCGGGTTCGGGATGCAGGCCGACCTCGCGTCGCTCGCCTTCCTCACCCCGTATGCGATCGTCGGCTGGATCGTGGGCCCGTTCGCTGGACGCCTCGCGCCGACGCTCGGCTACCGCACCGTGCTGCGCGTCGGACTCGTCGGCAGCATCGTCGCGACTCTGATCATGGCGTTCGTCGGCGTGCACTCGATGCCGGTGCTCATCGTCGCGACCGTGCTGATCGGCGTCTGCTACGCCGGCATCGCGAACATCATGCTCAACGGCCTCGGCATCGTGCTCTCCCCGGCGGACAACCCGGGCTTCCTGCCCGGCCTCAACGCGGGGGCGTTCAACCTCGGCGCCGGCCTCAGCTTCGCGCTGCTTCCCGTGCTGCAGGTGGTCCTCAGCCCGGCCGGAAGCACCTCGACGGTCGGCTACAGCGCCGGGATGCTCGTGGGAGCGGCGATCACGGTCGTCGCCCTCGCGGTGTCGTTCCTCATCCCGAAGCCCGTCACGGCGGAGGCATGAGCGGCGGAGGCACGGGCGGCGGCCGCGGCGTCGTGATGAGAGGGTGGACGCATGACTGACTCGGGCATCCTGATCGTCGGGTCGCTGAACGCCGACCTGGTCGTGCGCACCGAGCGCTTCCCCGGACCGGGGGAGACCGTGCGCGGTTCGGAACTCGTGACCCTGCCGGGAGGCAAGGGCGCGAACCAGGCCGCGGCGGCCGCGCTGCTCGGCGGCGACGTCCGGATGCTCGGAGCCGTCGGCGCCGATGCCCACGGCGAGCTGCTGACCGGCTCGCTGCGCCGCGCGGGTGCCGACGTGGACGGCGTGCGCAGGATCAACGGCACAGCGACGGGCACGGCGATGATCACCGTGAACGCCGACGGCGAGAACACCATCGTCGTCAGCCCGGGCGCCAACGACCGGCTGACCGCCGACGATGTGCGCGACAGCGACGCCTTCGCGGGTCGCGGCGTGCTCGGGCTGTGCCTCGAGATCGACACGGCCGTCGTGGTCGCCGCCGCCCAGCGTGCGGCGGCCGACGGTGCGACCGTGCTGCTCAACCTCTCCCCGTACGCGGAGGTTCCGGACGCGCTGCTCGCGGCGACGCACGTGCTGCTCGTCAACGAGCACGAGGCGTCGACGCTGCTCGGCGTCGACGTGGAATCCGTGGACGCGGCGGAGGTCGCATCCCGGCTCGCCGGTCGAGGCATCCGGCGCGCGGTCATCACTCGCGGGTCGGAGGGCGCGTTCGTGTTCGACGACGGCGACCACACCACGGTGCCCGCGGTGCCGGTCTCCGCGGTCGACACCACGGGATGCGGCGACGCGTTCATGGGAGCGCTTGCGCTGCGCCTGGCCGCCGGGGAGACGCTCGCGGCCTCCGCGGCGTTCGCAGCCGTCGTCGGTGCGTACGCGGCCACCGGCCACGGCGCCCAGTCGTCGTACCCCACCATCGCCCAGCTGGAGGCCTTCCGCGCCTCCCGCTGACCCAAACAATCGAGCCGGGAGTTATGTACACGCCGCTCGCGGCCGTGAACAACTTCGGACTCGATGGTTTGGGGGCGCGGCGGGTCAGGCGTCGGGGTCGCGGGCGGCGTCGATGGCCGTGTCCGGGTCGGCGTCGATGTCGGCGGGGTCCGCGTGCTCGTCGTAGAGCGGGGAGGCCTCCCCGGGGGCGCCGCCGGTCGGGCCGTCGTTGCCGTCGCCGGCACCGGGCCAGACCGTCTCGCCGGCGACCGCGTCCGTGGTGACGAGGTCGTCCGCGAAGTCGGCGGCGGCGATCGGATCGTCCGCCGCGTAGTCGACGTCGCCGTCGGCCGGGTCCACCCAGCCTGCCGTGTCTCCGGCGTCCGCGTCGCCGAGCAGGTCGTCGTCGAGGCCGTCGATGCCGTCGTCCGGGATGCGGTCCATGGTGTTTCCCTTCGCCGTCCGTGCTGGTGTCCGTGCTGGTGCAGCGAACGCTACACCGCGCCGGCGAACGACAGAAGCGCCCGGTCAGAAGACCGGGCGCTCCCGTGCTGCGCTGCTGCGCGTGCTACTTCTTCGGCGTCGGGGTGGGGAAGGTCACGCTTCCGCTGGCACCGGCGTCCTTGACGGCCGTTCCGACGAACGACGCGAACGTGGTGGCGTCGGTGAAGCCGCCCGAGTATCGCTGGCCGTTCACGAACACGGTCGGCGTTCCGAAACCGTTCGCTCCCCGCAGCTGCGGGTCGCTGACCGCGGAGGCGGTGCGGTTCGTGACGAACTTCGCGAACCGCTGGTCGTTGACGCAGTCGGTGATCTGCTGCGACGAGACCCCCTTGTCCTTGAACAGCTTCAGCATCTCCGCGTTGGTCAAGCCGGAGCCTGTCTGCTCATCCGGCTGGTTGGCGAACAGGGCGCTGTTGATGTCGAAGAACTTGTCCGGCTGGTAGTTGGCGACACAGGATGCGGCTGCCGCAGCCCTGGTCGAGTACTTCTTGTTCGTGGACGAGTCCAGGATCGCGACCGGGTGGATCTCCAGGGTCGCCTGGCCGTCCGCCATCCACTGCTTCATCTGGTCGGAGTTCGTGGTCTCGAACTGGTTGCAGTACGGGCACTGGTAGTCGAGCCAGATCTGGATGTGCGCCGTCTTGCCGTCGAGTGTCTGCTTGGTCGGCGTCGGCTCGGCGCCCTTCGCGATGGCGGGCGTGGTCACCGCCTTGTCCGCCGCGGTGAGCAGGATGCCGCCGCTCTGCATGTTCTTCGGGTTGGCGACGTTGTTGGCCGCGTTGACCCCGGCGAAGATGAACCCGCCGACGATCGCGAGCACGGCGACGATCCCGACGATCACCGAACCCTGCACGATGATCTTGCGGCGCTTCGCCTTCTTGGCGGCTTCCTCGCGCATGAGGCGGGCGTGTTCTCTCGCCTCTTCCCGGCGGTCGCGTTTATTCGGCCCCGAAGCGCCCCTGCCTGTTGCCATTCGGCTCAATCCCATCAACGGTGAACAGTTCCGTGACGATGTTATTGGCTCAATGCTTTGAAGGGGCTGTGCCGGTGCCGTAGCGTTGCAGAGATGCGAGACGAAGGTGGGCGACTGTGACGGCAGCGAAAGCCGAAGAGCCGGGAGGCTCCGGCAGCGGAACGGCCGGCCTCGATTACGCCGAGCGACTCCGCAGGCTCGACAACTCCTGGTGGAGGAGGACGCTCAACGTCCAGGCGCCGTACCGGTACAATATCCGGCACATGCACCTCGGCAGGGTCCTCGACATCGGTTGCGGTCTCGGCCGCAACCTCGCCCACCTCGGCAACAACGGCGTCGGCGTCGACCACAACCCCGAGTCGATCGCGACCGCACGCGCCCGCGGCCTCACGGCGTTCACGAGCGACGAGTTCCCGTCCTCTCCGTATGCGGTGCCCGGCAGCTTCGACGCCGCCCTCGTCGCGCACGTGGTCGAGCACCTGGATCCCGACTTCGCGGTGGAGCTCATCCAGAGCTACCTGCCGTATGTGCGTTCGGGCGGGCAGGTGGCGTTCATCACGCCGCAGGAGCGCGGATATCGCAGCGACGCGACGCACGTGACGTTCGTCGACTTCGACGGCCTGCGCGAACTGAGTGTGAAGCTCGGGCTGACGCCGATCCGGCAGTACTCGTTCCCGTTCCCTCGGGCCGCGGGCAAGGCGTTCCCGTACAACGAGTTCGTGATGCTGGCGCGCAAGCCGTAGCGAGACGAAGCGGTCCTCAGCTCGCCGGCGTGAACGCCACGTCTTCCACCCGCGAGCGCGGCATCGACGCCCCGGCGGCAATGGTCAGCGCCGAGACCACCGCGACGGACACGAACACCGCGGTCGCCGCGGCCTGCACCGTCGCCGGGTCGTGCTCGCCGCCCGCCGAGCCGGCGATGATCGAGTTGGCGATCGCGCCGAAGACCGCGACTCCGACCGCGCTGCCGATCGAGCGGGCGAACATATTGGTGCCCGTCACGACGCCTCGCTCGTTCCAGTCGACGCTCGACTGGGCAGCGATGAGGGTCGGGGTGGCGATGAGGCCCATCCCGAGGCCGACGATGAAGCAGCTGATCGCGACGAACGCGACGCTCGGGTGCACGCTGGTCGCCGCGAGCGTGATCGCCCCGACGAGCGCGATGGCCGAGCCGAGCAGTGCCGTGTTGCGGAAGCCGATGCGCAGGTAGAAGCGTCCGGACTGGGAGGCGGCGATCGGCCAGCCGATGGTGAGCGCCGCGACCGCCAGGCCGGAGATGAGGGGCGTGACGTGCACCGTTCCTTCGAGGTAGGTCGGCACGTAGGAGGTGAGCCCGATCAGGATCGCGCCGACGCCGAGCGACACCAGCGTGGTCGTCACCAGCAGCCGCCGCGAGAACACCCAGAGCGGGAGCACGGGTTCCGCCGCGCGCCGCTCGACCAGCACGAACGCCACCAGGATGAGGCCGCCCAGCACGAACGAGCCGATGCTCCACACCGAGTTCCAGGCCCAGCCGGTCCCGCCTTCGAGCACCGCCAGGATGAGCAGCGTCATGCCGGAGGTGAGCAGGATCGAGCCGGCGTAGTCGATCCGGTGCTTCCGTCGTTCGATCTTCTCGTGGAAGGTGCGCATCAGCATCCACCCGGCCAGGATGCACAGGGGCACGTTGACGAAGAAGATCCACCTCCACGAGGTGAACTCGGAGAACAACCCGCCGAGCGTCGGCCCGACCACCGAGGAGATCGCCCAGACGCTCGCCAGGTAGCCCTGCGCCTTGGCGCGCTCCGCGACGGTGTAGATGTCTCCGGCGATGGTGACGGCCATCGGCTGGATGGCTCCGGCGCCGAGGCCCTGCACGGCGCGGAACGCGATGAGGGCCGGCATGCTCCAGGCGAACCCGCACAGCACGGAGCCGACCAGGAACAGCCCGATGCCGATCAGGACGATCGGCTTGCGCCCGATGGTGTCGGACAGCTTGGCGTAGAGCGGGACGGAGACGGCCTGCGCGAGCAGGTACACCGAGAACAGCCAGGGGAACTGCGAGAACCCGCCGAGGTCGGCGACGATCGACGGGACGGCCGTGGCCAGGATGGTCGAGTCGATGGCCACCAGTCCGGTGGTCAGCATCAGCGCGATCAGGATGGGCCCTCGCTCGGACCGGAACCCGATATTGGCCGTGGTGGTGCTCGACATCGCTCTCCCGCTCTGTTGCGTTCGTTAACGTTCTACAACAACGCGTTGCCCGGTCAACCATTCCCCGCTTGACGTGAAAGAACCGACAGCCGACAATGTGAAACATGTCTTTCACATCGAGCAGACCCGAGGACCGGCGGCAGGTCACCGACGCCCGCGCGCTCCGCGCCCTCGCGCATCCACTGCGGCTCGCCCTGCTCAACCACCTGATGGCGTTCGGCACCCAGACGGCCAGCCAGTGCGCGGAGGTCGTCGGCTCCACCGCCTCCAACTGCAGCTACCACCTGCGCTCGCTCGCGCGCTACGGCCTGGTCGAGTCCGTCGACCCGGTGGATGGACGCGAACGGCCCTGGCGCTCCACCGCCACGGGGCTGCAGTTCGGCAGCAGCGACGACCCGGCCACCGCCCTCGGCTCCGACACCGTCGAACGCGCCCTGGTCGAGAAGCAGATCGACGACGAGGCGGCGCTCACCCGCCGCGCCGTCGCCGGCCGCGACACGCAGCCGGAGGAGTGGAAGGACGCGATGACGCTCTCCGGCTACGCCCTGCGGATGACGCCGCAGGAGCTCCGCGACCTCGGCGAACGACTGGATGCGCTCATCCGCCCGTACATCGGCCTCACCCGCGACGACGCACCGGAGGGCAGCGACGTCGTCGCCCTCCACCTGAACGCCTACCGCCACCCGGATGCGAGGACATCGTGACGGAGACCCGGTCGCCACAGGCGGGGGAGCGGAAGCGCTCGCCGCTGCTCCGGCGCGACTTCGCCCTGGTCTGGGCCAGCAGCTTCATCTCGGACACCGGCGACTGGCTGCTGATGATCGCGCTGCCGCTGTTCGCGTTCGCCGTCACGGGCAGCGCGCTCGGCGCATCCACCGTCTTCCTGGCCGAGCTCGTGCCGATGCTCGTGCTCGGCAGCTTCCTCGGCGTGCTCGTCGACCGCTGGGACCACCGCAGGACCATGATCGTCGCCAACCTGCTCCAGGGCGCTCTGCTGCTCCCGCTGCTGGCGGCGTCCGCCGACCGGATGTGGATCGTCTACGTCGTCGCAGCGCTCGAGGCGTGCCTCGGCGCGATCGTCAACCCGGCCAAGCAGGCGCTGGTGCCGCGTCTCGTGGATGACGACCAGCTCGGCCAGGGCAACGCACTGATGGCGGTGAGCGACAACCTGGCCAGGCTGATCGGCTCCCCGCTCGGCGGCCTGGCGTTCGTGCTGGTCGGGCTGCCCGGCGTGGTGGTGGTGGATGCTGCGAGCTACCTGCTCAGTGCCGGGCTGGTCGCGCTCAGCCGGCCCCGCGCATCCACTGCGCCGGACGCCGACCACCCTCCGCTGCCGCGCGTCCACTTCCTGCGGCAGTGGCTCGACGGCCTCTCCACCATTCGCCGGCTGCGTCCGCTCGGCGCTGTGACGGCGATCACCACGCTCGGCCAGTTCGCGCAGGGCATCTTCCTGGTCCTCTTCATCGTGTACGTCACCGACCGGCTCGGGGCGAACGGCACCGAGGTCGGCCTGCTGCGCGGCGTGCAGGCCATCGGCGGCGTGATCGGCGGGCTGCTCAGCGGCGTGCTGCTGCGGCGGTTCGCCCCGCGCACCCTGGTCGGCGCCGGCTACCTCGTCTTCGGGGCGATCTCGCTGCTCACCTGGAACCTGTACCCGGTGACCACCGCCGTCGGCGTGTACGTCGGCCTGTTCATCGCGGTCGGCATTCCGGCCGTCGCCACCACCACCGGCCTGATCACGATCGTGCAGCGCGTCACTCCACCGGAGGCGCTCGGCCGCGTGTTCGCGTCGGTCACCACCTTCGGCGGCGCCGCTCAGGGCGCCGGGCTGCTGGTGGCCGGTTTCCTCGCTGAGCATTTCGACGTCGTCGCCATCCTGAACGGCCAGGCGCTCGTGTACATCGCCTGCGGATTGCTCGGCCTCGCGCTGCTCGGGGAGAGGGTGCGTCGCAGCGAGCGGTAGCCTGGACAGTGCCCTTTAGCGCGAAACTCGCCCGGATTGCAAGGGGAATACTGGAATCAGCCCGTAGGGTGGCCGTGTGTGGCGACTGGACAGGAAGAACGAGGATGACGACATGATGTCGGACATTCCGGACGATGACGCCCTCAACCCGCAGAACACCACGTCACCGCACGCGATCAGCCTCGGTGACCCTGCTCTCGTGGCCGGCAACATCGCCGAGCCCGTGTGGCACAGGTGGCGTGAGGAGATCGCGGCCCTCGGCGGCGCATCCCCTCTGCTGCACTTCGAGGACAGCCCGCGGACGCGCATCGAGCTGAGTTCGACGCATCCCGGCGGCCTTCCGCAGTTCATCACCGGTCAGTCGACGCTGCTGTCGAGCCTGATCCGCGACGAACTCGCTCTGCGCACCGCGCGCGCCGCCGCCAACGCGATCACGGCCAAAGGCATCGAGTTGCGCTCGGTGCGCGGCATCGAGTCCGTGCACCTGGCGATCGGTCTCGCCCAGTGGCGCCACGGCGGGGAGGAGTACACCGCTCCGATCCTGCTGCGCCCGCTCGCGATCCGCCGCTACGGCCGCGACTTCGAACTCAAGCTCAAGGGCCAGCCGTACCTCAACCCCGAGCTGGCGCGTGCTCTCGCCGAGCAGTTCCAGATCACCCTCGACGCCGACGCCTTCGTCGCGCTCGCGCTCACCAACGGCGTGTTCAAGCCGCAGCCGGTGATCGACCGCCTGCGCGGCCTGACATCGCACCTGCCCTGGTTCAACGTGCAGCCGCGGCTCGTCGTCTCCTCGTTCGCCGACGTGGCGACCGCCATGCGCGCCGAGGCGGAAGACCTTGACAACGTGGTCCTGGATGCGCTGGCCGGCAACCCGTCCGCCCGCCGCACCGTCGAGAGCGCCTTCAACCCCGTGCAGCCCGTCCGTCAGGACGAGCGTCCTCCCGCCACGGACACGCTGTTGCTGGATGCGGACGAGGAGCAGGAGAACGTCGTCGCCCAGATCGCGGCGGGCAACTCCATTGTCGTCAAGACGCTGCCAGGCACCGGCGGAACCCAGACCATCGTCAACGCCGTCGGCGCGCTTGTCGCCCAGCACAAGCGCGTGCTCGTCGTGACCCCACGCCGGTCCAGCATCGAAGACATCACGCACCGGCTCACCCAGGTGGGGCTGCCCGGCCTGGCCGTGACGCCGCGCACGCTCCGCCGCGACGTGATCCAGTCGATCGGCCGCAACGAGAAGGCCACCCAGCCGAAGGTCACCGACGTCGACGAGGCGCTCGTGCGCCTCCGCAAGGTGCTGCTCGACTACCGCTCGGCGCTCACCCGCCGCGATCCCGTGCTCAAGGTGTCCGTGCTGGATGCGCTCGGCGAGCTGTCCCGCCTCTCGCTGCTGCCCACCCCGCCGTCCACGACGGCGCGGCTGGACCGCGCATCCATCGAGTTGCTGGCGAACGACAGGCCGGCCGCCGCCGACGCGCTCATCCGCGCGGCCAGGCTCGGCGAGTTCCGCTACGGCCCGAACGACTCGCCCTGGTACGGCGCCTCCTTCGGCACGACGGCCGAGGGCAACGCGGCGCACGAGCTGGCGAAGAAGCTCAACCGCTCCGAACTGCCCCGCCTGCTCGAACGCGCGAAGTCGCTGATCGGCCAGACCAGGATGCGGCCGTTCGAGTCGATCGCGGAGCTCGGCGTCTACCTGCGCCTCCTGATGGACGTGCGCGAGACGCTCGACAAGTTCCAGCCGGCCGTCTACGACCGCTCGATCGCCGAACTCATCGCCGCGACGGCGACGCGCCGCGAGTCGCCGACCATGTCCGGCGCCAACCGCCGCCGCCTGCGCAAGCTGGCGCTCGAATACGTGCGCCCCGGCGTGCACGTCACCGACCTCAACGAGAGCCTGCGGCGCATCCAGCAGCAGCGCATCCTGTGGCAGCGGTTCGCCGCCGCCGGCGTGGTGCCGGAGGTGCCGGTGGGCATCGCCGACGTGCAGGTCGCATACCAGCGCGTCGCGGAAGACCTCGCCCGGCTCGACATCCCCCTGCGCCGCACGGGGACGCCGTTCTCGCTGTCCGTCCTCCCCGTCGACGAGCTGACCAGGCAGATCGCGGGGCTCGCCGCGGAGTCGGAGGTGCTCGCCAACCTGCAGGAGCGCACGGCGCTCCTCACCGAGTTGCGCGAGCGGAAACTCGACCCGCTGCTCTCCGACCTGTCGCTGCGGCACGTGCCGGAGACCCAGGTGTCCGCCGAGCTCGAACTCGCCTGGTGGCAGTCGGTGCTGGAGACGCTGCTCGCCTCCGACCGCGCCCTGCTCAACGGCAACACCGGTGTGCTCGACCGCCTCGAAGCCGACTTCCGCCTGGTCGACGAGGCGCACGCCTCCGCCACCGGGCAGCAGCTCGCGTGGATGCTCGCAGAGACCTGGAAGATCGGCATCGTCGACTGGCCGGAGGAAGCTGCGGCGCTCAAGAAACTGCTGAAGAGCGACAAGACCACGGCGGCGACCCTCAACGAGGTCGCGCCGCACCTGGCACGCCCGCTCGCGCCGGTGTGGCTGGTGTCGCCGTACGAGGTGACCTCGATCAGCCAGGATGTCGCGTTCGACGCCGTCCTGCTCGTCGACGCCGGTGCATCCATGCTGTCGGAGAACGTGCCGGTCATCCGCCGTGCCCGCCAGATCGTGGCGTTCGGCGACCCGGTGACGCAGACGCCGTCTCCGTTCGACATCGGCGCGCACGAATACGGCACGACGGTCGACCAGGTGGACGTGGATGCCGCGCACGCGGGCTCGGCGCTGGCCCAGCTGTCCGAACTGCTCCCGGTCTACACGCTCACCCGCAGCTACCGCGCGGGCGGGGAAGACCTCGCCGACCTCGTCAACCGCCGCTTCTACGGCGGGATGATCGACTCGCTGCCCTGGGCGGGAACCTACCTCGGCCACGGCAGCCTCACCCTGAACTACGTCACCGGCGGCCAGGGGATGCCGGACAGCGACACCGGAGCCGTGGAGAGCACGGACGCCGAAGTGTCGAAGGTGGTCGAGCTGGTGCTCGAGCACGCCACGGAGCGTCCCCGCGAATCCCTGATGGTGATCACGGCGAGCGAGCGGCACGCCGTGCGCGTCAACCAGGCCGTGCTTGCGGCGTTCGCCAAGCGCACGGAACTGGCCGACTTCATCCTGAAAGACCGGGCGGAGCCGTTCACGGTGGTGACGCTGGAGCAGTCGGTGGCGCAGAGCCGCGACCGCGTCATCTTCTCCATCGGATACGGCCGTACCCCGCACGGCCGCCTGCTCTCCAACTTCGGGGCCCTCGCGGAGCCGGGAGGGGAGCGGCTGCTCGCCGTCGGAATGACCCGCGCCCGCCGCGGCATGGACATCGTCTCCTGCTTCAAGCCGGAAGACATCGACGAGACCAGGATGCGCCACGGCATGGCCGCGCTCGCCCAGGTGCTCGGCGAGGCCGACCAGATCCAGGCGGCGACCGCCCAGTACCTCAGCCACGACGCGGACCCGATGGTGCTCGACCTCGCCAAACGCCTCACCAGGCGCGGGCTGGATGTGCAGCTCGGCTACCGCGGCAAGCTCGCGCTCGTCGCCTCCCACGCCGGACGCGCGGTCGCGGTCGAGACCGACGACGACGTCAACAAGGGCAGCCTCCGCGAATCCCTGCGCCTGCGCCCCGACGTCCTCCGCCGCCTCGGCTGGCACTACCTCCGCGTGCACAGCTTCGAACTGTTCGCCGACCCGGACGCCGTCGCGTCCCGGATCGCGCGGCTGATCGGCATCACCGAGCCGGACACGCAGACGGCCCCGATCTCGATCCCGGTGCAGCAGGGCTAGGTTTCGTCCGGGTAAGGTCGCTGCGACCGCAGCGGAACGTTCATCCCGTCAGGCCTAGCATCATTCTCGGGTACCATAGTTCATATGCCAGATATCGAGCATGCTGACTATGAGCGAATGTTCGAGGAGTGGGACGCGTCGGAAGACAAAGCGGTGTGGGAGCACACTCACGCCGATTGCCTGCGCTAGCCACAGGAGGTCCCGGATTAGCGCGAGTTGGTTGCCGCTTTTCGCGGTCTAGACGTGGCGAGGGCGGTGTTCGATCGCGGCTACCCTGGGAGGGTGAGCGAGACGGGCAGGCGGAAGCATCGGCGGGTGCAGGTGGGTGCCGTGCCCGGGACCGATCCCGAGCCGCAAAGCGGGCAGGCCGGCGGGCCGCAGCGCGCGTCGGAGGACACCGACCGGGCGTGGAACGACCGGGGGGACAGCAACGACGAGCGGCTGCGGCAGGACGTGCCGCCGCACTGGTGACGCGCGCTACTCGGCGTGCTTGCCCGATGCGGACGGCGGGGCGGCCTGGGTCTGCAGCAGGTCGCGGATCTCGGTGAGCAGGTCGAGCTCGGTGATCGGGGCATCCGGTTCGACGACGCCCTGGTTGCGGAGCTTCTGCGCGCGGTTCTTCGCGAGGTTGATCGGGTAGACGAAGACGAAGTAGACGACGACCGCGACGATCAGGAACTGGATGATCGCGCCGACGACGGCACCGAACTTGACGTGGGCGTCGCCGATCACCAGCGTCATCGAATTGTCCAGGCTGTCCGCGGTGAAGAGTGCGCCGATCAGCGGGTTGAAGACGTTGTTGACGATCGAGTTCACCACGGCCGTGAACGCAGCGCCGATGACGACCGCGACGGCCAGGTCGATCACGTTTCCGCGGAGGATGAACTCCTTGAATCCTTTGAGCATGGCCGGTTCCTTTCGAAAGGCTGGTGGTGCAGGGATCGAGGGGGACTAGCTGGACGACGTGGAGGCGGCCGGAGCGCTGGACGAGCCGGAGGAGGACGAACCGGAGCCGGACGAGGACGAGCCGGAGGAAGACGAGCCGGATCCCGACGACGACGAACCGGATCCCGACGACGACGACCCCGAGCCCGTGCTGGAGCTCTTCGTCCCGCGCGAGTCCGTGCGGTAGAACCCGGACCCGTTGAACGTCACGCCGACCGCGCCGAACACCTTGCGCAGGCTGCCGCCGCAGGTGGGGCAGACGGTGAGCGCATCGTCGGTGAACGCCTGCTGCATGTCGAAGGCGGTCCCGCAGTCGCGGCACGAGTACGAATAGGTGGGCATTGTGTCAGGCTCCGGGATGGTCGGGGTGTCGGGCGGGTTCGCCCGGTGCTGCTGTCACGAGAACTGGACGATCCTGGTCGGGGTGACCGCGCCGTCGACCGGTTGGTCGTGTCGTTCGCGGGGCACCTCGTCGACCAGCTCGGCGTCGAACAGCACAGCGTACACCGGGGGACATTTTTCCATGCTGCCGAGGGTCTTGTCGAAATAGCCTCTGCCCCAGCCCATCCGCATCCCGGATGCGTCGACGGCGGCGGCGGGGATCACGATCAGGTCCACGTCGTTGATGGCGATCGGGCCGAGCAGCTCTCCGACGGCCTCCGGCATCCCGAACAGACCTTCCGTCTCCGTCTCGCCGTCGCCGGTCGTCCAGTCGAGCAGACCGTCCTCCCGCGAGATGGGAAGCAGCACCCGGATGCCCTGGGCGTGCATCCAGTTGAGGAACGGGCGGGTGTCCGGCTCGATCGGCGTGGAGAGGTAGCAGGCGACGGAGCGTGCGGAGAGGTCGGTCGCGAGGTCGGTGAGGTTGCGGGTGATCCCCGCGGTCGCTGCAGCACGCTCGGTGCTGGTGAGGTTCTGTCGTCGTTCACGCAGTTCGGCGCGCAGTGCGCGCTTGCGATGGGCGGCAGTATCCGAATCCATAGGGCAATCCTAAGAGATTGCATCCGGGGGTGCCGCGAATTGCCGATACCCTGAGCAGATGGCAACGCACGTCACTAAAGCAGTCATTCCAGCTGCGGGCCTCGGCACCCGCTTCCTTCCGGCCACCAAGGCCATGCCGAAGGAGATGCTCCCCGTCGTCGACAAGCCCGCCATCCAGTACGTGGTCGAGGAGGCGGTGGACGCGGGGCTCCACGATGTCCTGATGATCACCGGGCGCAACAAGAACGCGCTCGAGAACCACTTCGACCGCAACGCAGAGCTGGAGGAGACCCTCACCAGGAAGGGCGACACCGACCGCCTCGAGAAGGTCAACTACTCCACGGCGCTCGCCGACATGCACTACGTCCGTCAGGGCGACCCCAAGGGCCTCGGCCACGCCGTGCTGCGCGCCAAGATGCACGTGGGCCGCGAACCGTTCGCCGTGCTCCTCGGCGACGACATCATCGACTCGCGCGACGAACTCCTGTCCAGGATGCTCGAGGTGCAGCAGGAGCGGAACACCACCGTCGTCGCACTGCTCGAGGTCGACCCCAGCCAGATCCACCTGTACGGCGCCGCCGCCGTGGAGGAGACAGAGGACGACGACGTGGTGCGGATCACCGGCCTCGTCGAGAAGCCGGACCGCGAGCACGCGCCGTCGAACTACGCGATCATCGGACGCTACGTGCTGCGCCCGGAGGTCTTCGACGTGCTGGAGAAGACGGAGCCGGGCAAGGGCGGCGAGATCCAGCTGACGGATGCACTGCAGTCGATGGCGCAGGCTCCGGACTGGACGGGCGGCGTCTACGGCGTCGTCTTCCGCGGCCGCCGCTACGACACCGGCGACCGTCTCGACTACATCAAGGCGATCGTGCAGCTCGCGTCCGACCGCGAAGACCTCGGACCGGACCTGCGCCCGTGGCTCCGCGAGTTCGCGGCAGGCCTCGACGACGAGCCGGACGAGGTCCTGCCCGAGATGCCCGCCGAGCCCGCTGAGCCGCTGGAGTCCGCAGAGCCGGCGGAGTCCGTCGCCGACGCGGCCCGCTAGCCACACCGAGAAGGAGAGGTCCGTGGCGATCGTCGTACCGTCACTCAGCGAGGGCAAGGTCGGCCTCCGGCCCATCCGGCTCCGCGACGCCCGCGGTCTGGAGCGTTCCCTGCTCGACAACCGCAGCTGGCTGCGCCAGTGGGAGGCGACCAGCCCGTATGCGCCGATGTCGTTCGACACGCGGTCGAGCATCCGGTCGTTGCTCGCGAACGCGCGCGCAGGGCACGGGCTGCCGTTCATCGTCGAGTACGACGGGCAGCTCGCCGGTCAGCTCAACGTGTCGTCGATCACCTACGGTTCGCTGTCGAGTGCGACGATCGGCTACTGGGTGTCCGAGGAGTTCGCCGGTCGCAACATCACGCCGACGGCGGTCGCGCTCGCCACGGACTACTGCTTCTACCAGCTGGGCCTGCACAGGATGGAGATCTGCATCCGCCCGGAGAACGGCCCGAGCCTTCGCGTGGTCGAGAAGCTCGGCTTCCGCTACGAGGGGCTGCGCCGCCGATACATCCACATCAACGGCGACTGGCGCGACCACTTCTGCTTCGGCCTAGTGACTGAGGAGTTGACCCAGGGCGTGCTGCGCCGCTGGCTCGACGGCAACGCCCCACTGGATGCGGCGAGCATCCCCGCAGAGGACCGGGCGGCCGCGGCGATCCCGCTGCCGATCGCCCGCCAGCGCTGACCGAACGCTGCAGCGCTGACCGAACGCTGCATCGGGCCTGAAAGAACTCTCCATCGCGAACACACCCGGCGCGCTGCCGGGGCGCCGGACGCGCTGCCCCCTACCGTAGAGGCATGACTGGGGACGTGATGGGCGGTGGGGTGGTCGTAGCCATCGCCGCTGCGCTGTGGCTGGCCTATCTCATCCCGGTGTGGCTGCGCAGGCGAGAGTACCTGGCGACGGAACGCAACGCGGTGAGGCTGCAGCAGACGCTGCGCATCCTCGCGGAGACGAGCGAGGTGCCGGAGCAGGTGCGCATGGAGGCGACGGCCCGCACCGTCGCCGAGCAGCAGCGCATCCTGAAGCGTGCGGAGCAGAAGAAGCTCGCCGAGGCGCGTGCCGCCGCCGCTGCGCACGCCCGCCGCGAGCAGGCCATCGCCGAGGAGGAGCGCCGCATCGCCGAAGAGGCGGAGGCGGCAGCCTCGCAGGCCATCGCCCTCGAACGCGCGGCCCGCGCCGCCGCCGCGCAGCGCGCCCGCGTGCTCGCTGCGGCCACCGCCGTGCCGAAACTGTCCCCGCAGCGCCGCCGCCGTCTGCGCCGCTCCCGCGGGCTGAGCACGCTGGTGCTCGTCGCCTCCGTGATCGGCGGCATCGTCGGGACGGCCACGCTGGTCTCCACCGGCGCTTGGCTCACCCTCGCGGTGTCCTCCGTCGTCGGCATCCTGGCCGTCGGGATGCTCGTCCGCCTCGCCGGTGCAGAGAACGCCGCGACCGCCTCGGCCGCCGTCCCTTTGGCCGCCCCGATCGCGCCCGCGCTCTACGACGACGCCCAGCACGACGTGCAGGAGGTCAGGGCTCCCCGCCAGGAGAGCTGGACGCCCCGCCCGCTGCCGAAGCCGCTGCACCTGTCCCGCGGCACCATCGCGGCCACCGCGATGGCGTCGATCGACGCGGCCACCGAACTCCGCCGGTCCGCCGCGCGGGCCGAGGTGGAGCGCAAGGCGGGGGAGCGCGTGCCTGCGCCGACGCCGCTGCGCCCGGTGGCTGTCGCACCCGCTGCTGCGCCTGCCGTGGCCGCTGCGCCTGTCGCCATCGCGCCCGTGCAGGAGCCGAGCCGCTACGCCAGCATGGGCCTCCTCGACGACCTCGACACCAACGCGATCGACCTCGACGCCGTCCTCCGCAGGCGACGCGCCGCGAGCTAGCCCGATTCGATTTCGACCCCCGCGGGGTGCTATCGTTTCAGAGCAGTTCACGGGGCTATGGCGCAGTTGGTAGCGCGCTTCGTTCGCATCGAAGAGGTCAGGAGTTCGAATCTCCTTAGCTCCACCGGAACAGCGAGGGCCGCACTTCATCGAAGTGCGGCCCTTCTGCTTTTCCTGCGCCGTGTCGCGCGCCTTCTCCCCGCCGCTCACGCCACCAGCAGCACCGCCAGCACCACCATCAGCACCGCGATCGCGCCGTCCAGGATGCGCCACGCCAACGGCCGCGCGAAGACCGGCGCGAGGTAGCGGGCTCCGAAGCCGAGCATCCCGAACCAGAGGATGCTGGCGGTGACGGCGCCCGCGCCGAACACCCAGCGGCCCGGGTCGCCGTGGGAGGCGCTGAGCGAGCCGAGGAGCAGGACCGTGTCGAGGTAGACGTGCGGGTTCAGCCAGGTGAGGGCGAGGCAGGTGCCGACCGCCGCGAGCAGGGTGGCGGACGGGGCGGCGGCGCCGTCCGGGTCGAGGCGCTCCGGGCGGAGGGCGCGGCGGGCGGCGAAGACGGCGTAGAGCAGCAGGAAGGCGAAGCCTGCCCAGCGGATGATTTCAAGCGCGACGGGCGCGGAGCGGATGATCGCGCCGATCCCTGCGACGCCGGCGGCGATCAGGACGGCGTCGCTGGCGATGCAGATAAGCACGATCGGCAGCACGTGCTCACGCCGCAGTCCCTGGCGCAGCACGTACGCGTTCTGCGCGCCGATCGCGATGATGAGCGAGGCGCCCGCGCCGAGGCCGGTGACGAAGATGGCGAGGGAGGAGGCGGGGGTCACAGGTTCGAGACTAGGTATCGCAGCAGCTTCAGGGAAGCTAATGATTCTTACGAACCATTAGCATGGCTGATGATGGATGCCAGCACCGATCAGCTCCGCACGCTGGCCGCGGTCATCGACCACGGCACCTTCGACCGCGCCGCCGCCGCGCTGCACATCACCCCGTCCGCCGTCAGCCAGAGGATGCGCGCCCTCGAATCGCAGACCGGCCGCGTGCTCGTGCGGCGCAGCAAGCCGATCGAGCCGACCGCCGCCGGGCGCATCCTGCTCACGCTGGCCAGGCAGGTCGCGCTGCTCGAGAGCGAGGCGGTGGATGCGCTCGGCGCCGACGAGGCGGGCACGGGTGAGACGGGCGCGGGCTCGGGCGGCGCCGGAGTCGCCCCGCGCATCCCGCTGGTGGTGAACGCGGACTCGCTGGCCACCTGGGTGCTGCCGGCGCTGGCCGAGGTGCACGGTGTCGCGTTCGACATCGTGCTGGACGACCAGGAGCACACCCTCGACCGGCTGCGCGACGGCACGGCGATGGCCGCGATCAGTTCCGACAGCGAGCCGGTGCAGGGCTGCACCGTCACGCGACTGGGCGCGATGCGCTACCGGGCGGCGGCGAGCCCGACGTTCGTCGCACGGTGGCTGCCGGACGGCTGGACGCCCTCCGCGATGGCGGCGGCGCCGATGCTGGTGTTCGACAGGAAGGATGCGCTGCAGGACAGATACCTGGCCGCCCGGGCGCCGGACGCGCATCCATCCCGGCACTACGTCCCCGCCTCGGCCGAGTTCGTCCGGGCGGCGGAGCTGGGACTCGGCTGGGGGATGCTCCCCGACCTGCAGACGGCGGAGCAGCTGGCCGACGGGCGCCTCGTGGTGCTCGACGACGCCGCGCCGCTCGACGTTCCGCTGTACTGGCACCAGTGGTCGCTGCAGTCGACCACGCTCGCCGCCGTCGCCTCGACGCTCGCAGCCGCGGCGCAGACGGCGCTGCGCTGACGCCTGCCGCTCGCGAGCCGGCCAGAGGCAGGTCGCCCTACGCCGTCGCGCGCACGATCTGAAAGAACGTGCGCATGTCGGCCGCCACCAGCTCGGGGGTCTGCTTCGCGGTGAAGTGCCCGCCGGTGGGCAGGTCGTTCCAGAACCGGATGTCGGTGTACGTGCGCTCGGCGTAGCTGCGCGGGAAGCCGCGCTCCCCGTACTGGATGGACACCCCGACCGGAACATGGATGCGCGGCATCGGGGTTTCCTGCGCGTCGTCGAAGTATGCGCGGAACGAGGTGCCGATCGTTCCGGTGAACCAGTAGAGCGCGATCGTGGTGAGCAGCTCGTCGGTGGTCCACCAGGTGTGCAGGTCGTCCGACCCGCTCCACTCGCGGAACTTCTCCAGCAGCCAGGCCGCAAGCCCGGCGGGGGAGTCCGTCAGGCCGACCGCGAGGGTGTCCGGCCTGGTCGACTGCTGGGCCGCGTATGCGCTGGCCCTCGCCCACTTGTCGCCCAGCCAGGTGACGAAGGCCTGCTCGTCGTCGGTGAGGTCGGCTGCGCGCTCCTTCGGCGGGAACGCGGCGTGCGTGGCAAACAGGCCGAGCACCGACTCCGGATGCAGGGCGGCGAGGCGGTCGCTGGTCCAGGTGCCGACGTCTTCTCCGTATGTGGCGTATCGCTGGTAGCCGAGCACGTCGGTCATCAGCGTGTGCCAGCGCTCTGCGACGACGGTCGAGACGAACGGCTCGGCCAGCGGCTCGGAGAACCCGAACCCCGGCAGCGACGGCACGACCACGTCGAAGGTCTGCCCCGAACCGTCGTCGCGGCTCAGCAGCTCGGCGAGCGGGAGCATCTCGATGAACGAGTACGGCCAGCCGTGGCTCAGCACGATCGGGATGGGGTCCTCCGCCCCGGATCGACGCTGCCCGCGCAGGTGCGCGAAGTGCACGACGTCACCGCCGATCACGGAGGTGAACTGCGGGATGGCGTTCAGGCGCGCTTCGGCCGCTCGCCAGTCGTAGGCGTCGCGCCACGTGTCCAGGAGCGTGCGGAGGGTCGGCAGGTCGACGCCCGCCGCCCACGGCGCTGCCGGCGTCTGCACGGGGTAGCGGGTGTGGGAGAGTCGCGAGCGGAGGTCGGCGATGTCGTCGTCCGGCACGGCGATGCGGAACGGCTCTGCGGCGGTGAAGGAGACGGCTGGCGTGACGACCATGCGTCGAGCGTATGCCCGGCCACCGACACCGCCGCGGCCGACACCGACGCCGCTACCGCCCCGCCTCAGAGCGTCGCGAGCACCAGATCCAGCGCATCCGCGAACCGGTCGGCGCTCTCACGCGTGATGCAGAGCGGCGGCTTGATCTTGAGGACGTTCTTGTGGTCGCCCGTCGGCTGCACCACGCAGCCCTCCGCCAGCATCCTGTCGCAGATCGTCGCCGCCTCCTCCGTGGCCGGTTCGAGCGTCTCGCGGTCGCGCACCAGTTCGACGCCGAGGTAGAGCCCCAGCCCGTGCACAGCGCCGATCAGGGCGTGCCGGTTGCCGAGCGCGCGCAGCCGTGCCGCGAGGTGGTCGCCGACCTCCGCGGCATTCCGTTGCAGCTCCTCGTCGCGCATGATGTCGAGCACGGTCAGCCCGACGGTCGCGCTGACCGGGCTGCCGCCCGCCGACGAGAAGAAGCTGCCCTCCGCGGCGAACGAGTCCGCGATGGCCTTCGTGGTGATCACGGCGCCGAGCGGGTGCCCGTTGCCCATCGCCTTCGCCACCGTGATGATGTCCGGCACGACGCCCTGCTGCTCCGAACCCCAGAAGTAGTGCCCGAGCCTCCCGTAGCCGACCTGCACCTCGTCCGCGATGCACACGCCCCCGCGATCCCGGATGCGCTGGTACACGCCGCGCAGGTAGCCGTCCGGCAGCATCACCCCGCCGGCGTTGCCGAACACCGGCTCCGCAATGAACCCGGCGATGGCCTGGCCGGAGGCGTCCAGGGCGGCGAGGTCCGCATCCAGGTCGGCCAGGTATGCGGGGGCGGAGTCTGCGCCCCGGTGGCGTCCGCGGAAGGTGTGCGGCGACGCGACCAGCTTCACCCAGTCCGGCCGGGTCTCGAGCGCGCGGGGGTTGTCCCCGATGGACGACGACACCGCATCCGCCCCGACCGTCCAGCCGTGGTACGCCTCGGTGACCGCGAGGATGGTCCGCCGTCCGGTGTGCGTCTGCGCCAGCCGCAGCGCCAGGTCGACGGCCTCGCTGCCGCTGTTGACCAGGAACACCGTGTCGAGCGGCGCGGGCGCGAGTTCGGCGAGGCGCGACGTGAACCGGGCGAGCTCCTCGTAGTGGAACCGCGAGTTGGTGTTGAGCAGCGCCCACTGGTCCCGCACCGCTTCGACGAGCCGGGGATGCGCGTGGCCGACGGCGGTGACGTTGTTCACCATGTCGATATAGCTCTGCCCCCGCGTGTCGATCAGGTGGTGCCGCCAGCCGCGCTCGATCAGCGGGGGCTCGGCGAAGTAGTGCTCCTGCACGGCGGCGAAGGTGTCGTCGCGGCGGGAGAGGGCGAGCTGCTCGTCGCTCTCCGGCGCTGCCAGGTCGGCGCCGAACAGGGCGGACGGGTCCGGCGCGATCTCCTCCCACAGCCGGCGCGGGATGGCCGGGGTGACGAACGCGGGTGGGCGGCGCCCGCGCAGGCGGCTCAGCTGCACCGTGAGGGTGACGGCCGCGCCGATGCTCTCGCCCGGGGCCACCCGCGCGGTGATGAGCGGACGGCTCAGCCCGTCGAGCCAGAGGTCGGCGTCGTCGCCGCGCAGCCGCCACGAGCCGTCCACGAGGGCGAGTTCTCCGGCGAACGGGGCGGCGATGTCGACCCCGCCCGGCGCATCCAGTGTCACGGCCAGCGCGCGGGTCGCGGACGCGGCGCTGCGGTCGACGGTCGCCCGGGTGATGCGGTGCTCGGCGTAGCGGGTGACGGCGTGGCCGTGCGCGCGGCAGACGGCAGAGAGCACGTCGGTCTCTGCATTCTGGTCGAGCCAGCGGCCGGCGTCGAGCGCGTGCGAGGTGACAGAGAGGTCGGCGAGGTGCCGCTGGTCGGTCGACAGGGCGACGAGCGGTGCTTCGACAGCCACGACGCCGGTGGATGCGCGTTCCAGCTGCCAGCGCAGCGCCGCCTCGAACTCGTCCGGGTCGATCCGGCGGGCGAGGTCGAACGCCAGCCACTCGTGCGCGCGATTCTCGTCGGCGTACCGGTTGTCGCCGTCGAGCGCGACCTGCTGCTCCCCGCTGACCACGAGGACGGCCCCTCGCAGCAGCACGAGCGGCCAGAGCGCGGCCAGGTCTGCGTCGTCGAGCGGGGATTCCGCCGCGAACGCCTCTGCGACATCCAGCACGGCGAGCGGGTCAGCGGGGACGTGGTGCAGCGCGCTCGTGACGGTGGCGGCCAGCTCGCCGACCAGCCAGCCGTCCGCGACGTCGCCGAAGTCGATCACGCCGGCGCCTGCGACCGCGCCGCCGGCGCCGCCCGCGTCAGCGCCGCCCGCGCCCGCCAGCACGATGTTGTCGTCCGTCACATCCCCGTGCACCGCCTGCACGCGCAGCCGCGAGCGCAGCGGTGCCAGCCGGGCGAGCGCCGCGTCGGTCGCCGCCCGCACCGTGGCGCGCTTCGCCGGGTCGGCGACATGCTCGATGAGGAGGTCGACCACCTCGCCGCCGATCCGCGCATCCCATTGCGTCGTGCGGGCGAGCCCGGGATGCCGGAGCGGCGCCAGCCCGGCGGCCACCGCTCCTGCGAGTGTGCCGAGAGTGCGCAGCTGTTCCCTGGACGGTTCGGCCACGCCGGTGAGCGGTTCGCCGTCGAGGTAGCCGAGCATCCGGACGAGCAGCGTCTCGCCGTGCAGCTCCACCGCCACCAGGTCGCCGCCGTCCCGTGCGGGCACCACCTCCGGGATGCGCAGCCCCGACCCGGCGAGCGTCGCCATCGCCGCGTTCTGGGCGTGCAGCTCATCGGCCGAGAACACCGGATTGGCGAGCTTCAGCACGTAGCGGGCGGTTCCGGAGTCGATGAGGAAGTTGCGGTCCTGCTGGCTGCCGAGCTCGGTCGCCGACCCCTGCACACCGAAGTGATCCGCCGCGATGGCGACCGCGTCGTCTGCGGTCACGTGCGGCCGGGGGAGGGACGGCTGGGCGAGGAAGTCGAAGTTGGGCACGGGGGACTCCAGGGCTCGGCGTCAGGGTGACGACAGTCTAGTGACGGCGGGCCAGCATCCAGGCAATGCACGGGTGTCCGCGCGTAGCATCAACCCCGTGAAATCCTGGAAGACTCCGCTGCTGGCGTTCGTCGTCGACGCCGCGCTCGTGCTGGTCTTCGTGCTCATCGGTCGCCGCAGTCACGCGGAGGCGGCGAGCTTCACCGGGATCATCGACACATACTGGCCGTTCCTCGTCGGGCTGCTCGGCGGCTGGCTGGTGACCATCGCCTGGCGGCGACCGCTCGCGATCCTCTGGCCGGGCATCCCGGTCTGGCTGATGACCGTCGCGCTCGGGATGCTCATCCGCACCTCGGTCGGGCAGGGCATCGAGCCGAGCTTCATCGTGGTGGCGACCATCGTGCTCGGGGTTTTCCTCGTCGGCTGGCGCCTGCTCGCGCTGCCGCTGGTCCGGCGCCGCCGCCGCGCGCTCGCGCGCTAGCGCGTGACGAGACTCCAGTAACTGCGCCGCATCCCGGGCGTTTCGCGACAGATGGTGGCATCTCGCCGCGGCTAGGCGGGGAGCAGGGCCGTCGCGACGGTGAAGATGGCGAGCCCGGCGAGCGAGCCGACCACCGTGCCGTTGATGCGGATGAACTGCAGGTCCTTGCCCACCTGCAGCTCGATCTTCTCGGTGGTCTCGCTCGGGTCCCACGCGGTGACCGTGTCGCTGATGACGCTCGCGATGTCGTGCCGGTACGTCGCGACCAGGTGCACGGCGGCGTCGGTGAGCCAGGTGTTGACCTTCGCGCCGAGCTCCCGGTCGGCGGCGAGGCGGGCTCCTGCATCGGCCAAGGCCGCCTGGGCGCGCAGCCGCAGCTCGCTCTGCGGATCGGCCAGCGCATCCACGGCCGCCGCCCTGGCCGCCTGCCAGGCCGAGCCGGCCAGCTCGCGCACGCGCGGGTCGTCGAAGGCGTGCCGCTTGGCGGCCTCGAGCTTGGCGATGGTCGCCGGGTCGTGCTGAAGGCGGTCGACCAGCTCGGCGAGGTAGCCGTCGATGGCGGCGCGGAGCTTGTGCTGCTGGTCCGAGCGCACCTCCGCGATGAACCGACGCACCTCCGTGTACACGCGGTCGTCCACCAGCCGGTCGACGAACGACGGCAGCCAGGACGGCAGGCGGGCCGAGACCACCGCGCCGAACGCATCCGGGTTGGCGGCGATCCAGTCGTCCAGCCGGTCGATCACCAGATCGACGGCTTCGTGATGACCACCGGAGTCCAGGATGCGCGCGCCCAGCCTGCCGATCGGCGGCGCCCACTCCGGCTCGATCAGGTGCGTGCGGACGACCGCCTCGATGGCGTCCCGCATGGTCTCGTCGTCGAGCATCGTCGCCAGCCCGCGCACCGCGGTCGACGCCTCGCCGACCACCCGGCGCGCGTTCTCCGGCTTCGCCACCCAGGCGCCGAGCGCCCCGGCGATGTCGATCGAGCCGAGCTTGCCGGCGACCACCTCGTCGGAGAGGAAGTTGGTCTCCACGAACTCACCGAGGCTCGCGCCGATCTCGTCCTTGCGGTTCGGGATGATCGCCGTGTGCGGGATGCGCAGCCCGAGCGGGTGCCGGAACAGCGCCGTCACCGCGAACCAGTCGGCGAGCGCGCCCACCATGCCGCCCTCCGCGGCCGCGCGCACGTAGCCGAGCCAGGCGAACCTGCTCTGCAGCGTGAACGCCACGACGAAGATCACCGCCATCAGCACGAACAGGCCGGTGGCGATCAGCTTCATCCTGCGCAGCGCCCTCAGCCGCTCGGCGTCGGACGGGCTCAGGATGCGCGTGGCCGCTGTCACTGGACGATGTGCAGCTCGCGGCTGGTGTTGTTGAGCCTCCGCGCGCCGGTCTCCGTGGCCACGACGATGTCCTCGATGCGCACCCCGAACCGCCCAGGCAGGTAGATGCCCGGCTCGATGGAGAAGCACATCCCGGCCTCGATCGGCCGCTCCTCGCCCTCCACCATGTACGGCGGCTCGTGCGTGGTCATGCCGATGCCGTGGCCGACGCGGTGGATGAAGTATTCGCCGTATCCGGCATCCCGGATCACCGCGCGCGCCGCACGGTCGATCTCCTGGCAGGCGACGCCCACCTCGACCGCCTCGAACGCGGCCTGCTGGGCGCGCTTGACGGTCTCGAACACCGTGCGCTCCTCGTCCGTCGGCTCCCCGACGTGGACCGTGCGGGTGGTGTCCGAGCCGTAGCCGTCCATGATGCCGCCGAAGTCCAGGACGACCATGTCACCGTGCTCGATGGTGCGGTCGCCCGCCTCGTGGTGCGGGTTGGCGCCGTTCGGGCCGCTGCCGACCACGGTGAAGTCGACCTGCGAGTGGCCGTGCTCGCGCAGCAGCCTGGCGAGGTCGGCCGCCACCTCGTTCTCCGTGCGTCCCTCGAAGCGCACGGACACGATCTGCTCGAAGGTCGCGTCCGCCGCAGCTCCCGCCGCGGCGAGCCGCTCGACCTCGTCGGCGCCCTTGACGGCGCGGAGCATGGGCAGCGCGTGCGAGATCGACTCGAACCGCGCATCCGGGAGCTTCTGCTGCAGCGCGAGCAGGTGCATCGCCCAGGCGGCGTCGGAGATCGCGTATCGTCCGTCCGGCTTCAGGAGGGCGGCGGTCGGCACGTATTCGTCCGTGCCGTCCGACCAGTCGACGAAGCGCACGGCGGGGGCTGCGCGGGTGGCGGCGGCGCTGTCGTGCTCGAGGATCGGGACGATCATGGTGGGCTCGCCATCGCCGGGGACCACCAGCATCGTGATGCGCTCGGTGGTGGCGATCGGGAGGTAGTCGGCGAAGTACGCGAGATCGGGGCCGGGCGCGATGAGCAGACCGTCGAATCCCGCGGCGGCGGCGCTCCGTGCCCCTCGCTTCAGCCGCTCGGCGTAGTCCTCGGCGGTGTTCTGCTTCATGCTGTCCCTTTCGTGATCTCGTCGACCGGCCCGAGCCAGGCGTTCGCGACGGTGGAGTGCGCGGACTCGTCGTCCGACGGGTGGAAGATGCCGGCGAGCACGTCGCGGTACAACCGGCCCAGCTCGTTCACGGCGAAGTAGGTGGACCCTCCGGACACCCGGATGGCCTGGTCGACCACCTGCCTCGCGGTCTCGGTGGCGCGGACCTTCAGGCCGACGAGCTTGGGGAACCACTGCGCTCCGTGGTCGGCCTGCCTGTCCACATCCCGGGCGATTGCGTCGAGCTGCGGCAGGAGAGCGTCCTGGGCGATGGCGGCGTCCGCGACCCTCCACCGGATGTCCGGGTCTGACGCATAGCTGCGCCCGTCGTTCTTGAGGCTGGTCCTGCGGTGCGCGGCGGCGACGGCGAGGTCGAGCGCGCGGGCGCCGATGCCGGTGTACACGGCCGCGAGCAGGATCTCGAAGTTGGCGAAGATCGCGAAGACGAGCGGGTCGGGGTTGGGGCCCGGGTCGAGGCGGCGGACGATGCGGTCGGCGGGGGAGGCCGCGCCGTCGAGCACGGTCGTGTTGGACTGGCTGGCGCGCATCCCGATCGTGTTCCAGTCCTCCCGGATGCTGAACCCTCCTCCGTCGCGGTCGATGAAGCCGTAGACGATCTTGGGGGCGTCCGCGCTGGTCGTGTCGAGGCCCATCGTGCCGAGCCGCGTCCAGGCGGGGGAGAGCGAGGTGAAGATCTTGGTGCCGTGGAAGCGGTACGAACCGTCCTGCTGCGGCCGGGCGTCGGTGGTCGAGCCGAACAGAACGAGGTCGTTGCCCGCCTCGCTCAGGCCGAACGCGAACACCTCACCGGCGCCCGCCTCGCGCAGCAGGAAGTCGAGGGAGGCGTCGCCGCGGTCGTGCAAGACCTTGGCGACGCCGGTCCAGACGAGGTGCATGTTGACGGCGAGCGCCGTGGCCGGGGCGGCGCCCGCGAGGCGCACCTGTTCCCTCGCCACGCGTTCGAGGCCGAGCCCGAGGCCGCCGAACTCGGCGGGGACCAGCGCTTTCAGGTAGCCGGCGTCGACCAGTTCGGCGAAGTCGTCGGCGAAGAACGTGTTCTCGGCGTCGTAGCCGGCGGCGCGGGAGCGGATGCGCTCCAGCAGCTCGTCGCTCAGCAGGGGGATGTGCTCGGTCACGCCTTCAGCCTAGGTGAGCGTGACCGAGCGTGCTCGGCCGGAATCCGCCCGGTTACTGGGCGGTGTATCCGCCGTCGACCAGGTGGTAGCTGCCGGTGATGAAGCTCGCGGCGTCGGAGGCGAGGAAGGCGACCAGTGCCGCGACCTCCTCCGGCTCGCCGAGGCGACCGAGAGCGTGCTTGGACTCGAGGAAGTGCAGAGCGTCCGCATCCATCGCGGACTCGACGAGGGGGGTCCGGATGAACCCGGGACCGACGGCGGTGACGCGCACCTTCTTGTCCGCGTACTCGAGGGCCGCGTTCTGGGTGAGGCCCACCAGCGCGTGCTTGGCGGTGACGTACGCGGAGGAGCCGGCGAAGCCGACGCTGCCGAGGATGGACGCCATGTTGACGATGGAACCGCCGCCGTTGGCGCCGATGGCGTCGAGCTGCGGGCGCATCGAGTAGAAGACGGCGTTCAGGTTGATCTCGATGACCTTGCGCCAGCCGTCGAGCGAGTAGTCGCCCACGGGGTTGGCCTCTCCGCCGATGCCGGCGTTGTTCACGGCGATGCGCAGGGGAGCGAGCTCGTTCGCCGCTGCGACGCTCGCGACGGCGAACTCGGGGTCCGTCACGTCACCGATGAGGGAGGCTGCCGTGCCTCCCGCTGCCTGGATCTCGCCGACCACCGCAGTGGCGTTCGCCTCGTTCAGGTCGGTGACGAGCACGGATGCTCCGCTCTGCGCGAGCAGCAGGGCGACAGCGCGGCCGATGCCGGAGCCGCCTCCCGTCACGATCGCGGAACGGTTGGCGACGTCGTACTGAGCCATGAGTGAATCTCCTTTCAGTTATCCAACACATGTCGGATAACTCGATTGTACGATCGAAACATGGATGCGCGCCAAGAGAAGACCACCGCCAGACTCAGCGCGGCCATCCTCGACCTCGCCACCGCGCATCCGGTCGCCGAGGTCACGGTCTCCGAGCTCGCGCGCGCGGCCGGCGTGCACCGCTCGACCGTCTACACCTACGCGCCGTCCCCCACCGAACTCCTGCAGCGCGTGCTCACCGCGGAACTCGACGTCCTCCGCGCCGGCTACCTGGTCGATGTCGGCCCGGACGACGCGGTCTCCGCCGTGGCGGGCGTCACGCGTGCCGTGCTGGTGCACGTCGATGAGCACGACGCGATCTACCGGCGCGGGCTCGGAGCGGACAGCGGATCCGCCAGCCTCCACGCCATGCTCAGCGCGCACTTCCAGGGGTCGCTGGAGCTCTTGCTCGATCAGCACAGCATCACGGTGCCGGCCGAGACGCCAGAGGAGCGCCGGATGATCACCCGCTACCTCGCCGACGGCATCATCGGCGCCATCGACGTCTGGCTCGACGGCGACCGGCCCCGCCAGGTGGATGCGCCGATCGCCGTGCTCGACAGGGTGCTGCCCGCGTGGTGGCCGCACCGCGTGTGAGAGGGTGGGGCGCATGGGGCGAGTGAAGGACGCGGTCGGACGGTTGTTCCGGCGCGCACCTCTGCTCCACGTCGCCGGCGATGAGGGAACGGGACCCGTCGTGGTCCTGGTGCACGGCATCGCATCGTCGTCGGTCACCTTCCAGAACCTGGTGCCGCTGCTCGAACCGACGCACCGCGTCATCTCGATCGACATCCTCGGCTTCGGGCGCTCCCCGACGCCGCCGGATGCGACGTACACGCTGGAAGAGCACGTCGCCGCCCTGCACGCCACGCTGCGGTCGCTGAAGCTCACGCATCCCTTCGTCCTGGTGGGGCACTCGCTCGGCGCCCTGATCGTCGCCAGGTACGCCGCCCAGTATCCGGATGCGCTGTCCCGGCTGGTGCTCGTCGGCCCGCCCATCTACGGCACCCCGGCGGAGATCGGCGACCGGCGGGTGCGCAGCAGGGTCAGCGCGTATCTGCGTGCGTGGGAGTTCCTCCGCACGAACAAAGACTTCACGATCCGCAATGCGGCGATCCTCGCGAAGCTCCTTCCGATCAAGGGCGTGTTCGAGATCACGGAGAAGAACTGGACCCCGTTCGTGCTGTCGCTGAAGAACTGCATCGAGTCGCAGACCGTGGTCAGCGACCTGGCGCGGGTGCGCGTGCCGGTGGAGGTGGTCTTCGGGACGCTGGACGCGTTCATCGCGCCCGGCAGTCTCGCGGTGATCGAGGCGATGCGGCACGTCACGATGTACAAGGTGGACGGGAACGATCACATCATCCGGAAGCGGCTCGCGCGGGTGGTGGCTGCCGCCTGCGTGTGACGCGCCCCGTCTGACGTGCCCTAGGCCGGCCGGATGCTCGACGCGGCGGCGAGGTACGCTGCGCTGTCGAAGTCGTCGAACAGGGTGGACTGCGTGACGTAGCCCTGCACGATGCCGACGTAGAGCGGTGCGTACCGCTCGGCCATGCGGTGTGCCTCGGCGTCCCCAGCGCCGAGCGATTCGGCGTACCAGGCGGTGAGGTAGTCGGTGAGCATCCCGCGCACCCGATGGCCGATGGAGTCGGTGATCGACCGCAGCTCCGGTTCGTGCGCGACCTCTCCCCAGACCTGCACGAGCATCCCGAGGTCGCCCACCTGGGCCTTCATCCCGCCGATGATGAGGCCGATGATCTCGCCGGGCGCCGGGAGCGGGGAGTGCGTCCTGGCCTCGGCGACCTCCAGGAAGCGGGCGTCGAGCACGTCGGTGATCACCAGCTGGATGATTTCGTTCTTGCTGCTGTAGTGGCCGTAGATCGCGCCGGCGGACAGCCCGGATTCGGCGATGATGTCGGCCATCGACGTGCCCTGGAAGCCGTTCCTGGCGAAGCAGCGCAGTGCGGCCTGGCTGATCTCGTGGCGCCGGGCCGCGCGGTGGGCCTCGGTGACTTTCGGCATCGTCCGCCTCGCTTCCTCGGGAAAAAGAATGTTCGTTCTTGACAGTAGCCGATGGCGTCCTCACAATAAAGAACGAACATTCTTTTTATTTGGAGTCGCCATGACCACGCCACCACCCACTCGCATCCCGCACACTCCCTGGGGTCGCGCCGTCGCCATCGCCGTCGCGGCGGCCGTGATCGTCGCTGTCGTGCTCCTGGCCTTCGTCTGGCCCACCATGACCTCCTCGGTGAAGGACGTGCCGATCGCCATCGCGGGCGACAGCGCTCAGGTCGCCACGGTGCAGAAGACGCTCGAACAAAAGACGGACGGCGTCTTCGCCGTGACGGAGGTGAGCTCCCGCGCCGACGCCGTCGACCGCATACGGACCAGGGACGTGTACGGCGCCATCGTGCTCGGCCAGAAGCCGGAGGTGCTGACCGCGTCCGCGAACGGCGCGGCGGTCAGCCAGATCCTCGGCCAGCTCGCCGGGCAGCTGCAGACGCAGGCCAACGCGCAGGCGGCCGCCACGGTGCAGCAGGCCGTCGCATCCGGTGCAGCACCGGCCGGGACCGTCGCGCCCACCATCACGGTGACCGTCACCGACGTGGTGCCACTCGCTTCGACGGACGCCCGCGGGCTCGGGCTCACCGCCGCCTCCTTCCCGCTCGTCCTCGGCGGCCTCGTCGGCGGCATCCTGATCTCCTTCCTCGTCGCGGGCAGCTGGCGCAGGCTCGTGGCCGTCACCGCATACGGGATCGTCGGAGGACTCGGCATCGCGGGCATCATGCAGGCCGGGTTCGGCGTGCTGCAGGGCGACTACGGGATGAACGCGCTGGCTGTGGGCCTCGCGATGTTCGCGACGGCGTCATTCATCGTCGGGATGAACGCCCTGATCGGCCGGGCGGGCATCGCGGTCGGCGGTGTGCTCACCATGCTGGTCGGCAACCCGCTGTCGTCGGCGGCGCAGCCCATCCAGTTCATGCTGTCTCCGTGGGGCGAGATCGGGCAGTGGTTCATGCCGGGCGCGTCGGCGACGCTGGTGCGCGACCTCTCCTACTTCCCGGATGCCGACACGCTGTTCCCCTGGCTGGTGCTGATCGGGTGGAGCCTCGTCGGGGTGATCGCGATGGTGGCCGGGCATTTCCGCGACCAGGAGGTGGTCGCCGCCGCCGTTCCCGAGCACGAGGAGTCGCGCGTGCTGCAGCCGGCGTGAGCGCCGGGATGTTCGCGCGGATGTTCGCGTAGCCTGGCGGTATGCAGCAGCGCACACTCGGAAGGACCGGCCGCACGGTCTCCGTCATCGGACTCGGAACCTGGCAACTCGGCGCGGACTGGGGCGACGTGAGCGAAGCGGATGCGCTGGCCGTGCTCGACGCGGCCGTCGACTCCGGGGTGACCTTCTTCGACACGGCGGACGTCTACGGCGACGGGCGCAGCGAGCAGCTGATCGGCGCGTACCGTGCCGAGCATCCCGAGCTGTCGCTCACGGTGGCGACCAAGATGGGCAGGCGCGAGGAGCAGGACCCCGCCAACTTCACGCTCGCGACGTTCCGCGAGTGGACGGACCGCTCCCGCGCCAACCTCGGCGTCGACACGCTCGACCTGGTGCAGCTGCACTGCCCGCCGACGCCGGTGTTCTCGAACGACGCGGTCTACGACGCGCTCGACACCCTGGTCGCCGACGGCGTGATCGCGAACTACGGCGTCAGCGTGGAGACCTGCGACGAAGCGCTCGCTGCGATCGCGCGACCCGGCACGGCGACGGTGCAGATCATCCTGAACGCGTTCCGCCTGAAGCCGCTCGACGAGGTGCTGCCCGCGGCCCGCGAGGCCGGGGTGGGGATCATCGCCAGGGTGCCGCTCGCCTCCGGGCTGCTGAGCGGCAAGTACACGGCGGACACGACGTTCGCCGCCGACGACCACCGCACGTACAACAGGCACGGCGAGGCGTTCGACGTGGGCGAGACGTTCTCGGGCGTCGACTTCGCCGAGGGAGTGGCGGCCGCCCGCGAGTTTGCAGCGCTGGTGCCGTCCGGGCTCACCCCCGCGCAGGCGGCGCTCGCCTGGGTGGCGCAGCAGGACGGCGTCTCCTCGGTGATCCCCGGCGCCCGTTCGCCGGAGCAGGCCAGGGCCAACGCGGTCGCCGGCTCCGCCGCGCCGCTCGGCGCGCCCTTCGAGGCGGCCGTCCGCGACATCTACGACCGCCGCTTCCGCGCCGCCGTCCACCCGCGCTGGTAGGGGGCGCGGCGGCGCGCGTCCCGCCCGCGCCCGCGTCCCGCCCGCGCCCGCGCCCGACCCCCGTCCGCACCCGGCGCGCGTCCTGCGTGCGCTCCGCTGTCGCGGAGAACTCGGCAGCGCGAGCGTACGTTCTCCGTTTGAGCGGACTTCTGCGCGGCGTGGCGCGCGGTTTCTCCGTTCGGGCGGAGACGCTCCCGGAGGGGCTGCTGCGTCGTGCCAGGGTTTCGTAGAACCGGAAGATGTGGCGATTTGGACGCGCGTTCTCCGTCTGAGCGGAGTTGGCAGCGGCGTGGCGCGCGCGTTCTCCGTTGGGACGGAGGACTGCGGGCGCGGCACCCGGTGGCGTGCCGGGGCGTCGTCGCCTGCTGCACGTCGCCTGCAGCGCGCCGCCTTCAAGCACGCCGCACCGCACGGGTCAGGACGGCTGAACCGGCACCGGCTCCGTGTCGGGGATGGGGGAGGCGTCGCGGCCGCGGAGGTCGGGGTGGATGCGGTGCGCGAGTGCCGGCACGATGAAGCCGATGAGGGCGAAGATCCCTGCCACGTAGAAGGCGCCGACCGGGCCGGTGCCGTCGATGAGGAAGCCTGCCAGCGCGGAGCCGAGGGCGGCGCCGATCAGCTGGCCGGTACCCACCCAGCCGTACGCCTCCGCCGTGTCGGAGAATTTGACGCTCGCCGAGACGATCGCGAAGAGGACCGCGAGGGCCGGGGCGATGCCGAGGCCGGCGATGATCAGCGTGAGTGACAGGCCCCACCAGGAGCCGAGCATGAACGTGGAGATGACGACGCCGACGAACACAATCAGCATGCGTCGCGCCGTCGCCCACGGCCCGATCGGCACATGTCCGAACGCGAGGCCGCCGACGAGCGAGCCAAGCGACCAGATCGCCAGCACGATGCCCGCGAACGGCGAGCCCTCGCCGAAGTTGGCGACGACGCCGGCCTCGATCGCCGCGCACGAGCCGATCAGCAGGAAGCCGACCACCGTCGCCAGCAGCACGGGAGGACGCGCGAGCACCACGCCGAACCTCCGCTTGCTGCGCGGGATGCGCACCCGCCCCACCTCGGGAGACGAGATGAACCACAGGCCGCCGAGCAGCATGATCGCCACCGACATCAGGATGCCCTCGACCGTGCCGATCTGGGTGGCCACGAACGTGATCGCCACGGGACCTGCGATCCAGATGATCTCCTGCGCGGAGGCGTCCAGCGAGAACAGGGGAGTGAGCTGGCGCGAGTTGACCATCTTCGGGTAAATGGTGCGCACCGCCGGCTGAATGGGCGGCATGCTGAGGCCGGCGAAGAACGCGATGCCCATCGTCAGCGGGATGGGCATGACGAACAGGCCGATCGCGGCGACGGCGACGGCGCACAGGACGAGCGTCGTCCACAGCACGAGGCGCATCCCGAGGATGCCCATCAGGCGGCTCGTCATCGGACCGGCGATCGCCTGGCCGATGCTCATCGCCCCGAGCACCAGTCCGGCCGCCCCGTAGGAGTGGTGCACGTGCTCGATGTGCAGGAGGAAGGCGAGGGAGAGCATCCCGAACGGGAACCTGGCCAGGAGCTGGGCAGCGATGATCCGCGTGACGCCCGGCGTCTTGAGAAGGCTGGAATACGTGCTCACAAGAGGTCAAGTCTATCGGTGGGATGCGGTTCGCCAAGGGGCGCGGCGGCCTGTGGATAAGTGCATAACTTATGCACATCTGTGGATGACACGCCCACTAGATATGGGGTTCGATAAATGTCGGTACCCCGCTATATAGTGGTCACACGCCGAAACGCACTGCGGTTCTCGCCCAGCGGATTTCGGCCGTGATAAGGGGTTTTGCGGGTGCGTTCTGCGCGCCCGCGGGGATGCACAGACTTCGCCGCTCAGGCAGAGCGGCACATTGAGAGGGAGAGAAAGTGGCAATCACTGTCGTGAAGCGCAACGGCGAACGGGAGCCGTACGACGCGAACAAGATCAACCTGGCCATCGAGACCGCCGCGCAGGGGCTCGACGAGAACATCACCTGGGTCACCCAGATCGCCAGCGAGCTCGAACTGACGCTGTTCGACGGCATCACGACCCAGCAGCTCGACGAGGCCGTGATCCAGGTCGCCCTGCAGAACGTGAAGGACGACCCGGCGTTCGACACGGTGGCCGCCCGCCTCCTGCTCAAGACGATCTACAAGCGCGTCCTCGGCGACTACGAGGGCCACGACGAGCTCGTCGCCCTGCACGCCAGCCACTTCCGCGCATACATCGAGCGCGGCGTCTCCGAGCAGCTGCTCGACCCGCGCTTCACCGACCTCTTCGACCTCGACCGCCTTGCCGGCTACCTCGACCCGTCGCGGGACGGCCTGCTCAAGTACATCGGCGTCGTCACCCTCAACAACCGCTACGGCATCAAGGCCCGCAACGGCGAGACCCTCGAGGTGCCGCAGTACTTCTGGATGCGCATCGCGATGGGCCTGTCCCTCAACGAGGCAGACCCCACCACCCACGCGCTCGAGTTCTACAACAAGATGTCGAAGCTCGAATACCTCGCGGCCGGCTCCACCCTCGTCAACGCGGGCACCGCATACCCGCAGCTCTCCAACTGCTTCGTCATGGAGATGCAGGACGACATCGAGCACATCGCCAAGAGCGTGCGCGACGTGATGTGGCTCACCAAGGGCACGGGCGGCATCGGCCTCTCCGTCACCAAGCTGCGCGCCCAGGGCTCGCCCATCCGCTCCAACAACACCACCTCCACCGGCCCCATCCCGTTCATGCACACGATCGACTCGGTGCTGCGCGCGGTCAGCCGCGGTGGAAAGAAGTTCGGCGCCCTCTGCTTCTACATGGAGAACTGGCACATGGACTTCCCGGAGTTCCTCGACCTCCGCCAGAACTCCGGCGACCCGTACCGCCGCACCCGCACCGCCAACACGGCCGTGTGGATCAGCGACGAGTTCATGAAGCGCGTTCAGAACGACGGTGACTGGTACCTCTTCGACCCGCTGGAGGTCGCCGACCTCAACGAGCTCTACGGCAAGGAGTTCTCGGAGCGCTACGCGTTCTACGTCGGCGAGGCAGAGGCCGGCCGCCTGCACATGTTCAAGAAGATCAGCGCTCGCTCGCAGTTCAAGGACATCCTGATGAGCCTCCAGACCACCAGCCACCCGTGGCTGACCTGGAAGGACACCATCAACAACCGTGCCCTCAACAACAACACCGGCACCATCCACCTGTCCAACCTCTGCACGGAGATCACCCTCCCGCAGGACCGCGACAACGTCTCCGTCTGCAACCTGGCGTCGATCAACCTGTCGCGCCACCTGGTCGACGGCAAGATGGACTGGGCCCGCATCGAGGAGAGCGCACGCAGCGCCGTCCGCCAGCTCGACAACCTGATCGACATCACGATCTCCAGCGTCGACGAGGCCGACTTCTCCAACCAGCAGAACCGTGCCATCGGCCTGGGCGTCATGGGCTTCACCGACATCGTTGAGCGTCTCGGGTTCAGCTACGAGAGCGAAGAGGCGTACGACCTGATCGACGAGATCATGGAGCACGTGTCGTACGCGGCCATCGACGAGAGCGCCGACCTGGCGAAGGAGCGCGGTGCATACCCGAACTTCGACGGCTCGCGCTGGTCGCAGGGCCTCGTCCCGTTCGACTCGATCGCCCTCACGGAGGCCGACCGCGGCGTGCCGATCAAGGTCAACCGCACCACCCGCCTCGACTGGGACCGCCTGCGCGAGAAGGTCAAGGGCGGGATGCGCAACGCGACCCTCATGGCCATCGCACCGACCGCATCCATCGGCCTGGTCGCGGGCACCACGCCCGGCTTCGACCCGCAGTTCTCGCAGATCTTCAGCCGCTCGACCTCGTCCGGCAAGTTCCTCGAGGTCAACCGCAACCTGGTCGAGGCCCTGCAGGCCCGCGGCCTGTGGGAGTCCACCCGTGAGTCGATCCTGCGCTCGCAGGGCGACATCCAGAACGTGGCCGAGATCCCGGACGACCTGAAGGCCGCGTTCAAGACGAGCTTCCAGCTCTCCCCGTACGCGTTCCTCGAGGTCGCGGCCCGCGCCCAGAAGTGGATCGACCAGGCCATCAGCCGCAACATGTACCTGGAGACCAGGGACATCGGCGACATGATGGACATCTACTACGCAGCGTGGGAGCGTGGCGTCAAGACCACGTACTACCTGCACATGAAGCCGCGTCACCAGGCCGAGCAGTCCACGGTCAAGGTCAACAAGGCCGAGGAGATCTCGGGCGGACGCAAGGGCTTCGCGACGGTCGGGGCAGGAGCTCCCGCCGCATCCACCGAGAAGGCGGAAGCGCCGGCGGCACCGGCTCGCCGCGGGTTCGGCTTCGGAGGACTCTCGACGGGTGGTGAGAAGTAATGAACACCAAGATCGAGGAATACTACGTCCCCGTCGACCCGATGGACGACCTGCAGTGCGAATCCTGCCAGTAGCCAGCTGACCCGAAAGAGAGAGAAGAGACACGATGCCGATTCTGGGAACGGGAATCGAAGAGGGCCTGCTGCTCAAGCCGGTGAAGTACAAGTGGGCGATGGACCTGTACGACCAGGCGGTCGCGAACACGTGGTTCCCCAACGAGATCCAGCTCGGTGAGGACATCGCCGACTTCAAGAAGATGACCGACGAGGAACGTCACGCGGTCACCTTCCTGATGAGCTACTTCAACCCGAACGAGCTCCTGGTGAACAAGGCCCTCGCGTTCGGCGTGTACCCGTACATCAATGCGGCGGAGGCGCACCTCTACCTCGCCAAGCAGATGTGGGAGGAAGCGAACCACTGCATGTCGTTCGAGTACGTCCTCGAGACGTTCCCGATCGACCGCGAGCAGGCGTACAACTCCCACGTGGACATCCCGTCGATGGCCCGCAAGGAGGAGTTCGAGGTCAGCTTCATCAAGCGGATGACGGAGCAGACGCTCGACATCACGACGACGGAGGGCAAGCAGGACTTCATCCGCAACCTCGTCGCGTACAACGTGATCCTCGAGGGCATCTGGTTCTACTCCGGCTTCATGGTGGCGCTGTCGTTCCGCCAGAGGAACCTGCTGCGCAACTTCGGTTCGCTGATCGACTGGGTGGTGCGCGACGAGTCGCTGCACCTCAAGTTCGGCATCAACCTCATCCTCACGGTGCTCGAGGAGAACCCCGACCTGCAGACGCCGGAGTTCGCCAACGAGATCCGCCAGATGATCCTGGATGCGGTGGAGATGGAAGAGGAGTACAACCGCGACCTCCTCCCCGGCGGCATCCTGGGCCTGAACGCCAACTACATCAACCAGTACGTCAAGTACCTGGCCGACCGCCGGCTCGAAGAGCTCGGCTTCGAGGCGGAGTACAAGGTCGCCAACCCGGCCAAGTGGATGGCGACGGCGAACGACACGCTCGAGCTGGTGAACTTCTTCGAGTCCACCAACACGTCGTACGAGTCGAACGCGAAGGCGTCGACCGGCCACTGAGTCCGGCAGGACAGCGCGAACAGCGCGACAGCGCGAACGGCGCCGGGGAGTGATCCCCGGCGCCGTTCCGCGTTTCTGCGCGCGTCCCGTCTCAGCGAGTGATGCCGGTGCTGCGGAGCGTCTCCGACGGGCTCATCCCGTGCTGCTCCCGGTAGCGCGCCGCGAACCGGCCGAAGTGGTAGAAGCCCCACGCCGCCGCGATTTGCGACACCGACGTGTCCTCCGGGGCGCCGCTGAGGAGTTCGCGGTGCGCGCCCTCCATCCTGACCCGGGTGAGATAGGCGAGCGGGCTGGTGCCGAGGTGCTCCTTGAAGCCGCGGTTGAGGGCGCGGACGCTCGACCCGACGGACGCGGCGATGTCCGGCACGGTGATCGGCTCCCGCACGTTGTCCTCGATGAAGTGCATGGCGCGGCGGACGGTGGCGGGCGTCTGTGGGGCGGGAGGCGCATCCAGTGCTGTGCGGTACTGGTGGTCGGCGGCCAGGAGCAGCCCGGTCGACAGGATGCTGGAGACCTGGGCGGCGACCAGCGGATTGAGGGCGAGCGCGCCGGGACGCCCGACGGCATCGAAGATGGTCTTGGCGTACGCGTACCACTCCGCCCCTCTGCCGTCGCGGAGGTCGAGGAGACGTGGGAAGGCGATGATGGCGGGCGCGTCGATGCCGAGGAGGCGGCCCAGGTCGGCTTCGAGGGCGCGCCGGTTGAACCAGACCATCGCCAGGGAGTCCTCCTCGGCCGCCCAGCCGCTCACGGTCACCCTGTCGACCGGACTGCCGACCATGGCGAGCTCCGGGGTGGACTCGGCGTCCACGCCTCCGCCGCGGAAGCGGATCGTCCCGGTGCTCGGGATGCTCACGGCGTAGGAATCCTCGGCGCCGGTGACGTCCACGGACACTTCGCAGCCGTAGCGCAGCCGCCCGAACGCGACGGTGCCGACGCGGGCGGCGGTGAGGCTGTACGAGAAGGCTGCGCGCGCGTGGAGCGGCCGGACATGGTGATCGTTGAAGAGACGCGAGCCGATCTCGATCGACTCGTCCACATCGTTCGTGACGAATGAGTGGATACGTGTTTCCGTCACTGCTGGTACCTCCGCCTTGCTGCGAGAACTATACTCCGAAGGACGATGCGCCAGGATGGGAGATATGACGCAGCTCATCGACGCCCCCTCGCTCGCCGCCGCACTCGCCGAACAGCCGACCGCCCGCATCCCGCTCCGCGTTCTCGACGTGCGGTGGAAGCTGGGCGGCCCTCCCGGCCGCGACGAGTACGCCGCCGGCCACATTCCCGGAGCGGTATACGTCGACCTCGACACGGAGCTGGCCGGGCACGGTCTGCCGACGGACGGCCGGCATCCACTGCCTGCGGTCGACGATTTCCGGGACGCGGTGCGCCGCTGGGGACTCGACGACGGCGACGACGTCGTGGTCTACGACGACGCCTCCGGCACGTCGGCCGCGCGCGCGTGGTGGCTGCTCCGCCACGCGGGATTCGAGAGCGTGCGGCTGCTCGACGGCGGCCTGGCCGCGTGGCGCGCAGCCGGGGGCGCCATCGAGACGGAGCCGACCATCCCCGAGCCGGGAACGGCGGCCGTCGCGTGGGGAGCAATGCCCACGATCGACGCGGATGCGGCAGCGGCCTTCCCGGAGAGTGGCGTGCTGCTCGACGCCAGGGCCGGCGAGCGGTTCCGCGGCGAGGTCGAGCCCGTCGACCCGCGCGCCGGGCACATCCCCGGAGCGGTGAGCGCGCCCACCACCGGCAACCTCGCGGACGACGGCACCCTGCTGCCCGCCGACGCGCTCGCCGACCGGTTCGCGGCGCTCGGCGTCACTCCGGATGCGCCGGTCGCGGTGTACTGCGGCTCCGGCGTGACGGCCGCGCACGAGATCCTCGCTCTGGAGGAGGCGGGCTTCGCCGCCGCGCTCTACCCCGGATCGTTCTCCGCGTGGTCGAACGACGACGACCGGCCGGTCGCGACGGGCGCCTGATCGCAGCAGCCGGGCCGCGATGCTACGGCCTGTGACGTAACAGTCGGCAACAGCCGCACGCCGGTCGGGGATGCGCGCCTACTGTCTCTTCATGACCACCGTCGATGTCCGCCCCGCAGAGGCAGCAGGCGCCGTCGCCGCGCCCGGCGAGGTGCTCGACTCCGTTGCCGCACTGATCGGCAACACCCCCGTCGTGGAGCTGCGTTCGCTGACGCGCGGCCTCTCCTCTCGCGTGCTCGTCAAGCTGGAAGGGCGCAACCCGGGAGGGTCGTCGAAAGACCGCATCGCCCTGAACATGATCCGCACGGCCGAGGCGGACGGGTCGCTCGCCCCCGGCGGGACGATCATCGAGGCGACGAGCGGCAACACCGGCATCGGCCTGGCCCTGATCGGCCGGCTGACCGGGCATCCGGTCGTCATCGTGCACGCGGGCGACATCTCGGACGAGAAGCGCAAGGTGCTCGCCGCATACGGCGCCCGCCTGGTGGTCGCCGACTGGGAGGCCGGACCGGACGATCCCGCCAACCCGCGCGCCGTCGCCGACCGGATCGCGGCGGAGACCCCTGGCTCGTGGCGCCCGGCGCAGTTCGCGAACGCCGCCAACCCGGCCGCCCACTACCGGGGCACGGGCCCGGAGGTCTGGCGTCAGACGGCGGGGGCCGTGACGCACTTCGTCGCGGCCATCGGCACCGGCGGCACGGTCAGCGGCACGGGCCGCTACCTCAAAGACGTGAGCGACGGAGCGGTGCGCGTGATCGGCGCCAACCCCGTCGGCTCGACATACGCGGGCGGAGCTCCCGGCCGCATCCTGGTCGACGGCGTCGGCTCGGCGTGGCCGCGCGAGTGGTGGCCGCACACCTTCGACTCCGACGTGCTCGACGAGGTGCACACCGTCGACGACCGCGAGGTCTACGCGACCGTACGCAGGCTCGCCGCCGAGGAGGCGCTGCTGCTGGGGCCGTCGTCCGGTCTCGCCGTCGCGGTGGCGTTGCGCACGGCACGGGATGCGCGACCGGGCTCGACCGTCGTGGCCATCGCGCCGGACGGCGGCATCAACTACCTGACCAAGGCGTTCGACCCGGACTGGCTCTCCGCCTCCGGACTCGACGGCGACGGATCGTAGACGGATAGAAACGGACTCATGACTCTTCTCCACTTCGGTTGGTTCCTCGGCGCCGGGTTCGGGGTGCAGGGCTGGGGTGACCCCAGCTACGGCATCGGCTACGACTGGAAGCAGCCGCAGGTCTACCAGGACGCCGCACGCGTCTTCGAGGCGAGCGGGTTCGACCTGTTCATCATCGAAGACGGCGTCGCCGTCCCGGACACCTACGGGGGCACCGCGGAGGTCAACCTGTCCGCCGCACGGTTCGTGCCCAAGCACGACCCGCTGCCGCTCGTTCCCTACCTGCTGGGCGCCACACGCGACCTCGGCATCGTGCCGACCCTCAGCGCCAGCTTCTACGAGCCGTTCACCGCCGCGCGCCTGCTGTCCACGCTGCAGCACTTCGCCGGCGGACGGCTGGGGTTCAACGTGGTCACGAGCGGCTCTGACCTGGCCGCGCAGAACTACGGCCTCGACAAGCAGGTCGACCACGACCTCCGCTACGACAGGGCGGACGAGTGGGTGGATGTGGTCCGCAAGCTCTGGCGCAGCTGGGAGCCGGACGCCATCGTCGAGGACACCGAGCGCGGTGTCTTCGCCGACTTCCGCAAGGTGCACACCATCGACCACGACGGCCGGTTCTTCCGGGTGCGCGGGCCGCTGAACACCGCGCCGGCCGCCGACGAGCCGGTGATGGTGCAGGCAGGCGCCTCGGGGCGTGGCCGCGACTTCGCGGGCAAGAACTCGGACGTGGTGCTCGCGCTCGCCTCGACCCCGGAGAGGATGCGCGAGTACCGGGACAGCATCCGGGAGGTCGCAGCATCCACCGGCCGCGACCCGGACAGCATCAAGGTGCTGTTCGTGGTCAACCCGGTCGTCACCGCCAACGCGGAGGAGACGGCGAGCGTGAGGGCCGCCAGGGCCGAGCTGACGCAGGCAGCGATCGACGAGGCGTTGCAGTCCATCTCCTACCTGAGCGGCGTCGATTTCAAAGCGTTCGACCTCGACGCACCGCTGCCGGAGCTGAGCACGAACAGCAACCAGGGCACCCTCGACAACTTCGTGAAGTCCGCCCCGGCGGGGTCGACGCTGCGGGAGATCCTGCAGGTGCGGGCCAGGAAGGACGGCCTCGCCATCGTCGGGACCGCCGACGAGATCGCCGACCACCTCGGCGAGCTCGGGGCGGCGGTCGGCGGCGACGGGTTCCTCTTCACCGGGCAGGTGCATCCGGCGAACGTTCACCGCACGCTCGACGCCCTCGTGCCCGCCCTGCGCCGCCGCGGGCTGATCCGCACGGAGTTCAGCGGGAGCGGCCTGCGGCAGAACCTGCTCGACTTCTGATGGTCACGCTCACGACGGGAGCGCCGACGACCGGCGACATCGTCGCCATCGCCGACGGAGCCCCGGTGCACCTGTCGGCGGAGACGCGGGATGCGCTGGCGGCGTCCAGAGCGGTCGTCGAGCGGGCGATCCAGGCGGGGGAGCCCGTCTACGGCCTGAACCGCAGGCTCGGCGCCGGCCGGGATGCGGTGGTCGACCCTGCGGAGTTCACCGCGTTCCAGCGCCGCACCATCGCCAACCACCGCGGCGGCACGGGCGAACCGCTGGACGCGCGGGAGGTGCGCGCGGTGATCGCGGCGCGGCTCGCCGGGTTCAGCCGCGGAGGCGCCGGGGTGCGGCCGGAGCTGGCGGAGGCGTACGCCGCCCTGCTCAACGCCGGCGTGCATCCGGTCGTCCCGCGGCGCGGGTCGGTGGGGGCGGCAGACCTCACGGTGCTCGCCGAGGTGGCCGCCGTCGTCACGGGCGACGGGCTCGTGCTGGAGGAGGACGGCGCGCTGCTTCCCGCCGCGGACGCACTCGCCGCCGCCGGCCTGGCGCCGCTCGCCCTCGCGCCCCACGAGGGGCTCGCCGTGCTGAGTGCGAACGCGTACAGCATCGGCGTCGGCTCGCTCGCCGCCGCGGACGCCGCCACGCTGGCGGAGACCGCAGACCTCGCCGTCGCCCTCTCGCTCGAAGCGGTGGGAGCATCGTCGGCGGCCGGCAACCTCAGCCCGTACACCGCGACCATCGCGGATGCCCGCGGCGGAGACGGGCAACGGGCGTCCGCAGCGCGCATCCGGGAAGCGGTGGCCGGGGGAGACCTCGAACGGCCGGATCGTGCGCTGAGCGTGCAGGACCCGCTCGCGTTCCGCACGGCGCCGCAGCTGCACGGAGCGCTGCGCGAGGCCGTCGACCGGCTGCGCACGGAACTGGACATCGAACTCGCGGCCCGCAGCGAGAACCCGCTGGTGGATGTGGAGAGCGGCCGGATGGTGTCCGGCGGCAACTTCCAGGCGCTCCCGCTCGCGCTCGCATTCGAGAACCTGCGGCTGGTGCTCGCGCACGTCGCCAGCGCGTCGGAGCGGCGCACCGCTGCGCACTCGGTGGCGCTCGCCGCCGCGCGCACGGCGGGGGAGACGCGCATCCCGGGCCTGCTGCTCTACTCGGCGGCAGCAGCAGTGGCCGAACTGCGCCAGCTCGCCGCGCCGGTGACGCTCGGCATCACGACACTCTCCGGCGTGGAGGATCACGCGACGCTCGCGCCCGTGGCACTGCAACTGGCGCAGCGGTCGCTGGCGCTCACCGCCGAAGTGCTCGCGGTCGAGGCCCTGCACGCCACGGACCTGCTCGGCGTCAGCCGGGCGACGGCGCGCGGAGCGGGCACGGGGCCGCTGCACGCGCGGCTATCGTCCCTGGTGGCCGAGGAGCTGACGGCCGCAGAGCTCGCCGAGCGGGCTCAGAGCGTCTTGCGGAACCCCAGGTAGGAGACGCGCTCCCAGTCGTCGTCGAGGTCGAACAGCGGCTGGTAGCCGAGAGAGAGGTACAGCCCGACGGCCTCCGGCTGCCTGGCCCCGGTGGTGAGCACGATGTTCGCGATCCCGCGACGGGCCGCCTCGGCCTCGAGCTCTGCCATCACGCGGCGCGCGAGGCCCCTGCGGCGGTACGAGGAGTGCGTCCACACGCGCTTCACCTCGACCGTGTCGTCGTCCTCGCGCATGAACGCGCCGCCCGCGACGGGCTCGCCGTCCACCAGCAGCAGCAGGAACGTGCCGCCATGCGCGGCGCTGAACCGTTCGGCCGGATAGCGGGACAGCTCCACCGACGACGGGATGCCGTCGTTCAGCCCGTAGCGCTCGTCGTACTCGCGCGACAGCTCGGCGACGAGCGGCGCGGCGATGGCGTCGTCGGGGGAGGTCACCAGCACGACGGCTGATGCGGCGAAGTCGGCAGTCTGTTCGGTCACTGATCGACGATAACCCGCGCCGCGCATCCCATCCACCGCGTCGTCACAGTTCGTCGTGTTTAAGTGCGCGTGACTGCGGAATCAGTGCAATAAATCCGGAAACCTGTACGAAATCTCCGCGAAAAACTGCGTTGCACGCGTGAATTAGTGTGAATGAACCGCCCCGCGGCTGAGGTATGCTCCCATCACCCGCACCTGCATCCCTGCACAGGAAGAAGGACGAACAACATCATGCGCATCCGATCCGTGGCCACCGTGGCCGCCATCGCCGCCGTTGGAGCGCTCGCGCTCAGCGGCTGTGTCGACAACTCCACGCCCGCCGACAGCAGCTCACCGTCGAGCGCGTCGGGCGTGAAGAAGGACGACACCCTCGCCGGACAGCTGCCGGCCGACATCAAGAAGGCTGGAAAGCTCACCGTCGGCATGGACAACACCTACCCGCCGAACGAGTACAAGGACGACAGCGGCCAGCCCGCCGGCTGGGAGGTGGAGCTGACCAACGCCATCGCGGCCAAGCTCGGCCTGAAGGTCGACTTCGCCATCGCGAAGTTCGACAACATCATCCCGAGCATCACCGGTGGCAAGGACGACTTCGGCATGTCCTCGTTCACCGACACGACCGAGCGCGAGAAGCAGGTCGACTTCGTCAACTACTACACCGCCGGCATCATGTGGGCATCGGCCAAGGGCAAGACGGTCGACCCCGACAACGCCTGCGGCCTCAAGGTCGCCGTCCAGGCCACCACCTACGAGGACACCGACGAGGTCCCCGCCAAGTCCAAGGCGTGCACCGACGCCGGCAAGCCCGCCATCCAGGGCCTCCGGTTCGACACCCAGGATGCGGCCACCAACGCCGTCGTCCTCGGCCAGGCCGACGCGCTCAGCGCGGACTCGCCGGTGACCCTGTACGCCATCTCCAAGTCGAGCGGCAAGCTGCAGGCAGCAGGCAAGGCGTTCGAGGTCGCACCGTACGGTCTGCCGGTCAAGAAGGACTCCAAGCTGACGCCGGTGCTGCAGAAGACGGTCCAGGCCCTGATCGACGACGGTACGTACGGCAAGATCCTCGACAAGTGGGGCGTCGCCGACGGCGCCGTCACCACCGCCGAGATCAACGCCGCCTCGAAGGGCTGAGTGAGATGACCCTGGGCAACCAGGACCGGCCGGCGACGGGGGCAACCCCGTCGCCGGCTGGCGCACCGCCCTCCGAACCGATCAAGGCGATCAAGCTCAAGCACCCGTGGCGGATCGTCTTCGCCGTCGTGCTGATCCTGCTGGTCGTCTGGTTCGTGATCGACGCCTCCCAGCGCGACGCGTACGGCTGGCAGTACGTCGGCAAGTACATCTTCGACAAGCGCATCAGTGCTGCCGCGCTCGTCACCCTGCAGCTGACGATCTACTCGATGATCATCGGCGTGGTGCTCGGCCTCATCCTCGCGGTGATGCGCCTCTCGCCGAACCCGGTGGTGAAGTCCATCGCGTGGCTGTATCTCTGGATCTTCCGCGGCACCCCTGTGTACGTGCAGCTGGTGTTCTGGGGCCTGTTCTCGCTGATCTACCCGAAGCTGTTCCTCGGCGTGCCCTGGACGGACTGGGGCGTGACGTTCGACCTCGGCTTCATGCAGAACGCGTTCATCATCGCTGTCATCGGACTCGCCCTCAACGAGGCCGCGTACATGGCCGAGATCGTGCGCGCGGGACTCCTGTCGGTCGACTCCGGTCAGGAGGAGGCCGCGACGGCGCTCGGGATGGGCTGGGGCCGCACGATGACCCGCATCGTCATCCCGCAGGCCATGCGCGTGATCATCCCGCCGACCGGCAACGAAGTGATCTCGATGCTGAAGACCACATCGCTGGTGGCGGCGATCCCGCTGACCACCGACCTGTACGGTGTCGCCCGCGACATCTCGGCCGTCACGTACACACCGGTCCCGCTGCTGATCGTCGCGTCCTGCTGGTACCTGCTCTTCACCTCCATCCTGATGGTCGGGCAGTACTTCCTGGAGCGACGCTTCTCGCGCGGGGTGAACGCCCGCAGGCCGGACAGAGGAGACGGAGCAGCGCTGACCGGCGCCGTGCCCGTCGCCGGTGTTCCCGACGGCAATGACCTGGGAGGTAAAGGATGAGCGACCAGGCTGTGACATCGAAGCCGGGGACCCCGATGGTCCTCGCCGACGGCGTCTCGAAGAGCTTCGGCTCCAACGAGGTGCTGAAGAGCATCTCGCTCTCGGTGAACCCGGGAGAGGTGCTCTGTATCGTCGGGCCGAGCGGCTCGGGCAAGTCGACCTTCCTGCGCTGCATCAACCACCTCGAACGCGTGGATGCGGGCCGCCTGTCTGTCGACGGCCAGCTGGTCGGCTACCGCCAGCATGGCGACAAACTCTACGAGCTGAAGCCGAAGGAGGCCGCCAGGCAGCGTCGCGAGATCGGGATGGTGTTCCAGCGGTTCAACCTGTTCCCGCACATGACGGCGCTCGAGAACGTGATCGAGGCGCCGATCCGGGTGAAGGGCGTGCCGAAGGCGCAGGCCGTCGCCCGGGCGCAGGAACTGCTGACCAGGGTGGGTCTCGGCTCGAAGGGCGACCACTATCCGGCGCACCTGTCCGGCGGTCAGCAGCAGCGCGTCGCCATCGCGCGGGCGCTGGCGATGGACCCGAAGCTGATGCTGTTCGACGAGCCCACCTCGGCGCTCGACCCCGAGCTGGTCGGCGAGGTCCTCGACGTGATGAAGGGGCTCGCCGCCTCCGGTATGACCATGATCGTGGTCACCCACGAGATGGGCTTCGCCCGCGAGGTGGCCGACGAGCTGGTCTTCATGGACGGCGGCGTGGTCGTCGAGTCCGGCGACCCGCGCGAGGTGCTCGCCAACCCGCAGCACCAGCGCACCCAGGCGTTCCTCTCCAAGGTGCTCTAGCGCGCGCTCTCACGAGATCGAGCCCAGGCCCACCCTTCGTTCCGACCGGAGCGTCGGGGTAAAAGGGCCTGGGCTCGTTCGCGTCCAACCACGGCACGCGCCGGTGCGGCCGGCCATTGGGATCAACTCGCCGGAGGAAGATCGTCGAAGACTGGTGGCATCACGGACTTCGCTGTCTGAGAGGCAACGACACCTCCTACGATCACACCGACGAGAAGGATGGCTGTGCTCGTCGTTTCCGCGATGCTGCGTGCCCCTTCGCTCAGAGCGAGGCTGACGAGCGCTCCCACCGTTGCCCCGCTCGCGCCGATCCAGACCGGGATTCGTGCGGCGGCGTGACCCCGTCGCCAAGCTTCATCGGAGGACATGACCGATGGAACTCGGAGCCCCACCAGGCTATTGATACCGAGTCGTCCACGAGCTGCGGCTTCGATCGAGACAACAACCACCACTGAGCCAAGGATGATGATAACGGCGACAAATATCATTTTGTGAAAATAGCAAATTTAAATTCGTTACGTAAAATATGATCTAGTCGACAACGTCGGCGATCGGCAAACGTCGCAAGCGAGGCAACGACGAACGTCAGCCGCCGAGGACCTTGCGGATGCGCTGGAGGGAGACGGACTCGGCGGTGCCGAGCGACTGGGCGAAGAGGGAGACGCGGAACTCTTCGAGCATCCAGCGGGCGTGGACGACGTTGGCGGGGGCGTCCGGCGCCGGCGGGATGCGGCCGCCCGCCTCGGTGTAGAGGGCGACGGCGGTTTCCACCTGCGTCTGCCAGGCGCGGTCGCGGCCTGGGTTCACCGGCAGGGCGGCGATGCGCTGGCTGATGCCGTTCAGGTAGCGGGGCAGGTGCTGCAGCTGGTCGAGGCCGGTCGCGGAGACGAACCCCGGGTAGACGAGTCCGGCGAGCTGTGCCTTCGCGTCGTTGAGGGCGGACAGGAACACCAGGCTGGTGGCACCCCCGATCGCCTTCTCCGCTGCACGGGCGGCGGTCAGGATGCGGGTGACCAGCGCCACCGTCGTGAACATCGAGTCCATGACGATGGCGGAGACGCGGTCGCGGACCGCCTCGAACTCGGCGCGCATGAACACCTGGCCGTCCGGCTTCATCCGGTACAGCACGCTGTCGATCACGGCCAGCAGGCAGTCGTCGAACAGCGCCTTCGTGTTCGGGTACGGGCTCGCCGCCAGCGTCAGCTTCTCGTTCGAGGTGAGGTGCTGCTGCACGTACGCCACCGGCGACGGGATGCTCGCCAGCAGCAGGCGACGCACGCCGCCGGGCATCGCCTTCGCCTGGTCGGCCGGGGTGCCCATCAGCCGGATGCTCACGCTGTCGCCGTCGTCGACGAGCGCCGGGTACGCCCTGATCACGTTCTTCGAGCCGCCTGGACCCTCCTGGGTGCTGTCGAGGAAGCGGGGGAGCTCGTCGATGTCCCAGGTGGTGAGGCCGGAGCGCTCGATCGCGTTCGGGGTGCGCGCCTCGGCGACGCGGGCCACCGAGTCCCTGGCGCGGGACCTCAGCCTGTCCTGCAGCACCGCGAGGTCTTTGCCGGAGGCGATCGGGCGGCCGCGTTCGCCGACCACCTGGAACGTGGGAGACAGGTGGGCCGGGATGCGCTCCCGCTCGAAGTCGGAGCCGCTCACCCGGGACCCGGTCATCCTGCTGATCGTGGCCGCGAGGGTGTCGGCGAGGGAGGCGGCGGGCTTCTCGCCGTCGTGGGCGTGCATTCCTGCTGTGCCGCTCAGCTCGCCGAGCAGCCGGGTCGCCCAGTCGGCGGCGGGGACCACCTGTCGGCGGATCGCCTTCGGCAGCGCCTTGATCATGGCCGTGACCAGGTCGTGGCGGAGGCCGGGCACCTGCCAGTCGAAGCCGTCCGCCAGGAGGCCGGCGAGCAGCGGGAGCGGCACCTGCACGGTCACGCCGTCGTCCTCCGCTCCCGGTTCGAAGCGGTAGCGGAGGGTCAGCTGCTGGTCGCCCTGGCGCCACACCGGAGGGAACGCGTCGTCGTCGACCGGGGCGGAGTCCGCATCCAGCAGCGCATCCTGCGTCATCGTCAGCAGGTCGGGGGTGTCGTTCCTGGCCTTCCTCCACCAGCCTTCGAACGAGCGGGTCGAGACGACATCGGCCGGGATGCGCGCGTCGTAGAACTCGAACACGGCCTCGTCGTCGTTGAGGATGTCGCGGCGCCGGGTGCGCTCCTCCAGCTCGCGCAGCTCGGCCCGCAGCTTGGTGTTGGCACGGTCGAACGCCTGCTTCGAGTCCCACTCGCCCTCCACCAGGGCGTGCCGGATGAACAGCTCGCGGGACAGCTCCTGGTCGATGCGCGCATACTGCACCCGGCGGCGCGGGATGATCGGCACGCCGTACAGGGTGACCCGCTCGTAGGCGACGACGGCGCCCTGGTTCTTCTCCCAGTGCGGCTCGCTGTAGCTGCGCTTGCAGAGGTCTCCGGCGATCGGCTCGGCCCAGGCGGGGTCGATGGCCGCGTTCATCCTGGCGAACAGGCGGCTCGTCTCCACGAGCTCAGCGCTCATCAGGGCGTTCGGCTGCTTCTTGGCGAGCGTCGAGCCGGGGAAGATCACGAACCGGGTCTGGCGGGCGCCGAGATACTCGGCCGATCGGGCGCCGCGCGCGCCGCCCTTGTTGCCTGACGCCGTGAGGTCTTTGAGCCCGATGTGCGAGAGCAGACCGGCGAGCAGCGACTTGTGGATGCCATCCGGGTTGACGGACGGCTGACCCATCGTGAGACCGAGCGGTTTGGCCAGCTGACGCAGCTGCCGGTACACGTCCTGCCACTCGCGCACCCGCAGGAAGTTGAGGAACTCGGCCTTGCACATCCGGCGGAACGCGCTCGACGACAGTTCCTTCTGCTTCTCCTCCAGGTAGTTCCAGAGGTTGAGCAGGGTGAGGAAGTCGCTGGTCGGGTCGGCGAAGCGGGCATGCTGCTCGTCGGCGGTGCCCCGGCGCTCCACCGGGCGTTCGCGCGGGTCCTGGATGGTGAGCCCTGCGACGATGGCCATCACCTCGCGGGAGGTGTTGTGCCGCTTGGACTCCACGACCATCCGGGCGAAGCGGGGGTCGATGGGCAGCTGCGCGAGGTTGCGGCCGACCTTCGTCAGCGCGTTCTCGCCGTCCTTGGTCTTCACCACGGCGCCCAGCTCCGCCAGCAGGTCGAGACCGTCCTTGATCCCGCGCGAGTCCGGCGGGGTGAGGAACGGGAAAGCGGCGATGTCACCGAGGCCCAGCGAGATCATCTGCAGGATGACGGCGGCCAGGTTGGTGCGCAGCACCTCCGGCTCGGTGAACTCGGGGCGCTTCTCGAAGTCCTCCTGCGAGTACAGCCGGATGGCGATGCCGTCGCTGGTGCGGCCGGAACGCCCGGAGCGCTGGTTGGCGCTCGCCTGCGAGATGGCCTCGATCGGGAGGCGCTGCACCTTGGCGCGGACGCTGTACCGGCTGATGCGGGCCGTTCCGGCGTCCACCACGTACTTGATGCCCGGCACGGTGAGGCTGGTCTCCGCGACGTTGGTGGCGAGCACGACCCTGCGCCGGATGCCCGGCATGCTGGACGGCTGGAACACGCGGTGCTGCTCGGCGGACGACAGGCGGCCGTAGAGCGGGAGGACCTCGGTGCCCGGCAGGTTGCGTCCGCGCACGGCGTCCGCCGCATCCCGGATCTCGTTCTCGCCGGAGAGGAATACCAGCACGTCGCCCGGGGCCTCGCGGGCGAGCTCGTCGAGGGCGTCGTTGATGCCCTGCAGGTAGTCGCGGTCGGCGGAGGGGACGGGGTCGACGTCCTCGTCGTCGTCGTCGCTGAGCGCGTCGGCGACGAGCGGCCGGTAGCGGACCTCCACCGGATAGGTGCGTCCGGAGACCTCGACGATCGGGGCCGGGGTGCCGTCCGCCGAGGCGAAGTGCGCGGCGAAGCTCTCCGGATCGATGGTCGCCGACGTGATGATGACCTTGAGGTCGGGACGCTTCGGAAGCAGCTGCTTCAGATAGCCGAGCAGGAAGTCGATGTTGAGGCTGCGCTCGTGCGCCTCGTCGATGATGATCGTGTCGTACTTGCGGATCATCCTGTCGCGGTGGATCTCGTTGAGCAGGATGCCGTCCGTCATCAGCTTGATGCGGGTGTCGGAGGAGACGCGGTCGGTGAACCGCACTTGGTATCCGACGGTCGCGCCGACGTCCTCGCCGAGCTCCTCGGCGATGCGCTCCGCGATGGTGCGGGCGGCGAGGCGGCGCGGCTGCGTATGGCCGATGTTCGTGCGCCCGAGCTCCAGGCAGATCTTCGGCAGCTGCGTGGTCTTGCCCGACCCGGTCTCACCGGCCACGATGATGACCTGGTTGTCGCGGATGGCGCGGGCGATCTCATCCCGTTTCTGACTGACCGGCAGCTCGGGAGGGAAGGTGATCGTGGGAGACATGAGCCTTCCATCCTCCCATGTCGCGGGCGGAATGTTGCAATATCCATTCCGGCAGCCGCGGGAGTAGGTTTCGTAACAACCCGAACGGGTTCTTTTGTCGCTGGAGACAGGGAGCACACGCATGAGCCACGGTTTCGCCACGATGTCGGTCGCGAGCATCCTCGCAGAGACGGCCCACCGGATGCCCGACAACGTCGCGCTGATCTTCGGAGATCAGCAGATCGCGTACGGGGACCTCTGGGAGCAGACCCGCCGGTACGCGGGAGCCCTGCGCGCCCGCGGCGTCGGGGAGGGGGACGCGGTCGCCCTGCTGCTTCCCAACGTCCCGGACTTCCCTCGCTCGTACTACGCGGTGCTCGCGCTCGGCGCGATCGTCGTGCCCGTCCACGCGCTGCTCAAGGCGGAGGAGATCGCGTACGTGCTGCGCGACAGCGGGGCGAAGCTGCTGATCTGCGCCGCACCGCTGCTCGGCGAGGGCGCGAAGGGTGCAGCGCTCGCCGGAGTCGAGACGCTGTCCGTGCTCGTGCCGGACGAGTCCGTCGGGGCTCTGCCGTTCGCCAGGCTCGAAGACGAGGCGCGGGATGCGCAGCCCATCGACACGTACGTGCCCCGCGACCCGCTCGACACGGCCACCATCCTGTACACGAGCGGCACCACCGGCAAGCCGAAGGGCGCGGAGGGCTGTCACTTCTCGCTGGTCGAGCAGGTGAACGTGCTGCTGGCCGGGACGCTCGACATCGGGCAGGACGACCGCATCCTGGGCTGCCTGCCGTTGTTCCACACGTTCGGGCAGACCTGCGTGATGAACATCGGCTTCCGGGCGGGCGCGGCGATCGTGCTCGTGCCGAAGTTCGACGGCGCGACGGCCCTCTCCCTGCTGAACGCCAACGCCTGCACGATCATGACCGGCGTGCCGACCATGTACATCGCGCTGCTCGAAGCGGCCAAGACCAACGACGGGCGGCCGCCGCTGCGCTACGGGATGAGCGGGGGCGCCGCCATCCCGGTCGCCGTGATCGAGCGCATGAAAGAGGTGTACGGGATCGACGTGCACGAGGGGTACGGGCTCACGGAGACTTCGCCGGTCGCGTCGTTCAACCATCGAGGGAAGCCCACCAGGGTGGGCACCGTCGGCACGCCGATCTGGGGCGTGGATGTGGAGATCGCCGACGCGGAGGTCGACGGCAGGATCGAGCTGCTGCCGCGCGGAGAGCTCGGCGAGATCGTGGTGCGCGGGCACAACCTGATGAAGGGCTACCTCAACCTCCCGGAGGCGAACGCGGAGGCGGTCGTCGACGGCTGGTTCCGCACGGGCGATCTCGGCACGAAGAGCGACGACGACTACATCACCATCGTCGACCGCAAGAAGGACATGATCGTGCGCAACGGCTACAACGTGTACCCGCGCGAGGTCGAGGAGGTGCTGTCGACCCATCCGGCCGTTGCGATGGCCGCCGTGTTCGGCGTCAGCCATGAGACGCACGGCCAGGAGGTGATGGCGGTGGTCACGGTGATGCCGGGGATGAGCGCGGACGGCGACGACCTGGTGGCGTTCGCGCAGGAGCACATCGCCGCGTACAAGTTCCCGCGGAGGGTGGTGATCCTGGATGCGCTGCCGCTCGGCCCGAGCGGGAAGGTGCTGAAGCGGGAGCTGGTGGCTCGGTTCGAGGAGGAGGGCGCCTAGCCGAGGGTCGACACCGTCGGCACGACGGAGTCGCTGAACACCTCGGGCACGCCGGGCTGGAAGTCGCCGGAGAGGTAGAGCCGGACGCCCTTCGTCGGGCGGTCGGCGTCCGCCACCTCCGCCGCATCCCGCAGGGACTGGGAGAACCAGGCGTCGCCGAGGAGCGCCAGGGAGAACGCGAGCGCCTCCGCGTCGGTCGGCGCCGTGCTCTCGTCGTCGCGTGCGACGGCGCTGAGCTTGGTGGCGATGAGGGTGATCGGCTGCCCTTCGCTCGCGCCGATGCAGGTGCAGGCGAACACGCACAGCACGTCGTCGCGCTCGGGGGAGGCGATGGCGATGGGCTCGGTGGACTGGGGATGCCCGTCGGCGGTCGCGGCGTCGATCAGGGTGAACATCCGGTCGCGCATCGTGGCGAACCGCTCGGCGTTGCCGGCCAGGAGTGCCTCGGCCAGGTGGTCGACCTGTTCGCGCGTCGTCATGCTGACGACGCTAGCGCACGCGGACCCCAGGCACGGGTGCGCATCCGGCCGGTCGTCAGGGCGCCGTGTCGAGGGTGCGCAGCCGGTAGGAGGAGTGCAGGTAGAAGGCGGAGAGCGCCGCGTAGACCACGCACGCAACGGTGGGCACGAACGCGTCAGCGGGCTTGGAGGCGAGCGCGCCCAGCAGGGCGATGCCCGCGGCGACGGCCAGCCCGCCGCCGATCCAGAAACCGGCGGCGGGGCGGGCGGTCGCGCGCCACCACACCCGCGGGTCTTCGCGGTTCTCTTCGATGCCGCGGAACGTGCGAACGCCGATGGTGACGTACGCCACGTTGAGGATCGCGACGATCAGCACGTCGATCGTGGGGTTGACGAGCCGCTGGAAGATGAACACGTTCAGCACCAGCAGGAGCCCGTAGCCGCCGATGATGTAGATGATCTTCCCGGTGATCGTCACAATGCGCACACGGCGAGCCTACGGGCTCCGCAGGGAGGGGTGGTGCTGCTGGTGCTAGTTGACCTCGTTGGGGTGCGCGCTGACGCGGCCCTCGCGCTCCATCGAGGTGATCGCGGCGACCTCGTCGGCGGTCAGCTCGAAGTCGAACACGTCGAAGTTCTCCGCCATGCGCTCGCGGCGGTTCGACTTGGGGAAGACGATGTTGCCGGTCTGCAGGTGCCAGCGGATGACGACCTGGGCGGGCGTCTTGCCGTGGGCGGCGGCCGGGCCGGACACCTCGGGGGCGTCGAAGAGCGGGTACTTGCCCTGGCCGAGCGGGCCCCAGGCCTCGATCTGGATGCCGTGCTCGCGGGCGAACGCGGTCACCTCCGGCTGCTGGTGGGCCGGGTGCAGCTCGATCTGGTTCACGGCGGGGACGATGTCCGTGTTCGCGAGCAGCTTCTCCAGGTGCGGCACGAGGAAGTTGGAGACGCCGATCGCCTTCGCGCGGCCACTGGCGTAGATGGTCTCCAGCGACTTCCACGCCTCGACGAAGGTGTCCTTCTCCGGGGTGGGCCAGTGGATGAGGTACAGGTCCACGTAGTCGAGGCCCAGCTTCTCGAGCGACTCGTCGAAGGCGGCCTGGGCGTCGGTCTGGCGGTCGTTCCACAGCTTGGTGGTGACGAACAGGTCGTCGCGGGCGATGCCGGAGGAGGCGATGGCCTCGCCGACGCCGGTCTCGTTGCCGTAGATCGCGGCGGTGTCGATGTGGCGGTATCCGACCTCGAGCGCGTCGGTGACGATGCGCGTGGTCTCGGCGGGGTCGACGCGGAAGACGCCGAAGCCGAGCTGCGGGATCACGGTGCCGTTGTTGAGTTCCAGGGTGGGGATATTTGCGTTTGCAACCATTCTTCTACGGTAATCCCTGGCGTTCAGCAGTTCCAACCGCCATTGCTTATGAATTCACCTGCGCCGGTTCTGAATCGGAGAAGCCTCGGCGGGAGATGACGCCGTGTTGCGCTCCAGGTTTACGCCGCGTGACGCCCAGCCTGGTATTCCGGGATGCACGGGCTTAGCGTCGCAGGCATGTCTCAGCTCTCGCCCATCCCGTCGAACCCGTCCGCCCGGCCGCTGCGCGTCGTCGCGGTGTCCGGCAGCCTGCACACGCCGTCGAAGACCACGGCGCTCGTCAAGGAGATCCTCGCCTCGTTCGGGCGCGAGCTGCCGATCGACGCGCACCTCATCGCCGTGAACGAGATCGGCCCCGACTTCGCCGGGGCGCTCCGCCGCGACGAGCTGCCCGCGTCGGTCGAGGCCGAACTGCAGCGCATCGAGTCCGCCGACCTGCTCGTCGTCGCGAGTCCCGTGTACCGGGCGTCGTTCACCGGGCTGTTCAAGCACCTGTTCGACTTCGTCGGCCAGTATGCGCTCGTCGACACCCCCGTGCTGATCGCGGCGACGGGAGGTTCCGACCGCCACGCGCTCATCATCGAGCACCAGTTCCGGCCGCTGTTCGGCTTCTTCCAGGCGCTCACGCTGCCCATCGGCATCTACGCGAACGACTCCGACTTCACCAACGGCGCCGTGAGCAGCCTCGACCTGCACGAGCGCATCGATCTGGCCGTCGCCCGGGCGATCCCGCTGATCCGCAGCAACGTGGCGGAGGCCGAGTCGATCGCCAAGTACCTGGGACGCTGATGGCGGCGGCCGGGGGAGCGATTCGGCGGGGAACGGAGCGTCGCCCGTGACCAGGCAGCTCATCCTCGGCGCGGTGTTCCGTGCGCTCGGCGCCTTCCCGTCCGGCTGGCGATACCCGGGTGCCCACAACGACCCGCTCCGCGACCCCGCCGTGCTGCGCAGGACGGCGCGTGCGGCGGAGGCGGCGAAGTTCGACTACCTCTTCTTCGGCGAGTGGCTCGCCACCGGCCCGGACCTCGAGTTCCGCGACCCCGACCTGCTGGCCAGGATGGACCCGCTGAGCGCCATCTCCTACCTGGCCGGCGTCACCCGGCGCATCGGCCTGATCGCCACGGCCAACACCGGGTACTACGACCTGTTCACGCTGGCGCGGCAGACCGCATCCATCGACCGGCTGAGCGGAGGGCGGGCCGGGATCAACCTGGTCACCGGGGCGGACCCGCGCGCGGCAGCCAACCACGGCAGGGACCCGCTCGGAGGAGCCGAGCCGCGCTACGACGAGGCCGACGAGTACGTGCGGGCGCTCCGGATGCTCTGGGACAGCTGGGAGGACGACGCGTTCCTGCGCGACAGGGCGCCCGGCCGGCTGATCGACCCCGAGAGGCTGCACAGGACGGATGCCGTCGGAGCGCACGTCAGGGTGGCCGGGCCGCTGACCGCACCGCGGCCGGTGCAGGGCCACCTGCCGATCGTGCACGCGGGCGGCTCCGCCCGGGCGCGGCGCCTGGCCGGCGAGCTCGCCGACGTCTCGATCGTGGCCGTCGCGTCGATCGCCGACGCGCAGAGCGTGCGCGCGGAGACGAGCGCGCGCGCAGCTGCAGCCGGACGCACGGACGGCGGCCCCCGCATCGTGACGCCGATCCTCCCTGTCGTCGCCGGCACGACGGAGGAGGCGCAGGCGGTCTACGACACGCTGCTCGGGCTGGTGCCGCTCGCCGGTGACCGTGCTGCACAGGCGGCGGGCATCCAATCCGTGGACTTCCCGGGGAATCGCACGATCAGGGCGCTGTCCGGCATCGTCGGCGTGCCCCTCGGCACCCCGGAGCTCGACGCCGAGGTGCCGCTGCGGGTCGCGCGGCGCTTCTCCGAGGGCGGCCAGCGGCTGCTGGAAGCGGTGCAGACCCGCACCGGCAGGCGGATCGGCGGCGAGCATCCCGTGACGTACCGGAGGCTGCTCGCCGCGCACGCCGCGCCCGCCGGCGCGGTCGTCGGGTCGGGGAGCGAGGTCGCCGACCAGCTGGAGGCGTGGTTCGGCTCGGGCGCCGTCGACGGCTTCAACATCCTCCCGCCGTTCCTCCCCGCCCAGTTCGACGCGTTCACCGCGCTGGTCGTGCCGGAGCTCCAGCGCCGCGGGATCGCCCGCACCGAGTACGAGGGCACCACCCTCCGCGACCACCTCGGGCTGCCCCGCCCAGCCAACCTGCACGTCGCGGACGCCGGCCGAGCGCGCGCCCAGGGCATCTCGGCCTGAGACCGCCACGGGACGAGGCCCCCCACGGGACTAGGGTGGGCGGCATGGCGAACCGGCTCGCTGACGCGATCAGCCCGTACCTTCGCGCCCACGCGGACAACCCCGTCGACTGGTTCCCCTGGGGTGCAGAGGCGTTCGAGGAGGCACGGCGCAGGGACGTGCCCGTGCTCATCTCGATCGGCTACGCCACCTGCCACTGGTGCCACGTGATGGCCAGGGAGAGTTTCAGCGACCCCGCGCTCGCCGAGAGCCTCAACGCGCGGTTCGTGGCCGTCAAGGTGGACAGGGAGGAGCATCCGGAGGTCGACGCCGGCTATCTCTCCGCCGCCAGCGCGTTCACCGGCAACCTCGGCTGGCCGCTGACCGTGTTCGCCACACCGGATGGGCGGGCCTTCTTCGCCGGGACGTACTTCCCGCCGGTGGCCGTCGACGGGCGGGCGTCGTTCCGTCAGGTGCTCGACGCGGTGTGGGATGCGTGGATGGAGCGGAGGAGCGAGGTGGAGAGCAACGCCGCGGCCGTCGTCGCGGCGCTCGAAGCCGCATCCACTGCTGCCACCGCCGTCTCCGAGCTGCCGGACGCGCGCGCACTGGACGCGGCCGTGGCGGCGCTCGCCGCGGCGGAGGACGAACGGTACGGCGGATTCGGGACGGCGCCGAAGTTCCCCGTCGCACCCGTGCTCGGATTCCTGCTCGCCAGGGACAGCGGGAGGGAGCTCGGCGCGCGCACGCTGCGCCTGATGGCAGAATCCCCGCTGCGCGACCCCGTCGACGGCGGCTTCTTCCGCTACGCGACCCGCCGCGACTGGAGCGAGCCGCACTACGAGCGGATGCTCTACGACAACGCGCTGCTGCTGCGCTGCTACGCGGACGCCTGGCAACAGGCGGGAGAGCCGTGGGCGGAGCGCGCGGCGGACGGGATCGCCGCGTTCCTGCTCGGCGTGCTACGGAGTCCGGAGGGCGGGTTCGCGTCCGCGCAGGACTCGGAGAGCACGATCGACGGCGCCCGCGTCGAGGGCGCGTACTACCGGCTGCCCGCCGCGGAACGGGCACGCCTGGAGCCGCCACCTGTCGACGCCAAGGTGCTCACCGGCTGGAACGGATTCGCGATCGGCGCACTCGCCCGGGCCGCGTTCATCCTGGACCGTCCGGCCTGGCTGGCGGCGGCGCGGCGGGCGGCCGACGACCTGCTCGACCGCCACCGCAGTGCGGACGGCCTGCTCGTGCGCGCCTCCCTCGGCGAGCGCGTTTCCGAGGCGGCGGCCACCCTCGAAGACTACGGAGCGTTCGCCTCCGGGCTGCTCGACCTCGCGCTCGCCTCCGGCGACGCGCGCTACGCCGCGGCAGCACGCGACCTGATCGACCTGTGCATCGACGCGGCCGGAGACGCCGAGTGCCCGTTCGAGACGCCGGGCGGAGGCGATCCCGTGCTGCAGAGCAGCGGGATGGGCGTGCGCGTCGACCCGTCGGAGGGCGCGTACCCGTCCGGCCTCACGTCGGCGGCGTCCGCTGCGCACACCCTGTTCCTGCTCTCGGGGGAGCGCCGCTACGAGCGGGCGGCCCGCGAGGGGATGCGCGTGGTCGCCGCCCAGGCGGTCGGAACGCCGAGCGCGTTCGGCGCTGCACTGGAACTGATGTCGCGGCTCGCGGAGGAACCCGAGCAGCTGGTGCTGGTGACGCCCGGCGCGGAGGGCTTCGACCGCATCCGGCCGGCGCTGATGGATGCGCGGGGCCGCGACCTGCTCGCCGCCGTGCGGCGCCGGGGTGCGGCGCTCACCGCGGCGGCGGACGATGCGGGTGCTGCGGCGTTCGCGGCCGAGGGCTTCGAGCTGTATGCGGGGCGCGCATCCATCGGGGGAGAGGCGGCGGCGTACCTGTGCCACGACTTCGTCTGCGACCTGCCGGTGACGACGGCGGACGCGCTGGGCTGATCGCGCGCTGCTGGCCGCGTGCGCTACGCGCGTTCGAGCCGGTCCAGCAGCTCCCACACGGCGGCGCTCAGCTCGGGGTGGGTCAGCGCGATCCTGCGCAGCACGTCGTACTCGAAGCGCGCGAACATCGCCCGGCCCGCGGCGGGATGGTGGGCACGGGACTGCTCGTCGGCCAGGTCGAACGCGTCGACGGCGCTGGCGCGCAGGCCGATGACGACCTGCTGGTCGACGCTCGGCAGATCGGGGATGAACTGCCACGGGTCCTCGCCCGCCCGGCAGCGGTGCTCGATGATCGCCGCGAGCTCGTCGCGGGCTTGCTGCCGCAGCACCTCGATACTCGTCGGCACGTGTTCCGCCACGTCGTCCCTCCCCTCCGCGCTCGTCCGTCCGCACGCGCCGTCGCGCACAGTGCGTACAGCCTAAACGCCGACAGCCGCAGCTGACGAAACCGCGCCACCCCGCGCATCTGGATGCTCGAGCATCCGGATGCGCGCGAGCCCCGGTCAGCTGGTGCGGGAGAGCAGGAACGCGTTGAGGTCGGCGGTGAGGGCGGCGTCGACCGGGAACTCGCGCCCGTCCAACGCCGTGATCGGCGCGGCCTGGCGCACGCTGGACACGAGCCAGAGCGCGTCTGCGCCGGTCAGCTCGTCGGCGGTGATCTCCTCGTAGACCGTGTCGTAGCCACGGGCGGCGAAGAACTCGAAGACGCTGGCCTGGGTGGTCCCCGCGAGGATGCCCTGGTCGGTCTGCGGCGTCCTGATCGTGGTGCCGGAACGCAGGATCACGTTGGACGTCGGCCCTTCGAGGGCGAACCCGTCCGAGCTGAGGAAGATCACATCGTCCGCCCCGCGCCGAACCGCCTCGCGCTGGGCGGCGCGGTTCACCGCATAGGAGAGGGTCTTCGCGCCCTGCAGCAGCCACGGAGAGGTCTCGGCGACGTCGTGCCGGTAGCCGCGGTCGAGGGTGACCACCCGGATGCCCTGGCGCGGCGCGGAGAAGTCCTCCCCCTCGTCCACGAACACCCAGCCGCTGGGGACGCCTGCCCCTTCGACGCCGCGCGTGTAGATCAGCTTCGCGAACAGCTCGGCGTCCCCGCCGTTGCGCTGCAGGTAATCCGCGACGCCGGCCTGCACGGCCGCGCGCCACACGTCGGCCGCCGGGACGGGCAGGTCGAGAAGGTCGGCGGAGTGCGCCAGCCGGGCGAGGTGCGGTTCGAGCGCCTGCGGGTGGCCGCCGATCACGGCGACGGTCTCGAAGACGCCGTCTCCGCGGGTGACGCTCAGGTCGGTGACGCGCACCTGCGGGGCGTCGAGGTCGGCGAGAACGAAGCCGGCGTCCCCGGCGTCGGGGGTGCCGGTGGGAGTGGTGATGGTGAGCAGCGTCGCACGGGTCATGGTCCTATTGTGACCCTCCCTCGGCTGTGTCCCTAGGTGCGCTGTTGCCCTACCTGGTCTCCCGGATACGGAACGCGTCGTCCCCGGCCGGTGCTGCGTCGCTGACCGCCACGTCCGCCACCTCCGAGCCCGGCGGGCCCGTGCGGAGCCAGTCGAGCATCCTGTCGACCGGCTCCTGGTCGCCCTCGACCTCCACCTCGACGCTGCCGTCCGCCCGGTTGCGGGCGAACCCGGTGACGCCCAGCCGGTGCGCGGTCTCCCTGGCGCTCCACCGGAAGCCGACACCCTGCACGGAACCTGTCACGATCGCTCTCTTGCGGACCATGTGCCCATTCTGCTCCGCAGCCCGCCCGCGTGGGACCGCCGGCACCGGATGCGTTTGAATAGTCCGGTGACCGCATCCCCCATCGCCGCCCTCCGCTCCGACCTCGCCGCCGCCGACTTCACCGTGGCGCGCGTCACGGCGCTGTGGGGTGCAGAGGCCGCCGACGCGCTGCACCGCGGGCAGCGCATCCCGGCTCTGCGGGCACTGGATGCCCGCACCGGCGCATCGGGCCCGACCCCGCTGGCGACGCTCGCCGCGGTGTTCCTGCTCGGCCGTCCGGCCACCGGCAACGACTTGGCGGAGGCGTTCCCCGCGCTGGGCGTCGACGGCGCCGTCGCGCTCGGGCTGATCTCCTCGACGGGAGGCGACCGGTTCTTCGCTGCCGTCGACCTGCGGCCGTACAGCTTCGTGGATGCGCACGGCCCGGCAGACTGGTGGATCGTCTCCGACCTCGGCGAGCTCTCCCTCGGCCACGCGCTCCCCGTCGACCACGTGCTCGGCGTCGGCGGAGCATCCACGACCCTCAGCGGGCTGATGCTGCAGAACCCAGTCGACCGGGTGCTCGACCTCGGCACTGGATGCGGCATCCAGGCCATGCACGCCTCCCGCCACGCCAACCACGTGGTCGCCACCGACATCTCGCAGCGCGCCATCGACCTCGCCGCCCTGAACGTCGAGCTGAACGGGATCGAGGGCGTCGAGTTCCGGCTCGGCAGCCTGTTCGAGCCGGTGGAGGGGGAGACCTTCGACCACATCGTGTCGAACCCGCCGTTCGTGATCACGCCGCGCGCCGACGGGGTGCCGGAGTACGAATACCGCGACGGCGGGATGGTGGGCGACGCGCTGGTGCAGGCGGTGATCAGCACGGCGGGGGAGTATCTGGCACCCGGCGGGGTGGCGCAGCTGCTGGCGAACTGGGAGTACCGCGGGGACGGCGCTGGCGAGGGCGATGGCGCGGGCGAGGGCGCGGGGGACGGGTTCGCCAGGGTCGATGGGTGGCTCGACGCATCCACTGTTCCCGTCGACGCGTGGGTGGTCGAGCGCGACGTGGAGGACGCCGCCCGCTACGCGGAGACCTGGATCCGTGACGGCGGCACGCGGCAGGGCACCGACGCCTTCGACCGGCTGATGTCCGCCTGGCTGGACGACTTCGAGCGCAGGGACGTGCGCTCGGTCGGCTTCGGCTACGTGCTGCTGCGCCGTCCGATCACGGGAGAGCCGACGCTGAGGAGGCTCGAGCGCAGGCACGGGGCGCTCGGCTCCAACGAGGCGGGGCTCGGCGTGCATCTCGGCGACAGCCTGGCGGCCCACGACTGGCAGGCCGCCCTCGACGACGCGGCGTTCGCCTCGCATTGCTACGCGGTCGCCGGCGACGTGACGGAGGAACGGCACTTCTGGCCGGGCGACGACGCCCCCACCGCGATGCTCCTGCGCCAGGGCGGCGGGTTCGGCAGGACCGTGCAGGGGGACACCGGCCTGATCGCCCTCGTCGGAGCGTGCGACGGCGAGCTCAGCGTCGCGGCGATCGTCGCGGCCCTCGCGCAGCTGCTCGAGGTGGACGAGAGTGCTCTGTTCGCGGAGCTGGTGCCCGCGGTGCGTGCGCTCGTGGTGGACGGGTTCCTGGTTCCGGTGGAGTGATCAGCGCTCGACCGGCACCAGGCGCACCTCGCCGAGCACCCCGTCCGCGACCGTCGCGGTCAGATACGTGCCCACCGGCTGCCGCCTGCGGTCGGTCGGGGATCCCGGGTTGAGCAGCCGCAGACCGTTCGGCGCCGTCGTGTCCCACGGGATGTGGCTGTGCCCGAACACCAGCACATCCGTGTCGGGGAAGGCCTGCTCGCAGCGCAGCTCGCGCCCTGTCGCCTGTCCGGTCTCGTGGACCACCGCGAACCGCAGCCCGCCGAGTTCCGCCGTCGCGATCTCGGGAAGACGCTCCCGGAGCACCCCGTGGTCGTTGTTGCCGTGGACGGCGATCAGTCGCCGCGAGCGCGCCTCCAGGAGGTCGAGGGTCGCCGCATCCACCCAGTCCCCGGCGTGCACGACGACGTCCGCGTCGTCGATCGCCGCGAGCAGCTGGGGCGGGAGCGCCTTGGCACGCGCGGGGACGTGGGTGTCGGAGACCAGCAGGAGGCGGAGCGGCGCGTCGGGCATGGCTCCAGCGTGGCACGGCGGCGGCGATCCCTCCACAGCCCACGCTCCCGGCCACTTTTCCACCATTCGACGGCAAACGGTTCGCAATCGTCCGGCACAGGAATAGCGTCGGAGCATGGAACTTCGCACTCTCGGAAACAGCGGCACGATCGTGTCGGAATACGCACTCGGCACCATGACCTTCGGGGCGGAGGCCGACGAGCAGACCTCGCACCTCCTCATCGACACCTATCTGGAGGGCGGCGGCAACTTCATCGACACGGCCGACGTCTACAGTGCGGGCACCTCGGAGACCATCATCGGACGCTGGCTGGCGCAGAACCCCGGCCGGCGCGGAGAGGTGGTCATCGCCACCAAGGGCCGCTTCCCGATGGGAGAGGGCCCGAACGACGTCGGCCTGTCCCGCACCCACCTCCGGGCGGCGCTCGACGCGTCCCTGTCCCGCCTCGGCGTCGACCACATCGACCTTTACCAGATGCACGCCTGGGATGCTCTCACCCCGCTCGAAGAGACCCTCGGCTTCCTCGACCAGGCGGTGCGCGACGGCAAGATCTCCTACTACGGCTTCTCCAACTACCTCGGCTGGCAGCTGACCAAGGCCGCGCAGCTCGCGCGCGCCAACGGCTGGGCGGCGCCGGTCACCCTGCAGCCCCAGTACAACCTGCTGGTGCGCGGCATCGAGCACGAGGTCGTCCCTGCAGCTCTGGATGCACGCATCGGCCTCCTGCCGTGGTCGCCGCTCGCCGGCGGCTGGCTGAGCGGCAAGTACACGCGCGACCAGACCCCCACCGGAGCCACCCGCCTCGGCGAAGACCCCAAGCGCGGCATGGAGGCGTGGGACAAGCGGAACGCCGACGACCGCACCTGGCAGGTCATCGACGCCGTCGCGGCCGTTGCAGCGGAGACCGGCGCATCCTCGTCGCAGGTCGCGCTGGCCTGGCTCGCCGACCGCCCGGCCGTCACCTCGGTCATCCTCGGAGCGCGCACGGTCGACCAGCTCACCGACAACCTCGCCGCCGCCGACCTCACCCTCACCGACGAGCAGCGGTCCACCCTCACCGATGCGAGCGCTCCCCGCACCGACGACTACCCGTACGGCGCCCCCGCCATCGCCCAGCGCCACCGCAAGCACGAGGGCGGCCGGTGACCCCAGCCCGCCCGCGGCGCGCGGAGGATCCTGCTCGACGCACCGCACCATGAACGACCGCCGCCAGCTGGCGCTCACCCTGCTCGTGGCCGGAACGTTCTTCATGGAGAACCTCGACGGCACGATCCTGGCGACCGCCGCCCCCACCATCGGCCGCGCGTACGGCATCGACTCGGCGACCGTCGGCGTCGCGATCACCGCATACCTCGTGACGCTCGCCGTGCTCATCCCGATCTCGGGATGGCTGACGCAGCGGTTGGGGGCGCGCGCCGTCTTCACCGGGGCCATCGCCGTGTTCACCGTCGCGTCCGTGCTGTGCGCGGCGAGCACCGACCTGGTGCAGCTCACCGCGATGCGGGTGCTGCAGGGCGCGGGCGGCGCGATGATGGTGCCGGTCGGACGCCTCGCCGTCCTGCGGGTGACGGAGAAGAAAGACCTGGTGCGGGCCATCGCGTGGCTGACCTGGCCGGCGCTCGCCGCCCCGATCGTCGCGCCGCTGGTCGGCGGCGTGCTCGTCACGTACGCCAGCTGGCACTGGATCTTCCTGCTCAACGTCCCGCTCGGCGCCGTCGCCTTCGTGGCAGCGCTCCGGCTGACGCCGCGCGAGCTCGACCGGCAGCGGGTGCCGCTCGACTGGCTGGGGTTCGCGCTCACCTTCACCGGCGTCGGCGGGGTGGTCGTGTTCGGCGCGCTGCTCTCCGATCCTGCCGCGCCCGCCGCTGCGACGATCGCCGCGGGCGTTGCCGGGGCGGTGCTGACGGGGTGGGCGATCCTGCATCTGCTGCGGGCGGCGCATCCACTGCTCGACCTGCGGGCGTTCCGGATCGAGACGTTCCGGGTCACGCACGCGGGAGGATCGCTGTTCCGGCTGACCATCTCGGCCGTGCCGTTCCTCTTGCCGCTGTTCTTCCAGGACGCGCTCGGCTGGTCGCCCGTGCAGGCGGGTGCGATCGTGCTGACGCTGTTCGTCGGCAACCTGGTCATCAAACCGGCCACCACGCCGCTGCTCGTCCGCTGGGGGTTCCGGCGGGTGCTCATCGCTTCGACGGCCGGCGCGGTGCTGAGCATGGTCCTCGCGGCGTTCATCGCGCCGCTGACGCCGATCGCGTTCGTCGTCGTGCTGCTCGTGTTCAGCGGCATGACCCGTTCCACCGGATTCACCGCATACAACACCATCGCGTTCGCAGACGTGCCTGCGGAGGAGATGACGGCGGCGAACACGCTGGCGTCGACCGTTCAGCAGATCGCCGCCGGGCTCGGGGTCGCCGTCGGCGCTGTGGCGCTGCGCTTCGGGGAGCCGCTGGCCGCGTGGACCGGCCTGCAGGAGCCAGCGGGCGCATACCGGATCGCCTTCGTGCTGATCGCGGTCCTCGCGCTCGGATCGGTCGTCGAGGCCGTGCGGCTGTCGCCTGCGGCGGGAGACAACATCCGTCCGCCGCGGCGGAGGGTCAGCGCGCCTTCGGCACCACGGTGAGCACGCGCTCGATGAACTCGAAGAACGCGTCGAGGTAGCTCTTCAGGAATGCCTCGGTTCCCGGGTCGGTGACGGAGCCGTCTTCGGTGATCAGCCCCGGACGCATCTGGATGTACGCCTCCGGCGCGTTCATCTGCGGCGCCTGCAGGAACCCGAGGACGCTACGCAACTGCTGCTGGGCGACCGCGGTCCCGATCGCGCCGGGGGAGGCACCGATCACGGCCGTCGCCTTCCGCGCGATCACGTTCTCCCCGTGCGGCCGGCTCGCCCAGTCGATCGCGTTCTTGAGCGCGCCAGGGATGGACCTGTTGTACTCGGGCGTGACGAACAGCAGCGCATCCTGGGCGGCGATGCTCGCCTTGAAGTCGAGCGCCACCTGCGGGAAATCGCCGTCGAAATCCCTGTTGTAGAGCGGAAGTTCGCCGATGTGGATCTCGGTCATCACCAGATCCTTCGGGGCGAGGGAGACAAGAGCGTTCGCGAGCATCCTGTTGATCGAATGCGCGGAGAGACTGCCGACGAAGTAACCGACCCGATACGGCGGCGTGAGCTCGTTGATGGTTGCCATGACCCCAGCATCCACCCCGCCAGGAGCCGTGTCGAGAACCATCCCGAACCGAAATAGGGCATCTGCCCGATGTCCGGCCCCTGCCTTAGAGACGAGAGTCGAACCACTCAGAAAAGACAGCGACAGCAACCAGGGGAAGACGAAATGCTGCTAGAAGAATATGTGGCCGACAGGGTGCGGGCGTCGGAGACGGCCGCCACCACCAGGGAACTCGAACTGCTGCGCGTCATCCGCGCCGACGACGCGCAGGAGCCGACCGGCGGCTGGCTGGCGCGGCGGCGCGCAGCGCGGGCGCAGCGGGCGCAGCGGGCGCAGCGACGAGATGCGTCGGCGCAGGCGGCATCGGCCGGTGCTTCGGTTCGGGAGGCGCCGGCGGCTCCGGAGGGGCCGAGCGCGGCGCTACCGGACGCTCCGTCCGCAGCGGTTCCGGCGGATCCGGGCGCGCCGAGCGCGGCCGTTCCGGCGGAGCGTGCGACCCAGCGCGAACTGCAGCACGCCGGTCGGTGAGCCCCGCGAGAGACTCACTCACCCCGACCCGGATCGACCGCCCCATCGACCAGGACTCACCCGCTCCGAGTGTCGGTGGTCGATGGCATGATCAATTCATGCGATCACCGGCGTCGAGCGCTTCCTTGATCGGGCGGGAGCCCGATCTCGAAGCGCTGCGCGACGAGCTCGCCGCGGTCGCCGACGGCCAGCCGCGAGCGGTCGTCATCGGCGGCGAGGCGGGGATCGGCAAGTCCCGGCTGGTCTCCGAGTTCCTGTCGGAGGCCGCATCCGGGGCCACCGTCCTGGCCGGCCGCAGCGTGGATCTCGGCAGCGACGGCGCCCCGTACGCCCCGTTCACCGCCATCCTCCGTCAGCTGGTCGACGCCATCGGGCTGGACGCGGTCCTCTCGGCGGCTGGTCCGGGGTCCGGCGTGCTCTCCGTCCTCCTGCCTGAGCTCGCCTCCGCCGACTCCGTGCCCGCGCGCACCGGGGCGGAGCGGCTGTACGAGCTCGTCACCGTGCTGTTCGAGAACGTCTCGGCCGCGCATCCACTCGTCGTCGCGATCGAAGACATCCACTGGGCAGACACCGCCACGCTGGAACTGGTCCGGTTCGTCATCCGCATGATGGAGCGCGGGCGATTCCTGCTGCTGCTCACCTACCGCAGCGACGAGGTGCTGCGCGGCCACCCGCTGCGCTCCTATCTGCCCGAGCTCGACCGCACTCGGCGGGCGACACGCTGGGAGCTGGCGCGACTGAGCCGCGCGCAGGTGACGGCCCAGGCGGAGCAGATCCTCGGCTGCCCGGCAGACTCCGCCACCATCGACCGCGTCTACCAGCTCAGCGAGGGCGTGCCGTTCTTCGTCGAGGAGCTGATCGGCATCGAGCACCTCGGCACAGGAGAAGACCTCCCTGAGACGCTGCGCGACCTGCTGCTCGCACGCTACGAACGGCTCAGCGAACCGGCGCAGGGGCTGCTCCGGCTGCTGTCGGCGGCGGGCGTCTGCGTCGAGCACGACCTGCTCGCCGCCGTGTTCGACGGCACGGCCGACCAGTTGGACGCTGCGGCGCGCGAGGCGGTCGTCGCCCACGTCCTCGCCGCCGACACCACCGAGTACTCGTTCCGGCACGCGCTCGTCCGCGAGGCGATCCACGCCGACCTGCTGCCGGGGGAGCGCACGCGCTTCCACACGCGCTACGCGCTCGCCATCGAGGAGGCGGGCGGCTCCGCCAGCCAGATCTCCTACCACTGGATGGCGGCGCACGACCTGCGCAGGGCCTTCATCGCCACGCTGGAGGCGATGGAGGAGTCGCGCCTCTCCTACGCATACCGGGCGGCGGCCGCCGCGGGCGACAGGGCGCTCGAACTGTGGGATCGCGTCGACGACGCCGAGGCGCTCGCCGGGCGCAGCCGCACCGAACTGCTGTCGCGCACGGCGTCCGCGCTCCGCAACGCCGGCGACAGCGAGCGCGCGCTCGCACTGGTGAACGTCGCGCTCTCCGACACCGACGGACTCAGTCCCGACCGGCACGCCCGGCTGCTGCGCGACAAGGCGCAATACCTCGCCAACCTCAGCAGGCCGGGATCGGTCGAGCTGCTGCAGGAGGCGCTCGCCATCGCCCCGCACGACCCGGGCGACGGTCTGCGCGCCCAGCTCCTCGCCGAGGTCGCCGGGCGGCTGATGCTCGAGGCGCGCTACGACGAGGCCATCCAGACGTCCACGCTGTCGATCGCGGAGGCGGCGGACGACGCCAGCGCCCGGCGTTCGGTGGCGCACACCATCCGGGGCACGGTGCTGGTCAATCACGGCTCCATCGACGACGGGCTCGCCGACCTCGACGCGGCCCGCGTCCTCGCGGACGGCGAGAGCGGCCCGCTCCTCCGCAACGCGGTGAACGCCTCCGACGTGATGAACTTGCTCGGCCGCTTCGACGAGGCCGTCCGCATCGCCCAGGCGGGGGTCGCCCAGGCGAAGCTGCGCGGCGTCGAGCGCACGTCCGGCGTCATGCTCGCCTCCAACACGGTCGAGCCCCTCCTCGCCCTCGGCAAACTCGACCTCGCCGAGAACATGCTCGACCCCGCCCTCGAACTCGATCCCCCTCCCGGGTTCCGGGTGCACTTGCAGCGCATGAAGCTGTGGCTCACCCTCTGGCGCGGCGACACCCAGCGGGCGGAAGACCTCCTGCGCCGCTGGCGAAAAGGGATGCTCGTCCAGGCCGAGATCGAGATGCAGTCCCGCCTCGGCTTCGCCAGGGTCGCCGCCGAGATCGCCATCGCGCGCGGCGACGCGACGACCGCCTGGCGCGACGCGAGCGTCATCATCTCCGACGTGCGCCGCTCGATCCCGGCCTACGACCTGCCGCTGCTCGCGGTCGCCGCCCGCGCGCTCTCCGAGCTGGCGGCGAGCGGCGCGACGGTCGTGAGCGCTGCACCGGTCGCTGACGCGGCAGGTGGGGTGGTCGGCACAGATGTCGCCACCTCAGACCTGCCCACCGAGCACGCGGCGCACGCGCTGCTCTCCGTCCTCGCCGACCTTGCGTCCTGGCCCACCCACCCCGTGTGGGCGCCGCTCGTCGAGGCCGAGCTGGCCGCCGTGCGCAGCGTCCCGTCCGTCGAGCACGTCGAGGCCTGGGACCGCGCCGCCGCGGCCGCACTGGCCGACGGCGCTCCCGCGCACCTTCGTCCGTACGCGCTCCTCCGCCGGGCCCAGGCGCATGCCATCTCTGGGGACCGCGCCGCCACGGAGCAGTCCGCCGCCGAGGCACGTCAGCTCGCCGCCGACCTCGGCTTCGGCCTGCTGGTCGACGCGGCCGACCAGCTCATCGCCTCGGCCGCCCCCGCCCGGCACGTCACGGCGCGCGGTGCCGAACCGGTGCTGACGGACCGCGAAGTCCAGGTGCTCGCCCTCATCGAACAGGGCCTCAGCAACAAGCAGATCGGCGAACGCCTCTACATCAGCGCCAAGACGGCGAGCGTCCACGTCTCCAGCATCCTCAGAAAGGTGGGAGCCTCATCCCGCACCGAAGCCGTCTACCGCGCGGCGCGCGTGGGCGCGCACGGAGGGTAGGAGCTACGAGGCCAGCGCGCCCCGCAACTCAGCTGTCGACGACCAGCGCGCACCCGATGCACAGCTCGGCGGTGGGCCGGGCGCGCAGACGGTCGACGCCGATCGGCGAGCCGCAGCGCGCGCATGCACCGTACGTTCCCTGCCTGATCCGGTCGAGTGCCGCATCCACTGCCCGGATGTCGTCGCTGGTCTCGCCCCGGAGCGCCTGCAGCCTGCTCCACTCGGACGACAGCGTCGGTCCTTCCGGGTCGTGTTCGTCGTCGGCCGTCGCGTCGGAACGGGCCGAGAGCACGATGCCGAGCGATTCGGCGAGCCGTTCCGCCTCCGCCTGGTCACCGCGTCGTCGCTCGAGCAGCAGAGCGGTCAGTTCCTCGATCTGCTCCCTGGTGAGATCACCGGCTGCAGGGCGGGAGGCCTCGTGGCCGTGGGCGCCGCGCTCCGGCGCATCCAGGTCCTGCCCCCGCAGTCGTCCGTCGTTCAGGCTCGTCGTTCCGTCCATTCGCATCATTGCGCCCCCATCACGCGTGTCCGATCCAGGACAGGGTACGCCTCATCCGCCCGAAATCGGGATGCGGCGCTCGCGTACTCTCGAATGGTGCCGTCGTTCCGTGTCATCGTCTCCGTAGGTCTCCTGCTTCCTGGCATCCGTCCCGACGCCGTCGTTCCCGCTGCCGCCGCTGCCGTCGCCGAGCTCGCGGTCGTCGAGGCCAGCAGCCTCGACGTGGTCGCCGGCGAAGCCAGGGTGACCGTGCGGTTCACGGCCGACACCGTCGACGACGCGATCCCGGTGGCCGAGCACGCGGTGGAGCGCATCCAGAGCCTGGCGCACACCGGGCCGTGGCGGCTCACCGAGCGTGTCGCCGGGCGGTGGTTCCGGCGCGCGTGATCGCGGCGCGACCGGATGACGCGCCGCTCACACACACCGCGGTGCGGCCAGAGCGCGCACCGCTCACACGCACCGCGGCGCGGCCGAGACGCGCGCCGCAGCCGCGGGCGACCGTCAGGCGGCCTCCGCCAGCGCGCCTTCGATGAGGCCGACGATCGCGGGGTCGTCCGGCTCGACCGTCGGGCGGAAACGGTGCACCTCGCCGTTCGGGAGGACGACGAACTTCTCGAAGTTCCACTTGACCTTGCCGGCCTTGCCCGCCGCATCCGGGGTCTTCGTCAGCTCGGCGTAGAGCGGGTGCTGCGACTTGCCGTTGACCTTGACCTTCTCCATCATCGGGAACGTGACGCCCCACGTCGTGGAGCAGTACTCCTTGATCGCGTCGGTTGACGACAGCTCCTGCAGGAACTGGTTGCTCGGGAAGCCGATGACCGTGAAACCGCGGTCGCCGTACGTCTTCTGCAGCGCTTCCAGCTTTTCGTACTGGGGCGCGAGGCCGCAGCGGGATGCGACGTTCACGATCAGGACGACCTGGCCGTCGAACGCGCCGAGGGAGGTGGTGCCTCCGTCGATGGTGGTGAGTGGGATGTCAGCGAGGCTCATGATGTGAGCTTATGCACGCATACCGGTCGTGCGTCGGGCGTTCGGCGAATCCGAAGCGGGGATTCAGGTTGGGCGTCCGGCGTCCAGGACCGCCAGCGGCGCATCCGGGTCGGCCGCCCACTCGTTGAGCGAGGCGTCGTAGATGGCGACGTCGTTCCGGCCGAGCACGGCCAGCGCCAGCGCGTCGGAGGCCGCCGCGATTCCTGCAGCACAGTACGCGACGATGCGGCTGTCGGTGGCGAGCACGTCGGCGAACGTCGTGCGCAGTGCGGCAGCGGGGAGGAACGCGTTGGTGTCGCGGGAGACGAGCCGCACGGCCGGGGCGCTCACGCTGCCGGGGATGTGGCCGAGCCTGCTGCGCGCGCCGGCCTCGCCGCTGAACTCCTTCGGCGGAAGGCCGCAGACCAGCGAGGCGTCCGCACTGCCGTCGAGCACCGCGGCGATGTCCGCCTTCGACACCCAGGCGTCCGGCCGTTCCTCCGCGAGGAAGCCCGCCGCCGCGCGCGGTTCGACGTGCCCGCGTTCGACCGGCCGCTCCTCCGCCTTCCACTTCACCGCGCCGCCGTCGAGCACGGCCACCCGCTCGTGCCCGAACGCCCGGAACAGCCACCACAGCCGCGCCGCCCACTGTCCGGCCGACGCGTCGTACACGACGACGGTGGTGTCGGCGTCGACCCCCACCGACTCCGCCGCCGCCTCGAACCCGGATGCGGTCGGGCGGCTGAACGGGTACGGCCCGGCCGGGTCGCTGAATACGTCGAGCAGGTCGGCGAACACGGCGCCGGGAACGTGGCCGTCGACCAGGTACTGGTCGAGCCCGCTGACGGAGGTGGGTGACCCGTCCTGCCGAGTGGATGCGACGACGGTCGCGTCGAGGATCACCAGGCCGTCCGAACCCAGGTGGTCGGCGAGCCACTGCGTCGACACGAGCGGCCCGGCCAGCGCAGCGCCGAGCGGGTGGGTGGACGTGTCGGCTGCGGGGTCGATGGCTGGGCCTGTGGTGGCAGCGGGGTCGGATGCGTGGGTCACGGCACCACGCTAACCAGCGGCTTCCGATCCGCCCACCGCCTGCGCAATGCGGCGTAACGCGCATCCACACGCCGTCATGTGGCGGCCGGGCTCAGCACTCGATGACGTTCACCGCGAGGCCGCCCTCGCTCGTCTCCTTGTACTTGGTCGACATGTCGAGCCCGGTCTGGCGCATCGTCTCGATCACCGTGTCCAGCGAGACCAGGTGTGAGCCGTCGCCGTGCAGGGCGAGGCGCGCGGCCGACACCGCCGTCGACGACGCGATGGCGTTGCGTTCGATGCACGGGATCTGCACCAGGCCGCCCACCGGGTCGCAGGTGAGGCCGAGGTGGTGCTCCATCGCGATCTCCGCCGCGTTCTCGACCTGGCGCGGGGTGCCGCCGAGCACCGCGCAGAGCGCGCCCGCCGCCATCGCGCAGGCCGAGCCGACCTCCGCCTGGCAGCCGCCCTCCGCGCCGGAGATGGAGGCGTTGGCCTTGAACAGCGAGCCGATCGCCGTCGCCGTGAGCAGGTACTTCCGGATGCCTTCGGCCGACGCACCGGGCACGAATCGCAGGTAATAGTGGGCGACCGCCGGCACGATCCCGGCCGCGCCGTTCGTCGGCGCCGTGACCACGCGGCCACCGGACGCGTTCTCCTCGTTGACCGCGAGCGCGAACGCGTGCAGCCACTCGATGGACGTGTCGCGGCCTGGTTCGTCGCCGACGCATTCGAGGTGCTCGCGCATCGCGGCTGCGCGGCGCCGGACGCCGAGGCCGCCGGGCAGCGTGCCGTCCCCGGCGAGGCCGTTGGCCACGCACTCCGCCATCGCCGACCAGATCAGGTCGAGGCGTTCGCGCGTCGCCTCTTCGCCGTGGATCGCCGCCTCGTTGCGGCGTGCCACCTCGCAGATCGGGATGTCCAAGGTCGCGCACAGCCGCAGTAGTTCCTCCGCTGAGTCGTACGGCAGTGGATGCGCGGCGCGCGCGGCCAGGTCCGCCTCCTCGCCGTCGCGCCGGATGAAGCCGCCGCCGATCGAGTAGTAGGTCTCTTCGAGCAGGGGGAGCGCATCCACGGCACCGTCGTCGCTGGAACCCCAGGCCGTGATGGTGAGGGCGTTCGGGTGGCCGGGGAGGCGGGTGCGCGGTTCGAAGGCGATGTCGTCGCCGCTGATCGGGATGGCGCGGCGGCCGGCGAGCAGCAGTCTCGACCCGGGACCGAGCCCTGCCCAGACGCCACGGACGTCTTCCGGACGGCAGGTCTCCGGTTCGAGCCCCGCCAGGCCGGCGAGCACGGCATCCGGGGTCCCGTGGCCGATGCCGGTGGAGCCGAGGGAGCCGTACAGGGTGCAGGTGACCTGGCTGACGCGGTGGAGGAGACCGTCGGTGACGAGGCGCTCGGAGAAGGCGCGCGCTGCTCGGAGGGGGCCGACGGTGTGCGAACTCGAGGGGCCGATGCCGACGGAGAAAAGGTCGAAGGCCGAGACGTACGCTGTCACTTCATCAGTCTACGTCGGCAGCCGTGCAAGATTGCTGCGTCGTGGCGCTCTTCCGCGCACGGAAACGTCGTCGCGGTTTTAGCAACCAAGGTTGACAATTCGATCTAAGCAACCTAAGTTGCTCACATGGGACCTACACAGACACCAGCACCCATCGGCGGAGCGGCGGACGGACTTGCCTCCGTCGTCGCCCTCCGCGAACTCGCCGACCGGCTCGAAGACGCCGAGGTCGAGCGGGCACTCCGCGACGGCTGGACCTGGAGCCAGATCGCCGACGCCCTCGGCGTCACCAGGCAGGCCGTGCACAAGAAGCACCTGCGCCGGGTCGCGGCAGCAGGCATCGAACTGAGGAGGCGCAATGCCTGAGAACAGCACACCAGAACACGACGACCCGATCGAGCCTCAGGACCCGATCGAGCCCCAGGACCCGGTCGAGCGCGACGAGACCCGCGACGACCGCCGCCTGTCCCGCTCCCTGCGCGCCACGGTCATCCGGGCCGTCGAGGAGGCCCGCCGTCGCGGCGCATCCCTCGTCGAGGCGGAGCACCTGCTGCTCGCCCTCGCCGCCGCCAAGGGAACCAGCGCCCAGCGCGCCCTCGCCGCCTCCGGCCTCGACCACGCGGGCATCGAGGCGGCCCTTCGCGCCGAACGAGACGCGAGCCTGCGCGCTGCGGGCGTCGAGCCGGTGCCGGAGGAACGGCTGACCGCTGCGCCGCGTATCGCCCGGCCGCGCTGGGGTGCTTCGGCCCGGGATGCGCTGGTGAGGGCGCACAACATCGCGGGTCGTGGGCATGGCCGCGACCGCGACGGGCGCACGGCGGAGGCCGACCTGCTCGCCGGCATCCTCACGATCGAGCTCGGCACGGTTCCGCGGGCGATCGCCATCGCGGGCATCGACAGGGCGACCCTGCTCGCCGCCGTGCTGCGCCCCGCGGCGTGAGAAAGCCCCACTTACACCGCCTCCTCTCCGCTGTAAGCGCCACGTAAGCGCCGTGTAAGCGCGCCCAGGAAACATCGTCAGCATCAACTCGAATCCCATCCATCAGGAAGGATCACCATGACCACCAGCTCAGAATGGGCGGTCGAAGCCCACGGGCTCGTCAAGGTCTTCGGCGACAACCGCGCGGTCGACGGCGTCGACCTCAGCGTCCGCGCCGGAGCCGTCTACGGTGTGCTCGGCCCGAACGGCGCAGGCAAGACCACCACCATCTCCATGCTCGCCACCCTGCTCAAGCCGGACGCCGGCGAGGCCACCATCTTCGGCCACGACATCCGCAGGGAGCAGCAGGTCGTCCGCCAGCTCATCGGCGTGACGGCGCAGTTCGCGTCGGTGGATGAGCGGCTCTCCGCCACGGAGAACCTCGTCATCTTCTCCCGCCTGCTCGGTCTGAGCCGGTCGGAGGCGAAGCGGAAGTCCGCGGAACTCCTCGAAGAGTTCGGCTTGACCGACGCCGCCAAGCGTCCCATCTCCAAGTTCTCCGGCGGGATGCGCCGTCGCCTCGACCTCGCTGCCAGCCTGATCGCGCAACCGCCGCTGATCTTCCTCGACGAGCCGACCACCGGCCTCGACCCGCGCACCCGCGCTCAGATGTGGGACACCATCCGGCGCCTGGTCGCCACCGGCTCGACGGTGCTGCTCACCACCCAGTACCTGGATGAGGCCGACCAGCTGGCCGACCGCATCGCCGTGATCGACACCGGACGTGTCGTCGCGGAGGGCACGGCCGACGAGCTCAAGGCCTCGGTCGGCGAGTCGTCGCTGCAGCTGCGCCTGGCGGACACCGCCGACATGGAGGACGCGCGTCGCGCCATCGCCACCGTGCTCGGCGTGGATGCGGTCATCTCGCCGGAAGGCACGCGGATCACCGCGCCGATGCGCAACGCGGATGCCGTCACCGACCTGTTCGTGACGTTCCGCGAGGCGGGCATCCACCTCACCGAGATGTCGGTGCAGAAGCCGACCCTCGACGAGGTCTTCCTCACCCTCACCGGCCACGGCGTCGAAGACGAGAAGTCCGACTCCGCCGAGGCCCCCGAATCGGAAAGGGTCGACGCATGAGCGCCCTCACTGTCATCACCCCGCCGTCCGAGCGGCGGCTGAAGAACCACGTCAGCCTCTCCCAGAGCGTCGCGAACTCGCTGACGATGGCGTACCGCGGTCTCCTGAAGATCAAGCGGACCCCGGAACAGCTGTTCGACGTGACACTGCAGCCGATCATCTTCACGCTGATGTTCGCGAACCTGTTCGGCGGCGCCATCGCCGGGAACGTGGCGGGATACCTCCCGCTCCTCATCCCGGGCATCCTGGTGCAGACCGTCATCACGACGTCGGTCGTGACGGGCGTGCAGCTGCGCGAGGACATGGACAAGGGCGTGTTCGACCGCTTCAAATCCCTGCCGATCGCGCGCATCGCGCCGCTCGCCGGTGCGCTCCTCGCCGACACGCTCCGCTACGCGATCGCGACGACCATCACATTCGTCGTCGGCTTCGCGATGGGCTACCGACCGGAAGGCGGCCTGGGCTTCGTGATCCTCGCCGGTCTGCTGGTGATCGTGTGCAGCTGGGCGATCAGCTGGATCTTCGCGTTCTTCGGCGTGATCGCCCGCACGGCCAGCAGCGTCCAGGGCATCTCGTTCATGGTGCTGTTCCCGCTGACGTTCCTCTCGAACGCATACGTGCCAGTGGACAAGCTGCCCGAGTGGCTGCAGTGGTTCGTCAACATCAACCCGGTCTCGCACCTGGTGACGGCGGTGCGCAACCTCGCGAACGACGGCACCTTCGGGTCGGACGGTCTGATCGCCCTCCTCGGCGCGGCGGTCATCGTCGCGGTGTTTGCGCCGCTCACCGTTCGCGCGTACATGCGCAAGGCGTAACCCGCCGCCTCCGCTCAGGCGGAACATCGGCACGACGCGCCGTCCGCGTCTCCGTTCCTACGGAGATCCGGGCGGCGCGTCGTGCTTTCTCCGCGCGAGCGGAGCGCGCAGGGGCGCTGTCCGCCCTCAGTAGCGCAGCGACTGCAGCAGCGCGTATCCGGCCGTCGTCGCCTCGTCGCGCGGAATCTCGGCGGCGGCGGCGACCGCCGCGTCCACCCGCTCGGCACCGTGGGCGGCGACGAGCTCGTCGCGCAGCAGGACCCGGTTGAGGCTGGGGAGGTCTTGGCGGGCGTTCATCCGGGTTGCCAGCCCGTACATCCGGAAGCCGGCGTCCAGCCAGGCCGGGTCGGCGGCTCGCTCGTTGGACGGTTCGAGCATCCATCCGGCCAGGCCGAGCAGGCCGCTGCCAACCACGGGCTTGTCCACGTACGACGACTGGAAGCGGCGGCTGACCAGCATCCGTTTGCGCAGTTCCCTGGCCAGCTCGGCGACCCGCTCGGGCCCGACCACGTCCGGGGACCGGTGGCCGACCCGCTGCAGGGCGAGCAGCGCCGCCCCGGCGAGGATCACCAGCCACGGGTTGGTGATCGCGTCCGACCGGCCGAACACGCCGACCGATTCGAGGAAGAGCCGGACGCCTTCCGCGTCGTCGCCCTCCAGGAGCGCGATCTCGGCGAGGCCGGCGTATGCGACGCCGAGATAGTCGACATAGTCGAAGCCCGTGTCGTCCTGGTCGCGCAGGTAGCGTTCGAGAAGGTAGCGGCCGCGGTCGAGTTCGCCGAGCGTCACCGAGTTGATCGCCACGATCCAGTCGATCTGACGCACATCGCCCATCGCCTGCAGCTGCCCGAAACCGAACTGGGCGCGGTCGGCCCACAGGATCGCCTCGGCCGGATGCGCCAGCTCGCTGTGCACCTGCGCGAGCGCCTGGGCGGCGGATGCGGTGGTCCAGGTGTCCTCCGCGGCCAGCGCCTTCTCCCAGGCGCGCTGGGCGCTCTCGCTGGCGCCGTCGAGGTCGCCCGCGTTCTCGGCGAACTGGGCGAGCAGCAGCTCGCCCATCGCGGCGAGCCCGGGGTCCTGGGATGCCCTGAGTCGTTCGAGGAGCGCCATCGTCTGAGCGATCCTGCCGCCGAGGGAGACCGCGTCGGCCAGGGCGTTGAGGCGGGCGTCGCGGAGGGCGGCGGTGCCGCGTGCCCGCTTCAGCCGGCTGATCGCACGGAGCGCGGTGCGGTGCTCGGTGAACAGGAACGTCCCGCCGAGGATCGTGTACGCGGCGACGGCGTCGATGCGTTCGTCCTCGCCCTCCGGTTCCCAGCCGGCCAGCGCCTCCATCACCACGGGACTGAACCCGACCACCTCGGTGTGCGCGCTGCGCAGCGACCAGTAGTATGCGAGCGTCGCGAACACGGCGACGATGGTCGGAGCATCCCGGTGTTCGAGCGCGACGCGCAGGATCGCGACGAGGTTGTCCTGTTCCACCGTCACCCGCCGGAACTGCGGAACCTGGTCGCGCCCGCTCATCCTGCCGAGCGCATCCCGGGCGAACGTACGCGCCCACGCGGCCATCCGGTGCTGCACGAGCTCGGTCTCCCCGGCCTCCGCGAGGGCGAGGTCTCCGAACTCGCGCACCGTCTCCAGCTGGTGGTAGCGCACGACGCCGGTCTCGTCCTCGGTGACGGTGACGAGCGACTGGCTGACCAGCGCATCCAGGTCGTCGAGCACGCGGGCGGCGTCCTCGCCGGACACCGCCTCTGCGGCGGTCGAGCTGAAGCCGTCCGGGAACCGCGACAGCCGCCGCAGCAGAGCGCGCTCCGACGAGCCGAGCAGGTTCCAGCTCCAGTCGATGACGGCCAGCAGGGTGCGGTGCCGTTCCGGGGCGGTGCGCTCTCCGCCGGTGAGCAGCGCGAAGCGGTTGCCGAGGCGGCGGGCGATCTCGTCCACCGACATCGACCGGGTGCGTGCGGCCGCGAGCTCGATCGCGAGCGGGAGGCCGTCGAGCCGTTCGCATAGCTCGGCGACGGTGTCGAGCGGCAGGACGACGCCGGGTCTTGCCGCGCGCGCCCGCTCCACGAACAGGTCGACGGCCGGACCGCGCAGGGAGTCGGCCCCTCCGGCATCCCGTGCCGTGCTCGGCAGCGAGTCCAGCGGATAGACGTGCTCGGCGCCGATCGCCAGCGGCGCCCTGCTGGTGGCGAGCACCCGCACGGTCGTCACGGATTCCAGGATGTCCGCGACCCACGCCGCTGCCGCGTCCACCACGTGCTCGCAGTTGTCGATGATCAGCAGCGTCTCCCGCTCGCCGAGCACGCCCAGGATGCGCGAGCGCAGGTCGACGCGCGCGCCGGGGTCACCGGGGCGGGTGGCGTTGGCCTCCCGGATGCCGAGGGTGGAGGCGATGGCGAGCGTCACGTCGTCCCCGGTGCGCACGCTCGCAAGCTCCACGAACACCACCGACGGGATGCGCAGAGCCCGGTGACCGACCTCCTGCGCGAGCCGCGTCTTGCCGAGCCCGCCCGCGCCGAGGATCGTGGTGAGCCGGGAGGTCGCGATCAGGTCTTCGAGCGCATCCAGGTCGTACTCGCGGCCGATCAGCGCGTTGGGTGCCGCGCGCAGGCCGATCCGCAGGCGCGACGGCGCCGGCGGGGCGGGCGGCGCATCGTCCTGGACCAGCAGGGCGGCGTTGTACGCGACCAGCTCGGGGCCGGGGCGGGTGCCCAGCCGGTCGAGCAGCGTCTCCTTCACCTCGGCGAACACGCGGAGAGCGTCGGAGCGTCGGCCGGCGGCGTCGAGGGCGCGCATCCGTTCGAGGTGGAGCTGTTCGTTCAGCGGGGCCGCCTCGGCGAGGCGGCGCAGGTCGTCCAGGGCGGCTTCGGGGTCGCCGAGCAGTCTGGCCGCCCTCGCCCGCAAGAGCAGTAATTCGTCGTGGAGTTCCGCGGCCGTCCTGCCCAGCGCGTCGGCCAGGGGAGTGCCGCCGAGTTCTCCGCCGGGCTCTCCGCGCCAGAGTGCGAGAGCGGCGGCCGTCTCGGCGGCGATGGTCGCCGCATCCCCGTCCCTGTCCGCTTGGCGCGCCCGCTCCAGGTGGCGGCGGGCGAGCCCGAGGTCGGTGGCGGCGTCGTCCACCCCGAGGGCGTACCCGCTCGGCGTGGACTCCAGCAGCCCGTCGGCGGTGACCGTGCGGACGCGGGAGACGAGCGTCTGCAGTGCTGCCCGCTCCTGCCGCGGAGGGGTGTCGTCCCACAGGTCGGAGACGAGCGACGGCACGGACAGCGAACCGCGCGCGAGCACGAGCGCGACGATCAGGCTCTTCCCGAGCACGCCGGAGGGTTCGGCGAGTGCGCCGGACCTGTCCTCGACCAGCACGGGGCCGAGGATCGCGATCCGGGGGGACGACGGCCGAGACTCCACCTGCCGATAGTAGCGAGCGCAGCCGACGGCGAGCCCCACCCGCGCGTAGGCTCAGGGCGAAGGCGAAGGAGGATCATGGCGTTCGACTGGTCTGAGTTCTACACCGCCCAGGGCGGCCGGGGTGTGCGGGGCACGTTCCTCAGCGGCCTCGACGCCTGGCAGGGGGATGCGCCCGGCGACGCCGTCGACCTCGGCTGCGGCGACGGCATCGAGACCGCCTATCTCGCCGAGCGCGGCTGGCGCGTGCTGGCGGTGGATGCGGACCCCGGCGTCGAGGAGCGCGTCACCGCGGCCGTCGGGCCGGAGTCCGCCGACCTCGTCGAGGTGCGCAGCACCGGCTTCGAGACGCTCGGGGCGCTCCCGGCGAGCGATTTCGTGTACGCCGGGTTCGCGCTGCCGTTCTGCGACGCGACGCACTTCCCGTACCTGTGGGCGGACATCCGGGATGCGCTGCGCCCTGGCGCGATCTTCGCCGGCGAGTTCTTCGGCCCGCACGACGAATGGTTCGGCCGCCCCCGGATGAACTTCCACGACCGCGCGGGTGTGGAGGGCATGCTCACCGGCCTCGAAACGCTGCACCTGGCCGAGGAGGACCGCCGCGGCATGTCGTTCGAGGGCCCCAAGCACTGGCACGTCTTCCACGTCGTCGCCCGCGCCTGAGCCCGTCCCGCCCCGCAAAACAATCGAGCCGGGAGTTATGCACGCGACACGCCGTGGCGCGCGTACATAACTCCCGGCTCGATGGCTGGGCGTGGGGCGAAAGGCTCAGCGGAGGGTTTTGCGGGCGGTGATCTGGCCGGTGTCGAAGCCGAGGAGGTGCAGGCCGCCGTGGAAGCGGGCGTGCTCGATCTTGATGCAGCGGTCCATCACGACGGTGAGGCCCTTGGACTCTCCGTACTCCGCAGCCTCCTGGTTCCAGATGCCGAGCTGCACCCAGATGGTGGGGGAGCCGACCGCCAGCACCTCGTCGATCACGGCGGGCAGGTCGCTCGGCTTGCGGAACACATCCACGATGTCCGGCACCTCGGGCAGCGACGCCAGGTCGGGGTATGCCTTCTCGCCCAGGATGGTGTCGGCGTTCGGGTTCACGAAGTAGACCCGGAAGTCGGTCGACTGCTGCAGGTACGTGCCGACGAAGTAGCTGGAGCGCGCGGGGTTGGGCGAGGCGCCGACGATCGCGACCGACTTCGCCGAGCGCAAGATGCGCAGCCGTTCCTTGGCATCTGGACCGACCCAGGTGCGCTGCGACTTGAGCAGCTTCGCCAGCGGGGAGGAGGCGGGGACGGCGCAGCTCAGCCCGTTGGCCAGCTGCACCTGCTCGGTGCCGCCGGATGTGTCCGATGCTCCGGATGCGGAAGCGGTGTCTGCGATCGTCATGCGTTCGTCTCCTTCACGGCGATGGTGAGGGCCTGATCCAGATCGTAGATGATGTCGTCCACGTCTTCGATCCCCACGCTGATGCGCACGACGCCCGGCAGCACGCCCGCATCCAGCAGCTGCTGCTCGGTGAGCTGCGCGTGGGTGGTCGAGGCCGGGTGGATGACGAGGGTCTTGGCGTCGCCGATGTTGGCGAGGTGGCTGGCCAGGTTGACGGACTCGATGAACGTCTGGCCGACGGCGCGACCGCCCTTGACCACGAAGCTGAACACGCTGCCGGCGCCCTTTGGCAGGTACTTCTGCGCCCGGTCGTGGTGGGGATGCGCGGGGAGGCCCGCCCAGAACACCGACTCGATGCGCGGGTCGGCGTCCAGCCATTCGGCCACGGCGCGGGCGTTGTCCACGTGCGCCTGGATGCGGTATGGCAGGGTCTCGACGCCCTGCGCGAGCAGGAAGGCGGAGTGCGGGGCGAGCGACGGCCCGATGTCGCGCAGCTGCTCGGCGCGCAGGCGGGTGAGGAAGGCGTATTCGGCGAAGTTGCCCGACCATTCGAGCCCGCCGTACGAGGGGACGGGCTGGCCGAACAGCGGGAACTTCTCGCTGTGCCAGTCGAAGCGTCCGCTCTCCACGACCACGCCGCCGAGGGTGGTGCCGTGGCCGCCGAGGAACTTGGTGGCCGAGTGGATGACGATGTCGGCACCCCACTCGATCGGCCGGTTGAGGTACGGCGTCGCGATGGTCGAGTCGATGATGAGCGGGATGCCCGCCGCGTGCGCCACCTCGGCGAGGCCTTCGATGTCGGCGATCTCGCCGGACGGGTTCGCGATGGTCTCCGCGAAGATCAGCTTGGTCTTGTCGGTGATCGCCGCGGCGTAGTCCGCCGGGTCGGCGCTCTGGACGAACGTGGTCTCGACCCCGAAGCGGCGCAGGGTGACGTCGAGCTGGGTGATCGAGCCGCCGTAGAGGTTGGCGGACGCCACGATGTGGTCGCCCGCGCCGGCGAGTGAGGCGAAGGTGATGTACTGCGCGCTCAGGCCGCTGGCGGTGGCGACGGCGCCGAGGCCGCCCTCCAGGCTGGCGACGCGCTCCTCGAACGATGCGACGGTCGGGTTGGCCAGGCGCGAGTAGATGTTGCCGTACTTCTGCAGGGCGAAGCGGGCGGCGGCGTCCGCGGTGTCGTCGAAGACGAACGCGCTGGTCTGGTAGATCGGGAGGGCGCGGGCGCCGGTCACCGGATCGGGGATGTTGCCCGCGTGAATCGCACGCGTGCGGAAGCCGTATTCGCGATCTGCCATGCGGCCACGCTACCGGAGCGCGGGAGGCGCATCCCTCCGCCGTCGTAACAGACCGCAACCGGGCCTTGTGGTACAGTTGTGCTAGATCGCGTGATTCGCGATCCCGGACGACGGATCAGTACCCGGTGCGCGACAAGACTGGCCAACGGGAGTGAATCATGTCGTGGATCGTGCTCGTCGTCTCCGGTGTCCTCGAGGCCGTGTGGGCCACAGCGCTCGGGCGCTCGGAGGGCTTCACCAAGCTCTGGCCGTCGGTGATCTTCGGGGTCGCGCTCGTCGCATCCATGGGTGGGCTGGCCTACGCCATGCGCGACATCTCGACCGGCACCGCGTACGCCGTCTGGGTGGGCATCGGCGCAGCGCTCACCGTCGTCTACGCCATGCTCTTCGGCGGAGAGGGCTTCTCCCTCGTCCGCGCGTTGCTCATCGTCGGCCTCGTCGGCTGCATCGTCGGCCTCAAGCTCACCTCCGCCCACTGAGCGAACCCGTCGAGCCGGGACTTATGTACGCCTCGCCCCGGCGTGTCGCGTACACAAGTCCCGGCTCGATGGCTTTGAGCGTCGGGCAGCGGGTCAGGAGAGGTGGACGGCGGCGAGGGCAAGGGCGGCGATGATCGCCCAGGAGAGCAGGCCGACCGCCAACGCTCGCCAGCCCGTGCCGAGGAGGGTGCGCAGGCGCACGGCGGTGCCGAGGCCGAACAGGGCCATCGCGAGCAGCGCGGTCTGCAGGGTGTCCGACGCGGACCGCACCACCTCGGGCAGCGGGATGAACGACGCCACCAGCACCGCCAGGATGAACCCGGCCACGAACAGCGGCACGATCGGCGGGCGCTTGGCCGCCGGGTCGCCCTCGACGTGACGGCGGCGCTCGACGACGGACGCGACCGCGACCATCGGCGCCAGCATCAGCACGCGCGTCAGCTTCACGACGACGGCGACGGCGAGCGAGGCCGGACCGGCGAGCTGCGCGGTGGCGACCACCTGACCCACATCGTGCACGCCGGCGCCCACCCAGTGCCCGAACTGCAGCGAGCTGAGGCCCAGTGGATGCCACAGCACCGGCAGCACGAAGATCGCGAGCGTCCCGCACAGCGTCACCAGCGCGACCGGCGTCGCCGTCTCCTCGTCCTTCGACTTGACGACGCCGCTCATCGCGCCGATCGCCGACGCCCCGCAGATCGAGAACCCGGTCGCGATCAGCAGCGGCTGATGTCCTGGCAGCCGGAACAGCCGCCCCAGCCACATCGTGCCGACGAACGTCACGAGCACGATGGCGACGGTGCTCAGGATGGTCACCCAGCCCAGGTCCGCGATGTCACCGAGGCTGAGCTTCAGCCCGAGCAGTACGACGCCGATCCGCATCAGCCGCTTGGCCGCGACGGACAGTCCGGGGGAGAGCGCACCGGTCACGGCCGGGCGTGCGAACGGCAGCTGTCCGACCACGATCCCGAGCACCACGGCCGCGGTCAGCAGCGGAACGGCGGGGACCAGCCAGTGGATGCCCCACGCGACCAGGGCGGCAAGAGCGGCGGCCGCCACCCCGGGAACCCACCGGGGTGGGGTGCGGGTGGCGGCCGACGGACTCTGCATTCCTCCTATTGTGGCCGAACGGGGCCTAGTGCTTGTCCCGCCCTGCCGTGATGGCGGCGTTCAGCTTCGTCGGGTCGAGCGTGATCGGCGTGACGGGCTTCGACGTCTCCGCCGAGGCGGAGCCGAGACCGGCGCTCGATCCGTACAGCCCGGGTTGGCAGTATGTGATCTGGTGCTCGATGTCGAAGCTCAGAACGCTCGTGCCCCCCACAGCCCAGTACGTCGCGACGCCCTGGAGGGTCGCGTCTCGGAATTCGCCGTACGGGATGCACTCCGGAACGGCGAGGAGCAGCGGCGCCCCGATGGCACCGGCGATCGCGGAGATCGACAGGGCGTCAGGGAATCCGAGCCCGCTCGCGACGAACGCGGTGTCGGCGAGCGGGAAGATCTCGTTGTTGACGGCCTGCGCCGTGCCGAACCTGTCGTTGCCCGCGAGGCGGAGAACGGTGGGGACGCCGAGGTTTTGCAGGTCGCGCTGGATGCCGCTGGACACCGAGTTCACGCCGCCCGCGATGTAGATGCGCAGCGGCGACAACGAGGTGATGAGCGATTTCGTCGCCGCGTCGAGCGAGCCCGACCAGCCGTTGACCAGGAGGAGCGGTCCGCCCTGGTAGCCAGCCGCCGAACCGGCGACGAGGGCGTCGGGGAAGCTGTTGCCTGTCGCGATGAAGACGCTGTTGACGTGCTGGCCGGTGAAAGCGCCGGCAACCGCTCGTGAGGTGGCGAAGCGGTCGTCACCGGAGACCCGCGTGACGGTCGGGGCGAGCTTCTGCAGTTGCGCGAACGCGGACGCTCCGACGGCCGCGAGGCCGCCGACGACCACGATCTTGGGCGGTGCGAGGGTCTTGATCGCGTTGACCACGCTGGCCGGCACGAAGTCCTGGCGCGTCATCAACAGGGGCCCGCCGGCGCGCGCCGCCGCGGCGCTCGCGCCGAGCGCGTCGGGGAAGTTCACGCCGTTCGCGACGTAGACGACGCTCGCCTGACCGGCGGAGTACGCGCCGAGCGCGATCTGCACCGAGGTGTCGAACCGGTCGGCGCCCGCGATGCGGCCGCCGTACCAGGACCAGGCGCCGACCGAGCCGTTGATTCCCGTCACCTGCTGACCGGCGGTGACGGTGATCGGGGTCGAACTTCCGAGAGAATCGGCGTTGTCGTAGTAGCTCGTCGAGAAGTTGGGCTGGTCGGCGTTGGCGTCGGCGAACCGCACCCTGTATTCGCCGGGGGCCAGTCCGCCGATGGAGTACACACCGCCGAGGCCGAGAGTGGTCGGTGCCTCGTTGAAGCCCTCCAGCAGCATCGTCGTCGGGTTGACCCGGTATGCGCGGATTCCGCCCGCGACCGTCGCCCCGGTGACCGTTCCGCTGATGGAACCGGCGACCGGCTGGGTGGCGGTGAGTCCGGAGACGTTCGCCGTAGTGACCGTGACCACCGTCGCGGAGTCCTCGAAGGTGCTGCCGATCCACGTTCCGGCGTTCGCGCCGTCATCGCTCGGGCGGAACTGGACGCGGTAGCGGCCCGGCGCGACGCCGGGAACGCTCCAGGTGCCGTTCACGGCATTCCCGGACAGCGGCTGCCGGGGAGTGCTACCCGTGAGTGGCTGAAGGAGCACGTACGAGGTCTTGTTCGTCGTCGTGCCACCGCCCGCGACGTCGTAGTTCACGGTTCCGCTGACGGTGTATGTGGAGGCGGCCGTCGCAGCGGTCGGGGCGAGGGTGAGCCCGGCGACGGCGACCGTCGCGGCTACTGCTCCGATGAGCAGGTTTCTGAGGGAGCGCGCGGGGCGCCGAGTGTGGGTCACGGGCTGAGCGTACCGGTCAGCCGGTCCACATCACTATGCCCTTATCGGGGTATATGCCTTTCCGTGTCCCAACGCGTCCGAACGCGTCACAGCGCCGCGAGCAGCGCCGTCCCGTCCGGCACGCCCAGGCCGGTGCAGGCGTCCCAGCCCGCCGTCGCCGTGAACGCTCCGTTGTCGCCGGTCGTGATGTCGCGGAAGCCCGGGGCCACCTGCCCTTTCTTCACCGAGTCGTAGAGGGCGGGCTGGGCGAGCCCGAGGGGTTTCCCCGTCGACTGCACCAGCCGGGCCACCAGAGCGGCCCAGAGCGGGGCGACCGCGCTCGTGCCTCCGATCACCAGTTCTTTCCCGTCCACCAGCACCCGGTATCCGGTCTGCGGGTCGGCCACCGCAGACACGTCCGGCACGCCGCGGCCGCTCGGTCCGTTCGCGCTGCCTCCCGCATCCACGCCTCCGGCTCCGACCGGGACGCCCACGTTCTTCTGCCACGAAGGCTGGGCGAAGGCGGCGCTGACGCCCCCTCCCGTCGCTCCGCCGCCCGAGCCGTTGTTCCACACCGTCTCCGACTGCACGACCCCGGTGGAGGCGTCGGCGCTCAGCCGGGTGCCTCCGCAGGCGAGGGCGTGCGGCGACGACGCGGGGAAGTCGACGTGCGCCTTCCCGTCTCCGGCCCTGTCGCTGCTGCCGTCGTCTCCCGCGGCCGCCGTCACGGTGACGCCGAGGGCAGCGGCGTCGACGAGCGCCTGGTCGAACGCCGTGCGCGCCTGCGCCGTCCAGGCGTCCTCCGACTGGCCCCAGCTGATGCTGATCGCCGCGGGGGTCGGGTCGGCGTGTGCCGCGGTCGTCACCGCATCCACGAATCCGGCGTCGGTGTTGGGTGCGAAGTACACGACGATGTCGGAGCCCGGGGCGAGGGCGCCTGCCACCTCGATGTCGAGCATGACCTCGCCGTCCGCACCGTTCGGGTCGGAGCCCGGCTGGTTGGAGCCGCCGTCGACGCCGACGGCGGTCACGGTCGGCCCGGTGATGCCGAGGCCGGAGAAGTAGCTGTCGAGGTCCTTCTGCTCGTAGCCTCCGCCGAGTTCGATGATCGCGATGGTCTGCCCGCTGCCGTCCGTTTCTGCGGGGAAACGGTAGATCGCGCCCAGTTCGAGCGGCGTGTAGCTCGTGCTCACCGCCCGGGGACGCGCGACCCGGAACAGGGCCCGCGCCTGCGGGCGGTCGTCGAGGCCGAGCACGGCGGTGACCACGCCGTCGAGGGCGGCCGGGATGCTCAGCCCGCCCGTGCGGCTGCGGTGCGTGAACTCGCGGTCCGCCGCATCCCGTGCCGTCGCCTGGTCGAGGTCGGTGCCGAAGACGCGGCCGAGCTGGGCGGCCGTCCCGGACACGCGCACTCTGCGCTCGGCGGCGCTCGCGTCGAGGACGGTGAGGCCGAGCTGGGTCATGGTCGACGTGACGAGGTCCAGGTCGGCTGTGGATGCGCCGTACGTCTCGGCGAAGTCCGCCCTGCTGACCGGTGTGGTCAGGGCGTCGTCCGGCAGGTCGGCCTGCCGCCGGAGCACGAGGGTCGCCTCGACCGTGCTGGCCGGGTCGATGGCGGCGTGGGAGGTGACGCCGGGCGTCTCCGGCCGTTCGCTGCCGGGGAGGGGGACGAGGTCGATCGGCTGGTTCGCATCCATACCCCACGGTCTACCACCGGCCACCGACGGGCGACAGACCTGCCGGTCAGACCCAGCTGGGCAGCCACATGTGGATCTGCCAGTACCAGAACGGCACCTGCTGGGCCGTCCAGAGCGGCCAGAAGAAGATGCTCACCGCCGTCGCGACCAGCAGGAACAGCCCGACCCAGATGATCCCGCGCGTGCGACGCGGGGAGGGGTCGCTGCGTTTGCCGAGCACGATCCCGATCACCGCCGTCAGCCCGAGGATCAGGTACGGCTCGAACGCGATGGCGTAGAACTCGAAGATCGTGCGGTTGATGTAGAGCAGCCACGGCAGATAGCCGGCGGCGAGCCCGGTGAGGATCAGCCCGACCTGCCACTCCCTGTACCGGATGACGCGGTAGACCAGGTAGAACACCGCCGCGGCCGCCGCCCACCAGATGAGCGGGTTGCCGAGCGAGGTGATCGCCGACGAGCAGGCGTTGGCCGTGCATCCGTTCTCGCCGAGATTGGAGCCGACGTAGTACATGCTGGTCGGCCGGATCATGAGCAGCCAGGTCAGCGGGTTGGCCTGGTACGGGTGCGAGACGTGCAGGTTGATGCTGTAGTTGTACATCTCGGTCTGGTAGTGCCAGAGGTTCTGCAGCCAGAGCGGCACCCAGGAGAGCCCGCCGCTCCACTGCATGTGCGTCGACTCCGCCCAGTGCCGGTAGTAGCCGCCCTTCGTGACGATCCAGCCGGTCCAGGTGGCGACGTAGCTGACGAACGCGATCGGCACCATCAGCACGAACGTCGCCGGAGCCTGCTTCAGGATCGCCCCGCTGATGTAGAAGGGGAGCCCGACCCTGCGGCGCGCGACGATGTCGACGACCACCGTGTACACGGCGAAGAACGCCAGGAAGTAGAACCCGCTCCACTTCACGCCGGCGCAGAGCCCGCAGAGCAGGCCGGCGGCGAGCAGCCAGGGCCGCCACCACAGCACGGGACCCCAGGCCGGGTCGCGGCCGGCCGCCCACGCTGCGTGCACCCGCTCGGCGAGCCGGGTGGCGTGCCATTGCCTGTCCAGCAGGATGCACCAGAAGGCCAGGAGCGCCAGGAACATCACCGAGTTGTCGAGCAGCGCCACCCTGCTCATCACGATCGCGTGACCGTCGATGGCCAGCAGGAACCCGGCGATCGTCGCCAGCAGCGTCGACGTGAACAGCTTCCGCGCGATCAGGAACACGACGAGAACGGCCAGGATGCCGACCACGGCCGTCGAGATGCGCCAGCCGAACGCGTCGCCGGCGCCGAACGCAGCAAGCCCGGCCGCGATCATCCACTTGCCGAGCGGTGGATGCGCCACGAACGACGGATCGGACGTGAAGATGTTCGTGTTGCCGCCCGCGAACTGGGCGTCCGCCTTGTCCGGCCAGCTGCCCTCGTAGCCGAGGTGCATCAGCGAGTACGCGTCCTTCACGTAGAAGGTCTCGTCGAACACCAGTGCGTGCGGGTACCCCAGGTTCCAGAGCCGCAGGATCGCGGCGAGCAGCGTGACGGCGACGGGGGCGCCCCAGTACCAGAGCTTCATCCGCAGCGGGGTGCGGAGCATCCTGCCCCACCAGTCGTCGAGCCTGCTGCCCGTCGGCTCCGCCGGAGGAGGCGCGATCGGGAGGCCGATGGCGGGTGTCGAGGTCACCAGATCATGCTAGAGGGTGCGTCTCCGGGTGACAGACTCGATGCATGATCATCCTCGCGGCCACCCCCATCGGCAATCTCAAGGACGCCTCGCTCCGGCTGATTGAAGTGCTCGGCGCCGCCACCGTCGTCGCCGCGGAGGACACCAGGGTGACGCAGCGGCTGCTCGCCGGCCTGGGCATCGAGAACCGCCCGCGTCTGATCGCCCTGCACGACCACAACGAGCGGGACAAGGCGGCCGAGCTGGTCGAGCTGGCGAAGGACCAGGATGTGGTTGTTCTGTCCGACGCCGGGATGCCGACCGTGTCCGACCCGGGCTTCCACCTCGTCGAGGCCGCGGCGGCCGCCGGGGTCGGCGTCACCGCCATCCCCGGCCCGAGCGCCGTGGTGACGGCGCTCGCCGTGTCCGGCCTGCCCACCGACCGGTTCACCTTCGAGGGCTTCCTGCCGCGCAAGCAGGGCGAACGCCTGAGCACCTTCCGCGCGCTGGCCTCCGAGCCGCGCACGATGGTGTTCTTCGAGTCGCCGAACCGGCTCGCCGCCTCCATCGCCGACCTCGCGACGGTGCTCGGCGACGACCGGCGCGTCGTGGTCTGCCGCGAACTCACCAAGCTGTTCGAGGAGGTCAAGCGGGGCACCGCGGCCGAGCTCGCGGCCTGGGCGGCGGAGGGCGTGCGCGGCGAGATCGCGATCGTGGTCGCCGGAGCGGAGGCGCGCACGGTCGACCTGGAGACCGGCGTAACACAGGTGCTCGCGCTGGTCGCGGGCGGCGTGCGGCTCAAAGACGCGGCGGGCGAGGTCGCGGAGGCGACGGGCCTCGGCAAGCGCGACCTCTACCAGGCCGCACTCGACCGGAAGTGACCCCCGACGGTAATACGCCAGGATGCGCCCCGGCGCGCCCGTAGGATAGTCACCATGTCCGACGGCTCTTCGTTCTACATCACCACGCCGATCTTCTACGTGAATGATGTCCCGCACATCGGGCACGCATACACGGAGGTCGCCGCCGACGTTCTCGCGCGCTGGCACAGGCAGGCCGGTGACGACACCTGGCTGCTGACCGGCACGGACGAGCACGGGCAGAAGATCCTGCGCACAGCCACCGCGAACGGCACCACCCCGCAGGAGTGGGCGGACCGTCTCGTCACCAACGAGTGGCTTCCGCTGCTGAAGACCATCGACATCGCCAACGACGACTTCATCCGCACCACGGACGAGCGCCACGAGAAGAACGTGCAGAAGTTCCTGCAGAAGCTCTACGACGACGGCTTCATCTACGCGGGCGAGTACGAGGCGCTCTACTGCGTCGGCTGCGAGGAGTTCAAGCCGCAGAGCGAGATCGTGGACGGCACGGGCGAGTACGAGGGCCAGAAGGTGTGCGCCATCCACTCGAAGCCGCTCGAACTGCTGCAGGAGAAGAACTACTTCTTCCGGATGAGCCAGTTCGCCGACCAGCTCCTCGCGCTCTACGAGGAGCGCCCGGAGTTCGTGCAGCCGGAGTCCGCCCGCAACGAGGTCGTCTCGTTCGTGCGCCAGGGCCTCAGCGACCTGTCCATCTCCCGGTCGAGCTTCGACTGGGGCATCAAGGTGCCGTGGGACGAGTCGCACGTCGTCTACGTGTGGTTCGACGCGCTGCTCAACTACGCCACCGCCGTCGGCTACGGCCAGGACGAGCAGAATTTCGCCAGGCGCTGGCCGGCCACCCACATCGTCGGCAAAGACATCCTGCGCTTCCACGCGGTGATCTGGCCGGCCATGCTGATGGCGGCAGGGGTGGATGTGCCGCACCAGGTCTACGGTCACGGCTGGCTCCTCGTCGGCGGCGAGAAGATGTCCAAGTCCAAGCTGACCGGCATCGCGCCCACCCAGATCACCGACACGTTCGGGTCCGACGCGTTCCGCTACTACTTCATGCGCGCCATCAGCTTCGGCCAGGACGGCTCGTTCAGCTGGGAAGACCTGTCCGCCCGCTACCAGGCGGAGCTCGCCAACGGGTTCGGCAACCTCGCATCCAGGGTCGTCGCGATGGTCACCAGATACTTCGAGGGCGTCGTGCCGCAGGCCGGGCGCTACGAGGACGCGGACTTCGCCGTGCGCCAGACCGTCGCCGACGCGGCGACGGCGGCCGACGCCGCTATCGAGAAGCTGGCCATCCACGACGCCATCACCGCCATCTGGACCATCGTCGACGAGTTGAACGGCTACATCACGGCCCAGGAGCCGTGGTCGCTCGCGAAGGACGAGGCACAGCGCGAACGTCTCGCCACCGTGCTCTACACCGCGGCGGAGGGGCTGCGCGCGCTCGCCGTGCTGCTGTCTCCCGTCATCCCGAAGGCCACCCTCAAGCTGTGGGTGGCGCTCGGAGCGGAGGACGAGCTCGGCGACCTCGACGACCAGCCGCTGCGCAGCGCGGGGGAGTGGGGCCAGCTTCCCGCCGGCACCACCGTCAACGGACTCGAGGCGCTGTTCCCCCGGATCGACGCGGACGCGGTGCCCGGCGCATGACCGACCCGGCGTTCATCCGGCAGCGTCACGTCACAGACGGGCGTGACCTGGAGTACCCGCCGCTTCCGGAGGCGCTGGTCGTCCCCGTCTACGACAACCACACGCACCTGGAGATCTCCGACGGCGACGAGCCGATGGACTACCGGGAGCAGCTGGACCGTGCATCCAGTGTCGGCGTGCGCGGTGTCGTGCAGGTCGGAAACGACGTGGAGACCTCGCGCTGGTCGGCCGACATGGCCGCCATCGAGCCCCGGATGCTCGCCGCGGTCGCCCTGCACCCCAACGACGCCCCCGACTACGCGGAGCGCGGCGAACTCGACGACGCGCTCGCGGTGATCGCCGAGCTGGCCACGCGACCGCGCGTTCGTGCCATCGGCGAGACGGGGCTCGACTTCTTCCGCACCGAGGCCGGCCCGCGGCGGGATGCGCAGTTCCGCTCGTTCGAGGCGCACATCGAGATCGCCAAGCAGAACGACCTCGCCATGCAGATCCACGACCGGGATGCGCACGCCGACGTGATCGCGACCCTCAAGCGCGTGGGCGCTCCGGAGCGCACCGTCTTCCACTGCTTCTCCGGCGACGCCGAGCTCGCGCAGATCTGCGCGGACAACGGCTGGTACATGTCGTTCGCCGGCAACGTCACGTTCAAGAACGCGGAGAACCTGCGCGAGGCGCTGCGCGCGGCCCCTCGCTCGCTGATCATGGTCGAGACGGACGCGCCGTTCCTCACGCCGACGCCGTTCCGCGGCCGGCCGAACGCGCCGTACCTCATCCCGCACACGCTGCGCGCGATGGCCGAGACCATCGGCACGGACGCCTCCACCCTGGCCGCGCAGATCTGCTCCAACACCGAGCTGGTCTACGGACGCTGGGACGCCGAGCCCGTCGCATCGCCGCCGACCACCCCGATCGGGATCATCGCGTGACCGCGCTGCGACTCCTCGGCCCCGCCGAGATCCGCGACCTGGCCGACCTGCTCGACGTCACCCCCACCAAGAAGCTCGGCCAGAACTTCGTCATCGACGGCAACACCGTGCGCAGGATCGTGCGCGTCGCCAAGGTGCAGCCGGGCGACGTGGTGGTCGAGGTCGGCCCCGGGCTCGGCTCGCTGACCCTCGGGCTGCTCGAAGCCGACGCGACCGTGGTCGCCGTCGAGATCGACGGACGGCTCGCCGAGCAGCTGCCGGTCACGGTGCGCACGATGGCGGAGGAGGCGGCGGACAGGCTCACCGTCGTGCACAAGGACGCGCTGCACGTCACTGAGCTGCCGCTCTCGCCGACGCGGCTGGTCGCCAACCTCCCGTACAACGTCTCCGTTCCGGTGCTGCTGCACTTCCTCGAACACTTCCCGGGCATCCGGAGCGGGGTGGTGATGGTGCAGGCGGAGGTCGGTTTCCGGGTCGCCGCCGAGCCGGGCTCGAAGGTCTACGGCGCCCCGAGCGTCAAGGCGGCCTGGTATGGCAGCTGGCGCACGGCGGGCACGGTGAGCCGCCAGGTGTTCTGGCCGGTCCCGAACGTCGACTCTGTGCTCGTCGCGTTCGAACGCCACGACGACGAGCCGGGCGACGAGACGCTGCGGCTGCGCACCTTCGAACTGGTGGATGCGGCGTTCCAGCAGCGCAGGAAGATGCTGCGGCAGGCGCTCGCGCCCGTCTACGGCGACGCGGCCACCGCATCCACGGCCCTGGAGGCGGCCGGGATCGCGCCGACGCTGCGGGGCGAGCAGCTCGGCATCGCCGACTTCGTCCGGCTCGCAACGGCTCGGGTCTAGCGCCCGGCTCATCCGCCTGTAGGTTGGGACTATGACCACTCCGGCCATTGACGCAGTTCACGTGCGAGCCCCCGGCAAGATCAACGTGTTCATGCGCGTCGGGGCGGTGATGGACGACGGATACCACGACGTCGCGACGGCCTACCAGGCGGTCTCCCTCTACGAGGATGTGCGCGCGTATCCGGCGGACGACTTCTCGGTGACGTTCGGCGGCTCGATCGACACCAGCGACCTGCCGACCGACGGAACCAATCTCGCTGTCAAGGCGGCCAGGATGCTCGCCAGGAAGACCGGATACACCGGCGGCGTCCGCCTCGAGATCGACAAGCACGTTCCGATCGCGGGCGGGATGGGCGGAGGCTCCGCGGACGCGGCGGCCACCCTCGTCGCCTGCGACGCGCTCTGGGGCACGGAGGCGAGCAAAGAGGACCTGCACGCCATCGCCGCCCGGCTCGGCGCCGACGTGCCGTTCGCCCTGGTCGGCGGGACGGCCATCGGAACCGGCAGGGGGGACAGGCTGAGCCCGGCGCTCGCCACCGGCCAGTTCCACTGGGTGCTCGCGCTGCCGGACAGCCAGCTGAGCACGCCGGCGGTCTACAGCGAGCTCGACCGGCACCGCGAACGTCACTCCCGCGACATCGCGCCGGCGCAGTTCACCCCGACGGTCGACACGGCCGTGCTGCAGGCCCTGCGGGCGGGAGACCCGGCCATGCTCGCCGAGTCGCTGACGAACGATCTGCAGGCCCCGGCCATCCACCTGGCGCCGGAGATCGGCGCCGTCATCGAGCTGGGGGAGATGAACGGCGCGCTCGCCGGCATCGTCTCCGGTTCCGGCCCGACGGTCGCCTTCCTGACGGCCGACCTCGACAGCGCGCTCGACCTGCAGATCGCGCTGAGCGCCGCCCGGCTGACCGCGGTGCGGGCGACCGGCCCGGTGCACGGGGCACGCATCCTCAACGACTAGGCCGCTGCGAGATGCCAGTAACTGTCGCGAAACGCCCGGGATGCGCCACAGGTACTGGCATCTCGTCGTTCGGCGGGGTCAGGTGGCGGTGATGACTCCGGTGAGGAGGAGGATGGCGACGACCACCGCGAGGCCGATGCGGTACCAGATGAAGACCGTGATCGGGTGCTTGGTGACCAGCCGGAGCAGCCAGGCGATGCTCACGTAGGCCACGACGAGGCTCACGATCGTGGCCACGATGGTGGGCAGCCAGCCGACGCTGGAGCTGATCGCGCTCGCCTGCGTGATGCCCTCGTATCCACCCGCCGCGACGAGCGCCGGGATGGCGAGGAAGAACGACAGCCGGGTCGCCGCCACGCGGTCGAGGCCGCGGAACAGGCCGGCGCTGATCGTCGCGCCCGAGCGGGAGACGCCCGGGATGAGGGCGATCACCTGGAAGACGCCGATGGCGACCGCGTCGAGCACGGTGGTCGACTCCTCGTGCCGGTCCTGTTTCCCGACGCGCTCCGCCGCCCACATGACGATGCTCCACAGGATGAGGGCGGCGACCACCACCCACAGGTTGCGCAGGCCGCCCGAGATGAGGTCTTTGGCCACCAGGCCGACGATCGCGATCGGGATGGAGCCGATGATCACGTACCAGCCCATCCGGTAGTCGTGGCCGCGCGCATCCCGGTTGAACAGGCCGCGCGCCCAGGCGACGACGATGCGGACGATGTCTTTCCAGAAGTAGATGATCGCCGCGAGGATGGCGCCGACCTGGATGATCGCGGTGAACGCTGTCACACCCTGGTCGTCGATCTGCAGTCCGAGGAGTTTCTCGACGATTGTCAGGTGGCCGGTGCTCGACACGGGAAGGAATTCCGTGATGCCTTCGACGATGCCGAGGATCAGGGCTTGCAGCAGGTTCATCCGACCGCCTCTCGATTCATTGTGCGCTCCCCAGCATGTCGGGACGGCGGCAAGAAGTCTCTGAGAATCGCGAAGGGGGAGGTTTTTCTACCCTGGTTTTCTACCCAGGGATGCCCAGCGCGCAGACGCAAGTCGGGTGTTGAGACGATTCGTTGAGCATCGTATCCAAGCGTCCCAGCGGGCGGGCATCCCGGGGTGTGATCCCAAAATACCGAGGCCGTCAGGTGGGCTCATAACCGTGGGAGGAAAACCGTCAAGTATTGACGGGGCGGTGCCTGGCACGGGTCGCGCGCACGCTGCGGGAGGCGATGCTGAGCTTCCGCAGATCACGCCGCGACGACAGTTCCAGCTTCGCCAGGATGTTCCGCACATGGAAGTTGACGGTGGTCACCGACACGTACAGCCGCTCCGCGATCTCCTTGTTGGTCATGCCGGCCGCGAGCGCGTACGCGACCTGCCGTTCCCTCGTGGTGAGCGGCGCGAACGGGTCCGTCTGCGCGTCGTCCGCCCCTCTGCCGCTCGCGCTCAGTTCCTCCAGCAGCCGGGCGCAGCGGGACAGATACCCGGATGCGCCGACCCGGCGGAACGTGTCGGCCGCCTGTTCGAGCAGCGCCGTCGCGCGCGGCCGGTCCGTGCCGAGCTCGGCCAGCAGCCGCCCGGCGTCGGCCGCCGCGACAGCCTGCGGGAACGGGAACCGCGCAGCAGACGCATCGTCGAGCGACGCGAGGTACGCGTCCAGCGCTTCATGCCGCGCCCCCTCGGCTTCGAGCACGCGGCCTTCCAGCCAGCCGAGCGAGCCGTAGTACGGTCGCCACATCCCGGGCGCCTGGCAGAGGGCGAACGCGGCGCGCGCGTCCGCCGCCCGGCCGAGTGCCGCCAGCGCATCCACCCGGTAGGTCAGCCAGCCGAGAGTGGATGCGCGGGTCGCCACCGCCTCCGCCTCCTCCGTCGCGGCGAGCTGGGTCGCGCGGTCGCCGAGGGCGCGGGCGAGTTCGGCGCGCGCGATGAACGGGAGGTCGCTGTCGTACGACCCGGCGATGCTGAGCTTCGCCTGGGCGGCGGAGCGGAGGCGCTCCTCCACGGCCGCCGCCTCTCCGCGCCCCGCGCGGACCAGCGTCGACGCCCAGAGGGCGATCGGCCAGCCGGACAGGTCCGTCTCGTCGAGGGCGAGCGCGACGGAGGCGTCCGCGAGGGTGACCGACTCGTCCCACTCGCCGAGGAGGAACAGGACGTGGGCGTAGATCGTGCGTCCGAACCCGGCCGTCCAGCTCGACGGGAACCGGCGCAGCAGCTCGTTGGCCTGCGCCAGGTCGTCGCGGGCGCGGTCGATGTCGCCGCTGAGGACGAACACGCGGGCGCGGGAGATGAACGCGTCGACGACGGACGGGGAGACGGTGGACGGCGTCGACGCGGCAGCGAGGAGGTCGTCGAGTTCCGCGACGAGCTCACCGACCACGGCGGGCCGCACGTGTCCGGCGGCGGTGAGCGCCCAGCCGAGCAGCCGCAGCAGGTAGTCGCGGGGCTGGGCGAGCCAGCGCAGGGCGGGGTCAGCGATCTCGTCCGGGTCGGACGGCGCTTCGGCGATGAGGCGACGGCCGGTGTCGAGGTGGTCGAAGACGCCGGGGAAGTCGCGCGTCGCCATCAGGACCTTCGGCAGCGCCTCTGCGACGTGCGCGCGGATCGCCCGCTCGTCCGCCGTGGTCGCCGGGCTCGCTTCGAGCGTGAGGGCGATGCCGAGCGCACCCGGGATGTCGCCGGTGAGCGTGCGCAGTTCGAGCACGACGAGATCGCGCGCCTGCGAAGCGGGCAGCGCCTCGATGGCGGGCGCCAGGTCGAAGATGCGCTCGTGCATCCTGGTGCGCAGCGCGAGCAGCCCGATCTCCAGCAGGGCGCGGTCGTGCTCCGCCCCCGGAGCCGCGAGGTGCACGGCCGAGCGGGCGTAGCTCATCGCCTGATCCGCCTGGTTGCGGTCGGCCGCCACCCTGCTCGCTTCGAGCAGTTCGGCCACGAGGGTCGGGTCTGCGACGTCGGCCGCCTCCACGCGGTGGCGGAGGGCGCGGTGTCCGGTCAGGACCTCGGCAGCGATCCGGTGGATGGCTACCCTGCGCTCCAGGGTCAGGTCGCCACTGAGGGCATCGGCGAGGATGGCGTGCGCCGGCTCCACCCACACGACGCCGTCCCGCTCGGACGAGAGCACGAGGCCGCGGGAGACGGCGCCCGCCGCATCCACCCGGCTGCCGAGCCGGGCGGCGATGGTGCCGAAGACGGGCAGCGGAAGCGGATCGCGGAGCACGGCGATGATCTCGGCCGCCTCGCGCACGGACGGGTCTGCCCCTTCGAGCGCAGAGCCGACCGCCGTGGAGAGCGGGGTGATCGCGGCGGCGGGAAGGTCCCAGCCCGCCGGGTGCAGGGCCGCGGCGAAGGTGTCCCGCAGCTGCCCGAGCAGCACGCTGAGCAGCAGAGGAGATCCCTGCGTCGCCTCGGTGAGTCTGGTTGCCGTGCGCCGGGAGACCGCGTGACCCAGGATGTGCTGGGCCAGGTCCTGGGTGTCGGCGACGGAGAACGGGGCGAGCTCCACTCTGGCGTGGTTGACCGTCGACGCGGCGACGTCCTCGAACAGCGAGACCACGCTGCCCGGGAGCGGCCTGGTCGCCGCGGTGAACAGGAAGCCCTGATCGGACAGCCGCCGCACCACGAACCGCAGAGCCCTGGCCGACGCCTCGTCGACCCACTGCGCGTCGTCGACGATCAGGCAGACCGGCTTGCCGACCCCGTCGACGGCGTCGAGCAGCAGGCGCCCCACCGTGAGAGGGTCGTCCGACGGCTCCGGCGGCCGGATGCGCGTCCCGCTGACCGCGTTGAGCCCGCGCACGAGGGTCTCCACCGTCGCGTAGCTGAGGTCGGATTCGAACGAGTCGGCGTGCACCCGCAGCACGGTCCAGCCGTCGAGGCGTTCCGCCACGTCGGCGAGCAGCGCGGTCTTGCCGAGCCCCGCCTCTCCGGTGACCAGCAGGGCGCCGCCCTTGCCGAGTGCACGATGGGCGACGAGCAGCATCGTCTCGCGTTCCCTGTCGCGGCCGAACAGCGGCTTCGCATCCGGGTTCGAGGCCTCGTCGGTCACGTTGGTTCCCCATCCCGACCGGCCGTACGCCGTGCGGGTATTCGGGAGACGGACCGGTCTCAGCGATCTTCGCACACCATCGGGCGGCCCGGATTCCCCCGTCCTGGGGGCGAACGACCGGCCGGTAGGCTGGAAACCCTCATGGCACACCTCCTCGGCGCTGAGTCGCTGCACCTCGAATACCCGACGCGCGTGATCTTCGACAGCGTCACGATCGGCATCAACGAGGGCGACCGCATCGGCATCGTCGGCCGCAACGGCGACGGCAAGTCCACGCTGCTTTCGTTGCTCGCCGGGCGCATCGAACCGGACTCCGGACGCGTCACCCGCCGCCGCGACGTCAGCGTCGGGATGCTCGACCAGGGCGATGAGCTCGACCCGGCCCTCACGGTCGGCCAGGCCATCGTCGGCGACCAGGAGGAACACCTCTGGGCCGGGGATGCGCGCGTCAGGGACGTGCTGGCCGGGCTCGTGTCCGACATCCGCTGGGAGGCGACGGTCGGCGAGCTCTCCGGTGGCCAGCGCCGCCGCGTCGCGCTCGCCGCGCTGCTGGTGCACGACCACGACATCCTGTTCCTGGACGAGCCGACCAACCACCTGGACATCGAGGGCGTCGCCTGGCTGGCCGCGCACCTGAAGACCCGCTGGCCCGCCACAGCGGGCGGCCTTGTGGTGGTGACCCACGACCGGTGGTTCCTCGACGAGGTCTCCACGGCAACGTGGGAGGTGCACGACCGCCTGATCGAGCCGTTCGAGGGCGGATACGCCGCGTACATCCTGCAGCGCGTCGAGCGCGACAGGATGGCGGCGGTGGTCGAGGGCAAGCGCCAGAACCTGATGCGCAAGGAACTCGCCTGGCTGCGCCGCGGAGCCCCCGCCCGCACCTCCAAGCCCAAGTTCCGGATGGATGCCGCCGCCGAGCTGATCGCGGACGAGCCGCCCGTGCGCAACCCCGTCGAGCTCAGCCAGATGGCCACGGCCCGGCTCGGCAAAGACGTCGTCGACCTGCTCGACACCACCGTGATCTACCCGCCGAAGACCGTGCTGCGCGACATCGAGTGGCGCATCGCGCCGGGGGAGCGCACCGGCATCCTCGGCGTGAACGGCGCGGGCAAGTCCACGCTGCTCGGCCTCATCGCGGGCACCGTCGAGCCGACCTCCGGCCGTGTCAAGCGCGGCAAGACCGTGCAGATCGCCACCCTCACCCAGCAGCTGTCCGAGCTGGACGACGTGATGGACGAGCGGGTCAGCGCCGTCATCGCCGGCAAGCGCACCACCTACCTCGCGGGCGGCAAGGAGATGACGCCCGGTCAGCTCCTCGAACGCCTCGGCTTCACCAACGCCCAGCTGTCCACGCCGGTCAAGGACCTCTCCGGCGGCCAGAAGCGGCGCCTGCAGCTGCTGCTCATCCTGCTCGACGAGCCGAACGTGCTCATCCTCGACGAGCCGACAAACGACCTCGACACCGACATGCTCGCCGCGATGGAGGACCTGCTCGACTCCTGGCCGGGCACCCTCATCGTCGTCTCGCACGACCGCTACCTCATCGAGCGCGTCACCGACCAGCAGTACGCGGTGATGGATGCGTCCCTCCGGCACCTGCCGGGAGGAGTGGACGAGTACCTGCGACTGCGGAAGGGCCAGCTGGCGAGCGGGGGACCGGCGGCGACCGCGGCGGCCGTGCCCGCATCCGGAGCGGCGGCATCCCGCGCATCCGGAGCATCCGCGGCCGCCCCCGCGCTCACCGGCGCCGCCCTGCGCGCGGCCGAGAAGGAGGTCACCTCCATCGACCGCCGCCTGGGCAAGCTGGCAGACCAGGTGGCGGCGACGCACGAACGCCTCGCCCAGCACGACCAGAGCGACTACGAGGGCATCGGCGTCATCTCCGCCGAGCTGCGCGCCCTGGACGACGAGATCGCCACCCTGGAGACCCGCTGGCTGGAACTCTCCGAGCAGCTCGAAGGCTGACGCATCCTGCGCGGCTAGGCTCGCCGCATGGCAACGCACGCCGTCACCAACCAGCCGCCGCCTCGCGTCGACCTGGACGAGTTCGCCGCGAACGTCCCCCTCGCCGAGGCGGTCGAATGCCACGACGCCGGATGGGCGACCTCCGACCTGGCCGCCGTCGGCCGGCTTGTCGGCAGCGCACGGTTCCAGCACGACGCCGAACGCGCGAACGTGCACGAACCGGAGCTGCGCGCTTTCGACCGCTGGGGCACCAGGATCGACGAGGTCGAGTACGACCCGTCGTACCACCGCATCCTCGGCGAGGCCGTCGCCGCCGGCGCCCACACGTCGGCCTGGGCGGAGCCACGGCCGGGCGCGAACGTCGCCCGTGCCGCCACGTTCATGCTGTTCGCGCAGATCGAGCCAGGACACGCCTGCCCGGTGTCGATGACCCACGCGGCCGTCCCTGCGCTCGCGGCCTCCGACACGCTGAGCGCAGCCTGGCTGCCTCGCCTGCTCAGCCGCTCGTACGGCCCCGACCTCTCGGCAGGCAAACGCTCGGCGCTATTCGGGATGGCCATGACCGAGAAGCAGGGCGGCTCGGATGTGCGGGCGAACACCACCACGGCCGTCCCGGACGGCGACGGCCACCATGTGCTCACCGGGCACAAGTGGTTCTGCTCGGCCCCGATGTCCGACGCGTTCCTGGTGCTCGCGCAGACGCCGTCCGGCCACAGCGAATCGCGTCTGAGCTGCTTTCTCGTGCCCAGGATGCTCGACGACGGCACCCGCAACGTCTTCGCCATCCAGCGGCTCAAGGACAAGCTCGGCAACCGCTCCAACGCCTCCAGCGAGGTCGAGTTCGACGGCACGGTCGGGCACCTGCTCGGCGAGGAGGGCAGAGGAGTGCGCACCATCCTGGAGATGGTGAACCGCACCAGGCTGGACTGCATCCTGGGCAGCGCGGCCGGGATGCGGCAGGCGGTCGCCGAAGCGGCCTGGCACGCCAGGCACCGATCGGCGTTCGGCGCGCACCTCATCGACCAGCCGGCGATGACCGCCGTGATCGCGGACCTCGCTCTCGAGTCGGAGGCGGCGACGGCGGTCGCCCTGCGGCTGGCGCGCGCTCACGACGCCGACGCGTCGGACGCCGACCGCGCCTTCCGCCGCCTGGCGACTGCCGTGACCAAGTACTGGGTCTGCAAGCGCGGGCCGGGGCATGCGTACGAGGCACTGGAGTGTCTCGGCGGCAACGGGTACACCGAGGCGTTCCCGCTCGCGCGCCGCTACCGCGAGCAGCCGGTGATGGCGATCTGGGAGGGCTCTGGCAACGTGATCGCCCTGGATGTGCTGCGCGCACTGCAGCGCGAGCCGGACTCCCTCGACGCGTTCGACGCCGAGCTCGCCGCGGCGCGTGGCGTGCATCCCGGATTCGACGCCCACCACGATGCGGTGCGCGCGACCGTCGCCGGCCTCGCGGGCACCGACCCCCGGGATGCGCAGGCCGCCGTCCGGCCGCTCGTCGCGTCCCTGGCGCTGGCCCTGCAGGCGTCGCTGCTGCTGCGTCACGCGCCGGACGGGATCGGCGCCGCCTTCATCGACGCGCGCCTCGGCGACGGCCGCGGAGCGCTCTACGGCGAACTGCCGTCAGCGGCCCGGTCGGCCATCCCCGCGCTCATCGCGCGCGCCTGACCGACCGGAAACGGGGAACCCGCCGCTACTCGGCGCCGATCGCCGCGTAGAACTGGCCAACCGCCTTGCGGTTGTACGCCACGTAGTCGAACGTGCTCGCGGGCACCTCTCCGGCGAGGAACGCGGTGAGCCCCTGGGCGACACCGGCGTCCGACTGCGGCACGACGAGGCCGCTGCCGGCGGGCAGCGCGTTCTTGGCCGAGGCGAACTCGACGGTGACGATCGGCAGGCCGAGCACCAGCGCCTCGAGGATCACCATCGGCTGGCCCTCGTAGTCGCTCGACAGCACGAAGCAGTCCGCCGCCGCCATGATCGCGTGCGGGTTGCGCTGCATCCCGGTCAGGAACACCGAGTCGGTGAGCCCCAGGCTCTCGACGAGCGCGGTGAGGTCGTCGAACAACGGTCCGGCGCCGACGATGACGAGCCGGGTGGCCGGATGCGCGGCGTGCACCTCCGCGAACGCCCTGATCAGCCGCGCCTGGTTCTTCTCCGGGGACAGCCTGCCGACGTTGACGAACGTGGTCACCTCGTCGTCGTGCGCGAGCAGCGCGTTCGCCCAGGCCGGGTTCGTGCCGGTCTCCTCGTCGAAGGTCAGCTCGTGCAGGTCGGCCTGCGCGTTCTCCAGGATGTGCTCGGCGTCGACCGTGTTCAGCGCATAGGTGAACTTCTCCGGCCGCGCGTACTCCGCCAGGCCGTCCCTGTTGATGTCCGACAGCGTCGGAGACACCGACACGAGGTGGTCGTACTGCTCGTAGAGGGTGAACAGCTGCGTGAGACTGTGCAGCATCTTCTTCTCGCCGCCGACCTCGCGGTGCGCATCCGACGCCAGGTCGTTGTGCAGCCAGATCGAGCGCTCCGCCTCGGGGGAGTGCAGCAGCAGGGTCGCCCAGAACGGCCCGTAGCCGGAGAAGTCGACGACGTAGTCGAAGCGGCTCTCGCCGAAGCAGCGCGACCACTCGTCGTTCCACAGCCGGTTCTGCGACGGGATGTTCGCGTGCTCGGCGATGCGTCCGCGGCGGAAGTCGAGGTGGCGGGCGAGGTGGCGCAGCTTGGCGCCGTTCATGCCGCCGACCCGCGGGAACTGCCGCACGGCGGGGTGGATCTGCTTCTGCTTGCCGATGGTGGCCTTCGACCTGCTCTGCGCGAAGAACGCCGACACGTCGTAGCGGTCGTGGTCGAGGTTGTTGAGCAGGTTGAGTGCGGACGTGGTGATGCCGTTCGGACGCATCCCGCCCAGGTAGAGGAGGAGCTTGACGCGTCCGTCGTCGGCGAGGTCGGTGCGCAGCCGGTAGCCGTCGCGCACGCCGCGGAAGACGATGTCGACGACGCGCTTCGACGCGGCGCCGTCCTCGTACGGAGTGAACCTGCGCTGCGCGGCGAGGTAGCGCTCGCGCCACTCCTCCGGCACCGCATCCCCGTTCTCGGCGATGGCGGCGAGGTCGTCGCCGATCTCGCGTGCGGACATGCGCGCAGGGCCCGGCCACTCGTCCGGCTCGAAGTAGAGGCCGCGGGTGCCCGCGTAGTCCGCGATGTCCGGCGTGAAGAACAGGATGGGCCTGCCGGTCTGCAGGAAGTCGAAGTAGATGCTCGAGTAGTCCGTGATGAGGGCGTCGGTCGCTCCGAGCACGGCGTTCGTCGGCAGTTCGTTCGGCACGAGCATCCGCTTCAGCTCCGGCCGGTGCCTGGCGAGCTTGTGCACGCTCTGGTGCGTCTTCAGCAGCACCACGTACCTGCTGGTGTCGATGCGCTCCTCGATCGCGGCGACGTGCGCGAGGATCTCGTCGATGTCGTCGGTGGGCCGCCCGAACGACGCGCCCTTCCAGGTGGGCGCGTACAGCACGATCTTCCTGTCGCCGAGCGGGATGCCCGCCTCGGTCAGCTGACGGCGGAGGGACGCGCGGCCCGCGTCGTCGAGGAACTGCCTGTCGATGCGCGGGTAACCCTCCTCGACCAGCGTGCCGCGGTAGATCCCGGTCAGCTTGTAGCCGGTCTCGTACATCTGCTCGGCCATGAAGGGGTTGGCGGCGAGCAGGTAGTCGGCCTGCACGAAGTTGCGCACGATGTTCGCCGTGCCGAGCGCCCCGTCTTCGATGTCGTAGCCCATGCGCTTGAGCGGCGTGCCGTGCCAGGTGTTGAGGTAGACCTGCCCGTCGCGCTTGCCGAAGTCGGGAGGGAACGTCGCGTTGTTGACCAGGTATTGGCTGGTGGCGAGGGCGCGGTAGTACGCGGCGGAGCCGTACTTGACGAAGCTGACCCGCGGGTTCCCGGCGAACTCCTCGACGGCTGCACGGTACTGGGTGAGGTCGGAGAGCGCCCAGACGTGGGTGAGGTGGGCGAGGTCGGGGGCGGCCAGGAGCTCACGGAAGATCGCTTCGGGGTTGTCGAGCATCCCGTTGCCGGAGAAGGACTCGTAGAACACCGAGCCGATCACGAGCGGCTGCCGACGCCAGTGCGCGTGGATCTCGAAACGGGCGGCGCGCTTGACCCGGGAGGGCAGGCGTTTCAGGCGGGAGAGTCTCATCGCCCCCGATTTTATGAGAGAGGCATAACAGTCTCCTGAGAGCGGCCGATGCGTCCGCTCTGGATATCAGGATTCTTCGTCGAAGCCGAGGGAGAGTTTGCGCAGCAGCGAGGCGAGCCGTTCCTGCTCGGTGGGGGAGAGGCCGACCAGGATGTCCGACTCGGCGTCTACGAGGCGGGTGATCGCCGCATCCACCCTGGTGAGGCCCTGCGCCGTCATCTGCACCAGGATGCCGCGGCCGTCGTTGGGATCGGTGCGCCGCTCGACGAGCTCGCGGGAGACGAGCCTGTCGATGCGGTTCGTCATGGTGCCGCTCGACACGAGCGTCTGCTGCAGCAGCGCCTTCGGGCTCAACTGGTACGGCGCGCCGGCACGGCGGAGCGCCGCGAGCACGTCGAACTCCCACGACTCCAGGTCGGAGCGGTCGAACGCGGTGCGGCGGGCCCTGTCCAGGTGGCGGGACAGCCGGGCGACGCGGGAGAGCACCTGCAGCGGCGAGAAGTCCAGGTCCGGACGTTCGCGCAGCCAGGAGTCAACGATGCGGTCGACTTCGTCGCGTGCGTCAGGCGTCCGTGGATCAGGCATCTCCCCATGCTATTTCGTCGGGCGGTCGCTCGATGGTCTGGCAAACTGTGTTGTGCGCACAGCGCGGTCCGCCTTGGTGTAATGGCAGCACGACAGCCTTTGGAGCTGTTAGGTCTAGGTTCGAATCCTGGAGGCGGAGCGGAACCGATCGTCCGATCCCCTGGAGTGATATGACCGACCAGAATCTTGCCATCGTCGTGCTCGCGGCAGGACAGGGGACGCGGATGAAGTCCGCCACCCCCAAGCTCCTGCATCCACTGGCCGGCCTGCCGATCATCGGGCACGTCCTCGCCACGGCGAAGCAGCTCGACGCCGCGCACGTCGTCTCCGTCGTGCGGCACGAGCGCGACCGTCTCGTCGAGGTCATCTCCGTCGACCTGCCGGAGAGCGTGATCGTCGACCAGGACGACGTGCCGGGCACCGGCCGCGCCGTCGAGCTGGCCGTCGAGGCCCTCCCCGCCGACTTCTCGGGTGACGTGCTCGTGGTCAACGGAGACGTCCCCTTGCTCGATGCCGGCACGCTGCGCGAGCTGATCGAGAAGCACCGGGCCGGAGGAGCGGCAGCGACCATCCTGTCGTCGTTCCCCGCGGACGCCACCGGATACGGCCGCATCGTGCGCACAGAGAGCGGTCACCTCGACCGCATCGTCGAGCACAAGGACGCGACGGAGTCCGAGCGCGAGATCGGCGAGATCAACGCAGGCATCTACCTCTTCGGCCTGTCTCAGCTGCGCGACCAGCTCGCCGCGTTGACCACGGACAACGCGCAGGGCGAGAAGTACCTCACCGACGTCATCGGGCTGCTGCGGAACGCGGGCTTCGACGTGGATGCGCTCCCCGTCTCCGAGTCGTGGCTGGTCGAGGGCATCAACGACCGCGCCCAGCTCAGCGAGGCCGCCGCCAAGCTGAACGCCCTGATCGTGCGCACCTGGCAGCTGGCCGGGGTCACCATCCAGGACCCGGCGACCACCTGGATCGACGTGAAGACCCGGCTCGCCCCCGACGTCACCATCTTGCCGGGAACCCAGCTGCGCGGCGCGACCGTGGTGGAGACCGGCGCCGTCGTCGGCCCGGACACCACGCTGCTCGACTGCGAGGTCGGCGAGAACGCGACCGTGAAGCGCACGGACGGCACACTCGCCGTGATCGGCGCGGGCGCGACGGTCGGTCCGTTCGCCTACCTGCGCCCGGGCACCATCCTCGGCGCCGACGGCAAGATCGGCACCTTCGTCGAGACCAAGAACGCCGTCATCGGCGCAGGCACCAAGCTCGCCCACTTCAACTACGTGGGGGATGCGACGGTCGGCGAGAAGTCGAACCTGGGCGCCGGCGTCATCACCGCCAACTACGACGGGGTCAACAAGCACCGCACCGAGATCGGCTCGCACGTTCGTGCCAGCACGAACACGGTGTTCGTCGCGCCCGTTAGGATGGGTGACGGAGCGTACACGGGAGCGGGAACCATCGTCCGCAAGGACGTACCTGCTGGAGCGCTCGCCCTCACGGTGGCTCCGCAACGCAACATCGAAGGTTGGGTCGCGCAGAAGCGGCCGGGCACCGACGCCGCCACAGCTGCGGAAGAGAGCGGAGAGTAAGTGTCAGGGATCACCACCACCGGCCAGAAGCGACTAGTTCTGATTTCTGGGCGGGCGCATCCCCAGCTTGCAGAAGAGATCGCGGAGTGCCTGGGCAGCGACCTCGTCCCCACCGACGCACGCACCTTCGCCAACGGCGAGATCTACGCGCGCTTCGATGAGAGCGTGCGCGGCTCGGACGCATTCGTCATCCAGTCGCACACCTCGCCGATCAACGAGTGGCTCATGGAGCAGCTGATCATGGTGGATGCGCTCAAGCGGGCCTCCGCGAAGCGCATCACCGTCGTCGCCCCGTTCTACCCGTACGCCCGCCAGGACAAGAAGGGCCGCGGCCGCGAGCCGATCTCCGCCCGCCTCGTCGCCGACCTGTTCAAGGCCGCGGGAGCCGACCGCATCATGTCGGTCGACCTGCACGCCGCGCAGATCCAGGGCTTCTTCGACGGCCCCGTCGACCACCTCTTCGCCATGCCCGTGCTGCTCGAGCACATGAAGCGCGAGCTCGACCCCGCGGTCACCACGGTGGTCTCCCCGGACATGGGCCGCGTGCGCGTCGCCGACATCTGGAGCGACAAGCTCGGTGTGCCGCTCGCGATCATCCACAAGCGCCGCGACCCGCTGGTGCCCAACCAGGTCTCCGTGCACGAGATCGTCGGTGCTGTCGAGGGCCGCGTGTGCCTGCTGGTGGACGACCTGATCGACACCGGCCGCACCATCGTCAAGGCCGCGGAGGCGCTCAAGGCGAACGGCGCGATCGGCGTCGTCGTCGCCGCCACCCACGCCGTGTTCAGCGACCCGGCCGTCGAGCTGCTGCAGAGCGACGCGATCGACTCGGTCGTCGTCACGGACACGCTCCCGCTCCCCGAGCACAAGCGCTGGGACAAGCTCACCATCCTGCCCATCGCCCCGCTCCTGGCGAACGCGATCCAGCAGGTCTTCACCGACGGCTCCGTCACCTCGATGTTCGACGGGGCGGCCTAGCCAACAGTTCTCCGCCCCCTGCGAGTGTTTCCTAGGGAAGCGCGTGCGGGGTCGACGGGATCAGCCCGAGGGGAGCCACGAACGTGGCATCCCCCTCGGTGTTGAGCGCGTAGCACTGCCAGCCAGGGCCGGCAGGCGCGAACAATTCGAAGCGCGCTGACGAGCTCCGCGCATCCGGCTCGTAGCGGCCGACGTACACGGCACAGGTCTGCGTGGCGGTCTCGGTCGCGATGCTGATGGTGACGAGTACGCCGGGCAGCACCAGCGCCACGAGCCCGACGACCACCACGATGCGCGTGGCGATCATCGCACGGCGCCCGCGTAGCGGCCGCTCGTCCTCCGGCTCGTAGCCCACCAGCTCGGGATGCTCGTCAAACGTCACCCTCCGAGTCTCAGCCGAACGCGGGCGAACCGCAACCCGCGTCCGGCCTCGATCACTCGCTGGTGAGCCAGGGAGGGGTCAGTGGCTGGAGCCCTCGGTCTCGATCTCGGTGCGGTCGCCGGACCACAGGGTGTGGAAGGTGCCGTCCTTGTCGACGCGCTTGTAGGTGTGGGCGCCGAAGAAGTCGCGCTGGCCCTGGACCAGGGCGGCGGGCAGGCGCTTCACCGCGAGCGAGTCGTAGTACGAGAGCGCCGCGCCGAAGCCGGGGATCGGCACTCCGGAGAGGGCTGCGGTGGCGACGACGCGGCGCCAGGCCGCCTCGCCCTCGGCGACGGCGTCGGCGAAGTACGGGGCCTCGAGGAGCGTAGCGATGTCCGGGTTCTCGTCGTACGCGTCGGCGATGCGGTTGAGGAACTGGGCGCGGATGATGCAGCCGCCGCGCCAGATCTTGGCGATCTTGTCCTTGTTGATGTTCCAGCCGTACTTCTCGGCGCCGGCGATGATCGCGTCGAAGCCCTGCGCGTATGCGACGACCTTGGAGGCGTAGAGCGCCTTCGAGACGTCGTCCGCGAACGACGCGTCCACCGTCTGCACCTCGGGACGCGAGGTCACGACGGACTGCACGGCGGCGCGCTGGGCCGGCTTGGACGACACGGCGCGGGCGAACACGGCTTCCGCGATGCCGCCGACCGGGACGCCGAGGTCCAGGGCGTTCTGCACGGTCCAGACGCCGGTGCCCTTCGACCCGGCCTGGTCGAGGACGATGTCGACGAACGGCTTGCCGGTCTCCGCATCCACCTGGCGGAGCACCTCGGCGGTGATCTCGATCAGGTAGGACTCGAGGTAGCCCTTGTTCCACTCGGTGAACACGTCGGCGATCGCGGCGGGCTCCAGGCCGCCGACGGTGCGCAGCAGGTCGTACGCCTCGGCGATGAGCTGCATGTCGGCGTACTCGATGCCGTTGTGGATCATCTTCACGAAGTGGCCTGCTCCGTCGGTGCCGACGTGCGTGACGCAGGGCTCGCCCTCGGCGACCGCGGCGATCGAGGCGAGGATCGGCCCGAGCGTCTTGTAGGACTCCTCCGAACCGCCCGGCATGATCGACGGGCCCTTCAGCGCGCCCTCCTCGCCGCCGGAGATGCCGGTGCCGACGAAGTGGATGCCCGTGGGGGAGATGCGCTTCTCCCGCTCGATGGTGTCCTGGAAGTTCGCGTTGCCACCGTCGACGATGATGTCGCCCGGCTCGAACCGCTCCACCAGCTGGTCGATCACGGCGTCCGTGCCCTTACCGGCCTGCACCATGATGATCGCGGTGCGCGGCTTCGCCAGCGACGCCACGAAGTCGTCGATGCTCTCCGACGCGACGAACCCGGCTTCGGGATGCTCGGTGATGAGCTCGTCGGTGCGCGCGTACGTGCGGTTGAACACGGCGACCGTGTTGCCTTCACGGGAGGCGAGGTTGCGGGCCAGGTTCGAGCCCATCACCGCCAGACCCACGACACCGATGTTGGCTGATGCTTCGTTGGACACAGAACGCTCCTTCGGATGCGGCGGACGGCCGCCTTGAGTGTGAGAGGGGGGACGCGAGATCGCGTGCGGCCGAAACGTCCAGATCCGGACCGGAGACCATCGTTCGCGCTCCGACTGGCGCTGGTGGCGTGCGTCGAGCAGACTTGACCAGCCTACCAAGCTCCGCGCTGCGGAGGTCAGCCGGAGTGCTCAGTCGCAGAGGTCGGACGAGACGCTGTCGTCCCCGCCCACCACGATGGCCGTGACGACATCGTCGCCGTTGACCACGAAATCGACGTACCGGCCGTTTCCGTCGCCGAGCGCGTACGCCCGCTGCCCTCCGGAGACGCTGTTGCTGCGTTCGAGGTCCGGGTATGCCGCTCGCAGCGCATCCAGGGTCGAACCGAGGCCGATGCCCGCGCTGGTCTTCGGCGTCGGGGACACCGCCTGGTCGAGACCAGAGGCGTCAGCCACCCGGATGCGCACCGCGGTCGTCGCGCTGCCGTCCCGCGCGACGGCGGTCACCGTCGGCTGGGCGCCGTCCGGCGTCGAGCCGGACTGCTTCGTCTCGAGTTCGTAGCCGATGCAGCCGTCTTCGTCGATGCTCTTCGAGAATCCCGGGACCGCGGACGTCTGCGCCTTCACGTCCGCGCCGATGGTGAGCGGGCCCATCCCCGCCCAGGTGACGAGCCAGGCCGACACGTTCGCCGGGTCGACCGGGATGGCGCTCGCGGTCTTCTGGGGCGCAGGCCTGGTCGGCGAGGCAGGGGAGGAGGTCTTCGCGGTGTCGGAGGCGGGCGTGCATCCGGTGAGTGCGGCGAGGACGACGGCGGCAGCCGCCGCGGCCGTGCCGAATCCTGTCGCGCGCATCCACGTCCCCCTGGTCCCTGATAAAGCATCAATATCGCATACGGCGGCCGTGTGCCGCCACCACCCCGCGATCGGCTAGACTTGCTGATTGAACTTCGGCGAGGGATGCACGCGGTCACGCGCGCAGTCCGTAATCGACGCGGTGGAGCAGGGCTTCGCAGTCTTTCCTCACACGTCTTTCATCAGATCGATGCGTTCGAGTCGAACACAACCAGACACTGCGAGCAGCGCTCGCCCGACAGCCGGCCCCCGCCGGCAAGGAGACAATCATGGCTGACGAGTCCAACAAGGTCGTTACCGAGGCACGCGAGAGCTTCGGCAAGGGCGCTGCGCGCAAGATCCGCGCGGCAGGCAAGATCCCCGCCGTCGTCTACGGACACGGCACCGACCCCATCCACGTGACGGTCCCGGCCCACCAGGTCGGCCTCCTGCTCCGCAAGGCGAACGCGGTCCTCGACCTCGACATCGCCGGCAAGAGCCAGCTCGTCCTCGTCAAGGACGTTCAGAAGGACCCGGTGCTGCAGATCATCGAGCACCTCGACCTCATCGTCATCCGCAGCGGCGAGAAGGTCTCCGTTGAGGTCCCCGTGCACGTCGAGGGCGACACCTACCCGGGCACCATCGCGATGCTCGACGTCCCGACGCTCCGCCTCGAGGTCGAAGCGACCCACATCCCGGAGCGCATCGTCCTCGATGTCACCGACGCGGAAGAGGGCACCCAGTTCCACGCGAAGGACTTCGTCCTCCCGAAGGGCGCCGCTCTGGCGGAAGACCCCGAGCTGCTCATCCTCAACGTCATCGTCCCCGCGTCCTCGCGTGCGGACGAAGAGGCCGACGCCGCTGTCGCAGAGGCCGCTTCCGCCGCATCGGCCGCTGCCGCTGCCGAGTCGGACGCCGAGTAACCAGCTCGATGGATTCACCCTGGCTCGTAGTCGGGCTCGGTAACCCCGGGCCCGGCTACGCCGCCACGCGTCACAACGTGGGGCAGATGGTGCTGGACGAGCTCGCCGAGCGCGGCCGTCTCACCTTCAAGTCGCACAAGACGAACGCCACGGTCGCCGAGGGGCGCATCGCCCCCGGCGGACCGCGGTACATCCTGGCCAAGCCGAACACGTTCATGAACGTGTCCGGCGGGCCGGTCGCGCAGTTGCTGCGCTTCTACTCCCTCGAACCGTCGCAGCTGATCGTCGTCCACGACGAGCTCGACATCCCGTTCGACACCCTCAAGCTCAAGTTCGGCGGAGGGCACGGCGGCCACAACGGCGTCCGCGACGTCATCTCCGCCATCGGCACGGGCGACTTCACGCGCGTGCGCGTCGGCGTCGGCCGCCCGCCAGGCTCGTCCGCGGCCGCCGATCACGTCCTCAAAGGCTTCAGCAGCACCGAGAGGAAGACACTCCCGAATCTCGTCGCCGATGCGGCGGACGCGGTCGAGCAGATCGCGGCGGATGGTCTCACCGCCGCTCAGCTCCGGTTCCACACCGCTCGCTGAAATTAAAATGCAAGCATAGATATTCTTCGTCATCTCTTGTAATGTTCCGGGGGGTGCGAATCGCTGAGATTCGCGCGCCACGAAAGGACAAGGATGAAGAAACGTGTACGCGCCATCGTCGTGGCGGGGGTGCTGGGAGCGGCCATCGCGTTGAGCGGATGCACGCAGACCGACGAAGCGGACCGCGGACTGCCGAAGGGTCTGCCGGCGACGGTCAGCGTCGCCGATGGCACGGTGAACGACCCGGTCTCCTCGAAGGGGAGCTGGTCCTTCGTGCTCACCGTCGCCGACGCGGCGGGGCAGAAGGCGGCCGTCACCGAACTCAGGGACAACGGGTTCAGCGAGGTCAGCACGAGCTCGTCGAAGGTCGCGCGCACCTATGCGTTGCGCAACAAGAAGGACGGCACAGACGCGACCCTCGTACTGACGAAGCGCGATGGCAAGCCGGTCGTGGTCTTCACCGTCGTGTCGACCAAGTGACGCCGTGATGCAGTAACACGGCAACGGAGAACGCGGAACGCTGCGCCGTGCCGCCCGGGGCGGGCGCGCACGGCCGGCGTTCAGCATCCACTGCACCGACGCCCAGCGCACCCGGATGCCATCCGCAGGATGGGCTCGTATGGTTCGGTCATGAAACTCTTCACCCGGGAGTGGGGAACCGGCACCAGGTACGCCGTCCTGGTGCATGGGGCGATGTCGGACTCGCGCAACTGGCGCAGGGTCGGACCGGCGCTCGCCGAGCTGGGCTACCACGTCGTCGCCGTCGACCTCCGTGGGCACGGCAGAAGCCCCCGCGCCATCGAGTACACGGCTGAGCTGCTCGCCCGGGATGTGGTCGAGACCGTTCCCGCGCATCCCGAGCTGGTCATCGGGCACTCGCTCGGCGGCCTCACCGTGAGCCTCGCGGTCGAGGAGCTGCAGCCGCAGCGGGTCGTCTACGTCGATCCGGCGTTCGGGCCGAACGTGCCGTGGTGGCAGCGCAAGCTCGCCCCGGCGTTCTTCCGCTCCCTGGCGAGCGCGACCGCCGAGCGGATCGCGAAGCGCAACCCGCGCTGGGACCCGCTCGACGTGGCGATAGAGCTGGAGACCCTGCGCGCCTTCGACCAGGGCGTGGTGCCGGTGCTGGTGGGCCGCGGTTCGCTGCGGGCGCCCGTGACGATGCAGGTGCCGTCGCTCGTCGTCCTGGCCGGGCGGTCGCAACTGGTGAGCCCGCGGGCGGCCGAGCGGCTGGGCGAGGCCGGATTCGTCGTGCGCACCGTGCGCGGGGCCGGTCACACCGTGCACCGCGACGACCACGCGGGGTTCATGCGGGCACTCGACGGCTGGGTCTAGCGGCTGGGTCCAGCTGGGTCCAGCAGCCGGATCCGCGCATCCCGCCCCGAGTGTCGGCGGGAGTCCGTAGACTTGGGCGAGTGATACTGCAGGGCTTGATCGCAGCGCTTTCGCGCGCCTCCACGTTCGATGACGCCCTGGCCTGCGCGGCCCGTGACGCCGACTTCTCTCTCACCGACGGGTTGCGGGCACCGCTGCTGGCCGGGTTGATGCAGCGCAGAGCTGCCGCAGGCGCATCCCAGGCCCTGCTCGTGATCACCGCCACCGGGCGCGAGTCCGAGTCCGTCCGCGGTGCGCTCGGCTGTGTGATGCCGGATGCGGAGATCGTCGAGTTCCCGGCCTGGGAGACCCTGCCGCACGAGCGTCTCAGCCCGAGCGCCGAGATCGTGGGCAAGCGGCTCACCGCCCTCCGCCGCCTCGCCGACTGGGATGCGGGGGACCGGTCGCGGCCGATCGTCCTGGTCGCCTCCGTGCGCGCCGCCCTGCAGCCGCTCGCGGACAACCTCACCGACTACGCGGCCGTCGACCTGGCGACCGGCGCACGGGGCTTCGACTTGTCCGGCCTCGCGATGCAGCTGGTCGACCTGGCGTACGCTCGCGTCGACATGGTCACCCGCCGCGGCGAGTTCGCCGTGCGCGGCGGCATCCTGGACGTCTTCCCGCCGAACGGCGACCACCCGTACCGCGTCGACTTCTTCGGGGACGAGGTGGACCAGATCCGCGCGTTCTCCGTGGCCGACCAGCGCTCGCTGCCCGAGCCCATCGCGTCCGTCTCGCTGCCGCCCAGCCGCGAGCTGCTGCTGAGCGAGTCCGTGCGCCAGCGTGCCAGGGAGATGGAGCACGAGTTCCCGAGCATGTCGGCGATGCTCGCCAAGATCGGCGAGGGCATCCCGGTCGAGGGCATGGAGTCGCTCGCGCCGGCGCTCGTCGACCGACTCGTGCCGCTCACGCACTACCTTCCGGATGGCGCGGCCGTCGCCGTGCTCTCGCCGGAGCGCGTCGCGAGCCGTGCCGTCAGCCTGGCCGAGACCAACCGCGAGTTCCTGTCGGCGGCGTGGAGCGCCGCCACCGTCGGCGCCGCCGCCCCGATCGACCTGGCCGCTGGAGACTTCCTCACCCTGCAGAAGCTGCGCGACTCCGTCACGTTCAGCAAGCCGGGAGAGAAGGCGCCGAACCACCCCTGGTGGACGATGAGCGGGTTCCAGACCGACGCCGGTCTCGATCGACTACCTCTGCCGGAGGAGCGCGAGATCGAGGAGCACCTGCAGCTGCGGATCGCGGCGGAGGCCGTCCCGAGCTTCCAGGGCAACGTCACCGGCGCCATCGAGCACATCGGGGCCAGGTTGAAGGACGGCTGGACCGTCGCCATCGTCGCGGAGGGCGCCGGGCTCGTGGAGCGCGCGGCCGACGTGCTGTCGGAGGCCGAGCTGCCCGCCCGGCACGTCGAGGAGTTCCCCGCCGATCCTGAGCCCGGCATCGCCTATCTGCTGCGGGCGACGGTCGAGCACGGCTTCGAGGTCGGCGAGACCAAGCTGGCGCTGCTCAGCGAGAGCGAGTTCTACGGCAGGACGGTCGGCTACGACTCCCGCCAGGTGAAGAAGCTCGCCACGCGGCGCAAGAACGTGGTCGACCCTCTGGCGCTGAAGCCGGGCGACTACGTCGTGCACCAGACCCACGGCATCGGCCGGTTCGTCGAGCTGACCCAGCGCGAGGTGTCGAGCGGCGGCCGCAACGCGGTCAAGTCCAAGCGCGAATACCTCGTGCTCGAGTACGCGCCGTCGAAGCGCGGGTACCCGGGCGACAAACTCTTCGTGCCCACCGATCAGCTGGATCTGCTGACCCGGTATGTGGGCGGTGAGGCTCCCGCGCTCAGCAAGATGGGCGGAAGCGACTGGTCGGCGGCGAAGGGCCGCGCCCGCAAGGCTGTCCGCGACATCGCGGTCGAGCTGGTCAAGCTGTACTCCGCGCGGATGGCGAGCAAGGGCCACGCGTTCGGGCCGGACACCCCGTGGCAGCGCGAGCTGGAGGAAGCGTTCCCGTTCGCGGAGACCCACGACCAGCTGCAGACCATCGACGAGGTGAAGGCCGACATGGAGCGGCCTATCCCGATGGACAGGCTCATCTCGGGCGATGTCGGCTTCGGCAAGACCGAGATCGCGGTGCGTGCGGCGTTCAAGGCGGTGCAGGACGGCAAGCAGGTCGTGATGCTCGTGCCGACCACGCTGCTCGTGAAGCAGCACTTCGAGACGTTCCAGGAGCGCTTCGCCGGGTTCCCCATCCACCTGCGCGCCCTCAGCCGGTTCCAGACCGACAAGGAGGCGAAGGAGACGATCGACGGCATGGCGGACGGCACCGTGGATGTGGTCATCGGCACCCACAGGCTCCTCGCCGACAACATCGTGCTCAAAGACCTCGGCCTCGTCATCATCGACGAGGAGCAGCGGTTCGGCGTCGAGCACAAGGACGCGCTGAAGAAGCTCAAGACCAACGTGGACATCCTGGCGATGAGCGCGACGCCCATCCCGCGCACGCTGGAGATGGCGGTCACCGGCATCAGGGAGATGTCGACGCTGGCCACCCCTCCGGAGGACAGGCACCCCATCCTGACCTTCGTCGGGCCGTACTCGGACAAGCAGGTGGCCGCGGCCATCCGGCGCGAGCTGCTGCGCGAGGGCCAGGTGTTCTTCGTGCACAACCGGGTCGGCAGCATCACCAGCCAGGCAGCGAAGCTGGCCGAGCTGGTGCCGGAGGCGCGCATCGCGGTGGCGCACGGCAAGATGAACGAGCGGGCGCTCGAACAGGTGGTCGTCGACTTCTGGGAGCGCAAGTTCGACGTGCTCGTGTCGACCACGATCATCGAGACAGGCCTCGACATCGCCAACGCGAACACGATCATCATCGACCGCGCCGACAAGTACGGCCTGAGCCAGCTGCACCAGCTGCGCGGCCGCGTCGGCCGTGGCCGCGAGCGCGCGTACGCGTACTTCCTCTGGGACGAGAACAAACCGCTCAGCGAGACGGCACACGACAGGCTCTCGACCATCGCCGCCAACAACGATCTCGGCAGCGGGATGCAGGTGGCGCTGAAAGACCTGGAGATCCGCGGAGCGGGCAACCTGCTCGGCGGCGAGCAGTCCGGTCACATCGCCGGTGTCGGCTTCGACCTCTACCTGCGCATGATCGGCGAGGCGGTGAGCACGTTCCGCGGCGAGGTCGCGGAGGGGCAGACCGAGCTGCGGCTGGAGCTGCCGGTGGATGCGCACATCCCGGAGGAGTACGTGGACAGCGAGCGCCTGCGGCTGGAGGCGTACCAGAAGCTGTCGACGGCCAGCTCGCCCGCGGCGAAGGACGACCAGATCGACCAGGTGATCGAGGAGCTGACCGACCGCTACGGCGAGCCGCCGCTCGCGGTCTCGAACCTCATCGCGGTGTCCCGGCTGCGGCGTGCCGCCCAGCGGGCCGGCCTCGGCGAGGTGGTCGCGATGGGCTCCAACCTGCGGCTGGCCCCGGCGATCCTGCCGGACTCGCTGCAGGTGCGGTTGCAGCGCATGTACCCGGGCGCCAAGTACCACGCCGCGCCCAAGGTGGTCACGGTGCCGATGCCGCGCATCAACGGCGAGCCGCTCGACGACGCCGACCTGATCTCCTGGGTGGCGACGCTGCTCGGCGCGCTCTTCCCCGTGCCGGAGCCGGTCGCAGAGGCGGCGTCCTGAGCCCGGTCGCTCAGGGCTGCCGGCTCGGCTGCGGCTGCTGGTGCGGGTGCTGCGCGCGGTAGCGGCGCGCGAGCACGGTGACGCAGAAGCCGGCGGCGACGATGGAGACCGCCGAGCCCAGGAGGACGGCGAGCGTGCCCTCCGCCCTGACCAGCTCGTCGCCGGCGAACGCCAGTTCGTTCATCAGGAGCGACACGGTGAAGCCGATGCCGCCGAGCACGCCGATGGTCACCAGGCCGAACAGCGGGATCTTGGCGCGCTCGGCCTTGCTGCGGGTGAACGAGCCCAGCCAGCCGCCGAGCGTGATGCCGATGACCTTGCCGACCGGGAGGGCGACCAGGATGCCCCAGAACGCGGGCTGCAGTTGCGACGGCGACACCTGCGGGATCGCGACCAGGGCGGCCGAGAACGCGAACAGCGGCAGGATGAGGCCGTTCGACCACGGTTCGATGGCGTGCGTCACTCGTCCGGCCGGTCGCCGCGCCATCACCAGGCCGAGCGCCACACCGGCGATCGTGGCGTGCACGCCGGAGTCCCAGACGAGCCACCAGGCCAGGCAGGCGACGAGGACCATCAGCACGCCGACCGGCACGCGCATCCGGCCTTTCAGCAGGCGGCTGAGCAGGCCGAACGCGGCGACGGCGACCGCGGCCAGGACGAGTTCGACGAGGTTCGGGTCCGTGGTGAAGAACACCGCGATGATCACGATGGCGATGAGGTCGTCCAGCACGGCCAGCGCGAGCAGGAACACCCGCAGCCGGTTGGGCAGGCCGCGACCGAACACGGCGAGCACCCCGAGCGCGAAGGCGATGTCGGTGGCGGTCGGGATGGGCCAGCCCTGTTCGAGGCCGCTGCCCGCGGTGAACGCGAGGTAGATCCCGGCGGGCACGATCACCCCGGCGACCGCGGCGATGGCGGGATGCACGGCCTTCTTCACGCTGTTCAGCTCGCCGGCCACCAGCTCGTGCTTCAACTCGACGGCGACGATGAAGAAGAAGATCGCCAGCAGGCCGTCGCTGATCCAGTGGCCGACGCTCATCCGGAGCCCGCCGATGCCGATGGAGGCGTGCTGCAGGTCGAGGAGTGCAGGACCTGCCGCGGTGTTCGCGAGCAGGAGGCCCAGCGCCGCGGCGCCCAGCAGGAGTCCAGCGGCTGTTCGCTCGGATCGGATGATGCTCATACGGTCTCGCCCATCTCGCGCTGTCTTCGCAGCGCGGTCGGATGCGGGAGCGGCGCGCTCGCGCCACCCGCCGACCAGACTTCCCGGCACACCAGTCGCCCAGTCTACCGGGCGGCAGGCGCCGGAGCCCGGAGGATGGGGGAGGATGGAGGAGGGCACGCAGTCGCACGCCCGCGATCGAGGAAGGCATCCACGATGACCGAGCTGAGCTTCTCTTCCGCTCCCGCGTCCGGGCAGGCGACCAAGCTGGACGAGCTGGTGGCCGTGATGGAGCGGTTGCGCGGCCCGGGTGGATGCCCGTGGGACGCCGACCAGACGCACGAGTCGCTCGTGCAGTACCTGATCGAGGAGACGTACGAGCTGGTCGAGGCGATCGAGACCGGCAACAGGGACGACCTGATCGAGGAGCTCGGCGACGTGCTCTACCAGGTGCTGTTCCACGCCGACATCGCCGCGCACACGCCCGGCGAGGACTTCGACATCCAGGATGTGGCCGCACAGATGACCGCGAAGATGGTCGGCAGGCACCCGCACGTGTTCGGTGGAGACCGCACGGCGGAGACCGCGGACGACGTCGTCGAGTTCTGGGACGACCTCAAGAAGCGGGAGAAGCCGTCGCGCACCAGCGTGCTCGACGGCATCCCGCAGGGAATGCCGTCGCTGGCGCTCGCCGACAAGCTGCTCGGCCGCGCGGAGAAGGTGGGGCTGCTGGATCTGCGCGAGGCCGGGGGAGTGCAGGTCGAGTCGGAGGACGAGCTGGGTCCGCTGCTGCTGGCCATCGTCGCGTCGGCCAAGGCGCAGGGGCTGGATGCGGAGCGCGCCCTCCGTTCGACGCTGCGCGACCTGCAGTCGGAGATCCGCGAACAGGAGCAGGATGCGGCGGACGCCGGAATCATCGGCCTGCCCACCGCATCCACCGACTGAGTGGCACCCGCGAGACGGTTAGGTTAGGCTTGCCTAAACCCCCTAGTCGTCTCGAAGGAGAAGCATGTTCGAGTCCGTTCCACGCCGCCGGTCGCGTGTCGCTGTGATCGCATCGGCGATCGTCGCGACCGCCGCCCTCATCCTCACCGGCTGCAGCGCCGGCACGCCCGGCGACGAGAGCAGCTCGACCAGCGCATCCGGTGCCTTCCCGGTCACGATCAAGAGCGCGCTCGGCCCCGTCACCATCGAGAAGAAGCCGGAGCGGGTCGCCGTCTGGGGCTGGGGAGCGGCCGACGTGGCGCTCGCCCTCGGCGTCGTTCCGGTCGCCATGCCGAAGATGACCTACGGCGGCAACGCGGACGGCGTGCTGCCCTGGGTGGCCGACAAACTGAAGGAGCTCAAGGCGAAGACGCCGCAGCTCATCGCGGGCGTCGACACCGGCGAGGTGCCGTTCGAGGAGTACGTGAAGGCGAAGCCGGACGTGATCCTCGCCCCGCTCTCCGGCCTCACCAAGGACGAGTACGCGAAGCTCAGCAAGATCGCCCCGGTGGTCGCCTACCCGAAGGTGCCGTGGGGCACCAGCTGGCAGGACCAGACCGACATCGTCGGCAAGGCGCTCGGCCTGTCCGCGGAGGCGACGGCGCTGAAGACCAAGACCGAGGACGACGTGGCGAAGCTCGCCGCGAAGTACCCGGTGCTGAAGGACAAGACGTTCGTCTACGCCGCCGCCAACGAGCCGGGCGTGATCAACGTCTACAAGGCGACGGACTCGCGCGTGCTGCTGCTCAACGAGCTCGGCCTGAAGAACTCGGCCAGCATCGACGCGCTCGACACGAAGAAGGACCCGGACAGCTTCTTCTTCCAGGTCAGCTACGAGAACCTCTCCAAAATCGACACCGACCTGCTGGTGATGTACTTCGACAAGCAGTCCGCCGTCGACACCTTCACGGCCGAGCCGCTGGTCGCCGCCATGCCCGCCGTCAAGGAAGGCCGCTTCGCGCCGATCGTCGGCGAGTCGTTCGTGATGGCGTCGAGCGCGCCCAGCGTGCTGAGCATCCCGTGGATGCTCGACCGCTACGTCCCGGAGCTCGCGGCAGCCGCCGAGAAGGTCAAGTAGCACAGGCGGATGGCCAGGAGCGTCACAGCGACGGCGGACGGCGGGCAGGGGATCGCGCACCAGGGGCGCACATCCACTGCCCGCCGGCGGCGTCGGCTGGCATACGGGTTCGGCGCGGCGGTCGTCGCCCTGCTGGTGGTGTGCATCCTGAGCCTGATGCTCGGCTCCAACCCGATCAATCCCGCCTCGGTGTTCAACGCCCTCCTGCACTACCGGAAGTCCGATGAGGCGTCGCTGATCGTGGTGGACAGCAGGCTGCCGCGCACCCTGCTCGGGCTGGGCGCCGGACTCGCGCTCGGGCTAGCGGGAACGGTGATGCAGGGGCTGTCCCGCAACCCGCTGGCCGACCCGGGCATCCTGGGGGTCAACTTCGGCGCGTCGCTCGCGGTCGTGGTCGCCATCGCCGTGTTCGGGATCACGACGCCCGGCGGCTACCTGTGGTTCGCCTTCGCCGGGGCGGCGCTCGCCTCGGTGGTCGTCTACGCGGTGGCGTCCGCCGGACGGGAGGGGGCGACCCCGATCAAGCTCGCCCTCGCGGGGGCGGCGGTCTCCGCAGCGCTCGGGTCGCTCATCACCGCGGTGCTCCTCACCAGCAGGGTGTCGCTCGATGCGCTGCGGTTCTGGCAGGTCGGCTCGCTCGCCGGCCGCAACTTCGGCGTGTTCTGGCAGGTGCTGCCGACCATCGTGATCGGAGCCGTCATCGCGCTCGCCCTGGGCCGCGCGCTCAACGGGCTCGCGCTCGGCGACGACGTCGCCCGCGGTCTCGGCCAGCGCGTCGGGCTGTCCAGGGGCTTCTCGGCCGTCGCCGTCGTGCTGCTCTGCGGCTCCGCCACGGCGGCCGTCGGGCCGATCGCGTTCGTCGGCCTGGTGATCCCGCACGTGGCCCGCTGGGTGGTCGGGGCCGACTACCGCTGGATCCTCGCGTTCTCCGCCGTGATCGCCCCGACGATGCTCATCGCCTGCGATGTGATCGGCCGGCTCGTCGCGTGGCCGGGCGAGCTGCAGGTGGGCGTCGTCACGGCGTTCGTCGGTGCCCCCGTGTTCATCGCGCTGGTGCGCCGTCGCAAGCTGGTGAGCCTGTGACCGTGGATGCGGCGCGGGCGGCCGGCGCCGACCGCCGCTCGCGCGCATCCCGGGTCGTCACCGTGTCCGTCGTGCTCGGCGTGCTCATCCTGCTGGTGTCCGCCGTGTCGCTGAGTCTCGGCGCCGCCGCCGTCGCGCCGGCCGACGTCCTCGCCGCGCTCGTCGGGCGGGCGGACAGGCTGACCCAGTTCGTGATCCTGGAGCTGCGGCTGCCGCGCCTGCTCGCCGCCGTGCTGGTGGGCGGCTGCCTCGGGCTCTCCGGAGCGCTCATCCAGTCCATTGCGCGCAACCCGCTGGCGAGCCCGGACATCATCGGCATCACGGCGAGCGCGAGCGCGACCGGCGCCATCGCACTGGTCTGGTTCGGGCTGACCGGCCTGGCGCTGTCCGGCACCGTCGTGGCGGGAACGCTGGTCGCCGCGCTGCTGATCTACCTGCTGGCCTGGCGTGGCGGCATCAGCGGCTACCGGTTCGTGCTGATCGGCATCGGCTTCGCCGCCGTCGCCGGTGGCGTCGTGTCCTACGTGCTCACCACCGCCGACCTCACGGATGTGCAGCAGGCGCTGGTCTGGCTCACCGGCAGCATCAACAGCGTCGACCCTGTCGCGCTGACCGTGCTCGCGGCGAGCGCCGTGGTGCTCGTGCCGTGCGCGCTGCTGCTCGGTCGCCCGCTCGCGGCGCTCGGCCTGGGCGACGACACCGCGGCGGCGGTCGGCGTGCGGGTGGAGCGGACGCGGCTGCTCGTGGTGCTGGTGGCCGTCGCACTCGCGGCGGTCGCGGTGTCCGTGGCTGGACCGATCGCGTTCGTCGCGTTCCTCTCGGCGCCCATCGCCCGGCGGCTGGTCGGACGCGGATCGCTCGCGCTGGTGCCGTCGGCGCTCGTCGGCGCGCTCGTGCTGGTGATCTCCGACATCGTGGCGCAGTTCGCTGTGCCGGACGTGGCGTTCCCGGTCGGCGTCGTCACCGGCATCGTCGGTGCACCGTATCTGCTGTGGCTCCTCACCAGGACCAACCGAATCGGCCGGGGAGGCTGAGCATGACCGACAACCATCACCTCGCCGCGCGCGAACTCACCCTGTCCTACGACGGCAGGGTGGTCGTCGACGGCCTCGACCTGGAGGTGCCGCCCGGCACGGTCACCGCGATCGTCGGACCGAACGCCTGCGGCAAGTCGACGCTGCTGCGCGGCCTGTCGCGGCTGCTGGCTCCCGCATCCGGGGCCGTGCTGCTGGACGGGACGGACATCCACTCGCTGCCGACCAAGCAGGTGGCGACGATGCTCGGCCTGCTGCCGCAGACGCCGACGGCGCCGGACGGGATCACCGTGGCCGACCTGGTCGGCCGCGGACGGTATCCGCACCAGGGCTGGTTCCGCCGCTGGGCGGCGGAGGACGACGAGGCGGTCGCGTCCGCGATGGTGTCCACCGGGGTGGCCGACCTGGCAACGCGGGCGATCGACGAACTCTCCGGCGGGCAGCGCCAGCGGGTGTGGATCGCGATGGCGCTCGCCCAGCAGACCGACATCCTGCTGCTCGACGAGCCCACCACGTTCCTCGACATCAGCCACCAGATCGACGTGCTCGACCTCCTGCTCGACCTCAACGCCGAGCGGGGGACCACCGTGGTCATGGTGCTGCACGACCTCAACCTGGCCGCCCGGTACGCCGACCACCTGATCGCCATGCGCGCCGGAGCCATCGTGGCGGCGGGGACGCCGGCGGAGGTGGTCACGGCCGAGCTGGTGCGGGAGGTGTTCGGCGTCGACTCCGTCATCGCACCGGATCCGGTGACCGGCACGCCGCTCGTCGTCCCGCTCGGCAGGCACCACACGCTCGGGGAGTGACGGCGGCGGGAGTGACGGCGGCGGGGCGCTCTCGCGCATCCCGGTGACCGGCAGCGTGCCCGCTAGGCGCTGTCAGCCCGCCATTCGGGTGAGAGGTCCGCGATCCGCGGGTTCGACTCTCCTGGATGGCTGACGGGCACGTTGTCGGCCTGTGTCTGACAGCGAGCATCTACCCGTGGTCGGACGGATGCGACTCATGTCAGGTCCATCGGGACACCACCGAAGTCGCAGGGCACGACCATGAGGGTGGCAACGCGCTCATCCTACGCCGGTCAGGAGATCGACGCGAAGAAGCTCCGGATGCGGTCGGCGGCGAGGTCGGGCTGCTCCAGGCCGAGGAAGTGGCCGCCCCGCGGCGCCACCTCGAACGAGCGCAGGTCGTCGGCCGCGCGCTCGGCGAGCGAGCGGGGGAACCCGTCCATCACCGGCTCCCTGCTCAGCAGCACGCCGAGCGGGGCGACGATGGGCGGCCGGGGCGGGTTCGCCTCGTAGTCGAAGTACTGGCGGAACGAGGTGCCGATGCTTCCGGTGGCCCAGTAGAGCGTCGCGATGGTGAGCAGCGCATCCCGTGGCACCACGCTGTCGAGGTCGCCGTCGACCCAGTCGTGCCACTTGTCCGCGATCCAGGCGAGCAGCCCGGCGGGGGAGTCGCCGAGGGCCGCGGCGATGGTGTCTGGACGGGTGGCCATGATCTCGCTGTACCCGCCGTCCGCCGCGTCGTACGCATCCACCGACGCCAGGTATGCGCGCTCGTCGTCGCTCTGCGGTTCGTCGTCGGCGGGGAACGGCGCGTGGATGAGCTGCACGCCGATGAGGCGGTCGGCGTGCTCAGCGCCGAGCCAGGTCGCCGCTCCTCCGCCGATGTCTCCGCCGAACGCCGCGTACCGGTCGTAGCCGAGCACAGTCGTCATCAGCTCGTGCAGGTCGTCGGCGATGGCCTGCCTGGTCAGCGGCCGGTCGGGCAGCTCGGAGAAGACGAAGCCGGGCAGCGACGGCACGATCACATCGAACGCGATCCGCGCATCCGATCCGGAGCCCGCCGGGTTGGCGAGGCGCTCGGCCAGCGGAAGGTACTCGGTGTACGCGCTCGGCCAGCCGTGCAGCAGCAGCAACGGGATGCGCGTCTCCGCCGATCCGGCGGCGGGCACCCGCACGAAGTGGATGCGGTGCCCTCCCACATCGGCGAGGTACTGGTCGTAGGCGTTCAGCCGCTCCTCCTGGGCCCGCCAGTCGAACGCCAGCCACGACTCCACCAGCTCGTGCAGCACGGGGCCGCCCGCGCCGCCCTCCCACGGCGACGACCCGACCGGCTGCACGAAGCGGGTGGCCGTGAGCCGCGCACGCAGGTCGTCGAGGAGGTCGTCTGGAAGCTGGATGCGGAACTCGTCGATGCTCATCCCCGCCACGCTACATGGAAGAATCGTTCGCATGGCTTCTCCGATCACCCCGCCTCGCGGCATGCGCGACTTCCTCCCGGCAGACAAGGCCCGCAGGGAGCATGCGCTCGGCGTGATCAGGAAGAGCTTCGCAGCCCACGGGTTCGACGAGATCGAGACGCCGGTGGTGGAGGACGTCGCCCGGCTGCACTCCGGCCTCGGCGGCGACAACGAGAAGCTGGCGTTCAGCGTCCTCAAGCGCGGCCTGGACGCGGACGACCTGCAGGCCGCGATGGACTCGGGCGACCTCCTCAGCCTCACCGACCTGGGTCTCCGGTTCGACCTGACGGTCCCGCTCGCCCGCTTCTATGCGACGCACCGCGCGGAGCTGCCTCCGGTCTTCCGGTCGATCCAGATCGCGCCGGTCTGGCGCGCGGAGCGCCCGCAGAAGGGCAGGTACCGCCAGTTCGTGCAGTGCGACATCGACATCATCGGCGAGGCGGGCCAGCTGGCGGAGGTCGAGCTGATCACGGCGACAGCGGCGGCACTGGATGCGCTGGGCCTCGAGAACTGCACGATCCGGATCAACGACCGGCGCATCCTGAACGGGCTGCTCGAGTTCTGCGGTTTCGCGGAGGCGCGCTGGCCGCAGGTGCTGATCTCGATCGACAAGCTCGACAAGATCGGCGCGGAGGGCGTGGTGAAGGAGCTGAGCGCAGACGGCGCAGACTCCGCGGCGGTGCTCGGCGGCATCCTGGAGCAGCTGGAGCCGCACATCGCCGAGGGCGGCGTCGCCATGACCGTCGAGGCGATCACCGGCATCCTGCCGGACGGGATCGACACCGACGCCATCGCCGCCCTGGAATCGCTCGCGCACGCGCTCGACGCCCTGCCGTCCGGCGTCTCGCTGCGCTTCGACCCGACGCTGGTGCGCGGCATGGGGTACTACACCGGCACCATATACGAGATCGCGCACCCCGGCTCCGGCAGCTCGGTGGGTGGCGGCGGCCGCTACGACGGCATGATCGGACGCTTCCTCGGCACCGACGTGCCAGCCTGCGGGTTCTCGATCGGCTTCGAGCGCGTGGTCGACCTCATCGAGACCCCGGAAGACGCGGCGGCGGACTCCGTCGTGCTCGTCTACGACCAGACCGTGCCGTTGAACCGTCTGCTCGCCATCAAGGCGGAGCTGATCGCCTCCGGCCGCCGGGTGCGCCTCGACCGCCGCGCCAAGAACCTGAAGGCCGTGCTCGACCGTGCGGAGGCGTCCGGCTTCCGCTCCTTCGCGTTCGTGAACGCCGACACTCCGGATGCGGCGGCCCTGGAGCTCAAGCCGCTCGGCTGACCTCGGCGCGGCCGGGCCCCCGGTGCACCTCGGTGCACCCCCGGTCGGTGCCGCACGCGGACGTCAGTAGACTGGCGAGCGGATCACCGCTGATTTAACCCACCCCCACACACATGTGAAACAAGGAGACTGTTGTGGCTCAGATCGAAGCTGTAGGCGCTCGCGAGATTCTCGACTCGCGCGGAAACCCGACCGTCGAGGTCGAGGTGCTTCTCGAAGACGGCACGGTCAGCCGTGCCGCCGTGCCGTCCGGTGCGTCGACCGGTGCGTTCGAGGCGTACGAGCTTCGTGACGGAGACAAGGACCGCTACCTCGGCAAGGGCGTGCAGAAGGCCGTCGACGCCGTTCTCGACGAGATCGGCCCGGCCATCGAGGGCTTCGAGGCCGCAGACCAGCGCCTGGTCGACTCGGCCATGATCGAGCTCGACGGCACGGAGAACAAGAAGCGCCTCGGCGCGAACGCCATCCTCGGCGTCTCCCTCGCCGTCGCCAAGGCCGCTGCCGACTCCGCAGACCTGCCGCTGTTCCGCTACATCGGCGGACCGAACGCGCACACCCTGCCCGTTCCGATGATGAACATCATCAACGGTGGTGCGCACGCGGACACCGGCGTCGACATCCAGGAGTTCATGGTCCTGCCGATCGGTGCGGAGACCTTCTCCGAGGCCCTCCGCTGGGGCGTCGAGACCTACCACTCGCTCAAGTCGCTGCTCAAGCAGCGCGGGCTCAGCACCGGCCTCGGCGACGAGGGCGGCTTCGCGCCCGAGCTCGAGCACAACCGTGCCGCCCTCGACCTCATCTCCGAGGCCATCCAGAACGCCGGCTTCACCGTCGGCCGCGACATCGCGCTCGGCCTCGACGTCGCCTCCACCGAGTTCTTCGAGAACGGCGTGTACCGCTTCGAGGGCCAGGACCGCACCGCGGCCGAGATGTCGGCGTACTACGCGGAGCTCGCCGCGAACTACCCGCTGGTCTCCATCGAGGACCCGCTGGCCGAGGACGACTGGGAGGGCTGGGCGCACCTGAACTCCGAGCTGGGCGGCACGCTGCAGCTCGTCGGCGACGACCTGTTCGTCACCAACCCGGCGCGTCTCGCCAAGGGCATCGAGCTCAAGGCGGCCAACAGCATCCTGGTCAAGGTCAACCAGATCGGCACCCTGACCGAGACCCTGGATGCGGTCTCGCTGGCCCAGCGCAACGGCATGACCGCCGTGCTCTCCCACCGTTCGGGTGAGACGGAGGACACCACCATCGCCGACCTCGCCGTCGCCACGGACGCCGGCCAGATCAAGACCGGTGCCCCGGCCCGCTCCGAGCGCGTCGCCAAGTACAACCAGCTCCTCCGCATCGAGGAGGAGCTCGGCGAGGCAGCCGTCTACGCCGGCCGCAGCGCCTTCCCGCGCTTCACGGCGTAACAGCACGCGCACAAAGGCCCCCGGATCGCCGATCCGGGGGCCTTTCGCATCCCGCGGCGACCTCGCCGAACGGAGCACCGGCAATCACGGGACGCGCGGCGGGGGAGCACAGGGAGCGCGCGGGTGGGTGGCTTACGATTGTCGAGCGGGGACCGTCGGCCCCGATCTTGGTCGTGTGCGTTGGGAGGGCTTGTGGCTGCGCCTCGTACACGCCGGGTCCCTGTCGCCATGTCGTCGGGATCGGCCACGGGACGCTGGCTGCGCGGGCTGCACTTCTCCGGCTTCTCGCTGGTGATGATGGGGCTCCTCATCCTCGCCGTCGTCGTGCTCGCGCCCACCGCGCAGAGCCTCATCTCGCAGCGGCAGCAGATCGCCGACCAGCAGAAGGCGGTGGATGCGCTGTCCGGCCAGGTCTCCGACCTCAAGGAGCAGCGCGCCCGCTGGAACGACCCCAGCTACATCAGGGCGCAGGCGCGCGACCGGCTCTACTACGTGATGCCCGGCGAGGTCAGCTACCTCGTGATCGACGACAGGGCCCCGGCCGCACAGACCAAGGATGCGCCGGTCAGCTCGAAGCTGCAGAAGACCGAGACCGACTGGCTCGGCTCCCTCTTCGGCTCGTTCATGGGCGCCGGCCTCAGCGACGCGACACCGTCGCAGCTCGGCGGCACGGCCCCGGCGAGCACTCCCACCCCCACCTCGACCCCTGGCGGCAAGTGATGACCACCCCACCCTTCGATGCAGTGACCGACCAGGACATCGCGACCGTGTCCGCCCAGCTCGGGCGGCCGGCGCGCAATGTCGTCGGCATCGCGGCGCGCTGCGTCTGCGGCAACCCCACCGTGGTGTCCACCGCCCCGCGGCTGGACGACGGCACGCCGTTCCCGACCTTCTACTACCTCACGCATCCCGCAGCGACCGCCGCTCTGTCGCAGCTGGAGGCCACGCAGGTGATGAACGAGTACAACGAACTGCTCGAAGCCGACGAGTCCGTGCGCGACCAGTATGCGGCGGCCCACCGTGCATACCTCGCCGACCGGGAGTCCATCGCCGTCGTCGACGAGATCGCCGGCATCTCCGCCGGAGGCATGCCCGTGCGCGTCAAGTGCCTGCACGCCCTCGGAGCGCACGCGCTCGCCGCAGGACCGGGGGTGAACCCGATCGGCGACCTCGCTCTCGCGCGCGCCGACTGGTCGCCCGAGGTGTGCGAGTGCCAGGACTACACCGCAGGATGACCCGGCTCGGCCGCGCAGCGACCGCCGTCGCCCTGGCAGGACTGCTCGGGCTGGCCGCCGCCGTCGCGCCGTCCAGCGTCGCGCACGCCGATCAGGTGCGCGACCTCGAATACTGGCTGACCGACTACGGCTTCACCCAGGCTTGGAAGACGACCAAGGGCGCAGGCGTCAAGGTCGCGGTGATCGACACCGGCGTCGACGGCAGCGTGCGCGACCTGGCCGGGGCGGTCGTCGGCGGCACCGACGTGTCCGGCGTCGGGGCGGCGAACGGGCAGAAGCCGCTCGGCGACGCCGGCTCCGCCGACCACGGCACCTGGGTGGCGTCGCTGCTCGCCGGTCGGGGAGCCGGCCCGGACAGCGGCGTGCTCGGCGCCGCGCCCGAGGCGAGCATCCTGACGGCGTCCGTCGCGCTCGGCTCCGCCTCCGGCGCCATCGGCAGCGACGAGCAGATCGCGACAGCCGTGCGCTGGGCCGTGGACAACGGCGCGAAGGTCATCAACATGTCCCTCACCAGGAACACGCTCGACTGGCCGACCAGCTGGGACGAGGCGTTCCAGTACGCGTTCGACCACGACGTGGTCGTCGTCGCGGCGGCGGGCAACCGGGGGAGCGGCACCACCGAGGTCGGCGCGCCCGCCACCATCCCGGGTGTCGTCGCCGTCGCCGGGGTCGACCGGCAGGGGCAGGCGAGCTTCGACGCGTCGTCGCAGGGCATCACCATCGCCGTCTCCGCGCCCAGCGAGCAGCTGGTCGGGGTGAGCCCGGGCGGCGGCTACGTGCAGTGGGCGGGCACCAGCGGGGCGACCCCGCTGGTGGCGGGAGCCGTCGCGCTGATCAGGGCAGCGCATCCCGAGCTGAAGGCTCCGGATGTGATCGAGCGGCTCATCAAGACGGCCCGCGCTGCACCGGGAACCGTGCCGAGCCCGATCTACGGCTACGGACTCCTGGATGCGGCCGCCGCGGTCAGCGCGAAGGTGCCGCACGTCTCGGCCAACCCGATGGGCGACCTTTCCGAGTGGGTGCGCATCCACCGCAGGGCGGACGTGCCCACCAGCCCGGCGCCCGGCAAAGTCCCGGCGACGACGGCCACTCCGCACGCCCTCCCCGCCGCCCCGTCTGCGCGGGTCGATCAGCTGCTCTGGCCGCAGTGGACGGCCCTCACCGGCTTCTGGCTGCCGTTCAGTCTGATCACCGGTTTCGCCGCTCTCGTGGTCCTCGGCGGGGTCGGCGCATTCCGGCATTTCAGAGCGACGGGCAGCAGGGAGTAGATTAACTGAATACTTTCGTGTTGAGGAGACCCACCACTGTGCCCAAAATCCTGATCGTCGGCGGCGGATACGCCGGTTTCTACACTGCGTGGAAGCTCGAGAAGCAGCTGCGCAAGGGGGAGGCAGAGGTCACTATTGTCGACCCGCTGCCCTACATGACCTACCAGCCGTTCCTTCCCGAGGTCGCAGCCGGGTCCATCGAGCCGCGCCACGCGGTGGTCGCCCACCGCCGCCACCTCACCAAGACCAACGTCGTCACCGCCAAGGTCACGTACGTCGACCACGCGAAGAAGACGGCGACCATCCAGCCGCCCATCGGCGACGCGTACGAGTTCGAGTACGACATCGTCGTGGTCACCGCCGGCGCCGTGTCGCGCACGTTCCCGATCCCGGGCGTCGCCGACCAGGCCATCGGCCTCAAGACCATCGAGGAGGCCGTCGCCATCCGCGACCGCGTCCTCACCAACTTCGACAAGGCGGCCAACCTGCCCGCCGGCCCCGAGCGCGACCGCCTGCTGACCTTCGTGGTCGTCGGCGGCGGCTTCGCCGGCATCGAGGTGTTCGCCGAGCTGCGTTCGTTCGCGAGCGCGCTGCTCAAGAACTACCCGCAGATCTCGTTCGAGGACACGCACTTCCACCTCATCGAGGCGATGGGCCGCATCATGCCGGAGGTGTCGCTCCCGACCAGCCACTGGGTGATCAAGAACCTCGCCCAGCGCGGCGCGGAGATCCACCTGGACACCCAGCTCGCGAGCGCCGTCGACGGCGTCATCGAGCTGTCGACCGGTGAGAAGTTCGAGACCGACCTGATCGTGTGGACCGCCGGTGTCATGGCGAACCCCACCATCGTGCGCCACACCGACCTCCCGATCGAGGAGCGCGGCCGTCTCCGCGTGCGCGCCGACCTCCGCGTCGGCTCCGACGACGAGATCATCAAGGACGCCTGGGGCGCCGGCGACGTCTCGGCCGTCCCCGACCTCACCGGCGGCGGCGTCGGCGGTTTCTGCGTGCCGAACGCCCAGCACGCCGTCCGTCAGGGCAAGCTGCTCGCGAAGAACATCATCGCGGACCTCCGCGGCGAGCTCCCGCGCCAGTACTTCCACAAGAACCTGGGCGCTGTCGCCGGCCTCGGTCTCGGCGTCGGAGTGTTCCAGTCCGGCAAGCTCGCCATCAAGGGCCTCCCCGCCTGGTTCGCGCACCGTGGATACCACGGCCTCGCGATGCCGAGCTGGGAGCGCAAGTGGCGCGTGCTGTGGGGCTGGTGGAACAACTTCTGGCTCGGACGCGACATCGTCTCGCTCGCAGCGACGCAGCACCCGCGTGCCGTCTTCGAGGAGTTCGCCGCCCGTCCCAAGCCCGCAGTGGCAGAGGCCCCTGCGGTCGACGCTCCGAAGAAGGCTCCGGCCAAGAAGTCCGCTCCGAAGGAGCCGGCCGAGGTTGCAGCCAAGTAGCAGCAGAGTGTGAACGGAAGGGCCCGGTGCGAGCGATCGCACCGGGCCCTTCGGTGTTTCGGGCGTCGCGGTGCGGGGCCGTCAGCCCTCGACCACCGCGCGGCCCTGCGTGAGGTCGCGGACCGCATCCCGTGCTGTTGCGGCCCGTGACGTCGGCAGCCGCAGCGTGAACCGCACCGCCTCTGCGTACTCCGCGTCTCCGGTCTCGTAGCCTTCGCCGTCCGCCCAGCGCCGCACGCGCTCGGCGTCGCCGTACTCGGCCGCCACCACGAGCACCGTCTCCGGCACGCGCTCGACGACGGGCGCATCCACCAGGGCGGCAGCGATGGCATCGGTGTACGCGCGCACCAGGCCGCCCGCTCCGAGCTTCACCCCGCCGAAGTACCGCACGACCGCCCCGAGCACGCCGTCGAGGTCGTGGTGTCGCAGCACCTCCAGGATGGGGCGCCCCGCCGTGCCGGACGGCTCTCCGTCGTCCGACATCCCGGAGTGCCCGCCCGCCAGCAGCGCCCAGCAGACGTGGTTCGCTCCCGGATGCGCGGCGCGCAGCCGTGCCACCTCGGCCAGCGCGGCCTCCCGGTCGGCGACGGGCGTTGCCAGCGCGATGAAACGGCTGCGACGCACCTCGACCTCCGCGGTGACGGGGGAGGAGAGCGTGAACGGACTCATCCTTCCGCCATCTCCCACAGCACCCGGGCGGCTTCGGCGAGAGCCGCGCGCTCGGCGGGTGTGCGTTCGGCGAGCTGCGCGTCCAGCCAGGCGTGGCGCCGGGCGCGTGCATCCCCGGCGACCCGGTGTCCGTCCGGGGTGGGGGTGAACAGCACGCGCCGCCCGTCCGCCGGATCTGTCTCCCGCACCACGTAGCCGAGGCCGACCAGGCGGTTGACCGTCTGGCTCATCGAGGCGGCGGTGACGCGCTCGTGCTCACTCAGCGCGGTGAGCGTGGTGGGGCCGTAGCGGTGCAGGTGGCCGAGGACGGACATCGCCGCGTCCCCGAGTTCTCCGCTGGCGCGTTCGGCGCGCAGACGGCGGTAGCTCCGGGCGATCGAGCGGGTGAGTCGCTCCCCGAGGTCGTCGGAGGGGAGGGTGTCGCTTGCGTGTGCATCCACGGATGATTAGTATACCTAAAGAAATAGTTCACACGCGTAAAGCATCCGGGAGGATGAGACGGACACAGGCACGGAGAGCACAGGTACCGAGAGCACGCACGCGGTGCGCGCGCGCACGCCGTTCGGGTGGCGGTTCACCGCACCGCTCCTCCTCGGCTCCACGCTGAACCCGATCAACAGCTCGATGATCGCGACCGGGCTGCTGAGCATCGGCCTCGACTTCCACCTCGGTCCGGGCCAGACGGCCAGCCTCATCTCGGTGCTCTACCTCTGCAGCGCCGTCAGCCAGCCCACGATGGGCAAGCTGGCCACCCTGTTCGGGCCGCGCCGCGTGTTCATGGCCGGGGCGGTCATCCTGTTGGCGGCGGGCATCGTCGGTGCGGCGGCGCCCGGTTTCGGCTTCCTGCTCCTCTCCCGCGCGCTCATCGGCATCGGCACCTCCGCCGCCTATCCGACCGCGATGGCCCTGGTGCGCCGCCGGGCCGACGAGCACGGGATCGGCGTGCCCGCCCGCGTGCTCGGCAACTTCTCCATCGCGGCCCAGATCACCACCGTGTTCGGGTTGCCGCTCGGCGGCCTGCTCGCTGGGACGTTCGGCTGGCGCGCGCTGTTCTTCGTGAACATCCCGCTGGCGGTCGTCACGTTCGTGTTCACGCTGCTCGGCGTCGAGAAGGATGCGCCGCGCGAGCACCAGGGCGCCCGCGCGCTCCTGGTGTCGGTCGACATTCCGGGCATCGTGCTCTTCGCGGGCACCATCGTGAGCGCGCTGGTGTTCCTGTCCGGGCTCGCCTCCCCTCTCTGGTGGCTGCTCCCCGTCGTCGCCGTCTTCGGTACTGGGCTGATCCTCTGGGAGCGGCGCGTGGCCAAGCCGCTGATCGACGTCCGGATGCTCGCGAGCAACCGCCCGCTGCAGCGCACCTACCTGCGCCAGACCCTCTCCGCCCTCGTCGTCTACTCGGTGCTCTACGGCACGAGCCAGTGGATGGAGCAGGCCGCCGGATACAGCGCGACGGCGGTCGGCCTCATCCTGTTGCCGTTGTCCGGTCTCAGCATCGTGATCGCCCGGGTCGCCTCCACCCGCGGCTGGGTGCGCTGGCCGCTCGTCATCGGCGCCGTCTCGGTGGTGCTGAGCGCCCTGGTGATGCAGTTCATGGACGCGGACGCGAGCATCTGGCTGCTGATCGGGATGTCCCTGCTGCTCGGCTGCGCCAACGGTTTCACCGGTTTCGCCAACCAGGCGACCCTGTACGTGCAGGCGCCCGCCGCCGAGATCGCGGTCGCCTCCGGGCTGTACCGGACGTTCGCCTACCTGGGCGCGATTTTCTCCTCCAGCCTGATCGGCATCACCTTCGGCCGTCAGGCCACGGACGCAGGCCTGCACACGCTCGGCTGGGTGCTCGGCGGCATCGGCGTGCTGCTGGTGCTGATCACGGTGCTCGACCGCCGCATCCCGGCCACCACCGCCGCGGCAGCGGGCGGCAGCAGAGCCTGAGTCGCGGCGGGTTTCCGCTATCCTCGGGAGCACCGTCGACGGGAGACCGCTGTGATCCGATTCCTCATCCGTGCCGCGATCTTCCTGGTGACCGCGGCCATCGGGCTGCTCGTCGCCGGCTGGCTGGTGCCGGGCGTGCGGCTGGAGTGGGGCGGCTTCCTCGTGGCGGCGATCGTGTTCGCGATCGCTCAGAGCATCCTGTCGCCGTTCGTGTTCAACATCGCGCGCAAGTACGCCTCAGCGCTGCTCGGCGGCATCGGACTGGTGTCGACCTTCCTGGCGCTGCTCGTCGCGAGCCTGTTCCCCGGAGGCATCCACATCGACGGCGCGACCGCCTGGGTGCTGGCCACGCTGGTGGTGTGGATCGTCACGGCGCTGGGCGGGTGGCTGCTGCCGATCCTGTTCCTGAAGAAGCGGGTCGTCACCGCGCGGTGAGTGGGGTTCGGTGAGCGTGGCGGTGCGCTGGGGCTGGCGGCGCGGCTACGGCCGCGAGCCAGTCACTTCGGTCGCGCCGACCAGCGTGGCGAAGTTGCCGGACAGCGCGGCCATGAACGCCGCGTGCACCGCCTCGCCCGGCACCGTCGTGCCGCCGAACGTCAGGTCGGGCGCCGCGCACGCATCGTGCACGAGGGTGACGGCGAACCCGAGGTCCGATGCCGCGCGGACGGTCGAGTCGACGCACATGCTCGACATCATCCCGAGCACGACCAGCTCGTCGGGCGCGAGCGAGCGCAGGGTGTCCTCCAGTGACGTGCCGACGAACGCGTTCGGCTCGGCCTTCCGCAGAACGGGCTCGTCCCCGGCGGGAGCGACGAGCGGATGGATCTCGACCCCGGCCGTCCCCGGCCGCATGAACGACGCATCCGGTGCATCCCACACGTGCTGGATGTGCACGACGGGATCGCCCGCCTCCCGGAACGCCACCAGCACCGCCGACGCCCGCTCGGCCGCCGCCACCGACCCGACCAGGGGATGCGCGCCGCCGGGGAAATAGTCGTTCTGGATGTCGATGATGACGAGAGCGCGAGTCATGGGAACCCTTCCGATGCGCGGTGCCGAGGCGGCGAGTACCCCCAGTGGGACTCGAACCCACACTGAAGCGATTTTAAGTCGCCTGCCTCTGCCGATTGGGCTATGGGGGCCCGGCTTCCATCGTAGCGGCGCGGGTGCGGCGTTCTCGGAGGGGCGGCGGGCAGAGTGGGCGTGTGGAGTCGGGGAGCGGGCGACGGGGGAGGGCTCGGTTCACGCTGACGGTTTTTCTGTCGGCGGTGGCCGTGCTGGTGGCGTGGTTCTGGTTCGCGGTCGTCGTGGAGGACACCTGGGGCGACGAGTGCAAGGCGCGCGCCGCCGGGCAGAGCGGGGTGGGCCTGCTCGTCGCGCTGGGGGTGGTGCCGCTCGTGCTGGTCACGCTCGGCGCGGCGGCGGCGCTCGTCGCGTTCGCGCCCGGGAGGCGCGGCGCAAGGGTGCTGCGCGGGCTCATCGCGACGGTCGTCCTCACCGCTGCCGGGCTGTTCCTCGCGTGGTGGGCGAGTGGCGGGATGCTCGTCGCGCACCTCGCGCTCGGCTCCGGCTGCCTGGGCTGAGCGGCGCGAAGGCGGGTACCGGCGTGCACGCGAGCGTGGGCAACACACGCGCACCGACGCCGACGGCGCCCGCGGGGGAGTACCCCGTGGACGCCGTCGCACCGTGAAACCGTGCTCAGTGCATACCGAGCGGCCCACCGGAGCCGGAACCACCACCATCCGCAGGGATGCGCCGCCCCCAGATCGCGAACAGCACCAGCGCCGCGGCCGGGAATGCCGCCCCGAGCAGCAGCGACGTGGAGATGCCGCGTGCCTCGCCAGAGGTGGCCGTGACCGCGATGAACACCGTGGTCAGGACCGCGACGCCGACGCTGCCGCCGAGCTGCTGCATCCCCTGCACCAGGCTGGATGCCGCGCTCACCTCGTCCGACGGGGCCTGCGCCATCGCGATGGACGTGAGCGGTGCGAAGGTCAGGCCGGCGCTGATGCCGAGCACGATCGCAGGTCCCAGGATGCCGCTGAGGAAGGTGCTGGATGCGCTCATCTGGCCCAGCCAGATCAGGCCGACGACCATGCCGCTGAGGCCGAGCACGCCGACCACCTTCTCGCCGACGCGGGGGAGCAGGTAGCGCGGGGCCAGCTCGTTGGTGATGAGCATCGCGCCGACGAACGGCAGCAGGGCGAGGCCGGTTCCGAGCGGGTCGAAGCCGAGCACCTTCTGGGTGAAGAGGGTCACGAAGTAGAAGAAGCCGAACATCCCGGCCGGGACCAGGAGCATCCCGAGCAGCGGTGCCGCCGTGCGCATCCGCGAGAAGAAGTGCAGCTGCACCACCGGGCTCGAGTGCTTGCGCTCGATGAAGATCAGGCCGACGAGGGATGCTGCGGCGATCACGAACGACGCGATCGACTGCACGTCGGTCCAGCCGTGGCTGGCGGCGCGGGTGAACGCGTAGACGAGGGCGACCATCCCGATCGTGGAGACGGCAGCGCCGCCCAGGTCGAGCTTCGCCGGAACGCGCTTCGTCTCGGTGAGGAACAGGGCGGCGCCCGCGATGATCAGGATGCCGATCGGCACGTTGACGAACATGACCCACTCCCAGCCGAAGCTGGTGGTGAGGATGCCGCCGAGGATCAGGCCGATGGCGCCGCCGCTGCCCGCGGCGAGCACGAACAGGGACATCGCGCGCGCCCGGTTCGCGCCCTCGGTGGTGTTGGCGACGAGCAGCACGAGCGTGCTCGGCGCGGCGATGGCGGCGCCGATGCCCTGCAGGATGCGCGCGGCGACCAGGATCTCCGGCGAGGGCGCGAACCCGCCGAGGGCCGACGCGACGATGAACACGCCGACGCCCACGATCAGGGCGAGCCTGGCTCCGACGATCGAGCCGATCTTGCCGCTCAGCAGGATGAGGCCGCCGAACGCGAGCGCATACGCGGTGACCACCCACGACAGGTCGGTGGGGGAGAAGTGCAGTTCGTTCTGGATGTCGGGGAGGGCGACGTTGACGATGCTCGCGTCGACCACCAGCATCAGCTGCGTGATGAAGACGACGACGAGGCCGAGGGCCGGTCCGCGCAGCGAGGCACGGGATGCGCGGGGCGCGCTGGTGGTGACGGCGGGAAGCGGGGAGGTTGGTGGGTTCTCGTTGAGTTCGGTGGTCGACATATGGTGCGTTCCGTTCCGCGGGGCTTAGACTGCTATCCGGAGAGACTCTCCTCTTGAGTGATCAACAATATGGAGACTGTCTCCGCTTTGTCAATGGCGATGAAGTGAACAGGTCGAGAAGGAGTTCGAATGGGCGGCGACACCATCACCCAACCCAAGCCGTTGCGCGCGGACGCGCAGCGCAACTACGACAAGATCGTCAACGTGGCGTGCGAGGCGTTCGCCGAGAACGGCGTGCAGACGTCGCTCGACGACATCGCCAAGAAGGCCGGCGTCGGGGCGGGAACGCTCTACCGGCACTTCCCGACCAGGGAGTGCCTGCTCGCCGCTGCCCTCGTCGAGAGCAGGCAGGGCCTGGACGCCCGGGCGACGGAGCTGCTGACCAGGCCGGATGCGGGTGAGGCCCTCAACGACTGGCTGATCGACCTGGCCAGGCACCTGTCCAGCTACGACGGGCTGCCGGACTCGGTGGCGGACGCGGTCTGCGACCCGGAGTCGCCGCTGACGGCGCCCTGCAGTTCGATGAAGGTCGCCACCGCGCGCCTGCTCAGCAGGGCTCAGGATGCGGGTGCGGTACGGCCCGACGTCGTCGCCGACGACCTGTTCGTGTTCGCCAGCTCACTGGCGTGGGCGGCCAATAAGAGCGGATACACCCGCGACGATCTGCGCAGGGTGCTGAACCTGTTCGTCGCCGGGCTGCGCTGAAGCATCCGGAACGACTGACGCGTCCGGAACGAGCCGGATGGGGCGCGCCAGACGGCGCTCCGCGATCAGCGGTTGCGGTACGGCGACTTCGCCATCTGCACGAGGGCGGCCAGCGAGAGGCCGCCGCCGACGATGACGACGAGCCAAATGAATCCGATGAGCAATCCAGCCATGCATTCACGGTACACCGTCGGACGCTGGCGGACGCGCGTGGCGGGGCGGATACTGAGGCCATGATGCGCATCGGATCGATCGTGTGGGGTGTGCGGGACGTGCCGCGGGCCATCGAGTTCTGGACAGCGGCCATCGACTACCGGCCGCTGCGGGAGCCCGACGACGATTGGGCGATCCTGGTCCCGAACGCCGGGCACGGCCCGCAGCTGGCGATCACGCAGGTCTCCAGTGCGGCCGCCGAGCATCAGCGCCACCACCTGGACCTGTATGCGCTCGACCAGGGGGAGGAGGTCGAGCGCCTGCTGGGGCTCGGCGCATCCCGGGTGGACTGGGACTACGAGGAGGGCGCGGACTACGTGGTGCTCGCCGACCCGGACGGCAACAGGTTCTGCGTGGTGGCCGCCGGTGAAGCGGCGCGCGAGCACTGACCGCTGTGATGCGCGCTGACGGCTGCAGTGTGCGCAGGCGGCGGCTGTGAGGACTTTCAGCGCGCGGAGAGGCTGCGTTCAAGGTTGCGGTGGAGAGTGAGAGCGGACGCCGAACTGGTGTGGTGTCTCCCGACCCGGTCGTGGCATCGATTCCCCGTAGCGCCACGGCCGGGTCCTTCTCGGCCGGCCGCATCCGGCGTCGGCGGAAGCGTCGGCGCGGGTAGGCTCGTGCGGTGCCTTCCTCCCGCTGTCCCTGCCTGAGCGGCCAGCCGTACGACGAGTGCTGCGGTCCGCTGCACCGCGGCGAGCAGGCGGCGCCGACGGCCGAGCGGCTGATGCGGTCGCGGTTCTCCGCGTTCGCGCTCGGCGACGCCCCGTATCTGCTGCGCAGCTGGCATCCGTCGACCCGGCCGCAGACGCTCGAACTCGACCAGGGTCTGCGCTGGTACCGGCTCGACATCGAGCGCACCGAGCGCGGCGGCCCGTTCGACCGGGACGGCGTCGTGGAGTTCTCCGCCTACTACACGGGCACGGAGCGCGGGGTGCAGCACGAGGCATCCCGGTTCCTGCGCGACGGCGGGGACTGGTACTACGTGGATGCGCTCTAGCGCGACGGCTCCACGTATTTCTCCCACAGCCAGACGCACACGCTGAGCGCGGCGAACGCGAAGGCGGCGATGGCGATGACCAGCGTGCTCTGCCCCGTCTCGACGAGGGAGGCAACGGGAAGAAGCAGCGCGAACAGCAGGGTGTAGACGACCAGCGCCAGTCCGACCCAGATGCCCCGCGACCACTGGAACACCTGTCGTCCGGCGAGCCCGCCGATCGGCAGCAGGGCGATGGCCGCGGAGCCGAGGCCGAGCAGCGACACCGCGTTGGCGAGTTCGCGGAAGAACGCCGAGACCACGCCGGTCGGCTCGGGCAGCAGGCCGACGGTCAGCCAGGCAATCACGCCGAGCACGGCGACGCCGGCCAGCTGGACGGCGGCGACCCTGCCGCGCGCCACCCTCCCGGCCGCACCGGCGAACGCGACGCCGAGGATCAGCCCGAACAGGAGGGCGGGCTGCAGCCCGATCAGCCGCGAGGCGACGGCAGCGACGCCGACGATGATGAGCATCGACGGCCGGAAGATCATGGTCGCCCGACCGCCGCCGAAGTGCGGGGAGGTCCAGCGCGCGACGGCCACCCAGACAGCGTTCACCGCGGCCAGCGCGACCGCGATGGCGAGGATGACGCGCAGGTATGCCCCCGCGTCGTCGACCGGGCTGGACAGGGTCACGAGGGCTGCCGCCGCGACGAATGCCGTCGGGATCAGCCACGGGCTGCGCGGGGCGGCAGCTCCGGATGCGGCGTCCGCCGACGCGACGGAGGCCCCGGATGCGCCGACTTCGGATGCACCGGCCCCGGATGCCCCGACGCGGGATGCCCCGGCAGCGTCCGCGTCGCGCAGCTCCGCCCTGCTGCGGTTGCGTCCGAAGATGCTCGCCCGGGTCCGCGCGGCGCGTCCGTCGCGTTCGCGCGCGACGGTCACCGCGAGCAGCCGGGCAGGCAGCGCGAGCAGCAGGAGGGCGGCGACGGCGAGCAGGAGCGACCGCAGCCAGCCCGGGAAGGCGGCGGCGGAGACGACAGGGGCCGACGCGCTGGTGAACGGGGTCCCCATCCAGTCCGGCCGGGTAGGGGCGCCGTTTCCGCTGTACGGGTCGAACGGCGTCGGGCTCGGGGTCGTGCCGGGCGGCACGACGGGGACGGCCGGCGACGGCGTCGTGTGCGGGGAGGGCGTCGTGCTCGGCGACTCGGGAGACGTGCTGGGCGACGGCGCGGCGGTCAGGACGGTGATCGCGACCGGGTTGGATCCGCCGCTGACGTTGCCCGCCGCATCCCGTTGCAGCGCGGAGACGGTGAACCGTCCTGCGCCGAGCGTTCCGGTGCACGACCACGCCGTGCCGCGCACGACGGCCGTGCACACCACGACGCTGCCGTTGTCGTCGCTGCCGTACACGGTCACCTTCGCGGCGTCCTCTCCTGTGCCGGAGAAGGCGAGCGGGCGGCCGACTGGGGTCTCCGTGCCCGGGGCGGGGGAGCCGATGCGCGGAGCGGCGGGAGGCGTGGTGTCGACGGTGATCGCGACGGGCGCGCTCCTGCCGGAGGACTGGCTGGAGAACGGCGCGCGCTGCGTCGCGGTGATCGTGTGCTTGCCGCTCGGCAGCGGCTTGCTCAGCACGCAGCCCCAGGTGCCGGTGGAGTCGGCGGGGAAGGAGCAGGTGGAGCCGTTCTCGGCGCGGACCGTGACGGTCGCCCCCGGGTACGCCGTGCCGTGCACGCCGCCGCCGGAGACGAGGGTGCCGTTCAGGGCGGCGATGACCGGCGGGGAGAGCACATCCACCCGGTCGGAGGCTTCGAGGCCGTTGTTGCGCGACTCGGCGCGGACCACCACGCCCGGTCCGTCCGGCGGTGTGGGGAGCGCGCAGGACCAGTCGCCGCTCGCGTTCACCGGGGCGTCGCAGCGGGCGCCGGCCGTGCTCGCGGCTCCGGCGGAGACGTGGATGAGGTCGCCGGGCGTGCCGGTGCCGGATACGGTGAGCGGGAAGGAGGTGACGAGACCGGAGGGCAGCTGGTCGATCGTCGGAGGGCCGGGAGTCGGCGGCGGGGAGGTGGGGGGAGCGGTGTCGGACGGTGCCGCGCTCGGGGTGGTGTCTGCCGGCGAAGTCTGCGATGGCGAGGTCTGCGATGGCCTGGACAGCTGAGGGGAGTTCTGGGCCGGTGTGCCGGAGGAGGGTGACGGCGACGGCGTGGAGGTGGCGGCGCTGGCCGGGGCGACGACGCCGACGGCTCCGAGGATGGCTGCGCTCGCGAGGCCGACCACGATCAGGGCACCGACAAGCAGCCCGGACGACCCCCTCGGCCGGACTGGTGGCGACACATCAGACGAAAACACCCGCATTCCACCCCATTTCAGGTGGCGCGCCCCCCTTCTGTCAAACTCCCGAGCCGGATTTACGGCATACTGACAACTGGGTCAACCGTCCCACTCTTCGCGCGAGGATGCGCAAGGAGCCCGCGCTGAGGAGTCCGCCGTGACACGTATCTCCGCCGTGGAACGCCGCACCGCGCTGGTGCAGGCCGCCCTCTCCGTCGTCGCGCGCGACGGCGTGGCCGCCGCGACCACGCGCAGGATCGTCGCGGAGGCCGGGATGTCCCTCGCCAGCTTCCACTACGCCTTCACCTCGCGCGACGAGCTGATGGCCGAACTCGTCAACACGGTGGTCGACGGCGAGCAATCCGCGTTCGCCCCCGTGTTCGAGCAGCAGGTCGCCGAGCAGGATGCCCACGAGCAGGCTGCGCCCCGCGCCGAACCGCCGACGATGCGGGATGCGGTGCGCGCCGGGCTCGAACACTACTTCGCCGCCGTCCGCGCCGACCCCGACCGCGAGAAGGCGATGTTCGAGCTCACCCAGTGGGCGCTCCGCGAACCCGGCTTCGCCCCGCTGGCACGCCGTCAGTACGACCGCTACTTCGAGGTCGCGGAGCGCGCCGTCGTGCAGGCGGCGGCGATCACCGGATGCGCGTGGTCGCGCCCCACCGCAGAGGTCGCGCGCCTGCTCGTCGTCCTCACCGACGGCCTCACCGTCGCCTGGCTCGTCACGCGCGACGACGCGGCGGCCCGGGCCACCATCGACTTCGCCGCCGACGCGGTGGCGACGCTCGCGACACCCAGCGAGAAACCGGCACGTGTCCTGTCCACCCTCGACCCGAACGCAGGAACCCGATGACAGAACTCTCAGCTCCGGCGGTCTTCGCCGAGCCCACCCGCCGGGTCACCGGCCGCTGGATCGCGTTCTTCGCGATCGCCTGGCTCGGCATCTGGATGGCGCAGCTCGCGCCCATCCAGAAGCTGCTGCCCGACCAGGTGCAGAAGCAGCTGGACACCACGTACTGGGTCGACAACGTGGTGGTTTTCGGCATCATCTCGGGCATCTCCGGGGTGTGCGCGATCGTCGCGTACCCGCTCACCGGCGCCCTCTCCGACCGGACCACCAGCCGCTTCGGCCGGCGCAGGCCGTGGATCGCGGCGGGCGCCGTCGTGTTCGCGGTCTCGCTCATCCTGCTCGGGCTTCAGACCTCCATCGTCGGGATCGGCGTGTTCTGGTCGCTCGCGCTCACCGGGTTCTGCATCTTGACCGCTGCCCTCACCGCCACGATCTCCGACCAGGTGCCTGTCGGCCAGCGCGGCTACGTGTCCGGCTGGATCAGCGCCCCGCAGGCCATCGGGATCATCCTCGGCGTCTCGCTCGTCACCTACGTCTTCGTCGGCGCGGTGTTCGGGTACACGGCGATGGCGGTGCTGCTGCTCGTGCTCGTCGTGCCGTTCCTCTTTCTCCCCGACGCCGTGCTCCCTCCGCACCTGCGCCAGCGGATGACGTTCCGCGGGATCGTCGAGAGCCTGTGGATCTCGCCGCGCGAGCATCCCGATTTCGGCTGGACGCTGCTCAGCCGCGTGCTGGTCAACTTCGGCAACGCGTTCGGCACCTCGCTTCTCCTCTACTTCCTGGAGTTCGGGCTGCACGACAAGAACGCCGACGACGACCTGCTCGTCCTCATCCTCATCTACATGGTGTTCGTGATCGTCGCCTCGCTGGTGATGGGCCGCTGGTCGGACAGGATCGGGCGGCGCAAGGCGTTCGTGTTCCTCTCCTCGGCCATCCAGGGCGTCGCGGCGCTGCTGCTGGCGTTCGTGCCGGAGCTGTCGGTGGCGATGGTCGCCGCCGGGCTGCTCGGGCTCGGCTACGGCTGCTTCCTCTCCGTCGACCAGGCGCTCGCCACCCAGGTGCTGCCCGACCCGGAGAACCGGGGGAAGGACCTCGGCATCATGAACATCGCCACCGCCGTCCCCCAGGCGATGGCCCCGTTGATCGGCGCGGGCATCGTCGCTGCGCTCGGCGGTTTCGTCGGGCTGTTCGTCCTCTCCGGCCTGTTCGCGTTCGCGGGTGCTCTCGCGGTCGCACGAGTGAAAGCGGTGCGCTGATGACCTTCTCCATCGACCTCAGCACGAAGCCCACGCCGGCCGAGCGTACCTGGACCACTCCGGATGCGTTCTGGCCGTCCCTGTCGGCCGCGACCGCCAGGCTCGACCCGGCGCTCGCCGTGCTGCACCTGCCGGCGCTGCGGCACAACACCCACGACATGCTGCGCCGGGCCTCCGGCAAGCCGATCAGGGTCGCATCCAAGTCGGTGCGCGTGCGCTCGGTGCTGGACGCGGTGCTCGCGGTCCCCGGATACGCGGGCGTCCTCGCGTACACGCTGCCCGAGGCGCTGTGGCTGGCGGAGGGGACGGACGGGCATCCGCCGATCGAGGATGTGGTGGTCGGCTATCCGACCGCCGACCGCGTGGCCATCGCACGGCTGGCGTACGCCCCCGAGCTGGCGGAACGCGTGACGCTCATGGTCGACTCCGTGGCCCACCTGGACTTCATCGACGCGGTCGTCCCCCCGGCGCAGCGGCAGAGCATCCGGTTGTGCATCGAGTTGGATGCGTCGTGGCTGAGCCCCGTGCTCGGCCACATCGGCGTGTTCCGGTCTCCGTTGCACACGCCGGCCGCCGTGCGCGAGCTGGCGGAGGCGATCGTGCGCCGTCCCGGCTTCACCCTGGTCGGCATGATGGCCTACGAGGCGCAGATCGCCGGGCAGGGCAACAACCCGCCCGGCAGGCCGGCGTGGGGTGCGACGCTGCGCTGGATGCAGAAGAACTCCGGCGCCGAACTGCTCGACCGGCGCGGCCAGGCGGTCGCGGCCGTGCGCGAGATCGCGGACCTCGAGTTCGTGAACGGCGGAGGGACGGGGTCGCTGGAGTTCACGGCGTCGGACGAGTCCGTCACCGAGATCGCCGCGGGGAGCGGACTGTTCGGCGGCTACCTGTTCGATTCGTACGCCGGGTTCCGTCCAGCGCCTGCCGCGTCGTTTGCGCTGTCCGTCGTGCGGCGGCCGGGCCCGGATGTTGCGACCATGCTCGGCGGCGGCTGGATCGCCTCCGGTCCTCCCGGTGCGGACAGGATGCCCAAGATCGAGTGGCCGACCGGGCTGTCGATGGTGGCCAGGGAGATGGCGGGCGAGGTGCAGACGCCCGTCACCGGGGTGGCGGCCGGGGTGATGCGCGTCGGCGACCGGGTGTGGCTGCGGCACACCAAGTCCGGCGAGCTGAGCGAGCACGTCGACGAGTTCCACCTGATCGACGCGGTCGACGGCCGCGCTACCGTGGTCGGAGCGGTCCCCAGCTATCGCGGCGACGGAAAGGTGTTCCTGTGACGGCCACGGGCGCCCTCTGGCGCAACTGGGCCCGCACGGAGCAGGTCCGCCCCACCCGCGTCGAGCGCCCGGCCGACGCCGATGCCGTGCAACGCGCGGTCGCGGCGGCGGCGAGACAGGGGATGCGCGTCAAGGCCGTCGGCGCCGGGCACAGCTTCACCGGCATCGCGGTGGCTCCCGGGGTGCAGCTCGACCTGTCCGCCCTGCGCGGCATCGTCGACGTCGACGTGGAGCGCGGCCGGGTGACGCTCGCGGCGGGCACCCACCTGCACGAGCTGCCCCGGCTGCTGCGCCAGCACGGCCTCGCGCTCGAGAACATGGGCGACATCGACCGGCAGACCATCGCGGGCGCGACCTCCACGGGAACCCACGGCACCGGCGGAGGCTTCGGCGGCCTCGCGACCCAGATCGTCGGCGCCACGCTGGTGACGGGCACGGGCGAGGTGCTGACGGTGAACGAGACCAGTAACGCGGAGCTCTTGCCCGCCGTGCGTCTCGGCCTCGGCGCGCTCGGCGTGCTGGTCGACCTGACCATCCAGTGCGTCCCCGCCTACCTCCTGCAGGCGGTCGAGCGGCCGGAACCGCTGCAGCACACGCTCGACACCTTCCTCGAACGCTCGGCGGCGGAGGACCACTTCGAGTTCTACTGGTTCCCGCACACCGAGACGGCGCTCACCAAGACGAACACGCGGCTTCCGCTCAGCGCGCCCGCTGCACCGCTGCCCGCCTTCGGCCGCTGGGTCGACGACGAGCTGCTCGCCAACGGCCTCTACCGCGGGGTCTGCGCCGTCGGCACGATGGCCCCGGCGATCATCCCGCCGTTCAGCCGCCTGGCGCAGAAGCTCACCGGCAACCGGGACTTCACCGACATCTCTCCCCGCGTCTTCGTGACCAACCGCACCGTGCGCTTCCGCGAGATGGAGTACGCGATCCCGCGGGAGGCGGTGCCCGGCGCCCTCGCCGAAGTCAAGGCGCTGATCGAGCGGCGCGGCTGGCGCATCTCGTTCCCGGTCGAGGTGCGCTCCGCCGCCGCGGACGACAACTGGCTGTCGACGGCCTACGGACGTGAGACCGGATACATCGCCGTGCACCGCTACTACCGCGAGGACTCGACGGAGTACTTCGCGGCGGTGGAGGAGATCATGATGGCGCACGACGGCCGCCCGCACTGGGGCAAGCTGCACACCAGGCACGCCGAGTCGCTGCGCGCGACGTATCCGCGGTTCGACGACTTCCTGGCCGTGCGCGACCGGCTGGATCCGGAGCGCCGCTTCGAGAACGTGTACCTGCGGCGGGTGCTGGGGGAGTGACCGGTGGATGCGCGGTGTCCCCAAAGCGGGTGCCGCGTGTCCAGGGGACGGCCCGGTGAGGAAGCCTCGGATTTCCGCGTGATTCCGCGGAAAACGCCGTGATTTCGGCGATCTGCGGTGGTCGATGGGGTGACGCGTGTGACTCGTGTGACGGGCGTGATTCTTGACACGTCCTCATTTCCCTGGAAAACTCCCTGCTAGCTGTGAATCGCCTGTGAGTTGTTGAGAATAATTCATCTTCAGGGAGCCCGCCGATGTCCGACCGCATCACCCGTTCCGCCCGCCCCATCGCACGCTTCGGCCCCGCGCTCGCCGCGGTCGCGCCGTTCTCCACCCCGGGGGTCCCTGCCCCGGTGCAACGCTCGTGCTGACCCCATCGGGAAACTGGGGTCGTCCCTAGCCGAGCTCTGACGGCATCCGTCCGACCACGGATGCCGCCAGCGAAACGATCGCGGCGTCGACCGCCTCCGGTGTCGGGCACTCGGAGGCGTCGGCGCCGCGTCGTCGTTCCCGCCGAGGTCGCCCGTCGATCGCCTCTGCTCAGGCGGTGCGGCGCTGGAGGGTGAGGGAGCCGAAGACGATCGCGGCCAGTGCGAACGCGCCGATGATGAGCAGCTGGCCGCCCACATACGCGGCGTCGTGCGTGTCGTTCGCCACCGCGTTCAGCGCGTCGATGGCGTGCGAGAGCGGGAGCCAGTCGCTGATGATGTGCAGCGCATCCGGCAGCTGGTCGCGCGGGATGAAGATGCCACCGAGCAGGATCTGCGGGAACACCAGCGCCGGCATGAACTGCACCACCTGGAACTCCGTGCGGGCGAACGCACTCACAAACAGGCCGAGCGTGGTGCCGAGGATCGCGTCGGCGAGCGCCACCGCGACCAGCAGCCACACGCTGCCCTTGATGTCGAGCCCGCACACCCACACGGCGTACGCCACGGCGACCAGCGTCTGCACCACGGCCAGCAGCCCGAACGCGAGCGTGTATCCCAGGATGAAGTCCGCCTTGCCGAGCGGCATCGACAGCAGGCGTTCCAGGGTGCCGGTGCGCCGCTCGCGCAGTGTGGTGATGCTCGTCACCAGGAACATCACGATGAACGGGAACAGCGCGAGCATCGCCGGGCCGATGGTCGAGAACACGCCGGTGTCCGTGAAGATCCAGGCGACCAGTCCGATCAGCAGGCTCGGCACCACCACGAGCAGGGCGATGGTGCGCGGGTCGTGCCGGATCTGCGTCAGCACGCGGCCGGCGGTGGCGATGGTGCGGGTGCCGTTCATCGCTCGCCCCCGTCGGCCTTTGTCCCGGTGTTCGGTGCATCCGGTGCATCCGGCGCATCCGGGAGGGCGTGCTTGGGATGGCGGCGTCGGATCAGTGCCAGGAACGCGCCCTCCGCATCCTCTGCCCCCGTCGACGCGAGCAGGGAGGCGGGCGTCTCGTCGGCGAGGATCGCCCCGTCGCGCATCAGCAGCAGCCGGTCGCAGCGGCTGGCCTCGTCCATCACGTGGCTCGAGATGAGCAGGCTGGTGCCCGCGTCGGCGAGCCGGTGGAACAGCTCCCACAGCTCTACGCGGAGGAGGGGGTCGAGGCCGACCGTCGGCTCGTCGAGCACGAGCAGATCCGGGGCGCCGAGCAGTGCGGCGGCGAGCGAGACCCTGCTGCGCTGGCCGCCGGAGAGGGTGGAGACCAGCTGGCCGGCGTTGGCGCCGAGGTCGGTCGCCTCGATGGCGCGGTCCACATCGGCCTTCGCCGCACCGAGGATGCGCCGGAAGTATGTGAGGTTCTGCTGCACCGTGAGGTCGTCGTAGACGCTCGCGGCCTGCGTCACGTAGCCGACGCGGTGGCGGAGCCCGGGCGATCCAGCCGGCTCGCCCAGCACCTCGACGGTGCCGCCCGCCACCCGCTGCACACCCACGATGGAGCGCATCAGGGTGGTCTTGCCGCAGCCACTCGGCCCGAGCAGCCCGACCACCTCGCCGCGCGGGATGCGCAGGGTCAGCCCGTCCAGGATCGTCGCTTTCCCGCGGCGCACCGTGAGGCCGTCGACGGAGACCGCGCTGGCCGCCATATTCATCATGTGATGAATTATTCGCTCCGAGCCCCGGCGCGTCAAGGACTACGGCAGTTGCTGCGTCCCAGGGCTCCCCGGAAGCACCGTGCCGCCCTGTACATCCCCGAACAGATGCCACTGGATCACCGGCCCGATGCGCCGGGCGAGCTCGTCGGCGTCGGCGTGCGCCACCGGCTCCAGCTTGAGCACGAACCGGGTGAGCATCAGCCCCACCAGCTGGGATGCGGCCAGATTGGCCCGCAGATCGGCGTCGTCTCCTCCGGCCAGGGCGGCGAGCCGCACGAACACCTCCCTGGTCAGGAACTCCTTGAGCATCCTGCTGCCCGGCCCGCTGCCGAGGGCCGTGCGGAGGATCGCCACGATGCGCGCCTGCGACCGGGCGTCGTCGAGCTGCCGCACCAGCAGCCGCACGATCGAGGCGCCGACCTCCTCGCGCGGACCGGCGAGGATCACGCCCAGGATGCGGTCGGGCCGCAGCGGTGCATCCAGCGACGCGGTGAACAGGTCGGCCTTGTCGTCGAAGTAGTGGTGGACCAGCGCCGAGTCCACTCCGGCCCTCCGTGCGATGGCCCGCAGCGACGCCGCGTCGTAGCCGCGCTCGGCGAACTCCTCCGTCGCCGCCTTCAGGATGGCGGACTTGGCGGAGGCGCCGTCCCGCTGCTTGCGGGGACGGCCCCGACCGCGACGTTCGGCGACCTCACTCACCTGCCCATTGTGCACCCGGCGGAGCGGCGCCTGCCGAACCGCACCATGCTTGCTTTGAGAGTGGTGGGAACGCGGTGAGAGCGTCGCGGGCCGCCGTTAGGATGGGATCTGCGCCCAGTCGTCACGCGCCAGGACACCAAGGAGTACCCGAAAATGGAATGGCTCATCCCGGTCATCATCGTCGTCGTGATCGTCGCGATCATCGGGATCTACCTGTGGGCCACCTACAACTCGCTGGTGACTCTCAAGGTCCGCGTCGACGAGGCGTGGAGCGACATCACGGTGCAGCTCAAGCGTCGTGCCGACCTCATCCCCAACCTCATCGAGACGGTCAAGGGCTATGCGGCGCACGAGAAGGGCGTCTTCGAGTCCGTCACGCAGGCCCGCGCAGAGACGCTGTCCGCGCAGGGACCGGCCGAGGCATCCGTGGCCGAGGGTCACATGCAGAGCGCGCTGAAGAGCATCTTCGCGGTCGCCGAGGCATACCCGCAGCTGCAGGCGAGCCAGAACTTCCTGCGCCTGCAGGCCGACCTGGTCGACACCGAGGACAAGATCCAGGCCTCGCGCCGGTTCTACAACGGCGGAGTCCGCGAACTCAACACCAAGATCAAGGTGTTCCCGAACAACATCTTCGCCAAGCGCATGGGCTTCACGGAGCGCGACTTCTTCGAGGTCAGCGACCTCGCTGCGATCGCGGAGCCCCCGCGCGTCCAGTTCTAGCGGGCGGCGATGTATAGGGCGATAGCCAGGAACAAGCGCAATACGGTCTTCACGATCCTGCTGTTCCTGATCATCATCGGCGGCCTCGGCTGGCTCGCGAGCTTCATCTACCAGAGCTACACGATCCTGTGGGTCGTGGTCATCGGCGCCGTGCTCTACGCGGTGGTGCAGTACTTCCTGGCGAGCAGCCAGGCGCTGAGCATGTCGGGCGCCATCCCGATCACCAAGGCCGACAACCCGCGCCTGTGGAACATCGTCGAGAACCTGTCGATCACCACGGGCACGCCGATGCCGGCGGTCTACGTCGTCAACGACCCGGCGCCCAACGCGTTCGCCACCGGGCGTGACCCCGAGCACGCGTCGGTGGCGGCCACCACGGGGCTGCTCGACATCATGACCGACGCCGAACTCGAAGGCGTCATGGCGCACGAGCTGGGGCACGTCCGCAACTACGACATCCGGCTGTCGATGATCGTGTTCGGCCTCACGGTCGCCATCGGCTTCATCGCCGACATCTTCCTCCGCATGGCGTTCTTCGGCGGCATGGGCAACCGCAACATCAACAACAACGGCGGCGGAGGAGGCGGAAACCCGGTCATCCTGGTCTTCGGCCTCATCGCCGCGATCATCGCCCCGCTGGTCGCCACCCTGGTGCAGCTGGCGGTCTCCCGTCAGCGCGAATACCTCGCAGACGCCACGGGCGCGATGACCACCCGGCACCCGGATGCGCTGGCCAGCGCCCTGCTCAAGCTCGAGGCATACGGCCGCCCGATGCAGAAGCAGAACTCGTCGATGGCGCACCTCTGGATCGCCAACCCGCTGAAGCCCAGCCTGATGAGTCGCCTGTTCAGCACCCACCCGCCCATCCCCGAGCGCGTCGACCGCCTCGAGAAAATGGGCTCCACCTTCTAGAAAATCGAGCCGGGACTTCTGCACGCGACACGCCGCGCGGCGCGTGCACAAGTCCCGGCTCGATTGCTGCGGGATGGCGTCAGTCGAGCTCGGCGGTGCCCGCGTAGCGGTACGGGATGCGCGTGGACGACAGGCGCGGCGCATCCACCGGGTGCCACAGGGTGCCGACGTTCTGGCCGTCGACGGTGGAGACGTCGCGGATCGGATCGGCGGGCTGACCGTCGATGTAGCTCTGCACGACCTCCGCGTAGACGGTGTCGTCCGGGTTCAGGAGCACGGCGACGTAGTGGTCGGAGGCCCGCACCTCGGAGGCGGGCACCCAGGTGCTCCCGTCGAACTGCACCATCGTGCTGCCGTCCTGGGCACCGCCCGGTCTGACTCCGGTGACGAACCCGTCCACCCAGCGGTCGCCGTCGCGATACGCGTAGAGCTCGCGCATCGGCGATTCGAAGTCGGCCTCATCGGCCCCGGCAGCATCCAGATACTCCAGCGGTGAACTCATGCCCGCACCCTACGCCTGCCCGCCGCCCGTCCCCAAGCAATCGAGTCTGGACTTGTGCACGCTCGCGTCGGCGTGTCGCGTGCATAAGTCCGGACTCGATTGCGTGGGAGCGGGACGGGGCGGCCGGTCAGAGGGCGGCGGCGAGCAGCGGGGCGAGGTCGCCGCGGTGCGGGGCGGTGACGGCGACGTCGTCGAGGCCCTGCCAGGCGGCGGTCGTGCGCAGCAGCGGCACCAGGCGCTCGACCGTCTCGGCGGGAGCGCCCGGCTCCGACCACGCCGACTGCACGCGCAGGATGCGCGCCTGCCGGTCGCTCTTCAGGTCGATGCGGCCCACCACGCGGTCGTCGAGCAGGATCGGCAGCGTGTAGTAGCCGAAGATCCGCTTCTCCGCCGGGGTGTAGATCTCGATGCGGTAGTGGAAGTCGAACATGCGCAGCGCCCGGTCGCGGTACCAGACCACGGGGTCGAACGGCGAGAGCAGGGCGGTCGCCGACACGCTGCGGGGGAGCCGCGCATCCCGGTGCAGCCAGGTCTTCTCCGGCCGTCCGTTGCGCTCCCAGCCGCCGACCGTCACCGGGATCAGCTCCCCGGCGTCCTCCAGCTCCTGGATGGCCGCCACGGCCGGCGCGCGCTTGATGCGGTAGTAGTCGCCCAGGTCGCCCGCCGTGCCGATGCCGTGGGCCACGGCGGAGCGGCGGATGAGCTCGCGGACCGCATCCGGAGTCGTCACCGTGGTGTCGAGCACCGACGAGGGCAGTACGTCCTCCGCGAGCGCGTACCTCCGCTGGAACCGGGTGCGCCCGGCCACGGCCACCTCGCCGAACAGGAAGAGGAACTCGAGCGCCCGCTTCACGTCCGACCAGCCCCACCACGGGCCGGCCCGCTTGTTGGCGTCGTGCTCGATCTCGCCGGCGACGAGCGGCCCGCGCGACGCGAGCTCGGTGCGCAGCCAGTCGACCGTGGAGGCGTTCCGCTGATACCAGCTGTCCGGGTCCGTGCCGTAGCGCTCGCGGTACGCCGCCATCCGCCACCGGAACAGCGGCCAGTCCTCGCGCCGGATGAACCCGGCCTCGTGCGGCCAGTATTCGGTGTGCGGCGATTTCGCCGCGAACGTCAGCCTGTCGAGCAGCGTCTTGTCGTAGGCGCCGACCCGCGCGAACACCGGCAGGTAGTGGCTGCGCTCGAACACGTTGACCGAGTCGATCTGCAGCAGGTTGATGCGGTCGATCACCCCGTTGAGCTGCCGTGTTCCGACGGTCGATGGATGCGGGCGGCCGAACCCCTGCGCGGCCAGGGCGATGCGCCGTGCGAGCGCGGGGGAGACCTTTTCAACCACACCGTCGACCATAGCGGGAACCGCGGACAGTCCTTTCCCGGCCGTTCACTTTCCGTCCATCGACGGCACCCCGACCGGTCGAACGACCGCCATACGTTTGCACCGGCCCGGATGGGAATCCGTGTGTCCCGCGACCGAACGCGGGACGACCACCCTGGCACCCCACACTGGAGGAACTGTGACCATCAAGCGCGCACGCGTCGCCGGCCTTGCCGCCGCGGCCACCGTCGTCGCACTCTCGCTCGCCGCCTGCACCGGCGGGGCGAACGCAGCAGACCCGACATCGTCGAAGGACATCGCGACCGCTGCCGACGCGAAGGCTGCCGGCGGCATGGATGCGCTCGTCGCCGCCGCGAAGAAGGAGGGCACCCTCAACATCATCGCGACGCCGGGCGACTGGGCGAACTACCAGGAGATCTTCGACGGCTTCACCAAGAAGTACGGCATCACGATCAACCCCAGCCAGGACAGCGCATCCAGCCAGGAGGAGATCGACGCGGCCAAGAAGCTCAAGGGCCAGGACACCGCTCCGGACACCTTCGACATCGGCTCGTCCGTCGCCCTCGCCAACACCGAGTACTTCGCGCCGTACAAGCCCACCGGCTGGGACGACATCCCGGCCAACGAGAAGGAGTCCACCGGGCTCTGGAAGGTCGGGTACTACGGCGTGATGGCCGTCGGCTACGACGCCAACAAGATCAAGAAGGCTCCGAAGAGCCTCGACGACCTGCTCGTCTCCGAGTACAAGGGCGCCGTCGCACTGAACGGCAACCCCACGCAGGCGGCAGCAGCTGCCGGCGCCGTCGCGTTCGCCGACCTGCAGGCGGGCGGCACCCTCGACGACCTCAAGCCGGGCGTCGACTGGTTCGCCAAGCTGAAGAAGGCGGGCAACTGGAACGCCGCGGACGGCAAGCCGAACACCATCGCCTCCGGCGAGACCCCGGTGCTGCTCGACTGGTCGTTCAACCAGAAGGGCTACACCAACTCCGACACCATCAAGGGCGGTGGCGTGAACTGGAAGTACACCGTGCTTCCCGGCACCGCGTACGTCGGCTACTACAACCAGGCCATCAACAAGGACGCCCCGCACCCCGCGGCCGCGCGCCTCTGGGAGGAGTACCTCTACAGCGACGCCGCCCAGAACGCGTGGCTGAAGGGCGGGGCGTACCCGGCCCGCGTGGATGCGATGGAGAAGGCCGGCACGCTGAACAAGGCCGACTTCCCCGGCAAGCTCGACAAGACCGCCGTCATGACGGACAAGCAGGCCACCGACGCCGGAACCCTGCTCAACGCCACCTGGGCGAACGCGGTCGGCTAATGACCGAAACGGTCGGCGCTGCTGCGCCGCCGCTGGAGCGCGACGGCGCCGGGGAGACCCGGCGCCTGTCGCTGCCCAGGGGCCTTCCCGCGATCCTCGGCCTCACGCCGTTCGCGTTCTATGTCGTCGTCTTCCTCGCCGTCCCGACGGTGATCGCGGTCGGCAGCGGGTTCGTGGATGCGGACGGCCGCTTCACCTGGGCGAACATCACCGGCCTCGCCGAGCCCGCGATCTTCGGCTCGTTCGTCGGCGCCTTCTTTCTCTCCGCGGTCACCGCGGTGGTGGGCGCAGTCGCCGGAGCGGCCCTCTGCTTCGCCATGCTGCGCTCGCGCCCGGGCGGTGCCACCCGCTCGCTGGTCGACTCGGCCAGCAGCGTGCTCGCCCAGTTCGGCGGCGTGATGCTCGCGTTCGCGTTCATCGCGACCATCGGCGCCCAGGGCCTCGTGACCGTGCTGCTGCGCAATCAGTTCCACATCAACATCTACGAGAACGGCGTCTGGCTCTACACGGTGCCCGGCCTTATCCTGCCGTACCTCTACTTCCAGATCCCGCTCATGGTCATCATGTTCATGCCGGCGCTGGAAGGCCTGAAGCCGCAGTGGCTGGAGGCGAACGCGACCCTCGGGGGAAGCCGCGCCACCTACTGGTTCCGGGTGGGCATCCCGGTGCTGCTCCCGTCGTTCCTCGGCAGCCTGCTGCTGCTGTTCGCGAACGCGTTCTCGTCGTACGCCACCGCGGCGGCGCTCGTCGGGCAGGCCAACAACATCGTCTCCCTGCAGATCCGCCAGGCCCTCATCTCCGAGACCGTCCTCGGCCGCGCCAACCTCGCCGGCGCGATGTCGCTCGGGATGCTCGTGGTGATGATCGTCGTCATGCTCGGATACTCCGCGCTCGCCTCCCGCACCGCCCGGTGGCAGCGATGAGCCGCCGCGCGGCCCCGGCGCTGCGCTTCGGTCCCGGCCCGGTCACGCGCACGGTCATCTGGGTGATCTTCGGCCTGTTCTTCCTCATCCCGCTGTTCTCGATGGTGGAGTTCACCCTCCGCACGGCGAAGCCCGGCGTGTACAACATCGACAGGTGGGTGCTCGTCTTCAGCGGCGAGACCACCCGCTACGACCGGATCTACCAGGGTCTCGGCAACTCGCTGGTCCTCGCCGTCGTCACGGTGGCGATCGTGCTGCTCGTGCTGCTGCCGACGATGATCCTGGTGGAGCTGCGCATCCCGAAGCTGCGGCGCGCACTGGAACTGGTGTGCCTGCTGCCCATCGTGATCCCCGCGATCGTGCTGGTGGTGGGCCTCGCGCCGACGTACGCCGCCGTCACCCAGCTGTTCGGGTCGGGCACCTGGACCCTCGCCTTCGCGTACGGCATCCTGGTGCTGCCGTATGCGTACCGCGCCATCCAGAGCAACATCGCGGCGATCGACGTGGTCACCCTCAGCGAGGCCGGCCGTTCGCTCGGCGCGGGCTGGCTGAGCGTGCTGCTGCGCATCCTGGTGCCGAACCTGCGCCGCGGCATCCTCGCCGCGAGCGTGCTCTCGGTGGCGGTCGTGCTGGGCGAGTTCACCATCGCGTCGCTCCTCAGCAGGGTGAACCTGCAGACGGCGCTGCTGCTGGTGTCGCAGTCCGACCCGTTCGTCGCGGTCATCTTCGCGCTGCTCGCGCTGGTGTTCGCGTTCCTCCTCCTCTTCGTCGTCGACCGTCTCGTGACGGCCGGGCGACGCCGCCCAGCGAAAGGCTGACCCGTGTCCGCACCCGAAACGTCCGTCCTTCCCGCCGCCGCGGGAGCCGCATCCGGTGTCGCCGCATCCGGTGTCGCCGCTTCCGGCGACCTCGGCAGCACCGTGGAGCTGCGCTCCGTCGTGCGCGACTTCGGCGGAGGGGCCGGCCTCGCCGGTCTCAGCCTCAGCGCCAGGCCCGGAGAGCTGATCGCCCTGCTCGGTCCGAGCGGCTGCGGGAAGACCACGGCCCTCCGCGCCCTCGCCGGGCTCGAACGCGTCGACTCCGGCAGCATCCTGATCGACGGCGACGACGTCACCGACCAGCCGACCAACCGCCGCGACCTCGGCATGGTCTTCCAGTCGTACTCGCTCTTCCCGCACCTCACCTCCGGCCAGAACGTCGAGTTCGGGCTCCGGATGCGCAAAGTCTCCTCGGCAGACCGCCGCCGCCGCGCCGCGGAAGCCCTCGACCTCGTCGGCCTCGACCACCACGCCGACCGCTACGCGCACCAGCTCTCCGGCGGCCAGCAGCAGCGCGTCGCCCTCGCCAGGGCGCTCGTGACCCGCCCCCGCGTGCTCCTCCTCGACGAGCCGCTGTCCGCTCTGGATGCGAAGGTCAGGGTGCAGCTGCGCGACGAGATCCGGCGCATCCAGACCGAGCTCGGCATCACCACGTTCTTCGTGACGCACGATCAGGAGGAGGCGCTCGCCGTCGCCGACAGGGTGGCCGTGATGCGCGCGGGCGACATCGAGCAGATCGGCGAGCCGGAAGAGCTCTACCGCCGCCCGGCCTCCGCATTCGTCGCAGAGTTCGTCGGCCTCACCAACCGCGTGCGCGGCACCGTCATCGGCGGCGAGCTGACCGTGTTCGGGATGCGCCTCCCGCTCGTCACCCCGTCGCCCGACGGCCCCGTGACCGTCTACCTCCGCCCGGAGGACGTGCTCTTCTCCGGACCGTCCGCCGCCGCGGCGGGCCCCGTCCTCCCCGGCGTCGTGCTCACCACCAGCTTCCTCGGCGCCCTCCGCCGCACCAGGGTGCGCCTCGACGACGGCACCGAGCTGGCGGTGCAGCACGAGACGCGCCACGCCCCGGCGCCGGGCGAGCGCATCCACGTGTCGCTGGCGGGGACGCCGGTGACGGTGGGGGAGGCGTAGGGGGGAACGTGTCGCTGGCGGGTGACCGTGGCCAATCCCTCCACAGCTGGGCGCATCCTGTGGGTTGCCAACAGCGCGCGTCAACCCGCTGGACCGGCGCCGGTGCGCGCCTAGACTGACCGGCATGTCAGAGAACGACGCGACGCCGAAGCAGCTCACCGTCACGCCGCGCGAGAACCGCGCGCCCGCCAGAGGCTGGTTCCTCAAGGGCCGCCGCCCGGAGCAGGACGGCGCGGTGCAGAAGCACGGGTCCGTCGAGGAGTCGCTGCCGCACGGGATGCTCGTGGCCGGCGCCTGGTCGTGGCGGCTGCTCGTCATCGGCGCCGTCATCGCCGTTGCGATCTTCCTCGTGGTGCAGCTGCGGCTCATCATCATCCCGCTGCTGATCGCCGTGCTGATCTCGGCGCTGCTGGTGCCGTTCGTCGACTTCTTGCACCGGCACAGGTGGCCGCGGTGGGCCGCGATCGTCGCGGCGATGGTCTCGGTGATCGTGGTGGTCGGAGGACTGCTCTACCTCGCGGTCTGGCAGGTCACGCGGCAGAGCCACGAACTTCAGACGCAGTCCGTGGCGGCGTACGACCAGTTCCGCGTGTGGCTGACGTCCGGGCCGCTCGGCCTGAGCGAGAGCCAGATCAGCAGCGCCCTCGACTCGCTCGCGAAGTCGATCCAGCAGGACAGCCAGATCTTCATCACCGGCGCGCTGTCGATCGGCTCGACCCTCGGCCACGTGCTCGCCGGGCTGCTGCTCGTGCTGTTCAGCGCACTGTTCATCCTCATCGACGGCCGCTCCATCTGGAACTGGATCGTGCGCATCTTCCCGAAGCGCGCCCGGCGGGCTGTCGATGGCGCTGGCCAGGCCGGCTGGGTGACCCTGCGCAACTTCGTGAAGGTGCAGATCCTGGTCGCGTCGATCGACGCCCTCGGCATCGGTCTCGGGGCGTTCTTCCTCGGGCTGCCGCTGGTGATCCCGATCGCGGTGCTCGTCTTCCTCGGCTCGTTCATCCCGGTCGTCGGCGCCGTCGTCACCGGTGCGCTGGCGATCTTCATCGCGTTGATCTTCAAGGGCTGGGTGTTCGCGCTCATCATGCTCGCCGTGGTGCTGCTGGTGCAGCAGATCGAGGGGCATGTGCTGCAACCGCTCATCATGGGAACGGCGGTCAAGGTGCATCCACTGGCCGTCGTGCTCGCCGTCGCGGCCGGATCGCTGCTCGCGGGAATCCCCGGTGCGCTGTTCGCGGTGCCGGTCGCCGCCGTGCTCAACGTGATGGTGCACTACGTGTCGAGCGGGGCGTGGCGGGAGGGCACCCACCGGGAGTACTCGGCACCCGATACGGTGCTGTGGCAGACCGTCCCGCGGCCGCCCCGGCGCGCGAGGACCTGACGTTGTCGGCCGACGGGTCACATTCGGTTCGTGGAATACGTCCGCGAGTAGGCTGTCCCCGTGGCCACGCTGACTGATTCGACGCGCACTCCTTTCGCTGGGCCGAGCCTCGACGAGATCGAGGCCGCGCGCATCGTCGTGTCGAAGGTCGCGGAGCCGACGCCCGTCGAGACCTCGCGGTTCCTTGCCGACGTGCTCGGCGCCCCCGTCTTCCTCAAGTGCGAGAACCTGCAGCGCACCGGGTCGTACAAGATCCGCGGCGCGTACAACCGGATGGCCAAGCTCAGCGCGGAGGAGCGCGAGCGCGGCGTCGTCGCCGCGTCGGCGGGCAACCACGCCCAGGGGGTCGCGTTCGCGGCCAGGGAGCTGGGCATCCACGCCACGATCTTCATGCCGGTCGGTGTCGCCATCCCCAAGTTCCAGGCCACCCGCGACTACGGCGCCGACGTCGTCCTGAGCGGCAGCATCGTCGACGAGACGCTGCGTGCCGCCGCCGATTTCGCCGCGGAGACCGGAGCCGTCCTCATCCCGCCCTTCGACCATCCGGATGTGGTGGCCGGGCAGGGAACGCTCGGTCTCGAGATCCTCGACGACGTGCCGGATGCGGCCACGATCGTCGTCCCCATCGGCGGCGGCGGACTCATCTCCGGGGTGGCCAGCGCCGTCAAGCAGCGCGCTGCCGCCGAGGGCAGGGAGATCCGCGTCATCGGCGTGCAGGCGGCCAACGCCGCCGCGTACCCGCCGTCCCTGGATGCGGGGGAGCCCACTGAGATCGCGCTCGTCGCCACCATCGCCGACGGCATCGCCGTGAGCAAGCCGGGCGCCCTCAACTTCCAGATCATCCGCGACGTGGTCGACGAGGTCGTCACCGTCTCGGAGGACGACATCGCACGCGCCCTCCTGGTGCTCCTGGAGCGGGCGAAGCTCGTCGTCGAACCGGCCGGTGCAGCCGCCGTCGCCGCGATCCTGGCCGGCAAGGTCCCCGCCATCGGCCCGACGGTCGCGATCCTCTCCGGCGGCAACATCGACCCGCTGCTCATGCAGCGCATCATCAGCCACGGTCTCGCGGCCTCCGACCGCTACCTCAAGCTCACCATCATGCTGCCCGACCGCCCCGGTCAGCTCGCGCGCATCTCCGAGATCCTCGCCGGCGTCAACGCCAACGTGGTGGAGGTGCTGCACACCCGGCATGGGCGCGGCCTGCAGCTCAGCCAGGTGGAGCTCGACGTCAGCGTCGAGACCCGGGGCACCGACCACCGCCAGCATGTCATCGAAGCGCTCCGTGCCGCGGGCTACGACCCCGTGCTCGACTACGAGTAGGCCGTTCGGCCCCCTGCACGAAAAAGCGCGGTGCGGGATGCCCGCACCGCGCTTCTCACGCGAACCGTCCGCTCAGCCGCGGTAGGTCTCCACGTTCACAATCGTGACGGCGATCTGCTTGCCGTTCGGCGCGGTGTACGACGTGGAGTCGCCCACCTTAAGGCCGAGGATCGCCTCGCCGAGCGGGCTGCCCTCGGAGTAGACCTGCAGGTCCGTTCCCGCCGCGATCTCGCGGTTGCCGATGAGGAAGGTGCTCTCGTCGCCCGCGATGGTCGCCGTGATAACCGTTCCGGGCTCCACGACACCGTGGCTCTCCGGGGCTTCGCTGACGGTGGCATTGCGCAGCAGGTTGGTGAGCTGCACGATGCGGGCCTCGATCTTGCCCTGCTCGTCTTTCGCGGCGTGGTATCCGCCGTTCTCTTTGAGGTCGCCCTCCTCGCGGGCCGCCTCGATGCGCTTCGCGATCTCGTTTCGGCCGTTGACGCTGAGCTCCTCGAGTTCGGCCGACAGACGGTCGTACGCATCCTGGGTCAGAAAGCTGACCTGAGACTCCTGAGACATGATGAACTCCTTTGCGCCGCCGGTCGTGACCGGCTGGGCAGATCGGCCGGTCCGGGGACCGGCTGGATAAAGTCGACGCCCCGACATCGGTCGGGGCGTATCGAAGAATCCTAGGTCAGCCAGCAGCTGGAAATCAAACCTGTATTGCTCTGCTCCGTGGTCTTGATCGTCTCCGTGTACTCCGTGAGGCGCTTGTCGGAGGCCGGATAGCTGATGATCCGCCAGCCGACGATGGCGAACGACTCGTTCAGCGCCTGCACGGCGCAGGTCACCGGGGTGCCGGGCGGCGTGTTCACGGTGAACGTGATCCGCACGTGGTGCGCATCCGTGATCGTATACGCGGTGTCCGTCGCCTCGAGGTCGGCCTGGTCGTTGTCCCAGCCCGCCCAGAACGTCCACGCCGCGAAGATCGCGACGAACGCGACAGCCACTCCGATGATCCACCAGCGGTCCCGGCGCTTGCGACCGGGCGTTCGACCGTAGCGGCGATCGAGGGTCTCGGTCACCGCCATCCTTCTCCCTGCACTGAACGTTCTCCCGTGGAAACTGCACCGTCCGGGCGACGGTAGGCTTGAACCCAGACTAGGAGATGAAGCTGTGAAACCCTGCGCTTCGTCCTCGGCTCGAAAGTGGAGACCCGGATGCCCGTAACCGACCTGCGCGCAGGAATCGTCGTCGACCGTGAGGGAGAGCGATGATCCAGGATGCGCTGCTGCGCGCGGCCGTGTGGGTCACCGCCGCCACGCCCTCCCCGACGCCGTCCGGCGCTCCGAACGCCGACCAGGTGACCCCTGGTGTGGTCGGCTTCGTGGTGACGTTCCTGGTCGCCGTCGCTGCCGTGCTGCTCGCGCTCGACATGACACGGCGCATCCGGCGGGTGCGCTACCGCGCCGAGATCGCGGAGAAGCTGGACGCCGAGCAGGCGGAGCAGAACGGCCAGGCGGGTCAGGCCGGTCAGGACGACAGCGAGCGCTAGCGCGCCGGCTCAGCTGCCGTTAGTTCAGCCCCCGTTGTAGACCGGGTGCAGGGCGATCAGCAGCACCGCCGTCCAGTGGCAGAGGAATGCCAGCACCGTCAACGTGTGGAAGATCTCGTGGAAGCCGAAGACCCCGGGGAACGGGTTCGGCTTCTTGAAGCCGTAGATGACCGCGCCGACGGTGTAGAGCAGGCCGCCGACGAGCACGAGCACCATCATCGCCGCGTTCGCGTCGAGCAGGTCGACTACGTACATCAGCGCGCCCCAGCCGAGGGCGACGTAGAGCGGGACGTACAGCCAGCGCGGGGCGTTGATCCAGAACACGCGGAACGCGATGCCGATCAGCGCGCCGGCCCAGACCAGCGTGAGCAGCAGGAAGCCTTTGTTCGGCGGCAGCGCGAGCACGGCGAGCGGCGTGTACGTTCCGGCGATCAGCAGGAAGATGTTGGCGTGGTCGATCCGCTTGAGGATGATCTTGACGCGCGGCCGCCAGTTGAAGCGGTGGTACAGCGCCGAGTTGCCGAACAGCAGCAGCGAGGTGAGCACGAACACCGCAGACGACCACTTGGCCGGTGCGCCCTCGGCGAGGGTGATGAGCACGATGCCGGCCGCGATGGTGACCGGGAAGGTGGCCGCATGGATCCAGCCGCGCCAGGTGGGCTTGATCTCCGTGGGGTCGGCGATCGACGCATCCAGCAGCGGGATGTTCGGAAGGTCGGGTCCCCGGTTCTCGTCGGCTTTCACGGCCGCGTCCGCCGGGCCGAGAGAGTCGGCCGGTTCGGCGAGCACGTCGGCCACGTCTTCCTGCTTCTGGCTCTTTCGGGGTGTCATGGAGCAAGCGTACGGGAGCAGCGTGACCTCGCGCTGTGAGTTCGACGCCGCGGGTCGCGGTAACGTACTTCCGTGAGCAGATGGAGTTTCCCCCTCGGACGTGGGCTGCTCTACGGTCTCTACCAGAACAGGCTCAAGCGCAACCTGCCCGCCGAGTCGATGCCCCGCCACGTCGCGATGATCATCGACGGCAACCGCCGCTGGGCGCGCCAGCTCGGGCTCACGACGGTCGCCCACGGGCACCGCGCCGGAGCTGCGAAGATGCGCGAGTTCCTGGAGTGGTGCGACGACCTCGGCATCCAGGTCGTCACCCTCTACCTGCTGTCCAGCGACAACCTGAGCAACCGGGAGAGCGGCGAGCTCTCCGACCTCATCGAGATCATCGCGGAACTCGCCGAGGACCTCTCCCACTACCGCGACTGGCGGGTGCAGCACGTCGGTTCGACCGCCGGCCTCCCCGAGCCGCTCGTCGCCGCGCTGACCGGCGCGGAGGACCGCACGGCCAAGAACACCGGCCTGCACGTGAACCTGGCGGTCGGCTACGGCGGCCGCAAAGAGATCACCGACGCGATGCGCGACATCGTCGCCGCCCACCATGCCAAGGGCGGCAGCCTGGAGACCCTCGCCGACCTGCTCACCCCCGACCTCATCGGCGAGCACCTCTACACGGGCGGCCAGCCGGACCCCGACCTCGTCATCCGCACCTCCGGAGAGCAGCGCCTCAGCGACTTCATGCTCTGGCAGAGCGCCCACAGCGAGTTCTACTTCGTGGAGGCGCTGGGGCCGGACCTGCGCGAGGTGGACTTCCTGCGTGCGGTGCGCGATTACTCGCGCCGCCAGCGTCGCTACGGGGGGTGATCCTCCGGCTGCTCCGTCCCGCCCCGGCGCTGCCCCGAGGGACGGGATGCGGTCGCTGCTAGGGTCGGAGACGATCCGCCGGGGAGCGGATGAGTGCGGACGACACAACCAACGGGGGTTCTGATGGGTGCGGCACGACAACTCGCGGTCTCGGCCTGGCGCGCCGACGACACCCGGATGCGCGCGGCGGCCTGGATCGCATCCGCCGCCGCCCTTCTCGGCATCGGCCTCACCTGGTCGGCCCTCCGCGTGATCGGCCTCTACGCTCTCTGGACCGTCGGGATGGACGAAGGTCTGCTCTTCACGGCCGAGTTCGGCACGCGCGCGGTCCTGCTCGGCGCCACCGTGGTGTGCGTGGTGCTCGGCGTAGCACGGCGCGGGCGCGACGGCTCCGGGCGCGACGGCTCCGGGCGCGGCGCGCTCGTCACGGCGATCGTGCTGGCCGTGCTGATCGTCGCGGCGCAGGTCCAGCAGGTGGCGGTCGCCGTGCACTTCGCCTGGAGTGCGCTGTTCAGCGTGACCACGCTGACCTGGCTGGGATTCGCGGCGCTGACGATTGCCGCGTGTGTGCTCGCTCTGACGGCGCGTCGGCCGGTGGCGGTGCGGGGTGTGCGGGTGCCGTCTTCGACCGTGACGGGGAGCATGGACGCCGTGGGCGCTGCGGACGCGGGCAACGCCGGAGCGGCGGCCCGGTTCGTGTGGTTCTCGGTGGGGGCGGCGTTCGTCGCGTTCGTGGCGAGCATCCTGGTCGTCGCGCAGGCTCTGATCGTGCCGAACGCGTGGGGTCCTGCGCTGGTGGCTCTGGTGCACGCCTGGGTGACGGTGATCGCGGTGGCCGTGCAGGTGATCGCCGCACTGTTCGTGGTGCGCGGTTCGGCGCTCGGCCGCCTCGTCGTCAGCGCGGTCGCGGTGGTCCTCCTCAACGATCTCACCGAGACGTCCATGCTCGGGATGTGGCCGGACGGCAGCGACGCCGACGCGGGCGTCTCCGGTGCGGGGATCCTCGTCGCGACCATCGCCGCCGTCGCGGCGGCCGTCGCGCTGTGGCTGCCGCCGGTGTCCCGGTGGCTGGCCGGTGCCGGGGCGGGTGCGGTCGGGGACGGGCGTGTGGGGGAGCCGGCGCGTTCGGTGGTGTGATGCGGGTGGGCACGATCCACCCTCCCGGCTGACAGAATGTTCCGGGAGGTCACCACACATGACGACGACGATCGACGAATTCGCCCGCACGTTCACCGAGGAGTCCGGCTACCTCGACTACGGCCGGGTCGGACCGATCTCGGCGACCGCCCTCGCGGAAACGCTCGGGCAGTACGAGATTCTCGCCAAGGCCCGGTTCGGGAGCATCGGACGGATGCAGGCCGAGGATCAGCGCGTGCGGGATGCGGTGTCGGCGTTGACGCGGTTCCCGTCCGATCAGGTGGTGTTCCAGCCGACGGCGTCGATCGGGCTCATGCATGCCGCGTTCGGTCTGACCGGGGGCGAGGTGCTGCTGTCTGCGGCGGAGTTCCCGAGCATCACGTATGCGGCGGTGCGCGCGTCGCAGGCGATGCGGGTGGTCACGCCGACCTGGCTGGAGACCGACCACCAGCGTGTCACTCCTGCGCGCATCCGGGAGCAGTTGACGCCGAACACGACGGCGGTGATGGTCAGCCTGGTCGACTCGCGCACCGGGTATCTGGCCGACATCGACGGCATCCGCCAGGTGATCGGCGACCGGCTGCTGATCGTGGATGCGATCCAGGGCTTCGGTGTGGTGGACGCGCCGTTCGAGGTTGCGGACATCGTCGTCTCCGGCGGCCAGAAGTGGACGCGCGCGGGCTGGGGGACCGGGTTCCTCGCGGCGAGCGAGCGCGCCATCGAGCATCTGACGCCGGTGTTCAGCGGGTGGACGGGCGCCGACCTCGACGGGTCGTGGGACGAGGTCGGGGAGCCGAGCAACAGCACGCGCGCGTTCAGCATCTCCAACCCGGACCCGATCGCCCAGGCCCGGTTCGCCGCGGCACTGGAGGACATCGCGGCGGTCGGCGTTCCGGCGATCAGCACTGCGATCGGCGACGGCGTCGAGCGGGTGTTCGAGCTGGCGGACGAGTACGCGATCCCGGTCGCCTCGTCGCGCAACGCGGCGGAACGGGCGGGGATGGTCGTGCTCGAGCCGCTGCCGGAGCAGCTGACGGCCCTCAGCGCGTCCCTGTTCAACCACGGGATCACCGCATCCATCCGGGCGACCAACGTGCGATTGTCCGTGCACGCGGGCACGACGGAGGAGACGTTCGACATGCTGCGCGGCGCGTTCACCTCCTACGCGTCCGCCTCCTGACCCGGGCGCCCGCGTCCCCACGCCTCTCTCGCCCGAGGTCCCGCGCAATCGAGCCGGGAGTTATGTACGCCACCCACGGCGTTTCGCGTACACAAGTCCCGGCTCGATCGCTCCGGCAGCGGGGGACCCGAAGTGGGGGCGAAAGTTCACCTGATGGAAACGCGCGACGGCGGTGTGTCGCGGTGGCCTGTCGGTGGGTCGGCGTAGGTTCGGCTTATCGGGCACGGAGCCCGATCGAGACGGCCACGTAAGTTCGTTTCGACACCCACCGGCCGACTCGCCAAACAGATCCGCCCGCTCCACGGAGCGAGCGGGGTGGGAGTGGTCGTGGCTGAATCAGGTACCCGACAGTTCGAGTCGACCGACAGCGGAACCAACCAGGCGGAGCGCACATACGTGCTCGACACCTCGGTCCTGCTGTCCGACCCCCAGGCGATCTTCCGGTTCGCCGAACACGCTGTCGTCATCCCCGTCGTCGTCGTGAGCGAACTGGAGGGCAAACGCAACGATCCCGAGATCGGCTACTTCGCGCGGCAGGCGCTGCGCAATCTGGACGAGCTGAGGATCCAGCACGAACGGCTCGACTTCCCCATCCCGGTCGGGGACGGCGGCTCGCTGCGGGTGGAACTCAACCACTCCAACATGTCGGTTCTGCCCAGCGGGTTGCAGCTCGGGGACAACGACTCCCGCATCCTGGCGGTGGCGCTCAACCTCGCCAACGACGGGCTGGCGGTCACGGTCGTCTCCAAAGACCTCCCGCTGCGCGTCAAAGCGGCCTCGATCGGCCTCGCCGCCGAAGAGTACCGCCACGAACTCGCCGTCGACTCCGGATGGACGGGCCTCGCCGAGATCGACCTCGGCAGCGACGCGATGAGCGACCTCTACGAAAACGAGTGGATGCGCACCGACCTCGTGCGCGGGATGCCCGCCAACACGGGCCTCATCGTCCACTCCGACCGCGGTTCGGCCCTCGGGCGCGTGGTCGCGGACGGCGAACTGAAGCTCGTCCGGGGCGACCGGGACGTGTTCGGCCTGCACGGACGCTCGGCTGAGCAACGCCTCGCGATCGACCTCCTCCTCGACCCGGAGATCGGCATCCTGTCCCTGGGCGGCCGCGCGGGAACGGGCAAATCGGCGCTCGCACTGTGCGCCGGCCTGGAGGCGGTGCTGGAGCGGCAGCAGCACAAGAAGATCATGGTGTTCCGTCCGCTGTACGCGGTCGGCGGCCAGGAACTCGGCTACCTCCCCGGCGACCAGGGCGAGAAGATGAACCCCTGGGGCCAGGCGATCTTCGACACGCTCGGAGCGCTGGTGTCGCAGAACGTGCTCGACGAGGTGCAGGACCGCGGCATCCTCGAGGTGCTGCCGCTCACGCACATCCGGGGCCGGTCGCTGCACGACGCCTTCGTGATCGTCGACGAAGCGCAGTCGCTCGAACGGAACGTGCTCCTCACGGTGCTCAGCCGCGTCGGGCAGAACTCGCGCGTGGTGCTGACCCACGACGTCGCCCAGCGCGACAACCTCCGCGTCGGACGGCACGACGGAGTCGCCTCGGTGATCGAGACGCTCAAGGGCCACCCGCTGTTCGCGCACGTGACGCTCACCCGCTCGGAGCGGTCGGCGATCGCGGCGCTGGTGACGGAGATGCTGGAAGGGAACGAAGTGATGTGACGCCGGCCGGCTGGCTGGCGCTGCGCGGGTCTGGGAGAGAGCCGGATGCGCGCGGAGGGCGGCAGCGGTAGGCGGCGGTAGGCGCGCGCGGCGGCGTCCGCACCCGAGGTGGGTGCGGGCGCCGCGGTGCGTTGTAGGTGCTGTGTTGTGGGGGCGGATCAGGCCCTGTTCGTGTTGCAGTATTCCGGCTGACGCAGCCGGGCGCTGGGCTGTGGAAACCGGTCCGTGCTGTGGATTTCTGCCGCGCCGCCTGGCGGGCGCATACGGTCGATGTATGGAGAATCTCGGGCAGGCGGTCGGCGGGCTGGTGGGGGTCGCGTACCTCGCCGCGGTCTCGCTCCCGCTGTGCGCGACCGACCTGCGGGAGCGGCGGCTGCCCAACGCGCTCGTGCTGCCCGGGTTCGCCTTCGCTGCGCTCGGCGTCGGCTGGCCGGCGCTGGCACGCGGAGATCCGCCGGGCGCGTATGTGGAGCTTGCGCTGTGCTGGGCGGCGGTGATCGCGGTGCTCTGTGCGGCGGCGTCGGGCGGCGGGATCGGGATGGGAGACGTGAAGCTCGCCGCCCTGCTCACGCTCGTGCTCGGTGCGCTCGCGGTGGAGCGAGGGCTCGGGCCAGGGCCGCCGGTGGTCGCGCTCTTCGTGGTGGCGTTCACCACGGCGGGGCTCGCGGTGCTGGGCGGCGCGGTGCTGGCGCGCGATGCGGCCCCGGGCGCAGCGGCAGAAGTCCCACTCGGCCCGCACCTGCTCGTCGGGTTCTGGGCCGTCGCCGCGGCCATCGTGCAGCTCTCATAAGCGTGCGCAACGCGACAGGGCGCCCTCCCTGGGGAGAGCGCCCTGTGCGCAGATCTCAGCGACCGCAACCGCGACCGGGTGCTGCTGCCAGCCGAATTACCCCGGGTGGGTCATGCTCAGCACGTCGAGCGCCGTGTCGAGCTGTTCGAGCGTGACCTCGCCGCGGTCGACGAAGCCGAGGTCGATGACGGCCTCGCGGACGGTCATGCCCTGGGCGACCGAGTGCTTGGCCACCTTGGCCGCCGCCTCGTAGCCGATCACGCGGTTGAGCGGGGTCACGATCGACGGGCTCGACTCCGCGTACGCGCGGGCGCGGTCGACGTTGGCCTCGAGCCCGGCGACCGTCTTGTCCGCGAGCACGCGGGAGCCCTGCGTGAGAAGGCGGATCGACTCGAGCAACGCCGTGCCCATCACCGGGATCGCCACATTCAGCTCGAACAGGCCGGATGCGCCGCTCCAGGCGATCGTGGCGTCGTTGCCGATCACGCGCGAGGCGACCATCAACACCGCCTCGGGGATCACCGGGTTGACCTTGCCGGGCATGATCGACGAGCCGGGCTGCAGGTCGGGGATGTGCAGCTCGCCCAGGCCCGTGTTGGGGCCGGAGCCCATCCAGCGGAGGTCGTTGCAGATCTTGGTGAGGCTGACCGCGATCGTGCGGAGCGCTCCGGATGCCTCGACCAGCGCGTCCCGGTTGGCCTGCGCCTCGAAGTGGTTGCGGGCTTCCGTGATCGGCAGCTCCGTCTCCTGCGTGAGCAGCTCGATGACCAGCTGCGGGAAGCCGAGCGGGGTGTTGATGCCCGTGCCGACGGCCGTGCCGCCGAGCGGGACCTCCGCGACGCGGTGCAGGGACGCCTGCACGCGCTCGATGCCGAGGCGGATCTGGGCCGCGTAGCCGCCGAACTCCTGGCCGAGGGTGACCGGCGTCGCATCCATCAGGTGGGTGCGGCCGCTCTTGACGACGGTGGACCACAGCTCCGCCTTCTCCTCGAGCGACACCGCGAGGTGGTCGAGAGCGGGGATGAGGTCGTCGATGAGGGCGCCGGTGACGGCGATGTGCACCGAGGTCGGGAACACATCGTTCGAGGACTGCGACGCGTTCACGTGGTCGTTCGGGTGCACCGGCCGGCCGAGCCTGCGGGATGCCAGCGTGGCCAGCACCTCGTTCATGTTCATGTTCGAGGACGTGCCAGAGCCGGTCTGGTAGACGTCGATCGGGAAGTCTGCGTCGTGCGCGCCGGTGACGACCTCGTCGGCGGCGGCGGCGATCGCATCGGCGATCGACTGGTCGAGCACGCCGAGCTTCGCGTTGGCGAGAGCGGCCGACTTCTTGATGCGCGCCAGTGCAGCGATCTGCGTCGGCTCCAGCACCGATCCGGAGATCGGGAAGTTCTCGACGGCGCGCTGCGTCTGCGCTCCGTACAGCGCGGCCGCTGGGACGCGGACCTCGCCCATCGTGTCGTGCTCGATGCGGTAGTCGGCGTCCGCCTGGGTGTCCACCACGGTGTGTTTTCCTTTCTGGTGCGGGGCCGGCGGATTCGCCGGGCTTCCCGCGATTTCAGTCGGAGGCCTGGTCGGCCAATCCGACGACGATGTCGGGGACGACCCGACCTTCCTGAAGCCGGTAGTTGGCACCAACGATAGCCAACGAACCGTCCGCGACGGCAGCGCTGATCATCTCGGAGCTCTCCAGGAGCTCGGCGACGGTGTGCCGCAGGTGCTCGCGGCCGACCTCGAGCGCATCCACGGTCGCCGGGTCCACCGGCTGGTCGGCCGGGACGCCGGCGACGGTGTGCACCGCGGGGACGATGGGGGAGATGAGGTGCGCGATGTGCGGGGGCAGCGGCGTCGCATCCTCGGCTTGCGAGTCGATCGCGGCGCGGACGGCGCCGCACTCGTCGTGGCCGAGCACCAGGATGAGCGGAACCTCCAGCACGCCGACCGCGTACTCGAGCGAACCGAGCACGGAGTCGGAGATGACCTGTCCGGCGTTGCGGACCACGAAGGCGTCGCCGAGGCCGAGGTCGAAGATGATCTCGGCGGCGAGACGGGAGTCGGCGCAGCCGAAGATCGCGGCGAGCGGGGCCTGGCCGCTGGCGATGGTCTCGCGGCGCTCCACGTCCTGGCGGGGGTGCTCGGGATCGCCGGAGACGAACCGTTCGTTGCCACGCAGCATGGCGTCCCAGACGCGGGACGGCCTCGGCTTACCCATCATGAACCTCCGAGTTGACGAATCTGGTCGGCGAGCGCACCGGCGACCGTGCCGAACTCGGCATCGCTCGCAGTGCCGAACACGATGATCGTGCTCTTGCCCGCCGCGGTGACGAGCGCGTATTCGACGTTGCCGTTGTCGTCGCTCGACGTGTGGTTGTCGTAGACGTCCCAGCGGACGCCGTCGATGGTCCGCGTGCCCTTGATCATCGACTTGTTGACCTGCTGGGCCGTCCACGAGTCGTTCGCGTCGAAGCCCTGCGTGATGCCGATGTACTGCTTCTTCGGCGTGATCAGCCCGACATACCAGGAGTCGACGCGGTCCGGGGTCTTGGTGCGCAGCTCGGCGTTGTTCGACTTCCACTCCGAGGAGAGTTTCGGCACGAGCAGGCGGTTCGGCTCGGAGCCCTGTGCCTGCGCGGCGATGGATGCGTAGTCGACCGGGGGAGCGGACGAGGTGGGGTTGCCGCGCGGCACGAACAGCACGATCACGGCGACGAGGGCGACGCAGGCGATCAGCGAGTAGACCAGGTTGTTGACGGTCTGCCTGTTGCGGTGATTGGCGGAGTTGACCGCTTTGCGGGCGGCCGTCTCCTCCGGGGTCTCCGGGCGTCCGAGTTCGGCGACCACCGCCGGTGGTTTGGTGCGGGGACTCATTCGGCGCTCGACGCTCCCGTGGCTCCAGCCGTTGCTCCAGCGGTCGCCCCGACACGAGCGGCGTCCAGCCGGGCCTTCGCACCGATCAGCCACTCCTCGCAGTGCCGGGCGAGCGCTTCTCCGCGCTCCCACAGTGCGATGGACTCCTCGAGCGTGGACGAGCCCTGTTCCAGCTGACCGACGACGCGGATCAGCTCGTCGCGCGCCTCCTCGTAGCTGAGCGAGGCGAAGGCGTCGTCGCCGGAGGGCGACTCGGTGGTGGGCATGACATCCATTCTATTTGTCTAGCTGGGGGCTTGCTTCGTGAGCGGCATCCGGATGACCGGCCGGCGACGGGATGGGGTCTCCGGCGGTCGCGGCGACGGCCCCGCCGGAGACGGTGAGGCGCAGCCCCGTGCCGGACGGCATCTCCTCCGGAGCGGTGACGACGTGCCCGGAGGCGAGTTGCACGATGGCGTAGCCGCGGTCGAGCGTGCCCTGGGGCGAGAGCGCGCGCAGCTGGCCGCGCAGCTCGGCGACCCTGGTGGCCTCCCGGTCGACGCGGCGTTCGACCAGTTCGGCGCCGCGGGCGACGAAGCGGGTGAGCTCCTCCGACCGGGAGTCGACGATCCAGCTCGACGACGCGAGCGACGGCCGGGTGCGGAGGTGACCGATGCGGTCGATCTCCGCGGCGATCATGTGCGTCACGCGCATCCCGATGCGGGCGCGGGCCTGCTGAACGCGGGCCAGCTCCTCCGCGACGTCCGGGACGACGCGCTTGGCGGCGTCCGTCGGTGTGGATGCACGGAGGTCGGCGACTTCGTCGAGCAGCGGCCGGTCGGCCTCGTGGCCGATGGCGCTGACGATCGGGGTGACCGCTGCCGCCGCCGCCCGGACCAGGACCTCGTCGGAGAAGCCGAGCAGGTTCTGGAAGTCCCCTCCGCCGCGGGCGACGATGATGACCTCGACCTCGGGGTCGGCGTCGAGGGTGCGGATGGCGGCCGTCACCTCGGAGACCGTCCGCTCGCCCTGCACGGCGGCGTACACGGTGCGGAATCGCACCTGCGGCCAGCGCAGCTGCGCGTTGCGGAGCACGTCCTTCTCCGCGTCGGAGTCCTTGCCCGTCACGAGCCCGATGGTGTGCGGGAGGAACGGGAGGCGCTTCTTGCGCTCGGGGGCGAAGAGGCCCTCGGCGGTGAGCTGCTGGCGGAGGCGTTCGAGGCGTTCGAGCAGGTCGCCGAGGCCGACGTGGCGCATGTCGAAGACCTGCATGGTGAGGGTGCCGCCCTTGACCCAGAAGTTGGGCTTGATGGCGGCGATCACGCGGTCGCCCTGCTTGAGGTCGGCCGGGATGCGCGCCTTCACCGACGACCAGATCGTGAAGCTGACCGTCGCATCCTCGTTGAGGTCTTTGAGCTTGCCGTAGACGTTGCCGCCCGAGACGCCCCACTGGGTGATCTCGCCCTCGACCCAGGCGGTGCCGAGGCGCTCGATCCAGCCGCGGATCTTGCCGGCCAGGGTCGCCACCGGCCACGGAGCGTCTGCCGTCGGCGGCCCGACCTCCATCGACGGTGCGCGGGTCGTGTCCGTCACCGAGCCTCCCAACCAGTGTTCAGCGCACTCACCTAGGATCGAAGGGTGAGCGACGCAACCATCAGCCTTCCGATGCCGAGGATTCCCGGTGCGCGAGGCCGGCTACAGGATACCCCGGTCGTCGGACACAAGCGGGTCCTGCTGGCCGCACCCCGTGGATACTGCGCGGGTGTGGACAGAGCGGTGATCGCCGTCGAGAAGGCGCTCGCGCTCTACGGCGCGCCCGTCTACGTCCGCAAGCAGATCGTCCACAATGTGCACGTCGTGTCCACGCTGGAACAGCAGGGCGCGATCTTCGTCGACGAGGTCGGCGAGGTGCCGGAGGGCGCGCACGTCGTGTTCAGCGCCCACGGTGTGTCGCCCGCTGTGGTGCAGGCCGCATCCGACCGCGGGCTGCAGGCCATCGACGCCACCTGCCCGCTGGTCACCAAGGTGCACCGCGAGGCCGTCCGGTTCGCCCGCGACGACTTCGAGATCCTCCTGATCGGCCACACAGGCCACGAAGAGGTCGAGGGGACTGCCGGCCACGCGCCGGACAAGGTCACCCTGGTCAACAGCCCGGACGACGTCGACACCATCACGGTGAAAGACCCGGACAAGGTGGTGTGGCTCTCGCAGACCACGCTCTCCGTCGACGAGACGATGGAGACGGTGCGCCGCCTGCGCGAGCGCTTCCCGAATCTGCAGGACCCGCCCAGCGACGACATCTGCTACGCCACCCAGAACCGCCAGGTCGCGATCAAGAAGGTCGCGGAGCAGGCCGACCTGGTGATCGTGGTCGGCTCGGCCAACTCGTCCAACTCGGTGCGTCTGGTGGAGGTCGCCCTCGAGTACGGCGCAAAGGCCGCATACCGGGTCGACTACGCCAGCGAGGTCAAGCAGGAGTGGCTCGACGGCGTGGCCACGGTCGGTGTGACGAGTGGAGCATCCGTGCCGGAGGTGCTGGTGCAGGAGGTCCTCGACGACCTGCGCGGCGCCGGATACGGCGACGTCCAGGAAGTGAAGACGGCGGAGGAGGACCTGATGTTCTCGCTGCCGAAGGAGCTCAGGAAAGACCTCGCAGGCAACCAGGATGCGCGCGCGCTCGGCGGACGCCGCTGACGCAGCCCGCTAAGCGCTTTCCGCCTGCGGTGCGACGATCTCGTCGGCGTTGGCAGCGATCCAGGACATCAGCGGCAGCAGGTGCTCTGTGAGGTCGCGGCCGCGCTGGGTGAGGCTGTAGTCGACCCTGGGCGGGATGGTCGGCTGGGCCGTGCGCAGCACGAAGCCGTCGCGCTCCAGGGTGCGCAGCGTCTGGGCGAGCATCTTCTCGCTGATGCCCTGCACGGTGCGGCGCAGTTCGCCCCAGCGGAGGTCGCTCTGGGAGAGCGCGACGAGCACGAGCACGCCCCAGGTGCTCGTGACGTGGTTGAGCACGACACGGGTGGGGCAGGCGGACGGAAGCACGCCGTCCGTGAAGCCGAAGCCGTTCAACGTCTGAAAACTGGTGTCCACGTCAGTAACTTACCAAAAAGTGGGTACCCTCCATCGGGAAGTATCAGGATGCGGCCGTGGTTGGCTGAGATGACCGACCGAAAGGAAACTTCCCCATGACCATCGTCGTCACCGGTGCCACCGGCCATCTCGGACGCCTCGTCGTCGAATCCCTCCTCGAGCGCGGGGTCCCCGCCACCGACATCCGCGCGCTGGGACGCTCCGCCGAGCGGCTGGCCCCGCTCGCCGACCTGGGCGTGCAGACCGCGACCATCGACTTCGAGAAGCCGGACACGCTCGCTTCCGCCTTCTCCGGCGCCGACGCCCTCCTCCTCGTCTCCGGCAGCGAGGTCGGCCAGCGCGTGCAGCAGCACGCCAACGCCATCGACGCGGCCGTCGCAGCCGGTGTGGGACGCATCGTCTACACCAGCGCGCCGCACGCCGACGACACCGACCTCGTCCTCGCGCCGGAGCACACGGCCACCGAGAAGCTGCTCGCCGAGTCCGGGCTGCCGGTGACCATCCTGCGCAACAACTGGTACTCCGAGAACTACGTCGGCCAGCTCGACACCGCGGAGGCGACGGGCGAGATCGTGTCCAGCGCCGGCGACGGCCGGGTGGCCAGCGCCAGCCGTGCAGACTACGCGGACGCCGCGGCCGTCGTGCTCAGCACGCCCGGCCACGAAGGCGCCGTCTACGAGCTCTCGGGCGACGAGGCGTGGTCGTTCGCCGAGCTGGCCGAGGCGGTGTCCGAGATCGTCGGACGGCCCGTGGTCTACCGCGCGGTGAGCCCGGAGGAGCACACGAGCATCCTGACCGGTGCCGGCCTGGACGACGGCACGGCCGGGTTCGTGGTCGCGCTCGACGGCAACATCCGCGACGGCGCCCTCGCCGACGCGACGACGACGGTCAGCGACCTGATCGGACGCCCGACGACGCCGATCGCCGACACCCTGCGCGCCGCGCGCGACCAGGCTGCCGCGTAACAGCATCCGGAGACGGCATCCGGAGACGGAGAACGGCCCGGCGCGGGATGCGCCGGGCCGTTCGTCGTCCGGGTCAGGAGCGCGGGTCGTGGCGCGGACGTCAGGGGGTCGGCGTTCCGGACGGCGTCGGCGTGAGCCCGCTGTAGAAGTCGATCAGCACCGGGTCGGTGAGCAGCACGGCCGACATGAAGCCGAGCAGCGCGATCAGGGCGACGACGCCGGCGATCAGCGGGATGTAGAACGCCATCCTGCGCTTGACGAGGAGCCAGACCGACAGGCCGGTGGAGATGGCCCAGATCAGGCCGACGGTGATGGCTCCGGCGATCAGGGTGCCCTGCACGGAGCCTGCGGGGGTGTAATCGCCGAGGTTCTCGTTGGTGTGCATGAGCTGCATCGCGGTGGGAAGGGACAACAGGCCGCCGATGGAGTTCGTCGCCCCGAAGAAGCCGAAGACGATGAGCACCACGGTGACCGTCATGTTCCAGCGCGGCGCGTCGGAGCGCAGCTGGGGGCTCTGGCCGTTCTGCGGGTGCTGAGGGTGCGGGTAGAGGTTCTGCGGGTGCTGACCCTGCGAGTGCTGCTGGTTTTGCGGGTTCTGCGGATTCTGCGGCCCGAACCACGGGCTGTCGGCGTGCGGGGCGCGCTGGTCCGGACCGGCCGCTGTGCGCTGCCCGGCGTCGCCGTGCTCCCCGTAGCGGTCGGGTTCGGCGGTGGGATGCGTCGTGTCCAGCCGGTTCGCATCCGCCGGCGGATGCCACACCCAGCCCTCGGGGGCGAGCTCGCCGTATTTGGGGCGCGGTCGCTCGTCCGGTCTCTGTTCGTCGTCGGCCATGCCGGCCGCCCTCCCTGGATATGACACGGCGGCCGGAGCGCGAGCCCCGGCCGCCGCGGTGGACTACTTGCCGGAGTGTCCGGCGGAGCCGAGCTGCTGGGTCGCCTCGATCACGCGAGCAGCCATCGCCGTCTCGGCGACCTTGCCCCACGCGCGCGGGTCGTACAGCTTCTTGTTGCCGACCTCGCCGTCGACCTTCAGGACGCCGTCGTAATTCTTGAACATGTAGTCGGCGATCGAACGGGTGAACGCGTACTGCGTGTCCGTGTCGATGTTCATCTTGATGACGCCGTTGGCGACCGCCTCGGCGATCTCGGCGTCGGTCGAGCCGGAACCGCCGTGGAAGACCAAGTCGAGCGGCTTCGGGCCGTGACCGTACTTGGCCGCGAGGCCGTCCTGGATGGTCTTCAGCAGCTCGGGGCGCAGCTTGACGTTGCCCGGCTTGTACACGCCGTGCACGTTGCCGAAGGTGAGGGCGGCCATGTATCGGCCGTTCTCGCCCAGGCCGAGGGCCTCGACGGCCTTCTCGACGTCGGCGAGGGTCGTGTAGAGCGCCTCGTTGGAGCCCTCGTGCTGCACGCCGTCCTCTTCGCCGCCGACGACGCCGATCTCGACCTCGAGGATGGCGTTGATGGCCTTGGTGCGCTTGATCATGTCCTGCGCGATCTCGAGGTTCTCGGCCAGCGGGACGGCCGAGCCGTCCCACATGTGGGACTGGAAGATCGGGTTGCGTCCGGCGCGGACCTCCTCTTCGGAGGCGGCGATGAGCGGCAGCACGAAGCTGTCGAGCGCGTCCTTCGGGCAGTGGTCGGTGTGCAGCGCGACGGTGATCGGGTAGTTCTTCGCGACCTCGGTGGCGAACTTGGCGAACGCGATGGCGCCCGCTGCGCGGTTCTTGACCGTCTGGCCGGCGAAGTAGTCGGCGCCTCCGGTGGTCACCTGGATGATGCCGTCGCTGCCGGCCTCCGTCAGGCCCTGGAGGACGGAGTTGATCGTCTGCGACGACGACACGTTGAACGCGGGATACGCGAATCCACCGGCCTTCGCCTTGTCGAGCATTTCTGCATATTGGTCCGGCGTGGCGATGGGCATTACAGCTCCTTGAAGTCGAAGTGTCGAACGAGTCTCATCATACCGAGCCGCCGGGAGCGGCCCCGGCCGGTGCTCGGAGCGCAGTTGGCGCGCATCCCGGGTGAACGTTCGTGCGCTTTCCGTGGCCCCGCGATGCCGCGCCGATACACTGGCAACGCCGATAAGCAGCGTCGACGCCGACGCACCGAATCCGTCCGGGAGGACCCATCATGATCAGCACTGACACCGCATCCCTCTACCTGCATCCAGACAGGAACCTGGCTATGGAGCTCGTCAGAGCGACGGAGGCTGCGGCCATCCGGGCCACCCCTTTCATCGGCCGGGGTGACAAGAACGCGGCGGACGGCGCGGCAGTGGATGCGATGCGCAAGTTCCTCGGAACGGTCAACTTCGACGGGCTCATCGTGATCGGCGAGGGCGAGAAGGACAACGCGCCGATGCTGTTCAACGGGGAGCATGTCGGCAACGGCCGGGGACCGGCGGTGGACATCGCGGTCGACCCGATCGACGGCACGTCGCTGACCGCCGCCGGACGCCAGAACGCGCTCTCGGTGATCGCGGTCTCCGACCGGGGATCGATGCTGGATGCGTCGAGTGTCTTCTACATGGACAAGATCGTCACGGGGCCGGAGGGCTTCGGCGTCGTCGACCTGTCGCAGTCGATCGGGGACAACATCCGGGAGCTGGCGAAGGCGAAGGGCAAGCCGGTCGGTGAGGTGCGCGTCGCGGTGCTCGACCGTCCGCGTCACGAGGGACTGATCGAGGAGATCCGCGCGGCGGGCGCCGGAACCAGGCTGATGCTCGACGGCGACGTCGCCGGCGGCATCAATGCTGCCCGCTACGAGTCGCGCATCGACATGTGCGTCGGCATCGGCGGCAGCCCGGAGGGCATCACCACCGCCTGCGCGATCAAGGCGCTCGGCGGCTTCATGCAGGGCAGGCTCGCTCCGAAGGACGACGCGGAGCGCGCGGGCGGCATCGCGGCCGGGCTCGACATGGACCGCATCTACGGCGCGGACGACCTGGTGAAGGGCGACAACACGTTCTTCGTCGCGACCGGCGTCACCGACGGCGGCCTCGTGGAGGGCGTCCGCCGCAAGGGCCCCATCATCCGGACCGAGTCCATCGTGCTGCGCTCGAAGTCGGGCACGATCCGCCGCGTGATCGCCGACCACCTCGCCGCCAAGTGGCTCGAGGCCGACCAGCTGTAGCCGGACGGGTCAGGCGGAGCGGCGCTCGGGGAGGGCCGGGGCGTCGGAGTCGGCGTCGTCGCCGAGTTCGGCGACGAGCTCGAAGGCGGTGAGCTCGCGGGGCGACTCCTCGATGCCCTCGAGGACGCCGATCATCTTGGACTCGTCCAGGGCGTTCAGCTTGCGGGCGGCCGGGAACACCTGGCGTTCGAACGAGCCGACGAAGCCGTTGTAGTCCTTGACCGTGCGTTCGAGCGAGCGGCCGAGCTTCTCGATGTGCGTCGCCGTGGTGGACAGGCGCGTGTAGAGCGTGCGGCTCAGGTCGAAGAGCTGCTTCGCCTCCTGGGTGAGAACATCCTGCTGCCAGCTGAACGCCACCGTCTTCAGCACCGACCAGAGCGTGACCGGCGAGGCGAGGGCGACGCGCTTGCTGAACGCGAACTCCATGATCGAGGGGTCGGCCTCCATCGCCGACGACACCAGAGACTCGCTCGGGATGAACGCGATCACCAGCTCGGGGGAGGAGTCCAGGCCCGTCCAGTACGCCTTGTTGCCGAGGGCCGTGATGTGGTCGCGGACGGCCTTGACGTGCTGCTTGAGCAGCGCATCCCGCTGTGCGCCGTCTGCGCCGGTGGCGGTCGCCGGGATCTGGCTGGCCTCCAGGTAGGCGTTGAACGGCACCTTGGCGTCGAGCGCGATGGACTTGCCGCCGGGCAGGTGCACGATCATGTCCGGACGGCCTGCGCCCGACTCCGACTGGATGCTCGACTGCACGCTGAAGTCCACGCGCTCGATGAGCCCTGCCGCTTCGACAACGCTGCGCAGCTGGGTCTCTCCCCAGACGCCGCGCGTGCTGTTGGAGCGGAGCGCGGACGCCAGCGACTCCGCCGTGCTGCGCAGGCGCTCCTCCGACTCGGTGGCCGACTTGAGCTGCTGCGCGAGTTCGCCGTGCTGCTGGTTGCGCTGCGATTCGAGCTCGGCGACCTTCTTCTGCATGTCGCTCAGGCTTTCGCGCACCGGCGCGAGCGCCTGCAGGACCTTGCTCTCCGCGCGCTCCCGCTCGGTCTGCGCCTGCGCCTCGACCCGGTGCCGCTCGACCAGCTCGCGGTACTGCAGCTGGTGCGAGATGACCTGTTCGCGCAGCGAGTCCGCCGTGGCCTGAGTGGCCGCGAGATCCTGCCGGATCTCCGCCTGGACAGCCGCCTCCGCCGCCCGCAGCTCCGCAAGCTCTGCCGCGTGCCGTGCGGCGACGACCGCAGGGTCTTCCACCGGCGCGGAGGGCGCGACAGCCTCTGCGCGGCGGCGCAGAAGCGTGGCGACGGCGTACCCGCCGACGCCGGCGCCGATGACCAGGCCGGCGAGGAGTCCGAGGAGGAGGGAGAGGATGGGGTCCATGCTTCGAGTGTGACAGGGGCCTCCGACACTGGGAGGTTGCGCGCAGGGCACGCCGTGAATAGGCTGTCCATGTCACTATGTCAGGACATGAAACGCGAAGGGCAGCCACCGAGGGATGACCACCACAGACAGCGCGGTCGGCACGGCAGAGCCGCCCTTCGACGTGCTCGCCATCGGCAGGGTCGGCGTCGACCTCTATCCGCTGCAAGACGGCGTCGGCCTCGAAGAGGTCAGCACCTTCGGCAAGTACCTCGGCGGCAGCGCGACGAACGTCACGGTCGCCGCCGCCCGGCACGGACGCCGCTCGGCCATCGTCACGCGCACGGGAGAAGACCCGCTCGGCCGCTACGTGAGCGCGGAGATCGCCAGGCTCGGCGTCGACAACCGCTTCGTCTCCACGGTGCCCGGCCTCAACACCCCGATCACGCTCTGCGAGATCTTCCCGCCGGACGACTTCCCGCTCTACTTCTACCGCGAGCCGATCGCGCCAGACCTGGTGATCGAGCCGTCCGAGCTCGACCTCGGCGCCATCCGGGATGCGCGCATCTTCTGGGCCACCGTCACCGGCCTGTCGAAGGAGCCGAGCCGTTCATCCCACCACGCGGCGTGGGATGCGCGGGGCCGCGCGCCGCTGACCGTCCTCGACCTCGACTACCGGCCGATGTTCTGGTCGTCGCCCGCCGAGGCCACCGCGGAGGTGTCCAGGGCGCTTGAGAAGGTGACGGTCGCCGTGGGAAACCGCGAGGAGTGCGAGATCGCCGTCGGCGAGTCCGACCCGCAGCTGGCTGCGGACGCGCTGCTCGATCGCGGGCTCGACCTCGCCGTGGTGAAGCAGGGCCCGCGCGGCGTGCTCGCGAAGACCAGGATGGAGACCGTCGAGGTCGAGCCGTTCCCCGTGCAGGTGGTCAACGGCCTCGGCGCGGGCGACGGCTTCGGCGGTGCGCTCTGCCACGGGCTGCTGGCCGGCTGGCCGCTGGAACAGGTCATCCGGTTCGCCAACGTCGCCGGCGCCATCGTCGCCAGCCGCCGCGAGTGCTCGACGGCCATGCCGACGACCGCGGAGGTCGACGCCCTGCTGGAGGGAGCATCCCGTGGCACCCGTTGACGGACCGATCAGCGCTGCGGACTTCGACAGGCTGCGCAGGATCAGGGCGGCGGAGCCGGCGAAGATCGCGGAGGCGCTCGCCGGCCGCCAGACCCGCGACCTGCTCACCGGCGACGAGCGCCTCTTCATCGTCGCCGCCGACCACCCGGCCCGCGGCGCGCTCGGCGTCGGCTCCGACCCGCGCGCGATGGCCGACCGCTACGACCTGGTGCAGCGCCTCGCCTCCGCCCTGGAGCGCCCGGGCGTCGACGGCGTGCTCGGCACCCCGGACATCATCGAAGACCTGGCCGTCCTCGGACTCCTCGACGGCCGCATCGCGGTCGGCTCGATGAACCGCGGAGGGCTGCGCGGCGCCAGCTTCGAGATGGACGACCGTTTCACCGCCTACGACGTGGATGCGCTGGTCGCCGCCCGCCTCGACTTCGCCAAGCTGCTGGTGCGGATCAACCTCGCCGACGACGCCACGGCGGCAACGCTGGCCGCCTCGGCCGACGCCGTCACCGCCGCGGCGGCCGCGCGCCTGCCGATCATGCTCGAACCGTTCATGAGCGCGTGGGAAGCAGGCCGGGTCGTCAACGACCTGTCGACGGATGCGGTCATCACGTCGGTGGCCATCGCATCCGGTCTCGGGGCCAGCTCGGCATACAGCTGGCTGAAGCTGCCGGTGATCGACGACATGGCCGCGGTGATGTCGGCCACGACGCTGCCGACGCTGCTGCTCGGCGGCGATCCCGTGCCGGGAGCCAAGCCGGGATCGGCGCACGACGCCTGGGCGGGCGCCATCGACCTGCCCGGCGTGAAGGGGCTGGTCGTCGGCCGCACCCTGCTCTACCCGGAGGACGGCGACGTGCCGTCCGCCGTCGACCGGGCGGCCGCCATCGTGCACTGACCGTCACCACCCCCGCGCACCGCAGCATCAGCATCATCCGCAGCAACGCACCACCCCGCACCATCCCGGCACAGCGTCCGGCCACGAACCATCCGCGAAGGAGCATCAGCACCATGTCAGACACCGAGCTTCCCGTCATCCCGCACTACATCGGCGGGCGGCGCACGCCCAGTACCAGCGGGCGGCTCGCGCCGGTCTACGATCCGGCGGTCGGGCAGCCGAGCGCGCACGTCGGACTGGCGGACGAGGCGGAGGTCGCCGCGGCGATCGACTCCGCTGCCGCGGCGTTCCCCGGCTGGCGCGACACCTCGATGGCGCGGCGTCAGCAGGTCATGTTCGCGTTCCGCGAGCTGCTGAACGCCCGCAAGGGCGACCTCGCGGAGATCGTGACCAGCGAGCACGGCAAGGTCGTCTCCGACGCGCTCGGCGAGATCACCCGCGGCCTCGAGGTGGTCGAGCTCGCCACCGGGTTCCCGCACCTGATCAAGGGCGAGCACTCCGAGAACGTGTCGACCGGCGTCGACGTGTACTCGCTCAAGCAGCCGCTCGGCGTCGTCGGCATCGTGAGCCCGTTCAACTTCCCGGCGATGGTCCCTCTCTGGTTCCTGCCGGTGGCCATCGCGGCCGGCAACGCGGTGGTGCTCAAGCCGAGCGAGAAGGACCCTTCGGCCGCGGTCTGGCTCGCCGAGCTGTTCACCGAGGCGGGACTGCCGGACGGCGTCTTCACGGTGCTGCAGGGCGACAAGGTCGCCGTCGACGGCCTGCTCGAACATCCGGAGGTGCAGGCCATCTCGTTCGTCGGGTCCACGCCGATCGCCCGCTACATCTACGAGACCGCTGCCAGGAACGGCAAGCGCGTCCAGGCTCTCGGCGGCGCCAAGAACCACATGCTCGTGCTCCCGGATGCGGACCTCGACCTAGTCGCGGACGCTGCGGTCAACGCCGGTTTCGGGTCGGCGGGCGAGCGCTGCATGGCGATCAGCGTCGTCGTGGCCGTCGAACCCGTCGCCGACGACCTCATCGCCAAGGTGAAGGAGCGCGTGGCCGGCCTGCGCGTGGGAGACGGCCGCCGCAACTGCGACATGGGACCGCTCATCACGCGCGAGCACCGCGACAAGGTCGCGTCGTACATCGACGTCGCCATCGCGGATGGCGCCGACGTGGTCATCGACGGTCGCGGCATCGAGGTCGACGGCGCAGCGGACGGGTTCTGGCTGGGACCGACGCTGATCGACCGGGTGAGCCGCACCTCCCGGGTGTACACCGAGGAGATCTTCGGCCCGGTGCTGTCGGTGGTGCGCGTCGCCAGCTACGAGGAGGGCGTCGAGCTGATCAACTCCGGGGCGTTCGGAAACGGCACGGCGATCTTCACCAACGACGGGGGAGCGGCGCGCCGGTTCCAGAACGAGGTGCAGGTCGGCATGATCGGGATCAACGTGCCCATCCCCGTGCCGGTGGCGTACTACTCGTTCGGCGGGTGGAAGCAGTCGCTGTTCGGGGACGCGAAAGCGTACGGTGTGCACGGCTTCGACTTCTTCACCAGGGAGAAAGCCGTCACCAGCCGCTGGCTCGACCCGAGCCACGGCGGCATCAACCTCGGATTCCCGCAGACCAAGTAGGAGCAGCGATGCGCAACGGCAGTGAGTGGGTCTACGGCCCCGGCGACCTCGCGGAGGACGGCTGGGAGTCGGTGGTGGATGCGCGCATCCCGGGCTGGCAGCACACCGGCCTGCGTGTCGCCGCGCTCGACGGCGGCACCGTCGCGCTCGCCGCGGGCGACGTGGAGCGGATGATCGTGCCGCTGGCGGGCTCGTTCACGGTCGAGTACGAGGAGCCGGGGGCCGAGCGGGCGACGCAGAGGCTGGCCGGGCGTGCATCGGTGTTCGACGGTCCGACGGATGTGCTCTACCTCGGCGCGGGAACGGCGGCGACCATCGGCGGGCACGGTCGGGTCGCGGTGGCCGAGGCGGTGACGGCGGCGGGCGCCGGGTCGGGCGCGGGCGCTGGGGAGCGTCGCGCTGCCGCGTACCTTCCGGCGTCTGCGGTTCCCGTCGAGCTGCGCGGCGGAGGACAGTCGAGCCGCCAGGTGCACAACTTCGGGGTGCCCGGGGCCCTGGATGCGGCCACGCTGATCGCCTGCGAGGTGATCACGCCGGCGGGCAACTGGTCCTCGTACCCGCCGCACAAGCACGACGAGCACCGGCCGGGCGTCGAATCCCGCCTGGAAGAGATCTACTACTTCGAGACGGCGGTGACGCGCGGGGTGGATGCGCCGGCAACCGCTGCGCCGTTCGCCGTGTTCGCGACGTATTCGTCGGGGGAGCGGCCGATCGCCATCGACGCGCGCGTGAGCAGCGGGGACATCGCGCTCGTGCCGCACGGATACCACGGGCCGGCTGTCGCCGCGCCCGGCTACGACCTCTACTACCTCAACGTGATGGCCGGCCCGGATGCGGAACGCTCCTGGCTGATCACCGACGACCCGGCGCACGGATGGGTGCGCCAGACCTGGGAGGCGGAGGGGATGGATGCGCGGCTTCCGTATCTGCCGGATCGCGCCGCATCCACCGCACCCGAGCCCACCGCGACCCCCGCATCCACCCCCGCATCCAACGAAGGAGCAGCCCTGTGAGCGGCACCAAGCGCATGACCGTGAGCCAGGCCATCGTCGAGTTCCTGGCCCATCAGTGGACCGTCGACGGCGACCACCGCGAACGCACCATCGCCGGCACCTTCGGCATCTTCGGGCACGGCAACGTGGCGGGGATCGGGCAGGCGCTCAAGCAGTATTCCGTGCAGGACCCGGCGTTGATGCCCTACCACCAGGCGCGCAACGAGCAGGCGATGGTGCACGAAGCCGTCGGATACTCGCGCCTACGGAGGCGGAGGGGGACGTTCGCCTGTGCCGCGTCCGTCGGGCCCGGCGCGACCAACATGCTCACCGGGGCAGCGCTCGCCACCACCAACCGGCTGCCCGTGCTGCTGCTCCCGTCCGACACCTTCGCCACCCGTGTGGCCGACCCCGTGCTGCAGCAGTTGGAACTCCCGCACGACGCCTCGATGAGCGTCAACGACGCGTTCAAGCCGCTGTCGCGCTTCTTCGACAGGATCGTGCGCCCCGAGCAGCTGTTCTCCGCCGCCCTCGGCGCCATGCGGGTGCTGACCGATCCGGTCGAGACCGGCGCCGTCACCATCGCGCTGCCGGAGGACGTGCAGGCGGAGGCGCTGGACGTCCCGCTGGAGTTCCTGGCCGACAGGGAGTGGCACGTGCGCCGCCCCGTGCCGGAGCGCGGTGCGCTCGCCCGCGCCGTCGAGGCCATCGCCGCCGCAGAGCGGCCGATCATCGTCGCGGGCGGAGGCGTGATCTACTCCGACGCGGCCGCCGAGCTGCGGGCGTTCGCCGAGGCGACGGGCATCCCGGTCGGCACCACGCAGGCCGGGGGCGGCGCGATCGCCTGGGACCACCCGCTGTCGCTCGGCAGCATCGGCTCCACCGGCACGTCTGCCGCCAACCGGCTCGCCGCGCAGGCCGACCTGGTGATCGGGGTCGGCACGCGCTACAGCGACTTCACCACCGCATCCCGCACGGCGTTCGCCAGGGACGGGGTGCGTTTCGTCAACGTCAACGTCGCGTCGTTCGACGCATACAAGCACGGGTCGACGCTTCCCGTGATCGCCGACGCCCGCGAGGCGCTCGTCGCCCTCCGCGACGCGCTCGCCGGCTTCGCGACGCCGTCCGGCTACCGCGACGAGATCGCGCGCGAGAAGCGGGCCTGGGATGCGCTGGTCGACGAGAGCTTCGTCGACCGCAAGCTCGACCGTCCGTCGCAGACCGAGATCATCGGCGCGGTCAACGCCGCGAGCGACCCCCGGGATGTGGTGGTCTGCGCCGCCGGATCGCTGCCGGGCGACCTGCACAAGCTGTGGCGGGTGCGCGACGACCTCGGCTACCACGTCGAGTACGCGTTCTCCTGCATGGGCTACGAGATCGCCGGAGGGATGGGCGCCAAGCGTGGCGCAGGCGACCGCGACGTGATCGTGATGGTCGGCGACGGCTCGTACCTGATGATGCACACCGAGCTGGTGAGCGCGGTGGCGGAGGGCGTGAAGATCATCGTCGTGCTCATTCAGAACCACGGCTACGCCTCCATCGGGCACCTCAGCGACACGGTCGGATCGCAGCGCTACGGCACGCGGTACCGGTTCCGCGATGACGCGGCGAACGCGTTCGACGACGGTCCGGCACTCCCGGTCGACCTCGCCGCGAACGCGGCCAGCCTCGGCGTCGACGTGATCCGGGTCGAGCCGAGCGCGAACGCGATCGCCGACCTCACGGCGGCAGTCGCGCAGGCCAAGGCGGCGAGCGGACCGACCCTCATCCACATCAACAGCGACCCCCTGCTGTTCTCGCCGGACGGCGAAGGCTGGTGGGACGTGCCAGTGGCGGAGGCGTCCGAGCTCGACAGCACCCGCGCAGCGCGCGATGCGTACGACGAGCAGAAGGCGCGGCAGCGGCCCTACGCCGGCTGAGGCGCTCCCAGAACATCCCGAGCAGCACGAGGAGAACGATGACAGACAGCACCCCCGCCCTGCGGATCGGCACCGCCCCGGACTCGTGGGGCGTCTGGTTCGCCGATGACCCGAAGCAGATTCCGTGGCAGCGCTTCCTCGACGAGGTGGTCGCCTCCGGCTACACCTGGATCGAGCTCGGGCCGTACGGCTATCTGCCCACCGACCCGCACCAGCTGGAGGACGAACTCGGCTCGCGCGGACTGAAGCTATCCGCCGGAACGGTGTTCACCGGCTTCCACAAGGGGGAGGACCAGTGGCAGCGGGCATGGGACCAGGCGCTGCAGGTCGCCGGGCTCGCCACCGCGCTCGGCGCGGAGCACCTCGTCGTGATCCCGGATCTGTGGCGCAGCGACGCCACCGAGGAGGTGCTCGAGAACCGCACGCTCGACGACGAGCAGTGGGCGAAGCTCGCCGCCGGCCACGACAAGCTCGGCAAGGCGCTCCTGGAAGAGTTCGGGATGCACCAGCAGTTCCACTCGCACGCCGACAGCCACGTCGGAACGTACGGCGAGGTCGAGCGGTTCCTCACGGAGACCGACGCCGCGTACACGAACCTGTGCCTCGACACCGGGCACTTCTCCTACTACCTCGGTGACAACCTGAAACTCATCCGGGCGTATCCGGAGCGCATCGGCTACCTGCACCTCAAGCAGGTGGACACCGACATCCTCGCCGACGTGCTGAAGAACGACGTCCCGTTCGCCACGGCGGTCGCCCGCGGCGTCATGACGGAGCCGCCGGCCGGCGTGCCCGACTTCGCGCCGATCATCGAAGCCGTCAGCGCCATCGACCAGAACATCTTCGCCATCGTCGAGCAGGACATGTACGGCACCGACATCGAGCGTCCGTACCCGATCGCGAAGCGCACCCGCGACCACATCTTCGGATGCACGCGGCACGCCCGGCAGGACTGACCCGGCCCGCGCGGCCGAAGGCATACACGCTCCACCCACACCGCTCACCGCACCACCGAAAGAGACCAGCATGACCACAGAACCGCTCCGGATCGCCGTCGTCGGCGCCGGGATCATGGGCTCCGACCACATCAGCCGCATCGCCGGGCGCATCACCGGCGCCGAGGTCGCGGCCGTCGTCGAGCCCGACGCCACCCGGGCGGCGGCCGCCGCGGCGGGAGCGCCCGGTGCCGTCACGCGCAGCCGCATCGAAGACGCCCTCGAACACGACGACATCGACGCCGTTATCATCGCGACGCCCGGACCGTTCCACGAATCCGTGCTGCTGCCCGCGCTCGACGCCGGGGTGGACATCCTGTGCGAGAAGCCGTTGACGCCGGACTCCGAATCGTCGCTGCGCATCCTGGAGGCCGAGCAGAAGACGGACCGTCCGCGCATCCAGGTGGGGTTCATGCGGCGGTTCGACGAGGAGTACCTGCAGATGAAGGCCCTCATCGACTCCGGCGACGCCGGCGCTCTGCTCGCGCTGCACTGCGCGCACCGCAACCCGTCGACACCTCCCGGGTACACCGAGACCATGCTGATCACCGATTCCGTGGTGCACGAGATCGACGTCGTGCCATGGCTGGTGGGGGAGCCGATCGCGGCCGTCGAGGTGCGGAAGCCGCGGCGGAACTCGCTCGCTCCCGAGGGACTACGCGAGCCGCAGCTGGTGCTGCTGGAGACCGCATCCGGTGTGCTGGCGGACGTGGAGATCAGCGTCAACATCCAGTTCGGCTACCAGGTGACCACGGATGCCGTGTTCGAGCGCAGCGTCGCCGAGATCGGCCGCACGTCGGGCATCGCCCGGTGGGTGAACGGAGCGTTCCGGCAGGCCGAGCACCTGACGTACACGACGCGGTTCGCCCGCGCGTACGACACCGAGGTGCAGCGGTGGGTGGATGCGGTGCGCCGCGGCACGATCGACGGACCGAGCGCCTGGGACGGCTACCTCGCCGCCGCCGTCTGCGAAGCGGGCGTGTCCGCGCAGGCCTCCGGGACCCGGGTCGAGGTCAGCTACGTGCCGCGTCCCGCGTTCTACGCCTAGGCGGCTCAGCGCCGAGAAACCAGTAACTGCCGCGCATCCGGAGGGATGCGCGGCAGTTGTTGGTTTCGCGCTGCTCGGCGTTCGTGCTGCTCGGCTTTCGCGCTGCTCGGCGTTCGTGCTGCTCGGCGTTCGCGCTGCTCAGCTTTCGCGCAGCTCAGCGCCGGAGCTGGAAGTCGCGTTCGAGGGCTTCGAGGGAACGGCCGCGGGTCTCAGGAAGGCAGAGCTTCACGAAGACGACACCGCCGATGCCCACCGCGAAGAACAGGAAGAACGTGGTCGAGATGCCCAGCGCATCCACCAGCTGCGGAAACAGGAAGCCGACCACGAAGTTCGTCAGCCAGAGCACCAGGGCGGCCAGGCCGAAGGCGAAGCCCCGGATGCGCGCCGGGAAGATCTCGGCCAGCATCAGCCAGGTGACCGGCGACACGGCGCCCTGCTGGAATGCCAAGAACGTGATCGTGAGACCGAGCACCACGAACGGAAGGGCGGGGGAACCGTCCAGGGTGCTCGAGAAGACGCCGACCAGGAGGAGCGACACGGTCGTGCCGACGAGTCCGGTGAGCAGCATCGGGCGGCGCCCGACCTTGCCGAGGAGCCAGATGCCGACGAACGTGGCGAGCACCGAGATGACGCCGTTCGCGATTTGGCCGACCAGCGCGGCCTGCTGGTCGAAGCCCGCCAGCTGCAGGATCTGCACGCCGTAGTACATGATCGAGTTGACGCCGGTGAGCTGCTGCACCATCGCGACGCCGATGCCGATCAGGAAGATGCGGCGCACCCACGGCACGGCCAGCTCGGAGAACGCGGAGCGCTCGGGAGCGGTGCCCGGGTTCTGTGGCGCGGCGTGCGCCTGGATCTCGTCGAACTCGGCCGACGCCTCGTCCTGCTCGCGGACGCGACGCAGGGCGGCGAGCCCCTCGGCGAAGCGGCCGTGCAGTATGAGCCAGCGCGGGCTCTCCGGGAGCACGAGCATCCCGAAGTAGAGGATGACGGCGGGGATGGACGCGACGGCGAGCATCCAGCGCCAGACGCCGTCGTTGCCGGGGAAGAGGGACGCGATCAGCGCGTTGACGGTGAACGCGGCGAGCTGGCCGCTGACGATCATCAGCTCGTTCTGAGTGACCAGCCGGCCGCGGCGCGCGGCGGGCGACATCTCGGCCAGGTAGAGCGGGACGGTCACGGATGCGCCGCCGACGGCGATGCCGAGGACGAAGCGCGCGGTGACCAGGACGGCGATGCTCGGCGCGACCGCGCAGCCGACCGCGGCGACGAAGAACACCGCGGCCAGCCAGAGGAGGAGCGTGCGCCGGCCTCTGCGGTCGGCGATGCGGCCTCCGGCGAACGATCCGAGCGCGGCCCCGACGAGGAGCGACGACACGACGATGCCCTCCTGCAGCGGCGTGAGCGCGGCGTCGGCGAACCGCATGAACGGCAGGGCGCCGCTGATGACCCCGGTGTCGTAGCCGAACAGCAGGCCGCCGAAGGTGGACAGGACGGTCACGGTGCGGAGATAGCGGCGGCTCGGCGACGGTATCCCGCCCCCTGCTCTGGGCGATGCGGTGGACGTTGTTGGTTCTGACACGGGCGCTCCCTTGCGTTGTGGTGCTTTGTCAGGACATTATTACGTCAGTTCTGAAGTGTTAGCAAGGGAGTGGTCAGATGTATACCACTGCGGATAAATATGCTGGCTGTTAGGGAAATCGGGCGCGCGGACGAGATGCCACTATCTGTCGCGCATCCCGGGCGTTTCGCGACAGTTACTGGCATCTCGGCGGCTGGGCGGGGTGGCCGGAGGCCGGATGGGGCAGGCCAGCCGGATGGGGCAGGGCGGCCGGATGGGGCAGGGCGGCCGGATGCGGGAGGGCCGGTGGCCGGACGCCGCAGGCCAGCGGCCTACTTGTCGACGAGGGTGATCTCGAAGGAGTAGAGGTCGGGGCGGTAGCAGTGGTGGCCGAACTCGACGGCCCTGCCGGAGTTGTCGTAGGCGGTGCGGTCCATGCTGAGCACCGGTCCGCCCTCGTCGATCTCCAGCAGCGTGCTCTCCTCCGCGGACGCGCGGCGCGCGCCGATCCGCTGGCGGGCGACGCGCATGGTGGTGCCGCGCCCGCGCATCAGCTGGTAGAGGCCGTGGGCGGCCAGGTCGGCCTCGGTGATGTCGACGAAATCGGACGGCAGATAGTTCTCCAGCACGCCGACGGGCACGCCGTCGGCGCTGCGCACCCTGCGCAAGTGCAGGACGGGACTGGACGCGTCGAGGTTGAGGAGTTCCCCGATCAGGGTGCCTGCCGGGATGACCTCGTGCAGCAGCAGCGCGGTCTCCGGATGTTTGCCGTCGCGGGCGAGGTCGTCGTAGAGGCTGGTCAGCTCCACTTTCCGGGTGACCGGGCCGTGCACGACCTGGGTGCCGATGCCGCGGCGGCGTACGACGAGGCCCTTGTCGACCAGTTCCTGGATGGCGCGGCGGACGGTGGGTCTTGACAGGCCGAGGCGCTCGCCGAGCGCGATCTCGTTCTCCAGCCGGGATCCCGGGGGCAGTTCGCCGTCGACGATGGCGTTCTCGATCCGGGTGGCCACCTGGAAGTAGAGCGGAACGGGGCCGGCATGGTCGAGGTCCATGAAGAGGTGCTGCGGGAGGGAGCCGTCGCTCTGGGGCACCGAAACCTCGATCATGTCAGGACAAATGGTTTGGTCCGACATTAGCACCAGCGGGCCGGCGCGGCAGGGTCAGGCGGCCTGCGGGGTGCCGATCCTGCCGAGGCGGGAGCCCGTGCTCGCGGCGAGCTCGTCGATGGTGGCCGCTCCGTGACGGCGGGCGGCGTGCACGATGATCGCGGCGCACGCTTCGGCGTCGGCGAGGGCGTCGTGGTGGTGGAAGTCCTCGAATCCGGCGGCCATCGCGGCGACCGGGAGGCGGTAGGAGTCGAGCGTGTACGTCCTGCGGGCCACCTGCAGGCTGCAGAGGTAGCTGTAGTCGGGGCAGGCGACGGCGGTGGCGGTGCAGGCCGCGCGGATCACGCCCATGTCGAAACCGGCGTTGTGGGCGACGAGGTAGTCGTCCTCCGCGAAGGCGATCAGGTCGGGAAGCTGGTCTATCCACCCGGCGGCGCCGACGACGTCCTCCGCACGGATGCCGTGGATGCGCGTGTTCCACTCCTGGAAGAAGTCGTGTCCCATCGGCGGCTGGATGAGCCACCCCACCCGGTCGACCACCTTGCCGTCCCGCACCTTGATCAGCCCGACGGAGCAGGCGGACGCCGCACTCCCGTTCGCGGTCTCGAAGTCGATAGCGGTGAAGTCCAGTGGCACGGGAACATGCTCGCACGGCCCACCGACGCCGCCGGGATGCGCGGGCGGTGTGCCGCGGATGCGTGCGGTCGTTGGGTGCGCATCCACTGGCTGGGTGCGCGGTGCGGGGGCGCGCATCCACTGGCCGGATGCGCGGTGCCCACCCGCGCATCCACCGTCGCGGCGCGCGTAGCATCGGCAGCATGTACGAACGGAACGACCACGACGCCCACGCCCGCTCGTTCGACCTCGCCGCCGACGTCTACGACGCAGCGCGGCCCGGCTACCCGGCCGAGGCGGTCTCGTGGCTGATCGGCGACGCGAGCGGTCCGGTGATCGACCTCGGCGCCGGCACGGGCAAGCTCACCTCCGCTGTCGTGCAGCGCGGGTTCGAGGTCACGGCGGTCGACCCGTCGCCGGAGATGCTGCGCGTGCTGGGGGAGCGCATCCCGGGCGTCGGCGTGCGGCTGGGGACGGGGGAGAGCATTCCGGCGGACGACGATTCGGCCGGGCTGGTGCTGTCCGCGCAGGCGTGGCATTGGGTGGATCCGGAGCGTGCCGTGCCCGAGGTGGCGCGCGTGCTGCGGCCGGGAGGGGCGCTCGGGCTGGTGTGGAACTTCCGCGACGAGTCCGTCGACTGGGTGCGGCAGCTCGGCGAGCTGATGGACACCGGCGCCGCGTACGCAAGCGACGAGGTGGAGCCGGTGGTCGGCGCGCCGTTCGGCCCACTGGACACGCACGAGGTGCGCTGGGTGCAGCCGATGACCGTCGACGGGATGCTCGACCTGGCCAGGTCGCGCAGCTACTTCATCACCAAGGATGCGGACACCCAGGCGGCGGTGATCGGCTCGCTGCGCAGGCTCGCGGCCGAGCATCCCGATCTGGCCGGGCGGGACACGTTCGAGCTGCCGTACGTCACGAAGTGCTACAGGGCGGTGCTCGCGGGCTGAGGGCGGGGCGGGCGGGCGCTGCGGCGCAGGCGCAGGCGCAGGGGCGCCCGGATGCAGCGCTGGCGCGGACCCGTGCGGCGACCGGCCCCGTAGAATGGTCGATCGTGGCTCTCACTATCGCAATCGTCGGACTCCCCAACGTGGGAAAGTCCACCCTCTTCAACGCGCTGACCAAGAACACCGTGCTCGCGGCGAACTACCCGTTCGCCACGATCGAGCCGAACGTCGGCGTGGTGAACCTGCCGGACCCGCGCCTCGACAAGCTCGCAGAGGTGTTCGGCAGCGAGCGCATCCTGCCGGCTCCGGTGTCGTTCGTGGACATCGCGGGCATCGTGAAGGGCGCGAGCGAGGGCGAGGGTCTCGGCAACAAGTTCCTCGCCAACATCCGTGAGGCCGACGCGATCGCCCAAGTGGTCCGCGGTTTCGACGACCCGGATGTGGTCCACGTCGCCGGCAAAGTGGATGCGGCCGGCGACATGGAGACCATCAACACCGAGCTGATCCTCGCCGACCTGCAGACCCTCGACAAGGCGATCGCCCGCTACGAGAAAGAGGTCAAGGGCCGCAAGCTCGAACCGGTCGTCCTCGAAACGGCGCAGGCAGCGCACGCTGTGCTCTTCGAGGGCAAGCCGCTGTCGAGCGCGAAGATCGACCTCGAGCCGATCGCCGAACTCGGCCTGCTCACCGCGAAACCCTTCATCTACGTCTTCAACGTGGACGAATCGGTCCTCACCGACGACGCCCGCCGCGCCGAACTGGCCGCGCTCGTCGCCCCGGCCCAGGCGGTCTTCCTCGACGCGAAGCTCGAATCCGAACTCATCGACCTCGACGCGGACGACGCTGCCGAGCTCCTCGCATCCACTGGCCAGACGGAGAGCGGCCTCGACCAGCTGGCCCGCATCGGCTTCGACACCCTCGGCCTGCAGACCTACCTCACCGCCGGCCCGAAAGAGTCGCGCGCCTGGACCATCCACAAGGGCTGGAAGGCGCCGCAGGCGGCGGGGGTGATTCACACGGATTTCGAGAAGGGCTTCATCAAGGCCGAGGTGATTTCCTTCGACGACCTGGTGGATGCCGGGTCGGTCGCGGAGGCGCGGGCGCGCGGGAAGGCGCGCATGGAGGGGAAAGACTACGTGATGCAGGATGGGGATGTTGTGGAGTTCAGGTTCAACGTCTGACCGGCTTCACCGGGTGAATCACCATCGTTCACCAGCCCCCTGACCCCGGCCCCCCTTTGAACGGCCCAACGACGCCCTTCGTGATCCAGCCGCCGTAGAAGCCTCCGGGCTGCGGCGTGACGACCTCGCCGTCGACCGTGCACTCGTCCATCTGCTGCGCGTAGACGGCGACGCGGTCCCGGAGCAGTTCGAACCCGGGCGACGGATGCGGGTAGTTCCAGGCGCTCGCGGACCGCACCTCGCCTCCTCCGCGCACGTCGAGATATCGTGCGGTGCCCTTGAACTCGCAGAACGACGAACCGTCGGCGTCGGCCAGCGCGCCGGGTGCGAAGTCCGCGATCGGGATGTAGTAGACCGGCGGATGGCTGGTTTCGAGCACCCGGACGACGTCACGGGATTCGACGATGAGCTGCCCGCCCAGACGGATCGTGACGGGCGCCATGACGCGCTCGACGCGCGGCGGCCTCGGGTAGTCCCAGACAGACTCCTGGCCCGTGGCTGGGATATCGGGGCGCGGTCTGGACACCTGTTCACTCTACGTCTGCGGTGCTTCACTGGAGTATGGCCGCCTCACCGATGTTCCCGCTCGGATCCGTGTTGTTCCCGAGCGTGCCCATCCCGCTGAGGGTGTTCGAGCCACGCTATCTCAGGATGGTCGGGCGGTTGCTCGACGAGGACGAACCGGGGTTCGAGTTCGGCGTCGTCCTCATCGAGCGCGGGTCCGAAGCCGGGGGTGGCGACCAGCGCGCATCGGTCGGGACGATGGCGCGCCTGGCGAGCGTCGCCGCGGGCGCCGACGACCTGCTCATTGTCGGTGTTGGCACCCGGCGGTTCACGGTCGAGCGCTGGGTCGACGAGGACCCGTATCCCCGGGCCGAGCTCTCGATGCTGCCGGAACTGGAGTGGTCCGAGGCGCTCGCACCTCTGCGGACCGAGGCGGAAGCGCTTGTCCGCCGCGCGATCGCCCGCGTCGCGGGGCCGCACTCGGATGCCGGAATCGAGTTGTCGGACGATCCCGTCGAAGCCGTGTGGCAACTGGCGGCGATCGCCCCGCTGGGCGAGTACGACAGGTACACGCTGCTGAGGTCGACGACGATGGGGGGTCTGCTGCGGCAGCTGATCGATCTGGTCCTCGACGCTGAGGAGCTCTGGTCCGCCGAGGGAGGCGTCTGACCACCGTCCGCCGCCGGCCTTTCCATCCGCACGAAGACCGCACCGCCGCCTAAGCTCGAATGGATTGGACGCGAATGCGATGCCGCAGCATCGGGTTGTGTATGTCCGATTCAACGTCTGACCCTCAGGGAGCACACACATGGTGGACGAACTGCCCGACCTCAGGGGTTTCTCTGTCAGGCATCTGCTGAGGCTCGAGGCGGGCATCGTGTCCGAACTCCGGAGGCGTGACCTCGTGCGCACCAACAACAAGCCGTTGGGTGACATCGCCGAGCAGGTGGTCTTCGTCGCACGCGGTGGGGTCCTCGAACCGAACTCGACGAAGTCGCACGATGTGACGGGCGAGATGCGCGACGCGTATGAGATGCTCGACGCCCACCTCGTCGAGTTCGGTGAAGACGGATCCAGCCCCCGAACGTGGAAGACCGAGAGCGCCGTCTGAGCGTTCGCGCGGTGTAAAACTGAGTCGTGGCCGACTCACCGGATATCTCTGGGGACATGACCGAGGAGTACTGGAACGCGGTCGTTTCTCCGCGCGTGGCAGCCGCCCGAGCCGAGCGTGAGTTCGCGAGTCGTGGCCAGGCGCAGCTTGTGGCGGCGGTCGAGCACGTGTTGTTCCGGGCCGATCCCATTGGCATCAACGTCGGGACGAACGCTGACGAGTACAGGGCCGAAGCGCAGTCGATCGTCATCCGGTTGCCGGATGCGACGTCGGAAAGCGGCGTCGTGGACATCGTCCATGCGGTGTTCGTGACGTGGTTCGATTCGGAGATCGCGGGGCCGGCCGAGAGGTATGCGCCTGTCGCGCGTGAGATCTGGTCGCTGTGGAACCGCGCGATTTGCACTGGCGGCTGAACCTCCGCTTTCCCGGCCACCCCATCCACGCGGAGTGAATTTACCGTATCGCGCGGGATGCGGCGATGCGGCGACGACGAGCGCACCGCGGCCGCAAATCCTGCTGGGCGAGCCACCGGACAGCAGCGTCGTCTCCGCCGTCTGCCGCCGTGTGCATCCCAGTCGGCGGCTTCGTCGTTCAGCGTCTGAGGGCGCCTTCCCGCGAGTAGCGTCGGGATCACAGGCGGTCCCGTAACCGGACGGCGGGCGCCGTCGAACGAACAGCGCTCCTCCTGATCGCCAGAAAGACGCAGAATCCCACCAGGATCTCGAAGTCCAGATCGAGCCGGAACAGCGTGAACGACTGCGGGAGAGAGAGGGCGACGGTGAACAGCACCGACGATACCCACGCCCACTCGGTGTAGCCCGCCTGAGCACGTCGGTGCGCGTAGGTGAGCAGAATGCCGAGCGCCAACATCGCAACAATCGTTCCGAAGATGCCTGAGTCGAAAAAGAGCTGACCCGGCCCGGTGTAAAGATTGAACGGTGTCGGAATATAGACGTAGGCTGCGATCGTCTCCGGCGGGGGTGGGCCGCCAACCGCATTGAACACTCGCAGGATGCTGAAGAAGCTGCTGCCTGGCGCGAATGGAGATGTGCCGAGCCGCATGGCTTCGGACAACGCAGAGAACCCGCCGGCGACGTAGTAGATCGGGCTGAGCGACCAGGCAGGCCACGAATAGTCGGGGAACAGTGTTGACGCCATCTCGTTCTTGCCGAGCTCGCTTCCAACGACATTGAAAACCGAGATCGCACCGACCGTCACGAGCGTCGAGAAGAGAGCGGCTCGCATCCACTGGGATCGGCGAGAGAGAGAACCGCGTGTTCCGCGTCGCGGCGGCACGCTCGACCTGACCTGAAGGTAAAAGACGGCCAGCACAACGATCAGACTGATGCTGTTTGACCTGGACGGATTCTGAAGGACTACGGCGAGTGACACGGCGGGCAAGATCAGCCAAAATCGGGAAAAGCGAAGCGCGCCGTACACTCCGACGCAACCGAGCACCGTTCCCAGCGAGCCGAGCAGCACGAGGAGGCCACCACCGCGGGCCGCGCCGTTCTGTGCCGCGCGGACTTCGACGAGCGACAGGCTGTTGAAGCCAGTCCCGGTCGCTGCCGCGACAGATGAGGTAAAGGCGTGAAAGCCAATCAGCGTGGCCGAGAGAAGGACGACGGCGAGGAGAACGAGCCGTGCGAACGCGACTCCCGAATCGCCATGTCCGGCTTTCTCCCGAGCTGGCTTTCTCGCCGGCAACCAGGTCGGTGCGCTCAGTGCGACGAGGCTGAAGAAGACAATGACCGCGGATTGGACGCTCATCGGCTCCAGGCTCAGAGGAGCGATGATGTGCGCCGCGAGACTGCCGGTCATCACAGCGAGGGCGATCGAGATCGCGGGCGCGCCCTTGCGAACGAGGCTGACGGTGAACAGCGTCCCGGCGCAGGCGAGGAGGAGAACCTCGATGCTATTCATCGCGGACGCTGCGGTGCGACACGCCCCACGATCTTCGGGGAGGCAACGTCGTCACTTTCCCTTCGCGCGACGTGCTCGCCGACCGCCGGGTACATCAGCCGCGGAGTCGCGCAAGGCCATCTGCGTGTATGCCCCGTATCCGTCCGAGTCCGCTTGCCTCTCAGGGAGCATGGTGAAGACAATCCCCGCAAGATGGCTTCCGATCTGGCCAAGTGCGCGGAGTGATGCTGCCAGTTCGTTCTTTTTCACCTTTCCGCATGCGGCGGTCAGGATGACTCCGCCGGTGCTCTTGCTGATGACCGCAGCATCGGTGACCAGCAAGATCGGCGGTGCGTCCACGAGAACGTAATCGAATTCGCCTGTCAGATCGTCGATGAGGGCGGCCATCGCCGTCGATCCGAGAAGCTCGCTTGGATTGGGCGGTAAGAGCCCGGCGGCCAGTACGTAGAGCTGTCCACTGCCCCAGCGTTGAAGTACGTCGGCGAGTCGAGCGCGGTTGATAAGGACATCCGTCAGACCGGCTGCGCCCTCGATACCCATCCGCTCAGCCACTTTCGGCAGACGAAGGTCGCCGTCGACCAGTGCGACGCGCGCACCAGTTTCGGCCAACGCGATCGCCAGGTTGACGGATGTGGTCGTCTTGCCCTCGCGGGGCACCGAGCTCGTGATCACATAGCTTCGCTGGTTGTCGAGATTCGTGAACTGCAGGTTCGTGCGCAGGCTGCGATAGGACTCCGCACGCGGGCTGCGGGGTTCCGTGTGAAAGACGAGCGGCCGCTTCGCCGCATCATGGTCGAGGCTGATGACCCCCAGGATCGGTCGGTCAGTAGTGCGTTCGATGTCGAGTGCGGTGCGGACACGGTTGTCGAGCACAGAGCGCAAGAAAGCGATAAGGACGCCGACACCGAGGCCGAGCACGAGTCCGAGTGCGATGTCGGTGGACATGCGTGGACTGGTCGGACGTGTGGGTGCTACCGCGGTCTGGATGGTTTGGACCTTGACCGGGCTCTGTCCCTGCCCGGAGGTCTCCAGTTTGGTCGTGACGACGTAGGCCGTGTTCTTGCCGACTGAGTTCGCGATCGCTGCAGCTGCAACCGGATCCTCAGACGTCACGGTTATGTCGATGAGCACGGTGTTCGCGGGCGAACTGGCCGATACTTTGGAAGCCAGAGCCGCAGATGTCGTGTCGAGGTCGAGATCGGCAATGACGCGATCGAGTACGCTCGCGCTGTTCACGACGCTCACGTAACTCGAGACCGCCTGTCTGGCGAAACTCGTTCCCTGCGCGAGATCGGCGGTCGCGCCGCTATCGTTCGCTCGCGCGGAAACGTACAACTTGGTCGTCGACTGATACTGAGGCGTCGCGGTCAGGGAGTATCCCGTCGACACAGCGACACCGATCAACGCGCTGAGCGCGATCAGTATCCAGTTGGCGCGAATGACGCGGAGGTAATCACGGAGTTCCAAGCTCACGCCTCATCGGTGAGCGGTTGGCCGGACCGTGGCCTGTGGGCCGGGGGTGGGAACCACATGGTCGGATTCACGCACCAACTCCTTCGGGCAAATTAACATACGAAATGTTTAGACCATAGCATAACGATGAGATGTAACAGGTGTTCCATTCAGCTGGCCGTACTGCATCACCGTGGCGTTGTGCGCCCGGAGGAGGCGGGCTGAGCGTCCGGGTGGACGAGTTTTGCGACCGACGTCGAGCATGCCCTGTTCCCGCACACCAGACGCACTGTGGCAGAATTCGACCGCACCACCGCGCAACCCTGGAGGTCCCCGCATGCCATACACCGTCGACTTCGTCACCGTCTCCACCATTGGCTTGGAGTCCTCCCCGGTCGCCGACGCGCTCGCGGGGCTTCGCGCGAACGAGGCGCGCTATTTCCATAACAAGTATGATCACGACTTCACCGTCGGCTCGGTGGATGAGCCGGGGGAGGCGGCGGACGCGCTCGCGTGGTTGACGCGCATCCTGAAGGAGGAGCGGGACATCACCATCGCATCCCGGCCGCTGGAGGCGACCGCGTTCGAGGTCGACGGCATCCGGATGGCGTACGTGTTCTACGAGTCCGGCCTGTCGATCAACGTGATGTACACGATCGAGGAGGCGGGCAAGCGGGCCGTCGGGCTCAAGCTGTCCGACGGCATGGAGGTTCCCGCGGAGCTGGCCGAGAAGTTCAAGTTCGCCAGGCAGAAGTCGAAGCTGGCCGGGACGATCCGCGGCTCGTTCTTCGTGATCAAGGGCGAGTACTAACCCGTCCGGTGCCGGATGTCGGTGGCGGCGGGTAACGTGCTGCCATGTCCATAGAGGTGCTGCCGGCGACCGGGCGCTGGGACGACTTCGCGACGTTCATGGTGCCGCGCAAGCCCGGTGGTGGCGGGTGTGTGTGCATGTCGTACCGGGATGCGCGACTCGGGATGCCCGAACGGATCGAGTACATGAAGTCCGAGTGCTCGGCGGAGCCGGGGCCGGGAGTGCTCGTGTATCTCGACGGCGAGGTGGCGGGATGGTGTTCCGTCGCGCCGAAATCCACGTACCGGCGGCTGATGAACTCGCGGACCATCCCGCACCTCGACGAGGACCGCGATCCGTGGTCCATCGTGTGCTTCGTGGTGCGCGGTGGCTACCGCAAGCGCGGGCTGATGCACGACCTGCTGGACGGCGCGGTGGAGCACGCACGCGCATCCGGTGCCGCGATGGTGGAAGGGTACCCGGTCGACACCGGCGGGGAGCGCGTGGATGTGATCAGCGGGTATGTGGGGACGGTCGCGCTGTTCGAGAAGCACGGGTTCTCGCGGGTGCAGGCGACGGATGCGCACTCGGGGGCGACGCAGCGGTGGGTTATGCGGCGGGAGTTGGGGTGAGACCCCTCACACCGTTGCGTCGACCGGCGACAGGAAGCCGGTCGCCGGGGCGGCCACCTCGCCCGTGAGCACGGCGGCGAGACGTTCGCCGACCAGTGGGCCCATCGTCAAGCCCGCCGCGCCGAAGCCGGCGTTCACGAAGAGGCCGTCCAGCCCGCGGAGGGCGCCGACCACCGGGAGGTCGCCATCGGCCAGCGGGCGCAGGCCGACGCGGGTCTCGATGACGGTCGCGTCGGCGAGGCGGGGCGCGACTGAGAGCGCGTTCGCGAGGACCTGACGCTGGCCCTCCGCGGTCACCCGCGGGTCGAACCCCGAGCCGGTCTCGCGGGTCGCGCCGACCACCACGCGCGCGTCGTCGAACGCGACCAGGTAGTGGCTCGCCACCGGGTGCACCGATGGCCAGGAGCGCGTGTCGGCACCGTCGACGCGCAGGTGCGTGATCTGGCCACGCTGGGGCTCCACCGGGATGCGGCGGCCGAGCGGTTGAAGCAGTCGGTTGGTCCAGGCGCCCGCGGCGAGCACCACAGCGTCCGCGTGGAGTCGGCGGCCGTCGACCTCGATGGCCCAGCCGGTCGCATCCACGGGGACGATGGATGCGGTGCCCGGCACCATCGTCGCCCCGAGGCTCTGCGCCGCGGCGAGGAGGCCAGCGCGCAGAGCACGGCCGTCGACCCGCGCGCCGCCGGAGATGTGCAGCGCGTCGAAGCTGTCGCCGAGGGGTGGAAACAGCTCGCGGGCGCGACTGTTCGGGATGCGGGAGACCTCGCCGATGGACTGCGCCTGCGGGGCCCGGGTGGCGAGGCGCGCCTCGATCTCGTCGAGCACGTGGGCGTCGCGGTTGACGATGAGCGCCCCCGACCGGCGGTAGCCGATGTCGCGCACGCCCGCGGCCGCGAGCTGGGAGATGAGTTCCGGGTAGTGGTCGGCGCTCGCCGCGTACAGGTCGTAGAACGGGCCGGAGGCGGCCGAGCTCCAGGGCTGGATGATGCCGGCGCCCGCCGCGGTCGCCTGGCCGGGGAAGTCTCCATCGACCAGGGACACCGCGACGCCGCGACGGGCGAGGGAGAACGCGGTCGCTGCGCCGGCGACACCGGTGCCGACGATGATCGCCGAGGCGCGGGTGGGGGTGGGGCCAGTGGTGGGGCCGGTTCCGGTTGCGCTCGCCATCTCACACCACCCCGTCCACGAACGCCGCCACCTGAGACACCAGCAGCTCCCGCACCGCGGCGGCGGGGAACGGGGACGACGCGAGCACCCGCATCCCGTGGTCGGCGCCGGGTACCGGGACTACCCGGATGCTCGGGCGTCCCTCGGTCTCGGCGGCGACGGTGGCCGCGGTGCCGAACGTGTCGCGCTCGCCCTGCAGTACCAGCACGGGCACGTCGGGGGTGAGCAGTTCGTCCAGCCTGCTCGTGTCTGGCCGGCCCGGTGGATGCAGCGGGAACGCCAGGCAGACCACGGCGGCTGCCCCCGTGGATGCGGCGGTGCGGCAGGCCACGCGGGCACCGGCGCTGCGGCCGCCCACCAGGATGGGCAGGCCGTCGGCGATCTTCTCGACGGCGGGGGCGGTTTCGAGCCAGGCGGTGTCGAGGGCGGCGGGGCGGGAGGCGACGCGTTTGCCGGCGACGCGCCACGGCTGCTCGTAGCGGACGACAGTGATCCCGAGGACCGGAAGGGCGGCGGCCAGGGCGGCGAGGTCGACCGCTTCGATGCCTCCGCCTGCTCCGTGGCCGAGCCAGAGGACCGCCCGCGGGCGCGGAGTGGCAGCGGCGGCGGACGCGGCGTCCGCGTCCGCGGCAGACACGGTGAGCCGCCCGGGCCCGAGGGTCGTCTCGACGGTGACGATATCGGCGGTGCGCATAAACCGACGCTACCGCTCCCTGGCGCACGTGCCTGGTGGACCATCCCGTCCACCTTATTTAGAGTTTCTCTCACATTCGTCTGGCGTGTCGTGTGTGGGGAGGAGCATAATCGGGCGCGTCACGGCCTTCTGTCGGCCGTCGAGGGGTGAGTGCGGCCCTGCTCGAAGGAACGCGGAAACAAAGCCATCTGGAGGCGTGCCATGTCAGCGTGGGACGACAGTCATTGGGTTCAGGGATATACAGCGGTCATCAACAACGTCTTCACCGGGGGAGGCAGCTCCTGGATCGACTTCAGCCATGAGCTGGGGCGCGTCGGGTGGAGGCGCATCTGGGCCGACACCGATGCGGAGCGGTCGAACATCCTGGCCGTCGCCACCGCGGCGATGGGGACGGGGAAGCGGCTGCAGTACCGGGCGACCAACGCGGGCGGGCCGAACAACCTCGCCCAGATCACCGCACTGCAGACGGTCTGACGCTCATGGAGCACGAAGTGCTGCCGTGGGGCGACGTCGGCCGGACGGACGGGGACGTCGACGAGCGGGCGAACCCGCGGCACGATGCGTACGACGCGAAAGACGTCGGACCGTTCGCCGAGCTGGACAGGGCGGACGACAACGACGAGCGGGCTGTGCCTCGGGATGCGGTCCGCGACGAACCGAGGGAGCTTGCGCCGCTCGGTGACATCGACCGGATCGACGACGACGCGGACGCCGACGAGCGGGCCGTGCCACGGGATGCGGTCCGCGACGAACCGGGGGACCTGGCGCCGCTCGGCGACCTCGACAGGAACGACGGAGACACCGACGAACGGGTGCATCCGCCGGAAGGGCGCGACCGGGAGGCCGCGTACTGAAACGTCACGCTGCGGGCAGTGGCAGACTCCCGCAGCTGGACGGTCGCCGGACACGGCACAGTGCCGGGTCCGGCGGCGCACGACAGCAGGATGCACGACAGCAGGATGCACGCAGCAATCCGGCGTCAGTCGAAGAAATCTCAGAAAACCCTGGCGCAGACGGTGGGTGCCGGAGCATACTTTCTCCGTCAACGGCATCGTTCCAGCCGCCGGGCTGAAGCGGACACCCTGCTCTCGAAGACTTTCCAAGACTTTCGATGAGAACGGTGAGCCCATGTCTGCAGGGCAGAACAACAGAAAACGGCAGGACGAACTACGCGCGACGGGCGGCGCAGGGGCCGCACCGACACCCGCGGCCGGGTCCACGAGACGCTCGAAAGCAGCGGCAGACCCCGGGACCGCGAAAGCCGGCGCCGCGCGCGGCCGGCGGGCGCCGGCGAAAGCCGAACCCGAGGCGCCCCCGGCCACCATCACCCCCACCCTGCGCTTCGCCGCGTCGTGGAGGAGGGTCGGCCATCCGGGGATCGCGTTCGGGGGGCCGGACCTCGCAGCGAGCACAGACATCGTCGCCGACCTGATCCGTCCGGAGGATCTGCTCGCCCTCACCGTCACCTTCACCGGATGCACCCTCACCGAGGGCGCCAACCCGACCATCACGCCAACGCCCGCGCCCGGCGCACCCGCGCCCGCACCCGGCGCCCCCGACGCCGCCCACCCGTCCACCATGACGGTCGACTTCGCGTTCCAGCACCTGCACGAGGAGGCGCTCTACGAGGCGCCCACCGGTCCGCCGGCGCTCATCGTCGACCCCGTCACCGGGAAGCCGATCGCAGACCCGGCGACGCCGTCCCCGCCGGGCGCGACCGTGCATCCGATCGTCGGGCACCGTCCGGCGCGCGGGTCGCGGCTGGTGTTCGCGATTCCGGACGGCGAGAGCATCCCGTTCACGTCGGAGGGCCTCCTGGCTGCGATCACCCGGCTCGAGCCTGTACTGCATCCCCTGGCCGCGCCGTCAGGAACGGCGCCCGCCCCGTGGAACCCGGGCGACAACCCGGCCGCCGCCCAGCAGGGCGCAGGGGCGAAGGCGGGCGGGTTCGAGCAGCGCGTCGTCGTCGGGAAGGGGATCCTCGCCACGCTCACCGGCGGCGGGGTGGTCCTGGAGACGGTGACCGCCGCCCAGCAGCGGAAGGTCGCCGGTCCCGTCACGCTCGACAACCTCGTCTCGAACGCGAAGGCGCTCGGGCAGGTGCGCGCCTCCCTGTCCGCCGTCCGCCCGGTCGTGTCCGACGGGGTGAAGCTCGGCGGGCTCGACGGCGACCTGGTCGATGCCGTGCCGCGCGGCCCGATCCTGGACGGCCCGATCCTGGGCGGCGGCTTCGGGAACCTGCCGCGCACCCGCCCCATCCTCAGCGACAAGCCGGATCGCGGGCAGACCGCCATCGAGGCGCCGTTCCGGCTGATGATCTCGCCCACCGCAGACGGCCGCTGGGCGCACGCCGTCGCACCCGTGCCGAGTGCGACGGCTCCCGGGTTCGTCGAGCTGTGGCACTCGCGGCTCGGGGTCGCCTCCGACGATCCAGCAGCACCGGATGAGCGGGACGCCGACCACCGGGTGGTGCGCGCGATCTGGACGCGCGACAGGGACAGCGTCACCGCCGCGCAGTGGCAGTCGGCGGCCATCGACCAGGCGGGAGGCGCGTTCACGGTCCCCCCGCTCGGCGGCGATGCGCCGTTCCGGGCGTCGCTGAACGCCGCCGACCGCCACCGGCTGGTGCGGCAGACCTCCGAGTCGTGGCTGGCGAAAAACCGGCGAAGCCGCATCGACCCCCTCCCGGTCGGGGCGAAGGCGCTGTGGCTGTCCGGGCTCGGCGCGACCCTCGACCTGCACGGCGCCTGGCCCACCCTGCCATACTCGCTCGCCGGTCTCGCCTCGGTGCTCGCCTGGGACCACCAGGCTCCGTTCGGCCGGGACCAGTACGTGCGCGTCGCATATCCGGGATACCTGTTCCCGCTCGGACACAAGGCGGCGCTGATCAAGGTCACCGAGCGGAAGATGAAAGCGGCGACCGGCGGGTCGTACGCCGGGCTGTACCAGCGCAAGTTCATCGTTCTGCTGGAGCGCTCGCGCGGCTACGCCGGTCAGCGGGACTTCCCGTTCGCCTCCATCGAGCTGCAGCCGTCCGTCACCCCGGTGATCGACGACCCCGGCGCGCAGGAGAACTCGTCGTTCTGGCCGACCATCGGCGGGCAGCGATTCCGCTGGGTCGTGAACACCGTCGACAGGGACACGCAGCCGATCCGGCTGAGCTTCCCGATGCTGTGGGTCAGCGAGTCCGTGCAGCCGCCCGACTTCGCCACGGTCATCCACGCCAAATACGACACCGACCCGGACAGGGAGGTGGCGGCGCACGGACAGCGGATCGCGTTCGCGCCGCGCCCGTCGACCGGAGCGGGGGACGCGCAGGCGGAGACGCAGACCGTCCGGCTGCTCGGCACCCCGGTGGTCGGCTCGTCGACCCCCACGATGAGCTCCGCCGACGTGGTGCTCCCCGCCGTGCAGCACCTGTCCGCCACGCCGAGCCTGCCGGTCTCGTACGCCAAGCAGTTCCTCTCCACCGGGCTGGACGCCGGCAACCCCGGCCAGGTGTGGGCGAACGTCCTGGCGGACGACGGGACCATCACGGCAGCGGACTTCCCCGACCTCACCGCGCACGGCATCCCGTTGCCCTCCCTGTCGTTCGGCGGGGCCGGCTCGACCAGCGGCACGGACAAGGGCGGCGGCTTCGTCGCGCCGAACCTGCCGATCCGCGGCGTCTCTGCGCTGTCCGGCCCGGTCGGCGACATCGACAACGCCATCGACCTCGACTTCAACCCCGTCGACTATCTCAAGGGCGCGCTGCCCAAACTGTTCGGGCTGGTCGACCTGGTGGACGTGATCGAGGCGGTCACCGGGGAGCCGCTCGCCTTGCCGAAGGTCGTCTCCCAGGCGGTGCAGCTGATCGAGGGCTTCCTCGACGATGTGCAACGGCTGCGGGATGCGGTGGAGCAGGCCGTGCGGGATGCGCAGCTCGCCGTCGACAAGGCGGCCGACCGCTCCCAGGACGCGGTGGCGAAGGCCACGGCGATCCGGGACAGCGTGCTGGCGTCGAAGAACACCATCGTGTCGCTCGTGACCGCGTTCCCCGGCCAGCTCGCCGGAGCGGTGGCGTCGCCGCCGACCGTCACGCCCGCTGAGTTACAGGGCGCCATCGGGCAACTCGGCGCCGCGCTCGACGGGGTCCTCGCCATCGGCGGCCTCCCGGTGTTCGCCGCCAACCAGCTGGCGTCGCTGAAGAAGGCCATCGACCCGATCGTCGCCGACGTGGATGCTGCGCTCAAGGCCATCGACTTCCTCCGCGGCCTCGCCTCCGACAGTCCGCAGGTGCGCTTCCGGTTCGAGTGGAAGCCGGAGATGCGGTCGTGGCCGGCGGGAGACCCCATCCTGAGCCTGCAGAAGGACAGCCTGGTGATCGCCATCGACGGCCGGGCGAGCGCGACAGGCGACGTCACGGTGGACGTGCTCGCCGAGCTGCGCGACTTCCAGCTGAACCTTCTGCCGGGCGCCCCGCTCATCCGGGTGCCGTTCGAGCACATGTCGTTCAAGGCGGGCTCCAACGGCAAGACCGACGTGGACGTGGTGCTCGGCGACCTGAAGTTCGTCGGCCTGCTCTCGTTCGTGGAGGTGATCAAGGAGCTGATCCCGTTCGACGGGTTCTCCGATCCGCCGTTCCTGGACGTGTCTCCGTCCGGCCTGAGCGCGGGCTTCACGCTCGCGCTGCCGAACGTGGCCATCGGTGTCTTCAACCTGTCGAACATGTCGCTCGGCGCCGACGTGCAGGTGCCGTTCCTCGGCAAGAGCGTCACCGTCGGGTTCAACTTCTGCACCAGGGAGCGGCCGTTCACACTCGCCGTCGTGTTCCTCGGCGGCGGAGGCTGGTTTGGGATGCGCATCGGGCCGAAGAAGCTGGAGATCCTGGAGATCGGGCTGGAGGCCGGGGCGTGCCTGGCCGTCGACCTGGGGGTCGCCTCCGGGTCGATCTCGGCGATGATCGGCATCTACATCCGGTTGGAGGCGGACAAGGGTTCGCTCACCGGCTACTTCCGGCTGCGCGGCGAAGTGGATGTGCTCGGCCTCATCTCCGCGTCGATCGAGCTCTACATGGAGCTCGTGTACCAGTTCAACACCGGCAAGATGATCGGCCGGGCGACGATCACGGTGCAGGTGAAGGTGCTGTTCTTCTCCGCCTCCGTGCAGATCAGCGCCGAACGGCAGTTCGCCGGCTCGAACGGAGACCCGAGTTTCCGCGAGGTGATGTGCGAGCCGGACGGCACATCACCGGCGTGGAGCGACTATTGCGAAGCATTCGGCGCGGAAGGGGTGCCGGCATGAGCACCGAGACATTCATGACGACCGTGCTCCCTCGGTCGACGAGGCCGGACGCCGACGCCCACGTCTCGGTGTTCGTCAGCCCGAAGCTGGTGCCGGATGCCGCGACCGCCAGGCTGGACACGTTCGCGCTGTTCCCGCACTGGGCGGCGCAGGTGCTCGACGGGCTCACGATCGAGCTCGCCGACGACGCAGGCGCCATCGACTGCACCGTCGCGACCACCGCGGCGCTCGCACCGGATGCGGGCGTCTGGGACACGATCTTCCCTCCGGACACCCCGGTGAGAGGCAACCCCGTCCCTCGGCTCGACCAGAACAGGTGGCGCGGGTTCTCCGCGCGGTCGGTGCACGACATCGGCAAGCTGGTGCACCTGGCGACCGTGCTGTCCGACCCGACGAGCCCGCCCGCGCCGTCCGCGCATCCACTGGCCCAGCAGGCGCTCGGGATGGCGCAGCGCTGGCCGGTGCACGGAGGGGACGACCGCCGCAGGCCCGAGTTCGACGAGGCCAGGCTGACGGCGTTCCTGGACGAGTCGATCGAGACCGACGCGGAGCCGCAGGAGATCTCGCGGAGGATCGCCGCGAACGAGGACTGGTTCCTGCGCGCTCTCGGCGAGCTGCACCGCGCCAGGCGGTACTACGAGCGGCCCGAGTCCGCGCAGCCGTATCAGGAGATGCCGGACACCCAGCCGGTCGGTCTCCCTCGGCAGGGCCCGGAGTTCCACGAGCGGGTCGGCACGATCGGCGACCACCCAGCGCTGCTGAGGAAGACGGGGCTGGTGATCGACCTGCGGGTGACAGACCCGGCGAGGCTGCTCTCGTCGCGCTGGCTGAGCGCGGTGCTGACGGTCAGCGGGTACGCCGCGGCGTGCCGCCCGACGCACGTGTTCGTGCGCGCCCTCGGCGACGGCACGTTCGTGACGGTCGCGCAGACCGGCGACTGGATCGACGGATCGCTCGCCATCGGCGACGACAGCCTGTTCTCGGTGCTCGACCTCGACGCCGACGGCACAGCGCTCAAGACGGAGCGATTCCTCTGGACACTGCCCCGGCTGCTGCACGTGCAGGACAACGACGACCCGGTCAATGCCGCCACCCCCGCGATGCGCGCGAGCGGGCTCACCGTCTCCCGCGCGGAGGAGGCCCAGAGCGCGAAAGACCAGCTGGCGCACCAGGCCGCCCTGGAGACCACGGCCGTGCCCGACCTGTTCACCGAGCAGGTCACCCGCGGGATGCGCGTGGAGGTCTGGGACGACACCGTGCGTACATGGTCGTCGCTGCACGCCCGGCTCGCCGACATCGACGCCCGCCACGACGACGGCACGTACACCCCGGTGTTCACGGCGCTCCCCGAGCAGGGCTTCATCCAGGGGACGGCGGCCAACCAGACGCCGGGGGATCCGGCGAACCCGGTGAACGTGCACGAGGCGGTGTTCGGCTGGGAGGGGTGGAGCCTGTCCGCTCCTCGGCCGGGCAAGCGCGTGCGCAACGAGCAGCAGGTGGTCGACGGACGCGAGCAGACGGTAGAGGTGGTCGAAGACGTGCCGGACGACGTGCCGGACCCGACGCATCCACTGCGCTTCGCCAACCGGGTGGCTCCCGGAACGCTGCCGCGGCTGCGGTTCGGGCGGTCGTACGCGTTCCGCGCCTGGCAGGTTGACCTCGCCGGCAACACCCGCGCCGACGAGCTCAACCCGCAGCCGCTTCCGCCTGGACCGCCCCCGGAGGTGCTGCTCGCCGGGCTGCAGACGGTGCCGCCTCCGCTCTTCGACGCACCGGGCGCGACGATCGGGCCGGTGCTGTCCGGGCTGCGCGACGGGACGGCCGCGCTGCACGAGGCGCGGCTCGCGGTGGAGGACGCGGCGCTCACGACCGAGGAGACCATCCAGGCCGACGACAGGCAACCGGATGCGGCGGAGACCCTGCGCGGAGCGTTCGCGGCCGCGCCCACCGGCGCCGCGCCGAGTGCGGTGATCGACGGGCTGCTCGCCCGGGTGCGGGCGACGGCGCAGGCCGGCCCGGCCGCGGCCAGGCAGACGGCGGGCGCGGCGGCCGCCTTCGGCCGAGCCGCCGACCGCCGCAGTCTCGTGGATGCGGCCTTCGCCGCGGCCGTCGTCGACCCCGCGATCCCGTTCGCCGAGCCGACGATCACGCGCGACCCGTCGCGGCTCGCCGCCATCGCCGCCGCCCAGCTCACCGGTCAGCCCGAGTTCCAGGGCGGGGCCGGTGCCGCGCTCGACCCCGCCGTGGTCGCCGCAGCGCTCCGCGCCGCGATGAAGAAGGTGACCCCGCTCGTCCCGTTCCTGCGCTGGGACCCCGTCCCGTCTCCGGCCCTGGTGCCGCGCCGCCGCTTCACGGAGGGGGAGTCTCTGCGTGTGCTCGTGGTGCGCTCCGGCGTGACCCAGGATCCGGAGACCCTCGCGATCACTGTGACGGAGCCTGCGGCATACGCGGCGAGCGTCGACGCCGCACACGGCTACGGCGCAGACACCGAACGCCACCTGGCTGCGCCGAAGACCAGCCAGATCCAAGCGGAGCAGCACGGCGAGTTCGACGCGGCCATCGGCGACGGCCAGACCGCGGCGCAGCGTGCGGCAGCGCAACGAGAGGCGCTCGCCGCGATCCTCCGCGAGAACGGCAGCTTCTTCGACGTGGACGTGGCCGACCTCTCCACGGTTGGCGCGCGCATCCAGCAACCGGGCATGGCGCTGCTCAGTCAGACCCTCGAAGCGGACGGAAGCCAGCCCGTGCCCTCCCCGGCAAACGGGCTCAGGATGCTCGCCCTGCGGCCGGGGGAGCTCCCCGATCCCGACCCGGCGGTCGAGCGGCTGCGCCTGCGGCCGGGGGACGCGCCCGCTCCCGGGCAGTACGTGGTGCACGACGTCGACGAGCTGGAGCTGCCGTATCTGCCGGACCCGCTGGCCGACGGCGTCAGCCTCGTGTTCCCGGAGGCGGGTGCGGGCAGGACCATCCGCTTCCCGTTCGGCACGGAGGGGTTCACCGCGGCATACCGAGGCGATTGGCCGGATCGGCAGCCGTTCCTGCTGTCGCTGGAGGGCGGCGACGTGCTCGACTCCGCCGTCGCGAGCGGCCGCATCCGGTTCGTGCTGCCCCCGGGCGATGTGCAGCGGGCGCGGCTGGCGAGCAGCCTCGTGCGCTCCCGGCTCGACTGGCTGGGGGTCTGGCGCAGCTTCGCCGCCGTGCTTCAGCAGACGCCGGAGGTGCGCGAGGCCGCTGTCGACGGCTGGCTGTGGGGGCTGAGCCCGTTCGAGGACCTCACCTTCGTGCACGCCGTGCCCCGCCCGCTCGTCGCACCGCGGCCGACCGTGCTGCACGCCTTCCGGTTGCCGGGGGACACCTCCGCGTTCCTGTTCGGCGGGGTCGACGTCGACGGGCAGAGCACGGACAGCATCACCGCGCAGGCGTCGTGGGACGAGCCGGTCGACGACATCGCTCAGGATGCGCCGTCCACCAGCCACACCGACGCCATCGCGTTCACGACGGCCATCGTCGCCGACGAGCAGGTGGCGGTGCTCGCCGGGCACGACGCGGTCGTGACGCTTCCCGGCTACGGTCCGCTGCGCACCCACGAGTCCACGCACCGGTTCGCGGACACCAAGCACCGCCGCGTCTCGTACTTCTTCCGGGCGGCGACGCGGTTCCGCGAGTATTTCGCGCCGGAGCTGCTGCGCGGCGATCCGGCGAATCCGCTGGACGACGGCGCGAGCGTGATCGGGGAGACGGTGGAGGTCTCCGTGCCGTCGAGCGCGCGCCCTGCCGCTCCGCTCATCCACTCGGTGCTTCCGCTGTTCCGCTGGAACGAGGGCGTCGAACCCGAGCAGCCGATGGCGCGGCGCGTCACCAGGCAGGCCGGGGTGCGCATCTACCTGCAGCGCCCGTGGTACTCCAGCGGGGAGGGCGAGCTGCTCGCGGTGCTGCTCGCGGCCAACGGGAACGACGCCTTCGGCGAACCGGCCGACGATCCCGGTACAGGCTTCCCGTACGTGAGCCAGTGGGGCGGCGACCCGATCTGGCTGAGCGCCCCCGTGGCCGCCCGGCCGCTGAAGACCCTGCAGCTGGACGATCTGCTGCACGCCTCCGGCATCGACGACGAGCCGCGCCCCGGCCGACCGGTGACCCCGGCTGTATCTCTCCCACTCCCCGCCGGGGTCACTGACAGGAACGTGCTCGCGGTCGGTTACCGGCCGCAGTACAGCGCGGAGCGGAAGCTCTGGTTCGTGGACATCGCGATCGACCCCGGCACGGCGTTCTGGCCGTTCGTGCGACTCGCGGTGGCGCGCTACCAGCCGGACAGCGTCGCCGGGGAGCACCTGTCGTCGCCGGTGCGCTGCGATTTCGTGCAGCTCACCCCCGAGCGGATCGCGAGCGTCAGCCGCACGGACGACACGCACGTCAGGGTGGTGGTCAGCGGGACGCGCGGGATCACCCGCGACACCACGGCGCCGCGGTTCGGGCTGGAGGGGGCGTTCGCGCGCCCGGCGGACGAGAACCGGCTGCTGGTGGCGAGCATCCAGACCGTCGACCCGTCGATCGGCGGCGATCTGGGCTGGCGCACGGTGGCGACCGGCGAGCTGGTGCTGCGTGGCACGGGAGCGAACGCGTTCGAGGGCGCCTGGGTGGGCGAGCTGGACGCCGGAGTGGTGATCCCGCTCAGCAGGCCGGGCCATAACCCGGGCTGGCGGGTGCACGTGGAGGAGTGGGAACGCTTCCCCGGCGATCCGCCTGCGCCGGAGGACACGCGCGTCTACCCGGATGGACGCGTCTGGGAGCAGCGCCTCGTGTTCGCGGCCGACGTGGAGCTGTAGCGCGGGGGCGGGCGCCGCTCGCGCGGAGATCGCGGGGCACGTCGCGCGCGATCTCCGTTGTTGCGGAGTGCGCCGCGGCGTGTCGGCCACCGTCTCCGCTTCTACGGAGCGGGCGACGCCTCCGCCGTGCCGCGCGGGCGCACGAAGACGAGCAGCGCCAGGTGCACGACGGCGAGCCCGGTCGCGATGCCCACCGCCGCCAGCCACGTGGATGCGGTCGTCCCGTCGGTGAACAGCAGCCCGAGCATCGTGGTCGCCACGATCGCCCCGACGTAGCGTGAGGTCTGGAAGATCCCGGCCGCGACGCCCGCATCCTGCGGCCTGGCCGCCGAGTAGAGCGCCTGGTTCATCGCGATGCTCACCACGCAGTACGGCACGCCGAGCACGGCCGTGAGCACCAGCACCACCACCGGCGCCGTCGTCGCCGCCCCGACCGCGAGCAGCCCGGCTCCGACGATCAGCGCCGACGCTCCCCACAGCAGGGTGGTTCGCACGCCGACGCGCTCGATGGCGCGCGCGGCGAACGGGGTGGCGACGATCGTCACCGCCGCGAGGGGGAACATCAGCAGCCCGGCGATGCCCGCCGAGTATCCGCCGTACTCCTGCAGGTACTGCGGCAGGCCGAAGAACGCCGAGTAGTAGACCACGTTGAACACCGCGAAGCAGAGGTAGACCATCAGCAGCCGTCGGTTCGCCGCGAGCAGCCGCAGGTCGAGGAACGGATGGGCGGTGCGCAGCTCGCGCCAGACGAACAGCGCACCGGCCAGGATGCTCACCGGCAGCAGCCACCACAGCGGCTGCGGCCGCAGGTCGAGCAGGAACACCAGCAGCGTCGCCAGCGCCGTCACGAACGCGACGATGCCCGGGATGTCCGACTCGGCCACCACCTGCCGCAGCGGCGCCTTCATCCGCTCGGGGTCGCGCGGCGCGAACAGCCACACCCCGGCGAACGCGACGGCGGCGATCGGGACGTTCACCCAGAAGATCGCCTGCCAGCCGAGGAACGTCACCAGCACCCCGCCGAGCACCGGCCCGATGGCGGCCCCCGAGGTGTTGGCGATCTGGATGCGCCCGAGCAGCCGTGGCGTCGCCGCCCGAGACCCTGCGCCACCGCCGCCACCGCTCGCCGCCTCCGTGATCGACCGCAGCATCGCGATGGCGGACGGGAACGCCGTCGCCGTTCCGATGGCGAGAGCCACCCGTCCGGCGCAGACCGCGACGAAGGACGACGCGAACGGGGTGAGCGCGCAGGAGACGGCGACCACGAGCATCCCGAACAGGAACAGTCGTCGTGGGCCGAACCGGTCGGCGAAGCGTCCCATCAGCGGCTGGCCCGCCGCCGACGCCAGGTAGAACGACGTGATGACCCAGGTGACCGTGGCGATGTCCACCCGGAAGCTGTGCTGCAGCGATACCAGCGCCACCGCGATCATCGACGAGTTGAGCGGGTTCAGCAGCGTCCCGACGCTGAGCGCTGCGACGGCGGCGCCCGGGCGTCTGGCTTCGGTCACGCCCTCCAGCCTACGACGACAGCGGCGACGACCACGGGGCTATGGTGGCGGCATGAGCATCAGCGACGACGACAGGCGCCACCTGACGAGGGCCGTGCAGCTCGCGGCCGAGGCACTGGATGCGGGGGACGAGCCCTTCGGGTCGGTCCTCGTCGGCGAGGACGGCGCGGTGCTCGCCGAAGACCGCAACAGGGTCGGCGGCGGGGACGAGACCCTGCATCCCGAGTTCGAGCTCGCGCGCTGGGCGGTCAGGAACCTGTCACCGGATGCGCGTGCCGCCGCAGTCGTCTACACGTCGGGGGAGCACTGCCCGATGTGCTCGGCGGCGCACGCCTGGGTCGGGCTCGGGCGGATCGTCTACGCAGCGTCGGCGGAGCAGATCAGCGGGTGGCGCGCATCCTGGGGCGCCCCGGTCTCCGCGGTGAGCGCGCTCCCCATCCAGACGGTAGCGCCGGGGGTTCCGGTGGACGGTCCCGTTGCGCCGTTCGACGACGAGGTGCGCAGGCTGCTGCAGCGTTCGGTGGCCGGATAGGGCGGGTCAGTCGGTCAGGTCGGCGGTCGTGACCGGCACCGTCGCCTTGTACGGATATGCGGGCATCGACGAGAACTCCTCGTCGTCGTCCAGTTCGTAGACGTCGTAGGCCAAGGCGCCGGCGAAGGTCGTCGCCACCCGGATCTCCCCGGGAGGGCAGCCTCCGATCAGCGGGACGACGACGACACTGTCGAGGGTCGCCCCGTCCTCGTAGAGGAGGGCCGCTTTGATGGTTCGCGTGAGAGCGTCCATGTCGCGGAGCATACGTCCGCCCGGGCGCCGACACGCGGAGAAACGCGCACGGAAGTGAAACAGCGATCCGACTTGACGAGGTGCCTCCCGGAGGCGAAAGTGGACCCCGGAGAGGAACTTAATTGGGAACACTGATCTACGACGGGACAGACAGCTTTACGTTCGACGATCGCGTGCTCGCACACCTGCAGGCAGTGATAGCGACCAAACTGCGCCGCCGCGAAGGGTTCCTTCTGCTGTGGGTGGACCGGTCAGGGGTCGACGGCAGCCTGCGATCCATCTGGCTCGACCCGTCGATCAGCATCCAGTTCGCGTTCACGCACACGCAGCTGCCCGAGCTGAACCGTGAGTGGCTGACCATTCTCACGGAGCGCGCGAACAGCAACTCCGGTCTCCTGCTCGAAGACGAGCTGCGGGCCGAGATCCGTCAGGAGGTGCCGGAGGGCACATACCGGGCGGCGCGTTCGAAACGATCGGAGTGACCGGATGGGCACGCTGATCTACGGCCACGGCCAGGAGTTCGAGTTCGACGACCGCGTGCTCTCGCACGTGAAGATCGCGCTCGTCACCAAGCTGCGCAGGCACGAGAGCTTCCTGCTCAACTGGGAGATCCCGCCGGAGCAGGGCGGCGGCAGGATCAGCCTCTGGATCAGCCGCGAGATCCCGATGGCGTTCGTCTTCGCCGGCAGCAGGCCGCCCACATTGAACGAACAGTGGATGGAAGCGCTGCTGCAGTCGAGCCAGCGCACCGGCGGCATGGTCATCATGCCGGAGGAGCAGGCCGCCGCCCATCTGAACGCCCACGCGAGAGAGAGCTGACGCATGTCGTTCCAGGCATATCTCGACAACATCGAGGACAAGACCGGCAAGACGCCGCGCGAGTTCATCGCTCTGGCGCACGAGCACGGCTTCGGCGAGGACACCAAGGCCGGACCGATCCTGGAGTGGCTGAAGACCGACTTCGACCTGGGTCGCGGGCACGGGATGGCGCTGGTGCACGTCATCACCAAGGGTCCGAAGATCGACGCGAAGTTCGTCGGGGTGGACACCGCCCACCGGGACGAGTCCGACACGCTCTGGCTGGACGGCAAGGCGAGCAAACCGGCTTAGTGCCGGCGTTCGCCGCTGCTCAGTTCAGCAGGGCGATCTTCCCGCCGGGGTGCCCGTCCTTCAGGAACGTCAGCGCCTCGATCGCCTCGGCGAGCGGGTATGTGCGCGCCACGGGCACCTGCAGGCGTCCGCTCCCGGCGAGGGCGAGCAGGTCGGCTCGCACGCTGTCCCGGTATGCGGCACTCTCCGGCTGGGCGCCGTTGATGGCGTGGAAGCCCTCCTCGGCCGCGCGGGCGGCGGCGACGATGGTGACGATGCGGTTGCGGTCGGCCACGAGTTCGAGAGACACGTCGATGGCCTCATCGGTGCCGACGCAGTCGAGGGCGGCCCGGATGTGCCCGTGACCGGCCTCGCGTGCCCGGTCCAGCAGTCCGGGACCGTAGGCGGTGGGTGTGCCGCCGAACCGGCGGACCTCGGCGAATCTGGCCTCGCTCGCCGTTCCGATCACATGCACGTCGAGCTCGGCGGCCTGCTGCAGCACACTCACCCCGACGGCACCGGATGCGCCGTGCACGATGATCGTCTCCCCGGCACGCACGCCGACGGTGTGCAGCATCTGCGATGCGGTCGAACCGGCGAGCAGCAGGTTCGCCGCCGCAGGATCGTCGAGCCGCGGCGGCTTCGCGAACACGTCGGCCGCCGGCACGATCACCTCGGTGGCGTATCCGCCCGCGATGCGGAAGGCGACCACGGCATCCCCGACGGCCCCTCCTCCCGACGCGATCTCGGTGTCCGGGCCGACCGCGGACAGCACGCCCGCCACCTCGTAGCCGACGGGGGCCGGAAGCTCCAGGCCGGGTCGAGGCGCGGAAACGTGCTTGTAGTCTGCGGGGTTCACGCCGGCCGCGGTCACCCGGATCGTCACCTCACCCGGCCCGGGTTGCGGGAGTTCCACCTCCTGGAACTCCCAGCCGTCCAGTCCGCCCCAGCGTGTCGCCACCCAACGTCGTGCCATAGCCATATCCAATTCCCCCGACCTGAACGCCGGCTCAGGACACGCGACCGGAATGCTGAGCGCGGCGCGCCGCCCTCGTCGGTGCGAGCCGCAGCATCTGCGCTGTCGAACTGTCGTCGAGTTCGACCAGCGTGCTGCGCGATTTGATGAAATCGCTGAACGACCGGAACCCGAGCGACTTCTCGCTGAACGACGGGTCCATTCGCTTCATCTGGCCCTTCACCGTCGAGCTGTGCAGCCACTCGGCGTCGTCCTTCTCGTGGCCGAGCTGCATGGCGCGGGCGAGCAGCCGGGTGGCGACGAGCTGCGGGTCCTCCCGCTCCTCCTCGACCGGCTCCTCCGGGGCCGGCTCAGCGACGGGCTCCGGAGCGGGCTCCTGCGCGGCCGCCTTGGTGGACCGGCGCCGCTTCGGGGCTGCGGGCTCGGTTGCCGCGTCGGTCACGGTGGCCGTGTCGGCCGCGGAAGCCTTCGAGGCCGCACTCCCCACGGCGACCGGCTCGACGACGGATGCGGCGCGCCCGGCCGCGGGAGGCGCATCCGGAGCTGTCACCTCGACGGACTCCGCGTCCTCATCCCGGGCAACCCCCGGCAAATCGTCGTACGTCACGAAGTCGTCGCAGGCCGCGGCGAGCGACTTGCTGGTCGACCCGGCGACGCCGATGCCGATCACGTACCGGCCGAGGCGCTTGCAGCGCTGGGCGAGCGCGATGTAGTCGGAGTCTCCCGCCACGATCACCACGTGCGTGAGGTCGGGCAGGCGGAACAGGTCTTCGACCGCATCCACGGCCAGCCGGATGTCCGCGCCGTTCTTCGCGTACGCGGCGGCGGGGAACAGCTGCACGAGGTCGACGGCGCGGCCGACCAGCTGCCCGCGGTAGTCGGCGTTGACCGCTGCCGACCAGTCCGCGTATGCGCGGGTGAGCACCAGCGTGCCGAACGACGAGGCGAAGTCGATCACCGCGCCGATGTCGACGGTCGCCTCAGCGAGTTTCGCGGTGAAGGTGGGGTCGGTCTTGCCGGCCGCCTTCTGTCTGTCGCGCATGAACTGGCCGCGGCCGTGGACTTGGTCGTACCTCGAGATCACGATGTTGTCGAAGTCGATATACACGGCGACGCGGCCGTCTCCGGGTTCGGTCATGGCCCAACGATAACGCCGATCACTGGGCGTAGCGGTCGGCGACCGTCAGTGCGGCGTCGATCACGGCGAGTCCGCGCCGCAGGTCGTCCTCGCCGATCACCAGCGGAGGCGCGATGTGCATCCGGTTGAAGTGGATGAACGGCCACACCCCTTCCGCCTTGCAGGCGGCCGCCAGCTCGGCCATCGGGGCGGCGTCCGCTCCCGCGGCGTTGAACGGCACGAGCGGTTCCCTGGTCTCGCGGTCGCGCACCAGTTCGAGCGCCCAGAACAGCCCGCGCCCCCGCACCTCGCCGAGCGACGGGTGCGTGTCCAGCCAGCCCGTGACGGTCGGCTCGACCACGCGTTCGCCGAGATCGCGCACCCGCTCCAGGATGCCGTCGCGCTCGAACACCTCGAACGTCGCCACCCCGGCCGCGCAGGCCAGTGGATGCCCGGAGTACGTCAGCCCGCCCTGGAATGCCACGTCGTCGAAGAACTCCGCGATCCTGTCCGAGATGACCACGCCGCCGAGCGGCACGTACCCCGAGTTGACGCCCTTCGCGAAGGTGATCAGGTCGGGGACGACCCCGAACGCGTCCACCGCGAACCACTCGCCGATCCGGCCGAAACCGACCATCACCTCGTCGGCGATGTACACGATCCCGTAGCGGTCGCAGAGCGCGCGCACCCCGGCCAGGTAGCCGGGAGGGGGCACGAGCACGCCGTTGGTGCCCACGATGGTCTCGATGACGATGGCCGCGACGGTCGCAGCACCCTCGAGCACGATCACGCTCTCCAGGTGTTCGAGCGCGCGCTGCGTCTCCTCCTCCTGCGTGGTCGCGTGGAACGCCGACCGGTACAGGTACGGACCGAAGAAGTGGGCGACGGACGGGTCGCTCGGCTCGTTCGCCCAGCGCCGGGGGTCCCCGGTCAGCGCGATGGCCGCGCCGGTTCCGCCGTGGTACGAGCGGTACATCGACAGCACTTTGCGGCGACCGGTCACCCTGCGCGCCATCCGCACGGCGTACTCGTTCGCGTCCGCGCCGCCGTTGGTGAAGAACACGCTGTTCAGCGTGCCGGGCGCGACCTCGGCGATCCGCCTGGCCAGCTCGCCGCGCACGTCGTTCGCCATCGACGGCTGGATGGTCGCTAGCCGTCCTGCCTGCTCCTGGATGGCGCGCACCAGGTCCGGATGCTGGTGGCCGAGATTCAGGTTCACGAGCTGCGAGCTGAAATCGAGATAGGCGGTGCCGCGGTAGTCCCAGAACGTGGAGCCGTCGCCCGCTGCGACCGGCAGCGGGTCGATCTGTGCCTGGGCGCTCCACGAGTGGAAGACGTGGCCGCGGTCGTCGGAGCGCACCTGCGTCTCGGCCGCGCTGTCGCCGAAGGGATGCTCGACGCCGTGCCTGTCCAGGAATCCGGTGCGTGCGGTGGATGCGGTGGATGCGGTGGTGTCGGTCATGCTGTCCGTCCTGTTGGTGCTGGGGGTGCGGTCGGCGGGTGCGCCGGTCAGTGGTCCCCGGTGCGGGGTCGCCGGTGCGGGGTCGCCGGTCAGGAGTTGCCGGGGAAGGCGAGCTCGATCGTGGAGTGCAGCGGGTCGGGCCAGCGCGTGGTGACCACCTTGCTGCGGGTGTAGAAGTGGAACGACTCCGGCCCGTAGATGTGGGAGTCGCCGAACAGCGAGTCCTTCCAGCCGCCGAACGAGTACGCACCGACCGGAACCGGGATCGGGACGTTGATCCCGACCATGCCCACCTCCACGTCGAACTCGAACTGCCTGGCCGCCCCGCCGTCGCGGGTGAACAGGGCGACGCCGTTGCCGTACCGGTTGCTGTTGACCAGCGCGACGGCGTCCTCGTACGTGGCGACGCGCACGACGGAGAGCACCGGGCCGAAGATCTCGTCGGTGTAGACGCGCATCCCGGTGCCGACGTGGTCGATCAGGCTGACGCCGATGAAGAAGCCGTCGCCGTCGAACTGCTTCGCGGTGCCGTCGACCACCACGGTCGCGCCCTCCGCCTCCGCTCCGGCCACGTAGGAGGCGACCTTGTCGCGGTGCTCGGCGGTGATCAGCGGGCCCATCTCGCTGGCGGCGTCCGTGCCGTCGCCGATCGCCAGCGCGTCGAGCCTGCCGGCGATGGCGGGCACCAGCCGGTCGCCGACGTCGCCGACCGCGACCAGCACGCTGACCGCCATGCAGCGCTCTCCGGCCGATCCGTATGCCGCGGAGACGGCGGCATCCGCTGCCGCGTCGATGTCGGCGTCGGCCAGCACCACCATGTGGTTCTTCGCGCCGCCGAGCGCCTGCACCCGCTTGCCGTTCGCGCTCGCGCGCTGGTAGATCGAGCGGGCGATCGGCGTGGAGCCGACGAAGCTGACCGCATCCACGTCCGGGCTGTCCAGGATGGTGTCGACCGCGACCTTGTCGCCGTGCACCACGTTGAGCACCCCGGCGGGCAGGCCGGCCTCCAGGAACAGCCTGGCCAGGAAAACCGACGCGCTCGGGTCCTTCTCGCTCGGCTTGAGGACGACGGTGTTGCCGCAGGCGATGGCGCTCGCGACCATCCAGAGCGGCACCATCACCGGGAAGTTGAACGGCGTGATGCAGCCGACCACGCCGACGGGCTGCTTGACGCTGTGCACGTCGACGCCCGTGGACACCTGCTGGCTGAACTCGCCCTTCAGCTGCGCGATGAGCCCGGAGGCGAACTCCACGTTCTCGAGCCCGCGACCGATCTCGCCGGCGGCGTCGGACAGCACCTTGCCGTGCTCGCTCGTGACGATGGCGGCGAGCTCGGCGGAGCGCTCGGTGAGCAGGTGGCGCAGCCGGAACAGCACGTCGGCACGCTTGGTGAGGCTGGTCGCCCGCCAGCCGGGGAGGGCCGAGCGGGCCGCGGCGATGGCGGCCTCGACGTCGGCGACGCTGCCGAGCACGACCTCGTGCTGCCGTTCGCCGGTCGCCGGGTTGAACACCGGGCCGGTGCGGACGAGCTCGCCGTGCTCGACGCCGTCGATGAGGTGACGGATGAGGGCCACAGGCATTCTCCTTCGGAACGCTCCGGACGAACTGCCCGGAGGAAAACAGTAGGCTTGCATCCCAATGCTGACAGAGAAAGAAGCGGGTGGACGATGCCAGATCGTCGGAGCTTGACGGCGGGCGAGACAGATCGTCCGGAAGCCGTCTCGTCGGCCGTGCTGCCGACCATCCGGGAGATCCTGCGCTTCGACGATGTGGCCCGCGCCCTGCCGGAGGTGCTGTCCGGGGAGGACGGCCTCGACCGCCCGGTGCGCTGGGTGCACGTCTCCGAGACGGCCGAGAGCGCGCGGCTGGTCAGTGGGGGCGAACTGCTCCTCTCGACGGGTGCGGGCTGGCCGACGGACGACGACGCGCTGCTGGCGCTCGCCGCCGGACTCGCGGAGGGCGGCATCGCCGGCCTGGTGCTCGAACTGAGCGACAGGATGCCGCAGCCGCCCGTCGCCATCGTCGACGGCTTCCGCGCCTCGGGGATGCCGTTCATCGTGCTGCACAGGGAGGTGCGGTTCATCGCGATCACCGAGGCCGTGCACTCCCGCATCATCGCCGACCAGATGGTCGCCCTGCGCGCCAGGGACGAGATCCACGCCCTCTTCACCGAGCTGAGCCTGCGTGGCAGCCCGGCCGACTTCATCGTCGCGGAGGCGGCGAGGGCGCTGGGCGCCGCGGTCGTGCTCGAAGACCTCAACCACCGCGTCATCGCGGCGTCCGGGGTGGACGCCGCCGCGGTCGTGCTCGCCGACTGGGAGCAGCGCTCCCGCCGAGCCCACCGCGGCGCGGGCGACGAACGCTGGCTGATCACCCCGATCGAGGCGCGCGGGATGCGCTGGGGCCACCTCATCGCGCTCCCCGGCCTCCCGCATCCGGCCGGACGCTCCAACGTGCTCGAACAGGCGGCGGTCGCGCTCGCCCTCAGCAGGCTCGCCGACCGGGATGCGGACGAGTGGACCAGACAGAGCCACGACCGCCTCCTCGGCGCGCTGCTCGGCCGCCGCTTCGCCAGCGAGAGCGGCCTGGTGGCGCGCTTCGAGGCGTCCGGGCTGCCCGTGGCGGGGCGGGTGCTGAGCGGGGCGGTCGTGGGGGTTGGTGGTGGTGCGGGTGTGGGTGGTTCGGGCGGTTCGCAGGGCTCCGGGCGTCCCGGCCGTCTCGACGCTGCAGCGCTCGCGGATGCTGCCCGGCAGGCGGCGCGCGGCCAGGGGCTCGACGTGCTCGTCGCGCAGCATCCGGAGCGCACAGAGGTGATGCTCGTGCTCGCCGTGTCGTCGCGCGCGGAGCGGCCGGTGACGGACGCCGCTCTCACCGCCGTCGCTCAGGCGATCGGCCGGGCGGTCGGTGGGGCGGCGGGCGATGGATCGGCAGGCGATGGGGCGGCCGTGACCGTGGCTCTCGGGTCGCAGGCTCCGGGCATCCCGGGCCTGCTGGCGTCGATCGCGGAGGCCGGGCAGCTGATCGCTCGCGCCGACGGCAGGCGCTCCCGCGGCGTGACGATCCTGCGCGCGGAGCACCGACCGCTCCTCCGACTCGTCACCACGCTCGGCGCGGATCCCCGCATGCAGGAGCACAGCGAGCTGATGCTGCGGCCCCTCATCGACTTCGACCTCGCCAACGGCGGCGACCTGCTCGACGTGCTCCGCGCGTACGCCGCCCACCCGGGCAACCGCACCAGGGCGGCCGCGGCCAGCCACCTGTCGCGTTCGGTCTTCTACCAGCGCATCGCCCTCATCGAGGACCTGCTCGGGATGGATCTCGACGACGGCGAGACCCTGTCCGCCCTGCACGCGGCCCTCCTGGCGCGCAGCGCGCGCGGCTGACGGCGCGGGTCAGCTGTCGAAGCCGAGCCCGACCGCATCCAGCCCCTTCAGGAACAGATTGCGTCGGCCGTCTGCGTGGTCGGCGCGGTCGAGCGACCACCTGGTCAGGTTGATGCCGATGGAGGCCGCGGGCTCCGGCGGGAACGGCAGCGGGCGGCTGCGCACCATCTCCAGTTCGGTGCGTTCCGTGGTGCGCCCGGCGAGCAGGTCCAGCATCACCCGTGCGCCGAAGTGCGTCGCCGCCACTCCGAGCCCGGTGTACCCGGTCGCGTACGCCACCTTCCCGCCGCGGGCCGTGCCGAAGAACGCGCAGAACCGGCTGCAGGTGTCGATCGCGCCCGCCCAGCGGTGGCTGAACCGGAGCCCGTCGAGCTGCGGGAACGTCGTGAAGAAATGGCTGGCCAGCCGCGCGAACGTCTCCGGCCTGTTCTTGTAGCGCTCGCGCACGCGACCGCCGTAGTGGTAGATCGCGTCGTAGCCGCCGAACAGGATGCGGTTGTCCTGCGACAGCCGGTAGTAGTGGAACTGGTTCGCCGAGTCGCCGATGCCCTGCCTGCCCGACCAGCCGATGGAGGCGAGTTGCGCATCCGTCAGCGGCTCGGTCATCAGCACGTAGTCGTACACGGGCACCGTCGCGAGCCTGTTCCGTTTCAGGAGGCTCGGGAACACGTTGGTGGCGAGCGCCGTACGCTCCGCCCTGACCACCCCGTGCGGGGTTTCGATCACCGTGCCGTCGCCGATGCTCAGCACCAGGCTGTGCTCGAACACCTCCACCCCGGCGTCGACGCAGGCCCGGGCGAGGGCCCTGGCGAGCTTCGCCGGATGCACGAGGGCCGAGTCGCGGGTGCGCAGCAGCCCGGCGAGGTAGGTGGGGGAGTGCACCTCGGCCCGCACGGCGTCGCCGTCGAGGAAACGGACGGTAGGAGTGCTGGAGGGGGAGGGTGCGTCCGCCGCTGCGTCGCCGTCCGCCGGCTCCGCTGCCGCCTCCCGCAGCCATTCCACCTGGTGCTGCTCCGTGGCCACGTCGATGGCGCCGTTGCGTTCGAACCCTGCGTCGAGGCCCAGCTCCGCGACGGTGGCCTCGATCTCGTCGAGGTTGCGCATCCCGAGCCGTTGCAGCTGGTCGAACTCGGCGGGGAACCTGCTGCGGCCGTTCTCCTCCCCGTGGGTGAGGCTCGCCTCGCAGAAGCCGCCGTTTCGTCCGGACGCCGCCCAGCCGATCCTGCGCGCTTCGAGCAGGACGACGCGCGCGGCCGGGTTCTCGCGCTTGGCGAGCAGCGCCGTCCACAGCCCGGAGTACCCGCCCCCGACCACCACGAGGTCGCAGCTGATGTCGCCGGTGAGCGTCGGGTACGCGTCGCCGGGCGCGTCCTCCGTCCAGAACACGGCCTGCCTGGTGCCGCTCAGCGCGTGCCGCACAGTGGATGCGTCCGGCCGGTTCCTCTCGAATACGGTGCTGCCCACGCCACTCGCCCTTTCCGCCGCCGGGTGACGGTCCCGGGGCTGATCCCGGTTCCGGTCCCCACATTCTCGCGGGCCGAGCGCGTCCCCACCACAGAACTCCGTCGCCTTCTCCACAGGTTTCCGGCCATTCCGTCCGACGAGATGCCACCAACTGTCACCGAAACCGCGGTTTTCGAGACAGTTACTGGCATCTCGTTGCGAGCTCGCGCCCGCCGCGCGCCGCCCGCGCGACCGCTCAGAGCGGAGCGAGCAGCGCCCCGCGGAGGTGCGGGCTGAGACCGGGCGGCACATCCACGTCGACCGCGAGGGCCTGGATGGCGCGGCTGAAGTAGTTGCGGGCCGACGCGGCGAGCGTGATGTCGACGATCTCCCTGTCGCTGAAGCCGAGGTCGCGCAGGCGCTGGCTGTCGGCGTCGGTCATCGCGTACGAGTCGCGGCTGACCCGCTCCGCGTATTCCATCATCCCCACCTCGGCCTCGGTGAGATCGGCGTCGTGGTAATCGCGGGCGATGCGGATCAGCTGGTCCTCCTCGATCAGCGGGAGGGTCTTGCGTCCGTGCGCCAGCCGGCAGTGCTCGGAGTGCGTGCCCTGCGCGGCAGCGAGCGTGACCAGTTCGAACCGGCGCGTGCCCAGCTGCGACACGATCGACCGGACCAGCTGCTCCCACGCCCGGTACGCCTCGGGATTCACCGCCATCGCACGCGTGTGCGACGCGACGTAGCCGAGGTCTGCTTCCTCTTTGGCGTAGATCGCGGCGACCTCCCCCTCCGCGTCCTCCGGTGCCGTCGTCGAGATGATGGACATGGCTTCCTCCTCCGTCGCAGAACCCCGCACTCCATGCTCGCACCGGCGCGACCGCACCGCTAGCGTGGGAAGGTGACCGAGGATGCCAGCTACCGCGACCCCCGTCTCGCCGCCCTGTACGACCGGATGAATCCGTTCGCGGCCGACACCGAGTTCTACCTGGCTTTCGCCGACGAGCATCCGGGGTCGCGCATCCTGGACATCGGCTGCGGCACCGGCCTGCTGACCGTCGAACTTGCGCGCCGCGGCCACCGGATGCTCGGAGCAGACCCCGCGGAGGCCATGCTCGACATCGCCCGCACCCGCGACGGCGGCGACCTGGTCGAGTGGCTGCGCGCGGAGGCGAGCGAGCTCCCGCCCGGCGACGCCGACCTGGCGATCATGACCGGACACGTCGCCCAGGTCTTCATCACGGACGACGCCTGGACGGATGCACTCGCCGCCGCCCACCGGGCGCTGCGGCCGGGTGGACTCCTCGTGTTCGAGAGCCGCGACCCGCAGGCGCAGGCCTGGCTGCGCTGGGGCGACGGCCGCGAGGTGCTCGACACCCCGGACGGCCCGGTGACGGCGTGGAACGAGGTCACCGGAGCCTCGGGCGGGGTGGTCGGTCTGGTGGGGCACTACGAGTGGGAGAACGGCGAGCACGTCACCGACGAGGGCGCGCTGCGCTTCCGCACCGAGGAGGAGCTGCGGGCGTCGCTGGTCGGCGCGGGCTTCGGGGTGCGCGCGGTCTACGGCGACTGGATGCGTGGCCCGGTCACCGACGCGACCACCGAGCTGATCGTGGTCGCCGACGCGCGCCCGGTGTAGCGAGCGCAGTCCGAAGACCCCGGCAGGCGCCGCGACCGGAGCCGATCGCCTCGCCCGCCGCGGCCCCGCGCACCGAGCGCAGCCGCTCACCCCGCCGCTTCGCCCACGCGGTACTCGATGATGGTGCGCAGCGTCTCCACCCCGAGCGGCTTCTCCGGCGCGAAGTGCAGGGTCGCTCCGCTGAGCGTGCCCTCGGCGAGCGTCCCGGCGAGGGCCGCCGCGGCCGACGGGCTCATCAGCAGCAGGCTGCACTCTTTCGCCGTGGCCGACAGGCCGATCAGGGCGCGGCCGCGGTGCCGGAAGATCGGCACCCGGTAGCTGATCACCTGCTCCGTGTCCGGCAGCACCTCGACGATGCGGTCGCGCACCGTGCGCAGCGCCGACGAGAAGGGTTCGCCGATCCGGTCGAGGTATTCGTCGACCGTGTCTGCGTCGACTCCGCGTGCCATGCCTGCCTCCTGTCCGGCCGCCGCGCGGTCAGTGCGCGACGTGCCCTTCCGGTGCGATCACGTCCGCCGGCTTGCGGATGAAGAAGGCGCCGACCACCGCGAACAGCGAGATGATCGCCGCGGCGAGGAACGCCATCCGGATGCCGCCCGCCGTGGCGGGGACGATGCTCGTGCCCGAGCTGACCAGCGAGGCCGTGTGCGCCGACATGATCGCGACGAGCAGGGCTGTTCCCGCTGCTCCCGCCACCTGCTGCACCGTGCCCACGATCGCGCTGCCGTGCGAGTACAGGTTCGGCGGCACCGCGCCGAGCCCTGCCGTGAACAGCGGCGTGAACATGAGGGCGAGTCCGATGCTCAGCGTGACGTGCCCGGCCAGGACGAGGTACTGCGAGGTGTGCTCGGTGATGAGCGTGAATCCCCAGAGCGCCAGGCTGACCAGGATCGCGCCGGGCACGACCAGCACGCGCGGCCCGAACCGGTCGTACACGCGGCCGACGAACGGCGCGAGCAGCCCCATGACGAGACCGCCCGGGAGGAGCAGCAGACCGGTCGCGAGTGTGTCGAGGCCGAGGACGTGCTGCAGGTAGAGCGGGAGCACAATGATGACGCCGAACATCGCCGCCGTGCTGATCGCCATCAGCGCGATCGACACCGTGAAGATCGGCGACCGGAACGTGCGCAGGTCGAGCAGTGCGCTGTCGCGGCGCTGCAGGATGAGCTGGCGCAGGATGAACGCGGTCAGGGCGACCACGCCGACCGCCAGCGACACCCACATCACCGCTGGCGAGCTGCCGGGGCCGGATGCGCCGGTCTGGCTGAGACCGTAGAGCAGCCCGCCGAACCCGAACGCCGACAGGATGACGGAGAGTACGTCGACCTTGACCTTCTGCGGGTCGGTGACGTTCTCGACGAACTTGATGCCGATGAGCAGCATGACCACGGCGATCGGCAGCACGATCAGGAAGATCCAGCGCCAGTCGAGGTAGTTGAGGATGAAGCCGGAGATGGTCGGGCCGATGGCGGGCGCGACGGAGATCACGATCGAGACGTTGCCCATCGTGCGGCCGCGCTTGTTCGGCGGCACGAGCGTCATCAGGGTGGTCATCAGCAGCGGGATCATGATGGCCGTGCCGGACGCCTGGATGACGCGCGCGACGACGAGCAGCCCGAAGCCGGGCGCCAGGGCGGCCGACAGCGTTCCCAGCGAGAACAGGCTCATCGCGGCGATGAAGATGCTGCGCGTGCTGAACCGCTGCAGCAGGAAGCCGGTGATCGGGATGACGACGGCCATCGTCAGCATGAACGCCGTGGACAGCCACTGGGCCGCGAGCGCGTCGATCCGCAGGTCGTCCATCAGCTTCGGGATGGCGACCGACATGATCGTCTCGTTGAGGATGACGACGAACGTGGCGGAGAGCAGCAGCCAGATCACCCGATTGTTGCGCTTGGTGTGATCGGGCGCCGCAGCGACGCCGGCACCGGCCGTTCCTCCCGTCGAGACGTCGGCGGCGGATCCGGCGACCGCGAGGTCGTCGAAGGCGGGGTCGGCGAGCGCCTCGGGCGCGGGCGGGGTGTTCTCAGTCACGGGTTCGAGCGTAGCGACGGCCACCGACATGCGGGGTGTCGGCCGTGTTAACGTTTCCGGCGTTCACTCTGCGCGTAATCGATGCGTTCGCATCGGCGGATCAGCGGCCGAGCGCCGCGACCTCTCTGACGGCGTCCCCGACGGCCGCGGCCACCCCGGCGAGCTGGTCGACGTCGACCTCCGGACCCCAGGAGAACCGCACGGCCGTGCGGGCGACGTCCTCCTCGTAGCCGAGCGCCAGCAGTACGTGCGACGCATCCTCGCTGCCCGCGGCGCACGCCGATCCGCTCGACGAGACGACACCGCGCCGTTCCAGTTCGAGCAGGATCGTCTCGCCGTTGCTGCCGGGGAAGACGAACGACGCCGTGCCGGGCAGCCGCGCCGATGGATGCCCGGTGAGCCGCGCATCCGGGAGCTCGGCCAGCACGGCGGCCACGAACGCATCCCGTGCGCGGGCGGCGGCAGCGGCCTGCGCCTCGCGGTTCGCCGCCGCGAGCCGCACCGCCGTCGCCAGCCCGACCGCACCGGCGACGTTCTCGGTGCCGGAGCGCTTGCCGCGCTCCTGCCCTCCTCCGTGCAGCACGGGTTCGATCGGGATGCGTCCGCGCACGAACAGCGCGCCGATCCCTTTCGGGGCGCCGAGCTTGTGGCCGGAGACGCTGAGCGCATCCACGCCGAGCGTCGTCACGTCGAGCGGCAGCCAGCCCGCCGCCTGCACGGCGTCGGTGTGGAACGGGATGCGCAGCTCGCGCGTCAGCGCGGTCAGCCGGGCGATCGGCTGGACGGTGCCGACCTCGTTGTTGGCGAGCATCACGCTGGCGAGGGTGGTGTCCGGGCGGAGCAGCGCGGCGAACGCGTCGACGTCGATCAGCCCGTCGCGGCCGACGGGCGCGTAGTCGACGCTGAAGCCGTGCTGCCTCACCAGGTAGTCCACGGAGGCGAGGACGGCCTCGTGCTCGATGGCGGTGGTCACGATGTGCCGCCCGCGCGGGGCGGCGAGCGCGATGCCTTTGATCGCGAGGTTGTCCGCCTCCGTGCCGCCCGAGGTGAAGACGACCTCCGAAGCGCGGCAGCCGAGCCACGCGGCCACCGTCGCCCGCGCATCGGCGAGGGCGCGCGCCGCTGACTCTCCGACGCCGTGGTGGCTCGACGGGTTGCCGAAGTCGCCGGTGAGATACGGCCACATCGCTTCGAGGACCTCGCGACGCACCGCCGAGGTGGCCGCCGCGTCGAGGTAGATCATGTCGCGTCCGGCTCCGCATCCAGCACGACGTCGAGCCCGAGATCGAGCGCGCGCACGCTGTGCGTCAGCGCGCCGACCGAGATGACGTCCACGCCGGTCTCCGCGACGCTGCGCACGGTGGAGAGGTTCACGTTGCCGCTCGCATCCACGATGGCCCGACCGGCGACCAGTGCGACCCCTTCGCGCAGCTGTTCCACGGTGAAGTTGTCGAGCATGATCGTGTCGACGCCCGCGGCGAGCACAGGCTCGATCTGGTCGATGCGGTCCACCTCGACCTCGAGGTGGGTGGTGTGCGAGAGCTGCGCGCGCACGGCCAGCAGCGCCTCCGTCACCGACAGCCCGGACTGCTCGGTGAGCACGGCGAGGTGGTTGTCCTTCGCCATTACCGCGTCGGACAGGGAGAACCGGTGGTTGTGGCCGCCGCCGCTGCGCACGGCGTGACGCTCGAAGGCGCGCAGTCCCGGCGTGGTCTTCCTGGTGTCGACGATGCGGGCGCCGGTGTGCGCGACCTCGGCGACGTAGGACGCCGTGAGGGTCGCGATCCCGCTCATCCTCTGCACGAAGTTGAGGGCGACCCGCTCCGCCTGCAGCACGGATCGTGCAGGCCCGGACACCGTGGCGAGCGTGTCCCCGGCCTGGAAGGCGTCGCCGTCCGCAACCGCGAGCTCCACCGCGATGCGCGGGTCGGTGATCGTCATCGCGGCAGTGAACACGGCGCCGCCGGAGAACGTCCCAGCCTCACGAGCGGCCAGCCGGGCCGTGGCATATGCCGTCTCGGGAATGAGCAGAGCCGAGGTGAGATCGCCCCACGGCGCGTCCTCGACGAGGGCGGCCCGCACGACGGTCTGGATGGTCTGGTCGGTCAGCATGGAACGGTCACCTCGGTGTCGATCAGGGCAGTGGCGAAAGCGGAGTGGGCGGTGTGCGCGGCGTGCTCGGTGCGCACGGTGTGCCGCGCGTCCGCCGACGGCGCGGGGAAGTCGGAGCGGAAGTGCGCGCCGCGCGACTCCTCCCGGCCGAGCGCCGACGAGACGACGAGCCTGGCCAGGTCGAGCAGGTTGGCGTCCTCGCGCTCGGCCCGCGTGCGGTGCGTCCCGGATGCGCGCCACCCGGCGAGCACGCCGAGCGCCGCATCCAGTCGCTCCCTGTCGCGGTGCACGCCCGCGGTATCCCAGAGAAGCGCCTGCAGCCGCGCGCGGTCCACCGGCACGGCATCCGGTCGTTCGGCCCGCTCTCCGGCCGTGGATGCGAGTGCCCCGTCCAGCCACGCCGGCGCCTCCGGCCACGCATCGCCGCGGTCGATCGCGGCGACGGCCCGGTGCGCGAACACCAGCCCTTCCAGCAGCGAGTTCGACGCCAGCCGGTTGGCGCCGTGCGCTCCCGTGCAGGCCACCTCGCCGACCGCGTACAGCCCGGGCAGTGTGCTGCGCCCGCTCGTGTCCGTGGCGACCCCGCCCATCCAGTAGTGGGCCGCGGGCGTGACGGGCACGGGCTCGCGCGACCAGTCCAGGCCGGCCGCTCGGCAGGCGGCGTCGATGGTCGGGAAGCGCTTCGCCAGGAAGTCGGCGCCGAGCGCCGTCGCGTCGAGGACGACGGGACGCCCGCCCTGCGCGGCCATCTCGACAGCGATGCCCCGGGCAACCACGTCGCGCGGCGCGAGTTCCGCATCCGGATGCACGTCGAGCATGAACCGCTCGCCGCGCGCGTTCCGCAGCACCGCGCCCTCGCCGCGCACGGCCTCCGACACCAGGAACGAGCCGGGGATCGCGAGCGCTGTCGGGTGGAACTGGTAGAACTCCAGGTCGGCGACGGCGGCACCCGCGCGCCACGCGGCGGCAACGCCGTCTCCGGTGGTGACCGCCGGGTTGGTGGTGTGCGCGTAGAGCTGTCCTGCCCCTCCGCTGGCCAGCACGACGGCGTCGGCGTCGAGCACCTCGATGGTGCCGTCGGCGAGCAGCAGTTCGACGCCGGTCACGGCGCCGTCCTGCACGATCAGGTCGCAGAGGAATGCCTGCTCCACGATCCGCGTTCCGGACGCCCGCACGGCGCGCACGAGCGCCCGCTCGATCTCCGCGCCGGTCGCGTCGCCGCCCGCGTGCAGGACGCGCGCGTTCGAGTGCGCGGCTTCGAGACCGCGGGCGAGGTCGCCGCCCGAGCGGTCGAAGGCGACGCCGAACGCGATCAGGTCGCGGATGCGGTCCGGACCCTCCGCGCAGAGCGCGACCACCGCATCCCGCACGTTCAGTCCTGCCCCGGCGCGCAGCGTGTCGGCGACGTGCGACTCGACGCTGTCGTCGGCGAAGTACGCTGCGGCGATCCCGCCCTGCGCGTACGCGGTGTTGCTCTCGGCGAGCTCGGCCTTCGTGACGAGCGTGACACTGTTGGTCCTGCTCGCCTCGACGGCGGCGACCAGCCCGGCGATGCCGCTGCCGACCACCACGACCCTGGTCATGTCAGGCCGCCATCGTGGTGTCCGGCCGCGCGGCGAGCATGCGCTCGAGCGCGACCCTGGCCGGCTCCGCCACATCCGGCGACACCTGGATGCGGTTCAGCACCTCGCCGCGCACCAGGCCTTCCAGCACCCAGGCCAGGTAGCCGGGGTGGATGCGGTACATGGTCGAGCAGGGGCACACGATCGAGTCGAGGCAGAAGATGGTGTGCTGCGGGAACTGCGCGGCCAGGCGCTGCACCAGGTTGATCTCGGTGCCGATGGCGAACGTCGACCCCGCCGGGGCCGCCGCGATGGCCTTGACGATGTAGTCGGTCGAGCCGTACTCGTCCGCGGCGTCGACGACCTCCATCGGGCATTCCGGGTGCACGATCACGCGCACGCCGGGGAACTCGGCCCTCGCGTGCTCGATCTGGCCGACGGTGAAGCGCTTGTGCACGGAGCAGAAGCCGTGCCAGAGGATGACACGCGCATCCTGCAGCGTGTCGACGTCGGTGCCGCCGAGCGGCTTGCGCGGGTTCCAGAGCGGCATCTGCTCGACGGGGACGCCCATCGCCTTGGCGGTGTTGCGGCCGAGGTGCTGGTCGGGGAAGAACAGCACGCGCTGCCCGCGCTCGAACGCCCAGGTCAGCACGGTCTCCGCGTTGGAGGAAGTGCAGACGATGCCGCCGTGCTCGCCGCAGAAGCCCTTGAGGGCGGCGGACGAGTTCATGTACGTGACCGGGATGACCGGCACGCGGCCGTCCGCATCCGGTTCGGTGCCGTACAGCTCTTCGAGCTGCTCCCAGCACTCGGTCACGGAGTCGATGTCCGCCATGTCCGCCATCGAGCATCCGGCAGCGAGGTTGGGCAGGATGACCGCCTGCTCCGGCCGCGAGATGATGTCGGCGGTCTCCGCCATGAAGTGCACGCCGCAGAAGACGATCGCCTCCGCCTCCGGCTTGGCCTTCGCGGCGTTGGCCAGCTGGAAGGAGTCGCCAACGAAATCGGCGTACTGCACGACCTCGTCGCGCTGGTAGAAGTGGCCGAGCGTCACGACCCTGTCGCCGAGTGTCGCCTTCGCGGCGAGGATGCGGTCGTGCAGTTCCTCCTTGGAGGCCGTGCGGTACTCCTCGGGCAGCTCGCCCTGGCGCGGCGCATCCACCGGGATGGGGTCGGCCATCGACGCGCCTGGACCGTACGACGGCGCGAGGGAGTCGAACGTCCAGGGGGCGTCGACGAGGTCGGGGGTGCAGGTCTCGCCGTTCAGCTCGCCGGTGGCGATGAGCTGGATTGTGGTGTCGACCGAGGCGATGGTGCTCATTCTTCTCTACTCTCGAACGGTACTGCTGCTGGTTGTGCGGCGAAGGGATGCTGCTGGCGGGGGAGTGGTCCGGCGTCGGCGAGGTCGATGGAGTCGTTGTACCGGTAGAGGCGCGGCGGCCGGTGCCGGGTGCCGGTGAGGTACTGGTCGGTGGCGACCACGGCGCCGGAGCCCTCGATGGTCCGGCGGAAGTTGGCGGGGTCGAGCGGGCGCCCCAGCACCGCCTCGTGCACCTCGCGCAACTGGGCGAGCGTGAACGTCTCGCCGAGGAAGGCGTGCGCGATGCGGGAGTACTCCATCTTGGTGCGCAGGCGCCAGAGGGCGTACTCGACGATGAGCTTGTGGTCGAAGGCGAGGCTCGGCAGGTCGTCGGCGGGGAACCAGCGCACGTTCTCCCCGACGCTCGCTCGTGCGGCCTCCTCGCTGCGCACCAGCGCCCAGTACACGATCGACACGACGCGCTCCGCCCCCGTCGACCGCGATGCGTCCCCGAACGCGTACAGCTGCTCCAGGTAGCGCGGGGTCAGCCCCGTCGTGTCGTTGAGGGTGCGCGCGGCGGCGAACGCGAGGTCCTCATCGCCGTGCAGGGGACCGCCCGGCAGCGCCCAGCACCCCTCGAACGGCTGGCGGACGCGGCGCACGAGCGGAAGCCACACGCTCGCGATGTCGCCCGTCTCCTCGTCGTTGCGGAGCGAGAAGATCACGGTGGAGACGGCGAGCATGGCGCTCACGCGCTGGTGGCTGTCGGCCATCCCGTCCTCCCTCCGCTGCGACGCACCTAAAGGTCACTGTGACACTAAGTGGTTGCGATCATCTTAGTGTCATGGTGACCAGAACCACAATCGGGTGTGGTCGGTTATGCTGAGCGGCAGCAGCACCACACAACAGAACACTGGGCCATCGAGGTCGATGCGGGAGAGCCGGAAGCGCTATGGCGCGGAATCGGCACCGAAGGAGCAATCCTCCCCGACAATCTCTCAGGTACGCGTACCGCATCGGACTGGCCACTCTGAAAAGCAGGGCGACGCCACAACCGCGCCCTCGCCCACGGTGAAAGCCGCGCGTCAGCGCGGTGAAACTCTCAGGCCGGATGACAGAGGGGGAGTTCTCACACGGATCGCGCTGCGGTCCGTGCCCAACTCCCGGCGACGGCCGGCGAATCGGAGAACTCATGACCTCGCACGACACAGACCGCCTCTCCCCGCTGCACGACGCCCACCAGGCGGCAGGAGCATCCTTCACGGACTTCGCCGGCTGGCAGATGCCCGTCCGGTACTCCAGCGACCTCGCCGAGCACCACGCCGTCCGGCAGGCTGCCGGTCTCTTCGACCTGTCCCACATGGCCGAGATCGTGGTCATCGGACCGGAGGCGGGGGCCGCGCTCGACTATGCGCTCGCCGGCAAGCTGTCCGCCGTCGCGATCGACCAGGCCAAGTACAGCCTGCTGCTGTCCCGCTCGGGCGGGATCGTCGACGACCTCGTCGTCTACCGCACCGGCGAAGACCGCTACATGGTGGTCGCCAACGCCTCCAACCGGCACCAGGTCGCCGAGGAGCTGCGCAGCCGCACGGCACCGTTCGACGCCGAGGTGTTCGACGAGAGCGACGACATCGCCCTCATCGCCGTGCAGGGACCGGCGGCGCTGTCCATCCTCACCGCCACTCCCGGCTTCGCCGTCGAAGGTGGGGCGCACGACGGAGACGACTTCGCCGCCCGCGTCGGCGCGCTCAAGTACTACTGGTCGCTCCCCGCGCTGTACGAGACGCATCCCGTGCTCGTCGCACGCACCGGATACACCGGGGAGGACGGCTTCGAGCTGTACCTCGCGCCGGACAACGCCCCGCAGCTGTGGGATGCGCTGCTCGAGGCCGGTGCGGAGCAGGGGCTCGTGCCCGCCGGGCTGGCCAGCCGTGACACCCTGCGCCTCGAAGCAGGCATGCCGCTCTACGGCCACGAGCTCGGCCTCGACATCTACCCCGCACAGGCCGGGCTCGGGCGCGTGGTCAACCTGGCGAAGGACACCGACTTCGTCGGACGCGCCGCCAGCGAGGACGGCCCGGACGCCGAGGCTCCGGTGCTCGTCGGCCTGATGGGGGAGGGGAAGCGGGCCGCCCGCGCCGGATACCCCGTCTACGCCACCAGCGCGGTGGACGGCGGCGACGAGGCCATCGGCGTCGTCACCTCCGGCGCCCTCTCTCCGACCATCGGCGTGCCCATTGCGATGGCGTACGTCGCCCCGCGCTTCGCACGGCCGGGAACAGAACTGCACGTCGACATCCGCGGCAACCGTCTCGGGTACACCGTCACCGCCCTCCCCTTCTACAGCAGAAAGAAGCACTAGTCATGGCCGCAGAACAGGACCTCAAATACACCGCCGAGCACGAGTGGCTCCTCGTCGACGGCGACACCGCGACGGTCGGCATCACCGCGTACGCGGCGGAGAAGCTGGGCGACGTGGTCTTCGTCGAGCTCCCTGCCGTCGGCAGCGAGGTGGCGGAGGGCAAGGTCGTCGGCGAGATCGAGTCGACCAAGTCGGTGGGCGAGCTGTTCGCGCCGGTCGACGGCACCGTCACCGAGATCAACGACGCGGTCGTGGATGCGCCCGAGCTCGTCAACAGCGACCCGTTCGGCGACGGCTGGCTCGTCAAGGTCGCCTTCACCACCCTTCCCACCCTCCTGAGCTACGACGAATACGCCGCCCTCACGGGCGAGTGAGGCACCCCCACTTCGATGACTGAACTCTTCCAGACGCGTCACATCGGCACCGGCGACGACGCGCAGCGCACCATGCTGTCCTCCATCGGCTACGAGACGGTCGCCGACCTGGTCACCGCCGCCGTGCCGGACACGATCAGGGTCGACCCCGGATACGAGTCGGTGCTGCCCGCAGCGGCCAGCGAGCGCGCCGCCCTCCGCGAACTGCGTGGCCTGGCCGCGCAGAACACGGTCAACACGTCGCTGATCGGCCTCGGGTACTACGGCACGATCACCCCGGCCGTGATCAAGCGCAACGTGCTGGAGAACCCGAGCTGGTACACGGCGTACACGCCGTACCAGCCGGAGATCTCGCAGGGCCGTCTGGAAGCCCTGATCAACTTCCAGACGATGGTCTCCGACCTCACCGGGCTCGACACCGCCAACGCGTCCATGCTGGACGAGGGCACCGCCGTCGTCGAAGGGATGCTGCTGGCCCGCCGCGCATCCAAGGCGAAGTCGTCGACGTTCGTCGTGGACGCCGACACCTTCCCGCAGACGCTCGCGCTGCTGCGCAACCGGGCGGACGCGGTCGGCATCGAGCTCGTCGTGCTCGACCTCGCGTCCACCCCGGCGGACGACGCCAGGCTCTCCGACGCATTCGGGCTGTTCGTGCAGTATCCGGGGGCGTCCGGCCGGGTCTGGGACCCGTCCGCCGTGTTCGCCGCCGCGAAGGCGGGCGGCGCGATCATCGTCGCCGCCGCCGACCTGCTCGCCCTCACCCAGCTGCGCTCGCCGGGCGAGCTGGGCGCGGACGTCGCCGTGGGCACCAGCCAGCGCTTCGGCGTCCCGATGGGCTTCGGCGGCCCGCACGCCGGCTACATGGCCGTGCGGTCCGGTCTGGAGCGCCAGCTGCCCGGCCGCCTCGTCGGGGTGTCCCAGGATGCGGTGGGCAAGCCCGCGTACCGGCTCACCCTGCAGACGCGCGAGCAGCACATCCGGCGCGAGAAGGCCACCTCGAACATCTGCACGGCACAGGTGCTGCTGGCGGTCATGGCCGCGATGTACGCGGTCTACCACGGCCCGCGTGGGCTGAAGGCGATCGGCCGGCGCGTTCACCTGACGGCCGCGACGGTCGCCGGTGTGCTCCGCGAGCGCGGCGTCGACGTGATCTCCGACTCGTTCTTCGACACCATCCAGGTGCGCGTCGCCGACGCGGCGGCCACGGTCGCCGCCGCCCACGAGCGCGGCATCCTGCTGCACGCCGCGGACGCGTCCACGGTGTCGATCAGCTTCGACGAGGAGACGGCGACGGACATCGCCGAGGGCTCGTCGCTCTACGCCGACCTGCTCGCCGTCCTCGGCGCGGGGGAGCGCACCGGCGGCGCGGACATCCGGATGGTTGGCGGCACCCCGTCGTTCGAGCCCTCGCTCATCCGGTCGAGCGCATACCTGACCCACCCGGTCTTCAACACCCACCACTCCGAGACCGCCATGATGCGGTACCTCAAGTACCTGGCCGACAAGGACTACGCGCTCGACCGCGGCATGATCCCGCTCGGCTCCTGCACGATGAAGCTCAACGCGGCGACCGAGATGGAGGCGGTGACCTGGCCGGAGTTCGCCGGGCTGCACCCGTACGCCCCCGCGGACGACGTGCGCGGCTCCCTCGCGCTGATCGACCAGCTGGAGACCTGGCTGGCCGACGTCACCGGATACGACTCCGTCTCGCTGCAGCCGAACGCCGGCAGCCAGGGCGAGCTGGCCGGGCTCCTCGCGATCCGCGGTTACCACCGCTCGCGCGGCGACCTCGCCCGCACGGTCTGCCTGATCCCGCAGAGCGCCCACGGCACCAACGCGGCGTCCGCTGTGCTCGCCGGGATGTCGGTCGTGGTCGTGGCCTGCGACGAGCTGGGCAACGTCGACCTCGACGACCTGCGCGCCAAGATCGCCGAGCACGCGGACACGCTCGCGGCGCTCATGATCACCTACCCGTCCACCCACGGCGTGTACGAGCACGAGGTCCTCGCGATCACGCAGGCCGTGCACGACGCCGGCGGCCAGGTCTACGTCGACGGCGCGAACCTCAACGCGCTGCTCGGCTACGCCAGGTTCGGCGACTTCGGCGGAGACGTCAGCCACCTCAACCTGCACAAGACGTTCTGCATCCCGCACGGCGGTGGCGGCCCCGGGGTCGGCCCCGTCGCGGCGAAGGCGCACCTCGCGCCGTTCCTGCCCGGCCACCCGCTGGCTCAGGATGCGACGCACGCTCTGTCGACGTCGAGTGGTGCCGGGGGAGACCGCGTCGAGCACGCGGGCGGCCCGGTGTCGAGCGCGCCGTACGGATCGCCGAGCATCCTGCCGATCAGCTGGGCATACGTGCGGATGATGGGCGCCGCCGGGCTCCGGGATGCGACAGGTGCGGCCGTCCTCGCCGCCAACTACGTCGCCGTCAAGCTGCGCGACGCCTTCCCGGTGCTCTACGCGGGCGACAACGGGCTGGTGGCGCACGAGTGCATCCTGGACCTGCGGCCGCTCACCGAGCAGACCGGCGTGACGGTCGACGACGTGGCGAAGCGCCTGATCGACTTCGGCTTCCACGCCCCGACGATGAGCTTCCCTGTCGCCGGCACCCTGATGATCGAGCCGACGGAGAGCGAAGACCTCGCGGAGCTCGACCGTTTCGTGACCGCGATGATCGCGATCCGCGCCGAGGCCGACGCCGTGGCGGCGGGGGACTGGCCGGTCGACGACAACCCGCTGCGCGGCGCCCCGCACACCGCGGAGTCCGTCATCTCCGGCGAGTGGACCCACCCGTACACGCGCGAGCAGGCCGTCTACCCCGTCCCCGGCATCGTGCGCGCCAAGTACTGGCCGCCCGTCCGCCGCATCGACCAGGCATACGGAGACCGCAACCTCTTCTGCGCCTGCCCGCCTCCCGAGGCCTTCGCCTGACGACCGACAATCGAGCCCGAACACGTTCGGGCTCGATTGTCGCTTTAAGCGAAGACGTGCGGCCAGAGGGCGACGGCGAGCGGGTAGCCGACGAACGAGACGATGTCGATGACGACGTGGGCGACCACCAGCGGCATCACGCGGCCCCAGCGGGTGTAGCACCATCCGAACACGACGCCCATGATCGCGTTGCCCACGAACGGGCCGAACCCCTGATAGAGGTGGTAGCTGCCGCGCAGCAGGGCGGCGGAGACGATGATGGTCCACTTCCCCCAGCTGAGCTGGCGCAGCCGGGTGAAGAGGTAGCCGACGATGATGACCTCCTCCTGCAGCCCCGCGCGCAGTGCGGCGAACACCAGGATCGGGATGGTCCACCAGTGCGTGTCGAGCGGGGACGCCTGCACCTGCACGGTCATCCCCACCAGCCGCCCGAGCGCGTAGAACAGGATGCCGGGCACGCCGATCGCGAGGAACAGCAGCATCCCGCCGCCCAGGTCGGGCAGCGGGCGCGTGAGGTCGAAGCCGATCCGCCGGAATCCGCTGCGCTCGCGCTGCCAGAGCAGGAAGATCACCAGCGCGACGGCGAACAGCGGGAACAGGTTGCCGAGGAACTGATAGGTGAAGTCCAGCCACTCCCTGGTGCTCTGCGACGGGTTCACCTGCGCCGTCTGGTCGGCCAGCGGTGTCGTGTCCGTCGTCCGGGCGATGATCTCGACGATCGAGTAGACCGCCGACGCTCCCAGCGAGAGGCCGAGGACGATCGCGATCTCCCACCAGAGCCGCGGGCGCTGCGCGCGTTCGAGCGGAATCTCGGCGGACCAGGGTGTTTCACGGCTCATAGAGGCATCTTGCCAGGTCTCGCGCATCCACCTCTGGATGCGGTTTGTCCACTCCAAACGGGTGGATGCGCTCGATTCATTGCGCGACACACGCGAATTCAGCCGTTTTTGTGTGCATCGTGCAATTTTCCGCCAACCGAGTTACCACTGTGTAACGTTTTGCCGCCCCGTTTTGCATTCAAACCGTGCGATACCTAGGGTCATTCTTATCCAGCGCGGTCCGGACGCACTCGCATGTCCGCGGCCGTCGCACACTTCGCACAGGAGGAACATTGCACATCAAGGGAAGAAAGGTCAGGTACGCGGTCAGCGCGGTCGCCATTGCCGGCGTCGCAGCGCTCGCACTGTCTGCCTGCACCACGACCGGCAGCACCGGCGGGTCCAGCGCGGCGAAGGGCGGCACCGTGACGGTCGCCGTCGTGAACGACTTCACGTCGTTCAACTCGCAGACCCCGCAGGGCAACCTGGACACCAACGGCCAGGTCGGCTACCTCAACGGCTCGTACGGAACCGGGTTCCAGTACATCGACAACAACTACAAGATCGTCCACGACGACAAGTTCGGCAAGTTCGAGAAGACCTCGGACGACCCGCTGACGGTCAAGTACACGCTGAACAAGGACGACAAGTGGTCGGATGGCCAGCCCGTCACCGCTGACGACATGGTCCTCGCTTGGGCGATCGCCTCCGGATACTACGACTCGGCGACCACCGACGACCAGGGCGCCGTCACCAAGGGAACGCAGTACTTCTCGATCGCCGGCTCGACCGCCGGTCTCGACACCACCGGCTTCCCGACCGTCGGCGACAACAACACGTCGATCACCCTGAAGTACGGCACCCCCTACGTGGACTGGGAGCTCGTCAACCCGATCGCGCAGCCCGCGCACATCGTCGCCAAGAAGGCCGGCCTCTCCTCGGCCGCCGACCTGACGAAGCTGCTCAAGGGTCTGCCCAAGGGCGACAAGGACAACCCCGCCGCTCCGGACGCCACGCTCAAGAAGGCTGCTGACTTCGTCAACACCGGCTACGACGTGACCGCGTTCCCGACCGACAAGGACCTCCTGGTCTCCTCCGGCCCGTTCGTGGTGTCCAGCTGGACCCCCGGACAGTCGCTGACGATGACGAAGAACAAGTACTACGCGGGCGGCCTCAAGCCGAACGTGGACAAGGTCGTCTTCCGCATCATCCCCGACGCGAACGCCCAGGTCACCGCTCTCCAGAACGGTGAGGTCGACATCATCAACCCGCAGGCCTCCGCCGACACGATCACCGCGCTGAAGAACACCAGCGCCAAGGTCCTCACCGGTGCCCAGGCCTCGTACGACCACCTCGACCTGAACTTCGGCTCGCCGACGTTCGCGGACGCCAAGGTGCGCGAAGCGTTCCTGAAGACCATCCCGCGTCAGCAGATCCTCGACTCGATCGTCACCCCGGTCGACTCGAAGGCGAAGGTCCTCAACTCGCAGATCTTCCTGCCCAACCAGGAACAGTACGCGGACACCGTGAAGATGAACGGTTCTGACAAGTTCGACAAGGTCGACATCGACGGCGCCAAGGCGCTCCTCGCCGGTGCCACCCCGACCGTCCGGATCCTCTACAACACGAACAACCCGAACCGCGTCGACGAGTTCCAGGCCATCTCGGCCTCGGCCTCCAAGGCTGGCTTCAAGGTTGTCGACGCCGGTTCGCCCGACTGGAGCAAGCTCCTCCCGGGTGGCGACTACGACGCCTCGCTCTTCGGCTGGATCAGCCCTGGTGCAGGCACCACGCAGCTCCCGCAGCTGTTCACCACCAACGGTGGCGGTAACTACAACCGTTACTCGGCGGCGAACGACCTCGCGGTGAAGTCGCAGATCACGCTCGACAAGGACGAGCTCACCAAGATCGAGCAGCAGATCGACGCCAAGACGTTCGCTGACGGCTACGGCCTGCCGCTCTTCCAGCTGCCCGGTGTCTTCGGCGCGACGTCCCGTGTGGACGGCGTCAAGTTCAACGGCGGACAGTCTGGTCCGTTCTGGAACTTCTGGGAGTGGTCGGTCAAGTCGTCCACCGCGAAGTAACAGCTCCAACAGTGAGAGTGCCCGGGTGAACCCCGGGCACTCTCCTGCCGCGGGGCGTCGGCGGTTTCGTCGACGCCCCGTATCATGTAGTCGGTGGACGAGACCCGTTCATCCATTCCGAAACGCGTCGACGCGGGCCGAGTGCCCGCCACCCCCGAGTTGGCGCGCACTGTCAGTGAGGTTTTCAACCTATGGCGAGTTTCATCCTGAGACGCCTCCTCGTCTCGGTGCTCATCATCATCGCCGCATCGTTCCTGATGTACATGCTGGTCGCGTATAGCGCCGACCCGCTTGCAGACCTGCGGAGCAGCAATTCCCCCAACAAGACCCAGTTGATCAACGCCAGGATCCAGCTCCTGCAACTGGATGTGCCCCCGCCGTTGCGCTGGGTGCTCTGGCTGGGAGGTGCGGCCAAGTGCCTCATCCCGTTCGCCAACTCCTGTGACCTGGGCTCCACGATCTCGAACGCGAAGGTCGTCGACATCCTGCCGCAGGCCCTCGGGGCGACGGTCCAGCTGGTCACCGTCGCACTGATCCTCGCGATCCTGCTCGGTGTCACCATCGGTATCGTCACCGCCCTCCGCCAGTACAGCGGACTCGACAATGTCGTCACGTTCCTCAGCTTCTTCCTGTACTCGCTCCCGGCGTTCCTCGTGGCCGTGCTCCTCAAGGAGTTCGTCGCGATCGGCTTCAACAACTTCCTCGCGCATCCGACGATCCAATGGTGGGTCGCCGCGTTGATCGGGGTGGTCGCCGGTCTGATCTGGCAGTCGCTGATTGGCGGTGACATGAGGCGGCGTGCCACCACGTTCCTCATCTCCGGCGTCGCGACTGCCGGTGTCCTGCTGCTCATGTCCGCGACGAACTGGTTCCTGGCCCCCGGCCTCGGCCCGGTGGTCATGATCATCCTGACCGCTGCCGTCGTGCTGGGAACGACCGCGCTGGTCTCCGGACTGCAGAACCGCAGGGCGCTGCTCACCGCGGGGATCACCGGCGCGATCACGATCGTCTGCTACTTCGCGCTGCAGCCGCTATTCGACATCTCGTCGGTCGCGACCATCATCATCCTGATCGTCGTCGCCATCCTGGTGAGCCTCGCCATCGGCTACTTCGTCGGCGGGTACGACCGCGGTCAGAACATGCGTGTCGGCGTCATCGTCACGATCGTCTCCGGCGCCCTGGTGCTGCTCGACCGCTTCATGCAGGCGTGGCCGCAGTACTTCCAGGACACCAACGGCCGCCCGATCGCGACCGTCGGCTCGTCGACGCCGGGACTCGACGGCGACATCTGGGTGACGGGACTCGACACGTTCACCCACCTGGCGCTGCCGACCGTCGCGCTGCTGCTCATCTCGTTCGCCTCGTACACCAGGTACTCCCGGGCCGGGATGCTCGAAGTCCTCAACCAGGACTTCATCCGCACCGCGCGGGCGAAGGGTCTGCCGGAGCGCACCGTCGTCGTCCGTCACGCCTTCCGCAACATGCTCATCCCGATCACCACCCTGATCGCGTTCGACGTGGGCGCCCTCCTCGGTGGCGCCATCATCACGGAGCACGTCTTCGCCATCCCCGGCATGGGTTCGCTGTTCAACCTGGGCCTCCAGCGTGGTGACCTCAACCCCGTGATGGCGTACTTCGTGGTGATCGCCGCGATGGCCATTCTGTTCAACTTCCTCGCGGACCTCGCGTATGCCGCACTCGACCCGAGAGTGAGGGTCCGATAATGTCCAGCACCGAACCCATGATCGCCGATGAGCTGCAGGCCCCGACCGCACCCCCGGTCAGCCAGGGCAGACTCATCTGGAAGCGGTTCCTGTCCAACAAGATCGCCATCGTCAGCGCGATCCTGTTCATCCTGATCCTGCTGTTCTCGATCTCCGCGATCGGCATCGGCCCGATCCACGGCTGGTGGAAGTACGACTTCAAGGAGCTGAACGACCAGGTCAAGCAGGGCGTCCCCACCGCGGAGCACCCGTTCGGCCAGGACCGCATCGGCAAGGACTACTTCGCCCTCGTGATGCGCGGCATCCAGAACTCGGTGCTGGTGATGGTCATCATCGGCGCGATCGCCAGCATCGTCGGCGTCGTCGTCGGAGCCATCGCCGGCTACTTCCGCGGCGTGGTCGATGCCATCCTGATGCGCATCACCGACGTGTTCATCGTCATCCCGGCCCTCGTCGTCGGCTCCGTCGTCGGTCACTGGACCGGCGGCCTCGGCGCCCCGACCCTGGCCCTGATGCTCGGGTTCTTCTCCTGGATGGGCATCGCGCGTCTGGTGCGCGGCGAGTTCCTCTCGCTGCGCGAGCGCGAGTTCGTGGAGGCTGCGCGCGTCGCAGGCGCCTCGGACATGCGCATCATCTTCAAGCACATCCTGCCGAACGCCATCGGCGTCGTCATCGTGTCCTCGACGCTGATCATGGCCGCGGCCATCCTCCTCGAGACCGCCTTGTCCTACCTCGGCTACGGCATCCGTCCGCCGGACGCGTCGCTCGGCCTCCTGATCAGCTCGAACCAGTCGGCGTTCCAGACGCGACCGTGGCTGTTCTGGTGGCCCGGTGCGTTCATCGTGACGCTCGCGCTGCTCGTCAACTTCGTCGGCGACGGCCTGCGGGATGCGTTCGACCCCCGCCACCGCCGGTTCAACCTGCGCAAGATGCGCGAGGAGGAGCCGGAGCCCGGTGAGGGAGACGGCGGAAGCAGGAAGACCGGAGCCGCCATCGCGGAGGACGTGCTGTGACCAGCGCCGTCCTCGCCCTGCCCCTCGCCGCCGTGACCTCCTGGGCCGTGTCCCTCGGGTCAGGCGAGGAGCAGGGCGGCGACCGTGCCGGCGAGCAGGAGCACCAGGGCCGCAAGGCTCACCAGGTGCCAGCGCACCGTCACGGGCGTCTGGTCGGCGATTCCCGCCTCCAGCGCTCCGCTGTCGCGCAGCTGCGTCCAGCGGCGGCGCACCACCTCGGCGGCCGCGCCGGACGGGGTGGACAGCAGGTCGCCCGGGCGGCGCACACTGTCTTCGACGCTCGGCCGTCCGACGCGTCCCTTGGTCTCGCTGCGGGTCGCCCGCAGGGTCCTGGACGTCCCGGGAGCCGGAAGCGACCAGACGGCGTACTTGTGGCCGGGCGTGTAGAGCGTCAGTGCGTACTTCGTGTCGACGTTGATGAGCGCCTCCCACGGGATCTCGACGGTGCCGGTCACGTTGACCACCGTCAGGCCGCGGGTATCGACCACGAACAGCGGACGCCACAGCGTGACCCACGCCAGCAGGGCGATGAAGACGCACGGAACGATGTACAGCAGGCGCCGATCGTGGATGCTCACCAGCAGTCCGACGCTCAGCGCGGCGCACGCCGCCCAGATCAGGGCGGCAACGACCCGGTTGAACCGGGAGACGAACACCTCGCGTTCGTCGGCGGAGGTGTGAGGCATGTGACCATGCTCTCATTCCTTCCGTCGGCGGACGGCGACCGGAGACGCCGGGCGATCCCCGGCGCTCGCGAAAGGAACATCAACTCATGACCGACAACACCAACGGTCAGGCCGGCGTCGTGACCGACGCCCCCGTTCTGCAGGTCACCGACCTCTCGGTGGACTTCGGCGTCGACAACGTCTGGGTGCCGGCGGCCAAGAAGCTCAACTACTCGATCAAGGCCGGCGAAGTGCTGGCGATCGTCGGCGAGTCCGGCTCGGGCAAGAGCGCGAGCTCGATGGCGATCCTCGACCTCCTGCCGCAGAACTCGCGCGTGCGCGGCAGCATCAAGCTCGACGGCCGCGAGCTCACCGGGCTCTCCCCGCAGCAGATGCGGCGCGTGCGCGGACGCCAGGTGTCCGTGATCTTCCAGGAGCCGATGACGGCGCTGAACCCCGTGTACACGGTGGGCTTCCAGATCGTCGAGACCCTGCGCATCCACTTCGGGATGTCGCCGCACGAGGCGAAGGAGCGCGCCCTCGAGCTGCTCGACATGGTCGAGCTGCCCGACCCGGTGAAGGCGTTCAACTCCTACCCGCACCAGCTCTCCGGCGGTCAGCGGCAGCGCGCCATGATCGCGCAGTCGATCTCCTGCGACCCGAAGCTGCTCATCGCGGACGAGCCGACCACGGCCCTCGACGTCACGGTGCAGGCTGAGATCCTGGAGCTGCTGCGTTCGCTGCGCGACCGCCTCGACAGCGCCATCCTGCTGATCACGCACGACATGGGCGTCGTCGCCGACCTGGCGGACAACATCGTCGTGATGCGCAAGGGCGACATCGTCGAGTCCGGCACCGTCGCCGACGTGTTCGCCGCCCCGCAGCACCCGTACACGATCGCGCTGCTGGATGCGGTCCCGCACCTCGGTCAGCGCGACGACGACGCGATCGACACCACGGCAGCCCTCGCGGCTGGCACGGAGAACCCGGACGCCGAGTACGCCGAGCGCATCCGCACCAACGAGCGCATCGCCGCCGAGGAGCACGCCAAGTCCGAGATGGACAAGCGCGCGGTGGTCGTCGACTTCCAGAACGTGGCGATCGAGTACCCGAAGCACGGACGCGTTCCCGCGTTCCGCGCGGCGAGCGACATCAGCCTGCAGATCCACGAGGGAGAGGTCGTCGGACTGGTGGGGGAGTCCGGCTCGGGCAAGACCACCCTCGGCCGTGCGGCGATCGGCCTGCTGCCCATCCACTCCGGGAAGCTCGTGGTGGCAGGACAGGACATCAGCGACGCGAACCGCGACGAGATCCGCAAACTGCACCGCAACGTCGGCATCGTGTTCCAGGACCCGTCGTCGTCGCTGAACCCGCGCCTGCAGATCGCCGACTCGATCGGTGAGCCGCTGCGCCTGGCGAAGGGCCTCAAGGGCCAGGACCTGGCGAAGGAGGTCGACCGCCTGCTCGACAGCGTCGAGCTGCCGCGCGCGTACCGCAGCCGCTTCCCGCACGAGCTCTCCGGCGGTCAGAAGCAGCGCGTCGGCATCGCCCGCGCGCTGTCGCTGAAGCCCCAGGTGCTCATCGCAGACGAGCCGACCTCCGCGCTCGACGTGTCCGTGCAGGCACGCGTGCTCGACCTGATGCAGAACCTGCAGCGCGAGATGAACTTCGCCTGCCTCTTCATCACCCACGACCTCGCCGTCATCGACGTGCTCGCCGACCGCATCGCGGTGATGCACCACGGAAACCTGGTCGAGGTCGGCACCCGCAACGAGATCCTCCGCTACCCGAAGGAGGCGTACACGCAGCGCCTCCTCGCCGCGGTGCCGCTGCCGGACCCCGAGCAGCAGCGCGCCCGCCGCACGCTGCGGCTGGAACTGCTGGCCGCCGGCTCCGACGAGGGCGTCGTGCCCTCCGTCACCCTGCCGGAGGCGGAGCCGCCCGTCGCGCAGGGGCTGTAGCCCGCGCACGTCGCACCAGCACACAGAGGAGGGCCCGGCGCGGGATGCGTCGGGCCCTTCGCCATTCCCCTGATAGAATGGACCGTTCCCCACTTATCCTTCTGACGAGAGTCGAGTCTGCACGCATGTCCGAGAACGCCGTCGCCCACCGCGATGATCTGCGCAATGTCGCAATCGTCGCCCACGTCGACCACGGCAAGACCACGCTGGTCGACGCCATGCTCCGGCAGACGAATTCGTTCGGCGACCACGAACACGTCGAAGAGCGTGCCATGGACTCCAACGAGCTCGAGCGCGAGAAGGGCATCACGATCCTCGCCAAGAACACGGCGATCTCGTACAAGGGCAAGCACGCCACGAACGGCCCCATCACGATCAACGTGATCGACACCCCCGGCCACGCCGACTTCGGTGGCGAGGTCGAGCGCGGCCTGTCGATGGTCGACGGCGTCGTCCTGCTCGTCGACGCGTCGGAGGGTCCGCTTCCGCAGACCCGCTTCGTGCTGCGCAAGGCGCTCGAGGCCAAGCTTCCCGTCATCCTCGCTGTCAACAAGACCGACCGCGGCGACGCCCGCATCGAGGAGGTCGTGAGCGAGAGCCAGGACCTGCTGCTCGGTCTCGCCAGCGACCTCGCCGACGACGTTCCCGACCTCGACCTGGATGCGATCCTCGACGTTCCCGTCGTCTACGCCTCCGGCCGCGCAGGCGCCGCGAGCCGCAACCAGCCCGCCAACGGCGAGCTGCCCGACAATGACGACCTGGAGCCGCTGTTCGAGGCGATCCTCGAGCACATCCCGGCCCCCACCTACGACCCGAGCGCACCGCTGCAGGCGCACGTCACCAACCTCGACGCCTCGCCGTTCCTCGGTCGTCTCGCGCTGCTGCGCATCTTCAACGGCACCCTGAAGAAGGGCCAGACGGTCGCCTGGGTCCGTCACGACGGCGACGTGCACAACGTGCGCGTGACCGAGCTGATGATCACCAAGGCACTCGACCGCTACCCGGCCGAGAGCGCGGGCCCCGGCGACATCGTCGCCGTCGCCGGTTTCGCCGACATCATGATCGGCGACACGCTGGCGGACCCGGAGGACATCCGTGCCCTCCCGGCCATCCACGTCGACGAGCCCGCCATCTCGATGACCATCGGCACCAACACCTCGCCGCTCGTCGGCAAGGTCAAGGGCCACAAGCTGACCGCTCGCATGGTCAAGGACCGCCTCGACCGCGAACTGGTCGGCAACGTCTCGCTCCGCGTGCTCGACATCGGGCGCCCGGATGCGTGGGAGGTCCAGGGCCGTGGAGAGCTCGCGCTCGCCATCCTGGTCGAGCAGATGCGTCGCGAAGGCTACGAGCTCACCGTCGGCAAGCCCCAGGTGGTCACCAAGCGCGTCGACGGCAAGCTGCAGGAGCCGTTCGAGCACCTGACCATCGACGCGCCGGAGGAGTACCTCGGCGCCATCACGCAGCTCCTCGCCGCCCGCAAGGGCCGCATGGAGAACATGTCGAACCACGGCACCGGCTGGGTCCGCATGGAGTTCATCGTCCCGTCGCGCGGCCTCATCGGCTTCCGCACGGAGTTCCTCACCACCACGCGCGGCACCGGCATCGCCAACGCCATCGCGCACGGATACGACGACTGGGCCGGCCAGATCATCACCCGCAGCAACGGCTCCATCGTGGCCGACCGCTCCGGTGTGGTCACGCCGTTCGCCATCATCGCCCTGCAGGAGCGCATGACGTTCTTCGTGAACCCGACCGAAGAGGTCTACGAGGGCATGGTCATCGGTGAGAACTCGCGTGCAGACGACATGGACGTGAACATCACCAAGGAGAAGAAGCTGACCAACATGCGTCAGTCCACGGCAGACAACTTCGAGTCGATGACGCCGTCGCGTCAGCTGACGCTCGAGGAGTGCCTGGAGTTCGCCCGCGAGGACGAGTGCGTCGAGGTCACCCCGGAGGCCGTGCGCATCCGCAAGGTCGAGCTCGACTCGAACGCCCGCGCCCGTGCGACCTCCCGCCTCAAGAAGCAGGACCAGAACGCCTAACCAGCGTCCCGGCGCCATCGAGCCGGGAGTTGTGTACGCGATGCGCCGAGCGCAGCGTACATAACTCCCGGCTCGATTGTTTGGGGGGCGGGTCAGGCGAAGAGGGACGCGCCGACGTAGGAGCCGGAGGCGGCGCCGCCCGGCACGGCGAAGATGCCGGAGCCGACGTGCTTCAGGTATTCGTTCATCGCGTCGTTCTTGGCCAGCTGTGACTGGATCGGGATGAACTGCTTACGGGGGTCGCGCTGGAACGCGATGAAGAACAGCCCGGCATTCAGGCGGCCGAGCTCGTCGTTGCCGTCCACGAAGTTGTAGCCGCGCCGCAGCAGCTGCGCGCCGCCGTTGGTCGACGGATGCGCGAGGCGCACGTGCGAGTCCGGGTCGATCTTGGTGCCGCCGGTGGGGGAGACCGCCAGGAAGTTCGGCTCGCTGAACTCCGTGCCGCCCGACAGCGGTGCTCCCTCGCCCTTGTCGCGGCCGATGATGCGCTCCTGCTCGCCGAGCTGCTGCCTGTCCCAGGTCTCGATGACCATGCGGATCTTGCGCGCCACCAGGTACGAACCTCCACGCATCCACTCTGCGCCGTCGTCCGAGGCCGCCCACACCTGGTCGTCGACCACCGTGGTGTCCTCCGACTTGATGTTGGCCGTGCCGTCTTTGAACCCGAACAGGTTGCGCGGCGTGGTCTGGCTCTTCGACGTGGACGACGTGCGCCCGAAGCCGAGCTGCGACCACCGGATGGATGCGCGCCCGAACGCGATCCTCGACAGGTTGCGGATGGCGTGCACCGCCACCTGCGGGTCGTCGCTGCACGCCTGGACGCACAGGTCGCCGCCGACGAGCGCGTCTTGCAGGGCGTCGCCGGGGAAATGCGGGAGGTCGACCAGGGCGGCAGGGCGACGGGATGCGATGCCGAAGCGGTCGCGCCCGTCCTCCGTCTCGAACAGGGTCGGGCCGAACCCGAAGGTGAGGGTGAGCCCGCCGGCCGGCAGGTCGAGGGCCTCTCCCGTGTCGTCCGGTGGCGCATCCATCGGCCCGCTGGCCGGTCCGTACTTGCCGGCCGGGCGGCCCTGCGTCATGCGTGCAGCAGCGGTGGTCCAGTCCTGCAGCAGCTCGATCAGCCCGGCGCGGTCGAGGTCGCCGGCGATGTCGAACGTGGCGAAGTGCAGCCTGTCCTGCGCGGGCGTGGTGATCCCGGCCTGGTGCTCTCCGTAGAAGGGATACGTGGCCGACGCGTCGGTGGATGCGCCGAGCAGCGCCCTGTCCACGGCGATGCCCGCGCCGACACCGACGACGCCGGCGCCGACCGCCGCACCGGCGAGCCCGAGCAGCCCGCGGCGGGAGAGGCCGGGCCGACCGGCCTCCTCCGCTGCAGGCACGTTCTCGCCCGTGGTCTCCGAAGTCACCCCGCGACCCTACTTGACGATGATCGAGGTGAGCTGGCTGAGCGGCTCACTGAGCGCGTTGACCTCGTCGGACAGCTCCTTGACCTGGGAGGTGCTCAGGTCGGTGTAGCTGACGAACCCGTCGCCGGACTTGTACTGGCCGAGCAGTTTCGTGATCGCCGCGAACTCGGTGTCGAGCTTCGCGACCACCTGCTTGCCGGTGGAGCCCTTGCCCTCCGCGATGTCGCGGACGATGCCGTATGCGACCTGCGCGCCCTCGACGTTGGCCTGGAAGTCCCACAGGTCGGTGTGCGAGAAGGTCTCCTCCTCGCCGGTGATCTTGCTGCGCGAGACCTCCTCCATCAGGCCGATGGCGCCGTTGGAGATCTGGTCGATGGTGAGGCTGAAGTTCTTCGCGTAGACGAGGTCGTAGAGCTTCTGCGTGTCGGCGACGAGCTGGTCGCCGAGGACCTTCCTTCCCGCCGCGTCGGACGGGGTGAAGCCTGCGGGAGCCCAGAGGTCCTTCTCGATCCGGTGCCAGCCGGTCCAGCTCTGACCCGCTTCGAGGTCCGCCTCGCGGAGGTCGATGGCCGGGTCGATGTCGCCGAACTGCTCGGCGGTCGGCTCGATGCGCTCGTAGAACGCGCGGGCGGCGGGGTACTGGGCCTTGGCCGTCGCGTCGTCTCCGGCCTCGTACGCCTTCGCGAACGCCTGCGTTGCCGTGAGCAGCTGGCCGCTCTGGTCCTTGACGTACGAGATGTAGTTGGTGACGGCCTGCGAGACCTGCTTGCTGTCACTGGCGGAGACGTTCGCCTTCTCGCCCTTGGTGACGGTGAACTTCGCGTAGGAGGTCGGGCTGCCGACCATGCCCTTCTTGCAGGCGGTGAAGTAGTCGCCCTCGGCGAGCTGGACCACGTAGTTGACCGTGGTGCCCGGTCCGACGTTCTCCTTCTCGCCAGCGATCCGCAGCTTGTCCTCCGCGAGCACCTCGAACTCGTTCACGTCGCTGCCGGTGTTGGTCACCTGGAAGGTGACGGCGCCGCTCGGCGCTGTGGCGGTGGAGACCGTGCACTTCTCGTCGTTCAGGGTGACGCTGATCGCCTCGGCATCTGCGGCCGCCTTGTTCGGCACGCAGCCGGTCAGGGCGATGGCGATGGTGGCGGCGCCGATGGTTCCGGCGAGGATGCCGATGGAGCGGGATCGTGGCATGGCTGTGCTTTCTCGTTCGCGGGGAGACGTCGGTGCGACGCTGTTCAGGATGCGGTGGTGCTGGAAAGGGTGGAGGCCGGGGACGTCTCCTCGGGGGCACGCTTCACCGGCGTGGCCGACGCGCGATGCTGCCGCAGGTAGAACGCGGAGACGATCACGACGTATGCGACCCAGCCGAACACCTGCAGCCAGGTGGGCGACGGGTTGAAGTTGACGATGCCGGTGAGGAGGGTGCCGTACCAGCTGGACGACGGGATGATGCCGCTGATGTCGTACGCGTGCACCCCGGCGCCGGGAAGGACGGCTGCTTCCTGCAGGTCGCCGATGCCGTATGCGAGCACGCCGCCCGCGACCAGGATGAGGAACGCGCCCGTCCAGGTGAAGAAGGTGCCGAGGTTGATCTTGACCATGCCGCGGTAGAGCAGGAAGCCGAGCACGGCGGCCGTGAGGATGCCGAGCAGCGCCCCGACGGCCGGTTCCCAGCCGCCGCCGACGCTGGCGACGGTCGCCCAGACGAACAGGGCCGTCTCGATGCCCTCGCGTCCGACGCTGAGCATCGCGAGCAGGATCACGCCCCAGCCGGCGCCGACCAGGGCGGAATCGAGCTTGGAGTGCAGGGTCGACTTCATGCTGCGGGCCGTCTTGCCCATCCAGAAGATCATCCAGGTCACGAACGCGACGGCGACGAGGGAGAGGGTGCCGCCCAGGATCTCCTGCGCCTGGAAGCTGAGACCGTACGGCCCCCAGGTGAGCAGCGCGCCGAGCCCGAGCGGGACGACGACGGCGATCCCGACGCCGACCCAGAGCTTGGACAGCACGTCGCGGCGCCCGATCTTCACCACGTACGCGATCAGGATCCCGACGACGAGAGAGGCTTCGAGACCTTCGCGGAGGCCGATCAGATAGTTCGCGAACACAGAGGACTTTCGGGGGAGAGGATGGGGGATTGGTAAGGCTAACCTTACCTACTCCGACTCTAGACATCCGCACCCAGCATGTCCAGCTAGGATTCGAGAATGCTCAGCCGGATCGCCAACTACGTGCTGCTCTTCCTCGTGGGAGCCGTGGTCGGCGCGGTCGGAACGGTGGCGCACCAGGCCACCGTCACCTGGGGCGTGCCCATCCCGCTCGGGCTGATCGGCTCGCTCGCCGCGTACACCGCGCTGCTGGTGGGGCTGCGGCTGCTCGGGCGCAACCGCATCCCGACCCTGGTGACCGCCGTCGGCGCGATCCTGGCCATCCTGCTGTTCTCGCAGAAGAGCGCGGGCGGTTCGGTGCTCATCCCGAACAACCTGCTCGGACAGCTCTGGCTCGCCGGTCCGATCGTGATTGCCGCCATCGTGCTCGCGTGGCCGGACCTGTCGAAGTCGCGGCGCCCGGCGGTCGCTCCTGCCGGAACAAGCACGGGCGGAAACGGCCTAAGCTAGACGAGTACAACTCGCGAAGGGAAATACTGCACTGTGACCTACGTCATCGCCCTCCCCTGCGTCGACGTGAAAGACCGGGCCTGTATCGACGAATGCCCTGTCGATTGCATCTACGAGGGCGAACGGTCGCTCTACATCCACCCCGATGAGTGCGTCGACTGCGGCGCCTGCGAGCCGGTCTGCCCCGTCGAGGCGATCTACTACGAAGACGACCTGCCCGAGCAGTGGGCCGACTATTACAAGGCGAACGTCGAGTTCTTCGACGACATCGGCTCCCCGGGTGGAGCAGCCAAGGTCGGCGTCATCGCCAAGGACCACCCGGTCATCGCGGCCCTGCCCCCGCAGGCCCACTGAGCCGCGGCTCGCACCGATGGCTCTCGCCGAACTCCCCGACTACCCCTGGGACCAGATGGCGCCGTTCGCCGCCCGCGCCAGGGAGCACGCCGACGGCATCGTCGACCTCTCCATCGGCTCCCCGGTGGATGCGACCCCCGACCTGATCCGCCGCTCCCTCGCCGAGGCGACCGACGCGCACGCGTACCCGCAGACGGTCGGCACCCCGGCCCTGCGCGAGGCGATCGTCTCCTGGTTCGCGCGGCGCAGAGGCGTCACCGGCCTGACGGTCGACAATGTGCTCCCCACGATCGGCTCCAAGGAGCTGGTCGCGTTCCTGCCGTTCATGCTCGGCCTGGGGGAGGGCGACGCTGTCGTGCATCCACAGGCCGCGTACCCCACATACGCGATCGGGGCCGCTCTGGCCGGTGCCGAGGCCGTCGCCTGCGACGACCCTGCGCTGTGGCCGGAGAACACCCGGCTGGTCTGGCTGAACAGCCCGGGCAACCCGGATGGCCGCGTGCTGTCCGTCGACGAGCTGCGAGCCGCTGTCGAGCGGGCCAGGGAGCTGGGCGCATACGTCGCGAGCGACGAGTGCTACGCCGAGCTCGGCTGGGATGCTCCGTGGGACGAGACGCCCATCCCGAGCGTCCTCGACCGCCGGGTGATCGGCGACTCGCGCCACAACGTGATCGCCGTGTACTCGCTGAGCAAGCAGTCGAACCTCGCCGGCTACCGCGCCGCGTTCGTCGCGGGATGCGCGACCGTGATCGGCAGGCTGCTGACCGTGCGCAAGCACGCAGGACTCATGCTGCCCGCCCCGCTGCAGGCGGCGATGGTCACCGCGCTCGGCGACGACGAGCACGTCTCCGTGCAGCGCGAGCGCTACCGTGCGCGGCGCGACCTGTTGCGGCCAGCGCTCGAAGCCGCAGGCTTCCGCATCGACAGGAGCGAGGCCGGCCTCTACCTCTGGGCGACGGAGGGACGGGACGCGTGGGACAGCATCCAGCGCCTGGCCGACCTGGGCATCCTGGCCGGTCCCGGTGTCTTCTACGGCGACGGCTCTCCCCAGCACGTGCGGCTGTCGCTGACGGCGACGGACGAGCGGATCGCTGCGGCGGCGTCCCGCCTGCGGGCCGTTGGAGACAGTCTCTAACAGGATCAGCCCCCTTTTGCACGATGCGACAGTTGTCGCCGTCGTTCGTTAGGCTGTATCCGCACGACTTTTGCAGCGCTGCCACGATCGGCGCGCGAACTCATCCCATATCCCTGGAGGCGTTGTGAGCGGACTCGGCACCGAGAAGGCAGAGGCGGAGCGAACTGCACCCGCCCGGACCGAGGCGGCGACCGCTTCGCTGAGCTACCCGGGTGGCACGGCTGAATTCCCCATCCTGCCGAGCGTCGCCGGTGCGTCGAGCATCGACTTCTCGACGCTCACCAAGCAGACGGGGCTCACCAGCCTCGACTACGGCTTCGTGAACACGTCGGCCACGCGCTCGGCGATCACGTACATCGACGGCGACGCCGGCATCCTGCGCTACCGCGGGTACCCGATCGAGCAGGTCGCCAAGAACTCGACCTTCCTCGAGGTGGCCTGGCTGCTCATCTACGGCGAGCTTCCCAGCCAGAGCGAGCTCGCGGAGTTCGACGAGAAGATCCGTCGCCACACGCTGCTGCACGAGGACCTGCGCCGGTTCTTCTCGGCTCTGCCGCACGACGCGCACCCGATGTCCGTCCTGTCGAGCGCCGTCTCCGCGCTGTCGACGTTCTACCAGGATTCGCTCAGCGTGCACGATCCGGAGCAGATCGAGCTGTCCACCATCCGCCTGCTGGCCAAGCTGCCGGTGATCGCTGCGTACGCGCACAAGAAGAGTCTTGGTCAGGCGTTCCTCTACCCGGACAACTCGCTGAGCTTCGTCGACAACTTCCTGCGCCTCAACTTCGGCACGCTGGCCGAGCCGTACGAGGTCAACCCCGTCGTGTCCAAGGCGCTGGAGCGTCTGCTCATCCTGCACGAGGACCACGAGCAGAACGCGTCCACCTCGACGGTCCGCCTGGTCGGTTCGACGCAGGCCAACCTGTTCGCCTCGGTGTCCGCCGGGATCAACGCGCTGTACGGCCCGCTGCACGGCGGAGCCAACGAGGCCGTCCTCGACATGCTCGCGGGCATCCGCGACTCCGGCGAGAGCGTTCAGAAGTTCGTCGAGCGCGTGAAGAACAAAGAAGAGGGCGTGAAGCTGATGGGCTTCGGGCACCGCGTCTACAAGAACTTCGACCCGCGCGCCCGCCTGGTCAAGGAGTCCGCCGACGAGGTGCTGGCCGCCCTCGGCGTCCACGACCCGCTGCTCGACATCGCGAAGGAACTGGAAGAGGTCGCCCTGGCCGACCAGTACTTCATCGACCGCAAGCTCTACCCGAACGTGGACTTCTACACGGGCGTCATCTACAAGGCGATGGGCTTCCCCACCCGGATGTTCACCGTCCTGTTCGCGATGGGCCGCCTGCCGGGCTGGATCGCCCACTGGCGCGAGATGAACAGCGACCCGGCGACCAAGATCGGCCGCCCGCAGCAGCTGTACACGGGCTCCGCCGAGCGCGCCTGGCCCACAGGCCGCTAACTCTCGCGGCTCGCTCTCTTCGGCGCGCGCGTCAGCGCGTCGCGGGGCGGAGCGTGAGGGTGGTGTCCGCCGCGGCGGAGACCGCAGCGCGACTGAACGGCCACGGCCTGGTCTGGTTGTGCTGCCAGAGCGGAGTCTGGTCGGTGTAGTGCGGGCTGAACGCGTGCCCGGATGCGCCGGTGAGGTTGATCCAGGTGCTCTTGTCGAAGTCGCTCAGGTCGATCACCTGACGCATCGACGGCACCCAGTCCACCTGGTAGCCGACGGAGGCGTCCCAGCCCACCGCATCCACCACGCTCGAACTGCCGCCGACCGGGTACGGCCCCCGGTTGAACAGCCACTCGATCGGGGCGATCCCGGATTCGCCGAAGCTCGCGTTCGTCAGCTCGATGGTGTGGATGCTGTCCCAGCGCCACCGGGTCTGGTCGCTGCCCATCAGTCGCCCGGCCTCCGTCCACGCCTTCTCCGCGACGATCTCGAACATCGAGTCCCTGCTGCTCGTGCCGAGTTTCTTGTCGACCCACCAGGACGAGTCCTCGGCCTTCACCAGGTTCTGCACCACCGCGAACCACCGGTCGCCGCCCACCGGAGGGGCGGAGGCGGGGAGCTTGCGCCCGAACGCATCCTGCAGCAGGGTGCGCCAGAACACGTTGAAGTACGCCGCCGCCGGGCTGTCCGCGTCGTCGTGGAAGTTCCAGCCGGCCAGCAGCTGGGCCGCGCGGTACGCCCCGGACGACGGGTCGGCCTTGTCGCCGATGGCCCGGATGATCGGCACCAGGGTCGCGGCGTTCGCGTCGTACTTGTCGGCCTGGATGGCCGCGGAGTCCGCCGCGGTGATCTTCGTGCCCGCCGCAATCAGGGCGTCGAGCCGCACCTGGATCTGGTTGGCCCGGTAACCGTACTCCCAGTCCTTGGTGATGAGGTGCGGAAAGTCCGGCCCGACGGCGGCGTTGTTCGCGGTGACGATGACGCCGCTCGGCGGGTTGTAGACCGACGGGAGGTCGTCGTACGGGATGGTGCCTGTCCAGCCGTACGCGCTGGTCCAGCCGGGGACGGGCACGGTGCCGTCTCCGGATGCGCGGATCGGCACGCTGCCGGGCGCCTGGTAGCCGATGTTGCCGTCCACGTCGGCGTAAATGAGGTTCTGCGACGGAACCTGGAAGTTCGCGGCGGCCGCGCGGAAGCTGGTCCAGTCCGTCGCCGTGTCGAATGCGAAGATCGCGCCGGCGGTCGGCCCGGGAGTGAGCGCCGACCATTGCAGCGACAGCTGGAACTTCTGGGCGGGGACACCGAGCTTGCCCGCCTGGTCTTTCGCGATGATCCCGAACCCGTCGGTGAGGTCGGTGACGATCGGGCCGTGACGGGTGGATCGCACGGTGAGGTGCACGTCCTTCCCTCCGGCCACCCGGATCGTTTCCTTCCTGATAGTCAGGGGGACCTGCTGGCCGTCGTACTCGTATGTGTTCCCGGTGACCTTCTCCTCGTAGAGGTCGGCGACGTCCGGACCGAGGTTGGTGAAGCCCCAGGCGATGCGGTTGTTGTGCCCGATCACGACACCGGGCAGGCCGGAGAAGCTGAACCCGGCGACGTCGAACGGGCACTCCGGCCCGACGGTGCGGCAGTGCAGGCCGATCTGATACCAGACGGACGGCATGGTCGCGCCGAGATGCGGATCGTTCGCGAGCAGCGGCTTGCCGCTCGCGGTGTGCGCGCCGGAGACGACCCACGAGTTCGATCCGATGTCGCTCCCGGCCGGACCGAGCAGCGTGGGGAGGGACTCGAGGCTCGACGCGAGCTGGGTGAGCGCCGGCGCGTAGGCGGACGTGGTCGCCGTGGAGGCCGAGGTGGTGGGTGTGGCCGCCGCGCTGTCGCCCGCCGCACCGTCGCTCGCTGTGCCGTCGCTCGCGTCGGCCGCCGCATCCGATGTCGTCCGCTCCGGGTGCCCATTGCCCTCCGCGGTGATCGTCGGGTGGGTGGAGTACGGGTATCCCGGGTGCAGCTGCGCGATCTGCTGCGCGCTCAGCTTCGTGGACAGGAGCGCCCTGTCGATCTCGTCTTCGAGGTTGGAGCGGAGGTCCCACGCCATCGCCTTCAGCCACGCCACCGAGTCCGCGGGCGTCCACTTCTCCGGCGTGTAGCCCGGGTTCTGCAGGCCGAGCACCGCGTATTCGAGCGACAGCTCGGCGCCCGAGTGCCTGGCGAGGTAGGCGTTCACCCCGTCCGCGTAGTCCTGGTAGTAGCGCAGCTGCGTCTTGTCGAGCAGCTTCACCTCCTGCTCGGCGACCGTGCGCCAGCCGAGCGTGCGGATGAACGAGTCCGTCGGCACCTGGCTGGCCCCGAACATCTCGGCCAGCCGGCCGGAGGTGACGTGGCGGCGGAAGTCCATCTCCCAGAACCGGTCCTGCGCGTGCACGTAGCCCTGCGCGCGGAACAGGTCGTCGGCCGTCGACGCCTCGATCTGGGGGATGCCCGCGTCGTCCCGCGTGACCGTGACCGACGAGGACAGCCCGGGCACGTCGATCATCCCCGAGGTCTGCGGGAACGACCGGACGACCGTCCAGATCCCGAGCCCGCCCGCGATGACCACCAGCACCAGCAGCACGGCGACGACGATGCCGATGACCCGCAGAACACGGTGGTGCCGTCGTAGTCGGGGTGTGTCGTCGCCCACGCGCCAGTCCTTCCGGTGGATGGTGTCCTGCGACTGTAACGCATAGGGGTGACGCCCAGAATGCCGCCACCGGCGTCCGTCAGTGTGCGTTCAGCCCCGCCCAGGCCATCCGCTCCAGCACCGGCCGCACCGTCGCCGCATCCACGCTGGTGCCGCCGACGCGGGCCGTGTGCGGGGTGGAGTTGATCAGACCGAACGCGGCCTGCACGCGCATCCGGAGCTCGTCGGGGGAGAGGGAGGGGTGCAGGCGGCCGAGCACGCGCATCCAGAGCTCGATGTAGCGGCGTTGCAGGCGGCGCACGGCGCGGCGCTCCTCCCCTGGAAGGGAGTCGAGGTCGCGGTCCTGCACGCGGATGGTGTCCGGTTCCGTCACGGCGAAGTCGACGTGGAAGACGATGAGGGCGCGCAGGGCGCTCGCCGGGTCGTCTGCTGCGTCTTCGACGCGGGTGCCTCCGTCGAGCAGGCGCTCGCTGACGCCAACGAGCAGCGCGGCGAGCACGGCCTGCTTGGACGCGAAGTGCCGGTACACCGCCGGTCCGCTGACTCCGGCGGCCGAGCCGAGGTCTTCGATGGAGACCCCGTTGAAGCCGCGTTCGGAGAAGAGGGTGGCCGCCGCGTCGAGCAGGGCGGCGCGCCGGTCGGCCTTGGCCTGGCTGCGCTGGGTGGGCCGGCCCGTGTCCTGCGCGGTGCCTGCGAGTTCCGTCATGGTCTGCTTCCGGGTGCTGGACTTTTGAGTTAATGAACACTAACCTAAATCCGAGTTAGTGACCACTAACCGAATGTCGACGACGACGAAGAGCGAGAAGCCGACGATGCCAACGCTGACCAGCGCCACACGCGCAACGGATGCCGGATACGAGCAGAACGAGGCCGCCCAGCGCGCCCTGGTGACCGAACTCCGCCAGCGCCTCGCCACCGCGGCGGCCGGGGGACCGGAGCGCTCCAGGGAACGGCACATCGCGCGCGGCAAGCTCCTGCCGCGCGAGCGCATCGACGCACTCCTCGACGACGGAAGCCCGTTCCTCGAGATCGCCCCGCTCGCCGCCACCGGGATGTACGACGACGAGTCGCCGGCGGCGGGAGTCATCGCCGGGATCGGCCTGGTGCACGGCCGCCACGTGCTCGTCATCTCCAACGACGCCACCGTCAAGGGCGGCACCTACTACCCGATGACGGTCAAAAAGCACCTCAGGGCGCAGGAGATCGCGCTCGAGAACAGACTGCCGTGCATCTACCTCGTCGACTCCGGCGGCGCATACCTGCCGATGCAGGATGAGGTGTTCCCCGACCGCGACCACTTCGGCCGCATCTTCTACAACCAGGCCAGGCTGTCCGCCGCCAAGGTGCCGCAGATCGCCGCCGTGCTCGGCTCGTGCACCGCCGGCGGAGCGTACGTGCCTGCGATGAGCGACGAGACCGTGATCGTGCGCAACCAGGGCACCATCTTCCTCGGCGGCCCGCCGCTGGTGAAGGCGGCGATCGGCGAGGTCGTCACGGCGGAGGAGCTGGGCGGCGGCGACCTGCACGCCAAGACCTCCGGCGTCGTCGACCACCTCGCCGAGAACGACAGGCACGCCCTGCAGATCGTGCGGGACATCGTCGCCACCCTGCCGGAGCCGGCGAGCCCGGCGTGGGACGTGCATCCGTCCGTCGATCCCGTCGCCGACCCCGCCGAGCTGTACGGGGTGGTCCCCACCGACGTGCAGGCGCCGTACGACGTGCGCGAGGTCATCTCCCGCATCGTCGATGGCAGCGAGCTGCACGAGTTCAAGAAGGAGTACGGCACGACGCTGGTCACCGGGTTCGCGCGCATCCACGGGCATCCGGTGGGCATCGTCGCGAACAACGGGGTGCTGTTCAGCGAGTCGGCGCTGAAGGGCGCGCACTTCATCGAGCTGTGCGACCAGCGCGGCATCCCGCTGCTGTTCCTCCAGAACATCTCCGGCTTCATGGTCGGCCGGGACTACGAGGCGGGCGGCATCGCGAAGAACGGCGCCAAGATGGTCACCGCCGTCGCCACCGCGCGCGTCCCGAAGCTCACCGTCGCGATCGGCGGCTCCTTCGGCGCAGGCAACTACTCGATGTGCGGGCGGGCGTACTCCCCGCGCTTCCTCTGGATGTGGCCCGCCGCGCGCATCTCGGTGATGGGCGGTGCGCAGGCGTCGTCCGTGCTGGCGACGGTCAAGCGCGAACAGCTGGAGGGACGCGGCGAGGAGTGGTCGGCGGAGGCGGAGGCCGAGTTCAAGGCTCCGATCGCCGACCAGTACGAGCAGCAGGGCAGCCCGTACTACTCCACCGCCCGCCTCTGGGACGACGGCGTGATCGACCCGGCGGACACCCGCACGATCCTCGGCCTCGCCCTCGACGTCTGCTCCCGCACCCCGCTCCCCGACACGGCCTTCGGCCTCTTCCGGATGTGATCGCCGTGGCCTCCCACTCCACCAGCACTCCCTCAGCGACCGCCGCGCCCTTCGGCACCGTGCTCGTCGCCAATCGCGGCGAGATCGCCTGCCGCGTCATCCGCACCCTGCGCCGCCTGGGCATCCGGTCGGTGGCCGTCTTCAGCGACGCCGACCGGGATGCGCCCCACGTCGCCCTCGCGGACGTCGCCGTCCGCATCGGGCCGGCGCCGGCCGCCCAGAGCTATCTCGACATCGCCGCGATCGTGACCGCCGCGCGGGCCACCGGGGCGCAGGCCGTGCACCCGGGATACGGCTTCCTCTCCGAGAACGCCGACTTCGCCGCCGCCTGCGAGGCGGAGGGCATCGTCTTCGTCGGCCCCGGCGTGCACGCTCTCGACGTGATGGGCGACAAGATCGCCGCGAAACGGGAGGTCGAGGCCCACGGCGTGCCGACCATCCCGGGCATCGCGCGCCCCGGCCTGACCGACGATGAGCTGATCGCGGCGGCGGACGAGATCGGCTTCCCGGTGCTCGTGAAGCCGTCGGCGGGCGGCGGCGGCAAGGGGATGCAGTCGGTGCGGAACGCGGCAGACCTGCCGGAGGCGCTCGCCGCGGCCCGGCGCGTTGCTGCCGCGGCGTTCGGCGACGACACGCTGTTCCTCGAGCGGCTGGTCGACATGCCCCGCCACATCGAGGTGCAGGTGCTCGCCGACCGGCACGGCACCGTCGTGCACCTCGGCGAGCGCGAGTGCTCGCTGCAGCGACGCCACCAGAAGGTGATCGAGGAGGCTCCGTCCCCGCTGCTCGACGCGGCCACCAGGGCGCGCATCGGCGAGGCGGCCTGCGCCGTCGCCGCCAGCGTCGACTACGTGGGGGCCGGCACCGTCGAGTTCCTGGTGTCCGACGCCGCCCCGGACGAGTTCTTCTTCATGGAGATGAACACCCGGCTGCAGGTGGAGCATCCGGTGACCGAGCTGGTGACCGGGCTCGACCTGGTGGAGTGGCAGTTGCGCATCGCCGCCGGCGAACCCCTCGGCTTCGCCCAGCAGGATGTGCGCCTGTCCGGCCACGCCATCGAGGCCCGGGTCTACGCGGAGAACCCGGAGCGCGGCTTCCTGCCGAGCGACGGCAGCGTGCTCGCCCTGCACGAGGCATCCGGCGACGGCGTTCGGGTGGACAGCGGCCTGGCCGCCGGGCTGCCCATCGTCACCGAGTACGACCCGATGCTCGCCAAGGTGATCGCCTGGGGCGCAGACCGCCGGGAGGCGCTTGCACGCCTCGACAGAGCCCTGGCAGACACCGCCATCCTCGGCGCCGTCACGAACGTGCGCTGGCTGCGCGACCTGCTCGCCGACGACGACGTGCGCGCCGGGCGCCTCGACACCACCATCATCGACCGGCGCTTCTCCGAGCAGGCGCCGACGGAGGCGAGCGAGCCCGAGCTGATCGCGGCGGCGCTGATCGCGCACCTCGACCGCATCGAGCGGGCGGAAGGTGCTGGCGCTACGGCCGCTGGCGCGGCGGGCGGCCTGTGGGCCACCCCATCCGGATGGCGGCTCGGCGAGCACCGGCCGACCCCGTACGACCTCGGAACGGCCACCGTGAACGTCACCGGCGACGCCGCGGCCCTCGACACCGCGACGGCGACGGTGACCGTGGATGCGCGCGACAGCGGGCAGGACGGCGCGCGGTCCTCCGCCACCCGCACGGGCGGGTTGCGTCTGCTGCCCCCCGCGTCGTCCGGTCAGCCTGCCACGGCGCTCCTGACCCTCGATGGCACGGTGACGGCGTTCCGCTACGCCAGGGACGGTGCAGCCATCTGGCTGGGCGCCGGGGGAGCGGCCAGGCAGCTGCGGCTGGTCGGCCGTGAGGAGCGGATCGCGCGCGACCTCGCCGGGCTCGCCCGGGTGGCCGGCGTCGCCGACCCCGAGCTGCGCACGCCGATGCCGGGAACGGTCGTCGCGGTCGCCGTCGCGAGCGGGGACCACGTCGAGGCGGGCGACACGGTGGTCACCGTGGAGGCGATGAAGATGGAGCACCGTCTGGTGGCTCCGCTCGCCGGGACGGTGCACGTTCGGGTCGCGCCGGGCGACCTCGTGAAGCTCGACCAGCTCGTCGCGAGCGTGGACGTAGACCCCACCCCATCCACCGCGCCGGCCGCGCCCACCGGCGGGCCGCGCGCATCCACAGGGCCGACACCATCGGCCACCACCCCGTGACCGTCGCACGACGACGATCCACCAGGAGACAGGGAACCCCATGACCATGCAGATGACCCGATCGGAAGCGGCGAACACCGATGTCGCCGGCTTCGAACTCACCGAGGAGCACCTGCGCCTGCGCGATCAGGTGCGGGACTTCGCCGACACCGTCGTCGCGCCCGCCGCATACGACTACGACACCCGTCGCAGCCTGCCGTACGACATCATCGCCGAGATGGGGAGGATGGGCCTGTTCGGGCTGCCGTTCCCCGTCGAGTACGGCGGCCAGGGCAAGGACTACCTCTCGCTCTGCCTCGCCGTCGAGCAGCTGGGTCGGGTCGACCAGTCGATCGGGGTGACCCTGGAGGCCGGGATCGGTCTCGGGGCGATGCCGATCTTCCGGAACGGCACGGAGGAGCAGAAGCAGGAGTGGCTGCCGATGCTGGCCCGCGGCGAAGCGCTCGCCGGGTTCGGCCTGACCGAGGCGGACGCCGGCTCGGACGCGGCGGGCACCAAGACCACGGCGGAGCTGCGCGACGGCGAGTGGGTCATCAACGGCTCGAAGCAGTTCATCACCAACTCGGGCAGCGAGATCACCAAGCTGGTCACAATCACCGCCGTCACCGGCGAGTCCGAGCGCCCGGACGGCTCCGTCAAGAAGGAGCTGTCCGCGATCCTGGTGCCGGTCGGGACGTCCGGTTTCGTGCAGGAGCCCTCCTACGACAAGGTCGGCTGGCACACCTCGGACACGCATCCACTGACCCTCACCGACGTGCACGTGCCGGAGGCGAACCTCCTCGGCGAGCGCGGTCGAGGTTACGCGAACTTCGTGCAGACCCTGGACGAGGGCCGCGTCGCGTTCGCCGCGCTCTGCACGGGTGCTGCGCAGGGCTGCCTCGACGAGGCGATCCGGTATGCGAAGAGCCGCAACGTGTTCGGCCGTCCGATCGGCGCCAACCAGTACATCGCGTTCAAGATCGCCAGGATGCAGGCCCGCGTGCACACCGCGCGCCTCGCGTACTACGACGCCTGCTTCAAGCTGATGGCGGGCAAGCCGTTCAAGATGGAGGCCTCGATCGCCAAGCTCACCTGCAGCGAGGCGGCGATGGACAACGCCCGCGACGCCACCCAGATCTTCGGCGGATACGGCTTCCTCAACGAGAACCCCGTCGCCCGCCACTACCGGGACTCCAAGATCCTGGAGATCGGCGAGGGCACCACCGAGGTCCAGCTCATGGTCATCTCCCGGGCCCTCGGCTTCAACGCCTGACACCAGCCCCGAAGCCATCGAGCCGGGACTTATGCACGCGACACGCCGGGGCAGGCGTACACACGTCCCGGCTCGATTGCTTCGCACGCAGGAAGAGGAAGACATGATTGACAAGGTGGTGGCGAGCGCGGAGGACGCGGTGGCGGACATCCCGGATGGCGCGTCGCTCGCAGTGGGCGGGTTCGGGCTGTGCGGTATCCCGAGCGCGCTGATCGCGGCGCTGCACCAGCGCGGGACGACGCAGCTCGAGGTCGTGAGCAACAACTGCGGCGTGGACGACTGGGGGCTCGGCATCCTGCTGGCGGACGGGCGCATCCGGAAGATGATCAGCTCCTACGTCGGCGAGAACAAGGAGTTCGCGCGGCAGTTCCTCTCCGGCGAGCTGGAGGTGGAGCTCACCCCGCAGGGCACGCTGGCCGAGAAGCTGCGGGCCGGCGGGGCCGGCATCCCGGCGTTCTTCACCCCGGCGGGCGTCGGGACGCAGATCGCCGAGGGCGGTCTGCCCCGTCGCTACAACGCGGACGGCTCGGTGGCCGTGGCGTCCGAGCCCAAGGAGGTGCGCAGCTTCGACGGTGCGGACTATGTGCTTGAACGCTCGCTCACGCCCGACTTCGCCCTCGTCCACGCAGCGAAGGGCGATCGGTACGGCAACCTCGTCTTCCACGCCGCGGCGATGAACTTCAACCCGCTCGCCGCGATGGCGGGGCGCATCACCATCGCCGAGGTGGAGGAGCTCGTGGAGCCGGGCGACCTCGATCCCGGCTCCGTGCACATCCCGGGCATCTTCGTGCAGCGGGTGGTGCACGCGCCCGACGTGGAGAAACGCATCGAGCGCAGGACAGTCCGTCTCGACGAGGGGAGCACCCGATGAGCCTCAGCCGCACCGAACTCGCCGCCCGGGTGGCGCGCGAACTGCGCAACGGCCAGTACGTCAACCTCGGGATCGGGATGCCCACCCTCATCCCGAACTACATCCCGGACGACGTCGAGGTGATCCTGCACTCGGAGAACGGCGTGCTCGGCGTCGGCCCGTACCCGGAGGAGTCCGCCGTCGACCCCGACCTCATCAACGCGGGCAAGGAGACAGTCACCGTCAACCGTGGGGCGGCGTTCTTCGACTCGTCGCTGTCGTTCGGGATGGTGCGCGGCGGCCACGTCGACGTCGCCGTGCTCGGCGCGATGGAGGTCTCGCAGAACGGCGACCTCGCCAACTGGATGATCCCCGGCAAGATGGTCAAAGGGATGGGCGGGGCGATGGACCTCGTGTTCGGCGCCAAACGCCTCATCGTCATGATGGAGCACGTCGACAGGGAGGGGCGGCCGAAGATCGTCGCCGAATGCTCGCTGCCGCTGACCGGAACGGGATGCGTCGACCGCGTCATCACCGACCTCGCGGTCATCGACGTGGTGCGGGAGGGCGACGGCTCCACCGCGCGGCTCGTCCTGCGCGAGACGGCGCCGGGCGTCACGGTCGACGAGGTGATCGCCGCGACGGGCGCACCGCTGACCGTCGAGCTTGCCGGTGAGGGGAGTGAATTATGAAGGAGATCGAGCAGCGCGGGCTCTACTTCGAGGAGTTCGAGGAGGACACCCGCTACCTGCACCGTCCAGGACGCACCGTGACGGAGGCGGACAACGTCTTCTTCACCACGCTCACGATGAACACGCAGGCGCTGCACCTCGACGCCGCCTGGTCGGCCACCCAGCCGTTCGGGGAGCGGCTGGTGAACTCGATGTTCACCCTGGCGACCCTCGTCGGCGCCTCCGTCGCCCAGCTCACGCAGGGCACGATCGTGGCGAACCTGGGCTTCAGCGACGTGACCTTCCCGCATCCACTGCACCACGGCGACACCCTCTATTCGGAGACGGTCGTGGTCGCCAAGCGGTTGTCGTCGTCGCGCCCCGGCCAGGGCATCGTCACCCTGGCGCACACCGGGCGCAACCAGGACGGCACGGTCGTCGCGACCGCCACCCGCCAGGTGATGATGTGGTGCAAGGACGCGCACCTCGACCTGGGCAGAGCGGGCGGGGGCGACGAGTGAGCGGGGGAGCGTTCGCGTTCGGCCCCGCCCTGCTGTTCTGCCCGGCCGACCGTCCTGAGCGGTACGGGAAAGCGCTGGAACGCGCCGACGCCGTCATCATCGACCTCGAAGACGCCGTCGACCCGTCCCGTCGCGCCGTGGCACGGGAGGCGCTCGCCGCGTCCGACCTCGACCCGGAGCGCGTCATCGTCCGCGTCAATCCGGCAGGCACCTCCGACCACGCCGCCGACCTGGCCGCGCTCGCCGCGACGCCCTACAGCACGGTGATGCTGCCGAAGGCGGAATCGGTCGCCGACCTGCGCGACCTCGGCGGTCTCGCGGTGATCGCGCTGTGCGAGACGGCGGCCGGGGTGCTCGCCGCCCCGCGGCTCGCGACGGCGGGCGAGGTCGTCGCGCTGATGTGGGGTGCGGAGGACCTGGTGGCGTCGCTCGGCGGCACGTCGAGCAGGCACGCCGACGGCCGCTACCGGGATGTCGCCGTGCACGCCCGCTCGGCGGTGCTGCTCGCCGCCGGGGCCGCGGAGATCGCCGCGGTCGACACCGTGCACCTCGACATCGACGACCTCGCCGGGCTCGCGGCGGAGGCGGAGGATGCCGCGGCGGTCGGGTTCGCCGCGACCGCATGCATCCACCCCGGGCAGGTGGAGACGATCAGGGCGGCGTACCGTCCGACCGACGACCAGGTGCGGGATGCGCGGGAGCTGCTGGATGCGGCGGCGGAGGCGGGCGGCGTGTTCCGTTTCGGCGGCCGGATGGTGGACGGACCGGTGATCGCGCACGCCCGTTCGGTGCTGGAGCGCGCCCGGCGGTGACCCGCGTGACCGGTCCGTTTTCGTGTGTTCGGGCCCGATTTGCGCACGAATCCGACGCCATCCGGTTTCGTGATGAAACTGTGACCAAGCATTGTGTAACAGTTCACCGCGATTGTCCCTGGCCCGTCGGACGTATGCCTTACGCTGCAAGTAAGTATCGGGGAACCGGGGTCCTCGAATCGATTCGAACCGCACGGAGTAAGGGGGAGGGAACATGCCACAGCTGTTACCTCTCCGTCTGCGTGATACGGTCGCGCGACGCGGAGCCACCCCGGTGGAGCCCGCGGATGGTGCCGACGACGGCCAGACCGCCCGGCCGTCCACGGTCGCGCGCGGTGCGTCCGCTCGCGGTGGCGCCGGAGCGCGGTCGGTGGGAACGGTCGAGACCGGAGCTTTCGAGACGGGCGCTTTCGAAGCCGGCACCCCGGAAGAGGTGCTGACCGAGTCCATCGGCGTCGAAACTGCTGCCATGCCAGCCCTCGATCCCGCGCTCGAACGCACGGGCCCGCTGTCGATCATCGCGCCCCGCCGCATCGGCGAGAGCGACCTCGCGGTCTACCCGCTGTCGCTCGGCGCCAGCGTCTTCGGCTGGACGGCCGACGGCGACACGTCGCTGCGCATCCTGGACAGGTTCGCGCACCTCGGCGGCAACTTCATCGACACAGCGGACAGCTACGTCGGCGGCCGCAGTGAAGTGCTCATCGGCAAGTGGATGCGCGAGCGCGGCAACCGCGACCAGGTGGTCGTCGCCACGAAGGTGGGCCGCCACCACGAGAACCCGGGCCTCGGTTCGGTCAGCATCGTGCGCGCCGTCGAGGCGTCGCTCGAACGTCTGCAGACCGACCACATCGACCTGCTCTACTTCCACGACGACGACCCGGATGTGCCCCTCGAAGACAGCCTCGCGACCGTCGAGTGGCTGATCGAGTCCGGCAAGGTCCGGTACCTCGCCGCGTCCAACTTCAGCGCGGACCGCCTCATCGAGGCCCGCATCCTGTCGTCGACGGGGCTGCCGAAGTTCATCGCCGTGCAGACGCAGTACAACCTGATGCACCGCACCGAGTTCGAGAGCGCGCTGCGCATCGTCGCCGCGGCCCAGGGCCTCGCCGTGATGCCGTACTACGCGCTCGCGAACGGGTTCCTCACGGGCAAGTACCGCAGCAAGGGCGACCTGAACGCCGACGCCCGCAGCATCCGGGCCGCCGCGTACGTCAACCGCAAGGGTCAGCGCGTCCTCGCCGCCCTCGACCGCATCGCGGCCGAGCAGCAGGTCACGCCCGCGAGCATCGCCATCGCCTGGCTCCTCGCCAAGCGCAACGTGGTCGCACCGGTCGCCAGCGCCAGCCGCCCCGAACAGGTGGATGCGCTCATGGTCTCGGCAGGCATCCGCCTCACCAGGGCCAACATGCTCGAACTCGACCGCGTCTCCGAGTAGCTCAGGCGCGGCGCGCAACGCCGTCCGCTCAGGCGGAAATGTCGCTCGATACCGCCCACGATCTCCGCTCCAGCGGAGTCGCGCGCGGCGTGTCGGGCGAGAACTCCGCCGTTACGCCTCCGCGAGGATGCGGTCGAGTGAGCGGTGCAGCGCGGCTCCCGCCGCGATCGCGTCGCCGACGTAGCCGCCGGCGAGCGCGCCATCCCGCGCGAGGATCAGGTCGTCTGCGGCGTCGCCCGGTCGCGGGTGGCCGATGTCGCGGAACAGTTCTTCGATGCGGCGCGCGTACCAGTCGCGGTGGGTGCTGACCGCGACGCGCACCGGGTGGGTCTCGTCGGCGAACTGCGCTGCGGCGTTGATGAACGGGTCACCGTGGAATCCGGGGCGCACCGCTTCGAGGTTGATCGAGTCGACCAGGGCGCGGGCGATCGTGCGCGGGTCGTGGCCTTCGCGTTCCTGCTCGTCGAACCAGTCGCGCACCTGCTTGTCGCGGCCTTCGACGTACGCGATGATCAGCAGGTCTTTCGAGCGGTAGTGCTTGTAGAACGTCGCTTTGGTGACGCGCGCTCCCGCGATGATGCGGTCGACACCCACCGTGTGGATGCCTTCCTGGTAGAAGAGCTCGTCTGCCGTCGCGAGGATCTTGACCTTCGACGGCGCGGGCGGCCGGATGGTCGCTCGGGCACTTACGACCATCCGGCACGACTCCTTCACTGCGGAGGGCGGTCGGGTCCGCCCTCGTGATTCTGCTCCGACGTAGGGACCCGTCGGAGCGCTGTGACACCAGTATATAGTAGACAGACCAGTCTGTTTGTCCTCATTTCGTGCCAAAGGATTCCTGAGCCGCTGGCGTAGGGTGGAAGGGATGAACAGCGCAGTCGACCTCCCGCTCGGTCTGGCCGACCTCTCTTTCGCCGCATCCGGCGAGGCGCTGGTCAGGCGCACCGTCCTGCCGAGCGGCGTCCGCATCCTGAGCGAGCAGGTGCCCGGCGCCCGCAGCGCCACCCTCGGCTACTGGGTCGCCGTCGGCTCCCGCGACGAAGTGGATGCGATCCCCGCCACCCCGGCGCGCCCGGCGTCCGGCGGCGCTCCCGCCACGCCCGCGATCCCGGCCGTCCCCGCGAGCTTCGGCTCCACGCACTTCCTCGAGCACCTCCTGTTCAAGGGCACTCCGACCCGGACGGCACTCGACATCGCCATCTCCTTCGACTCGGTCGGCGGAGAGCACAACGCGATGACGGCCAAGGAGTACACCTGCTACTACGCCAAGGTGCAGGACCGCGACCTTCCGATGGCCGTCGAGGTCATCGCCGACATGCTCACCTCCTCGCTCCTCGACCCCGTCGAGTTCGAGAACGAGCGCGGCGTCATCCTCGAAGAGCTGTCGATGGCCGAGGACGATCCGGCCGACGTGGCCAACGAGCGGTTCTTCGAGGCGGTGCTCGGCGCGCATCCACTCGGCCGTCCGATCGGCGGCAGCCCGCAGACCATCCGCGAGGCGACCAGGGATGCGGTGCTCGCGCATTATCGCGCCAACTACCGTCCCCAGGACCTCGTCATCACGGCGGCGGGCGCCGTCGACCACGACCTTCTCGTCTCGGGCGTCGAGCGCGCACTCGTCGCGGCGGGCTGGGACCTGAGCGTGGAGGCGTCCCCGGTCGAGCGGCGCGCATCCACTGCCGCCGACATCGAGCGCGGAGCGTCGATCGTCACCGTCCAGCGCCCCACCGAGCAGGCCAACCTCCTCATCGGCGTCCCCGGCATCGTCGCCACCGACGAGCGCCGCACCACGATGGGCGTGCTCAACTCCATCCTCGGCGGCGGGATGTCGTCCCGGCTCTTCCAGGAGGTGCGCGAGAAGCGCGGTCTGGCGTACGCCGTGTATTCGTTCTCCGGCGCATACTCCGACGCCGGGATCTTCGGCCTCTACGCGGGATGCGCTCCCGCGAAGGCCACGCAGGTCGCCGAGCTGATGCTCGGCGAGCTGCACCGCCTCGCCGACGGCGGTGTCACGCCGGACGAGATGCGCCGCGCCGTCGGCCAGCTGTCCGGGGGCGCCGCCCTCGCCCTCGAGGACTCCGACACCAGGATGTCGCGGCTCGGCAGAGCCGAGATCAGCCTGGGCGAGTTCTCCGACCTCGATGAGAGCCTCCGGCGCCTGCACCTCGTCACCGCCGACGATGTGCAGAGCCTCGCCACCGACCTGGCGAGCCGACCGGTCTCCATCTCCGCGGTGGGGAGCGTGACCGACGACCAGTTCGCCGGCCTCGCTCCGTGACCCACCGCTTCCATCCGTACCTCCGAAAGGCTTCCCGGTGCCCCATTACCTCTATCTCGTTCGCCACGGTGAGCAGCAGGATGCAGAACACGGCCTCCCCGACGGCCCGCTCTCGCCGCGTGGCAAGCGTCAGGCCCAGCTGGTCGCTGAACGGCTGAGCGGCGTGCCGTTCACCGGCATGTACCACTCACCGCTGAATCGCGCGGCCGAGACGGCAGCGATCATGGCGGAGCGGATGCCCGCACTGACGCCGGAGCCGTCGAGCCTGCTGTTCGACTGCATCCCGTCCGGGCCGACCCCGGACATGCCGAAGGCGTTCGAGTCGTTCTTCGGCAACGTCACGGACGCGGAGATCGAGGCGGGGCGGGCGCAGATGGACGACGCGGTCGGCGAGTTCCTCACGCCGGCGCTCGGCGACAGGCACGATCTGCTCGTCACCCACAACTTCGTCATCGGCTGGTTCGTGCGGCACGTCTTCGACGCTCCGGCGTGGCGGTGGCTGGGACTCAACCAGGCCAACTGCGGGCTGACCATCATCCGGGTGCGCTCGGCGAAGCCGCCGGTGCTCGTCGTCCACAACGATCTCGGGCACCTGCCCGTCGAGCTGCGCACGGGCCTGCCGGAGCTGCAGCCGGTCTAGTCGCGGGGCGCCTCGCCCGCTGCTGTCACAGCTGCTTGCGGAACCAGTCCGTCGCGTTGGGGTTGTCGTTGTACGGCTGGATGTTCTCGTAGCCGTGCGACCGGTACAGCCCGCCGGCCGCCTCCAGGCTGGCGTTGGTGTCGAGCACCACTTCGGTCGCACCGAACCCGCGCGCCCGGTGCTCCAGCTCGGAGAGGATCGCGCGCCCCAGCCCCTGTCCGCGGTGCGCGGGTGCGACCCACAGGTGCTTGATCTCGTAGCGCACCACCGGAAGCTCAGGGTCGGCGTCGGCGAGCGGGACGCTGAGCTCTCTCACGCCGCCGCAGCCGGCCTCGCCGTCCTCGTCGTACGCCAGCAGGAACACCCCGGCGGGCGGTACGAACTGGCTGGGGTCGGGGAAGGTCGTGCGGTATGCGCCCTGCGACGTGGGGAAGGAGACCGCCCGCTCCGCGAAGTAGTCGCTGAGCATCCGGTGGGCGGTCGCATCCGTGACGGCGACATCAGCAAAAGACACCATCGCCCCAGCGTAGTTCCGTGGCAGGCGTGTGCCGCGCATCCCGGATCTTTCCCAGAGGCGCGGCGGGTAGATTGGTCTGGTGACTATTCGCGTAGCCGTCGCTGGGGCGACCGGAAAACTGGGCAGCGTCGCCGTGCGGCTGATCGAGGAGGCCGACGACGTCGAACTCGTCGCCAGCCTCGGCTCCCGCTCCCCACTGGAAGACATGCTCGGTGCGGACGTGCTGGTCGACATGACCCTCCCGGCGGTCAGTCCCGGCATCGTCGCCTTCGCGGTCGACAACGGGCTGAACGTGCTCGTCGGCACCTCGGGATGGTCGGCCGACCGCATCCTGGACCTCGAGCGTCGCGTGGCCGCCCACGACGGCGTCGGAGCGGTCGTCATCCCCAACTTCTCGCTCGGCTCCGCCCTCGGCACCGCGTTCGCGACGGTCGCCGCCCGGTTCTTCGACTCCATCGAGATCATCGAGGCCCACGGAGCGGAGAAGGTCGACTCGCCCTCCGGCACCGCGGTGCGCACCGCCGAGCTGATCGGTGCGGCCCGAGCGGAACGCGGACCCGTGGATGCCCCGCACACCGACCAGCGCGCCCGCGGCCAGCAGGTGGCGAGCGTCCCCATCCACAGCCTCCGGATGCGCGGGATCGTCGCGCAGCAGCAGGTCGTCTTCGGCGGCGCGGGGGAGACCCTGACGATCCGGCACGACACTGTCGGCTCCGAGTCGTACGAGGCGGGCATCCTGCTCGCGCTCCGCGCTGCGGCGTCGACCGTCGGCGTCACGGTCGGGCTCGACAAGCTGATCGACCTGGGCATCGCGGAGCCCGACGGCGAGCCGCCCCGGCCCACCGTGCGCGAGACGGCGTAACGGCCGTGCGGAACCGTATCGCCGCCATCGTCATGGCGGTCATCCTCGCGGTCTACCTGGTGCTCGTCCTGCAGCGCGCCGTCATGCTCATGGCGACCGGCGAGGGCATTGCGATCGCGATGGGCGTCGCGCTGCTCGCGCTGCCGATCGTGGCGGCGTGGGCGATCGGCCGGGAGCTGCTGTTCGGCGCCCGCACCGAGAAGCTGGTCAAGATCCTGGATGCGGAGGGCGGCCTCCCCGTCGAAGACCTCCCCGTCCGCGCCAGCGGCCGTCCCCTGCGCGACGCGGCCGACGAGGAGTTCCCTCGCTACAAGGCCGAGGTGGAGGCGCAGCCGGAGAGCTGGCGCGCGTGGTTCCGGCTCGGGCTCGCCTACGACGCGTCCGGCGACCGCAAGCGGGCGCGCTCCGCGCTGCGCGAGTCGATCCGGCTGTACCGCACGGAGCAGCGCGCCGCGTAGAGGCGAACCGGCCGCGACTACCGCTTCGCGACCAGCCGCTCCATCGCATCCCGCACCGTCGGCTCGGAGAACACGAACCCGTCGTCGAGCAGCTTCTGCGGCACCACCTTCTGGCTGGCCAGCAGCAGCTCGCGTCCGGCGTCGCCGAGCGCGAGCGTGATCGCCTTGGCGGGCAGAGGCAGTCCATACGGCCGCCGCAGCGTCGCCGCGAGCGCGCGCAGCACCGTGTCGGCCGTCGCCGGTGTCGGTCCTGCCACATTGACCGGTCCGCGCAGCGTCGAGTCGAGCAGGTGCACGATGGCTGCTGCCTCGTCGTGCAGGCTCACCCAGGGCCAGTGCTGGCCGCCGCCCGCGATCGGCCCGAGCAGCCCGAGTTGTCCGGCGGGGAGCAGCGGCTTCATCGCGCCCCCGCGCCCGACGACCACGCCGGTCCGCACCGTGACCACGCGCGTCTTCTCCGGCGCGAGGTGCGCGGCGGACTCCCACGCCTCGACCACGTCGGAGAGGAAGCCGGTGCCCTTGATCGCCGTCTCCGTCAGCTTCTGGCCGGGCCGGTCGCCGTAGAACCCGACGGCCGACCCGCTCACGAACACCGCGGGGGGAGAGGCGGCCATCCGCATCGCGTCCGTCAGGGTGTGCGTGGCCTCCAGGCGCGAGGCGAGGATGGTCCGCTTCCACGCGGGCGTCCACGGCAGACGGCTGATGGATGCGCCGGACAGGTTGACCACCGCATCCACTCTGTCCATCAGCGTGAAGTCGATGATGCGGGCGGCGGGCGCCCAGTTGTATTCGTTCGCGGCCGACGGCGCACCGCGGACCAGTCTCAGCACCTCGTGCCCCTGCGCAGCCAGCTGTGCGGTGACCTCGGTGCCGATCATGCCGGAGGCGCCCGCGATGAGCACCCTCATCGGCTAGACCAGGGTGGCTTCGATGGTGATCGGGATGCCGACCAGCGCGCGGGAGACGGGGCAGCCGGTCTTCGCCTCGTCGGCGAGACGGTTGAAGTCCTCGACGGAGAGACCGGGCACGGTCGCCTCGACCACCAGGTGGCTGCCGGTGATGCCCTCCGCGGGGTCGAAGCCGACGTGCGCGGTGACCTGGAGGCGCTCCGGGGTGGTGCCGAAGCTGCTGAGTGCGTTGGAGAACGCCATCGAGAAGCACGCGGAGTGCGCGGCGCCGAGCAGTTCCTCGGGCGTCGTCACGTCGCTGGAGCCCTGCGAGCGGGCGGCCCAGCTGACGGGGAACTGTGCGGAGTGCGACGAGTCGAGGGTGACCTCGCCGGAGCCGGACTTCAGGTCGCCGGTCCAGACGGTTGTCGATGCGCTCGTGACTGCCATGTGTGGTCCTCCTCGTTGTTCCCCCGCACGGTGCGCGGACGGTTCGACCAGCCTAATCGCGCCCCCAGACACCGAGGCAGGGCGTACGGGGGATTCCCTGGTATTCGTTCAGGCGGCTGCGACGCCGCCGCGGCGGATCACGCCGGCGCGCACGAGCAGCAGGTAGATCTGGCAGCCGAGGCAGTATCCGAAGACGGAGTTGAGGAAGGCGGCGACGAACGCCAGCGCCGCGGCGATCGGGAGCACGGCCGGCACCCCGAGCAGGTGCAGGAGCAGGCCGAGCCCGGTGACGACCAGCCCGACCCCCTGGGCGAAGGTCGGGGGAGCAGGGTCCTCGAACTCGGCGGGCGGCGCGAGCCTGGGGCGCACGACGGTGCGGAACAGCGCGCCGTACGGGTGGCGCCGGATGCCGGCGAACGCACCCCAGCCGAAGAGCAGTGCGATGGCGAGCAGCAGCCAGAACGCCGCCGTCGTCGCGCCGACCAGGCCGAGGAACACGTCGATGAGGAGGAGCACGGCCGTGATGCCCGCCCCGAAGCGGGGCGATCGGGGGTCGATCCCGGCGCGGACGGTGGTCGTCTGTTCAGGCGTTGACATGGTCGCTCCCGGTGATCTGGTCGATGGTGATGCGCACCTCGTCGGCGCGGGCCGCCCCTCCGATGCGTGCGCGGATGGCGCCGGAGGTGTCGAGCACGAGGGTGGTGGGCGTCTGCAGCACGCCGAAGCGCGAGGCGAGGTCCGGACGGTGGGTGAGGTCCACATCCACGTGGGCGACGCCCGGCCGCTCGTCGGCGATGCCGCTCAGGATGCGGGCGGTCGCCGTGCACGGCGCGCAGAACTCAGTGGAGAACTGGAGGAGCGTCGCGGCGCTGCCGAAGGAGGTTGCTCCGACCTCTGCGGCCGTGACGACACGCGTCTGCCTTGCGGTGCGGACGCGCCCGGTGGTCCTGCGCCAGAGCAACCCGCCCACCGTGGCGGCGACGACGAGCGCGACGAGCACGGCGGCCGCTTCCCAAGCGTTCATGGACCGTGACGTTACGCCCGCTACGGCACCGGATGCGGAGTGTGACGGCGGATGACGCAGGCGCATGTGGATAACGGGGACTGTCCACAGATCCGACGAGGGGGAGAGCGCCCGGAGCGACCGACCCGATAACCTTGAGCCATGTCGAACTCCGCGAATCCGTTCGGCCAGGTCCTCGTGGCCCTGGTCACCCCGTTCACCGCCGATGGCGAGGTCGACTGGGCCGGCGTGGAGAAGCACATCGACGACGTGATCACCGCGGGGGCAGACGGCATCGTCGTCACCGGCACGACCGGGGAGACCTCCACTCTCACCGACCACGAGAAGCTGCGGCTGGTCGAGGTCGGCAAAGACGTGGCGGCCGGTCGCGCCAAGATCATCACGGGCGGCGGTTCCAACGAGACGGCGCACGCCATCCAGCTCTATCAGCAGAGCGAGAAGGCGGGGGCGGACGGCGTGATGATCGTCACTCCCTATTACAACAAGCCCACCCAGGCGGGCATCCTCACCCACTTCCGGCTCATCGCGGACTCCACCGACCTTCCGGTGATCCTCTACGACATCCCCGGCCGCACCGGCGTCCCGATCAAATACGAGACCATCCTCCGCATCGCGAAGCACCCCAACGTGCTCGCCATCAAAGACGCGAAGGGCGATTTCAGCGAGGTCAGCCGGGTGCTCAACCAGACCGACCTGCTCTACTTCTCCGGCGACGACGCCAACGTGCTCCCGCACCTGGCCATCGGAGCAACGGGCCTCATCGGCGTCACGGCCAACATCGCCGCGCGGCCGTACCGCCAGATCGTGGATGCGGTCAACGCGGGCGATCTCGCCACAGCCACCGCGGCGCACCAGAAGCTCGAACCGCTGGTGCGCGCCGTCATGACACACGTGCCCGGCACGGTCGCCGCGAAGTACATCCTGCACGGCCTCGGCCGCATCTCCAGCCCGCGCGTGCGCCTGCCGCTCGTCGGTCCGGAGGAGTGGGAGGCTGCTCAGATCGAAGACGAGCTCGACCTCGTCAAAGACATCCCCGGTGTCGACTTCTCCAACTTCCGGCCGGATCGCAACGCCGCAGCAGGCGGTGCTCTGCCCCGAATCGCCGGAACAACTCGATAGGCCGCTGCCATTGCACGGCTCGAACCACAACAGGCGCACAGCGCCGGTATCTGTTTAGGAGGGCACATGCCCAACCTCGTCTCCGACCCGCCCGCACTCGAACCGGGCACCCTCAGGATCATCCCCACCGGCGGCCTGGGGGAGATCGGCCGCAACATGACGGTCTTCGAATACGAGGGCAAGCTCCTCATCGTCGACTGCGGCGTCCTCTTCCCGGAGGAGAACCAGCCGGGCGTCGACCTGATCCTGCCCGACTTCGCACCGGTCCGCGACCGGCTCGACGACGTGGTGGGCGTCGTGCTCACGCACGGCCACGAAGACCACATCGGCGCCGTGCCATATCTGCTCAAGCTGCGCAGGGACATCCCGCTCATCGGCTCCGGCCTCACCCTCGCTCTGGTGGAGGCGAAGCTCAAGGAGCACCGCATCCAGCCGTACAGCCTCACCGTCAAGGAGGGGCAGGTCGAGCAGCTCGGGCCGTTCTCGCTCGAGTTCGTCGCCGTCAACCACTCGATCCCGGATGCGCTCGCCGTCGCGATCACCACGCCGGCCGGCGTCGTGCTGCACACCGGCGACTTCAAGATGGACCAGCTTCCGCTGGACGACCGCCTGACAGACCTGCGGGCCTTCGCCCGCCTCGGCGAGAAGGGCGTCGACCTGTTCCTGGCCGACTCCACGAACGCCGACGTGCCCGGCTTCACCCCGCTCGAACGATCCATCGGTCCCGTGCTCGACAACGTCATCGCCCGCGCTCCGCGCCGCGTGATCGTCGCGAGCTTCTCCAGCCACGTGCACCGGGTGCAGCAGGTGCTCGACGCCGCGGCCGCCAACGGACGACGCGTCGCGCTGCTCGGCCGTTCGATGGTGCGCAACATGGGCATCGCCGCCGACCTCGGCTACCTCAAGGTGCCGGAGGGCGTGCTGATCGACTACAAGAAGGCAGCCGACCTGCCGGACGACGAGATCGTCTACATGTCCACCGGCTCGCAGGGAGAGCCGATGGCCGTGCTCGCGCGCATGGCCAACCTCGACCACCAGATCGAGATCGGCCAGGGCGACACGGTCATCCTGGCGTCCAGCCTGATCCCGGGCAACGAGAACGCCGTGTACCGCGTGATCGACGGCCTGACCAAGCTCGGCGCAAACGTCGTGCACAAGGGCAACGCAAAGGTCCACGTCTCCGGCCACGCCGCCGCGGGCGAGCTGCTCTACTGCTACAACATCCTGAAGCCGAAGAACGTCATGCCGGTGCACGGCGAGTACCGCCACCTGGTCGCGAACGCGCGTCTGGCGATGGACACCGGCGTGCCGGAGCAGAACACCATCCTCGCGGAAGACGGCACCGTGATCGACCTGCGCGACGGTGTCGCCCGGGTCGTCGGCCAGCTCGACCTCGGCTTCGTCTACGTGGACGGTTCGAGTGTCGGCGAGATCACCGACGCCGACCTCAAAGACCGCAGGATCCTCGGCGAAGAGGGCTTCATCTCGATCATCGTCGTCGTCGAGGCGGCCACCGGCCGCATCGTCACGGGCCCGGAGATCCACGCGCGCGGCTTCGCCGAAGACGACGCCGTGTTCGACGCGGTCAAGCCCAAGATCGCCTCAGCGCTGGCGGAGGCGGCCCACAACGGCGTCCGCGACTCGCACGCGCTCTCGCAGGTCGTGCGCCGCACCGTCGGCCGCTGGGTCAACACCAGCTACCGCCGTCGTCCGATGATCGTTCCGCTCGTGATCGAGGCGTGACGCACTGACGAACAAGCCGCCGGGGGGGTGGCCCCTCGTCCGTGTCGCGGGCGAGGGACTAGATAACTCAAAGCAGAAAGCAGGAACAGTGGGGGTAACGCGACGATGGGTCTTTCCCATCATCCGTCTGGTTCTCGTCGCCGTCGTGGCGGCAGCACTCGTCAAACTGGCGTTCTTCGGTGACGGCCCATCGGCGTCCGATCCGCTGCAGCCGACCGCCGAGCTGAGCGATCCGACCGTGGCCGTGCAGACCGGCACGATCGTCAACGATGTGACCGTGAGTGGTTCCATCGTCGCCGATCCCGCCGCACCGGTCAGGGCCACGGCCGCCGGCGTGGTCGACGAGGTGCAGGTCGCCGTCGGCGCCGCGGTGGAGGCCGGAGCGACGCTCTACGACATCAAGGTGGAGACGCCACGCGACCCGGTCGAGACGACAGGGCCCGACGGCGTTCCCGTCGTCACGCAGCCGAAGCCCGCCGTCAGCTACGTCGAGGTCACCGCCCCGATCGGCGGCATCGTCAGCGCTCTGCCGGTCATCCCCGGCCAGTCGGTGGCGGTCGGCGAGGCGACGGGCGGCATCGCGCCTCCCACGTTCTCGGCCACGGCATCCCTGCCGTCCGCCCAGCAGTACCGGTTGCTCAACCGACCGACGGAGGCCGTGGTGACCATCAAGAACGGCCCGGCGCCGTTCACCTGCACCGGCCTCAGCATCACCACGCCCGCCGCGACCGCCGACACGGCACAGACCCCGCCGGCCGGCTCCGAGCAGCAGGGCGGCGGAGGCGCATCCGGATCGTCGACCACCGTCCGCTGCGCGATCCCGGCCGGCGTCACCGTGTTCGCGGGTCTCTCCGCCGACCTCACCATGTCCGGCGGCCGGGCGGAGGGCGTGCTCACCGTTCCCACCACGGCCATCAAGGGCACGGCCGAGAAGGGCATCGTCTTCCTGCCGGATCCGAAGGGCGGGGCGCCGAAGGAGGTCGCCGTGACCCTCGGCCTCACCGACGGCACCGCCGTCGAGGTCCGCGGCGGGGTGAAGGAGGGCGACACGATCCTCGAGTTCGTCCCTGGCGCACCGATGCCCGACGAGAACGGGTGCATCACCGGGCCTGACGGCTCGATGTCCTGCGCGTCGGTCGGCTCGTGACCCTGCTGCGACTCGAGGGTGTGACCAAGACGGTCGACATCCCGGACGCCGAGCCGCTGACCATCCTGCACGGCGTCGACCTCGTCGTCGAACACGGGGAGCGCACCTCGATCGTCGGGCGTTCCGGCTCCGGCAAGTCCACTCTGCTCAACATCCTGGGCCTGCTGGATGCGCCGACCTCCGGGGTGTTCGAGTTCGACGGACGATCGGTCGCCCGGCTGCGGTCGGGTGCGCGCGATCGGCAGCGCGGTGCGGACGTCGGCTTCATCTTCCAGCAGTTCAACCTGCTGTCGGGGCGTTCCGCGCTCGAGAACGTGATGACCCCGCTGCTCTACGCGAGCGGGCGCCGGTTCTGGCGGCGCAGGGCCATCGCCGCCGAGATGCTCGACAAGGTCGGGCTGGGCCACCGCCTCGACACGATGCCGGAGAAGCTCTCCGGCGGTGAGCAGCAGCGCGTCGCCATCGCCAGAGCCCTCGTGCGCGAACCGCGCCTCATCCTCGCCGACGAGCCGACCGGCGCCCTCGACGTGGAGACGGGGACCTCGGTGATGGGGCTCCTCGACACCGTCGCGACCGACTACGGCGCAGCTCTCGTCACCATCACGCACGACCCGGCGATCGCCGCGCTCGCCGACGAGCGGCACCGGCTGGACGCCGGCCGGCTGCATCCGGTCGAGTCCGGCGCGGAGGTACCGGCGTGAGGGCGGTCGAGTCGGTCCGGGGCGCGATCGTCGAAGCCTGGCAGGAGGTGCGCATCCACCGGGTGCGCGTGCTGCTGTCACTGATCGGCGTCGCCGTCGCGGTGTGCGCGCTGAGCTCCGTCGTCGGGCTCGCGAACATCGCGCAGCAGGGCCTCACGGAGTCCAACGAGCGGTTCGGCGGCCGGCCGGCGCTGCTGTCCGTCTCCGCGTCGTACGGCCCGGACGGCACGCCGCTCGTGGGGGGAGGGCTGCCCCAGGCGTGGGCCGGGGTCGTCGAACGCCACAAGATCGAGTACACCTCGTCCGTGCGCCCATTCGGGATGCGTGTGCAGTTCCGGGGAGGCGTCGCCGAGGTCAACACCACGGCCGTCGATCAGCCGTATGCGGCGATGCACCGCCTCCGCATCTCGGAAGGGTCCTGGTTCGCGAATCCGACACGGAGCGGCTGGCACCGGCGCTCGTAGTCAACGGCGATTTCTGGCGCAAGCTGGGCTCGCCGTCGCTCGCGTCGCACCCCACCGCACGCGTCCTGAGCGGCGATGGGGAAGTGACGGCTGTTGTCGTCGGCGTCTTCCGCACACCCGCCGGGGAGGACATGACGCCGTCGGCGTACGTGCTCACCCCCGCGTCCGCTCCGCTGATGTCGGTCGACTACACGGGCGGCGCACCGGCGAACCTGGAGGCGTGGGTGCCGCCGCACCTGGCCGATCCTCTCGCCCAGGCCATCCGGGAGGAGCTGGACCAGTCGCTCGGCGCAGGAACGGCGAGCGTCAACCGGCAGGACTACCTGGCTCACGGCGACGATCCCCTCGGATTCTTGAAGCTCGCCGTCGGAGGGATCGCCGTGCTCGTGCTGCTGCTCGGCGCTCTCGGGCTCGTCAACATCGCGCTGGTGACGGTGCGCCACCGCATCCGGGAGATCGGGGTGCGGCGGAGTTTCGGGGCGACGGCCGGGCGGGTGTTCTTCGCCGTGATGATGGAGAGCGTCGTCGCGACGATGGTCGCCGGAGCGGCGGGCGTCGGCCTGTCCATCCTGATCGTGAAGAGTCCGTGGCTCGAGCAGCTGATCGGTCGCGGGATGGTGTCCGACCTGCCGCCGTTCCCGGTGGAGGCCGCGGTGATCGGGATGGTCGCCGCCACCGCCGTCGGAGCGCTCGCCGGGCTGCTTCCTGCGCTCGTCGCGGTGCGGGTGAAGGTGATCGACGCCATCCGGTATTGACGGGCAGGCGCGCGGCGGTTTTCGTAACCTCGCTGTTACACGTCTCCCGGTAGCGTTCCTGCATGACAGCATTCCGGATCAGGGCGGCGACCGGAGACGACGCGCGCTTCCTCGCCGACATGCTCGTCGAGGCGTCCAACTGGAACCCGGCCACCAGCCGGCCGAGGGTCGCCGTGCTCGACGACACCAAGGTGTCCCGCTACGTCAGCGGCTGGATGCGGCCGGGCGACTTCGGATCTGTCGCGATCGACGCGCGCGACGTGCCGGTGGGGGCGTGCTGGGGGCGCTTGTTCCCCGCCAATGCGCCCGGCTACGGCTTCGTGGCCGTCGGCGTCCCGGAGCTGACGCTCGGCGTGAACACCCAGTGGCGTGCACGAGGCGTCGGGCGCGCGCTGTTGCAGGCGGTCGCCCGGCAGGCGAGCGCCGCCGGGCACAGCCGCGTCAGCCTGAGCGTCGAGCGCGCGAACTTCGCCCAGCGCCTCTACATCAGCGAGGGATACATCACCGTCGCGTCCGGCGAGAACGCGGACACGATGGTCAGAGCCGTGCACTGACCCGGCTCTCCTGCACAGAACCGGCCTGCGACCGATTTTCCACAATCAGCGCGCGGTAACCGCAGGAAGACGGGGGCGCGAAGTACCGTGGACCCTATGGCTACGAGCACCAAGTCGACATCGCGCGCACGGAACTCCTCCGGCCGCGGCGGCTCGGCCGCGCGCAAGCCGGCGGCGAAGACCGCGACCCAGAAAACGGTCGCATACCCGACCGCCGACGCGGGGCCGAACCCCCTGGTCCGCGCGTGGATGGGCCTCGCTCATCTCACGGGCGCCGCCTTCCGCGCCCTCGGGCCCGAGAAGCTCGCCAAGGAGGAGCGCCGGGACGGTTTCCCGTTCTTCCTCGTCCTCCTTGCCGTCGCCGGCGCCGTCGTCGAGTGGTTCCTCATCAACGACGAGGTCGCCCGCACCCTGGATGCGTGGACGTTCGGCATGTTGTTCGGCCGCGTCGCGTTCGCGCTGCCCATCATCATGGTCCTGTTCGCCGGGTGGCTGTTCCGACACCCCAGCTCGGTCCACGACAACACCCGCATCGGCATCGGGCTGAGCATCCTGTTGATCACGATTTCCGGGCTCTGCCATCTTTTCAGCGCGCACCCGCAGCCGAGCGACGGCATGGCGAAGCTCGCTGAGGCCGGGGGAGTGCTCGGCTGGCTGCTCGCCGCACCGCTCTCCGCGCTGATCACGCCGTACGGCGCTGCCGCCGTGATCATCGTGCTGCTCATCCTGAGCATCTTCATCATCACCAAGACCCCGCCGAACAAGGTGGGCGTCCGGGTGCGCGAGCTCTACGCATACCTGTTCGGCGCGCAGCTTCCCACGGAGGAGGAGCGTCAGGCCGCCAAGGAGGCCAAGACCCAGCAGGTGGAACTCGACGGGGTCGACGGCGACGACGGCGAGCAGGAGGCGAACCTGCCCTGGTGGCGCAGGAACAAGTCCGGTCGCGAGGAGGACCCCGCGTTCGACACCCCCGTGGTCGAAGACGGCATCACCGAGGTGTTCGGCGACCGTCCCAAGAAGGGCAAGGGCGAGTTCGCCACGGCCCTCGAGCCCGATCCGGCCAGCGATCACTACAACACCGAGGTGCTCAGCGAGCTCGCCAACGCGGAGGACGCCCTCAAGCGCTTCACCGGCGAGATCGCGCCCGCCGCTCCCGCTCCGTGGCCCCCGGCCGCTGCGGCAGCGCCCGCCGTGCTCCCCGGGTTCGTCCCCGACGCACAGGGTGCAGGCGCGGACGACTTCGACGAGACCGCCGCCATCCCGTCCGCCTCGGAGCCCGCCGCTCCGTACCACCTGCCCTCCGCCGGGATGCTCTCGGCGGGAACCCCGGCCAAGACCCGGTCGAGCGCGAACGAGGACATCGTCGCGGCGATCACTGAGGTGCTGACGCAGTTCGGCGTCGACGCGCAGGTCACCGGATACTCGCGGGGCCCGACGGTGACGCAGTACGAGATCGAGCTCGGCCCCGGTGTGAAGGTCGAGCGCGTCACCGCGCTCAGCAAGAACCTGTCGTACGCGGTCGCGAGCAACGAAGTGCGCATCCTGTCCCCGATCCCCGGCAAGAGCGCCATCGGCATCGAGATCCCGAACTCCGATCGCGAGATCGTCTCCCTCGGCGACGTGCTGCGCTCGGGCGCGGCGACCAAGAGCACCCACCCGATGACCATCGGCGTCGGCAAAGACGTGGGTGGCGGGTTCGTCGTCGCCAACCTGGCGAAGATGCCGCACCTGCTCGTGGCCGGTTCCACCGGCTCCGGAAAGTCGAGCTTCGTCAACTCGATGATCACCAGCCTGCTGATGCGCGCCAAGCCGTCGGACGTTCGCATGGTGCTGATCGACCCGAAGCGCGTCGAGCTGACCATCTACAGCGGCGTGCCGCACCTCATCACGCCCATCATCACGAACCCCAAGAAGGCAGCGGAAGCGCTGCAGTGGGTCGTGAAAGAGATGGACATGCGCTACGACGACCTCGCGAGTTTCGGCTTCCGGCACATCGACGACTTCAACAAGGCCGTCGTCAACAATGAGATCGTCCTCCCCGCCGGCAGCGAGCGCACGCTCAAGCCGTACCCGTACCTCCTCGTCGTCGTCGACGAGCTCGCCGACCTGATGATGGTCGCACCGCGAGACGTCGAGGACTCGATCGTGCGCATCACGCAGCTCGCGCGTGCGTCCGGCATCCACCTGGTGCTCGCCACCCAGCGGCCGTCGGTGGATGTGGTCACCGGCCTCATCAAGGCGAACGTCCCGTCGCGACTGGCCTTCGCCGTGACGAGTGTCACGGACTCGCGCGTCATCCTGGACCAGCCGGGCGCCGACAAGCTCATCGGCCAGGGCGACGCCCTGTTCCTGCCGATGGGGGCGTCCAAGGCGATCCGCGTGCAGGGCGCGTGGGTCAACGAGGCCGAGATCCAGAAGGTCGTCGAGCACGTCACCAGGCAGGCGCGTCCGGAGTACCGGCAGGATGTCGCCGCCGCCGCGGAGAAGAAGCAGATCGACTCCGACATCGGCGACGACCTCGAGCTGCTGCTCGCCGCCGCCGAGCTGGTGGTGTCGCTGCAGTTCGGCTCCACCTCGATGCTGCAGCGCAAGCTCCGGGTCGGCTTCGCCAAGGCGGGGCGCCTGATGGACCTGCTGGAATCGCGCGAGATCGTCGGCCCGTCCGAAGGCTCGAAGGCGAGGGACGTGCTCGCCACGGCCGACCAGCTCCCGTCCGTGCTCGCGATGCTGCGCGGCGAGGAATCGCCCGGCGGAGGTGCGCCCGCTGCGCCCGCCCCGTCCGGTGCGCCTGCTGTGTCCGCTGCGCCCGCCGCGTCCGTCGCCGCGATGGACGACGACCAGTACGGCGGAGACCCGGTCGCACGGATGACCGAGGGCTATCCTGAGGTGGACGGCGACTCGGACGAGGACGCCTGGCAGCTGACCGACAGGGAGTAGAGCACATGTCGGTGCACGACACGCCTCCGCCTGCCCCGGCGGAGGGCACGCCAGCACGGGCGAGCAACTGGAACCTGCCCAACATCATCACCGTGGTGCGCATCCTGCTCGCTCCGCTGTTCGTGTGGATGCTCCTGGCAGACGCCGGCGACGACGGCTGGCTCCGCTGGGCGGCGGCCGTGCTGTTCGTCATCGCCATCGCCACCGACGGCGTCGACGGCGCCATCGCCCGGCGCAACAACCTCGTCACCGAGCTGGGCAAGCTGCTCGACCCGATCGCCGACAAGGTGCTCACCGGCGGCGCCCTGGTCGCACTCTCCATCCTGAACGAGCTCCCGTGGTGGGTGACCATCGTCATCCTGGTGCGCGAGATCGGCATCACCGTGTACCGCTTCGTCGTGATCCGGCAGGGCGTCATCGCCGCATCCCGTGGCGGCAAGATCAAGACCATCGTGCAGTCCGTCGCCATCAGCCTGGCGCTGTTCCCGCTCTGGACCCTGTTCGGCGACTGGGTGTTCTGGGTCAACGGCATCGTGATGACGGTCGCCGTGATCCTCACCGTCGTCACCGGGTTCGACTACCTCTGGCAGGCCTGGAAGGGCCGGAGGGCGAAGCGTGCCGTCGCCTGACCTGGCCGCACGCCTCATCCCGTACCTCGCCGACCGCGGTCTCACCGTCGCGGCGGCGGAGTCCCTCACCGGCGGGGAGCTCTGCGCAGAACTGACCAGGGTCGGCGGAGCATCCGCGGTGGTGCTCGGCGGTGTGGTCGTCTACGCCACCGAGCTGAAGCACACGCTCACCGGCGTGGATGCGGCCCTGCTCGCGGCGGAGGGCCCCGTGCATCCCGAGGTCGCCAGGCAGCTCGCCTCCGGGGTCCGGGATGCGCTCGCGGTCGACGGCAGGCCGGCGTCCATCGGTCTCTCCACCACCGGCGTCGCAGGACCCGACCCACAGGGCGGCCGCGCGGTGGGCACGGTGTTCGTCGGGATCTCCACCGCGGAGGGGACGCGCGCCGTCGAGCTCGCGCTCACCGGGACGCGGGCGGAGATCCGGCGTCAGGTGGTCGAGCGGGTGCTCGCGGAGCTGGCCGATGAGGTCGGTCTCGATCCGTCGTAACCGGCGGGAATACGTGCTGTTACGGTCTCGTTACACCTGCTGCATTCACAAGAAAAGCCCAGTCGTCATCGATATCGTTGAGCCTCATAAGATGCGCTAGTGTTGGCATCCCTAACAAGGTCCGATCCGTCGGCAGGGTAGAAGAAGGAGGCTCCGAATGATTCTTGTACGTCAGGAAATCGGCGACGTGCTCAGGGACTTCCGCCTGCAAAAGGGCCGTACGCTCCGACAGGTGGCCAGCAAGGCGAGTGTCGCCCTCGGCTATCTCAGCGAGGTCGAGCGCGGTCAGAAGGAAGCTTCGTCCGAGATTCTCGCCTCGGTCGCCGAAGCGCTGGACACCCCCATCTCCGTCATCATGCGCGAGGTCGGTGACCGCCTCGCAGTGCTGGAGGGGATCGAGCCCATCATCCCCGACACCGTCCCCGACGAGTTCGTGTCGGCGATGGACGCGGATCTGGTCGCACGCTGATTCAGACTCATCAGAAGACGCCCCGGGAGACCGGGGCGTCTTTCGTTTCCGCCGACGGAGAGCGTCGGTCCAGACACGTAGGGTGGTCCCATGAAGTTGAGTGAGTTCCAGCGCGCGATCCTCGACGAGTTCGGTTCGACGTACGGCCAGGCGCTCACGACCGACCTGGTGCTCGGCGAACTCGGCAACCGCACGGCTCAGCAGGCGCTCGCAGCCGGGGTCGCCCCGCGCGAGGTGTGGATCGCGCTCTGCCGCGAGACCGGCGTGCCGCAGTCGCACTGGTACGGCGCAGGCAAGCCGGCTCCGAAGCGCTGACGCGACACGCCGCATTCGAAAGTCTCGAAGATATGTTCGGATGTAGCTAGACTCCTTCACAACGGCAATCGAAAACGGGTTGTCCACAGTTTGCGCGCTCGATGTCCGGGTGTCGGACGTCCCCCGTACAGTCGATCTCGTTAGCGAAGCCGAGAAGGAGAACCGCACATGCCATCACCCGCAGACCGCGAAAAGGCGCTCGAGACCGCGCTCGCGCAGATCGACCGCCAGTTCGGCAAAGGCTCGGTCATGCGACTGGGCAGCGACGAGCGCGCACCCGTCGAGGTCGTCCCCACCGGCTCGATCGCCCTGGACGTCGCGCTCGGCATCGGCGGCCTCCCGCGTGGCCGCATCGTCGAGATCTATGGTCCGGAGTCGTCGGGTAAGACCACGCTGACTCTGCACGCCATCGCGAACGCGCAGCGTGCAGGCGGCATCGCCGCCTTCATCGACGCCGAGCACGCACTCGACCCCGAATACGCGCGCAAGCTCGGCGTCGACATCGACGCCCTGCTCGTGTCACAGCCCGACACGGGTGAGCAGGCGCTCGAGATCGCCGACATGCTCGTGCGAAGCGGCTCCATCGACCTGATCGTCATCGACTCCGTCGCAGCCCTCGTGCCCCGCGCCGAGATCGAGGGCGAGATGGGCGACTCCCACGTCGGTCTGCAGGCCCGCCTCATGTCGCAGGCGCTCCGCAAGCTCACCGGTGGTCTCAACCAGACCAACACCACGATGATCTTCATCAACCAGCTGCGCGAGAAGATCGGTGTCTTCTTCGGAAGCCCGGAGACCACCGCCGGTGGTAAGGCGCTCAAGTTCTACGCGTCGGTCCGCCTCGACATCCGTCGTATCGAGACCCTGAAAGACGGGGCGGACGCCGTCGGCAACCGCACCCGCGTCAAGGTCGTCAAGAACAAGATGGCACCGCCGTTCAAGCAGGCCGAGTTCGACATCCTCTACGGTGTCGGCATCTCCCGCGAGGGCAGCCTGATCGACTTCGGTGTCGAGCACGCGATCGTCAAGAAGTCCGGCGCCTGGTACACCTACGAGGGCGACCAGCTCGGCCAGGGCAAGGAGAACTCGCGCAACTTCCTCATCAACAACCCCGACATCGCGCTCGACATCGAGAACAAGATCAAGATCAAGCTCGGTATCGTCGCCGACCCCAACGCGGTCGCTGAGGCGCCCGACAACGTCGGGTCCATCGAGGCGAAGCTGCAGGCGAAGAAGGGCGCGTAGCGTCCGCCGTGTGGCACCCGGCAGCCGTGAGGTCGCTGGGTGCCACACGATTCGATCGAGGCGAGAAGCACGGCGAGAAGAACGAGGAGTGACCCGTGGTGGTGCGATTTCCCTCCGAGTCCGAGTCCGAGTCGGACGCGGGTCGTGGGCCCGCGGGCGACGGCACGGCCGGTGACGGTGCTGCTGCTCGCGGCGCGGCCGCTGAGGACCGTGCTCCGGAGCAGCTGGCCCCGGTGACCTACCTGCCGCGGTCTCGCGGCGCCGACCATCCCTCCCGGCTGGGCAGAGGCGCGCACACGAACGCGGCGGAGAGCGATTCGCCTCGTCCGGTCGTCGCCTTTCCGTCCACGGGGCAGGCGGCTGCGGACAGTGAGCGCGCGGCGGCCGATCGCAAGCGCACGACGGGTCTGTGGTCGAAGGCGTTCCTGGAAGACTCCACCGACGATGCCGGTGGGTCGCGCGGCGACGACGCGTCGGACTCCGGGGATGAGCCGGAGCGTGGCGGAGCAGCGCGCGGCACGGAGAGCGTCGCCGAGAAGCAGGTCAAGCGCGCATCCAACGTGTCGATCCACCAGCTCGCACGGCGAGGCATGTCGCGGTGGGAGCTGGAGCAGGTGCTCGCCAAGCGCGAGATCGACCCGGCCGTCGCCCAGGCCGAGCTGGACCGGCTCGAGAGCGTCGGCCTGCTCGACGACGCCGCGCTGGCCGTCACGCTCGTCTATACCCAGCACAACCGCAAGGGTCTTGGCCGGTCGGCCATCGCCCAGGAACTGAACAGGCGGCACATCGCGCCGGAGCTCATCGAGGAAGCCCTCGCCGAGATCGCCGACGACGACGAGCTGGAACGCGCCACCGAGCTGGCCATGAAGCGTGTCGGGCAGCTGTCCACCTACGACGACGAGACGGCGAAGCGCAGGCTCCACGGTTTCCTCGCGCGCAAGGGCTACAGCTCCGCCATCGTGCGCCAGGCGATGGATGCGGCACTCGCCACCCGGGGCCGTCGCGGCGGGGTGCGGTTCCAGTAGTGTGCCCCGAGTCGACGTGCGCCATCAGGCGTCGTTCGCGCGGTTCGGTTCTTCACCGCGTCGAACGTAAACTTGTCGCACTATGAGCATCACCGAAGAGCGAAGCACCATCGCGCCGTCGGACGCGGCCGTCCGCCCGGACGGTCGGGCGCGCACCTACGAGGTCCGAACGTTCGGCTGCCAGATGAACGTGCACGACTCCGAGCGGCTGAGCGGTTCGCTCGAAGCGGCGGGCTACATCGCCGCACACGGTGAAGAGGCCGACATCGTCGTCATCAACACCTGCGCGGTCCGCGAGAACGCCGACAACAAGCTCTACGGCAACCTCGGGCACCTCGCCGCCGTGAAGAAGCGGCACGACGGCATGCAGATCGCCGTCGGCGGCTGCCTCGCCCAGAAAGACAAGAACGTCATCCTCGAGAAAGCGCCGTGGGTCGACGTGGTCTTCGGGACGCACAACATGGGCTCGCTGCCCAGCCTCCTGGAGCGGGCGCGGCACAACGACGCCGCCGAGATCGAGATCCTCGAGTCGCTCGAGACCTTCCCGTCGACCCTGCCGACCAAGCGCGACTCCAGCTACAGCGGCTGGGTGTCCATCTCGGTCGGGTGCAACAACACCTGCACGTTCTGCATCGTGCCATCGCTGCGCGGCAAGGAGAAGGACCGTCGCCCCGGCGACATCCTCGCCGAGATCCAGGCGCTCGTCGACGACGGTGCCATCGAGGTCACGCTGCTCGGCCAGAACGTCAACTCCTACGGCGTCGAGTTCGGCGACCGTCAGGCGTTCTCCAAGCTGTTGCGCGCCGCCGGCGAGATCGACGGGCTGGAACGCATCCGGTTCACCAGCCCGCACCCTGCGGCGTTCACAGACGACGTGATCGACGCGATGGCGGAGACGCCGTCGGTGATGCCGCAGCTGCACATGCCGCTCCAGTCCGGGTCCGACCGCATCCTCAAGGCGATGCGCCGCTCGTACCGTTCCGAGAAGTTCCTCGGCATCCTCGACCGCGTCCGCGCGAAGCTGCCGGATGCGGCGATCAGCACCGACATCATCGTCGGCTTCCCCGGCGAGACCGAGGAAGACTTCCTCGAGACGATGCGTGTGGTCGAAGCGGCGCGCTTTGCCTCCGCGTTCACGTTCCAGTACTCGATCCGTCCCGGCACCCCCGCGGCGACGATGGCCGACCAGGTCCCCAAGGCGGTCGTGCAAGACCGGTACGAGCGCTTGACCGCGCTGCAGGAGCGGATCTCGCTCGAAGAGAACCAGAAGGTGATCGGCCGCCAGGTCGAGCTGCTCGTCGCCAACGGCGAGGGCCGCAAAGACGCCGACACCCACCGCCTCAGCGGGCGCGCCCACGACAGCCGCCTCGTGCACTTCGAGGTCCCTGCCGGCTCGCCCGTCCCGCGGCCCGGCGACGTGGTCACGGTGACGGTCACCCAGGCTGCGCCCTTCTACCTAATCGCCGACTCGGCCGACGGAGCACCCCTCGCCATCCGGCGCACCAGGGCCGGCGACGCGTGGGACAGGGCGGAAGCGGAGTCCTGCGCGGTCCCGACGCACGCCGACGGCGTGGCCTCCGGCGGAAAGGGCCGCGTTTCGCTCGGCCTCCCCACCCTCCGCGTCGGCGAGCCGCTCACCTCGCCCGGCGTCGGCACGATGCCCATCTACGACCCGACGGACGGCCTGCGCTGACCGCGCCCGCCGCGCAGCCGCCGGTGTCGTCTGCCGACGGCGTGGCGACGCCTTCGCTGACCGCGGCCGCCGTGTCCGCGCCCGCACCGAACACCGCACCGACGCCGAGCGCCGCGCCTTCCGCATCCACCCCCATCGTCGCCATCGTGGGGCCGACCGGCACAGGCAAGACCGACCTCTCGCTCGCGCTGGCCGAGCGGCTGCTGGCCGACGGGCGCGGGGCGGAGATCGTCAACGCCGACGCCATGCAGCTCTACCGGGGCATGGACATCGGCACCGCGAAGATCGGGCAGGGGGAGTGGCGGGGCATCCCGCACCACCTGTTCGACGTGCTCGACGTCACCGACGAGGCCACCGTCGCCCGCTACCAGCCGGAAGCGCGCGCGACCATCACCGGCATCCTGGATCGCGGCAACGTGCCCATCCTCGTCGGCGGGTCCGGGCTGTACGTGTCGAGCGTCATCTACGACTTCCGGTTCCCCGGCACCGACCCCGAGTTGCGCGCGCAGCTCGAAGCCGAGCTCGTCGCCCACGGGCCCGGGATGCTGTACCGCCGCCTGCTCGACGCCGACCCCGCCGCTGCGGCGAACATCGGTCCGAGCAACGGGCGGAGGCTGGTGCGCGCTCTGGAGGTCGTCGCGCTCACCGGCGAGCCCGTCAGCGCCTCCCTGCCCGAAGAGCCCGTGCCGTGGCGGCCGTCGACGATCATCGGGCTCGCCGCCCCGCGCGACCAACTCACCGCGCGACTGGATGCGCGCGTCGAGCGGATGTGGGAGGCAGGGCTCCTCGACGAGGTGGAGGCCCTCATCCCGTTCGGGCTGGAACGCGGCGTCACCGCGAGTCGCGCCATCGGGTACGCCCAGGCGCTCGCGGAACTGCGCGGCGAACTCACCCGCGCGGAGGCGATCGCCCAGACGCAGCAGCTCACCCGGCGGTATGCGCGGCGGCAGGTCAGTTGGTTCAAGCGGTACCCGCGCATCCACTGGCTGGACTACGACGACGAGAATCTGACTGCTGCGGCGCTCGGTAGGCTGTGAGCATGGCGACAACCCTCCACTTCACCAAAGGTCAGGGCACGGGAAACGACTTCGTGCTGTTCTCCGACCCGGACGGCCAGGTGAACCTCACCCCCACGCAGATCGCCGAGATCTGCGACAGGCACTTCGGGATCGGCGCGGACGGGATCATCCGCGCCGTGCGGTCGAAGCACCTGCCGGAGGGCGCGGAAGCGCTGGCGGAGGACGACGGCGCCGAGTGGTTCATGGACTACTACAACGCCGACGGGTCGCCCGCGGAGATGTGCGGCAACGGCATCCGGGTGTACGTGCGCTACCTGATCGCCTCCGGGCTGGTCGAACTCGCCGACGGAGACACGCTCGCGATCGGCACCCGCTCCGGCGTGCGCGATGTGCAGCGCAACCTCACCGGGTTCCAGGTGGATCTCGGCCGCTGGGCGCTCGACGGCGGAGAGCCGCTGGTGCGGGCGAAAGAACTTCCGGTCGCGCGGCCGGGGCTCGGGATCGACATGGGCAACCCGCACGTCGTGGTCGCCGTGGCCGACGAGTCCGAGCTGGAAGCCGCCGACCTCAGCTACATCCCGCACATCGAGCCGGAGCCCGTGGACGGCGCGAACGTGGAGTTCGTCGTGCCGCACGAGCCGCTCGTGGTCGACGGCGTCGGACGCATCCGGATGCGCGTGCACGAGCGAGGGAGCGGAGAGACGCTGTCCTGCGGCACGGGCGCGGCTGCTGCGGCGCTGGCCGTGCGCTACTGGGCAGGCCAGGGTGCGCCCAACCAGTGGCGCGTGGATGTTCCCGGCGGCACGGTGGGTGTGCGCATGTTCGCGACGGAGGACGGCGAGCACGTCGCACTCTCCGGTCCGGCCGAACTCGTCTACACCGGCACGCTCGACCTCGCCTGACCCGCACTCAGAGCCGGAGGGGTCGCGGCGCGGGGCGTCAGTCGGCGGAACGGCGGGCGCGGAGGACGCGGTAGCCCTTGGAGGTGGCCGCGCGGGTGGTGGTCAGGTCGGGGAAGGTGGCCTGCATCCAGCGGTGCAGCGAGTCGGAGCCGAGGTTGCGCTGCACCACGAGCCACGCATCCGAGCCGGGCTCGAGACGCGGAAGCCAGCGCTCCAGCAGGTTGTGCAGCTCGTTCTTGCCCACCCGGATGGGCGGATTCGACCAGATCGTCGTAAAAAATACATCATCGGGAACATCATCCGGCGTGGATGTGTTTACATTGGTGAGTCCGAGCTTCTGCGCGTTCCTGCGCACCACGTCCAACGCTCGGGTATTGACATCGACGGCCCAGACGGTCGCGTGAGGGGATTCGAGAGCAAGTGTGAGAGCCACAGGCCCCCAGCCGCATCCGAGGTCCAACAGCTGACCGCCGGGCGGCGCGGAGGGGACATGGTCGAGGAGCACTCGCGTACCCGTGTCAACGCGCTCGGGGCTGAAGATTCCGTTCGCCGTCGTCAACTCGTAGGTCTGTCCAGCGAGACCGACCGTGATCGGGCGAAGCTTCAGTTCACTCTCGGGCGCCGGGGAAAAGTAGTGATCTCCGCTGGCCATAAGAGGACCGTACAGGACGCTAACAAACTAGGGTTAACCCAGATGCAGGATTTTCAGATGAATGAACATGTAAGCACGGATCAGGTCACGGACGACACGCGCGACGACGACGTCGTCGCCCGCGTCCTCGCCAGTGCGGAGAGCCGTGCAGGAATGACGCTGTTCGGCGGCGGCGCGCAGGCGCTGCAGACCGAGCACACCGACGATGCAGGGCACGACGGCGACCAGTTCGACCGCGAGGAGCGGGCAGCGCTGCGCCGCGTCGCCGGGCTGTCCACCGAGCTCGAAGACGTCACGGAGGTCGAATACCGGCAGTTGCGGCTCGAGAACGTCGTCCTCATCGGCGTGTACTCGCAGGGCACGCTGCAGGATGCGGAGAACTCGATCAGGGAGATGGCCGCCCTGGCGGAGACGGCGGGCGCCGTGGTGCTCGACGGTCTGCTGCAGCGGAGGCCGCATCCCGACCCCAGCACCTACCTCGGCAAGGGCAAGGCGCAGGAACTCGCCGGGATCGTCGCTGCGCTCGGCGCAGACACGGTCATCGCGGACACCGAACTGGCCCCGAGCCAGCGACGCGCGCTCGAAGACGTGGTGAAGGTGAAGGTGATCGACCGCACGGCCGTGATCCTCGACATCTTCAGCCAGCACGCCAAGAGCCGGGAGGGCAAGGCGCAGGTCGAGCTCGCACAGCTCGAATACCTGCTGCCGCGTCTGCGCGGCTGGGGTGAGTCGATGTCCCGCCAGGCCGGTGGCCAGGTGGGTGGCGCAGGCGCCGGTATGGGGTCGCGTGGTCCTGGTGAGACGAAGATCGAGCTGGACCGTCGCCGCATCCACACCAGGATGGCGAAGCTGCGCAAGCAGATCGCCGGCTTCAAGCCGGCGCGCGAGGCGAAGCGGGCGAACCGCAACCGCAACTCGGTGCCGTCGGTGGCCATCGCCGGATACACCAACGCGGGCAAGTCGAGCCTGCTCAACCGCATCACCAAGGCGGGCGTGCTCGTCGAGAACGCGCTGTTCGCGACACTGGATGCGACCGTGCGCAAGTCGGTGACCGCCGACGGCCGCCTGTACACGCTGGCCGACACGGTCGGCTTCGTGCGCAACCTGCCGCACCAGCTGGTCGAGGCGTTCCGTTCCACGCTGGAAGAGGTGGCGGAGTCCGACGTGATCGTCCACGTGGTGGACGGTTCGCATCCAGACCCCGCCAGTCAGCTGGCGACGGTCCGGGATGTGATCGGTGAGGTGGGAGCGCGCGAGCTGCCGGAGATCGTGGTCTTCAACAAGTCCGACCTGGTCTCGCCGGACGACAGGCTGGTGCTGCGCGGGCTCGAGCCCGGCGCGATCTTCGCCTCTGCGCGCACGGGTGAGGGGATCGACGAGATCCTCGCCGCCATCGCGCGCCTGCTGCCCGATCGCTCCGTCGAGGTCGACCTGGTCGTCCCGTACGACCGCGGCGACCTCATCTCGGCGCTGCACGAGCGGGGGCGGGTCATCTCCACGGACTACGTGGAAGACGGCACCAGGGTCAAGGCCAAGGTGATGCCCGAATACCTGTCGGTGTTCGAGGCGTTCGCCGTGGAGCAGACCGTCTGACGTCGAGACGTCACGAAGCCGGGACAGGGTCATCCTGTCCCGGCTTCTGCGTTTCCGGAGCCCTCGATCGTCACACGATGACACAGAACGGCGACACCGGGACCAAAGGGTTGTAGATTGCCATTCAACCGCAGCGGGCACCCGCTCGGTGGTGCGACAGCCGAGCCCGGCACCCGCCCGCGAACCACCTCACCGACCGGCTTCCGCCGGGCGGCGGGGTCCCACCTTGACCGAGGCGGGCGCGGCCCCGGGCGGGGTTCAGCGTCTCACCACCGACACCAGAGGACGCCATGAGCTGTACGGACGCGCGGTTCTCCTTCGAGCTGTACCCGCCGCGGAATGCGCGCGCCGCCGAGGCGCTGCCCGCGACGATCCAGAAGCTCGCGGCCGCGCATCCGGACTTCATCTCCGTCACATACGGCGCGAACGGGTCGTCCCGGTCGTCGTCGCTCGACGTGCTGCGCTACATCCTCGACCACACCGACGTGAGCCCGATGGCGCACCTCACCTGCGTCGGCTCGTCGCACGCGGAGGCGGCCCAGCTCATCCGGGAGTTCCTGGATGCGGGCATCCGGCGGTTCCTCGCGGTGCGCGGCGACCCGCCCGCCGACCTGGCGCCGGGGGAGACCGGCCTCGGCGACCTGCACAGCTCTGCTGAGCTGGTGCAGCTCATCCACCGGGTGCAGGCGGAGCGCGTGCCGTACGGCGAGCTGCCCGTGCCCGGCCTTCCGGCGAGCACCGTGCTGTCGCACCGCGAGCACGTGCAGATCGCGGTCGCGGCGTTCCCGAACGGCCACCCGACGTCGCACGGCGTCAGCCAGGACATCGACACCCTTCTCGCCAAGCAGGCGGCGGGCGCGAACCTCGGCATCACCCAATTGTTCTTCCACCCGGAGGACTACCTCGGCTTCGCGCAGAAGGCCCGGGATGCCGGAGTGCTCTTCCCGATCCTGCCCGGCATCATGCCGGTCACCAGTCCGGCCAGGCTCACGCGGATGCTCGAGCTGAGCGGGGAGGACCTGCCGAGCGAGCTCGCGATCCAGCTCGAGGTCGAGCCGACGGAGGAGGGGCAGCGGGAGATCGGAATCGCCTGGGCGACCGACTTCGCGCAGAAGCTGCTCGACGGGGGCGCTCCGGGCATCCACCTGTACACGTTCAACCAGCACGAGGCGGTGCTGTCGGTGCTGGAGCGGGTGGGGCTGCTCGGGGCCGCCGCGCCCGTGCATCAGACCACGACGACCACCACGACCACCGACGCCAGCACCACCGAAAGGGAACCAGCATGACCGACACCACTCCTCGCATCCCGTTCCCCACGGGGACGATCATCGGCTACCCGCGCATCGGGCGCCGCCGCGAGCTGAAGAAGGCCGTCGAGAGCTTCTGGGCGGGAACGATCACCGCCGACGAACTCGAGGCCACGGCCGCAGACCTCCGCGCCGCCACCAGGGACCGGCTCGACGCGCTCGGTCTCGGCCGCGATGACGCATCCATTCCGGAGAGCTTCAGCTACTACGACCAGGTGCTCGACGCCGCGGTCACCGTCGGCGCCATCCCGTCCCGGTTCGCCGCGCTCGCGGATGCCGACGGGTCCGTCGACCTCGCCGGATACTTCACGATCGCCCGCGGAGAGGGCGAGAACGCGCCGCTGGAGATGACCAAGTGGTTCGACTCCAACTACCACTACCTCGTGCCGGAGATCGGGCCGGAGACCGAGTTCCGGCTCGCGTCCGATCGCATCGTGCGCGAGTTCGAGGAGGCGAAGGCCGCAGGCTTCGTCACACGTCCGGCGATCGTCGGGCCGGTGACCTTCCTGCTGCTCAGCAAGGCGAGCGACGAGGCGCCGGAGGGCTTCCGCCCGCTGTCGCGCCTCGGCGACCTGCTGCCGGTCTACGCCGAGCTGCTGTCGCGCCTCGCCGCTGCCGGTGCACCGTGGGTGCAGCTCGACGAGCCTGCGCTCGTGAGCGAGTCCATCGACGAGCCGCGGGATGCGGTGCTCGCCGCCCTGGCGACCGCGTACGACACGCTCGGCGCGGTGCCGGGCCGTCCCGCCCTGTTCGTCGCAGCGCCGTACGGCAGCCTCGACGACGCGCTCCCGGTGCTCGCCGCCTCCCCGGTCGAGGCGATCTCGCTCGACCTGGTGCGCGGGGCCGTTCCGCGCGGGCTCGACGCCGCGACCGCATCCGGGCTGTCGGGCAAGACCGTCGTCGGCGGCGTGGTCGACGGGCACAACATCTGGCGCGGAGACCTCGAAGCCGCGTTCGGCACCCTCACCGAGCTGCTGTCGCTGAGCCCGGACGTCGCCGTCTCGACCTCCACCTCGCTGCAGCACGTTCCGCACGACGTGGACGACGAGCCGGAGCTGTCCGACCAGCTGAAGAGCTGGCTCGCCTTCGCCGACCAGAAGGTCGCGCAGGTCGCCACGCTGGCGCGCGGGCTGGTGGACGGCCACGAGGCCATCCAGGAAGAGCTGAGCGCCGCCTCCGCCGCCCTGGCCGACCGCGCGTCGGCGCCGGGCGTGCGCGTGCCGGCCGTGCGCGAGCGCGAGGAGGCGCTGACGGAGGCCGACTTCGCCCGCGGAGAGTACGCCGACCGGCTGGCCGCGCAGGATGCAGCCCTCGGGTTGCCGTTCCTGCCGACGACCACCATCGGGTCGTTCCCGCAGACGGGCGACATCCGCCGCTCGCGTGCGCAGTTCGCCAAGGGACTCATCACCGAGGCCGAATACCTGGGCAGGATGCGCGACGAGATCAAGCGCGTCGTCGACCTGCAGGAGGAGATCGGCATCGACGTCATCGTGCACGGCGAGCCCGAGCGCAACGACATGGTGCAGTACTTCGCCGAGAACCTGGACGGGTTCGCGGTGACGCAGAACGGCTGGGTGCAGTCGTACGGCTCGCGCTGTACGCGCCCCTCCATCCTCTGGGGTGACGTGTCTCGGCCGAAGCCGATCACCGTGGAGTGGTCGACGTATACGCAGAGCCTCACGCCCAAGCCGGTCAAGGGCATGCTGACCGGGCCGGTGACGATCCTCGCCTGGTCGTTCGTGCGCGACGACCAGCCGCTCGGCGAGACGGCGCGGCAGGTGGCGCTGGCGCTCCGCGACGAGATCGCCGACCTGGAGGCCGCGGGCATCCGGGTGGTGCAGGTGGACGAGCCTGCCCTGCGCGAACTGCTGCCGCTGAAGAAGTCCGACCACGCCTCCTACCTGGACTGGTCGGTCGGATCGTTCCGGCTCGCGACCTCCGGCGTGCGCGACGAGACGCAGATCCACACGCACCTCTGCTACTCGGAGTTCGGCGTGGTCATCGACGCGATCCGCAACCTGGATGCGGACGTCACCAGCATCGAGGCGGCACGGTCGCGCATGGAGGTCGTGCACGACATCCAGAGCTCCGGGTTCGAGCACGGCATCGGCCCGGGGGTGTACGACATCCACTCGCCGCGCGTGCCGTCGGTGGCCGAGGTGACCGAGCTGCTGGAGACGGCGCTCGGGGCGATCCCCGGGCGGCAGCTGTGGGTGAACCCGGACTGCGGGCTGAAGACGCGCGGCTACGACGAGACCGTTGCGTCGCTGCGCAACATCATTGAGGCGACGCGTGCCGTGCGCGCCTCCGCCTCGGCGCCGACTCCCGTGTAGCACGTTCGCTTCTGAGCCCGGGGTTTTCGCCGCAGTCTGTTCGTCTGCGGCGAAAAACCCCGGGCTCTGTCGCGTGCGGGGCGAGGATGGGGGAATGGTGGAGATTGACGCCGACGCGTTCGAGGCACTGGTGGGAGAGGTCTTCGATGCGCTTCCGGCCGACATGGTCGAGCCGCTGGAGAACGTCGCGATCCTGATCGAGGACCAGCCTCCCGGCGCGAGGCCGCGCCTTTACGGGCTGTACAGCGGGCATCCATTGACCAGGCGCGGCGTGTACGGTTTCGGCGAGCTGCCCGACCGGATCACCCTGTACCGCAACAATCTCGCGGCGAGCGTGTCGACGATGGATGCGCTGCGCGCCCGGGTGCGCGTCACCCTCGTCCACGAGATCGGCCACTACTTCGGCCTCGACGACGCTCGCCTCCAGGAACTCGGCTGGGCCTGACCGCGCGCCCCGCTCGTCCCGCCTCGCCTCGTTTCGGGGGTCAGACGGCGCGGAGGACGGCGACGACTTTGCCGAGGACTTCGGCGTAGTCGCCCAGGATGGGTTCGAAGTTGGAGTTGCGGGGGAGCAGCCAGGTGTGGCCGTCGCGCTGGCGGAAGACCTTGACCGTTGCCTCGTCGTCGAGCATGGCCGCGACGATGTCGCCGTTCTCCGCCGTCTTCTGGGTGCGGACGACCACCCAGTCGCCGTCGCAGATGGCCGCGTCGATCATCGACTCCCCGACGACCTTCAGCATGAACAGCTCGCCGTTGCCGACCAGCTGGCGGGGGAGAGGGAAGACCTCTTCCACCTGCTGCTCGGCGGTGATCGGGACACCGGCGGCGATGCGGCCGACCAGAGGCACCATCGCGGCGTCGCCCACGGGCGTCTGGTTCTCGTAGTCGACGGACTCGGACGAGTTGGAGGGCAGGTCGATCAGGATCTCGAGCGCGCGCGGCCGGTTGGGGTCGCGGCGCAGGTATCCGCTCAACTCGAGCTGGTTGAGCTGGTGCGTGACGCTCGACAGCGAGGAGAGGCCGACGGCGTCTCCGATCTCGCGCATGCTCGGCGGATAGCCGCGCTGGCTCACCGAGCGCTGGATGACGTCGAGGATGGCCAGCTGCTTGTCGCTCAGGTTCTTACGTCTGCGCGTGCCTCCGCGCTCGCGTGCTCCCTGGTTGTCGTTCGCCACGGTCGTCCCTTTCGTGACCCGTCTGCGCATCCGGCCGGCCCGAATGTCGGTGGTGCCTGGTTGAGTGAAGTCCAGACAATCGAAACTGTATCCACGATGCAGGGCTAAAACAAACATGTGTTCGAGCGTGTCTCGAAATCGCCCGGATGTTTTCGCCACTGAATCACGGTTGTGGTTTCGAACATTCGAAGATATATTCGGAACACAGCTTCGCATCCGGCCTGCCGGCCAAGCACCGGGTGCGGAATCTTAGGAGGTCAACAGCATGAGCACAGCAACGGTCACGATGTCGTCGTCGCAGTTCCAGGCGCCCGCCGGCGCTCGCACGCGCCTGCGTCTCACGCGCCGTGGGCGCGCGGTCCTCACCACGCTCGCCTCCGTCCCGCTCATCGTCGGGGCCCTGGTCTTCGCCCTCAACGGCGGGGGAGCCCTCGCCTCCGGCGACCAGGCCCACGTGCGCTTCCAGTACGTCACGGTCGAGTCGGGCCAGTCCCTGTGGAGCATCGCCGAGAAGGTCGCGCCGAGTGCCGACCCACGCGACGTGATCGCCAGCATCGTGTCCCTGAACCAGCTCGACACCGCGGTGGTCTCGCCCGGACAGCAGCTCGCGATCCCGTCCCAGTACGCGAAGTAGGGCCGTACGCGAAGTAGTCCGTACGCGAAGTGGGCCCCCTTTCGAGAAGTAGTCCGTGCGCCAAGTAGTTCCCCTTTCGCGAAATAGTCCGTACGCGAAGCAGAGAAGGGGCCTTCGCGAAGTTGCGGCGGAGGCGTGAGCGAAGTTACGGCGGGGGGCGTCCGCTCCCGGGTGCCCGCGGGGGTGGGTGTCTACGCGGCTGTGTGGGAGCGTGCTGGAAGGCTGCGATGGGTGCCACGCTGGGCGTCGCTCGCACGGAACGTGTGGCAACGTGGGCCGCGTTCTCCGCTTGAGCGGAGGCGCTGGCGGCGTGTCTCAGCAGGGTTCCGTTTGACCGGAGAAAGTGGGGGGTCGAATGGGCGGAATGGGCCGTAGGGCAGCGCGTGCGACGGGAATCCGCTCATACGGAACTTTTGGCGGTCGTGCGTGTATTCTCCGTCTGGGCGGAGGGGCTGGCGGCGTGTCGGCGGGGGACTCCGTTTGAGCGGATAGATGCGCGCGGTGGGTTGCGGAGCTGCCCGGGCCCGCGCAGCCCGGCGTCACACGGCTCGCGGCGTGACTAGCATTGATGGGTGACCTCTCTTTCCGATCTGCCGATTCGTGATGACCTGCGGGGGAAGACCCCGTACGGAGCGCCCCAGAAGGTCGTTCCCGTGGCGTTGAACGTGAACGAGAACACGCATCCGGTGCCCGCAGACGTCGCCGCCGACATCGTCGCCCGCATCTCCGCCGCGATCGGGAGCGTCAACCGCTACCCCGACCGGGAGTTCACCGAGCTGCGCGAGAGCTTCGCGCGGTACCTCGGGCACGGGCTCACCGCCGAGAACATCTGGGCGGCGAACGGGTCCAACGAGGTGCTGCAGCACATCCTGCAGGCGTTCGGCGGACCGGGCCGCACCCTGCTCGGGTTCTCCCCGACGTACTCCATGTACCCGCTCCTCGCATCCGGAACAGGCACCGGCTGGATCGCCGCCGCCCGCGACGACGAGTTCGAGCTCTCCGCCGAGACCGCAGCAGAGCAGATCCGGCGGGAAGACCCGGACATCGTGATCCTGTGCTCGCCGAACAACCCGACCGGCACGCCGCTGTCCCTCGCGACCATCGAGGCCGCATACGACGCCGCGCGTGGCATCGTGATCGTGGACGAGGCGTACGCCGAGTTCATGCCGGACGGCGAGCAGACGGCGCTGAGCCTGCTGCCGGGGCGTCCGCGGCTGCTGATCTCGCGCACCATGAGCAAGGCGTTCGCGTTCGCCGGTGCGCGCGTCGGGTACCTCGCCGCCGATCCTGCCGTGGTGGATGCACTCCGCCTCGTCCGCCTGCCGTACCACCTCTCCGCGCTGACCCAGGCCGCCGCCGTCGCGGCGCTCGCCCACTCCGCCGAGATGCTGGCGATGGTCGGCGAGATCCGCACCCAGCGCGACCGGCTCGTCACCGAGCTCGCCCGGCTCGGCTACCAGCCGCACCGCAGTGGAAGCAACTTCGTGCTGTTCGGCGGCGTCGCCGACCCGCATGCGACGTTCGAAGCGCTGCTCGAACGCGGGGTGCTCATCCGGGATGTCGGCATCCCGAACCACCTGCGCGTTACAGCAGGCACCGAGGAGGAGACCACCGCTTTCCTCGACGCTCTCGCGGCGCTCGGGCGTCCGGGCGCCCCGGTAAACTCGCTGGCATGACGAATCGCATCGCCACCCTGCAGCGGGAGACCAGCGAGTCCAGCATCGAGCTGAGCATCGACCTCGACGGCACGGGCGCCACGGACATCGAGACGTCCGTGCCGTTCTACGACCACCTGCTGACGGCGTTCGCGAAGCACTCGCTCACCGACCTCCGGGTCCGCGCGAGCGGCGACACCGACATCGACGTGCACCACACCGTCGAAGACATCGGCATCGTCCTCGGTCAGGCCATCAAGCAGGCGCTCGGCGACAAGCGCGGCATCTCCCGGTACGGCGACGCCCTCGTCCCGCTGGACGAGGCGCTGGTGCAGGCGGTCGTCGACATCTCCGGACGTCCGTACCTCGTGCACACCGGCGAACCTGCCGGGTTCGAGTTCCACCTCATCGGCGGTCACTTCACCGGGTCGATGGTGCGCCACGTCTTCGAGGCCATCTCGTTCAACGCCGCCATCACCACGCACATCACCGTCGTCGGAGGGCGCGACCCGCACCACATCGCGGAGGCCGAGTTCAAGGCGTTCGCCCGCGCGTTCCGCCAGGCCAAGGCGCTCGACCCGCTGATCACCGGCATCCCCTCCACCAAGGGGGCGCTGTGACGAAACCCGATGTCGTCGTCTTCGACTACGGGACGGGCAACGTCCACTCGGCTGTCAAGGCGCTCGAAGAGGCCGGTGCGAACGTCGAGCTGACGGGCAACCGCAAGCGCGCGCAAGAGGCGGACGGGCTGCTCGTTCCCGGTGTCGGTGCGTTCGCCGCCGTCATCGACGCGCTGCGCGCATCCCACGGCGACGAGGTCGTCGACAGGCGCCTCGCCGGCGGACGCCCGGTCCTCGGCATCTGCGTCGGCATGCAGGTGCTGTTCGAGCACGGCGTCGAGCACGGTCTCGAAACCGAGGGGCTCGGCGAATGGCCGGGCACCGTCGACCTGCTGAAGGCCGACGTGGTGCCGCACATGGGCTGGAACACGGTCGACGCTCCGGAGAACTCCGCGCTGTTCGACGGGCTGCACGACGAACGGTTCTACTTCGTCCACTCCTACGCCGCGCAGGACTGGACTCTGGATGTGGTCCCGCCGTTCCCGAAGCCGCGTGTCACCTGGGCCACGCACGGCCAGCCGTTCATCGCGGCCGTCGAGAACGGGCCGCTGAGTGCGACCCAGTTCCACCCGGAGAAGTCCGGACGCGCGGGCATCCAGCTGCTGCGCAACTGGATCGGCACCCTCTAAGCCGACAGGCAACACCCCGAGCCCGCGCGGACGCGCGGACCCAACCGAGGAAGATCATGAGCGAATTCAACAACACCCCCCGGCTCGTCCTGCTGCCGGCTGTCGACGTGGCCGACGGCAAAGCGGTGCGCCTGACCCAGGGCGAGGCCGGCTCGGAGACGAGTTACGGCGACCCGGTCGACGCGGCGGCGGAGTGGGCGGACCAGGGCGCGGAGTGGATCCACCTGGTCGACCTGGATGCGGCGTTCGGCCGGGGCGACAACCACGCCATCCTGAAGAAGGTCATCAAGCAGGTCCGCGGCGTGAACGTGGAACTCTCCGGCGGCATCCGCGACGACGCCTCCCTGGAGTCGGCGCTCGAGATCGGTGCGAAGCGCATCAACCTCGGCACGGCGGCGCTCGAGAACCCCGAGTGGGCGGCGAACGTGATCGGCCAGTACGGCGAGGCCATCGCGGTCGGCCTCGACGTGCGCGGCACCACCCTCGCCGCGCGCGGCTGGACCCGCGACGGCGGCGACCTGTGGCAGGTCCTCGACCGCCTCGAAGACGCGGGATGCGCCCGCTACGTCGTCACCGACGTCACCAAGGACGGCACCCTCCGCGGCCCCAACCTCGACCTGCTGCGCGAGGTGATGGACCGCACGACGCGCCCGGTGGTGGCCTCCGGCGGCATCTCCAACCTCGACGACATCGCCGCCCTGCGCGAACTGGTTCCGCGCGGACTCGAAGGCGCGATCGTCGGCAAGGCCCTCTACGCCGGCGCGTTCACGCTGCCCGAGGCGCTGGATGTCGCAGGGAACTGAGCCGGGCGACGGGTCGGGCGACGACCACGCATCCACGGGCCCGAGCGCGAAGGGCGCCGCGCGGCTGAGCGGGTTCGCGGCGCAGCTGGCGGCTGACGCCGGTCGCCTGGCGGACTCGGCGGGCCAGCCGTGGGAGGGCCGGGAGTTCGACGAAAACGCGTTCGGCGACGACGACGGCAGCGCGCCTCCCGCGCTGCTCGGCGCCCTGGCGGCGTTCCGAGCCGGCGAGGTGGGTGCGGAGGCCGTCGTGGACGCCGTGCGTGCGTCGCGGTTGCTGATCCCGCTGATGGCGCGGCTCGGCGAGAGCGACACCACCGACGACGGGCTGCTGATCGACAAGACCCAGGAACTCGCCATCGTGACCGTCGCCGGTCCGGACGGACGCACCGTGCTGCCCGTGTTCTCGTCGGTGACCGCGATGCAGACCTGGAACCGGGATGCGCGTCCCGTGCCGGCAGACGGGATGCGCGTCGCGCTCGCCGCCGCCGCGGAGGACACCGAGCTGGTCGTGCTCGACCCGACCTCGGAGACGGAGTTCGTGCTGCGGCGCCCAGCGCTGTGGGCGATCGCGCAGAGCCGCCCCTGGCTGCCGAGCGACCGCGACCCGGAGGTGTTCACGGCGTTCACCGCATCCATCGGGTCGGAGCTCGGCGTGCACGACATCGAGCTGATCGCCGGCGACCCCGGCGCCCGGCTGGCTGGGGAAGAACTGGTTGTGCGCCTCTCGCTCTCCGCCGGGCTGACCAGGGAGGAACTGGATGCGGTCCTCGGCCGGCTCGCTCAGCGCTGGGCCGCCGACGACGTGATCGCGACCCGCGTGGACTCGCTGCGCGTGCAGCTGCGCGCCGCCGACTGACGCGAGCCGCAGGAAGCGCCGCGCGGGTCCGCCCGCACGGCGCTCCGATCCACCCCGCCCCGCTCAGCGGCGCAGCATCCGCAGCCCGCCCGCGAGCGACAGCGCGCCCACCACGATCACGAACACCACCAGCACCGGCACCACCGGCCACACGATCAGCGCCACCCCCACCAGCAGCACCGGCACCGCGAGGCCGACGTACGCGATGAGGAAGATCGCCGCGAGCACCTCGCCGCGGTGATCCGGAGACGACAGCGAGGCCGCGACCGCGATGGAGGAGCGGAACAGCAGGCCGACACCCGCCCCCGCGATCACGCCGCTCGCCACGAACAGCCAGAGTCCGGCGACCAGCACCCCAACCGCGAGACCGGCGAGGCCGAGCACCACCAGCGGGATGGCCAGCACCAGCTGGGCGTGGGAGGACAGCCGGGCGAATACGATCTGCGACACCGCGGACGCGGCGAACACCGAGAACGGGACGGCGCCGGCGACGAGGCGCGAGGTCTCGTGCAGCACGCCGGAGAGCACGGTCGGCGCGAGCGAAGTGAAGAGCCCGAACACCGCGAAGCCCGCGAACGCCGCGACGGCTGCGGCGGAGAAGGTGCTCCGCGCATCCCGTGGCAGCGAGATCCGCTGGGGCCGGTATGCGGGGCGCTCCTCAGCACGCTCGACCGTCTCCGGCACCAGGGCGACCGCCACCGCGGCGACGGCGAGGATCACCAGGAACACCGCGTACGGGAGCACCAGCGGGGCGGGGAGGAACTGCGCGAACGCTCCGGCGATCAGCGGGCCGACGGCGAGTCCGCCGGTGTTCACGACGGTGGAGACGGTTCCGGCGAGGCGGGGACCTTCCTCCGGGCGGGCGGTGGAGCGCAGTTCGCTGAGGTGTGCGGTCGCGCTGGCCGTCAGCGCCCCGACGCCGACGCCGGAGATGACGCGCGCCACCAGCAGGCCGGGGATGTCGTTCCAGAACAGGAACAGCACGGCGGCGACGATTTCGAGGGCGATGGCGACGAGGATCATCCGGCGGCGTCCGGCCCAGTCGCTGATGTGGCCGATCAGGAACAGGCTCGCGAGCACGCCGATCGCGTACGCAGCGAACACGACAGTGACCACCCAGGTCGGGAACCCGTCGCGCTGCTGATAGAGCGCGTAGAGCGGGGTCGGCAGGGTGGAGAACGCCATCACCGCGAGGAACGCCGCCGCGATCACCCAGAACCCGGCGCCGTGACGAAGCCGCCACGGCCCACGAGGGGCGCCGGGTTCGCCGGAGGCGCCGGATGCGCGGGAGCTGCTGGATGCGCTGGTGGGGGAGGTCATGAGTGCCATACCGCTATCGTGCTCCCACCCGGCAATCGAGTCCAACGAATATCCCCGATGCTGGTGATCGACCACTACGATTACCCCGTGGACACCCGCCAGCTCGAATACTTCGTCGCCGTCGCCGACGAACTCAACTTCACCCGCGCCGCCGACCGGGTGTTCGCCGCCCAGTCCACCGTCTCCGCCGGCGTCCGCTCGCTGGAACGCGAGCTCGGCGGCGACCTGTTCGAGCGCGACAGGCACCGGGTGCGGTTGACGCCGCTCGGCCGCCAGGTGCTGGATGCGGCCCGCACCACCCTCGAGGCCACCGAGCGGATGCGCCTGCTCGCCGACAGCACGGGCGGCCTGCGCGGCGAGGTGCGGGTCGGGATCTTCACCAATCTCACCACCATCGACCTGCCGGGCATCATGGGCGAGTTCCACGAACGCCATCCCCTGGTCGATCTGCGGCTGGGGCCGTCGCCCAGCGGGTCCACCGGGCTGGCCAGGGATGTGCGGCTCGGCAGGATCGACGTGGCCTTCCTCGGGTTGCCCGGCCGGGTGCCCGACCTGCTCTACCGGGATCTCGCGGTGTCGCCGTTCGTTGCCGTGCTGCCGGAGGAGCATCCACTGGCCGCCGCGCAGAGCGTGTCGCTGGCCGAGCTCGCCGACGAACGCTGGGTGGATGCGCGGGAGGGGTTCGGCAACAGGGCGACGCTCGACCGCGCCCTCGACGAGCGCGGGATCGCGAGGCGGGTGTCGACCGAGCTGTCCGACCTGGGGGAGATCCCGCGGTTCGTCGCCGCGCGCCTAGGCGTGGCCGTGATGCCGGAGCTGACCGTGCTGCGGGCGGACGGGACGGTGGTGGTCCCACTCACCGAGCGCATCGACTGGGTGCTCAGCGCGGTGGCGCGCACGCGTCCGAGTGCGGCGGCCGTGGCGTTGCTCGACCTGCTGAGCGAACGGTTCGGGGCGCACTGACCCTATCCACCGCACCGCGCGTTGGCGTACTCTTTCCCCGTCTCACGCCGCATCCGGATCGGAGCAGATCATGGGCTGGACAGCACGCAACCTGACGGACACGTTCCACCTCCCGCCCGGCATCTTCGCCCCGTCGGCGTACGACTTCCCCGACGACCGGACGCGGCACGTCATCTACCTCGGCGGCACCGGCGTCTCGGACAGCACCGGCGTGCTGCACGAGCTGTACTGCGGGACGGACGACGTCTGGCACGAGAAAGACCTGCTGGCGGAGAGCGGAGGACCGCACGCGTCATCGGCCCCGCGCGCCTACCTGTTCGTGCTGGAAGGGACGCAGCACGTCCTCTATCTGGGCACGGCGGGCGACGGACGCCTGCGCGAGCTGTACCAGGACGACGGCTGGCACGCGAACGACCTCACTGCCGACTCCGGTTCGCAGCCGGCGCGGAAGGTCGCGCAGGGCTTCGAGTACGCGTCGGGGCGCGCGCAGGTGGTCGTCTTCCAGGGCATCGACAGGCACGTGCACGTGCTCACCAGGAAGTCGCGCGACGACGGTGACCCGAGCTGGGTGCACAAAGACCTCACCTCGGATCATGGCGGCCCGGTCTGCGCGCGGGCTCCCGGCGGGTACTCGTTCTCCCCGGGCGGGACCATGCACGTCGACTACCTCGGCGACGACGGCCGCCTCTACGAGTACACGGGAACCGCGAACCTCACCTGGGGCGAGCCGGTCGACATCGGCGCGGGGCTCGACGGGCCGGGCGGGTTCGCGGACGACGCGTACCGCGGCTACGGATTCGCGGCGGACGGCACGCGCCAGGTGGACGTCGTCGACACGGCGGGCGACGTGTGGGAGTACCGCTACGACGGGAGCTGGTCGGTCGAGAACCTCACCGGGCCGCTGGGCGCCGGCCCGGTGCTGGCGGGCACGAGCGTGTCCGCGTACGCGTTCGAGGCGACGGATGCGGTCCCCGTCCCCACGCAGCACGTCGTCTACGCCGGAGCGGACCACCTCATCCACGAGCTGTGGCGGGATCCGACCGGGTGGCACGAGAACCCGCTGACCGGTGCGGGGCAGCCGCCGGCCGCATCCACCCCGTCGGCGTTCGTCGACCACGCCAGCTCGACGCAGCACGTGTTCTACACGTCGCAGGCCAACGAGGTGGTCGAGCTGCGCTGGACGGACCGGCCGACCCTGTCGGAGACGGCACGCCCGCGGCACCGGCTCGACTGAGCGGACGCGCATCCACCGTCTCCTAGGCTGGAGACACCATGACCGTCTTCGCTGCCATCGTCCTGTTCGTCAACGCCGCCTTCAACGTGTTCGCGTGGCCCCGGTTCTTCGCCAGGGTCGCCAAAGACACCAGGGCACGGGATGCGGCGGGCACGCCGACGCCGTTCCTGATCGTCCACGGGGTGCTGATGGGCGTCGCGCTGCTGATCGCGCTGGTGTCGCTGGTGGCCGGGGTGCTGTTGCTGGTCGCCTGACCGGATGGCACCATGAACTCATGGCTGTGAACATCACCGGCGACCCCGAGGCTGACGCCGTCCTCGACCAGTCCGACTTCGCGCTCATCCTGGGGATGCTGCTCGACCAGCAGATCCCGATGGAGACGGCGTTCTCCGGTCCGGCGAAGCTGCAGGACAGGCTCGGCTCTCTCGACCCGGCGACCGTCGCGGCCGTCGAGCCGGAGAAGCTGGCCGAGGTGATGAAGCAGACGCCGGCGGTGCACCGGTTCCCCGGCTCGATGGCGGGGCGCGTGCAGGCGCTCGCCGCGGCGATCGTCGACGACTGGGGAGACGACACCTCCGCGATCTGGACGAAGGGCGACCCGGACGGCCCCGAGATCCTGCGCAGGCTGAAGGCACTGCCCGGCTTCGGGGAGCAGAAGGCGAAGATCTTCCTCGCGCTCCTCGGCAAGCAGCGCGGGCTGACGGCGCCCGGCTGGCGCGAGGCCGCGGGGGACTACGGAACGGAAGGCTCGTTCCGTTCGGTGGCCGACATCGTGAGCCCGGAGTCTCTGACGAAGGTGCGCGAGTTCAAGCGCGCGGCGAAGGCGGCGGCGAAGAAAGGCTGAGGCTGGCCGGGACTGTCGCGCCGGGCACTGGCGCGGAGCCCGGGATGCGGTCCACACTGGGGCGATGACCGACGAGAGCCGCGAAGGCATCCCACCCGTCGTCGCCGAGGCGATCGACGCGGCGAACGCGCACGACACCGAACGCTTCATGGACACGTTCGCCCCGACGGGCAGCGTGGACGACTGGGGCCGCGTGTTCACCGGCCGCGAGGCGATCCGCGGGTGGAGCGACGGCGAGTTCATCGGCTCGGCCGTGACGCTCGACGACCTCCAGTTCAGCGCGGTGCCGGACGGGGTCGCTGTGACGGCGCTGGTCGGCGGCGACGGCTTCAACGGACCCTCGACGTTCACCTTCCTGGTCGGCTCCGCGGGCATCGAGCGGATGACGATCACGGCCTAGGCAGGCCGCCGGGCAGTGTCGGTGGGTCCGGATAGGCTCGCAGACAGCGGCGGCCGCAGGGGCCGTCGGCGTCGCCGGAAGGAGCGGACGTGTTCCTTCTCGACGGGGTCATCGTCACGAGCGCCAGCGACCTGACCGAGGCGTCGAAGTGCGAGTTCGCCTTCCTGCGCACGCTCGACGTGAAGCTCGGCCGCATCGAGAAGACCGACGAGGTCGAAGATCCGATGTACGTGCGGTCGTCACGGCTGGGGGATGAGCACGAGCAGCACATCCTGGAGCGTTACCGCGAGCGGTTCGGCACAGGGGTGGCCGAGATCGAGCGTCCGGATCGCCTCGACGCCGACAGTCTCGCCGCCGCGGTCGCCGCGACGGCCGACGCCTTCGCCCGCTCGGCCGAAGTGGTGTTCCAGGCCACCTTCTTCGACGGCTCGTTCGTGGGGTTCGCCGACTTCATCGTCCGCCGCCCGGACGGCCGCTACCGGGTGCAGGACTCCAAGCTCGCCCGCAGCGCCAGGGTCACCGCGCTGCTGCAGCTCGCCGCATACGCCGGCCAGCTGCGGCGCATCGGGGTCGACGTGGAGGACACGGTCGAGCTGCTGCTCGGCGACGGCTCCGTCAGCGAGCACAGGGTGTCCGAAATCGAGCCCGTCTACCGCAAGCGGCGCGCCCGCCTGCTCTGGATCATCGAGCAGCACCTCGCCGAGGAGGGTCCGGTCGCCTGGGGAGACCCGCGCTTCACCGTCTGCGGGCGCTGCGACACCTGCGACGCCGAGATCCAGGCCACCAGGGACGTGCTGCTGGTCGCCGGGATGCGCGTCACCCAGCGGGCGAGGCTGTTCGAGGCCGGGGTGTTCACGATCGACCAGCTCGCAGCATCCACCGGCCAGATCGACGGGGTGCCGGAGGGAACGCTCGACGGTCTGCGCGAGCAGGCGCGCCTGCAACGGGATGCCGTCGAGGGCGAGCCGCCGCCGATCCGGGTCTTCAACGCGCCGGTCCTCGCCGTGCTTCCGCATCCGGATGCGGGCGACATCTTCTTCGACTTCGAGGGCGACCCGCTCTACACCGAGGGCGCTGGGGAGCGCTGGAACCTCGACTACCTGTTCGGGCTGGTGGACGAGAACGCCGAATTCACGGCGTTCTGGGCGCACGACTTCGCCGCGGAGCGGGTGGCGCTCGAGGCGTTCCTCGCGTTCGTGCGCGAGCGGAGGCAGCGCTACCCGAACCTGCACATCTACCACTACGCCGCATACGAGCAGACGCACCTGCTCGCCCTCGCCGCCCGGCACGGCGTCGGCGAGGAGGAGGTCGACGCCCTGCTCCGCGACAACGTGATGGTGGACCTCTACCCTCTGGTGCGCAAGGCGGTGCGGGTCGGTTCCCGCTCCTACTCGATCAAGAAGCTGGAACCGCTCTACATGGGCGACGAGCTGCGCGAGAGCGACGTGACGAACGGCGCGGACTCGATCACCCAGTACGCCAACGCGCGCGACCTCATCGCGGTCGGCCGCGAAGACGAGGCGCAGCCCATCCTGGATGCGATCGGCGACTACAACAGGTACGACTGCGTGTCGACGCTGCGGCTCCGCGACTGGTTGATCGCGCGGGCGCAGGAGAACGGCGTCCCGATCGGCCAGGCGCCGGTCGACGATCTCGAGATCGCTCCCGAGGAGTCCCCGCTGCGTGCCGGGCTGCTCGCCTACGCCGGCGATCCGCTCGACCCGCACCGCACGCCGGACAGGGAGGCGATGGCGCTGGCGGCAGCGGCGATCGACTTCCACCGCAGGGAGCAGAAGAGCTTCTGGCAGTCCCACTTCTCCCGGCTCATCCAGCCGGTGGAGGAGTGGGCGGACAACCGGGATGTGCTGGTGGTCGAGTCCGCACAGGTGCTGCGCGACTGGTACCAGGACGACGGCCAGCGCGTCGAACGCCGGGAGCTGCTGCTGAGCGGGCGGTGGGGGCCGGGGAGCGCCATCCGGGTCAGCGAGCGCACCGGGCCGTTCCTGCTCTACGAATACCCCGGACCGTTCCGCCAGCCGCGCTCCCAGCCGGGCGCGCGGGCGGTGCGGTCTGTCGCCGTGATCGCGGCGACGGATGACGGCGCGGTGGTGGTGCGGGAGACCCTGCCGAAAGACGTGCTGCCCTACGACGACCTGCCGAGCGCGCTGACGCCCGCCGGGCCTCCGGATGCGCGCCGCCTGGCCGAGGCGATCCGCGAGTGGGGAAGCGACCTACTGGAGGCGCGGCGCGCGGGGGATGCTGGCGCCACCGCCGAGTCGCAGCGCGCTGGGAACGCTGCTGGCGCATCCCGCGCTGACGGGTGGCCGCGCAACGCGATGGTCGACGTGCTGCGGCGTACGCCACCGCGCACCCGCTCCGGACGCCTCGCCCCCGAAGGGCCGGACGACGGCAGCGGGCGCATCGACGCCGTCATCGCGAGCCTTCTCGACCTCGACCGCTCCTACCTCGCCGTGCAGGGGCCTCCCGGCACCGGCAAGTCGTATCTCGGGGCGCACGTGATCGCCGGCCTCGTCCAGCGGCACGGCTGGCGCATCGGCGTCGTGGCGCAGTCGCACGCCGTCGTCGAGAACCTGCTCGACCGCGTCGTCGCGGCCGGGCTGGATGCGCGGCTCGTCGGCAAGGTCCCCGGCGGCGACAGCGACAGGGAAGCGCACGCCTTCACCCCGCTGGAGCACGACGGCCAGCTGCTGTTCGCCCTCGACAACGAGGCGACGGGCTACGTGGTCGGCGGCACGGCGTGGGACTTCGCGAACGCCGCGCGCATCCCGCGCGACAGCCTCGACCTGCTGGTGGTCGACGAGGCAGGCCAGTTCTCGCTCGCCTCCACCATCGGTGCGGGGGTGTCCGCGGCCAACCTGTTGCTGCTCGGAGACCCGCAGCAGCTTCCGCAGGTCAGCCAGGGCCAGCATCCGGAACCCATCGACGGCTCCGCCCTCGGCTGGGTGAGCGACGGGCACGACGTGCTGCCGCCCGAGTTCGGGTACTTCCTCGCCGAGAGCAGGCGGATGCATCCCGAGCTGGCGGCCGCGGTGTCCCGGCTGTCGTACGAGGGCAAGCTGCACGCGCATCCGGAGGCGGCGCGCCGGTCGCTCGACGGGGTGACGTCCGGGCTGCATCCTGTCCCGGTGGAGCACGTCGGCAACTCGACGGAATCGCCGGAGGAGGCGGCCGTGGTGGTCGCCATCGTGCAGGACGTGCTCGGGCGCGCGTGGACAGACCCGAGCGCAGGCCGGGAACGGGACGCGCTCGGCGAGGAGGACGTGATCGTCGTCACGCCGTACAACGCGCAGCTCGCCGCGGTGCGTGCGGCCCTCGACGATGCGGGGCTGGAGCGAGTGCGGGTCGGGACGGTGGACAAGTTCCAGGGCCAGGAGGCCGCCATCGCCATCGTCAGCCTCGCTGCGTCGTCGTCGGCGGACGTGCCGCGCGGGATGTCGTTCCTGCTCATGAAGAACCGGCTCAACGTGGCCGTGTCCCGCGCGAAATGGGCGGCGTACCTCGTCCACTCGCCCGAGCTGACCGAATACCTGCCGCACACACCAACCGGCCTCACCGAGCTGAGCGCGTTCATCCGGCTGGTCGAGCAGGACGCGTGAGCCGGTGGGCGGCGCGGGATCGGCCCGGACCGCTGTGCGGGCGCGGTGCTACGCTCGTGGCGTGTCACCGGAGGAGATCGAGACGCTCGTGCACCTGCGCAGGGCGCGCGACCTGATCGACCGCGAGTATGCGCGGCCGCTCGACGTGCCCACGATCGCCAGCAAGGCGCTCATGTCTCCCGCGCACTTCTCCCGCCGGTTCCGGGCTGCGTACGGCGAGACCCCGTACAGCTACCTGATGACCCGCCGCATCGAGCGCGCGATGGCGCTGCTCCGGTCCGGGATGAGCGTGACCGACGCCTGCATGACCGTCGGCTGTACGTCGCTCGGGTCGTTCAGCTCCAAATTCAGCGAGATCGTCGGGATGTCGCCCACCGCGTACCGCGCCCGCGAGCATCAGGCCGTCGAGGCGATGCCGTCGTGCGTGGCGAAGCAGCGCACCCGCCCCGTGAAGTCCGCCTCCGCCTGAGCCGCATCTCGCCTCATCGAGCAGGTTTGGAGAAGCGTCCGCGCGCCGGGATTTCTACAGTGGACCCATGACCGTTTCACTGCAGTACTACCAGATCACCGTCAGCGACCCCGAAGAGTCGCTCAGCTTCTACCGGGACGCCCTCGGGCTCGATGTCGTGCGCGACGTCGAGTCGGGCGGCCACCACTGGATCACCCTCGGCAGCGCCGACCAGCCGGGGTTGGAGATCGTGCTCTCCGACCCGTACGGCGGCCGGTCGAAAGCCGACGGCGACACCATCCTCGAACTGATCACCAAGGGCGTCCTGCAGAACATCGTGTTCCGCACCGACGACATCGACGGCGTGTTCGAGCGGGTCCGCGCATCCGGGGCCGAGGTGTTGCAGGAGCCCATCGACCAGCCGTGGGGTCCGCGGGACTGCGCGTTCCGCGACCCGTCCGGCAACATGGTGCGCATCCAGGCCGCCATGCAGCCGCAGAACGCCTGACCGGAAACGAGAAGCCAGTAACTGTGCGGAATCCGTGCGATTTCGCGACAGCTACTGGCTTTTCGCTGCCTCGGCCGGGTCGGCGGGGCCAGCAGCGCCGGCTGCACCGCCGGCCGCACCGCCGGCCGTAAGCGACGCGAGCAGCGCCGCCGGAGTCTCCGGGTCGGCGAGCGTCACCGCGAAATACTTATCCGCCGTCGTTCCGACCACGAGCGCCGGTCCGCGGCGCAGCACGATCGCCGAGCGCCCGGGCATCACCCGGTAGCCCCAGCCGCCCCACTGCGCGGGCCGCAGGTCGTCCTCGGCCGACACCGTCGCCACGCGCGACAGCGGGATGCTCTTCACGCGCATCCCGAACAGCAGCGGCAGCGTCACCCGCAGGCCGCGCCCGTCGACCGACACCCGGATGCGCGTGAAACCGCACAGCAGCACCACGCAGACCACCATGACCACCGTGCTGAACGCGGCCCCGGCGACGCGGGCGCCCTGGTCCTCGCCCGGACCGGCGTCGACCAGCAGCAGCGGGAGCACGCACACCACCCCGACGAGCACCAGGGCAGCGGCCGCCCACCCGAAAAGTTTCGCCGTCACCGTCTGGGACCAGGAATCTGACATTCCACCAGCCTATCCCACGCGGGCTGTCACATTTCGGAACACGGTTTGGGCATCCGGCGCACAGCAGGCAGGCTCGAATAGCCGCCAACCGTTCGCCGGCACACCCCCACCCCTTCACAAGAGAGGCACAGCCATGTCCGAGGCCACCCCGCCCACCCCATCCCTGCCGGAGAAGCCGAAGTCGAAGACCGGCTGGATCGTCGGCATCGGGATCGCTGTTGTCGCGATCGTCGTGGCCGTGGTGCTCGTCGTCGTGAACCTGTCGGCTCCGGCATCGAGCGGCGCGGAGAAGCGGGTGAGCGTGAAGATCGGCACCACCGAGCAGTCGGCCCCCTACTGGCCGATCCTGAAGAAGGCGGCGGCGAAGGAGGGCATCGACATCACGGTCGTCGGCTTCCGCGACTACACGCAGGCCAACCCGGCGCTCGCGGACAAGCAGATCGACCTGAACCTGTTCCAGCACCTGCAGTTCCTCGCGAACTACAACGTGAACGCCAACCAGCACCTGGTGCCGGTCGCCTCGACCCTCGTCGTGCCGCTTCCGCTGTACTCGAAGAAGTACACGAAGTTGGACGAGATCCCGCAGGGCGCGAAGATCGCCATTCCGAACGACGCGACCAACCAAGCCCGCGCGCTTCTCGTGCTGCAGGAGGCCGGGCTGCTGAAGCTGAAGGACGGCGGCAGCACCCTGGCGACCCCCGCCGACATCGTCGCGTCCGACTCGAAGGTCTCCGTCATCCCCGTGGATGCGGCGCAGACCGCCCCCGCGCTCGACTCCGCCGACGGCGCGATCGTCAACAACAACTTCGCGCTCACCGCGGGCATCGACCCCACGACCGCGCTGTTCCAGGACGACCCCAAGAGCGACGCCGCCGAGCCGTACATCAACGCGTTCGTCGCCCGCGAGGCCGACAAGAACAACAAGACGTACCTGAAGATCGCCGAGCTCTACCACACCACGGCGGTCACCGACGCGGTGCTGGCCGAGTCGAAGAACACCGCGGTGATTGTCGACCGTCCGCAGTCCGACCTCCTCTCGATCCTCGACAAGCTCGAGACCACCATCAAGGCGGCGAAGTAGCGCGGATGAGCCCCATCATCGAGTTCCGCGACGTCTCGAAGGCGTTCCGCTCCGGCGACACGACCATCACGGCGGTCGACGGTGTCAGCCTCGCGATCGAGCGCGGTGAGATCTTCGGCATCATCGGATACTCGGGGGCGGGCAAGAGCACGCTGGTGCGCCTCATCAACGCGCTCGAGCGGGCGACGTCCGGCAGCATCCTGATCGACGGCCAGGACATCACGCAGCTTCCCGAACCGAAGCTGCGTGCTGTCCGGGCCCGGATCGGGATGATCTTCCAGCAGTTCAACCTGTTCCGGTCGCGCACGGTGTTCGGCAATGTCGCGTACCCGCTCAAGGTGGCCGGCTGGCCGAAGGAGAAGCGCAAACAGCGTGTCGCGGAGTTGCTGGCGTTCGTCGGACTCACCGACAAGGCGTGGGTCTACCCCGACCAGCTCTCCGGCGGCCAGAAGCAGCGCGTCGGCATCGCCCGCGCGCTCGCGACCAACCCGGCGATCCTGCTCGCCGACGAGTCCACGTCGGCGCTCGACCCGGAGACGACGGCCGACGTGCTGCGGCTGCTCAAGCGCGTCAACGACGAGTTGGGCGTCACCATCGTGGTCATCACGCACGAGATGGAGGTGGTCCGCTCGATCGCCGACCGCGTCGCCGTGCTCGACTCCGGCCGGGTGATCGAGACCGGCAGCGTGTTCGAGGTGTTCTCGGCCCCGCAGACTGGCACGGCGCAGCGCTTCGTCGGGACGGTCCTCAAGAACCGGCCGGACGAGACCGAGGTCGAGCGTCTGCGCGGCAAGCACGCCGGACGCATCGTCTCCGCGCGCATCCACGACGACGGGCGGCTGGGGGCCGTGCTGTCGGATGCGGTCGGCAGGCACAACGTGCGGTTCGAGATCGTCTACGGCGGCATCTCCGCGCTGCAGGGCCGCTCGTTCGGCAGCCTCACCCTGGAACTGATCGGCGACGACGCCGGGGTGGATGCGCTGATCGCCGACCTCCGCCAGGTCACCGAGGTGGAGGAGGTGGCGGCATGAACGACTGGGACACCCTGTGGCCGGTCTTCGTCCAGTCCATCGGGCAGACGCTCTGGATGGTCGTGGCGACGCTCGTCCTCGGCGGCATCCTGGGCCTCGCGCTCGGCGTGCTGCTCTACACGACCAGGCGCGGCGGGCTGCTGGAGAACCGGGTGCTCTCCGCGGTGCTGAACGTGGTGGTCAACTTCATCCGGCCCATCCCGTTCATCATCTTCATGACGGCGGTCGCGCCGCTGACGCAGCTGGTGCTCGGGACGTTCCTCGGCACCCCGGCGGCCATCTTCCCGATGACGATCGCGGCGACGTTCGGCATCTCCCGCATCGTCGAGCAGAACCTGGTGACGATCGACCCCGGCGTGATCGAGGCGGCACGCGCGATGGGTTCGAGCCCGTGGCGGATCATCACGACGCTGCTGATCCCCGAAGCGCTCGGCCCGCTCATCCTGGGATACACGTTCGTGTTCGTGGCGATCGTGGACCTGTCGGCCATCGCGGGCAGCATCGGCGGCGGCGGACTCGGAGACTTCGCGATCTCGTACGGATACCAGCGGTACAACTGGGCGGTGACGTGGATCGCGGTGATCACGATCGTGGTGCTGGTGCAGGCGGCGCAGTTCCTCGGGAACTGGCTGGCGCGGAAGGCGCTGCGGCGGTGAGTGCTGCGGCGCTGGGGGTGCGGCGGTGAGGCGCGGTCAGCCGACGTAGCGGCCGACGGGGCGCAGGCGTAGCGGCGGCTGCTCGTACTCGTCCAGGGCGTGCACGACCCAGCCGATGGCGCGGGCGGTCGCGAAGACCACCTCGCCCGCGTCGTCTGCCATCCCGGATGCGATGGCCAGCGCGGCGATGGCCAGGTCGATGTTGGGGCGCAGCCCGGTGCGGCGGTGGACGATGGCGGCGACCTGGTTGACGGCTGCGGTGGCGACTGCGGCTGCGGTGGCATTTGCGGCTGCGGAGGTGTCCCCGAGCATCCCGAGCAGGATGCGCGCCCGCGGGTCGCCCTGCGGGTAGAGGACGTGGCCGAACCCGGGGACGGGACCGCGCCCGGCGACCACCGTGTCGGCGACAACGCGCTCGGCCGGTTCTCCGGCGACGACGCGGGCGAGCATCCGGTGGGCGGCGCGGCTGGCGTTGCCGTGCAGGGGCGAGTCGAGGGCGCCGAGCCCGGCGGTGACGACCGCATACGGGTTGGCGCGCGCCGACGCCGCGGCCCGGGCGGCGAGGGTGGAGACGGCGAGATCGTGGTCGAGGAGGAGCACGAGCGCGGCGTTCAGTGCGGCGAGCGACGTCGGCGGTACGTCGGTCATGGCGGCCCAGAGGCGCGCGGCCAGGGATGCGGCGGCGGGGTCCAGCGCGCCGCGGGCGGGCAGCGCATCCACCATCCCGGCCACCAGTCCCTCTGCCGCCCCGACCACCGTGGCGCGGTCGAGCGAGTATCGCAGCGGGTCGGCGGCGGCCAGCGCGGTCACCGCCACCTGTTGCCGGTCGCGTGTGGTCGCCGAGTCCGGCAGGGCGTCGCCCACCCGGCGGGCGGCGGTCAGCCCGGCGGCGGCAGGGAATCGCGCGCCCGCATCCCACTCTCCGGTCAGCGCCCAGTGCGCGACGGTCTCGAACCGTTCGCCGAAGAGCGTGCCGACGTTCCTGCCGCGGTAGAACAGTTCGCCGTCCTCGATCAGCGCGAACGAGGTGTCCACCACCATGAGAGGGCGTCCGTCCGAGTGCCCGTGCGGACCGGCGACCGGCCGCCGCCTCCTGTCGGCCGCAAACCGTTCGACGTCGAGCGGGTCGAAGGTCGACCCGTCCGGGGTCCGGATGCGGTCGAGCCGGCCGCGCGCCACGTACGCGTACAGGGTCTCGAGCTTCACGCCGAGCCGCTCGGCGGTCTGCTCCGCCGTGAGCCGGGGGAGCGCAGGGCCGAGCGTGCCGTCGTCGCCGAGTGCACCGACGCTCTGGTGCGCCCCACCATCCTCGCGTTCCACGTCAGACGCCTCCTGCATGGCACTCCCCACATTGATCCAATCAACGTTGACGCACCGAGAATCCATGCGCATGCTCATACTATGCAGAACGCACGGATGGACGACACCCTCATCGACGTTCCCCGCGGCCTCACGAACGTGGTCGCCGCGGAGACCGCCCTCGGCGATGTGCGCGGGCACGAAGGCTTCTATCACTACCGCCAGTACTCCGCGGTCGAGCTGGCCGCCGAGCGCAGCTTCGAGGAGGCCTGGCACCTGCTGCTGTTCGGCACGCTCCCGGATGCCGCAGACCTCGCCGCCTTCCGCGCTCGCATCGCCGCCGCCCGCACCATCCCCGACGAGGTCGCGGAACTGCTCCCCGCCATCGCGCGACTCACCACCGGGACCCCGGACGCCCTCGCCGGCGTCCGCATGGCGCTCGCCGCCGTGGCAGCGGCCGACCGCATCCGGCCCCTGTACGACGAGGACGCCGACGCCCGCATCGCCGACGCGATCCGCGTCAGTGCCATCACGCCCGTGCTGCTCGCCGCCCTGCACGCGCTCGCGTCCGGCCGCACCCCGCTGCCCAGCCGCGACGATCTGGGGCACGTCGCCAACTACCTCTACCTCGTCACCGGACGGGTCCCGGATGCGCGGAGCGAGCACGCGGTGAGCGCGTACATGACCGCGGCGATCGACCACGGCTTCAACGCATCGACGTTCACCGCGCGCGTCATCGCCTCCACGGGCGCCGACCTCGCTGCCGCCGTGACGGGCGCGATGGGCTCGCTGTCCGGACCCCTCCACGGCGGCGCGCCGAGCAGGGCGCTCGACACCCTCGACGAGATCGCCACCCCCGACCGCATCGACGACTGGGTGACCAGCGCCGTCGAGTCCGGTGGGCGCATCATGGGGTTCGGGCACGCCGTCTACCGCACGGAGGATCCACGTTCCCGGATGCTGCGCGGCATCGCCGAGGGATTCGGCGGGCAGAGGGTGGCGTTCGCCGTGCAGGTGGAGCGCAGGGTGCAGGAGCTGCTGGACGAGCTGAAGCCGGGCAGGGAGCTGCACACCAATGTCGAGTTCTACGCGGCCGTGGTGATGGAGGCATGCGGCATCCCGCGCAGCATGTTCACGCCCACGTTCGCGTCGGCCCGCGTGGTCGGCTGGACGGCGCACATCCTGGAGCAGACGGCCGAGGGCAAGATCGTGCGGCCGTCGTCCCGGTACGTCGGGCCGCCGGCGCCCGCGCCGCTGCCAGCGCAATCCGCGGCTTGAGCGTAGACCCAGGAAGGACCATCCTGGTACCAAGGCGGTGGTCGGGATGCGCGGAGCGGTCAGGCAGGTCGAGTGGGTCGGCGACGACGACCCCGAGCGGGTGGAGGCGGCCACGATCACGCTCGCGGCCGACCGGCTGGATGCGCTGGGCACGTCGCGCAGCACCGACTACGTCACCAGCTGGTCGCTGGAGACAGGGCCGGACTGGGTCACCAGCAGGCTCGATGTCGCCGTGTTCGGCCGCGGGTTCACCCGCCGTCTGGCGCTCGCCCGGGATGCGCACGGCCGCTGGACCAGCGAGGCGACCCAGGAGGGCGTCGGCGTCTACCACGACGAGGAGCTGGCCGATCCCGGCATCGACGCCCGGGATGCGGCGGACGGCGCATTCGACGGAGCGCTGGACTGCGACCTCGCGCTCTGCCCGGTGACGAACACCATGCCGATCCTGCGGCTCGGCGCCAACCGGCACGAGGTCGCAGAGACCAGGTTCGTGATGGCGTGGGTCGCGCTGCCGTCGCTCGCGGTGAGCCGCAGCGAGCAGCTGTACAGCGCTACCCCGTACGACGAGGAGGCCGGCCACGCCGTCGTCCGCTACAGCAGTGAGAGCCGCGACTTCACCGCCGACCTCACGGTCGACCCGGACGGCATCGTCATCGACTACCCCCAGCTCGCCCGGCGTATCCGGACCCGCGCCCGCCCGTAGCGCACAGCAGAGTGCGCAGCGCACCCCTACGGCGTCGGCGCCAGCGCGTCATACCGCCGGAACGCGCCCTGCACCCGCACCACCGTCGCCACAAGCACCATGATCACCAGCCCGCCGAGGAGGGGCGGGAACCACAGCGCGCCGGTGAGGGCGAGCAGTCCGATGTACAGGTCGCCGAGGCGCGGGCCGCCGGTGACGACCACCGTGAACACGCCCTGCAGTCTGCCGCGCATCGCATCCGGTGCCGAGGCCTGCAGGATGGTCATGCGGAAGATCGAGCTGATGTTGTCGGCCGCGCCCGACCCGGCGAGCAACAGGGCGGCGAGGATCAGCGCCGGGAGGTTCGCGTCGGCGAAGTTCTGGTCGCTGCCGCCGAGCCCGGCGAACGCGATCACCGCCAGCACGATCCCGAAGCCCAGGATGCACGCTCCGTAGACGATGATCGCGCGCGCGACGGCCCTGCCCTGCCAGCGCACATGTCCGAGCCGTCCGGAGAACACGCTCGAGAGGAGGGTGCCGACGGCGCCCGCCGCGGTCAGGATGCCGACCGTGACAGGGCCACCGCCGATCAGCAGGGCGCCGACGGCGGGGAAGAGGGCGCGCGGCTGGCCGAAGGTCATCGCGATCAGGTCGAGCACGAACGTCATCGACAGGTTCGGCGCCGTCTTCAGGAAGCGCAGGCCGTCGAGCACGCCCGCGATGCCCGCGCGCTGCTGCTCGCCCTCCGGGACGATCTTCGGCAGGGTGAAGATGCCGAGGAACGCCGCCGTGAAGAGAACCACGTCGACCGTGTACGTCCAGCTGATGCCGACGCTCGCGACGAGGAGCCCGGCGAGGGCCGGGCCGATCGTGACCTGCACGCCGAAGCCGATGCCGCCGAGGGCGCTCGCCGCGGGGAGCAGCCTGGCGGGGAGGAGGCGCGGAGTGATGGCCTGCCTGGTGCCGCCGATGACCACCGTGGCGACGGCGTTGATGGTGGTGAGGACGTACAGCGGCCACACCACCTGGATGTCCAGCCAGGCGAACGCGGCGATGCCGGCCGTCGACACCCAGGCGACGATGGCGGTGACCAGTGCGACGAGGCGGCGGTCGAACGCGTCGGCGAGCACGCCGCCGTAGAGTCCGAACACGACCATCGGCAGCAGGGCGAACAGCGCGACCAGCGAGACGGCGAGCGTCGACTGGGTGAGGTCGTAGATGTGCAGGCCGACGGCGACGATGGTCATCTGGCCGCCGATGCCGGCGATCGAGCCGCCCACCCAGAGCCGGGCGAAGGCGGGGGACTCTTTCAGCGGCGAGAGGTCGACGAAGTGACGGCGGCGCGCGAGCGTCGTGCCGTCAAGCTCGGTCGGCCGTCCGGGTCCGGACGTGCGGGGAGCTGGGTGGTCCGCTTCGGAGCGGCCGGTGCGGGGGCCTGAAGGCTCGCCGCTCAGAACCGCGGCTTCTTGCTCAGCGCAACGGCAGCGGTGGAGAAGACGACGCCGGCGGCCATGATCATCACGGTCACACCCTGCAGGAGGGTCTGCCAGAACGGCTCGAACGGGGTGACGGACACCCAGAGCCAGAGCACAGCGCCGATGAGGGTGATGACGTAGCTGAAGGTCCTGTACGCGAACAGCGCGTTGAGCGAGACGACCGTGCCGGCCACGAACACCTGGAAGAGCGGGAGGAACGCGTCAGGGTCGCCGCTCCAGGTGAAGACCAGGCTGATCACGAAGAAGACCGCCGACACCAGTGCGACCAGCGTCGCGATGAGCTTGCCGACCGGGCCGGGCAGCACAGCGCTCAGGCTGCGGACGAGGCTGCCGTGCTCGTCGTCGAGGTCTGCGGTGCGTGGTTCTTCAACGTGTGTGCTCACGTCCACGATCCTAGCGCCGAGGGACCCCCAGCCAGAAAAACGGCACGGTTCGCGGCGAGGCTATGGTGGGGGACATGTGGCGAGTGCGAGTGCGACGCGTGGACGAACGAGTGGCGCAGCGGGTGAACGCGCGGAAGACCGGCAGGGGGGTCGACACCTTCTGGCGTCGCGTCTCCTCGGCGGCGAACCACGGCAAGCTCTGGTTCGTGGCCGCTGCGGTCCTCGCACTGCTCGGCCGCCCGCGTGCCGCTGTGCGCGGCCTGGCGTCGCTCGGCATCGCCAGCCTGGTCGCCAACCTGATCGGCAAACGGCTGGTCGGCGGGGAGCGGCCGGCGCTCACGTCCATCCCGATCAGCAGGCGGCTGCAGCGCACGCCGACGTCGCCGTCGTTCCCGTCCGGGCACACCGCCAGCGCGGTCGCCTTCGCCACCGGCGCTGCCCTCGAATCCCCGGTGGCCGGTGCGGCCCTCGCCCCGGTGGCCGCCGGCGTCGCATACTCGCGGCTGCACACCGGGGCGCACTGGTTCTCCGACGTGGTCGGCGGCGCGGCGATCGGCGCGGGCGTCGCCCTCGCGCTCAAGGCGGTCGTCCCTGCGCCGAAGCCCTCCGCGCTGCTCAACGCGGAACCGCCGACGGCCACGACCATCGACCTTCCAGCGCTCGCCGACGGGGACGGAGCGTTCATCCTGGTCAACCCCGGCTCCGGCCGCGGGCTCGGCCGCCCGGACCCCCGGCCGCTGCTCGCCGAGCGCCTCCCGAAGGCGACGGTGCACGAGCTGTCCGACGGCGACGATTTCGCCGAGCTGGTGGATGCGGCTCTCGCGTCCCCGAACCCGCCGCGCGTCATCGGCATCTACGGTGGGGACGGTTCCGTCGGCGCACTGGCGACGATCGCCCGGAAGCACGACCTCCCGCTGCTCGTGTTCCCCGGCGGCACGTTCAACCACTTCGCGAAGGCCGCGATGCTCGACAGTGTCGACACGGCCATCGACGCCCTGCAGACCGGAACCGGCAGGGCGGTCGACATCGCCGAGCTCCGCTTCGCTACCGGCGACCCCGTCGTCGTGCTCAACACGCTGTCCGTCGGCATCTACCCGTCGTTCGTGGAGGAGAGGGAGAAGTACGAGAAGCGCATCGGCAAGCCGCTGGCTGCGCTGGTCGCCGCCATCCGGGTCGTCCGCCGCACCAGTCCGCTGCGCGTGGAGATCGAGGGCGGACGCCGCACGATCTGGTCCGTCTTCGTCGGCGTCGGCCGCTACTACCCGGTCACCGCCGCCCCGATCGAGCGCAGGCGCCTCGACGACGGCGTGCTCGACGTGCGCGTACTGTTCGCCGGCGGTAAGCCGCGCACGCGCGGGACGGTCGCGCTGGCCCTCGGCGGCCGGGTGGACGCACTGGTCGCGCGCCTGCCGTTCCTGCAGGGCCCGCCGGTCCTGGACGCGTTCACCAGCACCGGCCTGACCATCCGCTCCCGCGACGACGACCCCGGATATGCGCACGACGGCGAGGCGTCGACGGAGACGCCAGGCGGCACGGACGACGACGGCGCGAAGCGCCTGAACGTCACCCTCGTGCCCGGCGGCCTCCGCGTCTACTCGCCGGTCACTCCACGTTGATGTCTTCGACGGACTTGTCCGGCCGCAGCCCGCGCCACGACGGCTGACGCAGCCTGGCCGTCGGCGTCCACTCGGCGAACTCCACCTCGCCGACGAGTTCGGGCCGCACCCAGTGCGCATCCCGGGCGTCGGCGGACGGCACATCGGTGAGCGGGCTGGTCTTCCGTGGATGCGCTGCCAGGCGTTTCGCGAGGTCGTCCAGCATCGCGTCGGTGAACCCGGTGCCGACCTTGCCGACGTAGCGCAACCCGTCGCCGTCCGGGATGCCGAGCAGCAGCGACCCGACGGTGTTCGCCCTCCGGCCGTTGCCCGGCTTCCACCCGGCGATCACGACCTCCTCCGTGCGGTGGTGCTTGATCTTGATCCAGGTGCGGGAGCGGCGGCCGGTGGCGTATGTTGCGTCGCGCTGCTTGGCCATGACGCCTTCGAGGTCGAGCTCCCTGCTCGCATCCACGGCGTGCCGGAGGTCGCCGTCGAACGCGGGCGGCACCTGCACGGGGTCGCCCTTCGGCGGGCGGAGGACGTCTTCGAGGGCAGCGCGACGCTCGTCGTAGGTCTTGCCGCGGCAGTTCTCGCCGTCGAGTTCGAGGAGGTCGAAGACCATGTAATGCACGGGCGCCCTGCTGACAGCCGCATCCACGTCGGACGGCCTGGTGAGGCCCATCCTGGTCTGCAGCAGGCCGAAGTCGGGGCGGCCGGTCTTGTCGAGGGCGACGATCTCGCCGTCGAGCACCAGCTCGTGCCCGTCGGCGACCTCGGTGAGCGTGCGCAGCTCCGGATATGCGACGGTGACGTCGTTGCCGTTGCGGGTGCTCAGCCGGAGCGCATCGCCGCGCACCTCCGCGATGGCGCGGATGCCGTCCCACTTCATCTCGAACGCCCACTCGGACTCGTCGTGCACGTCCTTCTCGGAGCCGAGAGTGGCGAGCATGGGGGAGATGGGCTTGGCGGAGAGCCTGGCGGGTGTGGTGCGGTTAGGTGTGGTGCGGGTGGGCGCGTCGGCCTTGGCGGCCTTCGCGGGCTTGGTGCCCTGGCCTTTCGCCGCATCGTCTTTCATCAGGTGGATGAGCCAGTTCTGCTCCGCCTTGCCCGCCCCGCCGGTGTGGATGAGTGCGAACTTCCTGTCGCCGCCGAGCCCGCCGCCCTTCGTGCCGTGCAGGGTCACGATCACCTCGTCGTCGCGCCACTTCTCGAGGTCGTAGTCGCCCGCATCCCAGATCGTCACATGCCCTGCGCCGTACTCGCCGTGCGGGATATCGCCCTCGAACGCACCGTATTCGAGCGGGTGGTCCTCCACGTGCACGGCGAGATGGTTCTGTCCGGGATCGGTCGGCGGGCCCTTGGGAAGCGCCCAGCTGACCAGCACGCCGTCGTGCTCCAGGCGGAAGTCCCAGTGCAGGCGACGGGCGTGGTGCTCCTGGATCACGAACGTGCGCCCGCTGGTCGAGTGCTGCAGCTTCTCCGGAACAGGTTCCGGCGTCTTGGCGGCGTCGCGCTTGCTGCGGTAGGTCGTCAGCCTGTCCTCCGCCGCGCCGTGCACCTCCTCGTCGAGGTGCCCGGCGGACAGATCGGCGAGCGGGTCGCCCCTCCGCTTCACGCGGGCGAGCGCCTCCGTGAAGTCGAGCTGGGCGAGGTCCTTCCGCGCGAGCTCCCGCCAGGTGCGGGGCGCCGCGACGGTCGGGCGGAACCGCCCGCGCAGCGAATACGGCGCGATCGTGGTCTTGGCCGCGTTGTTCTGGCTCCAGTCCACGAGCACCTTGCCGACCCGCAGCGCCTTCTTCATGTCGCTCACGACGAGGTCGGGATGGTCGGCTTCGAGCACCCGGGCGAGTTCGTGGGCGACGGCGGAGACCTGCTCGCTGGTCTGGCTGCCGTCGAGCGCCGCATACAGGTGGATGCCTTTGGACCCGCTGGTCACCGGCATCGGGTCGAGCCCCATGTCGGTGAGGATGCCGCGGGCGAGCACGGCGATCTCGGCACAGTCGGCGAGCGTGACCCCCTCGCCGGGATCCAGGTCGAGCACCAGCCTGTCCGGATTCTTCGGCGTGCCGTTCCTGGACACCCGCCACTGCGGCACGTGGATCTCCAGCGATGCGATCTGCGCCAGCCAGATCAGCGTCGCTCTGTCGTTGACCAGCGGATAGTCGTTGGAGTGGCTCTTGTGCGTGATCGTCCTCCGTTTGACCCACGACGGCGTCGACGACGCATCCAGGTTCTTCTGGAAGAACACCTCGCCGGGTTCATCCGGCGTCCCCACCCCGTGCACCCACCGCTTGCGGGTGACCACCCGATCCCGGATGTGCGGCAGCATGACCTCGGCGATGGCGTTGTAATACCCGATCACATCGGCCTTGGTGGTACCGGTCTCCGGGTACAGCACCTTGTCCAGATTGGTCAGCTTCAGCCGATGCCCATCGATCTCGACGGACTCGGTGTCAGTGGCGGCCATGCGCCAGATCGTACGCCGGGACGCGAGGCGCGTCACCTGGTGCGTCGCCGGCCGGGGGTGCGAACTACGGGTCTCTGCGGTCCGGATCCTGGACACCGGCCGCTCTGACGAGCATCCAGGTCGCCAGCCCCAGCATCGTCCCGGCGGCCAGCCAGAGCACGGCGGCCAGAGACTGGGCCACCTGACTCAGGGCCGTGGCACCGCCCGCCGCGATCAGGAAGCCCACTCCGAGGCTCCGGTATGTGCTGCTTTTCGTCACGGATGCGCCCGAGGAGCACGTGCTCCCACGTTTTCGTGAAAGCCCTTGCTGATCATGCCGCCAGCATAGGAAGGGTCTGAAACGACAGCACGACAAATGCCAAAGAATACTGAAGTTGTCTACGGGGCCCCGGCCAGCGCTGAAGGTTCACCATTTCTCTAGTCCCTCCCTGGCGTGCCATAGCCTGGAACACATGTCTTTCGTCGTCGAATCACTTCCCCCTCTCACCTGGAGCAACGGCACCGGCACCGCCGAGCAGGCGGGTCCCGGCCAGCTGACGCTGACCGCCGCCGCGGGCACCGACTGGACGAACAGTGCGCTCGGCGGGCCGCAGCAGCACGCCGCGACGTCGCTCGGGTTCGTGCCGACGGAGGACTTCACGCTGTCGGCCCGGGTGAGCGTGCAGCACCCGCGCAGCACGTTCGATGCGGGTGTGCTCGCCATCTGGGGCGACAAGGATCACTGGGCGAAACTCTGCTTCGAGTATTCGCCGCAGGGGGAGGCGATGGTCGTCTCCGTCGTCACCAACGGGTTCTCCGACGACTGCAACTCCACCGTCGTCACCGCCGACCACGTCTTCCTGCGGGTGGTCAAGACCGGCGCCGGATGGGCGTTCCACTCGTCGGCCGACGGGGTCACCTGGGATTTCGTCCGCGTCTTCCGGCTGGACTGGGACGGCGACGTGAACGTCGGGTTCATGGCGCAGGCTCCGCTCGGCGACACCTGCGTCGCGCGGTTCGACGCCATCCGGTACGCGAACACGGTGCCGGGCGACCTCAGAGACGGTTCGTAGGCCAAACCTCGATCACTGGTTGAAAATCGCGCCGTCCACGGTCACGATGGGGGCATGAGGGCCATATGGACGGGTGCGATCACTTTCGGGCTGGTCAACGTGCCGGTGAAGGTATACAGCGCGACCGAGGATCACGATGTCGCGCTGCACCAGGTGCACGACGCAGACGGCGGGCGCATCCGGTACAAGCGGGTGTGCGAGATCGACGGCAAGACGATCCCGTACGAGCACATCGCGAAAGCGTACGACGACGGGGAGCGCACCGTCGTGCTCACCCCCGACGACCTGGCGTCGCTGCCCGCTGAGCGCAGCAGGGAGATCGACGTGGTCGAGTTCGTGCCGAACGATCAGCTCGACCCGCTGATGTTCGACCGCAGCTACTACCTGGAACCGGACTCCAAGTCGCTGAAGGCGTACGCGCTGCTGCGGCGCACCCTCGAAGACTCGGAGCGCACCGCCATCGTCAACTTCGCGCTGCGGCAGAAGACCAGGCTCGGTGCGCTGCGGGTGCGCGGGGATGTGCTCGTGCTGCAGACCCTCCTGTGGAACGACGAGGTGCGCGAGGCGAGCTTCCCGTCGCTGGAGGACAGCCCGCGCATCACCCAGCGGGAGCTCGACCTGTCCGCCGCGCTGATGGAGAGCTTCGCCGGCGACTTTGAGCCGGAGAAGTTCAGCGACGAATATCAGGATGAGCTGCGGAAGCTGATCGAGGCGAAGCTCGAACAGGGCGACACGATCGACACGGCGGAGACGTTCGGCGAGCAGGAGGAGAAGAGCTCGGGCGGCGGTGAGGTGATCGACCTCATGGAGGCGCTGCAGCGCAGCGTCGAGCGCAGCAGAGGTTCGGGCAGTGGGAAGGGCTCCGGCGGGGAGAAGTCCGCGGCGAAGACGTCGACGGCGAAGAAGTCCGCCGCAGCGAAGTCCGGCGCGAAGTCCGCGAAATCGGCCACCGCGAAGTCCGCAGCGAAGTCCTCCGGCTCGGCGACCGCGGGCAAGACGGCGAAGACCGCCGCCAAGAAGCCCGCGTGACGCGCCTCCGCCGCAGCGACCCGTCCGGGCCCGGCTACCGCAGGATCAGCACGAAGAAGGCGCCGACGTACCAGGACGAGGCCGGCAACACGATCGTGGACGAGCGCGAGCTGGAGCGCATCCGGTCGCTGGTGGTCCCGCCCGCCTGGCAGGACGTGTGGATCTCGCCGGACGCGCGGGGGCACATCCAGGCCGTCGGCTACGACCAGGCCGGGCGGAAGCAGTACCTCTACCACGAGTCCTGGCGCCTGCATCAGGACAGGGTCAAGTTCGAGCGGGCGGCCCAGCTGGCCGAGACGCTGCCCGCCGCGCGCCGCCGCGTCACGATGGACCTGCGGCAGGAGGGCTTCGGCAGGGACCGGATCCTGGCGGCGGCGCTCAGGATCATCGACCTCGGCTCGCTCAGGATCGGCAGCGAGGAGTATCTGCACGCCAACGGCAGCAGGGGACTCACCACGCTGCTCTGCCGCCACGTCGCCATCGACGGGGACGACGTGACGCTGACGTTCCCGGCCAAGAGCGCGCAGAAGTGGACGAGCACGATCACCGATCCGGATGTGGCGGCTCTGCTCTCCGAGATCGTCGCGGCGCGCGGCCAGCGCTCGCGGCTGCTGTCCTGGAAGGACGGCACCTGGCACACGATCCGTCCCGCGTCGCTCAACGAGTACATCCGGCGGCAGACGCGCGGCGAGTTCACCGCGAAGGACTTCCGCACCCTGCACGGCACGATCACGGCGGCGGCGACGCTCGCCGGTCTCGGAACGGGCGGCACGGAGCGGGAGCGGACGAAGCGCATCACCGCGGCGGTCGCTGCGGCAGCGGACGCGCTCGGCAACACCCCGGCGATCGCGCGCAACAGCTACATCGACCCGCGCATCTTCGACCGCTACCGGCAGGGTGAGGTGATCGACCTGTCCAACGGCCGCGCACCGGAGCCCGCACTGCTGGAACTGCTCGCCTAGCGCTTCGGAGCGTCCTCCGTCGCGCCCTCCGACGCCTCCGACGACAGCGGAGCAGCGATGTCCTCCAGCGACTTGCCCTCCGCATCCACGCCGAGGAACAGCTCGACCAGCCCCGCCGCGATCATCAGCCCAGCGCCGATGTAGTACCCGATGGCCACCGCGTGCATGCCGTCCTCGATCAGGTGCCCGAACAGGATCGGGCCGATGATGCCGCCGAGGCCGGTGCCGACCGCGTAGAAGAACGCGATCGCCATCGCCCTGGTCTCCATCGGGAAGACCTCGCTGACGGTCAGGTATGCGCTGCTCGCGCCGGCGGAGGCGAAGAAGAACACCACCATCCAGCACGCCGTCAGCCAGAACGCGTCGAGGATGCCCGCGTCGAACATCAGGGCGGTGCCCACCAGCAGCACGCCGCTTCCGACGTAGGAGAGGGTGATCATGAAGCGGCGGCCCACCGAGTCGAAGAGGTGCCCGAGGAGGGCGGGGCCGAGGAAGTTGCCGATCGCGATGGGAACGAGCGCCCACGGGGCGACGTCGTCCGGCACCCCGAGCAGCTTCGTCAGCACGAGCGAGTATGTGAAGAACACGGCGTTGTAGAGGAACGCCTGACCGATGAACAGCGAGAGCCCGAGCACGAACCGCTTCGGGTAGCGGGTGATCGCAACGCGCACGATCTCGCCGAACCCGGTGGACCTGCGCTGCTTGATCCGGATGGCCTTGTCGGCGGGCACGGCGTCGAGGTGCTTCCCCGTGTCCTCCTCCACATCGTGCTCGATCTCGCCGACCAGCTTCTCCGCCGCCTCGTCGCGACCGTGGATGAACATCCAGCGCGGCGACTCCGGCACGTTGCGGCGGACCAGGAGGATCACCAGGCCGAGCACGGCGCCCAGGCCGAACGCGATGCGCCAGCCGATGTCAGCGGCGAAGATGTCGGTGTTCAGCAGGAAGACGGTGAGCACGGCGCCGAACGCCGTGCCGAGCCAGTACGAGCCGTTGATCGCGAGATCCACCAGGCCGCGGCGCCGGGCGGGGATGAGCTCGTCGATCGCCGAGTTGATGGCCGCGTACTCGCCGCCGATGCCCGCGCCGGTGAAGAAGCGGAACAGGAAGAACATCCACGGCGCGAAGGAGAACGCGGTGAGCACCGTCGCGAGCAGGTAGAGGCCGAGCGTGACGATGAACAGCTTCTTCCTGCCGAAGCGGTCGGTCAGATAGCCGAACACGAGCGAGCCGACGCAGGCGCCGGCGACGTAGATGGCGGCGGCGAGACCGATGTCGGCGGTGGACAGCCCGAGACCGCTGGACGGCTCGGTCAGGCGGGAGCCGATCGCGCCGACGATGGTCACCTCTAGCCCGTCGAGGATCCACACGGTGCCGAGACCGATCACCACGAGCCAGTGGAACTTCGACCAGGGAAGTCTGTCCATCCTCGCCGGGATGGTCGTTTCGATCGTCTTCAGCGACGGTTCCTGGGTATTCGATGTATGCGCGCTCACGTCGCGCACGATACGACGTGCATCCCGATCCCAGCAGGGGCTTGACAAATGGATGCATTGGAAGCGCTTTCCGACACGCCTAGCGTCTGGTTACCACCCTTGTCAACCCCTTGTTGGGGGTCAAGCCGATTTGCTTACCTGTCAGAAGATTCCCCGCCCGACCGCGGGACTCGCACCGCAGTGATGCAGAGCGAAAAAATGAACACGAGTGATGGGAAGACGAGACATGACAGTCCTCGAAGTGACCAACGATCCGGTGCGCGACTACCTGAACTCGATCGGGCGCACGCGCCTCCTGACCGCCGAAGAAGAGGTGTCGCTGGCCAAGCGCATCGAGATCGGCGTGCTCGCCGGAGAGCGCCTCGCCAAGCGTCCCGGCCTCACCCCGGTGGAGCGCCGCGAGCTGCAGTGGCTCGCCGACGACGGCAAGCGCGCGTTCGAGCGTTTCATCGAGGCGAACCTCCGCCTCGTGGTCAGCATCGCCAAGCGGTACGCGGGCCGCGGCCTGCCGGTGATGGACCTCATCCAGGAGGGCAACCTCGGCCTGGTGCGCGCGGTGGAGAAGTTCGACTACCGCACCGGCAACAAGTTCTCGACGTACGCCACCTGGTGGATCCGCCAGTCGATCCTCCGCGGCATCGCGGACACCGCACGGCTCATCCGCATCCCGGTGCACACGGTGGAGAAGATCGACAAGCTCGACCGCATCCGGCGCGACCTGGGCGGTGAGCTCGGTCGCACCCCCACGCTGGAGGAGATGGCCGAAGCGTCCAACCTGACGCCCGCCGAGGTGCACAAGCTGCAGATGAGCGACTCGGAGACGGTGTCGCTCGCGGTGCCCGTCGGCGAGAACGAGGGAGCGGAACTCGGCGACCTGATCGAGGACGACGACTTCCCGACGCCCGCAGAGGCCGTCGAGGTCGGCTTCCGCCACCGCGACCTCGAAGAGCGCCTCAAAGACCTGCCCCCGCGCGACGCGAAGGTGGTCAGGATGCGCTTCGGGCTCGACGGCCAGAAGCCGATGACGCTGGATGAGGTCGGCGAGGTCTACGGCATCACCCGCGAGCGCGTGCGCCAGCTGGAGACCCGCAGCCTCAAGCGCCTCCGCTGCCCCGAACTCCTCGAGTACCTGCGCTGAGCGGGCCGTTGGCCGGCCAGTGCACGACAGACATGGACGAACCCCGCGCCTGGCGCGGGGTTCGTTCGTCTTCGCTCCGGGACTCAGCGGCCGGGAGGAGTGTCCGCGTTGACTTCGTCGGCGCCGAGCGCGCCGATCTCCTCGGTCAGCTGCAGACCCTGGGCGCTGTTGGACGACAGGGTGAGCGCTTCCAGCCACACCTTGTTGATCTTGGGAGGGCGGCCGCCGCTGTAGCGGAACAGCAGAGGAACGGACGGGTCGATCCAGATGGCGCTGCGGCCGTCTCCGACGCCCTGCTCGTCACGCCAGGAGAAGAAGAACCCCTCTTTGCGTCGCAGCTTCAGGCCGACGACGATCTGCAGATGCGCAAGAACCCGATCGTCGAAACCGATCTCCGTCGTTCCAGCGTAGACAAGCTTTCCCATGCCTCGAAGTTACAGGACGGGCGAACGCACCGCGCGCATCCGGCGCCGGGACACGAGCGTATGGTCGCAGCATGACAGGCAGACGCGCACTCGTCACCGGAGCGACGGGCTACATCGGCGGCCGGCTGGTGCCCCGGCTGCTCGCCGACGGATTCACCGTGCGCGTGCTCGCGCGCTCGCCGCAGAAACTCACCGACGTGCCCTGGCTGCAGCAGGTGGAGGTGGCGGAGGGCGACCTGCACGACCGGGATGCCGTCGCAGCAGCCATGAAAGACGCCGATGTCGTCTACTACCTCGTCCACTCGATGCGGGCGTCGGGGGACTTCGACGAGGAGGAGGCCGACGCCGCGCGCATCGTCGCCGAGGAGGCCGCCACCGCGGGCGTCAGCCGCATCGTCTACCTCGGGGCGCTGCACCCGGAGGGCGAGCTGTCCAGGCACCTCCGCTCCCGGGTGGCCGTCGGGCGCATCCTGCTCGACTCCGGCGTGCCGACGGTCGTGCTGCAGGCGGGGGTGGTGATCGGCTCCGGCTCCGCGTCATTCGAGATGATCAGGCACCTCACCGAGGTGCTGCCGTACATGCCCGCGCCGCGCTGGGTGCGCAACCGCATCCAGCCCATCGCGATCCGGGATGTGCTCCGCTACCTGATCGCGGCGGCCGACCTGCCGCCGGAGATCAACAGGGCGTACGACATCGGCGGGCCGGACATCCTGCGCTACGGGCAGATGATGAACGGGTTCGCGCTGGAGGCCGGTCTCCGGCAGCGTCCGATCGCGTCGCTTCCGGTGTTCACGCCGTGGCTGGCGTCGCAGTGGGTGAACCTGGTCACGCCCATCCCGCGCAGCCTCGCCGTGCCGATCATCGAGTCGCTGCAGTACGACTGCGTGGTGCGTGAGCACGACATCGACGAGGTCATCCCGCCGCCGGAGGGCGGACTCACGGGCTACCGCACCGCCGTGCGCCTGGCGCTCGCCCGGATGCGCGACGGCGACGTCGAGACGAGCTGGCGGAACTCGACGGTCGGCAATGCGCCGAGCGACCCGCTGCCGAGCGACCCGGACTGGGCGGGCCACACCGTGTACACCGACGTGCGGGAGCGCAGCAGCAGCGCATCCGCCGACCGGCTGTGGCGCGTCGTCGAAGGGATCGGCGGGGAACGCGGCTGGTACTCGTTCCCGCTGGCGTGGGCGCTGCGCGGCTGGATGGACAAGCTGGTCGGCGGCGTCGGGCTGCGCCGCGGCAGACGCGACGCCGACCGGCTGCAGACCGGGGACGCGCTCGACTGGTGGAGGGTCGAGCGGATCGACAGGGGCAGGGAGCTGCGGCTGCGCGCCGAGATGCTGGTGCCGGGGAAAGCCTGGCTGGAGATGCTGGTGGAAGAGGCGGGGGAGGGCTCTCGCTATCGGCAGAGGGCGATCTTCTTCCCGAAGGGGCTGGACGGGCGGCTCTACTGGTTCGCGATCCTGCCGTTCCACGGCGTGATCTTCAACGGGATGGCGAACAGGATCGTGGCCGAGGCCGCGGAGGAGCCTTCGTCAGAGTCGGCGTCGGCGAGGGAGCCTGCCGGCTGATGGTTCAGCGTGCGGGGGTCTCGGCCGCTTCCGGTTCCTCGGCGTCTTCCGGATCCTCCGGGAGCTGCGGGATCGCAGCGAGGTCGGTGAGGAAGCGGATCACGACCTCGCGCTCGTCGCTGTTCAGTCCTTTGGCCACCTCGAAGCGGTGCGCGTGCTGCGCCCCCATCACCCGCCGCACCTCGCGGTGCGTCTCCTCGGTGATCGCGACCGTCACCGCGCGGCGGTCTGTCGGGTGCGGACGCCGCTCGATGTGGCCTGCACGCTCCAGCCGGTCGAGCATCTTGGTCGTCGACGCCGTCGAGATGTGCAGGTGCTCGGAGAGGGCGCCCGCCGTGACGGCGACGTCGGCGTTGGCCGACGCGATGATGTACCGGAGCGCCTTCATGTCCGTGTCGTTGAGCTTCATCTTGCTGCGCGAGTCGAAGCTGAGCTTCTGCTCGGCCTCCCGCCAGGATCGGAGCGCGGTGAGGAGCACGACCACTCGCTCGAGGTCGACCTCGGTGAGGTCGTCGTGGCGGACGAGTTCCTGCCGAGGGTCGATCACGCGGGGGTCGAGCATCGACCCGGAGACGCGGCGTGCGTCCTCATTGAAACCCATGCGCACATCCTATGCCCGCTAGTAAGAAGCGTGCTAAGTTATTTACTTACTTGGCTAGACAAAGGAGCGTAGGATGACCCAGATCCATCAGGGAGCACCGCGCATCGGTCTGCCGGAGGTGGATGCCAGGCTCGCCGCTTTCTTCACGGAGCGGTCGGAGCAGGCGACCCGGTACGGCAGCGAATACCAGCGTCTGTGGAGCAGCGCGCGGAGCGCCAGCGAGGGAGGCAAGCGCATCCGTCCCGGCTTCGTGCTGAGCGCCTTCGACGCCATCGGCGGCGAGGCCTCCGGCGTCGCGACCGCGGCCGACGCCGTGGACACGGCCGTCGCCTTCGAGCTGCTGCACACCGCGTTCCTGCTGCACGACGACGTGATCGACGGAGACACGGTGCGGCGAGGACGCCCCAACGTGGCCGGCGAGTTCGCCGGGGATGCCGCCGCCCGCGGCATCGACGGGGAGCGTGCCACCCTCTGGGGCGAGACCGCCGCCATCCTCGCCGGCGACCTGCTGCTGCACGCCGCGGCCTCGCTGATCGCCCGGCTGGATGTGCCGTCGCCGACCCGCACGGCGCTGCTCGACCTGCTCGACCACAGCATCTTCGTCACGGCGGCGGGGGAGCTGTCGGACGTGTCGTACAGCCTGCGACTGGACGAGGCGCGACTGCCGGATGTGCTCGCCATGACCGAGCGCAAGACGGCCGCGTACTCGTTCGCCGGGCCGCTCGCCGCCGGCGCCATGCTCGCGGGGGCGGGCGGCGACGTGCTGGCGGCGCTGGGTGAGTACGGCAGGCTGCTCGGCATCGCCTTCCAGCTCGGCGACGACCTCCTCGGCGTGTTCGGCGAGGAGGATGCCACCGGGAAGAGCATCGTCAGCGACCTGCGCGAGGGCAAGGAGACCTCCCTCATCGCGTACGCGCGCGCGACCTCGGCCTGGCCGACCATCGAGCAGCACTTCGGACGGCCGGACCTCGATCACGACGACGGTCGCCGTCTCGCGGCCCTGCTCGACGCGTGCGGTTCGCGCGCCTTCGTGGAGGGGCTCGTCGCCGAGTACGCGGACGCCGCCGTCGCGGCCCTCGCCGTCCCCGGGCTCCCTTTGTCGCTGACCGACGAGCTTTCGGCGGTGGCCCGCTCCTGCGTCGGGAGGATCGCGTGACCAGGGAGGCCGAGCTCACCACCGCCGGCGGTGCCCGACCGGCCGCCCCCACCGATCTGTCCCTCTACACGCGGGCAGCGCACACCAGCTCCGCCACGATCATCCACGAGTACTCCACGTCGTTCGGGATGGCGACCAAGCTGCTCTCCCCGGAGGTGCGCCCCCAGGTCGAGGACATCTACGCCCTGGTGAGGATCGCCGACGAGATCGTCGACGGCGCGGCGGCGGAGGCCGGTCTCGCCGTCGACGACCAGCGCGCGCTGCTCGACGCGCTTGAGGCGGACACCGAGCGGGCGATGCGCACCGGATACAGCGCCAACGTCGTGGTGCACTCGTTCGCGTGCACGGCCAGGGCCGTCGGGATCGAGCCGTCGCTGACCGCGCCGTTCTTCGCGTCGATGCGCCGCGACCTCAGCCCGGTGGACTTCAGCTCGGACGAGCTGAGCGCATACATCTACGGGTCGGCCGAGGTGGTCGGGCTGATGTGCCTGCGCGCGTTCCTCTCCCACGAGCAGGTCGCCACCGACCGCCGGATGCGGTTGGAGAGCGGCGCCCGCCGACTCGGCGCGGCCTTCCAGAAGATCAACTTCCTCCGCGATCTGGCCGTCGACTGGACGGAGCTCGGCCGCAGCTATTTCCCCGGCATCGACCCGGGCAGGCTCACGGAGCGGCAGAAGCTGGAGCTCGTGGTGGACATCGAGCGCGACCTCGGTGCCGCCCAGGACGCCATCCCGGAGCTGCCGGACAACTGCCGCCGCGCCATCGCCGCGGCGCACGGCCTGTTCGCGGAGCTGACCGACCGCATCCGGTCGACGCCGGCCCCTCTGCTGCTGTCGACGCGTGTCAGCGTCCCGACCAGGACGAAGCTTGCGATCCTGATGCGCGCGACGGCCGGATGGGGCGCGGGGTCGTCGCGATGACCGGCGACCGCCCCAGCGCTGCCCCGGCGTCGGTCGTCGTGATCGGCGGAGGCATCGCCGGTCTCGCGACCGCCGCCCTGCTCGCCGTGGACGGCCACCGGGTCACCCTCCTGGAACAGCACGACCAGCTGGGCGGCCGGGCGGGAACCTGGTCAGCGGACGGTTTCCGCTTCGACACCGGGCCGTCGTGGTTCCTGATGCCCGAGGTCTTCGACCACTTCTTCCGGCTGCTCGGCACCAGTTCGGCCGAGCAGCTCGATCTCGTCACCCTGGATCCCGGATACCGCGTGTTCTCGGAGTCCGGTGCTGCGCCCCTGGATGTGCGGGCGGACTACCCGGCCAACCGCGCGCTCTTCGAGTCCGTCGAGCCCGGCTCCGGCCCCCGCCTCGACCGGTACCTGGCCAGCGCCCGCGAGACGTACCGGATGGCCGTCGACCGGTTCCTCTACGGAACGTTCGCTTCCTTCCGCCCGCTGTTCTCCCGCGACCTGGTGACGAAGCTCGGCCGCCTCGGCCGTCTGCTTCTGGAGTCTCTGGAGCGTCGGGCGGCGCGGACGGTTCAGGACACCCGGCTCCGCCAGATCCTCGGCTACCCCGCGGTGTTCCTCGGCACGTCGCCCGACAGGGCGCCGAGCATGTACCACCTGATGAGCCACCTCGACCTGGAGGACGGCGTCCGCTACCCGCAGGGCGGGTTCGGCACCATCATCGACAGGATCGCGGCGATCGCCCGCGCCGACGGCGCCCACCTGCAGACCGGCGCCCGCGTGACGGCGATCCGCACGGAGCCGGGCGCCGCCCGCGCCAGGGTCACCGGAGTGGAGTACCGGGATGCGTCCGGCGGCCTGCACTTCGTCCCTGCAGACACCGTCGTCTCGGCCGCCGACCTGCACTTCACGGAGACCACCCTGCTGCCCGAGGCGCTGCGCACATACCCGGAGTCGTACTGGGAGCACCGCGACCCAGGCCCCGGCGCCGTGCTGGTGATGCTCGGCGTCCGCGGAGCCCTCCCGGAGCTGACGCACCACAACCTCTTCTTCACCACGGACTGGGCGGACAACTTCGACCGCATCTACGGCGCGGAGCCGTCCATCCCGGATCCGGCGTCGCTCTACGTCTGCAAGCCGAGCGAGACGGACCCGACCGTCGCCCCGGACGGCAGCGAGAACCTGTTCGTGCTCGTCCCCGTGCCCGCCGACGTCTCCATCGGTTCGGGCGGCGTCAACGGCACGGGCGACCGCCTGGTGGAGCGGACGGCGGACGCCGCCATCGCACAGGTCGCCGCCTGGGCGGGCATCCCGGACCTCGCCGACCGCGTCATCGTGCGCCGCACGGTCGGCCCGGACGATTTCGCCACCGATCTCAACTCCTGGCGGGGTGGAGCCCTGGGACCGGCGCACACACTGCGGCAGAGCGCCTTCTTCCGCGGACGCAACGCTTCGGCGAAGGTCGACGGCCTCCTCTATGCCGGAGGATCGACGATCCCCGGCATCGGCCTGCCGATGTGCCTGATCAGCGCCGAGCTGGTGCTGAAGCGTCTCCGCGGCGACACCAGCACCGGACCCCTGCCGGAGCCACTCGCTGCGGAGACCCGCTCGGAGTCGGTGGCGTGAGCATCCTGTATCTGCTGTTCATCCTCCTGTCGCTGGGGGCGATGGTGCTGATCGACCACCGCTTCCGTCTGTTCTTCTGGCGGGATGCCCGCCGCGCCACGTTCGTGCTGGTGGCCGGGGTGCTGTTCTTCCTCGCCTGGGACCTGGCCGGCATCGGCCTGCACGTCTTCGCCCGCGGAGAGTCTGGCTACATGACCGGCATCGTGCTCGCCCCGGAGCTCCCGCTCGAAGAGGTCTTCTTCCTCACTTTCCTCTGTTACCTCACGATGGTCCTGATTACCGGCGCCCGTCTTGTGCTCGACCGGCGTGGCGACCGTGGCAGCGATCGTGACCGCAACCTCGCCCGCGACCGTGACCGCCTCCGCGATCGGGGGCGCGCATGACCTACCTCCTCCTCAGCCTCGCCTTCCTCGCACTCGCACTCGTCGTCCTGGCCGTCGCGCTCGCCACCGCCAGGGACCGCGCAGCCATCGTCCGCCGCTGGTGGCTGCCCGTCCTGATCGCCGGTGTGCTGCTGGCTGTCCTCACGGCCGTCTTCGACAACGTGATGATCGGCTCCGGCCTGATGACGTACGGCGAGACCACGATCAGCGGCACCCGCATCGGGCTCGTGCCCATCGAGGACTTCGCGTACCCGCTGGCCGGTCTCCTGCTGCTTCCCGCCCTCTGGCTCCTCGTCCGGAAGCGGAGACCGGAATGACGATGGCAGCCCAGACGTCCTCCCCGTTCCGCCAGCTCGTGCTCGCCTCCCGCCCGCTCAGCTGGATCAACACCGCCTTCCCGTTCGCCGCCGCCTATCTCCTCACCACCCGGCAGCTCGACCTCACCTTCGTGCTCGGCACCCTGTACTTCCTCATCCCGTACAACCTCGCGATGTACGGGATCAACGACGTCTTCGACTACGAGTCCGACCTGCGGAACCCCCGCAAGGGAGGCGCGGAGGGCGCCGTGCTCGACCGCGGGATGCACAGGCGCATCCTGATCGCCGCCGCCGTCACCAACCTCCCGTTCCTCGTGTATCTGGTCATGGTCGGCTCCCCGCTGTCGTGGCTGGTGCTCGCGGTGAGCGTGTTCGCGGTGATCGCGTACTCGGTGAAGGGCCTCCGCTTCAAGGAGATCCCGTTCCTCGACTCGGTCACTTCGAGCACCCACTTCGTCAGCCCGGCCGTGTACGGGCTGGTGCTGGCGGGCGCCGCCTTCACCCCGCAGCTGCTCGCGGTGCTGCTCGCATTCTTCCTCTGGGGGATCGGAAGTCACGCGTTCGGCGCCGTGCAGGACGTCGTGCCCGACCGGGAGGGCGGCATCTCCTCGATCGCCACGGTGCTGGGTGCGCGCAGCACCACCCGCTTCGCCATCGCGGCCTGGGCGCTCGCGGGCCTCGCGATGCTGCTGACCGCGTGGCCGGGACCGATCGCCGCCGTCCTCGCCATCCCGTACATCGTCGCCGCCGCGCCGTTCTGGTCGGTGAGCGACGAGGACTCCGCGTCGGCCAACCGAGGCTGGCGCCGCTTCCTCTGGATCAACTACGCGTGCGGCTTCGTCGTGACGATGCTCCTCATCCTGTACGCGACGCTGACCGCCTGACGCGCCCGCCGCGGGCCGCCGCCCCGCCCCCGGGCTCACCCCCGCTTCGGCAGCTCCTGCAGTGCCCACGTGTTCCCATCCGGGTCGGAGAACGTCACGAACCGCCCCCAGTCCAGGTCGGCCACGCCCTCCGCCGCCACCCCGTTCTCACGCAGGTGCGCGAGGGCGTCGTCGGCGCTCTGCACCACGATCTGCAGTCCGCGCTGGCTGCCGGGCTCCATGTCGGTGAGCCCTTCGCCGAACGCGATCGAGCACGCGGAGCCGGGAGGGGTGAGCTGCACGAACCGGAGGGTGTCGGAGACGCGGTGGTCGTGATCGGCGATGAAGCCGACCTGGTCGACGTAGAACGCCTTCGCGCGGTCGACGTCGGTGACCGGGATGGTGATGAGCTCGATGCGCCAGTCTGTGATGGCCATGATCGGTGCCTTTCTGTCGGGTGCTGCCCTGTTCTTTCTTCGTACTTCCACGCTAGAGAGCAATGCGGACAAGAACCGGCCTCAATAGGAAATTGTGGATAACATCTCTCTCCCGGCCGCTGGGGAGGAAGCTCACAGCGCAGGGACGGTATCGTCGGAAGACACGCGCAGCAACAGCACGCACCACACCGGCCGAGAAAGACGAACGAGCGATGAGCGACAGCCCGGCTTCGCCCACTCCATACGAGGTGCTCGGCGTCGCATCCACCGTCAGCCACGAGGAGCTGCGCCGCGCCTACCGCAGGCTCCTGCGCGAGACGCACCCGGACACCGGCGGGACTGCCGCCCGTTTCCAAGCGGTGCAGGACGCCTGGGAGCTCGTCGGAGAGCCGGACGACCGCGCCCGCTACGACCGCGGCGAGGCGGCATACGCCGGCGACGTCAGCGTCGACGGGGCGGCGGGCAACGGCTTCAGCGCCACCTTCCACGCCACCCGATCCCAGTCCCGCGGCGCCACCGTCCGTGCCCGCAGCTACGGCCACCCCGGCGGCCAGGCCCGCGAACGCTACCTGCACCTGATACGCGAGTGGATGGGCAGGGGCACCGAGCTCGACGACCCGTACGACCCTGGACTGGTCCGCTCGGCGCCGCGCGAGATCCGCCATCTGCTCGCCGTCGCGCTCGCCGAGGAGGCCACGGCGCGCGCCGTCGCCGGGCTCGGCATCGGGTTCACGATCTGGAACGACGTCTCCGTGCATCCCCGCTCCGACGCGAAGCTCGATCACGTCGTGCTCGGCCCGGCCGGCCTGTTCGCGATCCGCTCCGCCGACTGGGGCAGCGAGGTGAAGCTCTCCAAGGGTGACATCGTCGGTGAGGCCGTCGACCGCGACGAGGAGCCGTTCCACGACCTCCTGCGCGACTCCAAAACCTTCTCGCGCCAGGTCGGCGTGCGCTTCACCGGCCTGATCATCGTCGTCCCGGACGACGCGCTGGCCGTGCCGTATGACCGCATCGAGCGTGGCCGGCTCTCCGGATCGCTGCTCGTGCGCCGGTCCCTGCTGCCGCAGGTGCTCCGCAACGGCGCGAACGCGGCGGGCAGGGAGAGCGTCGACCGCGCGTTCGAGCTGCGCACCCGGCTGCAGGAGAGCATCCGGTTCGTTTGACCCAGGATGTCGGGCACCAAGACCTCGGCCCCTGGACGCGGCAGGCGCGGGGGAGCAGAGTGGGCACATGGTCACTTCACTCGACATCTTCAGCGGTTTCAGCGTCGACGACATCCCTGCGGCGAAGGCGTTCTACGGCGACACCCTCGGCCTGAACATCACCGACGGCCCGATGGGCAACCTCGACCTCGCCCTGCCGGCCGGCGGTCACGTGTTCATCTACCCCAAGCCGGATCACAGCCCGGCGAGCTTCACCATCCTGAACCTGGTGGTGCCGGACATCGACGCCGCCGTCGACGAGCTCAACGCCAAGGGCGTGAAGACCGACATCTACGACGACCCGAACCTGCCGACCGACGCCAAGGGCGTCCTGCGCGGCAAAGAGGTGGACCGCGGCCCGAACATCGCCTGGTTCCGCGATCCGGCCGGCAATGTGGTGTCCGTGATCGAGGACTGAGCGCTCAGCCGGCCAGGAGCGCCCGCAGCGCCATCGCGTCGACGGGTGAGCGCACCTTCGCGTCGTTGTCGAAGTACGCGTACACGTCCAGCCCGTCGCTGAGCCAGCCCCGGATGTCCGCGGCCCAGCGCGCGAGCGCCTCCGGCGTGTACCCGCTCGTGTACAGCTCCTCGTCGCCGTGCAGCCGCACGTACTGGAAGTCCGTGGTGGTCTCCCGGATCACGGGGAAGCGCCCTGCGGTGTCCGCGACGACGATGGCGACCCCCGCATCCCGCGCGATGGCGGTGAACTCCGGAACGTCGAACGACGGGTTCCGCACCTCCATCGCGTGCCGGATGGGCCGCTCCGCGCCCGGGTCGAGGAACGTCCTGTCCTCGTCCAGGCTCGTCTCCGCCGCGAGGGCGGCAGCGGCGGTCGTCGTGCGGGGGAGCATCGCGAAGAACGCGGTCACAGCCTCCGGGTCGAACGCGAGGTTCGGCGGCACCTGCCAGAGCATCGGCCCGAGCTTCGCGCCGAGCGCGAGCACGCCGGACGCGCAGAAGTTCGCCACCGCCTCCCGCGCGTTCTTCAGCCGCAGGATGTGCGTGATGTACCGCCCGCCCTTCACGGAGAACACGAAGTCGTCGGCCGTCTCCTCCGCCCAGCGCCGGTAGCTCGCCGGTTTCTGCAGGGCGTAGAAGCTGCCGTTGATCTCGATCGAGTCGAGCCGCTCCGCTGCATATTCAAGCTCCGCCCGGTGCGGAAGTCCCTTCGGGTAGAACGTGCCGCGCCACGGCGCATACGTCCAGCCGGAGATCCCGATCCTGGCGACCGCCATCAGCGCCCCCGCAGCTGATCCAGGATGCGCCTGTCGCGCTTGGTCGGACGCCCGGCGCCGCGCTCGCGCAGCACGGCGGACGGCGCCTCCACCTTCGGGGGAGGCGGGGGAGTCAGGTCGTCGAAGCACTCGGCGGCGACGACGGCGCCCACCCGCTTCACGATCAGCCGCTTGGCGATCAGGATGCGCTCGGTGTCGCCCACCCTCGCGCGCACCTCGTCGCCGATCCTGACCGGCGTCGCCGGCTTGGCCTTGTCGCCGTTCACCCGCAGGTGCCCGGCTTTGGTGGCAGTGGATGCGGCGGAGCGTGTCTTGTAGAGGCGCACGGCCCACGCCCAGGAGTCGACGCGGACGCTCGCAGGTTCGGCCACGATCAGACCGCTTCGGTCAGCTGGCTCTTCCACTTCACGAGGCTGCGGACGGTCTTGCTCCTGTCAGTGGCGAGCTTGTCCATCACGTCGGCGGGCACGAAGTAGTTGATCGCCACCCAGCCGCGCACGGTCTCGGAGCGGTCGTCCGCGAGCATCCGGAGGATGTCGCAGGGGGTGGCCTCGTTCTTCGCGACGCAGCCGCGCACGCCGGCGTCCGGGTCGTTCGCGAGGGTGAGGAAGAGGTCGTCCGGGGTGTTGTAGCTGCTCGCGACGCTCTCCCGGATCTTGGGGTTCGGGTCGGAGGCGAGCAGCCTCAGCCGACGGATCTTGCTCTCGGTGACCGGGGGAGACGGGTGCAGTGCCGCCGCCTCCTCCGCGGTGAGCATCGCCGGTCGGTGCTCACGCATCGCCTGACGCTGGGCCGGGGTGTTGAACCGAATGCACGACATGCGTCAACGGTACGCGCTCGGTCCGACCTTCGCGCGGCTGGCACGCCGGGGCCGGCACGCCGCGGTCACGGAGCAGCGGGTGCCGGCTCGTCGCCGTTGCGCCGCGGCGGCCACGGCACGATCGGCGACGTGCGCCGCTGGTACTGCGCGTACTCGGGGTAGCGGGACACCGAGATGCTCTCGGTGAAGACCGTCGACCCGATGAACAGCCCGGTCAGCAGCAGCGGCCCGATCACGGTCCACTGCAGGATGGACCCGGCCGCCACGCAGCCGAACAGGAAGAGCACCCACCACTGGGCCTGCTCGAAGAAGAAGTTGGGGTGCCGGGAGACACGGAACAGCCCACTCTGCAGGAAGCGCGGCTGCGGGTCGCGCCCCGCAGCCTTCTCCGCGTTCTTCCACTGGTGGAAGTTCCACTGCTGCTGGTCGGCCACGGTCTCGCCCACCAGGAACGCGAGGAACACCACGGCGCAGACGATGTCGAGCACGCCGAGCGGCGTCTGGTGCAGGTAGGCGGTCCAGGCGGGGAGGGTGATGAGGAACAGCAACACATTCTGGTAGATCACGATGAAGAACAGGTTGAACAGCCAGAACTGCCAGCCGGGCATCCTGCCGCGCAGCACCGCCCAGCGGTAGTCCTCTCCGCCGGGCGCGTACCCGCCCTTGCGCGCGAAGTTGAAGGTGAGCCGGATGCCCCAGAGGGTGACGAGGATCGCCATCAGGTCGAGCCGCGCATCCTGCAGTCCGGCGAATCCGGCGTACACCCAGACGTATGCGACGGGCACGATCGACCAGATGCGGTCGACCCAGGAGTGCTCGCCGGTGATGAGCGAGAGCACCCAGGTGACGACGCAGACGCCGACGAGTATCCAGAGACTGACGATGAATGGCTCCACGCCCACATCTTATGCACGCATTCGCCGCGCGCCGGGGAGCCTCCCGGCACGGAGAACGGAATCACTAGACTCGTATCCCGTGGATGGTGTCGGTGCGCGCGAGGTCAGTTCGCGGGTCCTGACGATCCCGAACATCCTGAGTTTCTTCCGGCTCGCCCTGGTGCCGGTGTTCCTGGCGTTCGTGATCGACGGTCAGGATGCGTTCGCGCTGCTCGTTCTCGTGGTGTCGAGCATCACCGACTTCCTCGACGGTTTCCTCGCCAGACGGCTCAACCAGGTGTCGAGGCTCGGTCAGCTGCTCGACCCGGCCGCCGACCGCCTGTACATCTTCGCAGCCTTGATCGGGCTGGCCTGGCGGGACGTCATCCCGTGGTGGCTGGTGACGATCATCGTGGCGCGGGATGTGATGCTCGCGGTGCTCGGGGTCATCCTCGCGAACCACGGCTTCGGCCCGCTTCCCGTGCATCACCTGGGGAAAGTGGCCACATTCTGCCTGTTCTGGGCGCTCCCGCTTCTCATGCTCGGAGAGGCATTCGATGCTCTCGCGCCCTTCTCCCTGCCGCTCGGCTGGGCGTTCGCGCTGTGGGGGGCCTTCCTCTACTGGTGGGCCGGTTTTGTGTATATCGGAGAAACAGCCCGCGTAATCCGCCTTCCGGCGAACGACGGGGCCGGACGATCCGATACGCTGGAATAAGAGGAGGTTGACGGTGCCTGACGAGACTTACCCGAATGGGCCGGCGGATGACGCCGAGAACAACCCCCTGCGTAATTCAGCCGCGGGGAACGAAGACACGACCGCACGCTTCGGCGAGGAGTTCGTGTCGAAGATGTACCCGATGGATGGGGAGATCTCACCGGAGGAGCAGGAGGCCATCGCGGCCCTGCCGTCCGGTTCGGCTCTGCTGATCGTCCGCCGCGGTCCGAACACCGGCGCGCGCTTCCTGCTCGACGCCGATGTGACGAGCGCAGGGCGACACCCCAACGCCGACATCTTCCTGGACGACGTGACCGTCTCCCGCCGCCACGCGGAGTTCACGCGTCGCGGCACGGCGTTCGAGGTCCGCGACCTCGGGTCGCTGAACGGCACGTACTACGACGGGGTCCGCATCGAGAGCGCTCTGCTCTCCGACTCCGCCGAAGTGCAGATCGGCAAGTTCCGCCTCACGTTCTACGCCTCGCGCCTCGACCTCGCAGCGTCGGCCCCGAACTAGTGGCACGGCAAGCAGCGAGCGCACGGGCTGGCTCGCCTGCGCTGCTCAGTATCGGCCAGGTGCTCGCGCGTCTGACGCCCGAGTTCCCCGACCTGTCGTCGTCGAAGCTGCGCTTCCTCGAGGAGCGCGGGCTGGTGTCCCCGGCGCGCACAGCATCCGGGTACCGCAAGTTCTCGCCGGACGACGTCGAGCGACTGCGCATCGTGCTCGGGATGCAGCGCGACCACTACCTGCCGCTGAAGGTCATCAAGGCGTACCTGGCCGACCTGGATGCAGGCCTCAACCCGCCGATGCCGGGCGCAGCCCCCAGTGCTGGGCCGTCGATGCTGCCGACCGGCAGGCGGTTCAAGCGCGGCGAGCTGCTGCGCGAGGCGCAGGCCACCCAGGAGCTCCTGCAGGACGCGATCACCGCCTCCGTCATCGCTCCCGCCGAGGTCTACGGCGAGGAGACGCTGGCCGTGCTCCGCGCGCTCGTCGAGCTGCAGCGGCACGGCATCGAACCCCGCCACCTGCGCGGCTTCCGGGCCGCAGCGCAGCGCGAACTCGGGCTCATCGAGACGGCCCTCGTGCCGATCGCCCGGCGCAACGACGTGTCGAGCAGGGCGCAGACCGCCGAGCTCGCCCGCGAGATCGCCGGACAGCTGGATGTGGTGCGCGGCAGCATCATCCGGTCGGCTCTGTCGCGCATCCAGCCGTGACCGCGCGACCCCCACTGACGGATCGGCTCGACACGCCGATAGTCAAACTGCGAATGTCGTTGCCCGCGACCCTGAGCATGGGTACCGTGGATGATGCGCCTGTCGAACATGCGCATCCCAAGATCGGGCGAGAGGCGAACCCATGAGTGAACTGAGTCGTGACAACGACGCGGCCCGGTACGATCTGGGGTTGCTGTTCACCGACGGCCTCCCCGAGATGGACGACGCGAACGGGTACCGAGGAGCCGTCGCCGCCCGCGCGGCTGGCATCTCGTACCGCCAGCTCGACTACTGGGCGCGCACCGGACTCGTCGAACCGACGGTCCGCGGTGCCGCGGGCTCCGGCTCGCAGCGCCTCTACGGCTTCCGCGACATCCTGGTTCTGAAGCTCGTCAAGCGCCTCCTCGACACCGGCATCTCGCTGCAGCAGATCCGCACCGCGGTCAACCAGCTGCGCGAATCCGGGGTCAACGACCTCGCCCAGACCACGCTGATGAGCGACGGCGCGAGCGTCTACCTCTGCACTTCCAACGACGAGGTCATCGACCTCGTCAGCCGCGGCCAGGGCGTCTTCGGCATCGCCGTCGGCAAGGTCCTCCGCGAGGTCGAGTCGAGCCTCGTCGAGCTCGACACCCAGACCGACTCCATGGACGAGCTCGCCGCTCGTCGCGCCTCCAAGGCCTCCTGAGCCGAACCCTCAGCACGCGCGGAGGGTCAGCCGACTCTCGGGCGAGTGCCCGGCTTCCGGCAGGGCTGGCTAGGGCGCGACCGCGTACTCGCCGATGCGGGCCGTGCGCAGCACGCGCTCCAGCAGCATGTCGAAGTTGTGCGCCATCTCCTGCGCGCTCTCGCCCGGCCAGACGTGCAGCGGCTTCGCCGCGCCCTGCGCCTGCTGCAGCGACGTGCGCTCCGGCAGCTGAGGGGAGAGCACGAGCGGGCCGAACATGTCGCGCAGCTCCTTGATGCGGAACTGGTGCTCCAGCGACTGGACGCGGGCACGGTTCACGATGATGCCGAGCGGCTGCAGGCGGGGGGAGAGGCCGCGGCGGATCTCCTCGATCGCACGCAGCGCACGGTCGGCGGCGGCGACGGAGAACAGGCCGGGCTCCGTGACGACGGCGACGCGGTCGCTGGCCGCCCACGCCGTGCGGGTGAGCGCATTCAGCGACGGGGCGCAGTCGATCAGCACGAGCTCGTAGTCGTGCTCGACGTTCGCCAGCGCCTCCTCCAGCTTCCAGATGTCCCGGATGCTCGGGTGCGGGCCGTCGAAGTTGATCGCGGACGGGCTGCCGATCATGACATCGATCTTGCCGCTGCGGCCCTTCGTCCAGCCGGAGGGGGCGATCGCCGCACGGACGATCTTCTCCTTCGGAGACGCCAGGACGTCGGCGACATTGAGGTGGCCTGCCACCTGGATGTCCATGCCCGTGGACACGTCCGATTGCGGGTCGAGATCGACCACGAGCGTTCGGAGCCCCTTGGCGAACGCCGCGGAGGCCAGTCCAAGCGTCACTGTGGTCTTTCCGACACCGCCCTTGAGGGAACTAACGCTGAGTACGTGCACAAGAAGCCACGTTACCTTCACTAGTCTTAGAGAACCTAACCGTTTGCTGTGTGGCGTAGCCCCCTGCTCGAAAGGTCCCCATGTTCCGTAAGATCCTCGTTGCCAACCGCGGTGAAATCGCCATCAGGGCCTTCAGGGCCGCTTACGAGCTCGGCGCTCAAACTGTGGCGGTGTTCCCGTATGAGGACCGCAATTCCATGCACCGCCTCAAGGCGGACGAGGCGTACCAGATCGGCGAGCCCGGCCACCCGGTGCGTGCGTACCTCGACGTGCAGGAGATCATCCGCGTCGCGAAGGAGTCCGGCGCAGACGCGATCTATCCCGGATACGGCTTCCTCTCCGAGAACCCCGAGCTGGCGGAGGCCGCCCGCGAGGCCGGCATCACGTTCATCGGCCCGCCGCCGCGCGTGCTCGAAATGGCGGGGAACAAGGTCACGGCCAAGGAGCACGCCATCGCTGCCGGCGTCCCCGTGCTCAAGTCGACGCCCCCGTCGAAGGACATCGACCTCCTGATCTCCCAGGCGGACGAGATCGGCTTCCCGATCTTCGCCAAGGCGGTCGCAGGCGGCGGCGGACGAGGGATGCGCCGCGTCAACACCAAGGACGACCTCCGCGGAGCCCTCGAAGAGGCGATGCGCGAGGCGGACAGCGCGTTCGGCGACCCGACCATGTTCCTGGAGCAGGCCGTGCTGCGCCCGCGCCACATCGAGGTGCAGATCCTCGCCGACTCGCACGGTGCGACCATGCACCTGTTCGAGCGCGACTGCTCCGTGCAGCGCCGTCACCAGAAGGTGATCGAGATCGCTCCGGCGCCGAACCTCGACGACGCCACCCGCCAGGCGCTCTACGCCGACGCGATCGCGTTCGCGAAGTCGATCGGCTACGAGAACGCCGGAACCGTCGAGTTCCTGCTCGACACCGCCGGCGAGCGCGCAGGCGAGCACGTCTTCATCGAGATGAACCCGCGCATCCAGGTGGAGCACACGGTCACCGAGGAGATCACCGACGTCGACCTCGTCCAGTCGCAGATGCGCATCGCGGCGGGGGAGTCGCTGGCCGACCTCGGCCTCAGCCAGGAGACGGTGCACATCCGCGGCGCCGCCCTGCAGTGCCGCATCACCACGGAGGACCCGACCGCGGGCTTCCGTCCGGACACCGGCAAGATCACCACGTACCGCTCGCCGGGTGGCGGCGGCGTCCGCCTCGACGGCGGAACGATCAACCCGGGCGCGCAGATCAGCCCGCACTTCGACTCGATGCTCGCCAAGATGACCTGCCGCGGCCGCGACTTCGCCGCTGCGGTCAGCCGCGCGCGCCGCGGTCTGGCCGAGTTCCGCATCCGCGGCGTCGCCACGAACATCCCGTTCCTGCAGGCTGTGCTCGACGACCCGGACTTCATCGCCGGCGACGTCAGCACCTCGTTCATCGAGGAGCGCCCGGAGCTGTTCAAGGGCCGCGCATCCAAGGACCGCGGCACGAAGGTGCTCAACTGGCTCGCCGACGTCACGGTCAACCAGCCGAACGGCGCCCGCCCGGAGACCCACGCACCGGTCGACAAGCTGCCGAAGATCGACCTGAGCGCTCCTGCACCGTCCGGCTCGCGCCAGAAGCTGCTGGAGCTCGGCCCCGCCGGCTTCGCGCAGGCCCTCCGCAACCAGACGGCCCTCGCCGTCACGGAGACCACGTTCCGGGATGCGCACCAGTCGCTGCTGGCCACGCGCGTCCGCACCCGCGACCTGCTCGCCGTCGCTCCGTACGTCGCACGCATGACGCCGGAGCTGCTGTCCGTCGAGGCCTGGGGCGGGGCGACGTACGACGTCGCTCTCCGCTTCCTCGGCGAGGACCCGTGGGAGCGCCTGGCCGCCCTGCGCGAAGCGCTGCCGAACGTCAACATCCAGATGCTGCTGCGCGGCCGGAACACGGTCGGGTACACGCCGTATCCCACCCAGGTGACGGATGCGTTCGTCCGTGAGGCCGCTGCGACCGGGGTGGACATCTTCCGCATCTTCGACGCCCTCAACGACGTGTCGCAGATGCGCCCGGCGATCGAGTCCGTGCTCGCGACGGGAACCGCCGTCGCCGAGGTGGCCGTCTGCTACACCGGCGACCTGCTCGACCCGAACGAAGACCTCTACACGCTCGACTACTACCTGAAGCTCGCAGAGCAGATCGTGGACTCGGGCGCGCACATCCTCGCGATCAAGGACATGGCGGGCCTGCTGCGTCCCGCTGCGGCCGAGAAGCTCGTCTCCGCGTTCCGCGAGCGTTTCGACCTCCCGGTGCACGTGCACACGCACGACACCCCGGGCGGCCAGCTGGCGACCCTGCTCGCGGCCAGCCGCGCAGGTGCGGACGCAGTGGACGTCGCGAGCGCGCCGATGGCGGGCACCACCAGCCAGCCGAGCGCGTCCGCCCTCGTCGCGGCCCTCGCGCACACCGAGCGCGACACAGGCATCTCGCTCGCCTCGGTGAACGCGCTGGAGCCGTACTGGGAGGCCGTCCGCCAGGTCTACCGTCCGTTCGAGTCCGGCCTGCCGGGTCCTACAGGCCGGGTGTACAAGCACGAGATCCCGGGCGGCCAGCTCTCCAACCTGCGCCAGCAGGCCAAGGCACTCGGCCTCGCGGAGGACTTCGAGCTGGTCGAGGACATGTACGCGGCTGCGAACCAGATCTTGGGCCGCATCCCGAAGGTGACGCCGTCGTCGAAGGTCGTCGGCGACCTCGCGCTGCACCTCGCCGCCGTGCACGCCGACCCGGCCGACTTCGCCGAGAACCCGCAGAACTACGACATCCCGGACTCGGTGGTCGGCTTCATGGCCGGCGAGCTGGGCGAGCTGCCCGGCGGCTGGCCGGAGCCGTTCCGCACCAAGGTGCTCGCGGGCAAGACCGTCAAGGTCGGCGTCGAAGACCTCTCGGCCGCCGACGCGAAGGCGCTGGAAGGCTCCAGCGAGGAGCGCCGTTCGACGCTCAACCGCCTGCTCTTCCCGGCTCCCACGCGCATCTACGAGCAGATGCGGGAGCTCTTCGGAGACCTGTCCGTCGTCGACTCGCTCGACTACCTCTACGGCCTCAAGCAGGGCACGGAGCACGTCATCGAGATCGACAAGGGCGTTCGCCTCTACATCGGCCTGGAAGCCATCGGCGAGGCCGACGAGAAGGGGATGCGCACGGTCATGACCACGCTCAACGGCCAGCTCCGGCCGGTGTTCGTGCGCGACCGCGGCATCGTCGTCGAGTCCAAGGCCGCCGAGAAGGCCGACAGCGCCAAGCCCGGCCAGGTGGCCGCCCCGTTCTCCGGAGTGGTGACCCTGCAGGTCGCGGTCGGTGACACGGTGGCGGCCGGGCAGGCCGTCGCCTCCATCGAGGCGATGAAGATGGAGGCGGCCATCACCGCCCCCATCGCCGGCACCATCGAGCGCCTCGCCATCCCGAAGACCCAGCAGGTGGATGCGGGCGACCTCCTGGTCGTCGTCGCCCCCGCCTGATCCCCCCCCTCACAATCGAGTCCGGACTTATTCACGCTTCACCCGGCGTGTCGCGTGAACAAGTCCGGACTCGATTGCTGTGCGCGGCGGCCAGCTAAACTGGTGGGCGCCGCGTGCAGCGGCAGAAAGAGACGTGATCCGTGCCAGACAACCTCAAGCCCGAGCGCCCCGAACCGGGGCCGCTCGTGTCGCCTGACGACGATCTGACCATCTCGGTTCCGGAGAATCTCAGCATCGCCGTCGACCTTCCGCCCGCCCCGGCGCCCGAGGTGCCGGAGGACGAGGCCGCCGTCGCGATCGACGAGGTCCCGGTCGACCCCGGTTTCGTCGCGTCGCCCGCCGAGCCGACCACCATGTCGGTCGCCATCGTCGCCTCCCGGCACGCCACCGGTCCCACCGGCACCATCGCAGCGGACTCGGTCCAGGACGCGCAGCGCGACGTGCCGGATCTGCCGTCGTCCGACCCGTTCTCGCAGTCCCGCCGCGGGCGCCTGCGCGGCGAGCACTCGCAGCAGCCGGAGCCGGCCGCCATGCTCACCGCCGACCGCCTGCTGGAGGTCAACCGCAACACCCGCCCCGGCCCGGAGGGCGGCTGGCAGCGCTTCGTCTACAACGTCACCTTCCGGATGGTCAACCTCGGCGACTCCGCCAAGGCGCGCGCCCGCAAGGAGCTCGACCACCGCATCCAGAAGCAGTTCGAGGGCGGAACGCGCTTCGTCCCCGTGCTCACCCGCAAGGGCGGCGTCGGCAAGACCACCGTCACCACCCTGCTCGGGATGGCGCTGGCCGATGCCCGCGAAGACCGCATCGTCGCGATCGACGCGAACCCCGACCGCGGCACCCTGTCGGAGCGCGTCCCCAAGCAGACCCGTGCAACGGTGCGGGATGTGGTGCACAAGGCCGCGAGCATCGGCGGCTTCACCGACTTCTCCGCCCTCGTCTCCCGCGATGAGACCAGGCTCGACATCCTCGCCTCCGACACCGACCCTCTGCTCTCCGAGGCGTTCGACGAGAACGACTACAACGTGGTCGCCGACCTGTCCGCCCGGTTCTACTCGATCGTGCTCACCGACTGCGGAACCGGCATCGTCCACTCGGTGATGCGGGCCACCCTGCAGCGCGCAGACTCCGTGGTGATCGTCTCCGGCGGCAGCGTCGACGAGGCGCGTCTCGCGTCCGAGACGCTGACCTGGCTGGAGGCGAACGGCTACGGCGACCTCGTCAGGAACGCCGTCGTGGCGCTCAACACAGCCACCCAGGGAACCAACCTGGTGAAGCTCGAGGAGATCGAGTCGCACTTCCTGTCGCGCGTCCGCGACGTCGTGCGCATCCCGTACGACCCGCAGCTGGCCGCGGGCTCCGTCGTGTCGTACAAAGACCTGAAGCCCCTGACCAAGCAGTCGGCGCGCACGCTCGCCGCCCTGGTGGTCGAGGGCCTGCCCACCACCCGCGCCTGAGCCGCGCATCCCGTGCCCCTGCCAAGGAGACAGTTGTGACCGAACGTCAGATCCGCCTGTTCGGCGACCCCGTCCTGAAGACCGTGTCCGAGCCCATCGGAGACATCGACGACGGCGTGCGCGGCCTGGTGGAAGACCTGGTGGACAGTGTGCTGCCGCCCGGGCGAGCGGGCGTCGCCGCCCCGCAGATCGGCGTGAACCTGCGCGCGTTCAGCTACAACGTCGACGGCGAGATCGGCTACGTCATCAATCCGGTGCTCGTCGAGGTGTCCGGAGAGCCGGAGCTGGTGGACGAGGGCTGCCTGTCCGTCCCTGGCCTCTGGTTCAAGACCGCCCGCTACCCGTCGGCGACAGTGCGCGGCATCGACCTCGACGGCAACGAGATCGAGGTGTCGGGCACCGGCGTCATGGCGCAGGCGCTGCAGCACGAGACCGACCACCTCGACGGAAAGCTCTACCTCGACCGGCTGGACAAGGACAGCAGGCGCGAGGCGATGAAGCAGGTCCGCGAGTCGGACTGGTTCTGATCGGCCGCCTGGGTCCGTCTGACGCCTAGACTGGCGATATGCGTATCGCGGTCACCGGTGGATCAGGAAAACTCGGGCGCACGGTCGTCCGCGAGCTGAGGGCGGCGGGCAACACCGTCGTCAATCTGGATGCGACGGGGGAGCGTGGTCCCGGCTTCGTCCGTGTCGACCTCACCGACTACGGCCAGACCATCGACGCTATCCTCGGTGTCAACGACGTGCACGACGGCTTCGACGCGATCGTGCACCTCGCCGCGATCCCCGCACCGGGCATCCTGAGCGACGTCGCGACCTTCCACAACAACATCCGGGTCACGTACAACGTGTTCCAGGCGGCGCGCAGGGCGGGCATCCGGAACATCGTGTACGCGTCGAGCGAGACCGTGCTCGGCCTGCCGTTCGACGTGCCGCCGCCGTACATCCCGGTGGACGAGGACTACCCGGCCCGTCCGGAGAGCACGTACTCGCTGGTCAAGCACCTCGAGGAGCAGCTGGCCATCGAGCTGGTGCGCTGGGATCCAGCGCTCAAGATCGTGGCGCTGCGGTTCTCGAACGTGATGAACCCGGAGGACTACGCGGCGTTCCCCGGCTTCGATGCGGACGCGCAGGCGCGCAAGTGGAACCTGTGGGGCTACATCGACGCCAGAGACGGCGCGCAGGCGATCCTGCGGGCGCTGGAATGGGACACCACCGGGTTCGACCGCTTCATCATCGCCGCGGCCGACACCGTGATGACCCGCCCGAACGCCGAGCTCGTCGCCGAGGTGTTCCCCGGCGTGCCCCTGAAGGGCGAACTGGGGGTCAACGACTCGCTGCTGTCGATCGCCAAGGCCCGCAGGGTGCTCGGCTATGAGCCGGAGCACACCTGGCGGGACGAGGTCTGACCTGCCGCTGCGCTAGTGCGCCAGTGAGATGCCCTGCGTGGCCGGGGCTCCGCTGTAGATCCCGTCGATCACGTCGGCGAAGTCGGCCAGGATCACGTTGCGCTTGATGCTGAGCTTCGGCGTGAGGTGTCCGCTCGCCTCGGTGAGGTCCGTCGACAGGATCACGAACTTCCGGATGGACTCCGCGCGGGAGACCTTGCCGTTCGCCGCCTCGATGGCCCGCTCGATCTCGGCGTAGACGGCCGGGTTGACCGACGCTTCCGCGAGCGTCATGTCTTTGTCCTCGCCGTTGTTGGCGAGCCAGGTGGGCAGCATCTCGGTGTCGAGCGTGACCAGCGCTGCGATGAACGGCTTCTGGTCGCCGACGACGATCACCTGGCTGACCAGCGGGTTCGCCCGCACCGGGTCCTCCAGTGCAGCGGGGGAGACGTTCTTGCCGCCCGCGGTGACGATGATCTCCTTCTTGCGGCCGGTGATCGTGAGGAAGCCGTCGTCGTCGAACGAGCCGAGGTCACCCGTGCGGAACCAGCCGTCGTCGAACGCCGCCTCCGTCGCTTCCGGGTTCTTCCAGTACTCCTTGAAGACATTGATGCCCTTGACCTCGATCTCGTCGTCGTCCGCGAGACGCAGGGAGACGCCGGGGAGCGCGGGGCCGACCGTGCCGATCCGGAACGTGTCCGGCCGGTTCACCGTGGCGGGCGCCGTGGTCTCGGTGAGGCCGTAGCCCTCCAGGATCTTGATGTCGAGGCTGTGGAAGAAGTGGCCGAGGTGCGCGCCGAGCGGCGCGGAGCCGGACACGGCGTACTTCACCCTGCCGCCCATCGCGGCGCGGAGCTTGCTGTAGACCAGCCGGTCGAAGATCGCGAAGCGCAGGCGCAGGCCGAACGGCACGGCTCCGGCCTCGACGGCCTGGGAGTGCTCGACGGCCACGGCGGCGGCCTTGCGGAAGATCTTGCCCTTGCCGCCGGACTCCGCCTTCTGCTCGGCCGAGTTGTACACCTTCTCGAACACCCGGGGGACGGCGAGGAGGAATGTCGGCTTGAAGCTCGCGAGCGCGGGAAGCAGCTGCTTGGTGTCCGCCTGGTGGCCGACCTTCACCCCGGCCGTCACGCAGAGCACGGCGATGAAGCGCGCGAAGATGTGCGCCGTCGTGATGAACAGCAGAGTGGATGCGCCACCCGGCTGCATCACGACCTCCTTGAGCGCCTCGGCCGAGTTGCGGGACAGCTCGACGAAGTTGGAGTGCGTGAGGACGCATCCCTTCGGCCTGCCGGTCGAGCCGGAGGTGTAGATCAGCGTCCCGATGTCGTCACCGCGCGCGAGGTTCCTGCGGCGCTCGATCTCGCCGTCCGGGATGGCCGTGCCGGAAGCGGCGAGCTTGTCCAGGTCGCCGAGGTGGATCTGCCACACGTTGCCGATGTCGGGGAGGTCGGCGTGCACCTCGTCGAACCTGGCGAACATCTCCGGCGTCTCCAGGATCACGGCGATGGCGCCGGAGTCGCTCATGTTCCACTGCACCTGGGCGGGGGAGGAGGTCTCGTAGATCGGGACGAGCACGCCGCCGGCGAACCAGACGGCGAAGTCGATCAGCGACCACTCGTAGCGGGTCTTGCACATCAGCCCGATCTTGTCGCCCGGCTGGATCCCCGCCTGCACGAAGCCCTTCGACAGGGCGACGACCTGGCGCAGGAACTCCGCCGCCGTGAGGTCCTTCCAGCCGTCGCCGTCCGGGAGGCTGAACAGGGGCGCATCCGGAGTCGCAGCGACACGATCGACCAGAAGGTCGGTGGCGTTCGCCTCTGGGTCTGCTGGAACGATGGCGGGTGAATCGAACTGTTTCACGGTAGCTCCCTCGGTACCGGGGTGGACATCAGGCGGCCAGATGGCTTCCGCCGAACTGGGTAACTACACTCTAGATGGTGCGGATGTGAGTCTTCTGGCGCTCGCCGACTCCCGCGCGTTACCCGCAACTGAACGAAAGGCTGTCTGTGCACGCGATCGGTATCGACATCGGCGGAACGAAGATCGCAGGGGCAGTCGTCGACGAACTGGGCACGATCATCCGGGAGGACAGGGTGCCCACCGACGCAGCACAGCCGCACGAGATCGAGAACGCCGTCGTCGAGATGATCGAGCGGCTCTCCGACGGCCCGGAGGAGATCGCGGGGGCCGGAGTCGCCGCCGCCGGCTTCATCGACGCCGCGCAGTCCACCGTCTATTACGCCCCCAACATCAACTGGCGCAACGAGCCGTTCCGGGAGAAGCTCGAGAAGCGCCTCGACCTGCCGATCCTGATCGAGAACGACGCGAACGCCGCAGGATGGGCCGAGTTCCGCTACGGAGCAGGACGCCTGGTCAGCGACATGGTGATCCTCACGATCGGCACAGGCGTCGGCGGCGCGATCGTCAGCGGCGACCGGCTGTTCCGCGGCGGCTTCGGCGCCGGGGCGGAGGTCGGCCACATGCGCGTCGTCCCCGGCGGCCTGCCGTGCGGCTGCGGCGCCCACGGGTGCATCGAGCAGTACGGCTCCGGCCGCGCCCTGCAGCGCATGGCGAACGAGCTCGCTGACGCGGGCGGCATCGGGCAGACCCTCGCGGACGTGCGCTCCAGGAAGGGCTCGCTCAGCGGCACCGACATCAGCGAGCTGATCATGGCGGGCGACCCCGGCGCGCTCGCAGCGCTCCGCCAGCTCGGCGACTGGCTCGGCCAGGCGTGCGCGAGCCTCGGCGCCGTGCTCGACCCCCAGCTGTTCGTGTTCGGCGGCGGCGTCGCCCAGGCGGGGGAGCTGCTGCTCGAGCCGATCAGGCTCGCCTACCTGGAGAACCTCCCAGCGCGCGGCTTCCACCCGGAGCCGGAGTTCCGCATCGCCGAGCTCGTGAACGACGCCGGAGTGGTCGGCGCCGCCGACCTCGCGCGGCTGCACGCGACCGCACGTTAGGCTGAGCCGGTGTTCTACTGGCTGATGAAGCACCTGATCGCGGGCCCCCTGCTGAAGGGGATCTTCCGCCCGTGGGTCGTCGGGCTCGAGAACGTGCCGGCGAACGGCGCCGTCATCCTGGCCAGCAACCACCTGTCGTTCATCGACTCGATCTTCCTGCCTCTCGTCGTCGACCGGCACGTCTCCTTCCTCGCCAAGAGCGACTACTTCACCAGGAAGGGCTTCAAAGGCTGGGCGACCAAGTCGTTCATGACCGCGACCGGCCAGATCCCGATCGACCGCTCCGGCGGGAAGGCGTCGGAGGACTCGCTCAACACCGGCCTCGCCGTGCTCTCGCGCGGCGAGATCCTCGGCATCTATCCGGAGGGAACGCGCAGCCCGGACGGCAAGCTCTACCGCGGCCGCACCGGCGTGGCCAGGATGATCCTGGAGGGCGAGGTGCCGGTCGTCCCCGTCGCGATGGTCGACACCGAGAAGATCATGCCGATCGGAACGCGCCTGCCGAAGATCGGCCGCATCGGCATCATCATCGGCGAACCGATCGACTTCTCCCGGTTCGAAGGGATGGAGGGCGACCGGTTCATCCTGCGCTCGGTCACCGACGAGATCATGTACCGGCTGCACGCGCTCAGCGAGCAGGAGTACGTGGATGTCTACGCCAGTAGCGTGAAGGAAAAGCGCGCAGCGCTTTCACGGTAGGCTCAAGTACCCGGCGCCGCCCGTGCGCCGAACCCACCCATCGGCATGCCGATTTCGAGGCACGCCCTGAACTGAGCGGAAGACCAGTGCTAGACACCTCCGATCCCGTCGTTTTGGCTGACGAGTCTGTGATCGAGGGCCTGGACTATTGGCGCACGCTCGAGATCAAGCAGCAGCCGACCTGGCCAGACCCGGATGCGGCGGCAGCGGCCTCCGCGGAGATCGCCACGCTGCCCCCTCTCGTCTTCGCGGGCGAGGTGGACCAGCTGCGTGAGCGGCTCGGCCGCGCGGCAGACGGCAAGGCGTTCCTGCTGCAGGGCGGCGACTGTGCAGAGACCTTCGCAGGCGCGACGGCCGACCAGATCCGCAACAGGGTCAAGACCGTGCTGCAGATGGCCGTGGTGCTGACCTACGGCGCATCCATGCCTGTCATCAAGATGGGACGCATGGCCGGGCAGTTCGCCAAGCCGCGCTCCAGCGACACGGAGACGCGCGGCGGCGTGACGCTGCCCGCATACCGGGGCGACATCGTCAACGGCTACGACTTCACGCCGGAGTCGCGCCAAGCCGACCCGCGCAGGCTCGTGCAGGGCTACCACACGGCCGCATCCACGCTGAACCTCATCCGAGCGTTCACGCAGGGTGGTTTCGCCGACCTGCGCCAGGTGCACAGCTGGAACAGGGGCTTCGCCGCGAACCCGGCCAATCAGCGGTACGAGGGTCTCGCCAAGGAGATCGACCGCGCGATCAAGTTCATGGAGGCGGCAGGCGCCGACTTCGACGAGCTGAAGCGCGTGGAGTTCTACTCCAGCCACGAGGGCCTGCTGATGGACTACGAGCGTCCGATGACGCGCATCGACTCGCGCACGGGCACCCCGTACAACACGTCGGCGCACTTCATCTGGATCGGGGAGCGCACGCGCGACCTCGATGGAGCGCACGTCGACTTCCTGTCCAGGGTGCGCAACCCGATCGGCGTGAAGCTCGGCCCGTCGACCACCCCGGAGACGATGCTGGAGCTCATCGAGAAGCTCGACCCGAACCGCGAGCCTGGGCGTCTGACGTTCATCACGCGGATGGGCGCAGGCAAGATCCGCGATGCGCTTCCCCCGCTGCTCGAAGCGATCAAGGCGTCCGACGCCCGCCCGCTTTGGGTCACCGACCCGATGCACGGCAACGGCCTGACGACTCCGAACGGCTACAAGACGCGTCGCTTCGACGACGTGGTGGACGAGGTCAAGGGCTTCTTCGAGGCGCACCGCGCCGCGGGAACGCACCCGGGCGGCATCCACGTGGAGCTGACCGGCGACGACGTCACCGAGTGCCTCGGCGGCTCGGAGCACATCGACGAGGAGACGCTGGCCACCCGCTACGAGTCGCTCTGCGACCCGCGCCTCAACCACATGCAGTCGCTCGAGCTCGCCTTCCTCGTCGCCGAGGAGCTCGCGGCCCGCTGACCCCACCCTGCCGAAGCCATCGAGCCGGGACTTATGCACGCGACACGCCGTCCGCGAGTGTGCATAAGTCCCGGCTCGATTGCGTGATCAGCCGAAGATGGGCTTGAACGCGACCTTGACGGTCGAGCCCTTCTTGACGTCGGTGCCCGCTGCCGGGTTGGTGCTCGCGACGATCGCGACACCCGGGAGGATGTCTGCGGTCTTGTCGTAGTCGAGCTGGAAGCCGGCGTCCTGCAGCATCTTCTTGGCGTCGATCCAGGTCTTGCCGGCCACGTCGGGCACCGGCACGGGCTCCGGGCCCTTCGACGTCTCGAGCAGTAGGGTGTCGCCCGGCTTCACCGGGGCGTCGCTCTGCGCCTGGGCCTGGATGACGTCGCCCTCGGGGACCGTGTCGCTGTAGCTCTGCGGGCCGGCGTCGACGAGCAGCCCGACGTCTTTGAGGATCGCCGTCGCGTCGGCGACCGACTTGCCGGCCACCGACGGGATGGGGCCGGCCGAGACCACGAGGCTCACCTTCGCGCCCTCGAAGTACTTGCCGCCGCCGGACAGGTCGGCGCCCTCCGCCGTCGAGGCGGCGAGCACCGTGTCCTTCGGCACCTTGGCGTCGAACTGCTCCGCGATCGGGCCGACCTGGGCGCCCGCGCTCGTGATCAGCGTCTTGGCCTTGTCGATCGGCTGGCCGGCGAGGGCGGGAATGTCGATCGGCTTCGGCCCCTGCGAGACCTTGATGGTGACGGTGCTGCCGCGGTTCGCGGACGCGCCGGGCTCAGGATCGGTGTTCGAGACCAGGCCGGTCGCGATCGTGGTGCTGTACTCCTGCCCGAGCGCCGTCTGGAAGCCGAGCGCCTTCAGCTGGGCCGCCGCCGCCTCGGGAGTCTTGCTCGCCACGTTCGGGATCTGCACCATCGAGCCGGGCCCCGAGCCGAAGTACCAGCCCGTGCCGCCCGCGACGCCGGCGAGCAGGATGACCAGCGCGAACAGCCACCATCCCTTGCCCCTCCTGCGCTTCGCCGTGGCGGTGAGCGTGTCGATGCTGCTCGGGGTGGTGGATGCGACCTGCTGCCGGATGGCGGGGTTGATGATCTGGGTGTCGCCGTCGGCGATGCCGGGGCCGAACGCCGGAGGCATGACCATCGTGGGCTGGAAGGACGCGGTCTCGCCCCTGATCGCCTTCTCCGCCTCGACGAGACGGTCGAGCATCTCCCTGGCGTCCTTCGGACGCTGGTCGGGGTCTTTCGCCGTCGCCCAGAGCACAAGGTCGTCGAGCTCGGGAGGAACCGAGGGGTTCTTGCTGCTCGGCGACGGCACGGCGTCGTTGGCATGCTGGTACGCGATCTGCATGGGCTGCTCGCCCTTGAACGGCTGCTCGCCGGTCAGCATCTCGAACATCATGATGCCGAGCGCGTAGATGTCGCTGCGCGCGTCGGCCACACCACGGGTGACGAGTTCGGGGGAGAGGTAGGCGATGGTGCCGAGCAGCGCCTGCCCGGTGGCCGTGTTGGCGCTCGCGGCGCGGGCGAGGCCGAAGTCGCCGATCTTGATGCGGCCGTCGTCGGCCAGCAGCACGTTCTCCGGCTTGAGGTCGCGGTGCACGATCCCCGCCTTGTGCGCGGCGGCGAGCCCGGAGAGCACGGCCTCCATGATGTCGATGGTCTGCTCGGGGGTGAGCTTGCCGTAGTCCTTGAGGAGGTCGCGCAGGGTGATGCCCGGCAGGTACTCCATCACCAGGTACGCCATGTCGGAGTCCTGGCCCTGGTCGAACACGTTGACCACGTTGGGATGCGCGAGCCTGGCGGCCGAGCGCGCCTCCTGGACGAAGCGGCTCTTGAAGGTGCTGTCGTCGGCGAGGTGGCCGTGCATGACCTTGATGGCGACCCGGCGCTCGAGGCGCAGATCGGTGGCGAGGTACACCGTCGCCATGCCGCCTCTGGCGATCCGCGAGCGCACCTGATAGCGGCCGTCGATAAGACGGCCGATCATGGGATCGGTCTGGCTCGTGGTCACGAGTCGAGTTTAGGGAAAGGGGTCTGCGCGAAGCCTGCAAAACACCGTGAACGGCCGGGCCGTGATCGCGTTGTGACCATCCGGCGCCCGATCAGCCGAGCTGGGCGAGCCAGGCCCGCGCCGACGCCTCCCATTTCGCGTACGCGTCCGGGTACGCGGAGATCTGGACGGCCTGGGCGGCCTGGGTCACGGTCATCGACGTCCAGCCGGGGATGTCGAGCAGACCGCGGGTGCGTCCCGCGTTCGGATTGTGCGGGCCGCCGTAGAAGGCGGTCGCTGCGAAACGCGGGTCGAGGATCTGGTCGGGCGTGCCCCATCCGGTGCTCGGGCGCTGCTGGAACAGGCCGAGCGAGTCGCGGTCTCCGTAGCGCACGTTGCGCATCCCGGACTCCTGGGCGGCGGCGGCGAGAGCGATGACGATGCCCTGGTCGCTCACGCCCTCCTGTCGGCCGACCTGCACGATGACGGCGGCGTTCGCCCGCATCTCGTCGGTCAGTGCGACGACGGCGCCGGTGGCCGGGGCGGGGATGGGGGCGGGAGCGACAGGCGCCGGAGCCGGAGCCGGCGCGGGAGCAGGGGCCACGGCGTGCGGCGTGTTCACCGCGGCGGTCGCCATCCCGGGGATGGTCACGAGCTGACCGGGGAAGATGAGGCTGGAGCTGCTGAGGCCGTTGGCGCTCAGGACGGCGCTGGTCGCCACGCCGAACCGGGCGGCGATGCCGCTGATGGTGTCTCCGGACGCGACCTTGTACTTGCTCGCGGCGGGAACGGGCGACGGAGCGGTGACGGGGGTGGCCACGGCCCCTCCGCTGAGGGCGAGCACCTGGCCGGGGAAGATCAGGCTCTTCCAGCTGAGCCCGTTGAGGGCGAGGATGCTCGCGGTGGAGAGGCCGAAGCGTCCGGCGATACCGGAGACGGTGTCTCCGTTCTGCACGCGGTAGCTCGCGGGAGCGGATGCGACGGCGGTGCGGGCGGTGGATGCGGTCTGGCCGCCGCCGATGGAACTCACGGTGGAGTTCTCGCCGGTCTTCTGCGGCGCCTTCTCCTTGGCGCGCTCCGCCTCACCGCTCTGCACCTCTGCGTGGGCGGGGGGCACCAGTCCGAGCGTGACGGCCACCGAGCTGGCGATGGCGATGGGCACGGTGCCGAAGAGCGAGCGCGTCGTGCGGCGCTGAGCGCGCGTCGGAGTGTCCGTCGTTGATTCGGCGCTGCTGTCGAGAATCGACATAGAACCTCCACCTCCGTGCTGTGTTGCGAGCCTCCACGCTGACACACAATGAATAAGGAGTCAATTAGTGTGACGGATGTGATTTGAGTTTACATGATCGTAACAATTGGATGCGCTCACGCTCCGCCCCGTCTCGTGGGAGGCTTGAGACGTGACTGAGCAAGCCCCAGCCCGTGAGTGGCTGACCATTCCCGACCTCGTCGACTCCCTCGGACTGGGCGTCAGCCGGGTCCGCCGCCTGATCGACGACCGCCACCTCGCGGCCAAGCGCATCGACGGCGTCCTCAAGGTCCCGTCCGACTTCATCAAAGACGGCCAGCCGCTCGGAGAGCTCCGCGGCACCCTGATCGTCCTCGGCGACGCAGGGTTCGACGACGAAGAGGCCGTCGATTGGCTGATCGAGGAGGAGGAGACCCTCGGAGCCGCTCCCATCGACGCGTTGCGCGCCGGCCGCAAGGCCGAGGTGCGGAGGGTCGCCCAGGCTCTCGCCTGAGTGGTCGCGCTCTGGCGCGTCAGTAGTTCCTGCGGGTCACCGTCACGGCCAGCTCGCGCAGCTGAGCCTTTGCCTGGACGCCGATCGGTGCGGACTCGAGTGCCTCGATCGCCCTGGCCACGTTGTCGGCGATCAGCTTCTCCACCTTGTCGACGGCTCCGGATGCCCGGATCGTCATCTGCATGGTCTCGATCTGCTGCGCCGTCAGCGACGGGTCGCCGAGCAGTTCGTCGAGGGTGGAGCGCGCTCCGCTCGGGATGGCCTCCCTGGTGAGCGCGATCAGCACCGTGCGCTTGCCCTCGCGGAGGTCGTCGCCGCTCGGCTTTCCGGTGACGGACGCGTCGCCGAACACTCCGAGCAGGTCGTCGCGCAGCTGGTACGCGATCCCGAGCGGGAGGCCGAACGAGCGCAGGGCATCGAGCTGGCCGAGCGTCGCCCCGGCGAGGCTCGCGCCGATGAGGAGGGGAGCCTCGATGCTGTATTTGGCCGACTTGTAGACGATCACGCGCTCCGCGCGCTCCAGCTGGTCCGTGTCCGGCTGGCTGCTCCAGCCGATCTCCTCGAAGATGTCGAGGTACTGACCGGCCATCACGTCGATGCGCATCCTGTTGAACTCGGCCCGCGCCGCGCGCCTGGCCGACGGGCTGACCACCTCGGTGAGCGATTCGTCGAACAGCTCGTCGCTCAGGATCAGCAGCAGGTCGCCGAGCAGGGTCGCAGCCCCTGTGCCGAACGCGGCGCCGGAGCCCTGCCAGCGGTTGGTCGCGTGCAGCTCCTCGAAGCGGCGGTGGGCGGCCGGTGCGCCACGGCGGGTGTCCGAGTTGTCGATGATGTCGTCGTGCACGAGCGCGGCGGCGTGGAACACCTCCAGGGCGCTCGCGGCGGAGACCACGGCGTCGAGCGGACCGCCCGGTGTGATGGGCGCCTCGGCGTCATCGTCTCCGGCCGATCGGACCGCCTGCCAGCCCCAGAAACAGAACAGGGCTCGGAAACGCTTGCCGCCGCTGAGAAAATCCCGGGAGTAAGCCGCGATCGGGGAGAGTTCGTCCGCTATGGAGACGAGAATGGATGCGCGTGCATCGAGGAACCCATCGATTCTGGACTGGATGAGGTCGACGAACCGAATGCTTTCTGACACACGCCTAGCCTAGCCATCGCGGCGGGACTAGAATCAGGCTCACAACGCCACGAACCCGGGAAAGAGGGGGAAACGGATGCCGCTTTCGGAACATGAGCAGCGCCTCCTCGAAGAGATGGAGCGCAGCCTCTATCAGAACGACGCAGATTTCGTCGCGAAGGTCGGGGGCACGCGAGCTCGCCCCGCATACCGGTCGATCGTCCTCGGCATCCTGATCGCCGTGGTCGGCATCGGAACCCTGGTCACCGGGGTCTTCGTGCAGCAGCCGCTCGTCGGCATCCTCGGCTTCGTGGTGATGTTCGCCGGCGTCCTGCTGGCCATCGCCCCCGGCAAGCGCATCGCGCCGGATCCGGATGCGGCCACGTCGTCGTCGTCCCGGGGCGCCAAGCAGGGCAAGGCAGCCCAGGCCGGGTTCATGAACAAGCTCAACGACCGCTGGGACAAGCGCCAGGACGGGCAGGGCTAGCCCGCCACCCACCGCGCTCCACCGCACTCCCTTTTCGGGCCGATCTTCGGATCGGCCCTTTTTTTGTGCCCTTTTCACGCCACTGGTGCCCCAAACCCATCCACTTTCCTCCACCGTGAAAATCCTTGATTTTCTGGGGTAGTTTGACCCCACAACGGGGATTTGTTCCCGAAGTTGCTGATTTTGTGGATGGTTGTGGAGTAAAGTGGAGCCACACCGCAACCTTGGCCGGAAGAGTGGGGGGAGTCACCGATGTTTCTCGGTACGTACGCCCCCAAACTCGACGAAAAAGGGCGCATCATCCTGCCGGCCAAATTCCGGGATGAGCTCGCGTCCGGCATCGTCCTCACTCGCGGCCAGGAGCACTGCGTCTACGTCTTCAGCCAGCGCGAGTTCGAGGCGCTGCACGAGAAGATCCGCCAGGCGCCGGTGACGAGCAAGCAGGCCCGCGACTACCTCCGCGTCTTCCTCTCCGGGGCGAGCGCAGAGGTTCCGGACAAGCAGCACCGCGTGACGGTGCCGACGGCCCTCCGCTCGTACGCGGGACTCGATCGCGACCTGGTCGTGATCGGCGCGGGAAGCCGCGCGGAGATCTGGGACGCACAGGCATGGGAGACCTACCTGGCCGAGCAGGAAGCAACATTCGCCAACACCACAGAGGAGGTGATTCCGGGACTCTTCTAGCCCCTGACGCCTGACTCCCAGCCATTCATCGCCCTGACGCACTTCCCCGGCGCCAGGTACCGAATGGATGGGGATCAGGATTCAGGAGCCGGTCCTCTCGCATCATGACCGACGATCAGATTCACACCCCGGTACTCCTCGAGCGCTGCATCGAGCTGCTGGCCCCCGCCCTCGACAAGCCGGGAGCCGTCTTCGTCGATGCCACCCTCGGCATGGGAGGGCACTCGGCCGGCATCCTCGAGCGCTTCCCCGACGTCACCCTGGTCGGCCTCGACCGCGACCCGGACGCCCTCGCCATCGCGGGGGAGCGGCTGGCGCGGTTCGGCGACCGCATCCACCTGGTGCACACGGTCTACGACGGCATCCAGGATGCGCTCGACGGGCTGGGCATCGACGAGGTGCACGGCATCCTCTTCGACCTGGGCGTCTCATCGCTGCAGCTCGACAGGGTGGAGCGCGGCTTCTCGTACTCGAAGGATGCGCCGCTCGACATGCGCATGGACGGCACGAGCGAGCTGACGGCGGCCACGATCCTCGCCGAGTACAGCGAGGCGGACCTGCGCCGCATCTTCCGTGAGTACGGCGAGGAGAAGCTGGCGGCGCGCTACGCCCAGAAGATCGTCGCGGCCCGCGAGGTCGAGCCGTTCGTGCGGTCGGCCCAGCTGGTCGACGTGATCACCAAGGCCACCCCGGTGGCCGTCCAGCGTCAGGGACACCCGGCCAAGCGCGTCTTCCAGGCGCTGCGGATCGAGGTCAACCAGGAGCTGTCCGTGCTCGAGCGGGCGATTCCCGCCGCCATCGATGCGCTCGCGGTCGGGGGCCGCATCGTCGTCGAGGCGTACCAGTCGCTCGAAGACAGGATCGTGAAGCGCGAGCTGCAGACGAGGTCCACCTCCAGCGCCCCAGCCGGACTGCCGGTGGAGCTGCCGGAGCACCGGCCGGAGCTGAAGCTGCTGATCCGCGGCGCCGAGCTGGCGAATGACGAAGAGAAGGCGGCCAACCCGAGAGCGACACCCGTTCGTCTCCGTGCAGCCGAACGCGTGAGGAGGGGCTCGTGAGCACCAATCTGGCCGAGAAGCGCCCATCCGTCGGCTGGATCGGCCGCACAGCACCGCAGCAGGAGGTCGAGGAGCGGCCGAGCCACCTCGAGGTCGTCACCACCAGGAGCCAGCGCCGCGCCCGCCCGCGCACCGTCTACGCGATCATCGCGGTCGGCGTGCTGTTCGGCGTCGTCGTCGCGCAGCTGCTGATGAGCATCGCCGTCTCGCAGGGCGCGTACCAGCTCAACACGCTGCAGGACAAGCAGACCGAACTGCAGCGCTCGTACCAGGCCGCGTCGGAAGACCTCAACCGGCTCTCCTCCCCGCAGAACCTGGCGGCGAACGCCAACGCGCTCGGGATGGTGACCAACAGCAACCCCGTCTACCTCCGGCTGTCGGACGGCGCAGTCCTCGGCGCTCCGATCCCGGCCAACGGGGCAGCGGGCACGGTGACCGGCGGTCAGGGCAACCTCGTCCCGAACTCGCTGCTCGCCGGCGTGCCGCTCGCCGCGGCGAAGACCCCGGCCGCCAACGCGACGGCGACGCCGCTCAGCGGCGCGGCCGCAGGGCAGAGCGCTGGCCAGGGCACCGGCCAGACGGCAGGCGCGACGTCCACGGGCGCCGAAGCTGGGAATTCCGGAGGCACGAGCGCGCCGGACAAGGCGGCGACACCTCCGCCCGTACCGTTGGACGGAGCGTTGCCGACCCCGGTGACGCACTGACGCGGGGACGAGTTCCAATCGTGCTTACGAGAAAGATGATGCGGCGCAGGACCGCCATCACCGTCGTCGCCGTCGCGGCGACCGTCGGCATCCTGGGCGGCAAACTGGTCGACATCCAGGTCGTCAACGCCGCCGAGCTGCAGAAGAAGTCCGTCAACGCCAAAGAGGTCGAGACGAAGCTCCTCGGGGCACGAGGCAGCATCGTCGACGCGAACGGCACCGTGCTGGCGGACACCGTGTACAAGTACACCGCCGCCGTCTCTCCCAAGGACGCGGTGGCCGGCAAAGACGGCCAGGCCAAGATGGTGGAGGCGGCAGGCAAGATCGGCGCGATCACCGGCCAGGGCGGCGCCGCGGTGCAGAAGATCATCGAGGACGCCCTCAAGGCCAACCCGAAGTCGCAGTACGCGCTCGTGAAGACGGGCATCGACGTCGGTGCGTTCACCAAGCTCGACAAGCTCCCGTATCCGTGGCTCACCTTCACCAAGGTGCCGGCGCGCACCTACCCGAACGGCGCTGTCGCCGGCAACCTCCTCGGCTTCGTCTCGGCCGGAGGCCTCGGCGGACTCGAGGACAGCGAGAACACCTGCCTCGCCGGCGAGAACGGGTCGCAGACCTACCAGCGCGGCGCCGACGGCGTCGCGATCCCCGGCAGCACCGTCACGCAGAAGCCCGCGAAGGACGGCGGGACGCTCAAGCTCACCATCGACCGCGACCTGCAGTGGTTCACCGAGCAGACACTCGCGCAACAGGTCGCATCCACCGGCTCGAAGTTCGGCTTCGTCACGGTCGCGGAGGCGAAGACGGGCAAGATCAAGGCGATCGCGCAGTGGCCGGCCCTCGACCCGAACAACATCGACGCGACAGATTCGCAGTACTGGGGTCTGCTCCCCTTCACCACGCCGTACGAGCCGGGCTCGACGTTCAAGGCGCTCACCGCGAGCATGCTCATCGACCAGGGCAAGGCCAGCCCGACGAGTGAAGTGCTCGCACCGTACCGCTTCGTCTCCGGCCAGGGCGCCGACCTGCACGACTCCGGCTACCACGACCCGGAACGACTCACCCTCACCGGCGTGCTGATGAACTCGTCCAACGTCGGGATGTCACTGCTCGGCAAGGCGCTCACCGACCAGACCCGCTACGACTACCTCAAGAAGTTCGGCATCGGCGACGCCACCGGCGTGCCGTACCCCGGCCAGTCCGACGGCATCCTGAACCCGGTGGCCGACTGGGACGACCAGACCAAGTACGCGACCATGTTCGGCCAGGGCGTCTCCGCGACCCAGGTGCAGATGGTCGGCGCGTACCAGGCCCTCGCCAACGGCGGCAAGCGCATCCCGCTGTCGCTCGTCGAGGGATGCACCAAATCCGACGGCACGGTCGTCGACGCTCCGAACCGGAAGCCGACGCAGGTCGTCTCGGCCGACGCGGCCAACACGACGCTCGGGATGATGGAGAGCGTCGTGACCAGCGGAGAGCTCGCGAAACAGCTGCAGATCCCCGGCTACCGGGTCGCCGCGAAGACCGGAACGGCGCAGCAGCCGGACGGCAACGGCGGCTACCTCCCGTCGTACTACGTCTCGGTGATGGGCGTCGCTCCCGTCGACGATCCGCAGTACGTCGTTTCGGTCAACCTCGGATACCCGACTACCATTACTTCGTCGGCAGCAGCCGCTCCGCTGTTCCACACGATCATGAGTCAGGTGCTGAAGACCTACCGGGTGAAGCCTTCGACGTCCACCCCGGCCGACTACCCTCCGTACTACTGAAAGTGAGCCCCGTGACAGGACCGGCGCCTACGTCCCTGCGCCCCGAACATCCCGTCGCCCGACCGCTCGCACAGCTGGCCAGGGAGTTCGGGCTGGAATGGCGCGGCGATCTCGATGCTGTCGAGGTCACCGGAGTCGCACTCGCGACGACGGCGATCGAGCCAGGAGACCTCTATGTCGGCGTGCCAGGGCGCAACGCCCACGGCGCGAGCTACGCGGCCAAGGCCGCTGAGGCCGGCGCCGTCGCGATCCTGACCGACGAGGAGGGGGCGGAGCTCGCGGCAGACAGCGGCCTGCCCGTGATCGTCACCCAGGATGCGCGTGCAGCGCTCGGCGCTGTCGCCGCGTGGATCTACCGCACGGACGAGAACGCGGCGACGCTGTTCGGCGTCACCGGCACGAACGGCAAGACCAGCGTCGTGTACCTGCTGAACGCGATCCTCGGCCAGCTGGGCGTCGTGTCCGGCCTCAGCTCCACCGCGGAGCGCAGGATCGGCAGCACGGCGATCACCAGCAAGCTGACCACCCCGGAGGCGAGCGAGCTGCACGCCCTCCTGGCCAGGATGCGCGAGGAGGCCGTCCGGGCCGTCGCCATCGAGGTCTCTGCGCAGGCGCTCAGCCGCCACCGCGTGGACGGGATCGTCTTCGACGTCGTCGGCTTCACCAACCTCAGCCACGACCACCTCGACGACTACGACGCGATGGACGACTACTTCGCGGCGAAGCTCGAACTGTTCCAGCCCGACCGCGCGCGCCGCGGCGTCATCACCGTCGACTCCGACTGGGGCCGTGCCCTGGTCGAGCAGTCGCGCATTCCGGTCACCACGCTGTCGACCTCGCCCGGCGCCGACGCGGAGTGGACCATGACCGTCACCGACGAGACCCTGGAGCACACCGGGTTCGTCCTGGAAGGCCCGGAGGGCGCCAGACTCGAGTCGCGGGTTCCGCTGCTCGGCGCGTACATGGCGGCGAACGCGGCGCTCGCGATCATCATGCTGGTGGAGTCCGGCTACGACCTGCACGCCATCGGAGCAGCCCTCGACCGCGACGGCGGCATCGACGCGTACATCCCCGGCCGCGCTGAGCGCATCTCCGGAGACCGCGGCCCCGTCGTGTTCATCGACTACGGCCACAGCCCCGACGCCTTCCTGTCCACCCTCAGCGCGCTGCGCAAGGTCAGCGAGGGCAAGATCGTGATGGTCTTCGGCGCGGACGGAGACAGGGACACCACCAAGCGCACCGACATGGGCGCCATCGCGGCCAGAGGGTCGGATGCGGTGGTCATCACCGACTTCCACCCGCGCTGGGAAGACCCGGCGGCCATCCGCCAGACGCTCCTCGACGGAGCGCGCGGAGCCGTCCCCGACCTGGAGCTGTACGAGGTCGCCGACCCCCGTGCCGCCTTCCGGACCGCCCTCTCCCTCGCTGGAGAAGGGGACGTTGTGCTCTACGCGGGTCCAGGACACGAGGACTACCAAGAAGTGGCGGGGGAGCGCATCCCGTATTCGGCACGCGACGACGCCAAGCTGGCGCTCCGAGAGGCAGGGTGGCTCTGATGATCGGCCTGACGCTGGCGGAGATCGCCTCCGCCACCCGCGGCTCCCTCGTGCTCGACGGCACGGGAGCGACCGAGGAGACCGTCGTCGATGGGCTCTCCACCACCGACTCCCGCGAGGTCGTCGACGGCACCATCTTCTATGCCAAGCGCGGCGAGTTCACCGACGGGCACCTGTTCGTGCCGCAGGCGGTGGATGCGGGAGCATCGCTCATCGTCGTCGACCACGCCCTCGACACCGCGGAGTGGAGCCGTCCGGTTCCGCAGCTGGTGGTGGAGGACACCGTCGTCGCCCTCGGCGACCTCGCGACCGAGGTGATCGCGCGCGTCCGCGCCCTCGGCCTGCTGAAGATCGTCGGCGTCACCGGCTCGAACGGCAAGACGACCACCAAGAACCTGCTCCGCGAGATCCTGGAGCAGGTCGGCCCCACCATCGCGCCGCGCGCCTCGTTCAACAACGAGGTCGGCGCTCCCGTCACCATGCTCGAAGTGACCGAGCAGACCGAGTTCCTGGTGGCGGAGATGGGCGCGAGCGGCATCGGCGAGATCGCCAGGCTCGTGCGCATGGCCCGGCCGGACATCGGCATCGTGCTCAAGGTCGGGCTCGCCCATGCCGGGGAGTTCGGCGGCATCGAGGCCACCCTCGCCGCGAAGACCGAGATGGTCAGCGACCTGCTCGACTCCGACGTCGCGATCCTGAACCTGGACGACCCGCGAGTCGCGTCGATGGCCGACAAGACCGTTGCGCGCGTCCTGTGGTTCGGGCTGGACGAGCGTGCCGACGTGCGTGCGACCGGCATCGTGTCCAGCGCTCGCGGCACGTCCTTCGAGCTGCACCTGCCGAACGGCGAGAGCCGTGCCGTGCAGTTCCGCGTGCTCGGCGAGCACCACGTGATGAACGCCCTCGCCGCCGCTGCTGCCGCGCACACGCTCGACGTCGGCATCGACGCGATCGTCGCCGGGCTGCAGAACGTGACCCGTGCCGAGCGCTGGCGGATGGAGGTCATGGGCGGTGCCCGCGGCGTCACCGTCATCAACGACGCGTACAACGCGAGCCCGGACTCGATGGCCGCCGCCCTCAAGACCCTCGCGCAGATCGCGGAGCCCGGCGGACGCACCGTCGCCGTGCTCGGCGAGATGAGCGAGCTGGGCGAGTTCTCCGGCGAGGAGCACGACAGGATCGGTCTGCTCGCCGTCCGTCTCAACATCGACCAGCTGATCGTGGTCGGCCCCGCCGCGCGCCGGATGCACATCTCGACCATCAACGAGGGGTCGTGGGATGGCGAATCCAAGTACTTCGACACGCCGGACGCCGCCTTCGAGCACCTCCAGGGCTCCCTCGCCGCGGGCGACACGGTGCTCGTGAAGTCGTCGAACTCCGCAGGGCTCCGCTTTCTGGGCGATCGACTGGGAGAATTGTTCTCGTGAGAGCTCTGCTGACATCCGGTGCGCTGTCGATGGCGTTCACCCTGTTCCTCACACCCGTCTTCATCCGGTTGTTCCGCCGCCTGCAGTGGGGCCAGTTCATCCGCGACGACGGGCCGCAGAGCCACCACGCCAAGCGCGGCACCGCCACGATGGGCGGCATCGTCGTCATCCTCGGCACGCTGTTCGGCTACTTCGTCGCCCTGCTGCTGACCGGCGACGGCACGAGTGTGTCTGCACTGCTGGTGCTGTTCCTCATGGTGGGCCTCGGCGTCGTCGGCTTCATCGACGACTTCCTCAAGACCAGACGTGAGCGCAGCCTCGGCCTCACCGGCTGGGCCAAGGTCGCCGGCCAGGTGGTCGTCGCGACCGTGTGGGCGTTCCTCGCGATCATGTTCCCGAACGGCAATGGGGATACCCCGGCAACGATGAGCGTCTCGCTCATCCGCGACCTGCCGATCGACTTCATGTCGATCACCAAGTTCGGCGCCATCGGCGTGATCGTCGGCTACGGGCTGTACCTGATCTGGATCAACTTCATCGTGGCGGCCACGTCCAACGGCGTGAACGTCACGGACGGTCTCGACGGGCTGGCGTCCGGCGCATCCATCCTCGCCATCGGCGCGTACATCATCATCGGCTTCTGGCAGTCGATCCAGTCCTGCTCCAACATCAAGCTCGATCCGGCGAACGTCGCCAAGTGCTACGACGTGCGCGATCCGTTCGACCTGGCGATCGTCGCGACGGCCATCGTCGGCGCCGTCGTCGGGTTCCTCTGGTGGAACACGTCGCCTGCGCAGATCTTCCTCGGCGACACCGGATCCCTGGCCCTCGGCGGTGCCGTCGCCGCGCTTGCGATCCTCAGCCGCACGGAGCTGCTGCTGGTCCTCATCGGCGGCCTGTTCGTCATCGAGGCCGGTTCGGTGATCGTGCAGCGCGCGTACTTCAAACTCACCCACGGCAAACGCATCTTCCTGATGAGCCCGATCCACCATCACTTCGAACTGAAGGGATGGGCGGAGGTGACGGTCGTCGTCCGGTTCTGGATCATCGGCGGCCTGCTCGTCGCGGCCGGGGTCGGAAGCTTCTACCTCGAATGGCTGGCGACGTGACAGACCTCGACGACCGCCTGGCGGCCCTGAACAGCTGGCACGCGGACTGGCGCGGCCTCCGCGTCGCCGTGTACGGCCTCGGCGTGACCGGCTTCTCGGTGGCGGACACCCTGGCGGAGCTGGGCGCAGAGGTGCTCGTGGTCACGGCGAAGGCCGACGACGAGCGCGCGATGCTGCTCGAGGTCATCGGGGCGGAGCTGCTGGAGGAGTCCGACCTGAGCGCGCCGCCCGCGCGCCTGACCGAGTTCGACCCCGAGCTCGTGATCGCATCGCCCGGCTTCCACCCCGACCATCCACTGCTCGCCTGGGCGGACGGCCGCGGCACGCAGATCTGGGGAGACGTCGAGCTGGCCTGGCGTCTGCGCGACAAAGTGGGCGCGCCGGCCGACTGGATCGCCGTCACGGGCACAAACGGCAAGACCACGACCGTGCAGCTCACCGCGACCATGCTCGTCGCCGGCGGATACCGCGCCGCCCCGTGCGGCAACATCGGCATCCCGGTGCTCGACGCCATCCGCGACCCGCAGGGATTCGACGTGCTCGTGGTCGAGCTGTCCAGCTACCAGCTGCACTGGGTGAACAGGAACGCGGGAGGGGAGCTCTCTCCCTATTCCGCTGCCTGCTTGAACATCGCGGACGACCACCTCGACTGGCACGGCTCGCTCGACGCGTACAAGGCGGCGAAGGCGAAGGTCTACCAGAACGCCCAGGTCGCCTGCGTCTACAACAAGGCCGACCTCGCGACGCGGGAGATGGTCGAGGAGGCCGAGGTGATCGACGGCGCGCGCGCCATCGGCTTCGGGCTCGACGTCCCCGGCCCGAGCGACTTCGGCATCGTCGATGGCATCCTCTGCGACCGCGCCTTCCTCGAAGACCGGTTCACGACCGCCATCGAGCTGACCACGCTCGACGAACTGCGCGAGGCCGGGCTCGCCGCCCCGCACGTCGTCGCCAACATCCTCGCGGCCAGCGCGCTCGCCCGCTCGTACGGGGTCGAGCCCATCGCCATCCGGGATGTGCTGTCCGCGTTCCGCCTGGACGCCCACCGCATCGAGCTGGTGCGCATCGAGGCCGGCGTGCACTGGGTCGACGACTCGAAGGCCACCAACCCGCACGCGGCGGATGCGTCGCTGCGCGCGTACGAGTCCGTGGTCTGGGTGGCGGGCGGCCTGCTCAAGGGCGTCGACATCGACGAGCTGGTCCGCGCCCACGTCGGCCGGCTCCGCGCCGTCGTGCTGATCGGCGTCGACAGGGATGCGCTGCGCTCGGCATTCGCGCGACACGCCCCCGGCCTGCCCGTCTACGAGGTGGACGCCGACGAGACTGATGATGTGATGCCGACGGCGGTCAGGCTGGCCGGCGGCGTCGCACAGGCGGGGGACACCGTCCTCCTCGCTCCTGCTGCGGCGTCGATGGACCAGTTCTCCGACTACGCAGAGCGAGGCCGCCGCTTCCAGGCGGCCGTCAACGAGTTCTTTGGAGGTGAGGCGGGTGACCAATCCGCCTCGCACCCTGGAGAGGCCTGACCTCGGGAAATCCGGAGCCTCCTCGTCGAAGCTCGCCGGTCTGACGGCACGGATCTCGCTCGGCAAAGCCGTCCAGGCCGAATCGGCCAACTACTTCCTGCTGCTCGGCATCACCCTGTTCATGGTGGTGTTCGGCCTGGTGATGGTGCTCTCGTCGTCGTCGGTCGAGTCGCACAACGACACGGACAACTTCTTCTCCCGGTTCTGGTCCCAGGGCGCGTACGCGCTGATCGGCCTCCCGCTGATGTTCCTCGTCTCGCGCCTGCCCAGCAGGTTCTGGAAGAAGACCATCTGGTTCTTCCTCGCCATCGCCTGCTTCCTGCAACTGCTCGTGCTCTTCACCCCGCTCGGGATGGAGATCGGCGGCAACCGCAACTGGCTGAAGGTCGGATCGCAGACCCTTCAGCCGTCCGAGGCGATCAAGGTCGCGCTCGTCGTCTGGCTGGGCGTGGTGCTGGCCCGCAAGAAGGACATGCTCTGGCAGTGGAAGCACGTCGCCGTGCCCGTCGTGCCGATCGGCGGAGGCGCCATCCTGCTCGTCACCCTCGGCGGCGACCTGGGAACGACCATGATCATGGCGGCCATCGTGCTCGGTGCGCTGTTCTTCGCCGGTGTGCGGCTCAGGCACTTGGCCGTCGGGACGCTCGGGATCGCCGTGCTCGCGTTCCTCGTCGCGATCTCCAGCGAGTCGCGGCTCGGCCGCATCGCCGCGCTCTTCGGCGGATCGTCCGCGGCCAACCCCGACGTCAACTGGCAGATCGACAACGGCTTCTACGCGCTCGCCTCCGGCGGCGTGTTCGGCGTCGGGCTGGGAAACTCGCACTCCAAGTGGTCGTGGCTCCCCGCGGCGGACACCGACTTCATCTTCGCGATCATCGGCGAGGAGCTCGGACTCATCGGCGCGGCGGTCGTGCTCATCCTGTTCGTGCTGCTCGCCATCGTGTTCCTGCGCATCATCCACGCCTCCACCGACCCGTTCGCGCGGGTGACGACGGCGGCGATCATGGTGTGGCTGATCGGCCAGGCGTTCGTGAACATCGCGGTGGTCCTGGGGGTGATCCCGGTGCTCGGCGTGCCACTCCCACTGATCTCTGCGGGAGGCACTGCGATGATTAGTTCCATGATCGCCATCGGTATCGTCCTGTCCTTCGCCCGGGAGACCGGCCGGGAGGCGCGCCGCGAGCGCGTCGCGAACGGCTCGGCGGAGTGACCAGCTACCTTCTGGCCGGCGGGGGCACCGCCGGTCACGTGAACCCGTTGCTCGCCGTCGCCGATCGGCTCCGCCGCGACGATCCCTCGGCGGAGGTGCTCGTCCTCGGCACGGCGGAGGGCCTCGAGGCCCGGCTGGTGCCCGACCGCGGGTACGAGCTCGCGACCATCCCGAAGCTGCCGTTCCCGCGGAGGCCGAACGCTGCGGCTCTGCGGTTCCCCGGCGAGTACCGCAAAACGATCCGCACGGTGACCTCCCTCATCCGGGAGCGCGGCATCGACGCCGTCGTCGGCTTCGGCGGATACGCGTCGGCTCCCGCGTACTCCGCGGCGCGGAAGGCCGGTGTGCCGCTGGTGCTGCACGAGGCGAACGCGAAGCCGGGGCTCGCCAACCGGCTCGGCGCCCGGTACACCTCCCACGTCGGCGTCGCGTTCGACGGCACGAAGCTCCCGCACGCCACCTTCGTCGGCATGCCGCTGCGCGTGGAGATCGAGGAGCTGGACAGGGCGGCAGCGCGGCCGCTCGCCGCCGCCGAGTTCGGCCTCGACGCCGCTCGTCCGACGCTGCTCGTCACCGGAGGCTCGCTCGGCGCCCGCCGGATCAACAGGACCATCGCAGACCGTGCGGACGCCATCGTCGCCGCCGGGTACCAGATCCTGCACATCCAGGGCGGCCGCGGCGAGCTGACGGACCCCGGCATCGAGCACTACCGCCTGATCGAGTACTGCGACAGGATGGACCTCGCCTTCGCGCTGACCGACGTCGCCGTCGCACGCGCAGGAGCGGCGACCGTGTCCGAGTTCGCCGCCCTGGGCATCCCCGCCGTCTACGTGCCGTTCCCCGTCGGGAACGGCGAGCAGCGATTCAACGCGGCCGGTGTCGTGCAGGCCGGCGGGGGAATCCTCGTCGACGACGCCGCGTTCCTCCCGTCGTGGGTGGATGAGAAGCTGCTCCCTCTGCTCGGCGACGGCGACGGCCGTGCCGTCGCGGAGATGGGCGCGCGCGCCGCGAGCGCGGGAGTCCGTGACGGTTCCGACCGCATGGTGTCGCTCATCCGAAGCGCGCTCTAAGGCGCGTACCGTTCATACTTGATGGTGCGATTCCGTCCCGACCGAAAGCAGTTCCCGTGATCAAACCCGACCTCACCATGACGCTCCCCGACGAGCTCGGCGCCCTGCACTTCGTGGGCATCGGCGGTTCGGGCATGAGCGGCATCGCCCGCCTGTTCCTCGAGGCCGGGTACACGGTGACCGGTTCGGACGCCCGCGAGTCCGCCAACGTCGTCGCCCTCCGCGAGCTCGGCGCGACCATCGCGATCGGGCACGATGCGGCGAACGTCGGCGACGCGGACACGCTCGTGGTCACCGGTGCGCTCTGGCAGGACAATCCGGAGTACCAGCTCGCCCTCGCCAAGGGACTGCCGGTGCTGCACCGCTCGCAGGCACTCGCCTGGCTGATCCACGGCAAGCGTCTCGTCTCCGTGGCCGGAGCGCACGGCAAGACCACGTCGACCGGCATGATCGTCACGGGTCTGCTCGGCCTGGGCGAGGACCCGAGCTTCGTCAACGGCGGTGTGATCGAGTCGCTGGGCAAGAGCTCGCAGGCCGGCTCCGGCGAACTGTTCGTCGTCGAGGCCGACGAGTCGGACGGCTCGTTCCTCCTCTACGACACGGCGGTCGCGCTGATCACCAACGTCGATCCCGACCACCTCGACCACTACGGCTCGCTGCAGGCCTTCGAGGACGCCTTCGTCACGTTCGCCCGCGAGGCGAGCGAGCTGGTGGTCGTCTCGTCCGACGACGCGGGTGCCACCCACGTCACGGCGAAGCTGCGCGCCGAGGCGCCGGACAAGCGCATCGTGACCTTCGGCGAGGCCCAGGATGCCGTCGTCCGCGTCCACTCGATCGTCACGGACGGCCCCGTCGCCTTCACGCTCTCCTACGACGGCGCGGAATACTCCGCGCAGTTGCGCGTGCCCGGCCGTCACAACGCGATCAACGCAGCCGGCGCCTTCGCCGTGCTCACCGGACTCGGCTTCGAGCCCGCAGCGTCGCTCGCCGCCATCGCCGAGTTCGGCGGCACGGAGCGCCGCTTCGAGCTGCACGGCACCGTCGGCGGCGTGAGCGTCTACGACGACTACGCCCACCACCCGACCGAGGTCGCCGCCGCCCTGTCCGCTGCGCGCACGGTCGTCGGCTCCGGCAGGATCATCGCCGTGCACCAGCCGCACCTCTACAGCCGCACCCGCCTGTTCGCGCAGGAGTTCGCGGAGACGCTCGAGACGTACGCGGACGAGACGGTCGTCCTCGACGTCTACGGCGCCAGGGAGGATCCGGAGCCCGGCGTGACGGGGGCGCTCGTCGCCGACCGCTTCGCGCATCCGGAGCACGTCGCGTTCATCGCGGACTGGCAGGCCGCCGCCGACCACACGGCCGACATCGCCCGCGACGGCGACTTCGTCATCACGCTCGGCTGCGGCGACGTGTACCGCATCGTCCCGCAGCTGCTCGACTCGCTCCGCCGCGTCCGAGAGTAGCCGTCCCGTCGTGAAGCGTCCCCAGGGGTTCGACCCGTCGGCTGTCTCCGCGCAGCCGCCGGTCGCGCCGCCGACCCAGCAGGCGCCGGAGCGGAGGGCTCCGCGCAGCACGGCGACGACCGAGCCCATCCCGATCATCCCGCAGCGGGTGGATGAGCAGCCCGCCGCCCAGGAGACGACACAGCAGACGGCGCAGCAGCCCTCCACAGGCCACGCGGACGCGTACGATCGCCTTCCCTCCAACCGCGAGATCAGCCGCGAGCTGCGCCGCGCCAGGAAAGAGAGGGCGAAGGTCGAGCGCGGGGAGGTCCGCCGCTTCACCAAGCGGTCCAGGCGCAGGAAGATCGCCTGGTTCTCCGCCGCCGGCGTGGTGGTCGCGCTCGTGCTCGGTGTCGCACTGACCGCGTTCTCCCCGCTGATGGCGCTGCGCACGATCGACGTCACGGGAACCTCCCGGCTCGACGTCTCCGCGGTGAAGAAGGCGCTCTCCGACCAGCTCGGCAAACCGCTCCCGCTCGTCGACCAGGGTGCGATCCGCGGCGACCTGGCCGCGTTCCCGCTGATCAGGAGCTACAGCGTCGAGAGCCACCCGCCGAACACCATCGTCGTCAGGATCGTCGAACGCCAGCCGATCGGCGTGCTGCAGAGCGGGAACACCTTCACCCTGGTGGATGCGGCGAAGGTGTCGATCGCGACCGCTCAGGCCAGGCAGGACGGCTACCCGCTGATCACCGCATCCGGTGCTGCGGCGGAGCGCGACGCCAAGTCGGGATTCGCGGCGGCCGCCGAGGTGCTCGGAGCGCTTCCCGCCGACCTGCTCGCGCGGGTGGACACCATCTCGGCGACGACGGCGGACGATGTGAGCTTCACTCTGCGCGACAGCGGTGCGAAAGTGGTGTGGGGAAGCGCGGAGGACTCGGATCTGAAGGCGGCGGACCTGTCCGCCCTGTTGAAGAGCGCATCCAACGCGAGCACCTTCGATGTCTCGTCGCCGCACAGCGTGACGACGGGATAGGGCGAGATCGCCCGGATGCGTGCCGACTTTTCCGACACGCCCCGCGCGCTACGGGGGCTGAGCCCGTGCGCACCTAACGTCGAATCAAGAATTGCATACTGAGCATAACTTTAAGCCTCGACTTGAGGTTGAAGGTTCCCAGTGGAGGCCGGACGTGACATCAAATCAGAACTACCTCGCCGTGATCAAAGTCGTCGGCATCGGCGGTGGCGGCGTCAACGCCGTCAACCGGATGATCGAACTCGGGCTTCGCGGCGTCGAGTTCATCGCCATCAACACGGATGCGCAAGCACTGCTGATGAGCGACGCGGACGTCAAGCTCGACGTCGGCCGTGAGATCACCCGCGGGCTCGGCGCCGGAGCGGACCCCGAGGTCGGCCGCCGTGCTGCGGAGGACCACGCGGAGGAGATCGAGGAAGCGCTCGCCGGCGCGGACATGGTCTTCGTCACCGCGGGCGAGGGCGGCGGAACCGGCACGGGCGGCGCGCCCGTCGTCGCGCGCATCGCCAAGTCGATCGGCGCGCTCACCATCGGTGTCGTCACCAAGCCGTTCGGCTTCGAGGGCAAGCGCCGCTCGGAGCAGGCGGAGGCCGGTGTGCAGCGCCTGAAGGAAGAGGTCGACACCCTCATCGTGGTGCCGAACGACCGGCTGCTGGAGATCAGCGACCGCGGGATCAGCATGCTCGAGGCGTTCTCCACCGCCGACCAGGTGCTCCTCGCCGGTGTCCAGGGCATCACCGACCTCATCACCACCCCGGGCCTCATCAACCTCGACTTCGCCGACGTGAAGTCGGTCATGCAGGGCGCGGGCTCCGCGCTCATGGGCATCGGCTCCTCGCGCGGCGCCGACCGTGCTATCAAGGCGGCGGAACTCGCCGTGGCGTCCCCGCTGCTCGAAGCGAGCATCGACGGAGCCCATGGCGTGCTGCTCTCCATCCAGGGTGGCTCGAACCTCGGCATCTTCGAGATCAACGACGCCGCCCGCCTGGTCCAGGAGGCCGTGCACCCGGAGGCCAACATCATCTTCGGCGCCGTCATCGACGACACCCTCGGTGACGAGGTGCGCGTGACGGTCATCGCCGCCGGATTCGACGGAGGGGAGCCGAACGCCAAGACGCAGCTCGCCGAAGCGCGCCGCACCACCTTCGTGGAGGCCGGAGACGACGACGGACTGGCGAGCACCGCTGCGCTCGACGCCGAGGACATCCCATCCCCGTCCACCGACGCCTGGTCGGCGGGGGAGAGCCCCGTGTCCGACGCCGCGCCCAAGGACCCAGCCTTCGACGACGAGAATGACGACCTCGACATCCCCGACTTCCTCAAGTAGCCCGCTCGCCGAGCGGCTCGGCGCCGTGCGGGCCGGCATCGACGATGCCGCCCGCGCCGCCGGGCGTTCGCCGGAGGAACTGACGACGATCGTCGTCACCAAGTTCCATCCGGCGTCGCTCGTGCGCGAGCTTGCCGGGCTCGGCGTGCACGACGTGGGGGAGAACCGCCACCAGGAGGCGCAGGCCAAGGCGGCGGAACTCGCCGACCTCGACCTGCGCTGGCACTTCGTCGGGCAGCTGCAGAGCAAAAAGGCGAGGCAGGCGCGTGCGTACGCGTCCGTCATCCACTCGGTCGACCGCGTGTCGCTGGTGGATGCTCTGCGCTCCGACGAGTCGGACGTCGACTGCTTCGTGCAGCTCAACCTCACCGACGACCCGGCACGCGGCGGCGTCGCCGACCGCGATCTCGAACCGCTGGTCGACCACGTCCTCGCCACACCCGGGCTGCGCCTGCTCGGTGTGATGGCCGTCGCTCCGATCGACGAGCAGCCGAGGCGGGCGTTCGAGCGCGTCCTGCTGGCGAGCGAGCGCGTGCGCCGCATCGCGCCGGACGCGGTGAGCATCTCCGCCGGGATGTCGCAGGACTACGCGGACGCCATCGCGGAAGGGGCGACACACCTTCGTATTGGCACCGCCATTACCGGGAATCGCCCGCAGCCCGGTTAATCTCGAAGAGAAAGTTCGTCGTGCCTGGAAAGCGACGGCGCACAGGTCTACACGGAGGATCGCATGTCCAACCCGCTGAAGAAGACGATGGTCTACCTCGGCCTCGCCGACGAAGAGCTCGAGTACGACGAGCAGGCTCAGGAGCAGCCGCAGCGCCAGCAGGCGCCGCAGCAGCACCCGGCCCCCGTCGCGCCCGTCCCCCACCCTGCACCGGTCGCTCCCGTGGCCGGTCGCGCTCCGGTGACCCCGCTGCGCAAATCGTCCACCGCACGGAATGTTTCGGTACAGGAAATGAACGAGATCCTCACGGTCCACCCCCGCCAGTACCGCGACGCCCAGGCGATCGCCGAATCCTTCCGCGAAGGCATCCCGGTGATCATCAACCTGTCGCAGATGAGCGAAGGAGACGCGCGCCGCCTGATCGACTTCGCCAGCGGCCTCTCGCAGGGCCTCTACGGCAAGATCGAGCGCGTGACGCCGAAGGTCTTCCTGCTGTCCCCGTCGCACGTCGTCGTCTCCGGCGAGCACGGCGGCCAGGACGCGGAGGTCGACGCCTCCTTCTTCGCCCAGGCCTGAGTCCTCACCCACGCCTGAGCCCGCTTCGCCGAGAGCGAAACGATAGCCGCAGACACTCCGAGAGCGCGCCGTTCCCAGCTGGGGCGGCGCGCTTTCGTCCATACTGAGACTCGTGTTTGTCCTCGCGATCGTCGCCACTGTGGCGTACTACCTGCTCCTGATCTATTTCTTCGTGCTCTGGGCGCGCTTCGTGCTCGACCTGGTGCGCACCTTCAGCAGGGGATGGCGCCCCCGCGGCTTCGGCCTGGTGCTCGCGGAGTCCGCATACGTCGTGACGGACCCGCCGATCAAGTTCTTCCGCAGGATCATTCCGCCGCTGTCGATGGGGCCGATCGCGATCGATTTCGGCTGGAGCCTCACCATGCTGGTGGTCATCATCGGCCTGTACGTGACTGTCGGACTTACCTGAGAGTCGGTCGCCAGTCGGGCGTTGCTCGGGATGTAGTGTTGACGAGCCGACGACCGATGAGCGACGGCGGAGTGCGCACCCCCAGCGCTCTTTGCTAGCGTTGGCTGAACGCAATTTTTGTTCGTACCCCAAGATCTAAGGTGGCTTGCCATGGCGCTGACTCCGGAAGATGTAGTCAACAAGCGGTTCCAACCGACGAAGTTCCGTGAGGGCTATGACCAGGACGAGGTCGATGACTTCCTCGATGAGGTCGTCGTCGAACTGCGTCGTCTGAACCAGGAGAACGAGGAGCTCAAGCAGCGCCTCGTGGCGAGCGATTCGCGCATCGCCGAACTGCAGCGCAGCGGTGGTCAGGGCGGCGCAGCCCCGGCTCCCGTCGCGGCGGCCCCCGCGGCCGACAACGGCGAGGTCGCTCGCCTGCAGAAGGAGAACGAGGAGCTCAAGCAGCGCCTCGCGGAAGCGCAGCAGGCCGCTCAGGCCGCCCCCGCGACCGCAGCGGCTCCCGTCGCAGCGGCAGCGGCAGCGGGCGGGGCATCGGCCGCGTACACCGCGCCGGACGCCAACGCCTCCGACCCGAACAGCACCAACAACCTCCTGCAGCTGGCTCGCCGCCTGCACGAGGAGCACGTGCGCGAGGGCATCGAGAAGCGCGACTCGCTGATCGCGGAGGGGCACGCCACCGCCGCCCGCATCGTCGCAGAGGCCGAGTCGAAGCAGCGCGCGCAGATCAGCGCCCTCGACCAGGAGCGCACGGCACTCGAGAGCCGCATCGACGGCCTCCGCTCGTTCGAGCGCGAGTACCGCGAGAAGCTGAAGGGCTACATCGAGGGCCAGCTCCGCGACCTCGAGAGCTCGTCGGTCTCCGGCACGGGCAGCTACGCAGCGCCGCGCACCGGTTCGCAGGACGCGTCGGCCAACGTCAACTCCGGTGCGGTCCCCGCCCCGGTCTCCGCCAACGCAGGCGACAACGCCAGCGGCCAGGACCAGGGCCAGCAGCCCCCGGTCTTCCCCGGCTTTGGAGGCTAGTACCTCCCGCGCCAAGGTCAGCATCCGGGCCTTGGCGGTCCTCGGCGTCGTCGCGCTCGTCGTGTACCTCGTCGACCAGATCGCCAAGGTCCTGGTGGTGCAGAACCTGTATGAGGGTCAGCGGGTCGAGGTGCTCGGCCAGCTGTTGCAGTTCAACTTCGTCAAGAACGCGGGAGCTGCGTTCTCCATCGGCAGCGGGTCCACCTGGATCTTCTCCATCGTGGGCGTCGGTGTCCTCGGCTTCGTGATCTGGTACGCCCCGCGCATCCGGTCGGCGGCCTGGGCGGTCCTGTTCGGACTGCTGCTCGGTGGCCTGCTCGGCAACCTGACGGACAGGCTCTTCCGGGAGCCGGGCTTCGGGGTCGGCCACGTGGTCGACTTCCTGCAGATCCCGCTCCTGCCGGCGATCTTCAACCTCGCCGACGTGGCCATCGTGTCGAGCATGGTGCTGTTCCTGATCCTCACGATCCGCGGCATCGGCCTGGACGGCAAGCGCACGGACGACGAGGAGGAGGCGGAGGCGGAAGCCGTCGCCGCCGAGGCGGAGCCCGACCCGCACGACAAGCCAGCCGGCTAGCCATGGAATCCCGGAGTTTCCCCATCCCGGACGGCCTCGAAGGCTCCCGGGTGGATGCGGGCCTCGCCAAGCTCCTCGGCTTCTCCCGCAGCTTCGCGGCCGAGATCACCGAGGCGGGCGGCGTGAGCGTCGACGGCCGCCAGGTCGACAAGTCCGACCGGCTCTCCGCCGGGAGCTGGCTCGAGGTGAGCTGGCAGCCGAAGACCGAAGTGAAGATCGTCCCGATCGCGGTGCCCGAGCTCACGATCGTGCACGACGACGACGACATCGTCGTGATCGACAAGCCCGTCGGCGTCGCAGCGCATCCGGCAGCCGGCTGGGAGGGACCGACGGTGCTCGGCGCCCTCGCCGCCGCCGGCTTCCGCATCTCCACCTCCGGTGCTGCGGAGCGGGCGGGCATCGTCCACCGGCTGGACGCGGGCACGAGCGGCCTGATGGTGGTCGCCAAGTCCGAGCGGGCGTACACGCACCTCAAGCGGGCGTTCCACGACCGCACCGTCGTGAAGATCTACCACGCGGTCGTGCAGGGTCACCCCGATCCGCTGGTCGGCACCGTGGATGCTCCGATCGGCCGCCACCCGAAGTCCGACTGGAAGTTCGCGGTCGTCGCCGGCGGGAAGCCGTCGGTGACGCACTACGAGACCATCGAGGCGTTCCCGTCGGCCAGCCTGCTCGAGGTGCACCTGGAGACCGGGCGCACCCACCAGATCCGCGTGCACATGGCTGCCCAGCGGCACCCCTGCGTCGGCGACGCCATGTACGGCGCAGACCCGACGCTGTCGGCCAGGCTCGGCCTCACCAGGCAGTGGCTGCACGCCGTGCAGCTCGCGTTCGAGCATCCGTCGACAGGGGAGTGGGTGACCTTCACCACGACATACCCGGAGGATCTGCAACACGCTCTCGACGTGCTCCGCGCGTCGTAGGTCCGACGTAGTCTTAAGCCCTCACCTCGACCCGGAGAAACAGTGCCGACCGACTCCTTCGTCCATCTCCACGTCCACAGCGAGTACTCGATGCTCGACGGTGCCGCGCGCATCAAACCGCTCGTCGACGCCGCCGTCGAGCAGGGCATGCCCGCCGTCGCCGTCACCGACCACGGCAACATGTTCGGCGCCTTCGACTTCTGGCGCACCGCCACCGAGGCCGGCATCAAGCCGATCATCGGCACGGAGGCGTACCTCACGCCGGGCACGCACCGCACCGACCGCACCCGCATCCGGTGGGGAGACGGTGGCGGCGACGACGTCTCCGGCTCCGGCGCGTACACGCACATGACGATGTTCGCGGCCACCACGGAGGGGATGCACAACCTCTTCCGGATGTCGTCGCTCGCCTCCACGGAGGGCTACTACTTCAAGCCCCGCATGGACAGGGAGCTGCTGAACCGCTACTCCAAGGGCATCATCGCCACCACGGGCTGCCCGTCCGGCGAGGTGCAGACCAGGCTGCGGCTCGGCCAGTACGACGAGGCGAAGAAGGCGGCCGCCGAGTTCCGCGACATCTTCGGCAAGGAGAACTTCTTCGCCGAGATCATGGATCACGGTCTCGGCATCGAGCGCCGCATCATGGCCGACCTCATCCGGCTGGCGAAGGAACTGGACATCCCGCTCGTCGCCACCAACGACCTGCACTACACGCACGCCGCCGACGCGAAGAGCCACGCCGCGCTGCTCTGCGTGCAGTCCGGCTCGACGCTCGACGACCCCAACCGGTTCAAGTTCGACGCCGACGAGTTCTACCTCAAGAGCGCGGAAGAGATGCGTCAGCTGTTCCGCGACCACCCCGAGGCCTGCGACAACACGCTCGCCATCGCAGAGCGCTGCGACGTGAAGTTCGACACCTCCGCCAACTACATGCCGCGCTTCCCGGTGCCGGAGGGCGAGACGGAGCAGAGCTGGTTCGTCAAGGAGGTCGAGAAGGGGCTGCACGAGCGCTACCCCGAAGGCATCACCGAGGAGGTCCGCAAGCAGGCGGACTACGAGATCGGCGTCATCTCGCAGATGGGCTTCCCCGGATACTTCCTGGTGGTCGCCGACTTCATCAACTGGTCGAAGCGCAACGGCATCAGGGTCGGCCCCGGCCGTGGCTCCGGTGCAGGCTCGATGGCGGCGTACGCCATGCGCATCACCGACCTCGACCCGCTGCGCCACGGACTGATCTTCGAGCGCTTCCTCAACCCCGACCGCGTCTCCATGCCCGACTTCGACGTCGACTTCGACGACCGGCGCCGTGGCGAGGTGATCAAGTACGTCACGGAGAAGTACGGCGAGGAGCGCGTCGCCCAGATCGTCACGTACGGCACCATCAAGGCCAAGCAGGCTCTGAAGGACTCCTCGCGCGTGCTCGGCTTCCCGTTCGGGATGGGCGACAAGCTCACCAAGGCGATGCCGCCGCCCGTGATGGGCAAGGACATCCCGCTCACCGGGATCTTCGACAAGAACCACCCGCGCTACAAGGAGGCGGTGGACATCCGGGCGGTCGTGGAGAGCGACCCGGAGGCCAAGACCGTCTTCGACACGGCCCTGGGGCTGGAGAACCTGAAGCGCCAGTGGGGTGTGCATGCGGCGGGCGTCATCATGTCGTCCGACCCGCTGATCGACATCATCCCGATCATGAAGCGCGAGCAGGACGGCCAGATCGTCACGCAGTTCGACTATCCGGCGTGCGAGTCGCTCGGGCTGATCAAGATGGACTTCCTGGGGTTGCGCAACCTCACGATCATCAACGACGCCCTCGACAACATCGAGGCCAACCGCGGAGAGAAGCTCGTCCTCGAAGACCTCGAGCTCGACGACCGCGGCGCGTACGACCTGCTCTCCCGCGGAGACACGCTCGGCGTGTTCCAGCTCGACGGCGGCCCGATGCGCTCCCTGCTCCGGCTGATGAAGCCGGACAACTTCGAGGACATCTCGGCGCTCATCGCCCTGTATCGTCCTGGTCCGATGGGCGCGAACTCGCACACGAACTACGCGCTGCGCAAGAACGGTCTGCAGGAGATCACGCCGATCCATCCCGAGCTGGCCGAACCGCTCGCCGAGATCCTGTCCACCAGCTACGGCCTCATCATCTACCAGGAACAGGTGATGGCGATCGCACAGAAGGTCGCCGGCTTCTCGCTCGGCCAGGCGGACATCCTGCGCCGCGCGATGGGCAAGAAGAAGAAGTCGGAGCTGGACAAGCAGTTCGAGGGCTTCGCGGGCGGTATGCGCGACAACGGGTTCTCGATGGATGCGGTCAACAAGCTCTGGGAGATCCTGCTCCCTTTCTCCGACTACGCGTTCAACAAAGCGCACTCCGCCGCGTACGGCGTCATCTCGTACTGGACCGCCTACCTCAAGGCCCACTACCCGGCCGAGTACATGGCCGCGCTGCTGACGAGCGTCGGAGACTCCAAAGACAAGATGGCGCTCTACCTCAACGAGTGCCGCCGTATGGGCATCAAGGTGCTCCCGCCGGACGTCAACGAGTCCAACCTCTACTTCGCCGCCGTCGGCACCGACATCCGCTTCGGGATGGGCGCCGTGCGCAACGTGGGCGCGAACGTCGTCGAGGGCGTGCGGGAGGCGCGTGAGACCAAGGGCAGGTTCGACTCCTTCCACGACTTCCTCACCAAGGTGCCGATCCACGCGGCCAACAAGCGCACGGTGGAGTCGCTGATCAAGGCCGGCGCGTTCGACTCGCTCGGCCACACCAGGCGCGCGCTCGTCGAGGTGCACGAGGACGCGGTCGAGTCCGCGGTGAAGATCAAGCGCAACGAGGCGAACGGCGATGTCGGCTTCGACTTCGACAGCCTCTGGGGCGAGGACGAGCAGACGGCGTCGCAGCACCACATCCCGGATCGGCCGGAGTGGGGCAAGCGCGACAAGCTGGCGTTCGAGCGCGACATGCTCGGGCTGTACGTCTCCGACCATCCACTGGCCGGGCTGGAACTGCCGCTTGCCAAGCTGGCGAGCACGTCGATCGCCGACCTCGTCGGCTCCGACAACATCCAGGACGGCGAGACGGTCACGATCGCCGGTCTCGTCACGAGCGTGCAGCACCGCGTGGCGAAGGCCTCCGGCAACCAGTACGGGATGATCCAGGTCGAGGACTTCGGCGGCGAGCTGACCGTGATGTTCATGGGCAAGGCGTACCAGGAGTTCTCGCCGATGCTGCAGGGCGACGCGATCGTCGTGGTGCGCGGCAGGGTCAGCCTCCGCGACGACGGGATGAACCTGCACGCGTTCAGCCTGATGACGCCCGATCTCGGTCAGAGCGTCGGCACGGGGCCCCTCATGATCACGATGCCGGATCAGCGGGCCACGACGGACACGGTCACCACCCTCGCCGAGGTGCTCGCCAGGCACCCGGGCGACAACGAGGTGCGCCTGCGCCTCGTGAAGGGCCAGGTCGCGCGCGTCTTCGAGGTCCCCAAGCCGGTCACCATCAGCGCCGACCTCTACGGCGAGCTGAAGGGCCTCCTCGGCCCCAACTGCCTCGTCTAGCGGCCGGTCAGGCGGTTTCGCCGGGGGTGAGGTAGCGGCGCTCGTGGTAGAGCAGGGCGGCGTCGTCGTCTCCGACCTCGCCGTCCTCGATCTGGACGACCACGACCGCGTTGTTGTGCACGGAGACGCGCTCGACGATGCGGCCGACCATCCAGCTGGTCACGTCTTTGATGATGGGGAGGCCGTGCGGGCCCGGGTACCAGTGGTCGCCGTCGAAGCGGAGCGCGTTGTCGCCCGCGAGCTTCTCGGCCACGGCACGGTTGCGCACGCCGAGCATGTGGATGACCACGCGGTCGGTCTCGGAGATGGCCGGCCAGCTCGATGCCGAGCGGGCGATGTTGAACGTCGCCAGCGGCGGCACGGCGGCCAGCGACGCCAGCGAGGTGGCCGTGAAGCCGACTGGGGTGCCGTCCTGTGCGAGAGCGGTGATGATGGCGACGCCCGCCGCGTGCCGGCGGAACGACTGGCGGAACGCGGTCAGGTCGGGCGTGACATCCGGCTCGATGCGGTCGGACGGCCGCGGTGCCTGCTCGGGCGTCGGGTTCTGAGACTGCGGCGAACTATTCATACGTATACAACAAGCACGGGTGGGCTCCTGGGTATTCCGGGTTGCGGATAGTCTTGTCTGGTCATGATGCACACCATTGATCTCCGCGGAATCCAGCCTACCCGTGCCGCGTTCCAGCGCCTCGTGCCCCGTCCCGTCGTGGATGTGTCCGTCGCACTCGACGTCGCCTCCGGTCTGATCGACGACGTGAAGGCGCATGGTTCCTCCGCCCTCGCCGCCCAGGCGGAGCGGTTCGACGGGGGAGCGCCGGCGTCGATCAGGGTGCCGCAGGAGGACATCGACCGCGCGGTCGAGAACCTTCCCGCCGACGTCCGGGAGGCGCTCGAAGAGGCCATCGCCCGCGTGCGCGAGGCGACGGCAGCACAGGTGCCCCCGGCCGCGGAGACCCGCATCGGACCGGGAGCAACGGTGGTTCAGCGCTGGCAGCCGGTCGAGCGCGCAGGGCTCTACGTTCCGGGCGGCAAGGCCGTCTACCCGTCGAGCGTCGTGATGAACGCGGTTCCTGCGCAGGTCGCAGGCGTCGCATCCATCGCCCTGGCCAGTCCACCGCAGCGCGAGTTCGGGGGCGCGGTGCACCCGGCCATCCTCGGCGCAGCAGGGCTGCTCGGCATCGACGAGGTGTACGCGATGGGCGGAGCAGGCGCGATCGGCGCGCTCGCGTGGGGTGTCGAAGACATCGGGCTCGATCCCGTGCAGGTGATCACCGGACCCGGGAACATCTACGTCGCCGCCGCCAAGCGCGTCGTCCGCGGCCAGACCGGCATCGACTCCGAGGCGGGCACGACCGAGATCCTGGTCATCGCCGACGACACGGCGGATGCGCGGTTCGTCGCGGCCGACTTGGTCAGCCAGGCGGAGCACGACGAGGCGGCAGCGTCCGTGCTCGTCACCGACAGCCCGGCGTTCGCCGACCGCGTCGCCGCTGAGCTGGAGACCGTCGCGGCCGCCACCAAGCACACCGAGCGCGTGCGCACAGCGCTGTCCGGCCAGCAGTCGGCCATCGTGCTGGTCGACGACCTCGCCGCCGCCGCTGCCTTCAGCAACGCATACGGTCCTGAGCACCTGGAGATCCAGACCGAGAACCCGGATGCGGTGCTCGCCACGATCGAGAGCGCCGGCGCCATCTTCCTCGGCCCGCACTCCCCGGTGAGCCTCGGCGACTACCTCGCCGGCTCCAACCACGTGCTGCCCACCGGCGGACAGGCGCGCTTCTCGTCCGGACTCGGTGCGTACTCGTTCCTGCGCCCGCAGCAGGTCATCCGCTACGACCGGCCTGCCCTACAGCAGGTCGCCGACCGCATCGTCGCCCTGTCCGGCGCCGAGGATCTGCCCGCCCACGGCGAGGCCGTGACCGCGCGTTTCCTCTAGAGCACCGCAGCATCCCCCGGATGGGGTCTGCCGGACGGTAGAATCGGTGTCACCATGTTCTGCCCTTTCTGCCGCCACCCGGATTCCCGTGTCATCGACTCCCGCACGAGCGACGACGGCCTCTCGATCCGTCGGCGCCGGCAGTGCCCGGAGTGCGGCCGTCGCTTCTCCACCACGGAGACGGCGAGCCTCAGCGTGATCAAGCGCAGCGGGGTCGCCGAGCCGTTCAGCAGGGAGAAGATCGTGCTGGGCGTCCGCAAGGCGTGCCAGGGCCGTCCGGTGACGGACTCCGACCTCGCCGTGCTGGCGCAGAAGGTGGAGGAGACCATCCGCTCCACCGGTGCGTCGCAGATCGAGGCGAACGACATCGGTCTCGCAATCCTCCCTCCGCTCCGCGAGCTGGACGAGGTCGCCTATCTGCGGTTCGCGAGCGTCTACCAGGGCTTCGACTCCCTCGACGACTTCGACGACGCCATCCAGCAGCTGCGCATCGAGCACCACGGCGCACCGGTGGATGCGCAGGCGGGCACAGCCTGACCCACGCCCGGTATCCTCGTACAGGCATGTATCGCACACTCTTCTCCCTCGTCCTGTCGAAGCTCGATCCCGAACGCGCGCACCACCTGGCGTTCCTGGTCATCCGAGCCCTCCCTGTGCTCGGTCTCGGCCGCCTCGTGCGCCGGTTCACCGCGCCGGACCCGTCGCTCGCCGTCGAGGCGCTCGGACTGCGGTTCGACTCGCCGTTCGGCGTCGCCGCCGGGTTCGACAAGAACGGCGAGGCCGTGATCGGTCTCGGTCAGCTGGGCTTCGGCCACGTCGAGGTGGGCACCATCACCGCCATCGCGCAGCCGGGCAACGACAAGCCGCGCCTGTTCCGTCTGATCCCGGACCGCGCCGTCATCAACAGGATGGGCTTCAACAACCAGGGCGCCGCCGTCGCGGCCAACCGTCTGCTCGGCGTCGTGCGCAGCAGCCGCCGCCCGGTGCTCGGCGTGAACATCGGCAAGAGCAGGGTCGTCGCCGTCGAGGATGCGACCGCGGACTACCTGACCAGCGCCCGCGCACTCTCTCCGGTCGCCGACTACCTCGTCGTCAACGTCAGCTCACCCAACACGCCCGGCCTCCGCGGACTGCAGGAGTTGGAGCTCCTCTCCCCGCTGCTCGCGGCCGTGAAGGAGGTGGCGGGGCAGAAGCCGCTGCTGGTCAAGATCGCGCCGGACCTCACCGACGAGCAGGTCGTGAAGATCGCCGGCCTGGTCGTCGAGCTGGGCCTGGCCGGCATCATCGCCACCAACACGACCATCTCGCGCGAGGGTCTGCTCACCGATCCGGCCGTCGTCGAGGCCGCGGGAGCGGGAGGCCTCTCCGGCGCCCCGCTCGCCGACCGGTCGCTCGAAGTCCTCCGGCTGATCCGCGCGAACGTCCCGGCCGACCTGTGCGTCATCTCGGTGGGCGGCGTCGAGTCCGCCGCCGACGTGCAGGCGCGACTGGATTCCGGCGCCACCCTGGTGCAGGGATACACCGCGTTCCTCTACTTCGGTCCGCTGTGGGCGAGGCAGATCAACCGCGGGCTACTCCGCCTCCGGCGTCCCCTGGTGGAAGCGTAGCCGCCAGCGGCCGTTGACCCGCAGCCACAGCGAGCTGCGCAGCGAGCTGCCACGCGCATCCACGGTGCGGGCGGTGAGCAGGATGATCTCGGGGGAGAGCGCCTCGGTGCCGAGCAGCTCGAAACCCGCTGCGGCTTCGTCGGTCTCCGCCGACAGCTCCTGCACGATGGCATCGCGTCCCCAGAGGCGTCCGGAGCGGCCGATCTCCTCGAAGTCGGGGTGCAGCAGTGCCGCGACGCGCGAGGCGTCCGCGCGCACGGCCGGATCGAGCAGTTCCTGCTCCAGCCGGGCGACGACTTCTGCGTCGGTCTCCGCGGGCGCCAGGTCGGCGAACAGGTCGAGCTCGACGCTCTCCTGAGCCGGGCCGCCGGTCCCGGTCGCCTCGATGACCTCTCCCGTCGCCTCGTCCGTGCGCGAACGGCCGGGCCAGCCCGGTCCGATTGGGATGGGGTCGCCCTTCTGGTACGCCGTCGCGACCGCGCGGGCGCGCACGTCGGCCGCCTCGTTCAGCGCGTGACCGGCGTGGCCCTTGACCCACTCGAAGGTGTACCGGCGACCCTGCACAGCGCGGTCCAGCCGCTCCAGCAGTTCGCGGTTGAGCACGGGGGAGCCGTCGGCCTTGCGCCAGCCCTTCCGCTTCCAGCCGGGCATCCACTTGGTGACGGCGTTGATGACGTACTGGCTGTCGCACAGGATGCGCAGGTCTTCGTCGAGGTGCGCCGTGGAGTCGAGCAGGTCGATCACGGCCATCAGCTCGCCCTGGTTGTTCGTGCCGTGCGGCCATCCGCCGGCCGCCCAGGTGGTGTCGTCGACGTACCACGCCCACCCTGCCGGACCCGGATTGCCCAGTGCGGAGCCGTCCGCCGCTGCGACGATCGTCACGGTCAGCTGGGGTACTGGCCGCGCTTGACCTGCGGCTTCGGCAGGCGCATGACGCGCAGCTGCAGAGCACGCATGGCCGCGTACCAGCGCACGCCGCGCTCGACCTTGCTCTCTCCGAACTTCTCGCGCAGGCGCTTGCGCACCAGCATGCCGAGCACGAAGCAGTCGATCACGGCGATGGCGAAGAACGCCCAGAGCGCGAGCAGGCCGTAGACCTGGAAGTACCCGGGAAGGAAGGAGAGCACGATCACGAGCAGCATGACCGGGATGAGGTATTCGCCGATGCTGAAACGCGCATCCACGTAGTCGCGCACGTAGCGTCGCTGCGGGCCGCGGTCGCGCGCGGTGAGGTAGCGGTCGTCGCCGGCGGCCATGCCGACGCGCGCCTTCTCGCGGGCCTCGGCGGTCTTCGCGCGGGCCTGGCGGGCGGCCTCCTTGCGGTCCTCGGGCACCAGGGGGCGCTTGCGGGCGGCCTCCTGCTCACGGCGGGTCGGGGTCGGGGCGCCCTTGCCCTGCCTCAGACGCTCTTCCGTCTCTTCTGCGGTCTCGACGGCCGGGGCTTCTGCCTTGGTCGCCTGCGGGTTCTCTCGTTTTGCCAACGTCAAGCCTTCGATAGTGGGGTCCGCTTAAGATTACCGTCATGACGAACGGACAGCAGACCCCGCCCACCGAACCCACAGCAGCGGAGGAGGCGGTGCGCTCCAGCGTGGAGGCCGCCCTGCCGTCGACCGTCGCCGACCTGGCGGCGCTCGTGCGCATCCCGTCGGTGTCCTGGTCGGCGTTCGACCCGGCGAACGTCGCGGCCAGCGCCGACGCCGTCGCGACGCTGCTGCGCGACACGGGGGCGTTCGAGAGCGTCGAGATCAAGCGCGCGCCGATCGGAGACGGCGAGGAGTCCGGCCAGCCCGCCGTGCTCGCCACCCGGGCGGCGAAGAACGGCCGCCCGACCGTGCTGCTCTACGCCCACCACGACGTGCAGCCGCAGGGCAAGGACGAGGACTGGAACACGCCGCCGTTCGAGCCGACCGTGCGCGGGGACCGGATGTACGGCCGCGGGGCGGCGGACGACAAGGCGGGCGTGATGGCGCACGTCGCGAGCGTGCGGGCGCTGGTGGATGCGCTCGGGAACGACTTCGACCTCGGCCTCGCGGTGTTCATCGAGGGGGAGGAGGAGTTCGGCTCCCGCTCCTTCGCGAACTTCCTGGAGCAGAACAAGGCGGCGCTCGAAGCAGACGTGATCGTGGTCGCCGACTCGGACAACGTCGACGTCGACACTCCCGCGCTCACCGTGTCGTTGCGCGGCAATGTGACCTTCCGGCTCACCGTCTCCACCCTCGAGCACGCGTCGCACTCCGGCATGTACGGGGGAGCAGCACCGGATGCGATGCTCGCCATGGTCAAGCTGCTCGCCACCCTGCACGACGACAACGGCTCCGTGGCCGTCGACGGCTTCACCGCCAGGACGGACGCGGCGGAGCCGCCCGCCCTCAGCGAGGAGCAGTTCCGCGAGGAGGCGGCGCTGCTCGACGGCGTGACGCCGATCGGCACCGGCCCCATCCTGTCCAGGATGTGGTCGCAGCCGACCATCACGGTCACCGGCATCGACGCTCCGAGCGTCGCCAACGCATCCAACACCCTGCTGCCGAGCGTCTCCGTGCGGATCAGCGCGCGCGTGGCTCCCGGCCAGCCGGCCGCGGATGCGTACGCGGCCCTGGAGCGCCACCTGCGCGCCAACGCGCCGTTCGGGGCGCACGTCGCCATCGACGACGTCGACACCGGGGAGGCGTTCCTGGTCGACACGAACGGCTGGGCGGCGACGGAGGCCAAGCGGGCGATGACGGACGCCTGGGGCAAGGAAGCGGTCGAGACCGGCATCGGAGGGTCCATCCCGTTCATCGCCGACCTGGTCCGCGAGTTCCCGGAGGCGCAGATCTTGGTCACCGGCGTCGAAGACCCCGACTCCCGTGCGCACAGCCCGAACGAGTCCCTGCACCTCGGCGTCTTCAAGCGCGCGATCCTCGCCGAGGCCCTGCTCCTCGCGCGGCTCGACGGCCGCACGGGGGCGTAGTCGCGCCGATTGCGGAATGCGCGGGGCGATTTCCCGGTTTTCCGACGTAGAATCGTCCCAGATTTCGTCCAGAAGTCCGAACAAGACCCGTAAGAGGAGTCCCATGACCGACACAACGCTGACCGAGACGAAGGCGCACGGCGTCGGGCTGTCCGATGCCGCGGCGAGCAAGGTCAGGAGCCTGCTCGAGCAGGAGGGCCGCGACGACCTGCGTCTGCGCGTCGCCGTCCAGCCCGGTGGATGCTCCGGCCTGATCTACCAGCTCTACTTCGACGAGCGCATGCTCGACGGCGACGCGACCGTCGACTTCGACGGTGTTGAGGTCATCGTCGACAAGATGAGCGTCCCGTACCTGGATGGCGCGTCCATCGACTTCGAGGACACCATCCAGAAGCAGGGCTTCACGATCGACAACCCCAACGCATCCGGTTCGTGCGCCTGTGGAGACTCGTTCCACTGAGTCGCTATAACACACGAAAAGGTTGAGGGCCGCCCCATCGGGGCGGCCCTTTCTGTTCAAATCGGCGCGTGCGGCGGAGTAGGGTGGATACAGCCAAATACAGTTACGTGTGAACTGTCCATGAGTCACTCGAAAGGTCACCGGTGCGTCACAATCGCCGTCTCCGATGGGCTGCCATCCCGATCGCAGCGACGCTCGTCGTCGTTCTTGCGGGATGCACGCAGGCACAGCTGAACGGATTCCTTCCCGGATTCGTCGAGGGTAAGGAGCCCGTCACCAACCACACCGAGCGCATCAGCGGTCTGTGGGTGACGAGCTGGATCGTCCTCCTCATCGTGGGCGTGATCGTCTGGGGTCTCATCGTCTGGGCGGTCATCGTGTACCGCCGCCGTACGGGTCAGACCGGTCTCCCGGTCCAGATGCGCTACAACATGCCGATCGAGATCTTCTACACGATCGTGCCGCTGATCCTCGTCCTCGGCTTCTTCGCCTTCACGGCGAGGGACCAGAACGCGATCGAGCAGCCGTACGCCAAGCCGGACCTCAAGATCCAGGTCTACGCCAAGCAGTGGGCGTGGGACTTCAACTACGTGAGCGACAACGTCTACGACCCGGGCATCCAGGTGCAGCCGGACGACGCGAGCGCCACCCCCGGTTCCGTGCAGGAGGGCGAGATCCCCACCCTGTACCTGCCCGAGGGCAAGAAGATCACGATCCAGCTCGACTCGCGCGACGTGATCCACTCGTTCTGGGTCCCCGCGATGCTCTACAAGAAAGACATCATCCCGGGCAAGACCAACTACATGTACTTCGAGACGACCGGCCGCACCGGCACCTTCGTCGGAAAGTGCGCCGAGCTCTGCGGCGAGTACCACTCTGCGATGCTCTTCAACGTGAAGATCGTTCCGCAGGACGTGTACGACGCCCACATCAAGAGCCTCCGCGACAAGGGCTTCGAGGGCCAGCTGGGCTCCGAGTACGACCGTAATCAGAACCTGCCCGGAACGGGCGCTCCCAAGGGTAACGAGTAGGGCATCCACGAATGACGACGACAGCACCGGCCCCAGCGGCCACCACGGCGCCGGCACCGAAGGCCAATCCGGCCCTCGGCGCCAACCAGGTGGAGCGCAAGGGCAACATCCTCGTGAACTACATCACGTCGACCGACCACAAGACGATCGGGTACATGTACCTGATCTCGTCGTTCATCTACTTCCTCATCGGCGGTGTGATGGCGCTCATCATCCGTGCTCAGCTGTTCGAGCCCGGACTGGAGGTCGTGCAGACCAAGGAGCAGTACAACCAGCTCTTCACCATGCACGGCACGATCATGCTGCTCATGTTCGCGACGCCGCTGTTCGCCGGCTTCGCCAACGTGCTCATGCCGCTGCAGATCGGTGCTCCTGACGTCGCGTTCCCGCGTCTGAACGCCTTGGCGTACTGGTTCTACTCCTTCGGATCGCTGATCGCGGTCGCCGGCTTCCTCACCCCGCAGGGTGCGGCATCGTTCGGCTGGTTCGCATATGCGCCACTATCGAGTACCACGTTCTCACCAGGCGTCGGCGGCAACTTGTGGGTGGTCGGCCTCGGTCTGTCCGGTTTCGGAACGATCCTCGGCGCGGTGAACTTCATCACCACCATCATCACGATGCGCGCCCCCGGCATGACCATGTTCCGCATGCCGATCTTCACCTGGAACACGCTGGTCACCTCGATCCTCGTGCTGATGGCCTTCCCGGTGCTCGCCGCCGCCATGTTCGCCCTCGCGGCCGACCGTGTCTTCGACGCGCACATCTACGACGCGGCCAACGGCGGAGCCCTGCTCTGGCAGCACCTGTTCTGGTTCTTCGGTCACCCGGAGGTCTACATCATCGCGCTGCCGTTCTTCGGCATCGTGTCCGAGATCTTCCCGGTGTTCAGCCGCAAGCCGATCTTCGGATACAAGACCCTCATCTACGCGACGATCGCCATCGCTGCGCTCTCCGTCACCGTGTGGGCGCACCACATGTACGTGACCGGCTCGGTCCTGCTGCCCTGGTTCTCGCTGATGACGATGCTCATCGCCGTCCCGACCGGTGTGAAGATCTTCAACTGGATCGGCACCATGTGGCGCGGCTCGCTCACGTTCGAGTCTCCGATGCTGTGGTCGATCGGCTTCCTGATCACCTTCACCTTCGGTGGTCTGACGGGCGTCATCCTGGCCTCCCCGCCGCTCGACTTCCACGTGTCCGACACGTACTTCGTCGTCGCCCACTTCCACTACGTGGTCTTCGGCACCGTCGTGTTCGCGATGTTCGCCGGCTTCTACTTCTGGTGGCCGAAGTGGACGGGCAAGATGCTCAACGACCGCCTCGGCAAGTGGCACTTCTGGCTGCTGTTCATCGGCTTCCACACCACGTTCCTCGTGCAGCACTGGCTGGGTGTCGTCGGCATGCCGCGTCGGTACGCCACCTACCTGCCGTCCGACGGCTTCACCTGGATGAACCAGCTGTCGTCCATCGGCGCCGGAATCCTGGCGGTCTCGATGATCCCGTTCTTCGTGAACGTGTACCTCACGGCGCGCAACGCTCCCAAGGTCACGGTCAACGACCCGTGGGGCTACGGCCGCTCGCTCGAGTGGGCCACCAGCTGCCCGCCGCCCCGCCACAACTTCACGTCGATCCCGCGCATCCGTTCGGAGTCTCCCGCGTTCGACCTGAACCACCCGGAGGCCGGCATCCCGATCGGTGTCGGCGGTGCGAAGGACGCCCCTGACGCCCCCGTGCTCGACATCGCGAACAACGAGGTGAAGTAACCCATGAGAGCCAACGCGATCCTCTTCTGGATTCTGTCGATCTTCTTCCTGCTCTCCGCCATCGTGTACACGGTGTGGAGCCTGCTCGACCCGATGCACATGAAGGTCGAGTGGGTCGGCACCGTCGCGCTGCTGCTGAGCGCGATCCTGGCTGCCTTCATCGCCTTCTACGTCGGCCGCTCGCACGCCTCGCAGGGCGGCGAGCTCCCGGAGGACCGCCTCGACGCCAACATCGACGACGGCGACCCGGAGCTCGGGCACTTCAGCCCGTGGAGCTGGTGGCCGGTGGCCCTCGCCTTCGGCGCCGGTCTCGTGATGCTCGGCCTCGCGGTCGGCTTCTGGATCTGCTTCATCGGTGTGGCCTTCGCGCTGATCTGCATCGTCGGCTGGACTTACGAGTACTACCGCGGATACTTCGCGCGCTGATTCATCGGCACGCGCCGGCACGCACGGAGCGCCGCATCCCGTTCGGGGTGCGGCGCTTTCGCGTTCCCGGAGGGACGCGCGAGACTGGGAGCATGAGCATGGACCTGATCCTCACCGAACTCCGGAGTCTGCCCGGGGTGCTGGAGCTGGCGCCGCAACCGGGCAGCGAGCATCCGGAGCTGTCCTGGGGCGATTACTTCTTCTACTACGCCCCGGATGGCGCGGTGCCGCAGAACAGGCAGCCGTACGCCACCATCGTCACGAAGGACTACCCGGACGACACCGCCTCCCGGCTGTCCGATCCTGACCGGTGGAGGCTGAACATCCATACGGGGCCGCGCCTGTTCACCGAGCTCGTTGGTTCCGCGCCGGAGGACATCGACGCCGAGACGGTCGACTACGGCGAGACCGACGTGTTCCTGCCGCATCCGCTGTACGGCGCATACGGCTGGGTCGCGGTGGTGAACCCGGGGGAACGCACGACGGCGCGCACCATCGCCGCACTCCGGGATGCGCACGACGCCGACCGGCAGCGCGTCGAGCGCCGCCGGGCAAGCGGCAGCTAGCGGCAGCTAGCGGCGGCTAGCGTCGCGTGAAGCGGAGGACGTCGACGGAGAGGGTCGCCGTCTCCACGTCCTCGACGGGGGAAGCGCTCCCGTGGTGTGCGGAGGGTCCCATGCCGACCAGCGCCGCGCGCAGAGCGTCGTCGAGTGTCAGGGCCTGGGCCACGTGTTCGCGCGTCTGGAGGGCGAACAGGGGCTCCGCGGACGCGATCAGGTCGTCCGCCTTGTCGGCGGGAACGTCGAGCATGGCGCCGGTGGCGCGCAGCTCGGCCAGGTGATCGGCCCGGGGCACCACGACGACGAGCGTGCCGCCCGGCCGGAGCACCCGGTGGAACTCGGGCAGGTTGCGCGGGGCGAACACGTCGAGCACCGTGTCGGCCGCGCCGGTGCGCACCGGGAGCGGCTGCCAGGTGTCGGCGACCAGTCCGTCGATCCGGTCGGAGCTGCGGGCGGCGCGAGCGACGGCGGCGGGGGAGAGATCCATCGCGAGACCGCGCGCCTCCGGATGCTCGGCCAGCGCTGCCCGGAGGTAGTAGCCGGTGCCCGCTCCGGCGTCGAGGATGCGGGGGCCGATCGACGCGCGCGCCACCGCCGCGGCGACCGCGGCGTACGTGTCGTTCTCGAGCACCGCATCCCGGGCGTCGAGCATGGCGGCACTGTCGCCCTGCACCTTGGTTCCCGCGGGCAGGAGCGTCACGTAGCCGCGTTTGTTCACGTCGAAGCTATGAGCACGCACGCAGGCGAGCCTGAGGCGTCCAGCGGGCTCCAGCGGCTCCGCGCAGACCGTACAGCGCAGCCAGCCCGCCAGCCGGGACAGCGGATCGCCGTCGGTCGTGCTCATTCTCGGCCTCTCGTCTGGATGCGCGAAAGCGCCGGCGCGAAGATCGCGGCCGGCGCTTTCACGTCGGTGGAGCTGGTGCGGCTCAGTGGTGTCCGTGGCCGGACTCGAGCTCGCCCTTGGTGGGCGGGACGATCCTGTCCTCGAAGAACCAGCGGGACATGCTTGCGCGCATCCGGTTGCCGACGGTGATCTTGCCCTTGCTGTTCGGGCGGATCATCAGCGGCTCGTAGCTCTCGAAGCTGACCAGGCGCCACAGCTCGTACTCGTCGAGCTGCTCGTGCACCTCGATGAACTCGCCACCGGGGAGCTTGACGATGCGGCCGGACTCGTAGCCGTGCAGCGCGATCGAGCGGTCCTTCTTCTGCAGCGCGAGGCAGACGCGCTTCGTAACGAAGTAGGCGATGATCGGGCCGAGGATGAGGAGGGCCTGCAGGGCGTGGATGACGCCCTCCATCGTGAGCTTGAAGTGCGTCGCGATGATGTCCGAGCTGGCCGCGGCCCAGAAGACCGCGTAGAACGTGACACCGGCCGCGCCGATGGCGGTGCGGGTGGCTGCGTTGCGCGGACGGTCCAGGATGTGGTGCTCACGCTTGTCGCCCGTGATCCACGCCTCGATGAAGGGGTAGATCAGGACGGTCACGATGAACAGACCCAGGATCGCGACGGGCACGATGATGTTGAACGACCAGGTGCGGTCCAGCCAGACGAATTCCCAGCCCGGTGGCACCAGGCGCAGAGCGCCGTCGGCGAAGCCGATGTACCAGTCGGGCTGCGTTCCCGCGGAGACCGGTGACGGGTCGTACGGGCCGTAGTTCCAGATCGGGTTGATGGTGAAGAACGACGCCATGAGGGCGACGACACCGAACACGATGAAGAAGAATCCGCCGGCCTTGGCCGCGTAGACCGGGAGGACCGGGTAGCCGACCACGTTGCCCTGCGTGCGGCCGGGAGCCGCGTACTGGGTGTGCTTGTGGATGACCACGAACATCAGGTGCAGCGCGATGAACGCGAGCACCAGCGCAGGCAGCAGCAGGATGTGCAGCGTGTACAGACGTCCGACGATCGCCGTACCGGGGAACTCGCCGCCGAAGAGGAGGAATGAGATCCAGGTGCCGACCACGGGGAGACCCTTGATCAGACCGTCGATGATGCGGAGGCCGTTGCCCGAGAGCAGGTCGTCGGGGAGCGAATATCCGGTGAAGCCCTCTGCCATCGCGAGGATGAAGAGCACGAAGCCGATCACCCAGTTGAGCTCGCGCGGCTTGCGGAACGCACCCGTGAAGAAGATGCGGAGCATGTGCAGGCCGATGGCGGCGACGAAGAGCAGAGCAGCCCAGTGGTGGATCTGGCGCATGAGCAGTCCACCGCGGATCTCGAACGAGATGTTGAGCGTGCTCGACATCGCGGCCGACATCTCGACGCCCTTCAGCGGGACGTACGAGCCGTGGTAGACGACCTCGGCCATCGACGCCTGGAAGAAGAACGTCAGGAACGTTCCGGAGAGCAGGATGACGATGAACGAGTAGAGGGCGACCTCACCGAGGAGGAAGGACCAGTGGTCGGGGAAGATCTTGCGACCGAACTCCTTGACGGCGCCCGAGATGCTGGTGCGGTCTTCCAGGTAGTTCGCGGCTGCTGCCGTGAACCCGCCCTTCTTGGCCGGTGCTTGTGCCGCGGCAGGTGCGGCGGTCGTGGTGCTCAATGACGCTCCCAGAAGCTCGGGCCGACAGGCTCGGTGAAGTCGCTGCGAGCGACCAGATAGCCATCGGCGTCCACGGTGATCGGCAGCTGCGGCAGCGGACGCTTGGCCGGGCCGAAGATCACCTCGGCCTCGTGCGTGATGTCGAACTGCGACTGGTGGCACGGGCACAGAAGGTGGTGGGTCTGCTGCTCGTAGAGTGCGACGGGGCACCCGACGTGCGTGCAGATCTTGGAGTACGCGACGATTCCGTCGTAGTTCCAGTCCTCGCGGCCCTTGGAGACGTGGAGGTCTTCGGGCTTGAGGCGCATGAGGAGGACAGCGGCCTTTGCCTTCTCCTCGAGACGGTTCTCCTTCTCGTTCAGCCCCTCGGGGATGACGTGGAAGGCGCTGCCGAGCGTGACGTCGGACGCTTTGATCGGCGTGCCGGACGGGTCGCGGGTGAGGCGCGTGCCCTTGGCCCACATCGTCTGCGAGAGCAGCTCCACCGGGTCTTCGTTCATCGGAGCGAGTCCGCGGAAGAGCACGACGGCGGGGAGCGGGAAGGCGATGAGCGCGCCGATCAGGCTGTTGCGGACGAGGACGCGACGGCTGAAGCCGGACTCCTCGTCTGCCTGGCGGAAGATCTCGGCCGCGCGCTCGGTTGTGGTCTCCGATCCACGGACCGGGTGACGGAGGTCGACGCCCTCCTTCTCGTGCATGAGGGCCTTGCCCCAGTGCACGGCGCCGATACCGATGGCGAGGAGGGCGAGCGCGATCCCGACACCGATGAACAGGTTGTTCAGACGGACGGAGCCCGGGTCGTTGTCGTTGATCGGGAAGGCCATGTATGCCGCGACGGCCCAGACGCTTCCGACGATCGACAGGTAGAACAGCGTGTAGACGGTCCGCTCTGCCCGACGCTCCTTCTTCGGGTCGAGGTCGGTGACGCGTGGCCGGTGCGGCGGGAAGCCGGGGTTCTCCAGCTCGTCGCGGATGATCAGCGCCGTTCCCGGGTCGCCCGTCCTGTGCACGTCGACGGCTGACGAACTGGCAGAGGTCAGCTCGTGACCGCTGTTATCGTCGTGTGCCATTGTTCTCCTTCTTACGCTGTGACATGTCCCGAGTACCGGCTAGTTCGACTTCGCCGTGATCCAGACGGTCAGCGCGACGATGGCGCCGAGTCCGAAGATCCAGAGGAAGAGACCCTCCGCGACCGGGCCGAGCGAACCGAGCTCGAAGCCGCCGGGCGACGGGTTGTTCTGGATGTACTTGAGGTACGTGATGATGTCGGCCTTGCCCTGGGGCGTGATGTTGAGGTCGTTGAACACGGGCATGTTCTGCGGACCGGTGACCATGGCCTCGTAGATGTGCTGGGCGCTCACGCCGGTGAGCGGGGGAGCGTACTTGCCCTCGGTGAGTGCACCACCGGCGCCGGCCACGTTGTGGCACATCGCGCAGTTGATGCGGAAGAGCTCGGCGCCGTTCGCGGCGTCGCCCTTGCCATCGAGGTACTTCTGCTCCGGGATGGACGGGCCGGGAGCGAGGGAGGCGACGTACGCCGCGAGCTGCTTGACCTGCTCGTCGGTGAACTGGACCGGCTTCTCCGGGGCCTGCGGGCCCTGCATCTGCATCGGCATGCGGCCGGTGCCGACCTGGAAGTCGACGGAGGCCGCACCGACGCCGATGAGGCTCGGGGCGTTGACCGTTCCCTGGGCGTCGAGGCCGTGGCAGGTGGCGCAGTTCGACTGGAAGAGCTTCTTGCCCTGGTCGACCGTGTCCTGGGACGCTGCCTGGACCTGCTGGGTCTCTGCGGAGGCGGTGGTCGTGTTGAACGCCGCGTACGCGCCTCCGGTGAGGCCGAGGCCGACGGCGATCAGCGCGACGGTGGCGAGGGGATGACGACGGCCGCCCTTGCGGACTGTCTTCGTCTTGGTACGGATATTCGGACGCATGGTGGTGGGGTCAGCTCCTGTTGTTCTATCTGATGATGTAGATGACCGCGAACAGTCCGATCCACACGACGTCGACGAAGTGCCAGTAGTACGAGACGACGATGGCGCTCGTCGCCTCCTTGTGGCCGAAGGTCTTGACCGCGAACGCGCGGCCGATGACGAGGAGGAACGCGATGAGGCCGCCCGTGACGTGGAGACCGTGGAAGCCGGTGGTCAGGTAGAACGCCGACCCGTATGCATTGGAGCTGAGGGAGATGCCCTCGGAGACGAGCGTCGCGTACTCGAGGATCTGCCCGGAGACGAAGATCGCGCCGAGCGCGTACGACAGCGTGAACCACTCGACCATGCCCCACTTGACCGGGCTCCAGCCGGTGGCACGCGGCTGCAGGCGCTCCGCCGCGAACACGCCGAACTGGCAGGTGAACGAACTGGCGACCAGGATGATCGTGTTCGTCAGCGAGTACGGGATGTTGAGGTGCGCCGTCTCGGCCGCCCACAGGTCGGGAGACGTGGACTTGAGGGTGAAGTAGATCGCGAACAAGCCCGCGAAGAACATGACCTCACTGCCCAGCCAGACAATGGTGCCGACGGCCACGACATTGGGCCGGTTGATCGTAGGCGCACTCGCCGTAGGAGATATTGAGGTGCTCGTCACGGTAACCATTATGGCTGAAAAGAAGCCGTGGTTTTCTCATCCGACAGGCCGGAATGGGGGTTAAATTTGGTTAGGATGCCCTAAATTCGCCGGTTCCACGCGGGTTGTCGCACCTGGTCGCCCGCTCAGTAGGATCGGTACATGTCGGAAATGCAGTCCTGGTCGTCCGTGCTCACCACGCTTCTCGCCGGAGAAGACCTCAGTGTGGCGGACGCGGCGTGGGCGATGGACCAGGTCATGACCGGCGAGGCGACGGAGGCCCAGGTCGCCGGATTCCTCATCGCGCTGCGTGCGAAAGGCGAGACCGTCGACGAGATCGTCGGGTTCCGGGATGCGATCCTCGACCACGCGGTCGCCCTCCCCGTCGACCCGATGGCTCTTGACATCGTCGGTACGGGAGGCGACAGATTCGGCACCGTGAACGTGTCGACCACCGCATCCATCGTCGCCGCCGCGGCCGGGGTGCCGGTGATCAAGCACGGGAACAGGGCGGCCAGCTCGTCCTCCGGGTCGTCCGACGTGCTCGCGGCGCTCGGGATCGACCTCACGCTTCCCGCGGAGAAGGTCGCCGAGGTGCTCGAACGCGCAGGGATCACCTTCGCCTTCGCGAGCGCCTTCCACCCCGGATTCGCCAATGCGGCGCCCGTGCGCGCTCAGCTCGGCGTCCCCACCGTCTTCAACTACCTCGGCCCGCTCTGCAACCCGGCCAGGCCGGAAGCGTCCGCCGTCGGCGTCGCGACGCTCGACCGGGTTCCGCTGTTCGTCGGCGTCTTCCAGACCAGAGGGGCGACGGCGCTGGTCTTCCGCGGTGACGATGGCCTCGACGAGCTGTCGACCACCGGCCACAGCCATGTCTGGGAGGTCTCCAGGGGCCTCGTCACCGAGCACGACATCGATCCGCGCGATCTGGGCATCCCGCGCGCGAAGATGAGCGATCTGCTCGGAAAGGACGCCGCGTACAACGCCGGCGTCGTACGTGCCGTGCTGGCGGGCGAGACAGGCCCCGTGCGCGACATCGTGTTGCTCAACGCGGCGGCAGGGCTCGTGGCATACGAGCTCGCGTCCGACCCGTCGAGGGTTCAGGAAGCCATCCTGGATCGGTTCCGTTCGCAAATGGCGATCGCCGCCGAAGCGATCGACTCCGGGGCTGCGGCCGCGAAGCTCGAGGAATGGATAGCGGCGACGCACTGACAGCAGTGGAAAGGGTTTCGATGAAGAAGCTCATCAACGGCGTACCCGACGTCGTGGACGAATCCCTCGACGGATTCGCCCGAGCTCACTCGGACATCGTGAAGGTGTCCCACGACCCGCGTTTCGTGTCCAGGGCCGACGGTCCTGTGCAGGGCAAGGTCGGCCTGGTCAGCGGCGGCGGAAGCGGTCA